>NZ_JAOCNE010000001.1:0-247757 GCF_056172735.1 Streptomyces sp. R818
ACAATGGGCGAAAGCCTGATGCAGCGACGCCGCGTGAGGATGACGGCCTTCGGGTTGTAAACCTCTTTCAGCAGGGAAGAAGCGAAAGTGACGGTACCTGCAGAAGAAGCGCCGGCTAACTACGTGCCAGCAGCCGCGGTAATACGTAGGCGCAAGCGTTGTCCGGAATTATTGGGCGTAAAGAGCTCGTAGGCGGCTTGTCACGTCGGTTGTGAAAGCCCGGGGCTTAACCCGGGTCTGCAGTCGATACGGGCAGGCTAGAGTGTGGTAGGGGAGATCGGAATTCCTGGTGTAGCGGTGAAATGCGCAGATATCAGGAGGAACACCGGTGGCGAAGGCGGATCTCTGGGCCATTACTGACGCTGAGGAGCGAAAGCGTGGGGAGCGAACAGGATTAGATACCCTGGTAGTCCACGCCGTAAACGGTGGGAACTAGGTGTTGGCGACATTCCACGTCGTCGGTGCCGCAGCTAACGCATTAAGTTCCCCGCCTGGGAGTACGGCCGCAAGGCTAAAACTCAAAGGAATTGACGGGGGCCCGCACAAGCAGCGGAGCATGTGGCTTAATTCGACGCAACGCGAAGAACCTTACCAAGGCTTGACATACACCGGAAAACCCTGGAGACAGGGTCCCCCTTGTGGTCGGTGTACAGGTGGTGCATGGCTGTCGTCAGCTCGTGTCGTGAGATGTTGGGTTAAGTCCCGCAACGAGCGCAACCCTTGTTCTGTGTTGCCAGCATGCCCTTCGGGGTGATGGGGACTCACAGGAGACCGCCGGGGTCAACTCGGAGGAAGGTGGGGACGACGTCAAGTCATCATGCCCCTTATGTCTTGGGCTGCACACGTGCTACAATGGCCGATACAATGAGCTGCGATACCGCAAGGTGGAGCGAATCTCAAAAAGTCGGTCTCAGTTCGGATTGGGGTCTGCAACTCGACCCATGAAGTTGGAGTTGCTAGTAATCGCAGATCAGCATTGCTGCGGTGAATACGTTCCCGGGCCTTGTACACACCGCCCGTCACGTCACGAAAGTCGGTAACACCCGAAGCCGGTGGCCCAACCCCTTGTGGGAGGGAGCTGTCGAAGGTGGGACTGGCGATTGGGACGAAGTCGTAACAAGGTAGCCGTACCGGAAGGTGCGGCTGGATCACCTCCTTTCTAAGGAGCATCTAGGCCGCCAAGCTTGCTTGGGGTCCAGGGCCATAACGTCGGCAAACGTTCGACGGTGGTTGCTCATGGGTGGAACGTTGACTATTCGGCACACCTGACCTGCTCTGGTCGCGAGTACTGCTTCGGCGTGGAAAGTGACCGGAGGGAGGGTGTCGGGCACGCTGTTGGGTATCTGAGGGTACGGACTTGTTCCTGACCTCAATGCCGGCCCCGGTGAAGATCTGCGTGAGCGGGTTGTGACGGGTGGTTGGTCGTTGTTTGAGAACTGCACAGTGGACGCGAGCATCTGTGGCCAAGTTTTTAAGGGCGCACGGTGGATGCCTTGGCACCAGGAACCGATGAAGGACGTGGGAGGCCACGATAGTCCCCGGGGAGTCGTCAACCAGGCTTTGATCCGGGGTTTCCGAATGGGGAAACCCGGCAGTCGTCATGGGCTGTCACCCGCTGCTGAACACATAGGCAGTGTGGAGGGAACGCGGGGAAGTGAAACATCTCAGTACCCGCAGGAAGAGAAAACAACCGTGATTCCGGGAGTAGTGGCGAGCGAAACTGGATGAGGCCAAACCTACGACGTGTGAGACCCGGCAGGGGTTGCGTCGTGGGGTTGTGGGATCTCTCTTTCACAGTCTGCCGGCTGTGAGACGAGTCAGAAACCGTTGATGTAGGCGAAGGACATGCGAAAGGTCCGGCGTAGAGGGTAAGACCCCCGTAGTCGAAACGTCAGCGGCTCGTTTGAGAGACACCCAAGTAGCACGGGGCCCGAGAAATCCCGTGTGAATCTGGCGGGACCACCCGTTAAGCCTAAATATTCCCTGGTGACCGATAGCGGATAGTACCGTGAGGGAATGGTGAAAAGTACCGCGGGAGCGGAGTGAAATAGTACCTGAAACCGTGTGCCTACAAGCCGTGGGAGCGTCGCGCAAGGAACTTGTTCCTTGCGTCGTGACTGCGTGCCTTTTGAAGAATGAGCCTGCGAGTTTGCGGTGTGTTGCGAGGTTAACCCGTGTGGGGAAGCCGTAGCGAAAGCGAGTCCGAATAGGGCGACATAGTAGCGCGCTCAAGACCCGAAGCGGAGTGATCTAGCCATGGGCAGGTTGAAGCGGAGGTAAGACTTCGTGGAGGACCGAACCCACCAGGGTTGAAAACCTGGGATGACCTGTGGTTAGGGGTGAAAGGCCAATCAAACTCCGTGATAGCTGGTTCTCCCGAAATGCATTTAGGTGCAGCGTCGTGTGTTTCTTGCCGGAGGTAGAGCACTGGATAGGCGATGGGCCCTACCCTGAGCTAGAAACTCCATAAGAAACACACGACGCTGCACCTAAATGCATTTCGGGGAGAACCAGCTATCACGGAGTTTGATTGGCCTTTCACCCCTAACCACAGGTCATCCCCCAGGTTTTCAACCCTGGTGGGTTCGGTCCTCCACGAAGTCTTACCTCCGCTTCAACCTGCCCATGGCTAGATCACTCCGCTTCGGGTCTTGAGCGCGCTACTATGTCGCCCTGTTCGGACTCGCTTTCGCTACGGCTTCCCCACACGGGTTAACCTCGCAACACACCGCAAACTCGCAGGCTCATTCTTCAAAAGGCACGCAGTCACGACGCAAGGAACAAGTTCCTTGCGCGACGCTCCCACGGCTTGTAGGCACACGGTTTCAGGTACTATTTCACTCCGCTCCCGCGGTACTTTTCACCATTCCCTCACGGTACTATCCGCTATCGGTCACCAGGGAATATTTAGGCTTAACGGGTGGTCCCGCCAGATTCACACGGGATTTCTCGGGCCCCGTGCTACTTGGGTGTCTCTCAAACGAGCCGCTGACGTTTCGACTACGGGGGTCTTACCCTCTACGCCGGACCTTTCGCATGTCCTTCGCCTACATCAACGGTTTCTGACTCGTCTCACAGCCGGCAGACTGTGAAAGAGAGATCCCACAACCCCCACGACGCAACCCCTGCCGGGTCTCACACGTCGTAGGTTTGGCCTCATCCAGTTTCGCTCGCCACTACTCCCGGAATCACGGTTGTTTTCTCTTCCTGCGGGTACTGAGATGTTTCACTTCCCCGCGTTCCCTCCACACTGCCTATGTGTTCAGCAGCGGGTGACAGCCCATGACGACTGCCGGGTTTCCCCATTCGGAAACCCCCGGATCAAAGCCTGGTTGACGACTCCCCGGGGACTATCGTGGCCTCCCACGTCCTTCATCGGTTCCTGGTGCCAAGGCATCCACCGTGCGCCCTTAAAAACTTGGCCACAGATGCTCGCGTCCACTGTGCAGTTCTCAAACAACGACCAACCACCCGTCACAACCCGCTCACGCAGATCTTCACCGGGGTCGGCATTGAGGTCAGGAACAAGTCCGGACCCTCAGATACCCAACAGCGTGCCCGACACCCTCGCCGCTCCCCTCAACGTTCCACGCTCCGAAGAGCAGTACTGGAAGGAGAAGACGGTCAAGTGTGCCGAATAGTCAACGTTCCACCCATGAGCAACCAGCATCGAACGTGCGCCGATGTACTGGCCCCTGACCCGGACAAGTCCGAGTAAGAAGTGCTCCTTAGAAAGGAGGTGATCCAGCCGCACCTTCCGGTACGGCTACCTTGTTACGACTTCGTCCCAATCGCCAGTCCCACCTTCGACAGCTCCCTCCCACAAGGGGTTGGGCCACCGGCTTCGGGTGTTACCGACTTTCGTGACGTGACGGGCGGTGTGTACAAGGCCCGGGAACGTATTCACCGCAGCAATGCTGATCTGCGATTACTAGCAACTCCAACTTCATGGGGTCGAGTTGCAGACCCCAATCCGAACTGAGACCGACTTTTTGAGATTCGCTCCACCTTGCGGTATCGCAGCTCATTGTATCGGCCATTGTAGCACGTGTGCAGCCCAAGACATAAGGGGCATGATGACTTGACGTCGTCCCCACCTTCCTCCGAGTTGACCCCGGCGGTCTCCTGTGAGTCCCCATCACCCCGAAGGGCATGCTGGCAACACAGAACAAGGGTTGCGCTCGTTGCGGGACTTAACCCAACATCTCACGACACGAGCTGACGACAGCCATGCACCACCTGTACACCGACCACAAGGGGGACCCTGTCTCCAGGGTTTTCCGGTGTATGTCAAGCCTTGGTAAGGTTCTTCGCGTTGCGTCGAATTAAGCCACATGCTCCGCTGCTTGTGCGGGCCCCCGTCAATTCCTTTGAGTTTTAGCCTTGCGGCCGTACTCCCCAGGCGGGGAACTTAATGCGTTAGCTGCGGCACCGACGACGTGGAATGTCGCCAACACCTAGTTCCCACCGTTTACGGCGTGGACTACCAGGGTATCTAATCCTGTTCGCTCCCCACGCTTTCGCTCCTCAGCGTCAGTAATGGCCCAGAGATCCGCCTTCGCCACCGGTGTTCCTCCTGATATCTGCGCATTTCACCGCTACACCAGGAATTCCGATCTCCCCTACCACACTCTAGCCTGCCCGTATCGACTGCAGACCCGGGGTTAAGCCCCGGGCTTTCACAACCGACGTGACAAGCCGCCTACGAGCTCTTTACGCCCAATAATTCCGGACAACGCTTGCGCCCTACGTATTACCGCGGCTGCTGGCACGTAGTTAGCCGGCGCTTCTTCTGCAGGTACCGTCACTTTCGCTTCTTCCCTGCTGAAAGAGGTTTACAACCCGAAGGCCGTCATCCCTCACGCGGCGTCGCTGCATCAGGCTTTCGCCCATTGTGCAATATTCCCCACTGCTGCCTCCCGTAGGAGTCTGGGCCGTGTCTCAGTCCCAGTGTGGCCGGTCGCCCTCTCAGGCCGGCTACCCGTCGTCGCCTTGGTGAGCCATTACCTCACCAACAAGCTGATAGGCCGCGGGCTCATCCTTCACCGCCGGAGCTTTTAACCACCGTCCAGGAGGACGGAAGTGTTATCCGGTATTAGACCCCGTTTCCAGGGCTTGTCCCAGAGTGAAGGGCAGATTGCCCACGTGTTACTCACCCGTTCGCCACTAATCCCCACCGAAGTGGTTCATCGTTCGACTTGCATGTGTTAAGCACGCCGCCAGCGTTCGTCCTGAGCCAGGATCAAACTCTCCGTGAATGTTTCCGGGATATCCCGGTGACACCACGAGAGCGGACCGGGCGGGAGGAATAGTCCCGTCCGGTCACAGCGTCCTCGCTGTGTTTTGTTTCAAAGGAACCTCGTCCCAACCATCAGGTGACGGCCGGAGACGGGGTAATCAACATATCTGGCGTTGACTTTTGGCACGCTGTTGAGTTCTCAAGGAACGGACGCTTCCTTTGTACTCACCCGAGAGACTCTCTCGTGGCTTTCCTCCGGGCGCTTCCCTTCGGTCTTGCTGTCTTGCCTTTCCAACCTTACCAGATCCGTTTTCCGTTCCGTTTCCGGTTCGGATTTCATTTCCGGTGGCCATTGGAGGGCCTTTGCCTTTCGGCGGATCCGACTTTATCAGAGATTCTGAGTCGGAATTTCCGGCCCCGCGAGGCACGCACCGGATCATCGAAGTGATCCGGGTTCCCCCTCGGGCGGAGCCGTAAACCTACTGGAGCGGGGCGCCCCGATGCAAATCGAGGCGCCCCGCTCCGTACGTACTGCCGACGAGGCGTCAGACCTCGACCACGACCGGGAGGATCATCGGGCGGCGACGGTAGGTGTCGGAGACCCACTTGCCCAGCGTGCGGCGGATGAGCTGCTGCAGCTGGTGGGGTTCGACGACGCCGTCCTGCGCCGACTTCTCCAGGACCTCCTGGATCTTCGGGACGACGGCATGGAACGCCGAGTCCTCGATGCCGGAGCCGCGGGCCTGGATGTTCGGGCCGCTGGTGATCTTGCCGGTGCTGGAGTCCACCACCACGAAGACCGAGATGATGCCCTCGTCGCCGAGGATCTTGCGGTCCTTCAGCGCCGGTTCGCCGACGTCACCGACGGAGAGCCCGTCCACGTAGACGTAGCCCGCCTGGACCTTGCCGACGATCTTCGCCTTGCCCTCGACGAGGTCGACGACGACGCCGTCCTCGGCGATGACGATGCGGTCGTGCGGGACACCGGTGAGGGCGCCCAGTTCGGCGTTGGCGCGCAGGTGGCGCCATTCGCCGTGGACCGGCATGAGGTTCTTCGGCTTGCAGATGTTGTAGAAGTACAGCAGCTCGCCGGCCGAGGCGTGGCCCGAGACGTGCACCTTGGCGTTGCCCTTGTGGACGACGTTGGCGCCCCAGCGGGTCAGGCCGTTGATGACGCGGTACACCGCGTTCTCGTTGCCCGGGATCAGGGACGACGCCAGGATCACCGTGTCGCCGGAGACGATCCGGATCTGGTGGTCTCGGTTGGCCATGCGGGAGAGCGCGGCCATCGGTTCGCCCTGGGAGCCCGTGCAGACGAGCACGATCTCGCTGTCGGGGAGATCGTCGAGCGTCTTGACGTCCACGACCAGGCCCGGCGGGATCTTGAGGTAGCCGAGGTCGCGCGCGATGCCCATGTTGCGGACCATCGAGCGGCCGACGAAGGCGACCCGGCGGCCGTACTCGTGCGCGGCGTCGAGCACCTGCTGGATACGGTGCACGTGACTGGCGAACGACGCGACGATGATCCGCTTCTGGGCACCTGCGAAGACGCCGCGGATCACGTTGGAGATGTCGCGCTCGGGCGGGACGAAGCCCGGGACCTCGGCGTTGGTCGAGTCGGTGAGGAGCAGGTCGATGCCCTCCTCGCCGAGCCGCGCGAACGTCGGCAGGTCGGTGAGGCGACGGTCGAGCGGGAGCTGGTCCATCTTGAAGTCGCCGGTGTGGACCACCATGCCGGCCGGGGTGCGGATGGCGACCGCGAGCGCGTCCGGGATGGAGTGGTTGACCGCGATGAACTCGCAGTCGAAGGGGCCGAGCCGCTCGCGGTCGCCCTCGGCGACCTCGAGGGTGTAGGGCCGGATGCGGTGCTCCTGGAGCTTCGCCTCGATCAGCGCGAGGGTCAGCTTGGAGCCGATCAGCGGGATGTCCGGCTTCTCGCGGAGAAGGTAGGGGACGGCGCCGATGTGGTCCTCGTGCCCGTGCGTGAGGACGATGCCCTCGACGTCGTCGAGGCGGTCCCTGATGGACGAGAAGTCCGGCAGGATCAGGTCGATTCCGGGCTGCTCCTCCTCGGGGAAGAGCACTCCGCAGTCGACGATCAGGAGGCGACCGTTGTACTCGAAGACGGTCATGTTGCGGCCGATCTCGCCGAGTCCGCCGAGCGGCGTGACGCGCAGGCCGCCCTTCGGAAGCTTCGGCGGGGCGCCGAGTTCAGGATGCGGATGACTCAAAAGATTCTCCCTTAAGCCCGCGCGCCACGTACCTGTGGGCACGTGGCGCGCGTGACGTTCGTGCAGTAGCAGTTGTTGGTGTTGCTTCGGTCTTGCTCGTGTTCTGTTGATTCAGTTGTGAGGTCTTACGAAGTCGGTGCTAGAGCTGTACCCCGCCGGCGGCGAGATCGACCTTGAGCTGCGCCGTCTCCTCGGGGGTGAGTTCGACGAGCGGCAGCCGCAGCGGTCCGGCGGGCAGGCCCTGGAGGGCGAGCGCCGCCTTCGTCGTGATGACGCCCTGCGTGCGGAACATGCCGGTGAAGACGGGGAGCAGCTTCTGGTGGATCTCGGTGGCCTTGTGCACGTCGCCCGCGAGGTACGCGTCGAGCATGGCGCGCAGCTCGGGCGCGACCACGTGGCCGACGACCGAGACGAAGCCGCACGCGCCGACCGAGAGCAGCGGCAGGTTGAGCATGTCGTCGCCGGAGTACCAGGCGAGGCCCGAGCGCGCTATGGCCCAGCTGGCGCGGCCGAGGTCGCCCTTGGCGTCCTTGTTGGCGACGATGCGCGGGTGCTCGGCGAGGCGGACGATCGTCTCCGTGTTGATCGGTACGCCGCTGCGGCCCGGGATGTCGTAGAGCATCACGGGCAGTTCGGTCGAGTCGGCGATGGCCGTGAAGTGGCGGAGCAGGCCCTCCTGCGGGGGCTTGTTGTAGTACGGCGTGACCGTGAGCAGGCCGTGCGCGCCGGCCTGCTGGGCCTCGCGCGCCAGCTCGATGCTGTGGTGGGTGTCGTTGGTGCCGACACCGGCGACGACGTGGGCGCGGTCGCCGACCGCCTCGACCACGGCGCGTACGACGTCCGCTTTCTCCGCATTGCTGGTGGT
Source organism: Streptomyces sp. R818 (assembly GCF_056172735.1). NCBI lineage: Bacteria > Bacillati > Actinomycetota > Actinomycetes > Kitasatosporales > Streptomycetaceae > Streptomyces > Streptomyces sp. R818. Next base: position 8,336 of record NZ_JAOCNE010000001.1, read on the forward strand.
CGGGGACTCGCCCGTGGTGCCGTTGACGATCAGGCCGTCGTTGCCTGCGTCCACCAGGTGGGCGGCGAGCCGCTGCGCGCCGTCGAGGTCGAGTGCGCCGTCCGCCGTCAAGGGCGTGACCATGGCGGTGAGGACCCTCCCGAAGGGGGTCTGCGGAGTCGAGGTCGGAGCCATGGGTAACACGCTACTCGCTGCTCAGCGCCGGGTCCCCCCTCGGGGGATCCGACAAGTCACGACAAAGGTGGAGCCCGGCACTGCCTGCTCGGGGGTTCAGGCAGTGCCGGGTCCGTTTGATCAGGCTAGATGAACTTTATGAAATGCCGCAATCTGGACACTTCAACCGGCGCACCCGCACATGTGTGCCGCTGCCACCCTGAAGTGATCAAGGGACGCCCTGGTCCGCAGCGGGCGCAGGACTACGGCGCCACGCGCCCGTTGGCGTTGAACGCCGCGTACGTCAACGGCATCAGCTCGGCCCACGCCGCTTCCATCTTCTCGCCGACCATCTCGATCTCCCGCTGCGGGAACGAGGGGACCTTGGCCAGCTCGTGCTGGGTGCGCAGGCCCAGGAAGTGCATCAGCGAGCGCGCGTTGCACGTGGCGTACATCGACGAGAACAGGCCCACCGGGAGCACCGCGCGCGCGACCTCGCGGGCCACGCCCTCGGCCAGCATCTTCTGGTACGCCTCGTACGCCTGGACGTAGGACGCCTCCATGGTGGAGGACGTCAGCTCGTACTGGCCGGGCGTGCCCTCGACGAAGCGGTACTTGCCGGGGCGGCCCTCCTGCACGAGCTTGCGGTCGGCGGCGGGGACGTAGAAGACCGGCTGGAGCTCCCGGTAGCGGCCCGACTCCTCGTTGTACGACCAGCCGACGCGGTGCCGCATGAACTCGCGGAAGACGAAGATCGGGGCGCTGATGAGGAAGGTCATCGAGTTGTGCTCGAAGGGGCTGCCGTGCCGGTCCCGCATCAGGTAGTTGATGAGGCCCTTGGAGCGCTCCGGGTCCTTCGACAGCTCGTCGATGGACTGCTCGCCCACCGTGGAGACGCGGGCCGCGAACAGCACGTCCGAGTCGCTCGCGGTGTGCTTGACCAACTCGACGGTGACGTCGCCTCGGAACGTCGGCTTGAGGTCTTCGGCTGGGGTCTCGGTCACGGCTCGGGGGGGTCCTTCCATCACGTCGCTCGGGCGGCGCCCACTCTACGGGCCGCCACTGACAACGGTTCATCTGCTCGCTTCTCCCGACGATCTCCGCCGAACGAGAGCGAACGGCAGCGAACATCTGTTAATTCGGCGAAAGTGGGCACCATTTGAGGAGATCGATCGTCTGTGTAGATGAACACACTTAGTTCGAACCTCTTGAGGAGAAGCACCGCCCATGTTTCGTCGGCGCGAGCCCGTACCGTTCGCCTTCATCGCCGAAGCCGACAGGTTCCGCAGCAATGTCACGCCGCCCAGGCGTGAGCGTCCCTCCGCAGGCCAGATCGCGGGCCGCTCCCTGGTGGGGCTGACCGTCGTGGCCGGCCTCGTCGGCTCCCTGCTGTTCGGGATGCCGGCGCTCTCGGCCGACCAGGCCCCTCGCCACACCCAGCAGTCGGAAGCCTCCGACGGCCGCTGAGCGTCGTACTCGACCGGCCCCCCTGAGGTGGAAGGCCGGAGCGCGCACGGATAACCTCACCGGGCACAGCCCCCATCCGCGTGGATGATCGAGTGAGGACCTGTCCGTGCCCCTGTCCTTCCTGACGGCCGACCGTGCTTTCGACGAGGCCGCCGAGACCGCGCTGCCCTTCGACGACCGCGATCAGTGGCGCCGCCCCTACCGCCCGGGCCCGTACCGGGTGGGGGCCGCCGCGCTGCTGCTGCTCCTGGCGTCGTACGTGCTGTTCGCGGGGGTGATCATCGCGGCGGCCGGGGATTCCGCAGCCGCCGTGGTCTGCGGTGTGCTCGCCGTCCTGGTCATCGCCGCCGCCATGCGGCTGTTGCGCATGGGCACCTGGGTGAGCGCCCGCGGTCTGCGCCATGTCGGCTTCCTCAGGACGCAGACGGCGCCCTGGGACGTCGTCGTGACCGCGCGCACGGTGCAGCAGCCCGTGCGCTGGCTCGGCCTGCCCCGGACCGTGCAGGGCCAGGCGCTCGTCCTCGTACGCCGTGACCGGCGCGGGGAGCAGACGACCCTGCTCACCAGCCACAACGGGGACTTCCTCGGCCGGACCACCGCGTTCGACCGGGCCAGCGACAGTGTCGAGGTCTGGGCGGACGAGTACCGGCCGAAGGACTGAGCCGCGGGAGACATGGAAGAGGGGCCCGCACCGCCGTCATCATCGTTGAGTTGTTGATGACGGCGGTTCGGGCCCCTTCCGCGTGCCTCAGACGTCGTGCCTCAGGCGTTGTGCCTCAGGCGTCGTGCCTCAGGCGTTGACCGGACGGCCCTCCTGGAGCGCGATCGCGCGCTGCATCGCCTTCCGCGCGCGCGGGGTGTCCCGCGCGTCCTTGTAGGCGACGGCGAGGCGGAACCAGCAGCGCCAGTCCCCCGGCGCGTCCTCCGTCTCGGCCTTGCGGCGGCTGAAGACCTCGTCGGCGGAAGTGCGGTCGATGCGGCCGTACTGGTCGCGCCGCAGTTCGTCGACGGGCAGGCCGCCCTCCGCCTCCAGGAGTTCGGCGAGCCGGTTGGCCTTGCGGACGAACTGGGTGTTCGCCCACAGGAACCAGACGCCGATCAGGGGCAGGATCAGCACGGCGACGCCGAAGGTGATCGTCAGCGCGGTGCCCTGCCCGATGAGCATGACGCCGCGGTCGCCCGCCAGGACGAAGTAGACGACCAGGACGGCGGCCGTGACCGCGTAGGTGATTTTCGCGCGCATCGCTGCCCGTCAGCCGTTCAGGTCGAGGAAGTGTTCCAGGCCGAAGGTGAGGCCGGGGGTCGTCGTGACCTTGCGGGCGCCGAGCAGGATGCCGGGCATGAAGCTGCTGTGGTGCAGCGAGTCGTGGCGCAGGGTCAGCGTCTCGCCCTCGCCGCCCAGGAGGACCTCCTGGTGGGCGAGGAGGCCGCGCAGGCGGACCGAGTGGACCGGGACGCCGTCGACGTCCGCGCCGCGTGCTCCGTCGAGCGCTGTCGCCGTCGCGTCGGGCTGCGGGGCGCTGCCCGCCTTCTCCCGCGCGGCGGCGATGAGCTGGGCGGTGCGCGCGGCCGTGCCGGAGGGGGCGTCGACCTTCTTCGGGTGGTGCAGCTCGATGACCTCCACCGACTCGAAGTACGGGGCCGCCGCCTCGGCGAACTTCATGGTCAGGACCGCGCCGATGGAGAAGTTCGGGGCGATGAGCACGCCGGTCTCCGGCGTCTGCGCGAGCCAGCCGTTGAGCTGCGCGAGGCGGTCCTCCGTCCAGCCCGTCGTGCCGACGACGCCGTGGATCCCGTGGCGTACGCAGAACTCCAGGTTCTCCATCACGGAGTCCGGCGTGGTCAGCTCGACCGCGACCTGGGCGCCCGCGTCGACGAGCGCGTCCAGCTTGTCGCCCCGGCCGAGGGCCGCGACCAGCTCCATGTCCTCGGCGGCCTCGACCGCCCGTACGGCCTCGGAGCCGATGCGGCCCTTGGCGCCGAGAACCGCCACGCGCAGCTTGCTCATCTTCTGTCCACTTCCTTGACCTGTGAGTTCTTACGCGACCGCTTCGTGCAGGCGTGCGGCCTGCTTGTCCTTGAGCGGGCCGATGACCGACAAGGACGGGCGCTGTCCCAGGATGTCGCGTGCGACCTCGCGCACCTCGTCCGGGGTCACCGCCGCGATGCGTGCCAGCATGTCGTCGACCGACATCTGCTCGCCCCAGCACAGCTCGCTCTTGCCGATACGGTTCATCAGCGCGCCGGTGTCCTCCAGGCCGAGCACCGTGGAACCGGAGAGCTGGCCGATGGCGCGGCTGATCTCGTCGTCACTGAGCCCGTCCTGTGCCACCTGGTCCAGCTCGTCACGGCAGATCTTCAGAACGTCGTGCACCTGGTTCGGGCGGCAGCCCGCGTAGACCCCGAACAGGCCGCAGTCAGCGAAGCCCGAGGTGTACGAGTACACGCTGTAGGCCAGGCCGCGCTTCTCGCGGACCTCCTGGAAGAGGCGCGAGGACATGCCGCCGCCGAGCGCGGTGTTGAGGACGCCCATGGCCCAGCGCCGCTCGTCGGTGCGGGCGAGGCCCGGCATGCCGAGGATGACGTGGGCCTGCTCGGTCTTGCGGCCGATGACCTCCATGCGGCCCGCGGCGCGCAGCGTCTTGCTGCCGGTGCGGGGGCCGACCGGGGCGGCGGGCGCGACGTCCAGGGCGCCGGCGCGCTCGAAGGCCGCGCGGACCTGGCGCACGACCTTGTTGTGGTCCACGTTGCCCGCGGCGGCGACGACCAGGTGCGTCGGGTCGTAGTGCTTCTTGTAGAAGCGGCTGATCCGGCCGCGGTCGAGCGCGTTGATCGTGTCGACCGTGCCGAGGACCGGGCGGCCCAGGGGCGTGTCGCCGAGCATCGTGTGCGCGAACAGGTCGTGCACGCAGTCGCCCGGGTCGTCCTCGGTCATCGCGATCTCTTCGAGGATCACGCCGCGCTCCGCGTCGACGTCCGCCTGCTCGATGAGGGAGCCGGTCAGCATGTCGCAGACGACGTCTATGGCGAGCGGGAGATTGCTGTCGAGCACGCGCGCGTAGTAGCACGTGTACTCCTTCGCCGTGAAGGCGTTCATCTCGCCGCCGACGGCCTCGATCTCCGCGGAGATGTCGAGGGCGCTGCGCCGCGATGTGCCCTTGAAGAGGAGGTGCTCCAGGTAGTGCGTCGCGCCGTTCAGAGCGGGCGTCTCGTCGCGGGAGCCGACGTGCGCCCAGATGCCGAAGGTCGCCGAGCGGACGGAGGGCAGCGTCTCGGTGACGATGCGCAGACCGCTCGGAAGAGTGGTCCTGCGGACCGTCCCGGCGCCGTTCACGCCCTTGATCAGGGTTTGGGTACGGGCGACGGCCCGCGCCTCCGAGGAGGTGCGGGCCGTCGCCTTGGTGGTACGAGACGTCACTTGTCGGTGTCGTCCTTCGCCTCGTCGCCCTCTTCGCCCTCGATGACGGGGACGAGGGAGAGCTTGCCGCGGGAGTCGATCTCGGCGATCTCGACCTGGACCTTCTGGCCCACACCGAGGACGTCCTCGACGTTCTCCACGCGCTTGCCGCCGGCGAGCTTGCGGATCTGCGAGATGTGCAGCAGACCGTCCTTGCCCGGCATGAGCGACACGAACGCGCCGAAGGTCGTCGTCTTCACGACGGTGCCCAGGTAGCGCTCGCCGACCTCCGGCATGGTCGGATTGGCGATGCCGTTGATCGTGGCGCGGGCGGCCTCGGCCTGCGAGCCCTGAGCGGCACCGATGTAGATGGTGCCGTCGTCCTCGATCGTGATGTCGGCGCCGGTGTCCTCCTGGATCTGGTTGATCATCTTGCCCTTCGGGCCGATGACCTCACCGATCTTGTCCACCGGGATCTTGACGGTGATGATCCGCGGGGCGTTCGGGGACATCTCGTCCGGGACGTCGATCGCTTCCATCATCACGTCGAGGATGTGGAGGCGGGCGTCACGGGCCTGCTTGAGGGCGGCGGCCAGGACGGAGGCCGGGATGCCGTCGAGCTTCGTGTCGAGCTGGAGCGCGGTGACGAACTCCTTGGTGCCGGCGACCTTGAAGTCCATGTCGCCGAAGGCGTCCTCGGCACCGAGGATGTCGGTCAGGGCGACGTAGTGCGTCTCGCCCTTGATCTCCTGGGAGATCAGGCCCATGGCGATACCGGCGACGGGGGCCTTCAGCGGCACACCGGCGTTCAGCAGCGACATGGTGGAGGCGCAGACCGAGCCCATCGACGTCGAGCCGTTGGAGCCAAGCGCCTCGGAGACCTGGCGGATCGCGTAGGGGAACTCCTCGCGCGTCGGCAGGACCGGCACGATCGCGCGCTCGGCGAGCGCGCCGTGGCCGATCTCGCGGCGCTTGGGGGAGCCCACGCGGCCCGTCTCACCGACGGAGTACGGCGGGAAGTTGTAGTTGTGCATGTAGCGCTTGCGGGTCACCGGGGAGAGGGTGTCCAGCTGCTGCTCCATGCGCAGCATGTTCAGCGTGGTGACGCCCAGGATCTGGGTCTCGCCGCGCTCGAACAGGGCCGAGCCGTGCACGCGCGGGATGGCCTCGACCTCGGCGGCCAGGGTGCGGATGTCGGTGACACCGCGGCCGTCGATGCGCTTCTTCTCCTTGATGACACGCTCACGGACCAGCGACTTGGTCAGCGAGCGGTACGCGGCGGAGATCTCCTTCTCGCGGCCCTCGAACTGCGGGAGCAGCTTCTCGGCGGCCAGACCCTTGACGCGGTCCAGCTCGGCCTCGCGGTCCTGCTTGCCCGGGATGGTGAGGGCGCCGGCCAGCTCGGTCTTGACCGCGGAGGTCAGGGCCTCGAGCACGTCGTCCTGGTAGTCCAGGAAGATCGGGAACTCGGCGGTCGGCTTGGCGGCCTTGGCGGCGAGGTCGGACTGCGCCTTGCACAGGACCTTGATGAAGGGCTTCGCGGCCTCGAGACCGGCGGCGACGACCTCCTCGGTCGGGGCCTCGGCGCCGCCCTTGACGAGCTGGATGGTCTTCTCGGTGGCCTCGGCCTCGACCATCATGATCGCGACGTCGCCGTCCTCCAGGACGCGACCGGCGACGACCATGTCGAAGACGGCGTCCTCGAGCTCGGTGTGCGTCGGGAAGGCGACCCACTGGCCGTTGATCAGCGCGACGCGGACGCCGCCGACCGGGCCGGAGAAGGGCAGACCGGCGAGCTGCGTGGACGCGGACGCGGCGTTGATCGCGACGACGTCGTACAGGTGGTCGGGGTTGAGCGCCATGACCGTGGCGACGACCTGGATCTCGTTGCGCAGGCCCTTCTTGAAGGACGGGCGCAGCGGGCGGTCGATCAGGCGGCAGGTGAGGATCGCGTCCTCGGACGGGCGGCCCTCGCGGCGGAAGAAGCTGCCGGGGATCTTGCCCGCGGCGTACTGCCGCTCCTCGACGTCCACCGTGAGGGGGAAGAAGTCCAGGTTGTCCTTGGGGTTCTTCGAGGCCGAGGTGGCCGAGAGCACCATGGTGTCGTCGTCGAGGTAGGCGACGGCGGAGCCGGCGGCCTGGCGCGCGAGGCGGCCCGTCTCGAAGCGGATGGTGCGGGTGCCGAAGGAGCCGTTGTCGATGACGGCCTCGGCGTAGTGGGTCTCGTTCTCCACTAAAAATTCTCCGTTACTTTCGTCTGTTTCGTCTTTTGTCCACTGCTGCCCGTGTGGCAGCGGGACGGGCGGAGAAGCGCGCCGTGAATGCGGGCCGGTCTTCGATCGAAGCTCCCGGGGATCCTCGTGCGTCTCCGGGGGCCACTACCGAGGACCGGCGGCGGCGATGGTGCGCTTCTCCTCTTCGTACGTCACCAGACTACAAAGCGTCGGTGACAGTGCGCACGTACGGCAAAGGGAGCGGCCCCCTAAAAGTGGGAACCGCTCCCCTTCACGCTGTCTTAGCGGGCGCCGGCCGCACCGCGGCGGATGCCGAGGCGCTCGACCAGCGTACGGAAGCGCTGGATGTCCTTCTTGGCCAGGTACTGCAGCAGGCGGCGACGCTGGCCGACCAGGATCAGCAGGCCACGACGGCTGTGGTGGTCGTGCTTGTGCGTCTTGAGGTGCTCCGTCAGGTCCGAGATGCGACGGGAGAGCATGGCGACCTGGACCTCGGGGGAGCCGGTGTCGCCCTCCTTCTGGCCGAACTCGGAGATGATCTGCTTCTTCGTAGCGGCGTCGAGCGACACGCGTACTCCTTCAGGGGTTCAAGGCCACCGAGCGCCCCTGGTCTACATCTCAGGGGTGCTTCCGTAACTCGGAGGCGGGGATCCGCTGGGCGCTGTCCCCTAAATGGAAACGGGGGCGCATACACAAGCGGCCGTCACACAGCGTACCAGCAGCTTGGAGCGCCCCCGAACGGGTGCCTGCATCCCTTGTGAACCTAGCTCGTCATCGCGCGCGCGGACGCGTAGACGTCGAAGACGGCAAGGGCGAGCGGGACCAGGGTGAGCAGGACGAACGTCTCGGCGATCTCCAGGAAGCGGCCCCAGAACGGGGTGACGCCGCGGCGCGGGGTGATCAGGCCGATCGCGGTGACCAGGGCGGCGGTGGCGCCGATGGCGGCGGCGATCCACACCGTGCGGATGTCGAGCGAGGTGGTGTCGTTCTTGATGATCGCCTCACGCACGTAGTCCATCGGGGGGTGCAGCGCGAGGCCGAGCCCGAGGAAGACGAGGGCGGCGAGGCCCGCCGCGAGGGTGGCACCGACCTGCGCGGTGTAGCGGAACAGGTGGGCGCGCATCAGCATCGCGATGCCGGTGGCCAGGGCGAGCAGCTGTCCCCAGACGTTGCTGGAGAATCCGAGGACGATCGAGGCGCCGACGGAGACGAGGGCGCAGCCGCCGACGAGCCCGACGAGCAGTTCGTGGCCGCGGCGCGCCTGGGCGGCGACGCGCTCGGCGTCGACGGCCTCGTGCGGGTCGCCGGCCTCGCTCGTGGTGTCGTAGCCCGCGCGCGCCTGGTTGGGCGCCGCGAAGCCGATGGGCAGGCGGGCGAAGCGCATGGAGAGGCCGGGCAGGAACGCCAGGGCGCTCACGGCGAGCGGCGCGCAGATGGCGGCCGTCTCGATGGGCTTCAGGTCGGTCAGGTTGGCGACGAAGGTGGTGAGCAGCCCGATCAGGGAGGCGAAGACGAACGCCACGAAGGGGCCGTCGCCGCCGGGTGAGACCAGGGTGAGGACGACGGAGGCGACCAGGACCGCCGCGCAGGCGAGGAGGAACTGGAGGCGGCCGATGCCCTGGCCGTCCGAGAGTGAGAGGAGCCCGGAGCCCGCCACCGCGATGTTGGGCAGGGCGCCGAGGCCGAGGGCGACCGCCGAGCCGCGGTCGTTGTAGACCCGCGCGCGGATGCACGCGAGGGTGACAAGGAGGACGCCCGCGACGGCGGCGAGGATGCCCTGGAGGCTGTGCATGTCGTGGCGGAGCTCGGAGCTCCAGGCCACGAAGGCGATCAGGGCGGGCAGGACGCCGCCGGCGACAAGGCCCGCCGCGCGCGTGAGGTCGCCGCTCCACAGGGTGCGGTCCTTGGTGACGGCGGAGGCGACGGCCTCGGACACGTCGTCGTAGACGGCGGGCGGCAGCGACTCGGAGAACGGGCGCAGGGTGAGCAGCTCGCCGTCGAGGATGCGCTGCGCGGTGAAGGAGCGGGCGCTGTCGAGCACCGTGCCGTCGCGGCGGACGAGGTGGTAGCCGACGGGGGCGCCCTCGGCGGGGCTCTGCTGGGAGAGCCGCAGAATCTCGGGGTACAGGTCGGCGACCGGTACGTCGTCGGGCAGCGCCACGTCGATGCGGCTGTCGGGCGCCACGATGGTGACGCGGCAGAAGCCGAGGCCCGTGCCTGCCGCGGCAGGGGCTCCGGTACCCGGTGCGCCGGCTCGGCCGGCCGGCGCGGAGGCCGTCATGGTCACCTGCTGTTCCCCCTTGCTCTGTAAAGAATTTGTGTACGTTGCGCGGCGCGGACCGCGGGGCCGGTCACGCGCGCTCTTCCGGCGGGATCCCAGGGAAGGCGCACGGTCCGGACTGCGTGGATTGCCCGGTTTCTCCGGGCGGATTCGCACCTGCTCACGCGTACCTCCGGCACCCTACCGCCCGCCCGTGTCAGTGGTTGTCAGTAGGATCGCGAACCGCGATCGACGTCCGCCTGACACGGGGCGGCGGACGGAACAACTCGGTCCGGCAAGGGAATTGGTGCAGAGTGAGCCACATCGTCGTCAAGCGCCCACCTCGGGCACTGCCGTCCGAGGTGCCCACGCAGGAGGTGGTGCTCCAGCCGCCGCCGGAGCTGCCGCGCGGGCAGCAAGAGGGCGCGCTGATGCAGATCCTGCCCATGCTCGGCATGGGCGGCTCGGTCGTCTTCTTCTTCAACCCCCAGGCCCAGCCCTTCATGAAGATCATGGGCATGGTCATGGTGGCGTCGACGATCGCGATGGGCATCGCGATGCTGGCCCGCTACCGCAAGGGCAACCAGGGGCAGATGGCGGACATGCGCCGCGACTACCTGCGCTACCTGTCGCAGACCCGGCGCGAGGCGCTCGGCACCGCCCGCAAGCAGCGCGACGCGCAGTACTACCTGCACCCCTCCCCCGAGCAGCTGTGGGCGCTCGTCGCCGAGGGCAGCCGGGTCTGGGAGCGGCGCAGCGGCGACGAGGACTTCGGGCAGGTCCGCGTCGGCCTCGGCCCGCAGGGGCTCGCCACTCCGCTGGTGCCGCCGCAGACCGCCCCGGTCGACGAGCTGGAGCCGCTGACGGCCGGCGCCATGCAGCGTTTCCTCGCCACGCACAGCACGCTCGAAGAGCTGCCGATGGCGGTCTCGCTGCGCGCCTTCTACCACGTGTCCGTGAGCGGTGAGCCGGACACCGTGCGCGGCTCGGCCCGCGCCATCGTCGCCTCGCTCGCCTCGATGCACTCCCCCGAGGATCTCGTCATCGCGGTCGCCGCCGGGCGCCAGACCGTGCCGGAGTGGGAGTGGGCGAAGTGGCTCCCCCACAACCAGGTGCCGGGCATGACCGACGGCGCGGGCAGCCGCCGCCTCATCAGCACCGACCCCGGCGAGCTGGAGGACCTGCTCGGCACGCGCCTGGAGGGCCGGCCGCGCTTCCACCCCGGCGGCGCCCCCGTGCCCGAGCAGCCGCACCTCGTGGTCGTCCTCGACGGCGTCTCGCTGCCGCCCACCTCGATCCTGGCGAGCCCCGAGGGTCTGCAGGGCGTCACCGTCCTGGAGGTCGTCCCCGGCGACCTCGCGGCCGGGCGCGGCGACCTCTCCGTCGTCGTCCACCCCAAGGTGCTCCGCCTGGAGTCCGCGCACGGCATGGTCTACGAGGGCACCCCGGACGTCCTCTCGTACGCCGCCGCCGAGGCGCTCGCGCGGCAGCTCGCGCCGCTGCGCATGGCGTCGGGCGGCGACAGCGACGACGAGCCGCTGCTCGCCAACCTCGACTTCACCGACCTCATGAACCTCGGTGACGCGGCGACCGTCGACACCAAGCGCACCTGGCGCCCGCGCTCGCAGGCCGAGCGCCTGCGCGTGCCGATCGGTGTCGGCGACGACGGCCGGCCCGTCATGCTCGACCTGAAGGAAGCCGCCCAGGAGGGCATGGGCCCGCACGGCCTGTGCGTCGGCGCCACCGGTTCCGGCAAATCGGAGCTGCTGCGCACCCTGGTGCTCGGTCTCGCGGTGACGCACTCCTCCGAGACGCTGAACTTCGTCCTCGCGGACTTCAAGGGTGGTGCCACCTTCGCGGGCATGGCCCAGATGCCGCACGTCGCGGCCGTGATCACCAACCTCGCCGACGACCTCACGCTCGTCGACCGCATGGGCGACTCGATCCGCGGTGAGCTCAACCGCCGCCAGGAGATGCTCCGCGACGCGGGCAACTACGCGAACATCCACGACTACGAGAAGGCGCGCGCGGCGGGCGCGCCCCTGCAGCCGATCCCGTCCCTCGTCCTGGTCATCGACGAGTTCAGCGAGCTGCTGACCGCGAAGCCCGACTTCATCGAGATGTTCGTGCAGATCGGCCGCATCGGCCGCTCCCTCGGTGTGCACCTGCTGCTCGCCTCGCAGCGCCTTGAGGAGGGCCGTCTGCGCGGCCTGGAGACGTACCTGTCGTACCGGATCGGTCTGCGCACCTTCTCCGCCGCCGAGTCCCGCGCTGCCCTCGGTGTCCCGGACGCCTACGAGCTGCCGAACGTGCCGGGTTCCGGCTTCCTGAAGTTCGGCACCGACGAAATGGTCCGCTTCAAGGCGGCGTACGTGTCCGGCGTGTACCGCACCGGTTCGGCGCGGGTCACGACGCCGGGCGGGCCCCTTCCGGTGGACCGGCGCCCCGCGCTGTTCACCGCGGCCGAGGTCCCCGTGCAGTACATCCCGGTGCCGCAGCAGCGCGAGGAGGAGGCGCCGCGCGACGACAAGGACGACGCGCTCGCCGACACCGTCCTCGACGTCATCGTGCGGCGCCTTGAGGCGCAGGGCCCGGCGGCGCATCAGGTGTGGCTGCCGCCGCTCGACAGCCCGCCGTCGCTCGACTCGCTGCTGCCCGGCCTCGCGCCCGTGCAGGGCCGCGGGCTCACCCAGCCCGGTTACGAGGGCGCCGGACGCCTGGTCGTCCCCGTCGGCCTCGTCGACAAGCCGTACGAGCAGCGGCGCGACCCGCTGTGGATCGACTTCGGCGGCGCCGCCGGTCACATGCAGATCCTCGGTGGCCCCCAGTCCGGCAAGTCGACGCTGCTCCGCTCGATCATCGCGTCCTTCGCGCTGACGCACACGCCGCAGGAAGTCCAGTTCTACGGGCTCGACTTCGGTGGCGGCGGCATGGCGGCCGTGCAGGGCCTGCCGCACGTGGGCGGCGTGGCCTCGCGCCTCGACCCCGAGAAGGTGCGCCGTACGGCGGCCGAGGTCTACGGCGTCCTGACCCGGCGCGAGGAGTACTTCCGCACCGCGGGCATCGCCTCCATCGCCGACTTCCGCAACCGCCGCGCGCGGGGCGACATCTCGGTGACGGACCAGCCCTGGGGCGACGTCTTCCTGGTCATCGACGGATGGGGCAACTTCCGCTCGGACTACGAGGCCCTTGAGCCGCTCGTCCTGGACATCGCCGCGCGCGGTCTCGGCTACGGCATCCACGTGATCCTCACGGCGTCGCGGTCCATGGAGGTCCGGGCGAACATGAAGGACCACCTCATGAACCGCCTGGAGCTGCGGCTCGGCGACACGATGGACTCCGAGTTCGACCGCAAGATCGCGGCGAACGTGCCGACCGGTGTGCCCGGTCGCGGTCAGACCCCGCAGAAGCAGCACTTCATGGCGGCTGTCCCGCGCATCGACGGCCTGTCCTCCGACACGGACCTGGCCGAGGCCACGGCCGCGCTCTCCGCCGAGGTCACCCGGCACTGGACGCAGCCCGGCGCCCCGGAGGTCCGCCTCCTCCCGCGCGAGTTCGCGGCGCGCCAGCTCCCGCCGGGCGACCGCTTCCCGGAGCGCGGCATCGCGTTCGCGCTGGACGAGGACAACCTGGAGCCGGTCTTCGTCGACTTCGACCAGGACCCGTTCTTCCTGATCTTCGGCGAGAGCGAGTCCGGCAAGTCGAACCTGCTCAAGCTGATCATCCGTCAGCTCACCCAGCGCTACAGCGGCGACACCTGCAAGCTGTTCGTCGTCGACAACCGGCGCTCGCTGCTCGATGTCACCCCGGCCTCGCACCTGGCCGAGTACATCCCGATGTCGAACCAGATGGGGCACCACATGGACGCCCTGGCCGACCTCATGCAGCGCCGCACGCCGACGGCTGACGTCACGGCCCAGCAGTTGCGCGACCGCAGCTGGTGGCGCGGCCCCACGGTCTACGTCGTCATCGACGACTACGACCTGGTGTCGACGTCGAGCGGCAACCCGCTCTCCGGCCTCACCGAACTGCTGCCCTTCGCGCGCGATGTCGGCGTCCGCTTCATCATCGCCCGCTCGACGGCCGGTTCGGGGCGTGCCGGGTACGAGGCGTTCATGCAGCGCATCAAGGAACTCGGCGCGCAGGGCGTCGTCCTCGCCGGTGACCCGAACGAGGGCGACCTGCTCGGCGGCGTGCGCCCGCGCGCGATGCCGCCGGGGCGTGGCACGTTCGTGTCGCGCAAGCGGGGCAAGCCATTGGTTCAGGTGGGTCTGGAGCAGTAGGCCCGCCCGTCCGGGCACGCCGGCTCTCCGGCCCAGGCTCTCTGGCCGGATCCGCGAAGGGGGTTGCACTCTGTAGGACGAGTGCGGCCCCCTTCGTCCCGCGTACGGGGGTGATCTGCCGGGACTCCCGGGACCGCGGGGACTGCGGCAAGTAGGGTGACCGCACAGGTACTTCGCACTACTCCGCACGTCCGGAAGGGGCCGCTCACCATGGCGGATGCACAGGAGCACACCGCTCAGGAGTCTCGGCAGCCCGAGACCCCCGAGGAGATCGCGGCCCGCAAGGAGCGCGAGAAGAACGAGCTGTACGCGCTCGACATCTCGGGCGTGGAGTGGCACAGCGCCCCCGGCACGGAGGACCAGGAGGAGCGCGTCGAGATCGCGTACCTGCCGGAGGGCGCGGTCGCGATGCGGTCGTCGCTGGAGCCGGAGACGGTGCTGCGGTACACCGAGGCGGAGTGGACGGCGTTCGTCCTGGGCGCCAGGGACGGCGAGTTCGACCTGGAGCCGACGGTGGCGAACGGCGGGGTGCCGGAGGAGGAGGCCGTACCGGAGCAGCGGGCTCAGTAGTCCGGCGACCCGACGCACACACGCGCATACGCACACACGCACGCACGCCCGCAGCCATGGCCATGGATTCGAACGACTCGTCCACGAACCGACCGCACACTGTGTCGCCCGCGTCCTCCGTGTCGCCCGCATCCTCCGTGTCGACACCGTCCTCCGTGTCGCCCGCATCCTCCGTGTCGACACCGTCCTCCGTGTCGCGACCGTCCTCCGTGTCCCCCAGGGGCTCCATGGGCTCTCTGGACTCCATGTGGCGCCGCGGTGGTGGCTGGCTGCGCCGCCATCGCCTGGTGGCGGGCGCGGCGGCCACGGTGCTTCTGGCGGCGGCGGTCGTCGTGCCGGTGACGCTCGCGGACTCGGCGGACGCGACGCCTTGCTGGCACGTCCCGGCCGCCACCCGGGCGCTCGCCGACGACCCCGCGGCCGCGACCCGGTTCCTCGATCCGCTGGACGACACGAGCCGCATGAACCGCGCGCGGCGGCTTCTAAAGCATGAGGCGTACTGCGGTGACGGTGCCCGGGATGTCGGCCGGGTGATCGTCGCGGCCGTGTCGTCGGACTCCGGGAAGCCGCACAGTGCGGCGCAGGCCCGTAGCTCCTATGCGGTGCTGTCCGTGCTCTCCAGGCGGAGCGGGATCCCCGCGGGGCTCGAGCCGGCGGTGGCGCGCGTGATGGCCGAGTACGTCGTCGATGTGGCCCGCGCGCCGTCGCTGGGCGGCGATCACGAGGCGACGGGGCCGGTCGAGCCCGGCGCGACTGCCGCCGCTCTGGACGATGCGGGCAGCGCGATGTTCGGCCCGTTCCTCGACCCGCGCGAGGCGCACGCGTCGTTCGGTTTCGTGGACCAGTCGGCGGGGGCGCGGCCCGTGATCTTCGACGCGCTGACGTCCCGGCTGTCCCTGGACCCGGAGGCGTTCGCGACGCTCTACGACGCCGAACGCGCGTACTTCGCGTACTACGTGGAGCGCCTGACGGACCGCGGCGGCGACCCGGCGGCGCGGCTGACCGCCGAGCGGAAGGCGGAGGCCGAGAAGTCCGGCTCGAACTGGCGGCGCCACGACCTCACGCGGCCCGACACGGATCTCGGCGCCATCGCCGAACGCATCGGGACGTTGATGGGGCTGCGGACGGCCTATGCGACGGACGGCGACATCGAGGATCTCGCCGCGTTCGACCGCGTCGTGCGCGAGCACACGCGGGGCGCGTACCTGCCGTCCGCGCGGCGCGTGACGGCGCGCCCGCCGATGAACACGATCGCGGCGCGGCGCACGGCGGGCGACGTGCGCGGGGATCTCTTCGAAGGGCGCGAGCAGTTGTACGCGGCGCTCGACGGGTGGGTGCGTGCGCGGGGCGTGAACACGAAGCGGGCCGCGCAGCTGCGGGAGCTGGTGGATGAGCGGTATGTGGAGGGGTTGTGGTCGGCGTCTGTGCGGTGGGGGCGGTAAGGCTGTGGGGGCGGTAGGGGGTGTGGGGCACCCGGGGCGACAGGCGCGGTGGGGCGCCGGGTGCGGCAGGCGCGGTGAGGCACTTGGGGCGACAGACGCGGTGCGGCTTCCGGGGCGACAGGCGCAGTAGGACACCAGGCACGCCAGGCACAGTCAGGCACCGGGGGCGGCAAGCACAGTAAGACACCAGGCACGCCAGGCGCAGTGAGCCACCAGGTGCGGCAAGCACAGTACGACGCCAGGCGCGACAAGCGCGGTGCGGAGCCCCCGCGCACCCCTCGAACCGCTCACAACGCTCAGAACGTGAAGTCCGGCTCGCCCGTGCAGTGCCCTTCCCGGCGCATCTGATCCGCCACGAAAGCGCGGAGCAAGCGCTCGCGCACCCTGTCGCTGAGGCTGTGCTCGTGGCTCTGCCTGTCCGCGACGCGCACGGCGGTGAGGGAGAAGTTGGCGCGGGCGCCGTCGCACTCGGCGACCGCGGTCATCGGGTCGCGCACCGCGGAGGACGGGTCGCTGCTGAGGAACCGGGTGCCCCAGTCGCCGTACCAGGCGTGCAGGGTGACCGCCTGGGTCTCCGGGTCCGGGCCCGCGAGCGCGCAGGTCGCCAGCAGGGTCTCGGGCCGGCCGGTGCTGGTCACCGTCCACTCTTCCGCGTGGGGCAGACCGGCGTTCGCCGCCCAGCCGCAGCCGGTCCGCGCGGCGTCGGGCACGGGGACGCCGTGGGCGGGCGCCTTGTCGTCGTCGCGGGCGGCCGGGTCGGCGAGTGCGGCGCGGGCGGCGGCGCCGGTCACCTTCAGCGGCGCGGCGTCGCAGCCCACTTCGCGCGCGGCCGCGTCGGTGAAGGAGGCGGCCGCGCGGTAGGCCGCTCCCGGTACGCCGTGCAGGGCGTCGTCGGCCACGGCGACCCTGGTCAGCAACGCGTCCGGCTTGCCCTCGCCGCGGCACGGGACCCGCAGCACGATGTTCTGCAGCCGGTCCACGAACCCGGGCAGCCCGGCGGGCAGCGCCTGCTGGTACTCGGTCCCGAAGTGCGGGAGGGAGACGCGCATCTCGCGGTCCTGGTCGTCGGGGCGCGTGTACGCCTCCATGCGGAGCAGGGGCCAGTCGCGGACGTCGTGTTCGCGTGCCTTCACGGTGAGGGTGCAGGTGTAGCTGCCCAGGCCGGGGAACCGCTGTGCTTTCGACTCCTTCAGGTGCACGTCATCAGGGGTGAGTTGCTCGACCGCCGACTCGTGGACGGCCCCGTCGCAGACGTCGCGGGCGACGAGGTGGTCGCGGACGGTGGGTTCGGCGAGATAGGTGGCCGTGCCGAGGAGGGCGGCGGCCAGGGCGGTCCAGAGGAGGGTGTGCTTGGTGCGTCGCTTCACTTGTGGGAGCCCCCGTGCGTCGGTGTGTCGTCAGTAAGTCCTACGAGGTCAGAAGACTGTCAGGGCGCTCACAGTGCTGTCGCTCATGACGAAGACGCGGTTGCCGTCGGCGGCCACCAGCTGCTTGGAGGACCGTGGGATGTCGTACTTCCACATGCGCTCGCCGTCGGTGGCCCGCACCGTCTTCAGGTCGACGACCCGGTACTCCCCCTCCTCCACGGTCGTCTCCATCGACCAGACGCCGTGGCCCTGTGCGAGCACGCGCTGGAAGGTGTCGACCGTCTCTTCACCCCACCAGATCTCGCTGCCGTCACGCGCTTTCAACCGACGTGTACGCCCGCCCTTGTTCGCGTAGACGGCGTCGCCTCGAACGGTCGGCGGCCCCCAATGCCTGCCGTCCAGTTCGGGCTCCTTGATCGGGACGCTCCAGACGGCCTCGCCGTCCGTGAGTCTGCGGGCGTCCAGCGTCCTGCCGTTGACGTACACCGTGTCTCCGTCGACGGCGAAGGCCACGGTGACGTCGGCGGTCTCGGTCCGGGTCCACGCGGGGCGCCCGGTACGGGTGTCGAGGGCGAGCACTCTGCCGTCCTCCGTGGCCGACAGAAAACGCCGCCCGGCAGCGACAGCAGTCAGCATGACGCCCTGGTCGCGGAACTGGGCGGGCACCCGGACCGTCCACCGCACCTTCGCGTCGGCCCGTCCGACGCTGCGCACCCGGCCGTTCTTGGTGACGAAGTACACGGCCTCGTCGTCGGCGGCGAGCAGCGTCTCCACCTCGGCGGTGGGGCACGTCCACTTGGCCACGCCGGTCGAGGCCACGTACGTACGCAGGACCCCCTTCTCGTCCGCTGCGGCCACGAGCCGGTCCGACAGGGACAGGTACCCCGCTTCCGGCCGGGCGCCGGGGGCGCTCCAGCGGCGTCGGCCGTTCCTGACGTCGTACGCCGCGATGCCGCCGCTCGCCGCACCGACGACGAGCACGTCACGCACCGGGAGCAGCGCGGGCGAGTAGACGTTCGTCTCGTCGGCCAGACTCCAGATGGTGCCCGGCCGGCCGTTCGTGACGGTGGTCCTGCCGATGTGCGTCTCGAGAGCTTGCTGCGGTGTACGCGCCGCCGGCGGAATGTCGAAGGGATCGTTCTTCACGACCGGCCGGGGCGCTTCGCCGCCCTTCGCGCGCCCGGCGAACCACCAGGCACCGGCGCCGCCCCCGGCCGCGACCACCACCCCGCCCGCGGCGAGCCCCGTGAGCAGCCTGCGGCGCCCGACGGACGGACCGCTCCTCGTCGTCCGGACGCCGCCCGCCCCTGGGTGCTCAGCTGGTGCGCCGTACGCTCCCGATCCTTGATGGCGTCGGCGAAGGCGCCCCGCCGCCACGCCTGTTCCGCCCCCTTGGGCGGCGCCATCGCCTGGGCGATCTGCGCGGGCGTGGGCCGCTGCGCCGGATCCTTGGCGAGGCACGGGACGATGAGTTCGGCCAGCTGCGGCGCGATACCGCCGAGTCGCGGCTGATCGTGCACGACGGCGTACTGCACGGCCGCGACGTGCGTGCCGTCGAAGGCCCGCTGCCCCGTCGCCGCGTGGACGAGCACGGCGCCGAGCGAGAAGACGTCGGCGGCCGGGGCGACGCGCTGTCCGAGCACCTGCTCGGGGGCACCGTACCCCGGGGTCACGGGCACCTGCCCGGTGGTGGTGAGCGTGAGCCCGTGCTCGGGCCGGGCGATGCCGAAGTCGATGACGCGCGGCCCGTCCGACGTCAGCACGATGTTCGGCGGCTTGAGGTCACGGTGGACGAAGCCCGCGGCGTGGATGTCGACGAGCGTACGGGCGAGCGACGCGGCCAGCGCACGCACGGCGGGCTCGGGAAGCGGCCCGAACGTGTCGACAGCCTGGTCGAGCGTGAGCCCGGCGAGGAACTCGGTGGCGATCCAGGGACGCCCGCCCTCCGTCCAGGCCCCGAGCACGGCGGCGACACCCGGACTGCGTACGGCCTGCGCAGCCTGCGCCTCGCGCACGAAACGCTGGGCGAGGTTCGTGTCGTGCGCCAGTTCGGGCCGCAGCACCTTCACGGCGGCGAGGGCCCCGGCCGCGTCCTGACCCACGTAGACCTTGCCCATGCCGCCCTCGCCGAGCACGCCGGACAGGCGGTACGGGCCGAGGCGGAGGGGGTCGCCGGTGCCGAGGGGCTTCATGGGCGGACCTTTCTGAGGGGAGCAGGGTGCACGGGTCCGTCACTCAGCTCAGCGGGTAGGCGCTGATACCGGCGTCCCCCATGCCGAGGACGAAGCGGTCCGGGGTGTCCACGTAGAAGCGGGTGGCGCTCGTCTTGTACGTCCGCGCGATCCGGTGCGTCCGCAGGTCGATCGCGTGCAACTGGACGCCGTTGCGGTAGTGGCCGTACTGCTTGCCGATGACGGGGCGCCAGGCGAGGGAGACCCTGCTGAGCTCGGTCGACCGCTCGGTCCATGTCACCCTGCCGTCACCGGCGGACACGGCCGTGAGACCGGCGTCCTGCCCGACCGCGTACACGACACCCGAGACGACCGTGGGCGGGCTGTACGCGCGTCCCGCCCTGGTCGCCCACATCTGCTTCCCGTCGGTGAGACGCAGGGCCCGTAGCCTTTGGCCACCCAGGTAGACACATCGGTCGTCGACGGCGAGTTCGCTCCGGAGCGCGACGAAGTCGTCGACGCGCCCGTACGGCTTGTCCCAGAGGACGTCGCCGGTCCGCGTGGAACGTACGACGACGCGCACGGTCTCCGGCTCGGTCTCCTGCAAGGCCACCAGGCGGTCACCGGCAACCTCGGCGGCGAGGAAATGCAGCCGGTGACTCTTGTCGGGGCGTGACGGCAGCGGCTTCGTCCACAGTTGCTCGCCGGAGTCCGTGTCGACAGCGCGAAGGGTGAACTTCTGCGTGGCGAGGAAGCCCTCCGACGACTCCTTCCCGGCGCCGACGGCCACGTAGGCGACCGTGCCGGACACGCGGAGGAGCTGATTGCCGTCGAGGGCGCCGTTGGTGCCGGTCAGGACGCCCGCGGTCGGATGCACGTAGTCCTGCGCCTCGTCCCACCACGCCACAGCGGCCGGGGGCGTACGCGCCTTGGTGTCGAAGGCGCGCCCGAGCCGGTACTCCGTACCGTTCACCACCTGCGCCTGCCAAGGACAGCAGTCCGACACGATGTCTTCCTTGCGTGAACCGCTGTCCGGGTTGTACCTCCTCGTCACCGCACGGTAGGGCACGTGGATGTCGCCCTCGACCGCGAAGGGGGCGGCCGGGCCCCAGTCGTCCACGACGTTCGAGTCCGCGTCGTTCACCCACACCGGATCGAGGTTGCGCGTCTGCGCCGGACCGTCCGTGGCCTTCCCACCGCCGCCGTCCGCGCGCGCCGAACTCCACCACCACGCCCCGCCCCCGGCCATCGCGGCGGCGACCGCCGCTCCTCCGCTCAGGAACGCGCGGCGAGAGGTCCTGCCCCGCGTGGTGCCGGGGTTCGCGGGCACCGCCGTCTCTCCGGAGCCCTGCGGTGACGGCATCCGCTGGGGCCGCAACTGCCACACGTCCGCCGCCCGCCGTCCGAGCTCGGCCAGCAGCTCGGCCGGCAGGTGATCGACGAACTCCCCCCGCCCGTCATGCAGTTGGGCGGCAAGCTGATCCGTGGTGGGCCGCTGCGCCGGATCCTTGTGCAGGCAGCGCGCGAGTACGGGGACGAGCGCGGCGGGCACGCCCGTGAGGTCCGGCTCGCTGTACCGCACCCGGTACAGCAGATCGGCGGCCTGCCCGCGCCCGAACGGCCCGCTGCCCCGCGCCGCGTACACCAGCACACCCGCGAGCGCGAAGACGTCCCCGGCCGGGCCGTGTTCGAACCCCGTGGCCTGCTCCGGCGACATGAAGGCGGGCGTGCCGACGGCGGAACCGGTACGGGTGAGGCGGTCGTCGCCGATGGCGCGGGCGATGCCGAAGTCGATGATCTTGGGGCCGTGGCCGGTGACGAGCAGGTTGGACGGCTTCAGATCTCGGTGCACGACCTCGCTGCGGTGCAGCTGGCCGAGGGCCGTGCAGAGGGCGGCGCCCAGCGCGCGCACGGCCTGTTCGGGCAGCGGCCCGACCGCCTCCACGGCTTCGTCGAGGGCGGGCCCGAGCACGTACTCCGTGGCGAACCAGGGCCTCGGCACCGCCAGCGGATCGGCGTCGAAGACCTTCGCGCCGAACTGCCCGCCGATGACCCGGGCCGCATCGACCTCGAGCCGGAACCGGGCCCGCGCCGCCGGGTCCTCGGCGATGCCGGGATGCATGGTCTTCAGCGCGACGGTGCGGCCGCCCGCGCTCCGGGCGACGTACACGGTGCCCATGCCGCCGCTGCCGAGCCGCGCGATCAGGCGGTACGGGCCGAGGGTGGCGGGGTCGTCGTGGGCGAGGGGTCTGGGCATCGGGGCGTCGCGTCCGTCGTGTCGGTCAGTGAGGTGGGGTGGTGGCGTGGGTCATCGGCCCTGGTGGAGCGGCCCGGCCACCGCTACGGCCGTCTCCGCGGCGAGCACGGACGCGGCCTGGTGCGCGAGTGCGGCGACGATACGGGGCGGAAGCCAGCCGGGGCCGAGGAGACCGGCGGCCCGTTCGGTGCCGCCGAAGCCCTGGGGCGACGCGGCCGGGCCGCCACCTGGAGCCAACTGCCGTGCCATGTCGGCGAGTTGCGGCCGACGCGCCGGATCCCGCGCGAGACACCCCGCGACGACGGACCGCAACCACGCCGGCAACTCGTCCCGCTCGGGCGCCGTGCTGCCGGTGGCGGCGTAGGCGAGGGTGGCACCCAGCGCGTACACGTCGCCGAGGGGCCTCGGCATTCCGCCGGAGGCCTGCTCGGGGGCGAGCGCGCCCGCGTCGATCCCTGTGAGTGCGGGCGCGGCGGCGCGTACGGCGCCGAAGCAGCCGAGGCGGGGTCCGTCGTGGGCGACGAGCACGGCGGCGGGTGAGACCCCGGCGTGGACGAGGTTCTGCCCGTGGGTCACGGAGAGCGTCTCGGCGAGGGCGACGCCGAGGGCCCGCACGGTCGTCTCCGGCAGCGGCCCGCCGTGCACGTCGAGAACTGTCGGCAACGGCAGCACGGGCAGATACGGGCTGGCGTGCCAAGCCACCGCTTCCCCGGCCCGGCACACTCGGCGGCGGGCAGCGCCCACCTCCCCACCAGATACCGCGACGCATCGGCCTCGGCCATGAAACGGGACGGGTCAATGCCCGGGGCGGGATGCTGAGCAGAACGGTGTGGTCGCCGTCGGAAGTGCGGGCGATGTACCGGGCGGCACCGGTACGGGCCCCGGACCGGTCGAGCGCCGTCAGGACGACGTACGGACCCACCGTCCGCACCCGGCGCCCAGCCATGGCACCGGTGTCGACCCTCTGCACGTACAACATCTCCTTTGGAATCGGCGCGGGCGGCGTGAGCCCACTGAAGCCGCTGCAGCGGCCAGGCATCAGCTGTCGCGGCTCAGTCCGCCCTGCCGACGCCCACGGCCATCCACTGCGCGTCGGGCAAGCGTTCCTTGCCGCTGCCCGTCACCCCGGAATTACCGAAGAAGACCCTGCCGTCCTCGATCACGACGGTCGCTCCGCCCGACGCGGAACCGCTGGCGGAGCCCTGCGGGATGGTGAAACTGTAGTAGGGGCGCTCTTTCCCGGTAGCGGGGTCCAGTTCGACGAGGCTCATCGGAGCCACCAGATCCGTTCCCTCCTTGACGGCGAGGATCCGGTCGCCGCTCATCCGGATCGGATGCAACTGCTGGTTGGGGCCTGCCTCGAACTTGACACCGGTCTTCCCGGTGGCGAGGTCGAAGCCGACCAGCCAGTTCGTGTTGTTCCCGAGCGTTTCGCTCGTGGCCCCGCTCAGCACGTACACCTCGGAATCCGTGACGATGGCGCCGGCGCAGCCGTCTCCCCGTTCGGGATCACACTTCACCTGGTAGTGGTCCCCCTCCATGCGGATCGTCGCCCGGTGCTTCCCGTGGTCGTCGAGCGAGAGCAGGTCCGTGATCTCGTCCTCTCCCGCCTCCACCGCCACGACCGCCGGCTCGCTGGACACGATGTAGGCGTGGACATAGCGAGCGGCACGGTACGTCCACACCACTCGGCCGGATCGCGGCTCCAGCTTCTGGACCTGATACCGGACGTCCCTGTAGTCCGTCCCGGAGGAACAGCCGACGCTGACGGTCAGGGCTTTTCCACCTTGGACCTGGTCGTCGTGGCACGGCTTCGTCCGGCCCCGCTCCCAGAGGGTCCGTCCGGACCGCATGTCCACGCCGACCGTGCCCTCCCACCACGTCGCGACAACCACACCTCGCACCATCGTGATCCGGGTGGGCTCGCCGAAGGACGCCTTCCAGGGGATTTCGCTGTCCCACAGTTGCTCACCGGTGTCGAGCTCGAACATCACCAGGTGGTCGCAGGCGTCGGGGTCCTTGTTCGTCCCGCCTTTGTACGCGACAGCGGTACGGCCGTCGACGGTCACATACGGCGCGGTCGCACAGATCGGCCCCGGCAGATGCTTTGCCCAGGCGTCCTCCTCCGCTGTGCCGATCTTCACCGCGACAAGGGAGGAGCCATTCCCCTTCACCAACGTTTTGTCGGTCACCCAGGTACCAGGAGTGGACTGCAACTTCCCCGGGGCGACACCACGGGCCATCATCGTGGCCTCAAGATGCCCTACACCGCCCTTGGGGCGTGCCTCCACGCTTTCCCGGATGTCATCCGCCGCAGGAGCCGGAGAGGACTTCTTGTCCAACTGCACCGACGGGTCCGACCCCTTGGGCCAGAGAAGCCAGCCGCCGACGAGCAGGGCCGCGACGGCCACGAAACACGCGACGAGTACGTAAGAACGGTGCCGGCTCCGGCCCCGCGCTTGCTGCCGCGACTGCGTGAACTCAGAGGGCGGCGGCCCGAACGTCATGGCAGGCTGTACCTTTCTCGACCGTCGGCCGACTCACCGACGCAAAAGAAGGTGGGCGCCTCCCGCGCGCGCCCACCTGAATTCTTTTACAGCGGTTCTGCTACTGGAAGTAGCTGGCCGCCTTCTTGTCGCCGTCCATGTACTGGCCGCCGGACGCGCCGACCACGTGGCCGATGCTCTGCAGCGCCGCGTGGATGTCGGCGGCTTCCTTGTCCCACTTCGCCAGCTTCTCGCCGAAGGTGCCCCGCGCCTCACCGGCCCAGTACTCCTGGCTCTTGACCACCAGCTGCTTCAATTCCTGCAGGTCGGACTCGAGGGTCTTCGCCTCGTTGCCGATCTGGGTCGCCGCGCTGTCGAGCCCGTCGTACGTTACGAGCAGGCCGTCGCCGTTACTGACCATTGCGTTTACCTCCGCTGAATTCCGTGTGTGGTCCGACTACTGGTGCGTTCTGCCGCGCTGGTGTCTCAGTAGCCGCTCAGCGAAGAGGCACCGTCCGTGGCCGAGATCTTGGCCACCGAGGAACGCACGTCGTCTTCCGTGCTGTCCTTGATGTTGCGCGTCTTGTTCATCGAGTCGATGACATCGGCCAGGATCTTGCCGATGTTCTGCAGAGAGGTGTTGATCTCCATCTGCTTCTTGTCGAACTCGGCGCGACCGATGCCCTGCCACTTGCCCTCGAGGCCGTCGATGACGCCCTGCAGCTTGTGGACACGCTGGCGGATGCCGTCGTACTTCTCCGACATCTGCTTCTCGAGCTTGATTACTTGCTGGTCTTCGAGCTTCTGCTGCCCGGCCATGGCGCTCCTGCCTTTCCTTCGGTGTGCCCCTGGTTCCTACTGTTTTGGCTCATCCCCCGCTAGGGGGCGAACCGCTCCCCCGTGGCCCGCTCAAAAGGCGCAGGAATCCCCACGGTTGAAAGTCTCACTGGCTACGACGCGCCCGCATCACAGCGAATCCCCCGCCCCCGATCACGATGACCGCGGCGACGGCGCCGAGCACAATCCACAACGTATTGCTGTCACTTGCCGACGATTTCGCCTCTGATCCTGCCGCTTCGGCGGGAACTTCTGAAGCGTTCTGTGTGGGCTGTGACGAGTCTGATGCAGAAGCGGAAGGCGGCGTGTCCGACGTGGAACTGCCGGAATCGCTCGCCGTCGCCGTCTTCTTGTTGGTGATGGGGTCGACGTCTGCGGCGCCCGGTGCGCCCTTGCCGTCGAGGAGGTTCTGACCCGCCCGGACCACGCCGTAACCCAGGTAGTTGCTGGGGGTGTTCTTCGGCCAGTCACGGGCGGCCGTGTCGATCATCACGCGCAGGACCTGGTTGGCGGTCCAGTCGGGGTGGGCCGACCAGAGCAGGGCCGCGGTCGCGGACGCGTAGGCCGAGGCGTAACTGGTGCCCTGGCCCTTGGCGCAGTACGACTTGAACGAGGCGTCGCACCAGAAGGGCAGATCCAGGCCGGGCGCCGCGAGGTCGACGTACTCCCCGTGTTCGGAGAAGTCACCGACCTTCCCCGACTCGTCCAGCGCGGCGACACCGACGACATTCGGGTACGCGGCCGGGTACCCGACGAAGTTCTTCTTTTTGGCGTTGTTGCCGACGCTCGCGAAGAGCAGCTTGCCCTTGGAGTAGGCGTACTCGATCGCGGCCTTCAGGTCGGGCTCGGCGTAGTCACTGCCGAAAGACATGTTGATGATCTTGGCGTCACTGTCGGCCGCCGCGCGGACGGCCTCGGCGTCCTCGGGAGACCGCTTCTTCTCGGCCTCGTCAAGCCCCTCGAGGACGATCCGGTAGGGCAGGATCTTGGCACCGGGCGCGATGCCCTGGAGCCCGCCGCCCGCGCCCGTACCGGCGATCATCTCGGCGATGGTGGTGCCGTGCCCGTCGTAGTCCTTCGTCGCGTGGTAGCCGACGTCACCTGTCACCTCGTCGGCGAGGACCTGCCCCTTCAGGGAGGGCGTCCGGGCGTTGACACCGGTGTCGATGACAGCGACCTTGACGCCCTTGCCGTCCGCCACCTTCCACAGGTCCTCGGCGGCCATGGCGTCGAGATACCACTGCTTCTCGTGACCGGCGCCGGCGGCCGTCGCGAGCGGCGCCAAGCCGGTGGACAGGCCGATCACGGCGCCGAGCGCCGCACCGACGACGGCGAGGCGCTTGGCCGCGCGTCCCGTGGCACGTACTGTCGTCGTTCCCCGACGGCCGGTCCCTGGCTTCATGCTGATGTACGTCCTCGCTCGGGCTCAGTTGATGACCGGCGGCACGTCGCGCCGCGGGTTGTCGGGAAGGTGCGTCTCGGGGTCCTCGACCAGGTAGTCCGGCCGCTGCGAGATCTCCGTCTCCTCGTCCTCGGGACGCTGCTGCTTTCCACCCGGACCACGGACCAGCCCCGCGCCGCCGCTGAACGCGGCGCGCCCGGTACGGCCTCCGGCGTTCCTGCCGGCCGGCTTGCCCGTGACGGCTTCGGACGCGCCCTGAACGCGGCGGCCGCCGTTGGCCGACTTCGCGGCTGCGGTCTCGGAGGCGGGCGCACCCAGCACGCCGCGCTGGCCGATGCGTCCGGCACCGGAGCGGGAGTTTCCCGGCCCTTCGCTGCCGACCACTGTGCCGCGCGGAACCCTTGCACCGTTCTTGCCGGTGGCGCCGGGGCCGTTGGTCGGACGGCCGCCCACGACGCCATTGCGATCCGCGCCTGCGCTGCCGAGGCCGCCACGTCCTCCTGCGGGGTTGTTCGCGCGGGGAGTGCCGCCGGAGATGCCGCGCCCCGTCGTGGTGGGGCGACCGTTCGTCGTGCCGCCCGGCTGCCCGCTCGTGCCGCCGCGCCCCATGGGGTTGGCGGTGGTGCCACGGTTCGGGGACGGCGTACCGGTGGTGGTCGGCCGGCCCTGCGACGTGAGGGGCGACCTGTTGCCCGTGTTCGACGGACGCTGCTGCGGCGCGAGGGGCGACTTGCCACCGGCGTTCCCATAACCCGGCGTCGCGCGGGACGGCACCGGACTGGAGTAGGTCGGCCCGAACGGGACCGTCGGGTTCGGCGTCACGTTCGTGGGCGCTGTCGCCGAAGGCGGCGTACCGACGGGCGTCTGGGTCGTCGGGGGCGGCAAGGTACCCACACTGTCGATCTCCGTCCCCACGTCGTGCGAGGAGTCAGGGATCGGCACCGTATGGGCGGGCGACGTGATGGAGCCATGGACGTCGTTGGTGTCGGACGCGATCGGATGCCCCACCGAGTGCTCCGCGACAGCCGCATGCCGCGGCGAGGCGATCTCGGTCGGGTGCGCCGACGGTCCGGTACTACCCGTCTCCGCGCTGCCGCCGTTCTCCTTGCGCCCCGTCGGCTTCGGCACACCGACGTTCGGCATCATCTCGAACGACGGTTCCTGGGTCCGCAACTTCGACAGCCCCTCCGCCGACACCGAGTAGAACGAAGCCAGTCGGTTGAGCTGATTGATGGCTTCCTGGCGGTGGCCCTCGACCTTGACGGCCTCGGCGTACTCCGGGTTGTCCTCGGTCTTCTTCGCCTCGGGGAAGTCCCTGGGCCGGATGGCCTTGTGTCCGGGGCGGGAGTCCCGCGGCGGCAGCGAGCTCTTCACCGAGGACAGACCGCTGGCGGCGGAGGCGACCTGGACGCCCGCCAGCTCGACGTAGGTGGCCAGCTTCTCCGTCGTGCCCGCGAGCTTCGTGCCCCACGTCTCGAAGGAGGTGCCGGCCTGGCCCTTCCAGTCGTCGCTGGCCGTCTTGATGTTCTTGCGCAGTTCCTCGGCCGCGTCGTTGATGGCCTTACTGGCTCGCCACAGGGCGTGCCCGGCCTCTTCGAGGTGACTCGGCTTGGTGTTGTCGACGAGGTTGATCAGGACGTTGAGGTCTTCCTCGTCGAACTTCGAACTCTGCTTGCCGTACTGGTACGCGCGCCCCGTGCCGACCCCGAAGGCGTCGTGGATGACGCTGGTGATGGTCTGGACGACATTCGTGGTCGCGACCTGCCCGTCGGTCATGTCCTCCGGCGTGGGCATGTCCTCGTACGCGGGCAGGTCGTCCTGGGCGTCGGCCCCCGGCTGCTTCTGCTTGTCGTCGCTCATCGGTAGAGGCCCTTGCCCTTGCCCTCGACGGACTCCTTGTCGGTGCGCTGCTCGGGCTTGGACTGGTCCCTGCGCTCCTCGGCGGCCTTGTGCTCGCGGTCGATCCTGGTCTGGATCTCCCAGAAGCGGCGGCGCTGATCCTCTTCGAGGTTGGCGAAGCCGATCTCCGCGCCGTGCGCGGCGATGCCCAT
Organism: Streptomyces sp. R818; assembly: GCF_056172735.1. Lineage (NCBI taxonomy): Bacteria > Bacillati > Actinomycetota > Actinomycetes > Kitasatosporales > Streptomycetaceae > Streptomyces > Streptomyces sp. R818. Next base: position 36,713 of record NZ_JAOCNE010000001.1, read on the forward strand.
CGCCTCGATCTGCATGGCCAGCATCCTCGAGAGTTCGGTGACCCGGCCGTGGATCGTCTCGTACTCCTTGTGCAGCCCGACGGCCTCGTGGAACTCCGCGGAGCTCGTCACCGCGTCCTGGGTGAAGGTCTGGTTGCCGACCTTGGCCGAGCTGCCCTCGGACCCTTCGAAGTCCTTGAGGATCTTGTCCACGCGCTGTTTGAAGGTCGTCAGGACGTCCGCGCCGACCTTCAGGTCTGCCGCCGCGGCAGTCGACACGCCCCCGCCCATGTCCGCCGGAATCACGACGCACCCTCCCCGTTTCCCCGTAGAGCCACCCGGCCGAGACCACCGGATTGCCCGTCATACGATCGCAAAGCAAGTCCCGTCCTACAACGCACTTACCACTGTAGTCACCCGGTACATCTACTCCAACCGAGCCTTGCATTAACTCCGTCACGGGACTGCATCAGGCGTCGCGAATTGCCCGTTTTCGTCCCGGCTCGGAGCAACAACCGCGCGGGCGGGCCCAGTTGGCCGTCAGCTCTGTGCGGGGGTGGGCGTCTCGTCCACCTGGATGTCGAAGTTGATCTTATCGCCGTCGGCCGAGGTCACCTTGACGGCCACACCGATCGTGCTGCCGTCGGAGGCCGTCAGGGTGCAACGGGTGGTGGCGCCGACCTTGCCGGCGGGGTTCTCGGGGCAGGTGATGTCGGGCTTGGGCCGGCCCGTCTGGGCGGCCAGCTTCTCGGCGACCGTGTCCGCCAGCTTCTCCTTCGACAGCTCCGGGTCCGACTTGCCCACGCTGACGGAGGCCGAGCAGCCGGTGAGGAGCGCGCCCGCGGCCAGGGCCGAGAGGGCGTACAGGGGGGCGGCGGAGAGGCGGAGTCTGAGCACGGCGGGTTCCGTTCCGGGCAGGAGTGGGGTGACGCCGCAAGCGGTCCGCGGCCGGGTCAGCATATGGGGCGGCCGGGGGCGATATCGGCCGTGCAGTTCTTGGCGAATCGGTCATTCCGACTCAGTCCATGGAGCCATCGCAACCTTCCCCCACAAGCACAAACGATCTTCACGATTTCGCCTTCGCACACCGCACAGCGGGAAAGCCTCGGTTCCCAGCAGCGCGAGGCGTCCGCAATAATCTCGACCCATGGTTGAGATCCTCGTGCCGGTCCTTTTGTTCGTGTTCGTCGCGGGCATGTTCACCCTGGTCATCAGGGCGTTCGTGCGCAGCGGCCAGGAGGACAAGCGGATCCGCCGGGGCTGGGAAGAACTCGCCACGGTCGCCGCGGAGCGCGGATGGACGCACGAGCGGCGGGCGCCCGGCCGGGCCACCGAGTTCTGCGGTGTGGGCCCCATGCCGGGGAGCGGCGACAACCTGACCGCGTGGCACTACATCACCGGCGAGTTTCGCGGCCGCGCCTTCAAGTGCTTCGAGTACCGGTACTCCAACCCGTTGTCCGGCAGCAGCCAGGTCGGGGAGAGCAAAAAGCTCACGTTCGAGTCCGTCTTTCTCGTCTCCGCGCCCGGATCGGGGCCGTTCCTCCAGGTCGGGAAGGTCGGCACGTTCGACACGGTGATGGGGCGCGGGCCCCGCACGCTGCTCGGGGTGCCGGAGTTCGACGACACGTTCCGCGTCGACACCGAGGACGAGGCGTTCGCCCGCACCCTCCTCAGCGACGACATGCGCGGGTTCCTCCTCGCGGACGAGCGGGCCCGCAAGAACCCGCTGCGCGTGCGCCACGACGAACTCTTCACCTGGTACACCGGCACGCTGTCGCCGCAGGCGCTCGAGGACCGGCTGAACTACCTGTGCGACGTGCTCGACCGGGTCCCCGCGCAGGCCTGGGCCGCCGCCTGACCGCTACGTCCTTGGCTCGTCCGCCGGGCGCACCGTGCGCAGAAACGCCTTGAAGTCCCCGATCACCTCGCGGATCTGGTTCTGGTTCGCGGTGAGGACGAGTTCGAGCACGGCGCGCTGCGCCGGGTTGCGCACGTCCTCCAGGCCGAGGAACACCTGGCTCTGGCACAGTTCGACCGGCTCGCCGCGCAGCGTGGTGGAGAGCACGACGTCCTGTGCGATGCCCGGGGAGTCCGTGAGACCGGGCAGGTCGGGCGTGCCGATCTCGGTCTTCTTCAGGACGCGTACGGGGCCGCCCTGCTGAAGGCGGGGCACCGCCTCGTCGGCGATCTGCGACATGGTGGCGCCGTCGTTGCGCATCGTCCCGGAGAGGGTGATGTTCGCGGTGAAGCCGCTGTCGATCGAGGCGGGGTGGAGCGCGACGAACGCGACGTTCGGCGCCCCGACCTCGTCCGGCGGGGCCGCCGTCCAGCCGTCCGGCAGCGCAAAAGTGATCTTGACCGGCAGTGTGGCCGTCATGGTGGATCCCATCGTTCAAGGTGTACTTCGGCTCGGGCCCGCTTGCACGTCCGCTCGCACGTCCGCTTGCACGCCCGCTCGCACGTCCGCTCGCACGGCGCGCCCTAGAACCAGCTGCCGACCGTGCTGTCCCACGCGTCGCCCACGGCGTCCGCGCCGTCGCCGAGCGCGTCGCCCAGCTTGCCCGGGTCGACCGTGACATTGAAGCCGACCTTGCCGCCGACACCCAGGCCGACACCGACATCGCCGCCGATGGTGAACTTGCCGTCCTTCATGCCCAGGTCCGCGTGGGCCTCGGCGCCCACGCCGGCCCACGCCTCACCGTTCACACCGGCGCCGATGCCGGCGACGTCGGCGGAGGCGGAACCCGTCGCCTTGGCGCCCGCGAACGCCTCCGCGCCCGCGTGCACGCCGTCCTTGCCCGCCGAGAGCTTGACGCCCGCGTCGGCGCCAACGAAGGCCTTCCCCTCGGCCGCGGCCCCCATGACGCCGTACTCGACGCTGCCGCTCGCGGACGCCTGCGCGAGGTACGCGGAGCCCGAGACGCCGGCCTGGAGCTGGCCGTTGGTGACGCTCGCGCCGACCGAGCCGTCCACGCCGAGCGTCTGGACGCCCGCCTCGTACTTGTACTTGGCGTCGCCCCATTTGCCGTCACCGTCGATACCGGCCGACCAGACGCTGGCCTTGCCGGACCACTCGGCGAGCTTGATGCTCCACTCGGCCTTCTTGCCGGGGGTCGCCTCGTCGTCGGCGCCGGGCTCGGTGGCGGTCTTGTCGCGCAGGTACCAACTGCCGTCCTCGCCCTTGCCCCACTCCTTCTCGCGGTGGCGCGGGTTGTCGGCGGTGCCGAACCATGACTTCTTCTCCCGGGCCCATGCCTCGGGCGCGATGGCGCTCTTGCCTACGCCGTGGTCCTCGGCCCACTTCTTGGCGTCGACGCCGCTGCGGATGCCCGCCAGCCAGCCGGGGGCGTCCTTGGCGTCGCCCGCGAGGTCGTGCAGCTTCTTGGTGAGCTTGTCGGCCTCTTCCTTGAGCTGCTTGCGCGCGCTGCTGAGGAGCTGTTCGGCGCCGTCGTGGTCGCCGGCCTTCCACTTGGATATCGCGATGCCGGCCTGACCTTGCGCCCAGGTCAGCGTGGTGGAGTACGCGTGCGCGGCCTTGGCGGCACCGGACATCGCGTCGCTCGCGTAGTACCAGTTGCTCTTCTCCTTGGCCAGAGTGGGCCAGAAGGCATCGCTGGCTTGGCCGACCCAGTCCTTGATGCGCACGTCGCGCAGACCGTCACCGATCTTCTCGAACGTGTCCGACCATGTGGTGAGGTCGGTCTCGATCTCGCCGATCTTGCCGGCTTCCCCCGGGATGAGGTCCTTCGGGTCGTCGGTGGACCCGAGTGTGGCTGCCATTGGTGCGGAATCCCCGTTCCTGTTCCTGTGCTGGCGCCTGGGCGCCGACGCCGTCTAGGCCAGAGCCGTCTTCACGGTCTTGACCGCGTCACGGATCGCCTCGTCGGTGTCCTCGAAGTCGCCATTGGCCTTGTCGAGGCCGCCCGCAAGGCCCGCCGCGCAGTCGGCCAGGAATTCGGCGCCCGACTCCCATGTGGCGCAGAAGGTCACGAGGGCCGCGGCCGCGTCGTCGTCACCGATCTTGGAGGCCGCGTCGGCCGAGTCGCCCAAGTCCACCTTCTTGACCGGTTTCAGGACTTCGATGACGTCCTTCGCACCCTGCTTCAGGACTCCAGGACCCACGCCGAGATCACCGGCCACGGTGACTCCCCCTCTTCCACTGCACACTCTTTCAACTGCACGTACACATACGTGCGATCACGCTCGGTGCACGCACGCTACCATCGGGATCCGGCCACGCATCACACACTTACGGGCCCTTCACGACTCCGCCCCGACAGCCCCGCGAGGACCGGTCCGCAAGGCGTCTCAGCAGGCCCCGCTCCGCGCCCGAACCGTCAGCCGGTACGCCAACTCCCGGTCTCCGGTGGTGTTTTCGCCGCCCATGAGGCCCGGTGGTGTGTAGTCGTGCTTCTTCCAGCGGGACCTCTCCACATGGAGGCAGAAGGCCCGGTCCGTACCGTCCGCCGACACCGTGAATGCGCCATCGGCGTCGGGGTCCCCGGAGAGCGGTGACGCGCTCACGCCGGTCTGTGGGGCGCCGCCGCCTCCGTAGCGCACGACCCGCTCCTCGATGAGCGCTGCGTAGTCGTCAAAGTAGGGGGTGTCGTGGGTGAGGGAGGACTCGCGGTACCAGTAGCCGTCCAGGTCGTCGGCACTCTGCCGGACGGCGCTGGTCAGTTCGGCGTCGCTCCACTCGTCGTCGTTCGCCGTCGCCAGGCCCCGCGCGCCCTGCCAGACACAGAGCGCGGCCATCACCAGGAGCACCGCGCGTGCGGCCACGAAGGCCGACGCGGGAAGGTCCCCGCCCGACGGGTGGGTGCGGCGGCGGACCGAGCGGATCCAATCCGCCCTGACGCAGCACATCGCCAGCAGCACGGCCGCCAGGACGAACAGCGTCAGGGACAGACCTGTCACGCCCCGCGCTCCACCCGCGTACGCCTGCGTCGCGCGTCCCGTACCGCGACCGCGCCGCCCCCGAGCGCCACGACCATCACGACCGCGCCGACCGCCGCGTAGGTGGCCAGGCGGGCGTTGCGTTCGTCGGCGGTCTCGCCGAAGTGGACGGGGGCCTGGTCCGGCGGGTCGACGCTGATGACGGCCCGGTCGGGGCGCGGGGACTCGATCGGGTTCTTCGGGTCGGCGATCTCGGTGACGGCCCTGACCGGGTCGACGACGCCCCAGCCGACGCGGTTGTCGTGGCCGGGGATCGAACGCTCGGCCGTCTCCTCGATCTGGGCGACGATCTGCTGCGCCGTCCAGTCCTTGTGGTTCTGCTTGAGGAGCGCGGCGACGCCCGCCACGTAGGGGGCCGAGAAGCTCGTCCCGTTGTCCGAGCAGTGGCCGCCCTTGGGGACGGTGGAGATCATGTCGACGCCCGGGGCCGCGACGCCGACGAAGGCGCCGGACTGCGAGAAGGGCGCCCGCTCGTTGTTGCGGTCCGAGGCCGCGACCGCGAGGACGCCCTCGTAGGAGGCGGGGTACGTCTCCTTCTGGTTGCCACCGAGGCCGTCGTTGCCCGCGGAGGCGACCACGACGACCTTCTTCTGCAGGGCGTGCTGGACGGCGAGCGCCAGTGCGGAGTTGGCGGACAGCGCCTTCTCCGTGTCCTGCGAGATGTTGATGACGTCGGCGCCCGCCTTGTCCACCGCGTAGTCGATCGCTTCCGCCAGGTCGGACGACGTGCCGTGGCCCTCCGCGTCGTTCTGCTTGATCGGGATGATCTCGGCGTCCGGGGCCAGGCCCACGAAACCCGTCGTCTTCTCCGCCTTGCGGGCGGCGATGATGCCCGCCACGCGCGTGCCGTGGCCGACCGTGTCGGTGGTGCCGTGTTCGTTGCCGCGGTCCGCGATCTTCTCGCCCTTGTCGTCCTTCGGCGGGAGGAAGTTCTTGCCCGCCTTGACGTCCACCGCCGCCTTGAGCTGCGGGTGGCTCGGGTCGACGCCTGTGTCGATCACCGCCACGCGCACGCCCTTGCCGGTCGCGGTCTCCCACAGCTCGTCGAGGTTGACGCGCTGCAGCGACCAGGGCCGCCCCTTGTACTCCTTGCCGCCGAAGGTGCACTCGCCACTGTCCGCCACGGCCGGCGGAGCCGGGAGGGCGAGTACCGAGACGGACGCGGTCAGCGCCGTGGCCGCGAGCAGGGCGGCCGGGCGCCGCAGGATCCGCACCATGTCACCCCCCATATCAGCCCTGTCGGGCCGTCGCGTCGCGTGCTTCATGCCTTCTGTTCGCATCGGGCGCATCAGTCGCATCGGTCACGAACCCTGCGGCTGGCCCGCGTCGGGCTTCGACAGGCGCGGTCCAGTGGGCAGGAACGTGGACCAGGTCATCGGGATCGGGCGGGCCGTCACCTGGTCGTAGCCGAGCAGCTTCTGCGTCACCTTGGTCTCGTTCGCCAGCTCCTTGCGCTCCTTGGCGGTGAGGCCGACGCTCTCGTCCTTGCTGATGCTGTCGCCGTTGGACTGGAGCGCGTAGCGCAGGCCGGTGTCGGTGACCAGGAAGATCTGGCCCGCCTTCGTCGCCGTGCCCTGGATCTGCCGGAAGACCTGGCCCGAGCCCGGGGTGACGTACGCGCTGGAGGAGCCGGTCGGCAGGTCGGCGGGGAAGTTCGTGCCGGACCAGGTGGTCAGCGTGGTGCCGTCGGCGCCGCCGACGTCCCGCAGGACGTTGCAGACGGTGTTGCGGCCACTGGTGGCGCTCGTGCCGTCGTTCACCGTCTCCGGCTGCTGCGTGGGCCACTTGGCGCTCTGGCCGTCGAAGTCCTCGTCGGTCGGGACGGCGGCCGGGTTCACCTGCTGCGCCTCCGCGTTCGGGTTGACGTCGACGAGCTGCGTGCTGTTGAGGAGCAGGCGGGACGTGAACTCGGAGATGCGCGCGACCTTGCCCTGGAGCACCACGTAGTACTGCGTCTTCGTGCCGTCGAGCGACTTGAGGACCGTGCCGACCTTGTCGTACTTGGCGTTGCCGCTGCCCACGACGGCGTTGGCGGTCTGGCCGGGGCCGCTGATCTGCGGGATGGCGATGGGGTCGCCCTGGTGCAGGGTCTTCAGCCACTCGGACGAGACGCGCTGCGGGGCGCGGTTCTGGGTGTCGAGCGCGGTGAGCACGCCCTTCTGGGCCGGGTCGGCGATCGGATAGGCGGTGCCCGCGGCGTCGACGACGTACTGCTTCTTCGTGACCGAGTCGGCCACGTACATGAGGTCGCCGCCGTGCAGCTGGCTGCCGGCCTTTGTCTTCGTCGTCTTGTTCCAGTCCTTCTTCGCGAAGACGAACGCCGCCTTCTGTATGGCCCGCCCGCCGTCGCTGGGCCGCTCGCACACCATCCAGCGCTTGGCGGCCTCCGCCTCCTCGGCGCTGGGCAGGCGGTCGGGGGCGTAGGGGATGCCGAGGGTGGCGCCGTGCGGGATCTTGCCGTTGTCGAGGACGCCCTCGTCGACGGTGACGACCTTGTCCGTGTAGTCCTTGAGGAGGAGCTTGGCCGACGCCATGTTGAGAACGGGGTGGAGCTGCTTCTGCTTGTCCGTCTCGAGGACCACGTAGCGGGTGGTCGAGTCGCTGGCGACGATGACGTTCGTCGCCGCCTTGTCCCAGTCCTTCGGCGCCGTGGGCTTGAAGAGGCCGATGCCGCCGAAGACCGCCAGGATCACCACTCCCATGATGGTGCCGGGCAGGACCGCCCGCAGCGGCCTGGGCGCCCCCTCCTCCGAGCCCGACGGTGAAGGCTGCACGAAGGCCGCGAGAGTGCGGCGCTTCGCGAAGGTGTAGGCGTTGAGTTCGTCCCGCCGTGATGCCATCTGTGTCCGCTCTCTCCCCGTGCGGAGCCGTGGGGGCAGCTTCCCCCGTCTTCGATCGGCTGACGGCCGGCCGCGCGTGCGGCTGCGATCGCCGGTGCCGCCGAGGCTGTCAGACCCGGCCCCTACTATGCCTGTTACGACGTTGTGCGTGTGGCACGGGTAGGGTGCTGAGGCCTTCCGGGCAGGCCTGTGGAGCCGTCCGGGAGACCTAGGCGCACGGCATTTCGGGAGAGTTCGGGGGGTTTGGAGTGATGGCTTCCGCAACGCGGGCTCGATCACGGTCGCAATCGAGGTCACGATCGAGTGAGCGTTCTGCGCAGAGTCCCCCGCCGTCTTCACAGATGCCTCACACACCTGCCGCGCACGCAGGAGCCGCACCTCCCGCGCGCGGAGCGGTCACCCCGCATCTGAAGTCGCGCTCGGGCCGCGGTGGCTCGTTCCGCGCGCAGCGGCTCGTGATGATCGAGCTGGCCGCCGCGCTCGTCCTGTGCGGCTGGGTCGCGGGCACGGTCGCGCTGATCGTGTGCGGCGCCGTCGCCGCGATCCTGCTGCTTCTCGCGCTCGTACGACGCCGGGGGCGCTCCCTGCCGGAGTGGCTCGGCACCGTGCTCGCGATGCGGGCCAGGAAGCGCGGCGCCGCGAGCACCCCGGTGCCGCCGGGCACCGAGCCGGGCCTCGCGCCCGCCGTCGAGTGCGACCCGAGCCTGCGCACCTACAGCCACAACCGCGGGGACGACCGGGACCAGCGGCCGGTCGGCATGGTCGGGGACGGCGGGTTCCTCACCGCCGTGCTCCAGGTCGAGTCGGACGCCACCGCGCTGCGTGCCGAGCGCAGCCGCAGACCGCTGCCGGTCGGCATCGTGCGCGACGCCCTCGAGGTGGACGGCATCTCCCTGGAGTCGGCGCAGATCGTGCTGCACACGCAGCCCGCGCCCGCGCTGCACCTGCCGCAGCAGTCGGTGGCGGTGAGCAACTACGCGCCGCTGCAGGCGCAGACCGGGTCGCCCGCGGTGCGCATCACCTGGATCGCGCTGAAGCTCGACCCGGAGCTGTGCCCGGAGGCCGTGGCCGCCCGCGGCGGTGGCGTGGTGGGCGCGCAGAAGTGCCTCGCGCGCGTGGCCGAGCATCTGTCGAGCCGGCTGACCGGCGCCGGGTTCCGGGCGAGCGTGCTGACCGAGGAGGAGCTGATCTCCGCGGTCGCCACGTCCGCGTGCGCCAACCCGATGGTGACCGCGCAGGCCGGACGGAGCGAGACGCCGCAGCGGCGCACCGAGGAGTCGGGCCGCAGCTGGCGGTGCGACAACCGCAGGCACACCACGTACTGGGTGCGGCGCTGGCCCCAACTCGGCACGGGCGGCGCCACCTTGCCGCAGCTCGTCGCCCAGCTGACGACCGTGCCCGCGCTCGCCACGACGTTCAGTCTGACCCTGGCCAAGGGCGACCAGCAGGACGTCACCGTGGCCGGGCACATGCGGATCACGGGGCGCAGCGACAGCGAGCTGACCACCGCGCGGCGCGATCTGGAGCGGGCCGCGCGCCAAGCGCGCACGGGGCTCGTCCGCCTCGACCGTGAGCAACTGCCCGGCGTACTCGCCACCCTGCCGCTCGGAGGTGCCCGCTGATGGCCATGACCAGCCAGATCTCCGGCATCGGTGAGCGCATGCGGGCCGGGTTCGGCCTGCTCGGGCCGCGCCACCAGCGCCACGCCCTCTCCCCCGAACAGCTCGACACGCTCGCCCTGCCGATCGGGGACGACGGAGTGGTCGTCGGCGTCGACGCCGAGGGCCAGCCCGCGGTGATGGGCATCAACCGCCCGACGCCGTACGACATCGTGCTCATCGGCGGCCTGTGGACGGCGCAGGTGCTCGCACTGCGGGCGGCGGCGACGGGCGCGCGCGTGGCCGTCGAGACGGGCCGCGCGCAGCAGTGGGCGCAGCTCGTGCAGGCGGTCGGCGGCGGGCAGTCGGGCATGACCGTGCACGACGTGGGCCGCGTTCCGCCGCAGGGCGCGTCGGCCGGCGGTCCCGTGCTCGTCATCCGGGACTGCGGTATGCGGCCCCCGCGCGGGCGGGTGGCCTCCGCGCCCTGGCAGTCCGTTCTGACGCTGCTGCCCTACCTGAGCCCGGTCGCGCCGCGCCTGATGCGCCAGGCCCGGCTCGTGGGGGTGCAGCGGGTCTCGCCCGACGAGGCCACCGAGATCGGCCGCGTCATAGGGCTGCCGCGCGGCGAGTACGAGTCGCTGCCGACGCTCGCCGACGGGGTGACCCTGTGGTGCACCGACCGCGACAGGCAGTACGTGATGACGCAGGCGACGGATGCCGAGACCGGATTGTTGGGAACGGCACGACGCATGGACTGACGTGTGCGGGCGCGTCGCCGGTCGTCCGGGGACGCGGGCGCACGCCCGGTCAACTATGGGCCCTTTTATGCTCGATCCGGACATTTAGCAGTGCTGAGCGGTGCTCGTTCGTCACGTTTTGGTGTACGTCCGACACGCGCGCGGGTGGCCCCGGGCCGTACGTGACGCGGTGGACATCCGCGCCGGTGCGGACGGGCCTGCCGTGCACGTGGTTTTCGTGATTAGGCTGGGGCAGGACGTGTTGTGAGTACTCGTGTGCGGGTGCCGCAGGCGTCAGGGGGCCAGGGGGTCAGCCCGGCGGATCGATCAGGAACGGTCGGCCCCCAGCACGGCACGAGGGTGCGCGACCACACCAGGAGGCATTGTGAACAGCGATCGGGACGGTATCCGCGGGGGCTGGGATTCACCCGTCGATGATCAGTCCGACGCGGAGTCCAGTGTCGAGATGACGGGCGAGTTCACCATCGACTACGCCCCTCCGGCCTGGTACACGCAGAACGCGTCGGCGAACGCGGCGCCCGAGCCGGCGGCTCCGCCGGTGCCGCCCGTGCCGGCGCCCGCACCCGCGCCGGTCCCTCCGCCCCCGGCCGCGCCGGTGGCGCCTGTCGCGCCTGTCGCGCCTGTCGCGCCCGAGGCGAACGCCGGTGCCGGTGATCTGGAGTCCGGCGCGACCATGAAGTTCTCCGCGGCCTCGCTCAAGCGGGAGTTCGAGGAGCTGGCCGCTCTTGGCGAGCAGCAGGCAGCGGCGGGGACGCCGGGCGGGCAGCCGCCGAGCACGCCCGCCGCCGATCCGGGTGCCGCCGCCGATCCGGGTGCCGGGGTCGGTCCGGGTGCCGGAGTCGACACGAGCGCCGGTGCCTCCGTCGCCGCCGAGGAGGCGTCGCAGCCTGCCGCCCAGGCTGCCGAGCCGGCTGAGCCCACCGCGTCCGCCGCGCCCGCGCAGACCGCCGACCAGGACGAAGCGCGGGAACCGGACGAGACCGCCGCCCCGGAAGCCGCCGCGCCGACCCCTGACGCCCCCGCGACCCCTGACGCCCCCGACGCCGCCGTCGACAGCGGCGAGGCCGCCGGGACCCCCGACACCGACGGGCACGACGACGCCCCCGAGCCCGTCGCCGCCCAGGCCCCGGACCCGGCCCTCGCAGCCGCCCCGGAGACGACCCCGGCCGCACCGGCAGCCCCCACCGCTCCCCTCGCCGGACAGCCCGGAACACCCGGCACGCCCGGCGCCCCCGGGCCCGGCACCCCCGGCACCCCCGGCACCCCCGGTGAAGCCTGGACTCCCCCGCCGGCCCCGGACGGTGGCGTGCCGCCGCTCCCGCCCGCGTTCCAGCCCGCCGCGCCGCCCGCCGCCCCGCAGTGGACCGACCCGGCGGCCCCGGCGACCGGCCCGGCCCCGCAGCACCCCGGCTGGCCCGCGCAGCCCGCCGCCGCGGCGCCCGGCCCGACCGTGCCCCCGCAGGCGCAGCCGGCCCAGCCCCAGCCCCAGCCCCAGCCGGGCTACGGCTTCCCGCAACCGCCCGCCCAGGCAGGAGCGCAGCCGCAGCAGCCGGTGCACGGCCAGCCCGCGCCCAACGCCCCGGCCCCGCAGCCGGGTTACGGCTTCCCCCAGCCGCCGGTCCACCCAGGAGCGCAGCCCCAGCCGCAGCCTCCGGTCCAGGGCCAGCCCCCCGTCCCGCAGCCGCAGCCCGGCTACGGCTTCCCGCAGCCCCAGCCCGGAGCGCAGGCCCAGCCCGGAGCGCAGCCCCAGACGCCCGCCCAGGGCCAGCCGCAGCAGCCCGGCGCCCAGCCGCAGCCCCAGCCCGGCTACGGCTTCCCCCAGCCCCCGGCCCAGCCGCACCCCCAGCAGCCCGGCGCCCAGCCCCCGTACGGCGCCCCCCAGCCGCCCGCCGCCACGGACCCCCGTACGGGCGCCGCCTGGCCGCAGCCCGTGCAGCACGACCAGCGGCAGCCCACGAACGTCGGCGGCGCGCCGCTCGGTTACACGGCGGCCGTGGAGCTGTCGGCCGACCGGCTGCTCAACAACAAGAAGCAGAAGGCGAAGAGCACCCGCCCCGGCGGTGGCAACGCGCGCTTCAAGCTCGGCGGCAAGAAGGAGGAGGCCGAGCGGCAGCGGAAGCTGGAGCTGATCCGTACGCCGGTCCTGTCCTGCTACCGGATCGCCGTGATCAGCCTCAAGGGCGGCGTCGGCAAGACGACCACGACGACGGCGCTCGGCGCGACGCTCGCGACCGAGCGGCAGGACAAGATCCTCGCGATCGACGCCAACCCGGACGCGGGCACGCTCGGCCGCCGTGTGCGCCGCGAGACCGGCGCGACCATCCGTGACCTGGTGCAGTCGATCCCGCATCTGCACTCGTACATGGACATCCGCCGGTTCACCTCGCAGGCGCCGTCCGGCCTGGAGATCATCGCCAACGACGTGGACCCGGCGGTCTCGACGACGTTCAACGACGAGGACTACCGCAGCGCCATCGACGTGCTCGGCAAGCAGTACCCGATCATCCTGACCGACTCGGGCACGGGCCTGCTGTACTCCGCGATGCGCGGCGTCCTCGACCTCGCCGACCAGTTGATCATCATCTCGACGCCGTCGGTGGACGGTGCGTCCAGCGCCAGTACGACGCTGGACTGGCTCTCCGCGCACGGCTACGCCGACCTGGTCTCGCGCTCGATCACGGTCATCTCGGGGGTCCGCGAGACCGGCAAGATGATCAAGGTGGAGGACATCGTCAGCCACTTCGAGACGCGCTGCCGCGGCGTCGTCGTGGTCCCGTTCGACGAGCACCTGGCGGCGGGCGCCGAGGTCGACCTCGACATGATGCGGCCGAAGGTGCGGGAGGCGTACTTCAACCTCTCCGCGATGGTCGCCGAGGACTTCTCGCGCGCCCAGCAGCAGCAGGGCCTGTGGACCTCGGACGGCAACCCGCCGCCCACCATGGCCCCGCCGATGCCGGGCGGCCAGCAGCCGTACCCGGAGCAGCCGTACCCGGGCCAGCAGCAGCCGTACCCGCCGCAGGGAGCGCCCGCGCAGCCGCCCTACCCGGGTCAGCAGCCGCCCGCGCCCTATCCGCCGCAGGGGGCGCCGGGCCAGCCGCAGCAGCCGGGTCCGCAGCCGGGCTGGCAGCAGGGGCCGCCGCCCCCGCAGCAGCCCGGTCCGCCCCCGAACTGGCAGCAGCAGCCTCCGCAGCAGTAGACGGCACCTCCGTCCCAGGCCCGCACCGTGCAACGGTGCGGGCCTTTCGCGTGTACCACCGTTTACCGGCGGGTACGTACGCGTACCGTCCCCAACTGGGCGCCATCCCCTGGCCTGCAAAGCGTCACAGGTCTCGACCAATGGGCGTGAAATTCTGGTCAACTCGTTATTTCCGCAGGCCACATGGGGTTCACCTGCCGTTGACGTGCGTCAACTGCCGCTGATAGACCAACACTTCATTCCACCCGAGAACCGCCAGTGCGAGCGATGCGTGAGGTCCCCGACCGATGGATACACAGGCTCAGCCAGACACGTACGACAGAACGGCCCGCCCCGTCCGCCGCGGCGCCCGGGTGCTCCTCGCGGCCGGAGCCGCTGCGTTCACCCTGACCGCGGGCCTGGCCACGCCGCTCAACCCGGCGCCCCAGCAGGCCGAGGCGAAGGCCGACGGCGGTAAGAAGACCCTCACGGTGGCGCTCGCGCAGAGCGTGGACTCGCTGAGCCCGTTCCTGGCCCAGCGCCTCGTCAGCACCAGCATCCACCGCCTGATGTACGAGTACCTGACCAACTACGACCCGAAGGACAACCACGTCGTCCCGGGGTTCGCCACGAAGTGGGAGTCCTCGGCCGACAAGTTGACGTGGACGTACACCATCCGGTCGAACTCGAAGTGGTCCGACGGCCAGAAGGCGACGGCCAAGGACGCGGCCTTCACGTTCAACAAGATGATGACCGACGAGGGCGCGGCGACGGCCAACGGCTCGTTCGTCGGCAACTTCGAGAAGGTCACCGCGCCGAGCGACACGCAGCTCGTCATCAAGCTGAAGAAGCCGCAGGCGACGATGACGGCGCTCGACGTCCCGATCGTGCCCGAGCACATCTGGAAGGACGTCAAGGACTACGCGAAGTTCAACAACGACGAGACGTTCCCGATCGTCGGCAACGGCCCGTTCGTGCTGACCGACTACAAGACCGACCAGTACGTGAAGCTGAAGGTCAACAAGGACTTCTGGCGGAAGTCGAAGACGCCGCAGTTCGACGAGCTGGTCTTCAAGACGTACAAGGACCAGGACGCGGCGGTCGCGGCGCTGCGCAAGGGCGAGGTCTCCTTCGTCGCCGGTTCCCCCGCCCTGACGCCCGCGCAGGCGGCGTCCCTCAAGGGCGAGAAGAACATCAAGGTCAACGAGGGCCCGGGCCGCCGCTTCTACGCGATCGCGGTCAACCCGGGGTGGCAGACCAAGGACGGCGAGAAGTTCGGCGACGGCAACAAGGCGCTGCTCGACCAGAAGGTGCGCCAGGCGCTGTTCCGCGCGGTCGACACCAAGGCCATCGTCGACAAGGTCTTCCAGGGCCACGCCGTGCAGGGCGCCGGGTACATCCCGCCGCGCTTCAAGGAGTACTTCTGGGAGCCGACCGGCAGCCAGGAGCTGACGTACGACGCCACGGACGCGGGCAAGATGCTCGACGACGCGGGTTACCCGCTCAAGGACGGCAAGCGGATCGGCAAGGACGGCAAGCCGATCAACCTGCGGATGCTGTGCCACGCCACCGACCCGAACGACAAGGCGGTCGGCAAGTACCTGAAGGAGTGGTGGGGCAAGATCGGCGTCGGCCTCAAGCTGAACTGCGTCGACGACGTCTCGGTGCCCTGGTACGCGGGTGAGTACGACGTCGCCTTCGACGGCTGGTCGGTCAACCCGGACCCGGACTTCGTCCTCGGCATCCACACCTGCGACGCCCTGCCCACGAAGGCACGCGAGACGGCGGCGACCGACAACGGCATCTGCGACAAGACGTACGACGACCTGTACAACAAGCAGCTCGCCGAGTACGACCCCGCCAAGCGCGCCGGTTACGTCAAGCAGATGGAGTCGTGGCTGTACGACTCCGGGTACATGAATGTCATGGCGTACCCGAACGCCGTCGAGGCGTACCGCACGGACCAGATCAAGTCCATCCAGACGATGCCCACCGCGGCCGGCAACATCTACGGCCAGGACGGCTACTGGAGCTGGTGGTCGGCGGAGCCCGCGTCGGCGTCGAGCGGCGACTCGGACTCGTCCGGTTCCTCCACCGGCATCGTGATCGGGATCGTCGTAGCCGCGCTCGTCGTCATCGGCGGCGGCGTCTTCTTCGCCATGCGGCGGAGGACCACGGCGGACGACCGCGAGTAGGCAGCCCCGCGCAGACGGTCGACACCCGCACGAGTAACGAGAGTTCGCATGACCCATGACAGCTGACAGCACTCCTGCGCTCGTGCAGTCCGCGGACGCGTCCGACGGCTCCCCGGCCTCTCCGGCCGGGGCGACGTCGGGCGCCCACGGCCCACGGGCCCGCAACACCGCGGCCTATCTCCGATACGCGGCGGCGAAGATCGCGGGCGCGATCGTCTCGCTCTTCGCCGTCCTCGTCACCAGCTTCTTCCTCTTCCGTCTCATCCCGAGCGACCCGGTCAAGCAGATGACCGGCGGCAAGCGGGTCTCCGAGCAGCAGCTGGAGAACCTGCGCCACCAGTTCGGCCTCGACCAGCCGATGTGGAAGCAGTTCACGTCGTACATCGGGGACGCGCTCACCGGCGACTTCGGCATCTCGTACCAGTTCCACACGCCGGTCATCGACAAGATCACCGACGCGCTCCCGGCGACGCTGCTCCTTACCGGCACGGCGTACGTGCTGTACTCGCTGCTCGGCATCTGGCTGGGCACGCGCACGGCATGGCGCAACGGTTCGCGCAGCGACCGCTTCAACACGGCGTTCGCGCTGACCCTGTACTCGGTCCCGTCGTTCTGGCTGGGCCTGCTCCTGATCATCGTCTTCTCGGTGGGCATCGGGCCGATCCCCGGCATGTTCCCGACCGGCGGCCTGGAATCGGGCGGCGAGACAGGATTCGCGTACGTCATTGACGTCGCCCATCATCTGATCCTGCCCGTGATCACACTCGTGGCGGTCGGATACGCGCAGACGCTGCTGGTCATGCGCTCCTCGCTGCTCGATGAGATGGGCAGCGACTATCTGACGACGGCGCGCGCCAAGGGGCTGCGGGACGACGTCGTGCGCCGCAAGCACGCGGTACCGAACGCGATGCTGCCGACGTTCACGCTGATGTTCGTCAACCTCGGGCATGTGGTCGCCGGGCAGATCCTCGTCGAGACGGTCTTCTCCTGGCCGGGCCTCGGCGGGCTGTTCTACTCGGCCCTTTCCGTGCCCGACCTGCCGCTCGTCCAGGGCCTGTTCTTCGTCTTCGCGACCGCGGTGATCCTCGCGAACACCCTCGCCGACATCCTCTATCCGCTGCTCGACCCGAGGGTGGGCCGATGACGACCGAGACCGCGCCCGTGAGCAAGACGGGCAATCCGCGGGCGCTCGCACGGGCCCGCAAGCGTCAGTCCCTCGCGCGCTTCTGGCGCGCGTACCGCGCGCACCGCAGCGGCCTCTGGGGCCTCGGCCTGCTGGTCCTGATCGCTCTCATCGCGGTGTTCGCGCCGGTCCTGGTCGGCGCGGACTCGCAGAACGTGACGGACGCTCCCGGCGGCCCCCTCGAAGGGCCGAGCGGTGAATTCCCGCTCGGCACCGACCAGTTCGGCCGCAGCGTGCTCGCGCTCCTGGTGTACGGGGCCCGGGTCTCGCTCACCGTCGGCCTGCTCGCCGCGTTCCTGTGCGTGGCGATCGGCACGGTCATCGGGATCGTCGCGGGCCACTTCCGCGGCTGGTACGCGACCGTGCTCATGCGGATCACGGACTGGTTCCTGGTGATGCCGACGCTGGTCCTCGCCATCGCGCTCGCCACGGTGATGGACCGCTCCATGTGGACGGTGATCATCGCGATCGGCGTGACGACGTGGCCGACGACGGCCCGGCTCGTGCGTGCCCAGACCCTGGCCGTGGAGTCGCGCCCGTACATCGAACGCTCGCGCGCGCTCGGCGGCGGACACGGGCACATCATGACCCGGCACGTGCTGCCGAACGTGATGCCGCTCGTCCTCGCCCAGACGACGATGATCATCTCGTCCGCGATCCTGACGGAGGCGACCCTCGCCTTCCTCGGCCTCTCCGACCCGACGATCACGTCCTGGGGCGGCATGTTGCAGGACGCGCGCGAGGCGGGCGCGGTCAGCGCCGGCGACTGGTGGTACCTGGCGCCGCCCGGCATCGCCATCGCGGTCGTGGCGCTCGCCTTCACCCTGTGCGGGCGCGCCATCGAGTCCGTCCTGAACCCGAAACTGGGGGCCCGGTCATGACGCTGCTCCAGGTGAACGACCTGACGGTGACGTACGCGGGCGGGGCGCGGGCCGTGCGCGGCGTGGACCTGACCGTCGAGGCGGGCAGCAAGCTCGGCATCGCGGGCGAGTCGGGGTGCGGCAAGTCGACACTCGCGCTGGCGCTGCTGCGACTGCTTCCCGCCGGGACCAAGGTCACCGGCGAGATCCTCCTCAACGGCGAGGACATCCTGACGATGAAATGGGGCCGGGTCCGCGCGGTGCGCTGGGCCGGGGCCTCCATCGTCTTCCAGGGCGCGATGCACTCGCTCAACGCCGTGCACCGCATCGGCGACCAGATCGCCGAGCCGATCCTGCTGCACAAGAAGGCGACGCAGGCGGGCGCCAAGAAGAAGGTCGCCGAGCTGCTCGAACACGTAGGGCTTCCGGCGGCGCGCGCGGCCGCGTACCCGCACGAACTGTCCGGCGGGCAGCGCCAGCGCGTGATGATCGCGATGGCGCTCGCCTGCGAGCCGGAGCTGATCATCGCGGACGAGCCGACGACGGCCCTGGACGTGATGATCCAGGCCCAGATCCTGCGGCTGATCGAGCAGTTGGTGGCGGAGCAGGAGGTCGGCCTCATCATGATCAGTCATGACCTGGCGGTCCTCTCCGACACCTGCGACCGGCTCGCCGTCATGTACGCGGGCCGCGTCGTCGAGGAGGGCCCGGCGGCCGAGGTCTACGAGAACGCGCTGCACCCGTACGGCAACGCCCTCTCGGCGGCGTTCCCGACCATCGGCGACCCGGCGTCACGGTTCGCGCCGCGCGGGCTGCCGGGCGATCCGCCGGATCCGTCGGCGCTGCCGTCCGGCTGCACGTTCCATCCGCGCTGCCCGCGCGCGATCGATGTGTGCGCGGTGGAGGACCAGCCGCTGCGGGACGCGGGAGACGGGCGCCGGGCGGCCTGTGTACACGTAGCGGGCGACTCCGGTGCGCCGGGCTTGGACGAGGCAAGGAGCACCACGGCATGACGGGGCAGGTTGTGACGGAGACCCGGACCCTGTTGTCCGCTGAGCAGTTGAAGGTGACGTTCCCCGGGCGGCGCGGCGCCGCCGAGGCGCGGGCCGTGGACGGGGTCGACCTCGACATCGCGCCCGGCGAGATCGTCGCCCTCGTCGGCGAGTCCGGCTGCGGCAAGACGAGCCTGGCGCGCACGCTGCTCGGCCTTGAGCGGCCGACGGCGGGGCGGGTCACGTTCTCCGGTGAGCCGCTGGACTACGCGTCCCGCGCGCTCAAGGCGTACCGCAAGCGGGTGCAGTTGGTGCTGCAGGACCCGAGCGGGTCGCTCAATCCGCGGCACACCGTGTACGACGCGGTCGCGGAGGGCCTACGGATTCACGGGTACGGCGGTGACGAGCGCGAGGCCGTCGCCGGGGCGCTGTCCCGGGCCGGGCTTCGGCCGCCCGAGCGGTTCTTCCTGCGGTATCCGCACGAGTTGTCCGGCGGGCAGCGGCAGCGGGTCGTCATCGCGGGGGCGCTGGTCCTGGAACCGGAGCTGATCGTGGCGGACGAGCCGGTCGCCTCGCTGGACGCGTCCGTGCGGGGTGAGATTCTGGCGCTTCTGCTGCGGCTCCGCGACGAGTTGGGGCTGTCCGCGCTGGTCGTCACGCACGACCTGGGTCTGGCGTGGAACATCGCGGACCGGGTGGCCGTGATGTACCTCGGGCGGATCGTCGAGACGGGGGCCGTGGAGGAGGTGCTGACCTCGCCGCGGCATCCGTACACGCAGGCGCTGTTGTCGGTGCTGCCGGAGGCGCCGGGTGAACCTGTGGTGCTCACCGGGGAGCCGCCGGATCCGTCGCGGATTCCGGGTGGGTGCCGGTTTCATGCGCGGTGCCAGGTGCTGGCCAGTGGTGAGGCCGAACGGGTTGGCGTCGCCGATGCTTGCCGGTCCGTGGATCTGGGTGTGTTGTCGGGGGGTGGCGGGGCGCAGGTGGCTTGTCATTGGGCTCGGGCGCGTGGGGCCGAGGGTTCGCCTTAGGCTCTGCCCCGTCCGGTTGTGTGGCGGCCTCCGCTCGTGTGTGGCTGGTCGCGCAGTTCCCCGCGCCCCTGAGCGTCTGCCCCTTCGCGTCGCCTTCGAGCGCGGCTCTCGTCGTGGTTGCTCGCGCAGTTCCCCGCGCCCCTGAAGGTGCGCACTACGTGCGCCACCTCCAGGGGCAGCGGCCCTGAACGGACCTCCAGAAGAGAGCCTGCGCCCCGCGGACCTTCGGGGGAGGCTTGCGTTGAGCGGACCCCCAGGTGAAGGCTGCGCGCAGCGCACGCCTTCAGGGGCGCGGGGAACTGCGCGACCAGCCCCCACCGGGCCGCAGCCCACGACGAAACCACAACAGGCTGCGCGCAGCGCACGCCTTCAGGGGCGCGGGGAACTGCGCGACCAGCCACCGCCGGCCCGCGGATGGAGACGGCTGCTACTACGTGGCTCAGGCGTTGTGGAACGCCGCCGCCTGGCCGACCTCGTACCCTCCCGCCGGCTGCCGCGTCAGCACGTTCAAGCGGTTGAACGCGTTGATGCTGGCGATGAGGCAGACCAAGGCCCCGAGCTGATCCTCGTCATAGTGCTTCGCGGCGGCGGCCCACGCCTCGTCCGTGACACCCCCGGCCCCGTCGGCGAGACGAGTGCCCTGCTCGGTCACCTCGAGGGCGGCCCGCTCGGCCTCGGTGAAGACGGTGGCCTCGCGCCAGGCCGCGATCAGATGGAGCCGCAGCGCCGTCTCCCCGGCGGCCGCGGCCTCCTTGGTGTGCATGTCGAGACAGCCCGAGCAGCCGTTGATCTGGCTGGCGCGGATCTTCACCAGCTCCTGGGTCGCGGCCGGCAGGCCCGAGTCCGTGAGGGTCATGCCCGCCGCGACGAGCCGCTTCACGAACCCCATGGCCGACTTGCTGGCGAACATGTTGAGACGAGCTTCCATGACGGGCTCCCTGTGCTGGGGTGAGTGCTGCTTGCTGCTTGCTGCTTTCACCGACCAGACGAGACGGGCGGGCCCGTTCGTGACATGGATCCGGAAGATCCGGGTGTGACCTACGCCTCATACCCTTCGATGAGCTCACGCGAGCGCTTCACGTCGTTCGCGATGGCCTCGATGAGCTCCTCCAAGGAGTCGAACTTCGCCATGCCGCGTACGTAGGCGAGGAAGTCCACGGCGACGTGCAGGCCGTACAGGTCGAGCCCGGTGCGGTCGATGGCGTACGCCTCGACGGTGCGCTCGGCGCCGTCGAACTGCGGGTTGGTCCCGACCGAGATCGCGGCGGGCATCGCCTCGCCGTCGGCGTGCAGCCAGCCGGCGTAGACCCCGTCCGCGGGGATCGCCGTGTGCGGCAGGGTCTCGACGTTGGCGGTGGGGAAGCCGAGTTCGCGTCCGCGCTGCGCGCCGCGCACGACGACGCCCTCGACGCGGTGCGGGCGGCCGAGGATCTCGCGGGCCCCCTCGACGTCGCCCTCGGCGACCAGGCGCCGGGTCAGCGTCGAGGAGAACGGCTGACCGCCGCCCGCGGCACCGCTCACGTACAGGTCGACGACCTCGACCTCGAAGTCATACGTACCACCCTGCTCGGCCAGGAAGTCGACCGTGCCCGCGGCCTTGTGGCCGAAGCGGAAGTTGGGGCCCTCGACGACCACGCGCGCGTGCAGCCTGTCGACGAGGACCTTCGCCACGAACTCGGCGGGCGACAGCTTCGAGAACTCGGTGGTGAAGGGGAGGACGAGGACGGCGTCGACACCCAGGTCGGCCATCAGCTCGGCGCGCCGGTGGTGGGGCGCGAGCAGCGGGGGGTGCGAGCCGGGGCGCACGACCTCGCTCGGGTGCGGATCGAAGGTGACGACGACCGCGGGAAGCCCCAGCTCACGGGCGCGCTCCACGGCCCGGCCGATGATCAGCTGGTGCCCGCGGTGCACCCCGTCGTAGGAGCCGATGGTGACGACGCTGCGCCCCCAGTCCTGGGGGATGTCCGCCAAGCCACGCCAGCGCTGCACGGTGATTGCTCCTCGCGAAACTGTGTACGACGAATCCGTCCCTGCGATCCCGGCGGTCCTGGCGCGCTGCCCGTCCCGTGCCGAATTCGCAGGTCTAAGAGTGCCATGCCGACTGCCCGGCGCTCTCATCGGGCGGGCTCGGGCGGGGCCCCGGCCCCGGTTCCGTCAAGTGTGCCGCAGCGCCGAAGCCGGTACCCCTGGATCGGCCGCGAACTCCCGCAGGGCCTGCTCAAGCCGCTCCGCGCGCGAGCGGGGGTCGCGCACGAGGAGGGCCAGCGCGGCGCTGTGCAGCGCGGCGTCGGCGGGGCTGGCCAGTACGTCCAGGGCGGCGCGGCGCAGCAGTGCCGCGTCGGCCTCGGCGGTGACACGGGCGGCGGCCCGCAGCCCGTACGCCATCGCCGCCACGTGCCGCTCGGGGCGTGCGTCGTGCGCCCAGCGGTCGACGGCCCGGCACAGCGCGGCGGGTTCCTCGTCGGCGAGGCTGGCGAGGAGTTCACCGGCGCGCGGGTGGGCGCAGTCGGCCAGGTGCTCCACGAGGTCGTCGACGGCTCCGTGCCGGTGCGTGTGGAGCAGGGCCTGTGCCGCCGTCGCCACGGTGGCGTCGGGGAGCGCGGGCAGCGGCCGTTCGTCGTCGAACCAGCGGATGAGCCGCGGCTGGGCCCGGCCTGGCTCAGCGGCGAGGATGTCCGCGACCGTGTCGAGGTACCGGCCGCCGGGCTCCGGTCCGTCGTGCACGACCAGGCGCCGCAGCAGCTCGAAGCGGACCTCGTCGTCGACCGGCAGCGCGTCCCAGAACCAGGGCCCGAAGGCTCCGCGATCGGCCAGCTCCTCGAGCACGGGCAGGCAGGCTCCCAGATCACGCACGCGCGGCAGCACCGCGCCGAGAAGGTGCGAGGCCCACCAGCCGGCCTCGGCCGCGGGCGCGGGGGTTCCGGCCGCCGTCGCATCCGCGCACTGTCCGACCCACCCGCACAACCGCCCGAGCCGCCGCGCCAGCTCCCCGGCCCCCTCCTGGCGCTCCACCAGCAGCAGCGCCCGGACCACCGGGCCCGCCCGGTGGCGTGGGACCGGTACCGAGCCGTTGCCGCGGCGTCGGAACACGAGCGCGTCGAGGGCCGCGTCCACGTCCAGGTGCATGCCCTGGAGCCAGTCGGCGAGCTCCTCGTGGGCGAAGCGGTAACCACCGCCCGCCGGGACGAGGACGCCTTCGGTGAGGACGGCCGACGCCCAGCCGGTGACGCCGTCCCGCGCACCCCAGGGGAACAGGTCCTCGAACGTCGCGCGGTCGAGGTCGCCCTGCCCGGGGCCGAGGCTGCGCCGCGCCGCCTCGTGGAGCTGCCCGGAGACGCGGGCGGCCAGGCGGCGCACCGCGTTGCCGCGCAGGGGGCCGCCCGCGGCGAGCCGCACCGCGACCCGCAGGCACAGCAGGTCGAGGTGGGCGGCGAACACCTCGTCGCGGTCCGGGCACCCGGCCGCGCCGGCGGGCAGCGCCGCCCGCACCTCGGCGAACAGCCGCAGCGCGAGCGGATGCCCCGCGTCCTCGGGCGGCAGCGCGTCCTCGGGGATGCCGTACCGCTCGCGGGCCTGCCGCGCCTGTGCGGGCGCCAGGTCGCCGAGGCGTACGCAGGCGGGCAGCCGTCCCGCGCGCCCGTGCAGCACCCCGGCGCCGAACAGCGGCCCAACCTGTTCCCAGTGCTCCGCGCGGCAGGCGATGACGAGCCGCGCCGCGGTCGCCGCCAGCCGGTCCTCGGTCGCGCGGGACCACGCGGCGAGCCGGTGCGCGAAGACGGGCGGCATCTCCTCGGGCCCGTCGAGCAGCAGCACGAGCGGCTGTCCCGCGGCCCGTGCGGCCCCGGCGATCCGCCCGAGGGTCAGCTCCCCCAGCGCGCCGGGCTCCGCCCCCATGGACGCCGCGACGATCCGGCCCGCCCGGTCGAGGGCGCGGGCCACCGCGTCGTCCACGGAGGTGTCGTCGCCCTCCAGGTCGGCGCCGCGCAGCCACAGCGTCGGCGTGGCGCCCGCGGACCGCCGCGCGGCGAACGCCGCCAGCTCCGTCGTACGGCCGCATCCGGGGTCGCCGACGAGCGCGAGGACGGACGCTTCCCCCGCCGCGAATTCCGCCAACTCCCGTGCTACGTCCGGCCGTTCGACTGGGTCCACCGGCACGGGCCCCGGTCCGTCGCTGCCCACCGAGACCGCCGTCAGGTGCAGCACCCCGGCCAGATTGAGCCCGGCCCCGTACGCGGGCACCGTGGCGTCGGCGTGGGCCAGGAACTCCGCGAGGCGCGGCTCGACGGCGGCGGCCCCGCGCAGCGGCACCGCGAGCCCCGCCGCCGGGTGCCCGGCGTCCGGTGCGGTGGCGAGCACGGCGACGACCGCGCCGGTCGCGGCGTCGAGCACGGGCCCGCCCGCGGCGCCGCCACCGGGGCGCAACGCGTCGGCCCCGGCGGTCCCGACGGCCAGCTCCATGGCGCCGCGCAGCAGGTGGGAGCGGTCGGCGACGGTGTACGTGGCGTCGACCCGGCCGAGGATCCGCGCCTCGCGCCAGCCCGCCGCGGGGATCCGCAGATAGGTCCCGGGCTTCTCGCGCGGCTCCGCCCCGACGGGCAGCGGCGCCACGCCGAGCCCTTGGGTGCGCACCAGCGCCAGGTCCACGGCGGGCAGCTCGACGACCGACGCCGGGTCCGACGCCCACCTGGCCCCGTCCGGTGCGTGGACCACCACGCCGCCGGGCCCGGCCACCGCCTCGTGGCTGGTGACGACGGTCCCGCTGTCGTCCGCGACGAACCCCGCCCCGCGGGGCCGTCCGGCCGGGTCACAGATCCGTACCAGAGGCGGATCCACCATGCCGCGCCCCTCCTGCCGCCTGCCGTTACGCCCCGTATGTCCTGACGGTAGGCGCGCGGTGATCAGCCGGACAGGACGCGGAGCGAACGCGCCCCCTTGCACTCCCCGAATCACTCCGAGCGCCTGCTCGAAGGGGTGAACCGATGGGCGCGGCGGATGGACCCTGTGAGGGGGAGCAAGGGGGAACGTGGAGCGGCGGCCGCCCCGAGGGCCGGTGGACCGTCGCTCCACGGAACACCGCCCTGCGGCGGCGCGGCGCTCAGCCGAACACGGCGAGGCTCTTGGCCTTGCCCTTCACCTCTTCGACGAGGGCGAGGAAGCGCCCGGCCCCGTCGAACACGCCGACCGGGCCCCGGCCCGCGTACTCCTCGGGCATGTCCAGGCGCACCCCGTTGAGCAGCAGCTTCCCGCGGCGCTCGTCGACGTCCCAGCGGGGGAACGCGGCAGCGGCGGCGTCGGCCACCGGCAGCACGGACAGCTCCTGCTGGTGCTGGTCGAGGGTGTGCGCCGTGTCGAGCTTGTACGGGCCCACGCGCGTGCGGCGCAGCGCGGTCAGATGCCCGCCGACGCCGAGGTCGGCGCCCAGGTCGCGGGCGAGCGCCCGGATGTAGGTGCCGGAGGAGCAGACCACGGAGACGACCAGGTCGAGGACCGGGGTCCCGTCCTCGGCGACCGCGTCCCGGATGTCGTAGACCGTGAACGAGGAGACGGTGACCGGGCGTGCCGGGATCTCGAACTCCTCGCCCTCACGGGCCCGCTTGTAGCTGCGGACACCGTTGATCTTGATGGCGCTGACCTTGGACGGCACCTGCATGATGCGGCCGGTCAGCTTGGCGACGCCCGCGTCGATCGCCTCACGCCGCACACCGGAGGCGTCGGTGGACGAGGTGATCTCGCCCTCGGCGTCGTCGGTGAGGGTGTTCTGGCCCAGGCGGATGGTGCCCAGGTACTCCTTCTCGGTCAGCGCGAGGTGGCCGAGGAGCTTGGTGGCGCGCTCGACGCCGAGCACGAGCACGCCCGTCGCCATCGG
The DNA here is from genome assembly GCF_056172735.1 of Streptomyces sp. R818. NCBI lineage: Bacteria > Bacillati > Actinomycetota > Actinomycetes > Kitasatosporales > Streptomycetaceae > Streptomyces > Streptomyces sp. R818. Next base: position 62,149 of record NZ_JAOCNE010000001.1, read on the forward strand.
GTCGAGGGTGCCCGCGTGGCCGACGCGGCGGGTCTTGGCGATCCCGCGCATCTTGGCCACGACGTCGTGCGAAGTGAAGCCCGACGGCTTGTCGACGATGACAAGGCCGTCGGGCGGTGGGGTGCGGTCGGACATGCTCAGGCGTCGCCGTCCGTGTCATCGTCGTCGGAGGCGTCGTCGGCCTCCGGCTTGCGGTACGGGTCGGCGCCGCCGGCGAACGTGGCGCCCGCGGACGTCTCGCGCACCTTCTCGTCCGACTGCCGCGCCCGGTCGAGGAGGTCCTCGATCGTCTTGGCGTTGTCCGGGAGGGCGTCCGCGACGAAGGTGAGGCTCGGGGTGAACTTCACGCCCGCCGCCGCGCCGACCGCGGACCGCAGGACGCCCTTGGCGCTCTCCAGCCCGGCCGCGGCCGCGGCGCGCTCCTCGTCGTCCCCGTAGACCGTGTAGAAGACGGTCGCCTCCCGCAGGTCACCCGTGACGCGGGTGTCCGTGATGGTGACGTGGGAACCGAGGCGCGGGTCCTTGATCCCGCGCTGCAGCTTCTGCGCCACCACCTCTCGGATGAGGTCCGCCAGCCTCTTGGCACGCGCGTTGTCGGCCACTGGTCCGTCTCCTTAGTAACTGATCTCGCTTGTTGCTTCAGTCTTCGTCGCTGTGGAGCCTGCGTCGAACCGAGAGCAGTTCCACCTCGGGCCGTCCGGCGACCAGCCGCTCACAGCGGTCCAGCACGTCGGAGAGGTGTCCCGTGTCCCCGGAGACCACCGCGAGCCCGATCTCGGCCCGCCGGTGGAGGTCCTGGTTCCCCGTCTCCGCCACACTCACCGCGTACTTGCGCTGGAGTTCGGCCACGATCGGGCGGACCAGGGAGCGTTTCTCCTTCAGCGAGTGGACGTCGCCGAGGAGCAGGTCGAAGGACAGAGTCCCCACATACATGTGTGTCCGGATGTCCCGCCGGTTCGGGTTCGTATGGGCGTGGCTGACGCGACGCCCGATACAGGAACCGTACACGCAACGGCCGGGGCCGATCGACGGAAATATGCTCCGCCGACCGGCCCCGAACCTGCTGCCGCGTGGATCCGATCCGCTGGGGATCAGGCGCGCGGCTTCTCGCGCATCTCGTACGTCGCGATGACGTCGTCGACCTTGATGTCGTTGAAGTTGCCGAGGTTGATACCGCCCTCGAACCCTTCGCGGATCTCGGTGACGTCGTCCTTGAAGCGACGCAGACCGGAGATGTTGAGGTTCTCCGCGATGACCTTGCCATCGCGAAGGAGGCGCGCCTTGGTGTTGCGCTTGACCTCGCCGGACCGGACGAGCACACCGGCGATGTTGCCCAGCTTGGACGACTTGAAGACCTCGCGGATCTCCGCCGTGCCGAGCTCGACCTCCTCGTACTCCGGCTTGAGCATGCCCTTGAGGGCCGCCTCGATCTCCTCGATGGCCTGGTAGATCACCGAGTAGTACCGGACGTCGACGCCCTCGCGCTCCGCCATCTGCTGCGCACGGCCGGCTGCCCGGACGTTGAAGCCGATGACGATGGCGTCGGAGCCGGTCGCCAGGTTGATGTCGGACTCGGTGACCGCACCCACACCGCGGTGCAGGACGCGGATGTCGACCTCTTCGCCGACGTCGAGCTGGAGCAGCGAGGACTCGAGAGCCTCCACCGAACCGGACGCGTCGCCCTTGATGATGAGGTTGAGTTCCTGCACCAGACCGGCCTTGAGGGCCTCGTCCAGGTTCTCCAGGGAGAACCGGACGCCGCGGCGCGCGAAGTTGGCGTTGCGCTCACGGGCGGCACGCTTCTCGGCGATCTGACGGGCCGTACGGTCCTCGTCGACCACCAGGAAGTTGTCGCCGGCACCCGGGACGTTGGTGAGACCGAGCACGAGGACGGGGGTCGAGGGACCCGCTTCCTCGACGTTGTTGCCGTTGTCGTCGAGCATGGCGCGGACACGGCCGTAGGCGTCGCCGACCACCATCGTGTCGCCGATGCGCAGCGTGCCTCGCTGGACCAGGACCGTCGAGACGGCACCGCGGCCCTTGTCGAGGTGCGACTCGATCGCAATACCCTGCGCGTCCTGCTCCGGGTTGGCCCGCAGGTCGAGCGAGGCGTCCGCGGTCAGGACCACGGCCTCGAGCAGCTCCTCGATGTTCAGCCCCTGCTTGGCGGAGATGTCGACGAACATGGTGTCGCCGCCGTACTCCTCGGCCACGAGGCCGTACTCGGTCAGCTGACCGCGCACCTTGGTCGGGTCGGCACCCTCGACGTCGATCTTGTTGACCGCGACGACGATCGGGACCTCGGCGGCCTTGGCGTGGTTCAGCGCCTCGACCGTCTGCGGCATGACGCCGTCGTTGGCCGCGACCACGAGGATCGCGATGTCGGTCGACTTCGCACCACGGGCACGCATGGCGGTGAAGGCCTCGTGACCGGGGGTGTCGATGAAGGTGATCTTGCGCTCCTCCTCGTTCACCTCCGTCGTGACCTGGTACGCGCCGATGTGCTGCGTGATGCCGCCGGCCTCGCCCGCGATGACGTTCGTCTTGCGGATGGTGTCGAGCAGGCGGGTCTTTCCGTGGTCGACGTGGCCCATGACCGTGACGACCGGCGGACGCGAGACGAGCATGTCCTCGCCGCCCTCGTCCTCGCCGAACTCGATGTCGAAGGACTCGAGCAGCTCGCGGTCCTCCTCCTCGGGGCTGACGATCTCGAGGATGAAGTTCATCTCGTCCGCGAGGAGCTTCAGCGTCTCGTCGGAGACGGACTGCGTGGCAGTGACCATCTCGCCGAGGTTCATCATCACGCCGACGAGCGACGCCGGGTTGGCGTTGATCTTCTCGGCGAAGTCGGTGAGCGACGCACCGCGCGACAGGCGGACGGTCTGTCCGTTGCCGCGAGGCAGCATGACGCCGCCGACCGACGGGGCCTGCATGGCCTCGTACTCCTGGCGCCTCTGCCGCTTCGACTTGCGGCCACGACGGGCGGGCCCGCCGGGACGGCCGAACGCACCCTGTGTGCCACCGCGGCCACCCGGACCACCGGGACGGCCACCGAAGCCGGGACGGCCACCGCCGCCACCGGGACGGCCGGCGAAACCGCCGCCACCGCCACCGGGACCGCCGGGACGACCGGCGAAGCCGCCGCCGCCACCGCCACCGGGACGGCCGGCGAAGCCGCCGCCACCGGGACGACCGCCGCCGCCACCCGGACGACCGCCGCCACCCGGACCACGGCCACCGGGACCGGGACGCGGGCCCGCGGCCGGACGCTGGGGCATCATGCCCGGGTTCGGACGGTTGCCGGCGGGGCCGCCGCCGGGACGCGGACCGGCCGCGCCGCCCTGCGGACGAGGCATGCCGCCCGGGGTCGGACGGGCGCCGCCCTGACCCTGCGGACGGGGACCACCCTGGCCGCCGCCCTGCGGACGCGGACCGCCCGGGCCACCCTGGCCGCCGGGACGGGGCGCGCCGCCCGGACGGGGCGCCTGCGGGCGCGCCATGCCGGTGGAGCCGCCGGAGGTGAAGGGGTTGTTGCCCGGACGCGGGCCCGCGGGACGGGCGCCACCGGGACGAGGACCACCCTGCGCACCCTGGCCGCCGGGGCGCGGGGCGCCCTGACGGTCGCCGCGCTCACCGCGGTTGTCACGGCCCTGGCCGCCCTGGCCCTGGCCGGGCGCCGGACGGGCACCGGGCTTGGGGGCACCGGGACGGGCGCCGGGACGCGGGCCGCTCTGCGCCGGGGCCGACGAGGCGGCCGGGGCGGCGGGGGGCGCCGTGAACTCGGGCGCGGCCGGGGCCGGCGAAGCGGGCTTGGGAGCCGGCTTCGGACCGGGCGTCGGGCGCGGACCCGGGGTCGCTGCGGGGGCTGCCGGAGCGGCCGGGGCCTGCTCGGCGGCGGCCGGCTTCGGGGCCGGCGGACGCGGCGCGGCAGGCTTCGCGGCCTGCGCGGGCGAGGGGGTGGGACGCGGCGCCGCGGGCTTCGCGGGCGCCTTCTTCGCGGCGGGCTTGCCGCCATTGCCCTGCTGGAGGGCGTCAGTCAATTTGCGTACTACCGGCGCCTCGATCGTCGAGGACGCGGAACGTACGAATTCACCGAGTTCCTGGAGCTTGGCCATGACGACCTTGCTCTCTACGCCGAACTCCTTGGCGAGCTCGTATACCCGGACCTTAGCCACTTCGCTCCTTTTAGGTCCGGGTTCCGCCGGACCGTCGCTACTTCATGGGCGTACTCATCGCGTGCTCATCGAGTGCTCATCGCAATCTCGACCTACTTCCAACTCGCGGGGTACCAGGGCCGCACGGGGGCTCCGTGCGGCGCTTCTTACGGTGTCGCCTGCTCGATCCGGTGGCGGAGCGCCTCCGTGTCGAACGGTCCAGGGGCCTTGTAGGCCCGCTGGAACGCCCGGCGGCGGACCGCCAGGTCGAGACAGACCAGGGCGGGGTGCACGTAGGCACCCCGGCCGGGCAGCGTACCGCGATCATCGGGGACACATCGGCCCTCGGTCACCACGATCCGCAGCAGATCGCTCTTGGCCGCTCGCTCCCGGCATCCCACACAGGTTCGCTCAGGGCATGCGCGGGCATGCGTCCGGCCAGACACGCTTAAGTCTACCTCCCCGTACCGACCTCACCCCTTTCGGGGCAAGAATCGAACGGCTGTTTCTTGTCACAGACGGGCGCCACATCGTCGCCACGCCCGTCGTCACATACTGTCGTGGTCCAAGCGCGGAGCGCCCGGATTTATTCCGCGCCCTGCTCGGTGTCGGGGCGGATGTCGATGCGCCAGCCGGTGAGCCGGGCCGCCAGCCGGGCGTTCTGCCCCTCCTTGCCGATGGCGAGGGAGAGCTGGTAGTCGGGGACCGTCACGCGCGCGGAGCGGGCGCCGAGGTCGACGATCTCGACCTTGGAGACGCGGGCCGGCGAGAGCGCGTTGGCGACCATCTCCGCCGGGTCGTCCGACCAGTCGACGATGTCGATCTTCTCGCCGTTCAGCTCACCCATGACGTTGCGCACACGGCCGCCCATCGGGCCGATGCAGGCGCCCTTGGCGTTGAGCCCGCTGCGCGTCGACCGCACGGCGATCTTCGTACGGTGGCCGGCCTCGCGCGCGATGGCGCTGATCTCCACCGAGCCGTCGGCGATCTCCGGCACCTCCAGGGCGAAGAGCTTCTTCACCAGGCTGGGGTGGGTGCGCGACAGGGTCACGGACGGGCCGCGCACACCCTTGGCGACGCGGACGACGTAACTGCGCAGGCGCATGCCGTGCGGGTACTCCTCGCCCGGCACCTGCTCCTGCACCGGCAGGATCGCTTCCAGCTTGCCGATGTCGACCAGGACGTTCTTCGGGTCGCGGCCCTGCTGGACCACGCCCATCACGATGTCGCCCTCGCGGCCGGCGTACTCGCCGAGCGTCGCGTCGTCCTGCGCGTCGCGCAGGCGCTGCAGGATGACCTGCTTGGCGGTGGTGGCGGCGATGCGGCCGAAGTCGGACGGGGTGTCGTCGAACTCCTTGGCCTCCTGACCCTCTTCGAGGTCCGCCGGGTCCTCCGTCACCCAGACCGTCACGTGGCCGCTCTCGCGGTCCAGCTTCACGCGTGCGCGGCGGAAACTGCCGTCGGTGCGGTGGTAGGCGATGAGGAGGGCCGACTCGATCGCCTCGACCAGCAGATCGAAGGAGATCTCCTTCTCCCGGACCAGACCCCGCAGGGCACTCATGTCGATGTCCACGGCTACGCCTCCTCTGCTTCTGATGCGTCGTTCTTGTTCTTGCGGTTGAACTCGACCTGGACCCGCGCCTTGGCGATGTCACTGAAGGCGAGCCGTCGGGCGGTGGCCTTGCGGCCCTTCACGCCCGGTACTTCGAGGTCGAGGCCGTCGTCGTCGACCTCGATGATGCGCGCGACCAGCTCGGAGTCGTCGCTGAGCTGGAACTTCACGAGGCGGTCCGTCGCGCGGACGTAGTGGCGGTGCTCGGTGAGGGCGCGCTCGGCGCCCGGTGTCCCGACCTCCAGCTCGTACTCGCCGTCACCCATGGCGTCCGTCTCGTCGAGCTTCGCCGAGAGCGCGCGGCTCACATCGGCGACCTTGTCGAGGTCGGCCCCCTCGTAGGAGTCGACGACGACGCGCAGCACCCGCTTGCGTCCTACCGAGGCGATCTCGATCTCTTCGAGGTCGAGCCCCTGTGAGCTGACGAGCGGTTCCAGTAGTTCCCGCAGCCTCTCGTTCTGGGTCGTGCTCATCCGGGTGACTCCTCGGCCGCGTGTGCTGTTGTGGTGTGTCGGCATTTCATGCGCGTCAGGTCAAAGGGTATCCGGTCCAGGGGGGTGTTGCGGTCCACCGGGCGTGCGGCGACGGTACGGTGATCACCGGCCGCGCCGTCCCGGTCGTGCCGAAACCGCCCCAGTCTGCCGAGGACGACCGCCCGTGCCGCTCACCGCTGAGGCCCCACGGGGGCCACGCCGCAGGACCCTGTTCACCTCGCTGGCCGGGGCCGCGCTCCTGACCGGCTGTTCGAGCGGCGGCGACGACGGCGCCCAGGGCGCGCCCTCCCTCTCGCAGGTCAAGCGGGTCCGGGCGCGGGCGGCCCGGGAGAGCGCCGATCTGCTCGGCCAGTACGACCAGGTGCTCACCGCGCACCCCGGGCTCGCGGCGCGGCTCGGCCCGCTGCGCGCGGAGGTCGAGCGGCACGTCCAGGCGTTCGGCGGCGCGGCACGGCCCAAGGCGCTCAAGCCCTCCGCCAGCACTCCCCCGGTCGCCGAGGAGGACGTGCTGAAGGCGCTGGCGGCGGCCGAGCGGGCGCTGTCGGACCGGCGGATGACGGCGCTCGCCGACCCCGACACGCCCGCCGAACAGGCGCGGCTGCTGGCCTCGGTGGCGGCGGCCGGCGCCGGGCACGCGTACCTGCTGACAGAAGACGCCTGACGGCTGACGGGAAGGCTTACGGGGATGAGCGACACGGAGAGCGACAAGGCGCTGCTCGCGGCGGTGCAGGCGGCCCTGCGCGCCGAGCACGCGGCCGTCTACGGCTACGGAGTCGTCGGCGGCCGGGCGCGCGAGGGCCGGCGCGCGGAGGCGAAAGCCGCGTACGACGCGCACCGCGCGCGCCGGGACGAGCTGCGGCGCACCGTACGGGACCTGGGCGGCACGCCCGAGGAGTCCGCGGGGGCGTACGCGCTCCCCTTCCCGGTGCCGGACCCGGCCGCGGCGGCCCGGCTCGCCGCCGACATCGAGGACAAGGTCGCCGGGGCCTACTCGGACCTCGTCCGCGCGGCGAGCGGCACCCGGCGCCGGGCCGCGGCGGACGCGCTGCGCGAGGCGGCGGTCCGTGCGGTGCGCTGGCGCGGCGGGAGCGTAGCCTTCCCTGGGCTCGCCGAACGGGCCGCGGTGCCCTCCGCGACCCCCACGGCGGCGCCGCGTACGTAAGCGGCCGCTGGATCTCAGCGGCCGGGCAAGTGGTGCGGTCGCTGTGTGTCGGCGGCCGGGCCGTCGGTGCGGTCGCTGCACTTCAGCGGCCGGGCAGTTGGTGTGGAAGGGATCTCTCGCGCATGGCTTTCGAACCTCCGCAGCGACTGGTGAACGCGCTCGGCGAGGTGCGCGACGACGGGGCGACGGCCTGGCTCGGCCGGGTCGGGGCCCTGCTCGCCGAGGCCGCGGCGCGGCGTGAGGTGACCGTCGAGCGGGTGCATCTGCCCGGCGGGCGCAGCAGCCTGGTCGCCCAGGTCCGTACGGCGGACGGCTCGCCCGCGATCCTGAAGCTGGCCCCGGAGCGGTTCCGCCCCGAGGCGGAGCGGGCGGCGCTCACGCGGTGGGACGGGTTCGGCGCGGTGCGCCTGCTCGACCCCGGGTGCGACGACGGGGCGCTGCTCCTGGAGCGGCTGCACCCCGAGGTCTCGGTGCGGACGCTGCCGGAGGCGAAGGCGCTCCTGGAGGCGGCGGGGACGCTGCGCCGCCTGTGGACCGAGCCGCCCGCCGGGCGCAACTGCGAGACCGTGCCCGAGCGCACGGGCCGCCAGGCGACGGCGATGCAGGCGGGCGTGGCCGCGTTCCCCGAGGTCGCGCCGCTGGTCGAGGCGGCGTTGGAGGCCCGCGCGGCGCTCGTCGGGGACCCGCCCGAGGTGCGGCTCCTGCACGGTACGTTCCGGCAGTCCAAGGTGCTGTCCGGCGAGCGGATGCCGTGGCTGGCCATCGGCCCTGACCCGGTCGTCGGCGAGCGGGCCTTCGATCTGGCGCGGCTCGTGCGCGACCGCGTCGAGGACCTGATCGGCTCCCCGTCCGGTCCCGCGATCACGCGCCGCCGGGTGAAGCGCCTCGCCGAGTCGCTGGACGTGGACCAGGAGCGGCTGCGCGGCTGGACGCTGTTCCGGGCGGTGGAGTCCGGGGTGCGGGCGCTGCGGGTGGGGCGTGAGCGGGACGGGGAGAACCTGCTGGAGTTCGCGGGCTGGCTCTGAGAGGTCTTGCGACGAGGAAGCGCCCCGGGTTCCGAAGACCCGGGGCGCTTCCTCGTCGACTCGGTGCTTACGCGGTGAGGCGGGCGACGGCCTCCTCGACCGTCAGCTCCTCGCGCTCGCCGGTGCGGCGGTCCTTCAGCTCCACGACGCCGTCGGCGCTGCGGCGGCCCGCGACCAGGATCTTCGGCACGCCGATCAGCTCGGAGTCGGTGAACTTCACGCCGGGCGAGATGCCGGGACGGTCGTCGACCAGGACGCGGACACCGGCCTCGGCCAGCTTCTCGGAGACCTCCAGGGCCAGCTCGGTCTGGAGCGCCTTGCCCGCCGCGACGACGTGGACGTCGGCCGGGGCGATCTCCTCGGGCCAGATGAGGCCCTTGTCGTCGGCGTGCTGCTCGGCGAGGGCGGCGACGGCGCGCGAGACGCCGATGCCGTACGAGCCCATGGTCACGCGGACCGGCTTGCCGTTCTGGCCGAGGACGTCGAGCTGGAAGGCGTCGGCGTACTTGCGGCCGAGCTGGAAGATGTGGCCGATCTCGATGGCGCGGTCCAGCTTGAGCCCCGTCCCGCACTTGGGGCAGGGGTCGCCCTCTTCCACCACGACGACATCGACGTACTCGGAGACCTCGAAGTCACGGCCCGCGACGACGTTCTTCGCGTGGACGCCGGACTTGTTGGCGCCGGTGATCCAGGCGGTGCCGGGGGCGACGCGCGGGTCGGCGAGGTAGCTGACCTTCTCCAGGCCCTGCGGGCCGACGTAGCCGCGGACGAGGTCGTCGCGGCCCTCGAAGTCCTCGGCCGTGACCAGCTCGACGGCGGCCGGGGAGAAGTGCGCCTCGACCTTGTCCATGTCGACCTCACGGTCGCCGGGGACGCCGACGGCGACGATCTCGCCGTCCACCTTGACCAGGAGGTTCTTCAGCGTGGCCGACGCCGGGACGTCGAGGTACGCGGCGAGCGTCTCGATGGTCGGGGTGTCGGGCGTGGGGATCTCCTCGAGCGCGGGCGCGTCGGCGGCGTCGACCGGCTTCAGGGGGTACGTGACGGCCTCGGTGTTGGCCGCGTAGTCGCAGTGCGGGCAGTCGGCGAAGGTGTCCTCACCGGCGCCGGCCGGGGCGAGGAACTCCTCCGACTTCGAGCCGCCCATGGCGCCCGCGGTGGCGGCGCAGATGCGGTAGTCGAGGCCGAGGCGCTCGAAGATGCGCTGGTAGGCGGCGCGGTGCAGGGCGTAGGACTCGGCGAGGCCCTCGTCGGTCAGGTCGAAGGAGTAGGAGTCCTTCATCTGGAACTCGCGGCCGCGCAGGATGCCCGCGCGGGGGCGCGCCTCGTCGCGGTACTTCGTCTGGATCTGGTAGAGGATCACCGGCAGGTCCTTGTAGGACGTGCACTGGTCCTTGACCAGCTGGGTGAAGATCTCCTCGTGCGTCGGGCCGAGGAGGTAGTCGCCGCCCTTGCGGTCGTTGAGGCGGAACAGCTCGGCGCCGTACTCCTCCCAGCGGCCGGTCGCCTCGTAGGGCTCCTTGGGCAGGAGGGCGGGGAGGAGGACCTCCTGGGCGCCGATGGCGTCCATCTCCTCGCGGACGACGCGCTCCACGTTGGCGTAGACCCTGCGGCCGAGCGGCAGCCAAGACCAGACACCGGCGGCGGTACGACGCACGAAACCGGCGCGGACCAGGAGCTTGTGGCTCAGCACCTCGGCGTCCGCCGGGTCGTCGCGCAGTGTCTTCACCATCAACCGGGACATGCGCTGGACCTGGACCTTGGCCATGATTCTTGACTCCTGCGACGAAAGGGTTGTGCTCAGGAGGTTAGCCGGGCGGGTGGCGCCGCCGGAAATCGGTTCCGGCTCAGCGCAGGAGTGGGAGCGGGGCGCCCATCACCGCGTACGGCCTCGGGGCGCTCGGGAAGAGGACCTGGCGGGCCAGGTCCTCGTAGCCGAGGGAGCGGTACAGGCCGCGGGCCGGGCTGTCGAAGTCGATCGCGGAGAGGATCGAGCGGGGCTGGGTGGCGCCGTCGGTGATGGTGGTGATGAGGCGGCGGCCGACACCGCGGTTCTGGTAGCCGGGGTGGACGTGCAGCTCCGTGATGACGAAGGAGTCGTCAAGCCACTCGTCGTGGCCACGGGCGCGCAGGTACGGCTCGACGACCGTGGACCACCAGTGGGTGCGGTCATTCGGCATCCCGTAGACGAAGCCGACCAGGCGGCCGGTCTCCGTGGTCGCGCCGAGCGCGCGGGCGCCCGCGTATGTGATGTGGCGCAGCACGATCTGGCGGCGTACGGCGATCTCCTCGTCGCTCAGGCCGAACGCGTGCGCCTGGACGGCGAGCGCCTCGTCGACGCGGGCCTGCAGATCGAGGGGGCCGATGGTGACGGCGGTGTCGTCCGTACGGTTCCGGTGCGGCATGCCCGGAGGGTACCCCGGGGACGGTTTCTCAGCGGAGGAGGCTCAGAAGAGGGGGCTTCAGGAGGCTCGGAGGGGAAGCTCCGAGGAGGCTCAGAAGAGGACGCTCATGAACGCGCCGACCTCTTCGAAGCCCACCCGGCGGTACGCGGCACGGGCCGGGGTGTTGAAGTCGTTGACGTAGAGGCTGACGACGGGGGCGACGTCGGCGAGGGCGTAGCGCAGGACCGCTGCCATGCCGGGGGCGGCGAGGCCGCGGCCGCGGTGCTCCGGGGCGACCCAGACGCCCTGGATCTGGCACGCCTGGTCGGTCGCGGCGCCGATCTCCGCCTTGAATATGACCTTGCCGTGTTCGTCGAGGCGGGCGAAGGAACGGCCCGAGCCGACCAGTTCGGCGACGCGCGCCTGGTAGAGCAGGCCGCCGTCGCCGGCCAGCGGGGAGACGCCGACCTCCTCGGTGAACATCGCCACGCACGCCGGCATGATCGCGTCCATCTCGTCCTTGCGGATGCGGCGGACGTACGGGTCCGGGGCGATGTCGGCGGGCATCCGGTCGGTCACCATGAGGGGCTGGTGGGGGCGGACGTCGCGGGCCGGGCCCCAGCTGTGTTCGAGGAGCCGCCAGAGCAGGGCGGTCGGCTGCGCCGGGCCGACGATCGAGGAGCAGCGGCGGCCCGCGCGGCGCGCTCTGTCGGCGAAGCCGCGGACCGCGCGGTCCGTCGCGCAGATCGGGACCAGGTTCGCGCCCGCGTAGCAGAGGGACTCCAGCATGCCGTCCTCGTACCAGCCCCACATCTCGCCGCCGAGCCGCCACGGGTCCAGGCCCGCGATGCGGACGCGGGCCGTCACGAAGGCGTTGGCGACGGGCTCGCGGTCAAGCACGGCGAGCGCGGCGTCCAGGTCACTCGGTTCGAGGACCCGGGTGGTGGTCTGAGTCAACACGGGCGGGCCTTTTTATGGGGCGGGTCAGGTGCGGGCCGGGGTTTTGAGCTGGGCTCGGGTGGGTCAGTTGCGGGCCGGGGTTTTGAGCTGGGCTCGGGTGGGCCGCTGATCTCCGCACTGTACCTGCCGGTGATTTGAGCCGCCTCTGCCCTGGCCGGGGTCTTCCGGACCGGGGTCGTGTGCCCCGGTGGGGGCGGGTCACGCGTGAGGCGTGCCTTGGGGCGGCGCCGAGCGATCGTTCCCCGGCCTCCCCGCCGGGCCGACTGCTCGCGCAGTTCCCCGCGCCCCTCGGGGCATCTGCCCCATGCCGGCCTCATTCGACCGCGCCACCGTCGTGGCTAGTCGCGCAGTTCCCCGCGCCCCTCGGAGCGTCTGCCCCATGCCGGCCTCATTCGACCGCACCACCGTCGTGGCTGCTCGCGCAGTTCCCCGCGCCCCTCCGGGCGTCTGCCCCATACCGGCCTCATTCGACCGCGCCACCGTCGTGGCTAGTCGCGCCGTTCCCCGCGCCCCTCGGAGCGTCTGCCCCATACCAGCCTCATTCGACCGCACCACCCTCGTGGCTGCTCGCGCAGTTCCCCGCGCCCCTCCGGGCGTCTGCCCCATACCGGTCCCTTTCGACCGCACCACCGCCGTGGCTAGTCGCGCCGTTCCCCGCGCCCCTGCGGTGCGCACTTCGTGCGTCATCGCAGGGCGCGTCGTCGGAGGAGGCGCGGCGCAGCCGCAGGCCTTCAGGGGCGCGGGGAACTGCGCGAGCAACCACGGCGAGGCCCGCGCCCGGACGACTACCGGATGGAATGCCGCACGCAGTGCGCATTCCCAGGGGCGCGGGGAACGGCGCGACCAGCCACGGCGAGGCCCGCAGCCGAACGACTGCCGGGTTGAGGGCTGCACGCAGTGCGCATCCCGGGGGCGCGGGGAACGGCGCGGCCAGCCACCGCGAGGCCCGCAGTCGGACGGCTGCCGGACGGGGCGGGAGCGGGCCGAGACGATGTCAGCCCGCGATGGCCACGGTCGGCTCGCCGGAGGCCACGCCGTCCTTCTCCATCTGCTCGGCGATCTTCATCGCCTCCTCGATCAGCGTCTCCACGATCTTCGACTCGGGGACGGTCTTGATGACCTCGCCCTTGACGAAGATCTGGCCCTTGCCGTTGCCGGAGGCGACACCGAGGTCGGCCTCGCGGGCCTCGCCCGGGCCGTTCACCACGCAGCCCATGACGGCGACGCGGAGCGGCACCTCCATACCGTCGAGGCCGGCCGTGACCTCCTCCGCCAGCTTGTAGACGTCCACCTGCGCCCGCCCGCAGGACGGGCAGGAGACGATCTCCAGGCGGCGCGGGCGCAGACCCAGGGATTCGAGGATCTGGTTGCCGACCTTGATCTCCTCGACCGGCGGGGCCGAGAGGGAGACGCGGATGGTGTCGCCGATGCCCTCGGAGAGCAGCGCCCCGAACGCGACGGCCGACTTGATCGTGCCCTGGAAGGCGGGCCCCGCCTCCGTCACACCCAGGTGGAGCGGGTAGTCGCACTGCTCGGCGAGCAGCCGGTACGCGTTGACCATCACGACGGGGTCGTTGTGCTTGACCGAGATCTTGATGTCCCGGAAGTCGTGCTCCTCGAAGAGCGACGCCTCCCACAGGGCCGACTCGGCGAGCGCCTCGGGGGTCGCCTTGCCGTACTTCTGGAGCAGGCGCCGGTCGAGGGAGCCCGCGTTGACCCCGATGCGGATCGGGGTGCCGTGGTCACGGGCCGCCTTGGCGATCTCCTTGACCTTGTCGTCGAACTGCTTGATGTTGCCCGGGTTGACCCGGACGGCCGCGCAGCCCGCCTCGATGGCGGCGAAGACGTACTTCGGCTGGAAGTGGATGTCGGCGATGACCGGGATCTGCGACTTCCTGGCGATGATCGGCAGCGCGTCGGCGTCGTCCTGCGTCGGGCAGGCGACGCGCACGATCTGGCAGCCGGAGGCGGTCAGCTCGGCGATCTGCTGGAGGGTGGCTCCGATGTCGGACGTACGCGTCGTCGTCATCGACTGCACGGAGACCGGGGCGTCACCGCCGACGGCGACCGTGCCGACCTGGATCTGCCGGCTCTTGCGCCGCTCGGCGAGCTTGAGCGGTACATCCGGCATGCCGAGTGAAATCGCAGTCATCTGCTGTGCAACCCCAAGGTATGGATCGAGGATCGAGTCCAGAGGCTTCCGAGATTACGTCACCGGCGCGCGCCCGAGCACACTGCGCCCCGTACATCCACCCAAAGAGGGGCGGCCGGACACATAGGGTGCCCGGCCGCCTCATGTCCTACGGGATCAGGAGATTTTCACCGGATTCACCACGTCCGCGATGAGGACGAGGATCGTGAAGCAGACGAAGATCCCGGCGACCACGTACGCGACGGGCATGAGCTTCGCCACATCGAACGGGCCCGGGTCGGGGCGGCGGAAGACGCGGGCGAGGTTGCGCCGCAGCGCCTCCCACAGGGCGCCCGCGATGTGCCCGCCGTCGAGCGGCAGCAGCGGCAGCATGTTGAAGAGGAACAGGGAGAGGTTGAAGCCCGCTACCAGCATCAGCGACATCGCGACCTTCTGCGTCGCCGGGATGTCGAGCGCCGCGATGTCGCCGCCGACGCGGGCCGCGCCGACCACGCCCATCGGGGAGTCCTGCTCGCGCGGGCCGTCGCCGAAGGCCGCGTCCCACAGGGCGGGGATCTTCGCCGGGAGGGCGATGATGGAGTCGACGGCGTCGCCGACCCGGTCGCCCATCCAGGTCACGGACTCGCCGAAGTCCTGGTGGACGACGCCGGTGGCGGCGGTGAAGCCGAGGAAGCCGGCCTGGACGTAGCCGTCGACGATCTGGCCGCTGGCGTCCTTCTTCGCGACCGTGTTCGTGGCGATCTTCGCGGTCAGCGTCTTCCGCTGCCCGTCGCGCTCGACGACGATCGGGACCGTCTTGCCGGCGCTCTCGCGGATCTTGTCGGACAGGACGTTCCACTTGTCCGTGGTGACGCCGTCGAAGGAGACGATTCTGTCCTTGGCCTTCAGGCCCGCGGCGGCGGCCGGGGACTCGGCGTCGGACGCCTCGCAGTGGTCACGGTGGGCGCTGGCGTCGATGACGCACTTCGAGACGGACTCGACCATGTTCGTCTGCTGCTGGATGCCGAAGCCCATCAGGACCGTGAAGAACAGGCCGACCGCCAGGATCAGGTTCATGAACGGGCCCGCGAACATCACGATGACGCGCTTCCAGGGCTTGCGCGTGTAGAAGAGGCGGGTCTCGTCGCCGGGCCGGACCTCCTCGAACGCGGCGGCGCGCGCGTCCTCGACCATCGAACGGAACGGGGAGGTCGAGCGGGCCTCGATCCGGCCGTCCTCGCCGGGCGGGAACATGCCGATCATGCGGATGTAGCCGCCGAGCGGGATCGCCTTGACGCCGTACTCGGTCTCGCCCTTCTTCCGCGAGAAGAGGGTGGGTCCGAAGCCCACCATGTACTGCGGGACGCGGATGCCGAACATCTTCGCCGTCGACAGGTGGCCCAGCTCGTGCCAGGCGATGGAGATGAGCAGGCCCACCACGAAGACGACTACGCCCAGGATGATCATCAAGGTCGTCATGCACGAGCCTCCGCGGCTGCCTCGTCCCGGTCGGTCAGTTCACGGGCCCGGGCGCGCGCCCAGGTCTCCGCTTCGAGGACGTCCGCGACGGTCAGGGAAGTTCCCGCCGCCGCGGAAGGGGCGCCGTGTTCCTCGACGACCCGGGTGACGGTCTCCATGATCCCGTTGAACGGCAGGGCGCCCTTCAGGAAGGCGTCCACGCACTCCTCGTTGGCGGCATTGAACACCGCCGGGGCCGTGCCCGCGAGCTGCCCGACGTGACGGGCAAGGTTCACCGACGGGAACGCGTCGTTGTCGAGGGGGTAGAACTCCCAGCTCGACGCCTTCGTCCAGTCGAAGGCGGGCGCCGCGTCGGGGATCCGCTCGGGCCAGCCGAGGCCGATGGCGATGGGGCCGCGCATGTCGGGCGGGGTCGCCTGGAGGATCGAGGAGCCGTCGGTGTACTCGACCATGGAGTGCACGTAGGACTGCGGGTGGACGACGACCTCGATGCGGTCGAAGGGGATGTCGTAGAGCAGGTGCGCCTCGATGACCTCAAGGCCCTTGTTGACCAGGGTCGCCGAGTTGACCGTGATGACCGGGCCCATCGCCCAGGTGGGGTGCGCGAGCGCGTCCTCGACGGTGACGTTCGCCAGGTCCGCCTTCGTCCGGCCGCGGAACGGTCCTCCGGACGCGGTGACGACGAGTTTGCGCACGTCGGCCCGGGTTCCGGCGGCCAGCGCCTGGAACAGGGCGGCGTGCTCGGAGTCGACCGGGATGATCTGGCCCGGCTTGGCGAGCGCCTTCACCAGGGGGCCGCCGACGATCAGCGACTCCTTGTTGGCGAGGGCGAGGGTGCGGCCCGCTTCGAGGGCGGCGAGCGTCGGCGCGAGGCCGATGGAGCCGGTGATGCCGTTCAGGACCGTGTGGCAGTCACCGCGCCCGGCGACCTCGGTGGCCGCGTCGGGCCCGGCGAGGAGTTCGGGGAGCGGCTCCCCGGCCCCGTACCGCTTGGTCAGCGCCTCGCGCAGCGCGGGCACGGCGTCCTCGCGGGCGACGGCGACGGTGCGGACGCGCAGCTGGTGCGCCTGCTCGGCGAGGAGGTCGACCCGGCCGCCCGCGGCGCTGAGGGCGGTGACGCGGAAGCGGTCCGGGTTGCGCAGCACGAGGTCGATGGCCTGCGTGCCGATCGATCCCGTCGAGCCGAGCACAACGATGTCCCTGGGGGCGTCGCCGGGCGCGGGGTCGAAGACGAGGTGCGGATCGGCGAGCGGCGATGGGCTGTCGGTCATTGCCCTATTGTCGCCCCGCGTTCCTGTGAGGTTGACAGGGTGCCCCGAGGATGCGCCCGTACGGGTCCGGGGGCCCGGCGTCACCGGGTCATGGAGCGGACGTAATGGCTGAGATTGGCCGCCACCGTGCCTCGTACGTAGAGGGCGGCGCCCGTGACCAGGACGGGTACCGAGACCGCGAGGACGCCGAGGAGGGTGGGCCAGGGGACCACCGAGCACGGGTTGCGGACGCCGTCTCCGTTGCCGGGTTCGAGCCGCTCGAAGAGCGGGGCGCCGCAGTCCGGGTCGGCGCCGAGGACGGACCACGGCAGGACGAGCCGGAGCACGACGTACAGCCAGAGCAGGCCGCCGGCCCACAGCAGGAACAGACCGCGGCCGCGCAGCCGCCGGCTCTCGGCGAGGAAGCCGCGTTCCAGGTCGTCGCGGTATGTCGTCTCGTCGCGCATGGGGCCCCCGGTGTCGTGGTGACGGATCCGCCGGACTCTACTGGCGGACCTCGCACGGCCGCGCGGGCCCCGTCGCGTCAGCGGATCGGGCGGTGGACGTTCTCCCGTTTCGACTCGCCGGGGGTCGCGTCCGCGATCCACGGGCCCTCGCCGCTCGGGTCGACGACGCCGTTCTCCAGCCAGGTGTACGTGCCGCCGAGGACGCCCTTGACGACCTTGCGGTCCAGGTCGTCGGTGTTGGTCCACAGGCGTTCGAAGAGTTCGTCGGCGCGGATGCGGGCCTGGCGGCAGAAGGCGTCGGCGAGCTGGTAGGCCTCGCGGCCGTGGGGCTCGGTGGTGCGCAGGAGCTCGGCGCGGACGCAGGCGGCGCTCATGGCGAACAGTTCGGCGCCGATGTCGACGATCCGGCCGAGGAAGCCCTGCTTGGTCTCCATGCGGCCCTGCCAGCGGGACATGGCGTAGAAGGTGGAGCGGGCGAGCTTGCGGGCGGAGCGTTCGACGTAGCGCAGGTGGGTGGAGAGGTCCGGGTGGCCCTCCGGGTGGAACTCGGCGTAGGAGCGCGGGAGTTGGCCAGGCCCCGCGACGAGCTTCGGCAGCCACTTGGCGTAGAAGCCGCCCGCCTTCGCGCCCGCCTTCGCCTTGTCCGTGAGGGACTTCTCCGGGTCGATGAGGTCACCGGCGACGGAGAGGTGTGCGTCGACGGCCTCGCGGGCGATCAGCAGGTGCATGATCTCCGTCGAGCCCTCGAAGATGCGGTTGATGCGCAGGTCGCGCAGGACCTGCTCGGCGGGGACGGCGCGTTCGCCGCGCGCCGCGAGGGACTCGGCGGTCTCGAAGCCGCGGCCGCCGCGGATCTGGACGAGTTCGTCGGCCATCAGGCAGGCCATCTCGGAGCCGTACAGCTTGGCGAGGGCGGCCTCGATGCGGATGTCGTTGCGGTCCTCGTCGGCCATCTGGGAGGAGAGGTCGAGGACCGCCTCCAGGGCGAAGGTGGTGGCGGCGATGAAGGAGATCTTCGCGCCGACCGCCTCGTGGAACGCGACCGGTTTGCCCCACTGCTCGCGCGCCGCCGACCATTCGCGGGCGATCTTCAGACACCACTTCCCCGCGCCGACGCACATCGCGGGCAGCGACAGGCGCCCGGTGTTGAGCGTGGTCAGGGCGATCTTCAGCCCGGCGCCCTCGGGCCCTATCCGGTTGGCGGCGGGGACCCGTACCCGATGGAAGCGGGTGACGCCGTTCTCCAGGCCCCGCAGCCCCATGAAGGCGTTGCGGTTCTCGACGGTGATGCCCTCGTCGGCGGCCTCGACGACGAAGGCGGTGATGCCGCCCCGGTGCCCCTCGGACTTCGGGACACGGGCCATGACGACGAGGAGGTCCGCGACCACCCCGTTGGTCGTCCACAGCTTGACCCCGTCGAGGACGTAGTCGTCGCCGTCGGGCACGGCGGTGGTGGCGAGGCGCGCGGGGTCGGAGCCGACGTCCGGCTCGGTCAGCAGGAACGCGCTGATGTCCGTGCGGGCGCACCGCGGCAGGAACGCGTCCTTCTGCTCCTGGGTGCCGAACATCTTCAGCGGCTGCGGTACGCCGATCGACTGATGCGCCGAGAGCAGTGCTCCGATGGCGGGGCTGGCCGAGCCGACCAGGGCGAGCGCCTTGTTGTAGTACACCTGCGTCAGGCCGAGACCGCCGTACTGCGGGTCGATCTTCATGCCGAACGCGCCGAGCTCCTTGAGCCCGTTGACCGTCTCGTCCGGGATCTGCGCCTCGCGCTCGATGCGGGCCGCGTCGATCTTCGTCTCGCAGAAGTCGTGCAACTGGGCGAGGAACGCCTCGCCGCGCCGCGCGTCCTCGTCGGGGGGCATCGGGTGCGGATGGACGAGGTCGAGCCGGAACCGGCCGAGGAACAGCTCCTTGGCGAAGCTGGGCTTGCGCCAGTCCTGCTCGCGGGCGGCCTCGGCGACCTGCCGCGCCTCCCGTTCGGAGACCTTGGCCCGGGGCTGTGGTGTTGCGGACATGAGGTTCACCTCGCCGCGCGTCGGGGGCACCGGGCCGGTCCGTTACCGGCTGGTGCTACTGGATCGTATGTACCCGATCCGGGACAGGTCGGCCAGCCCTCGCGCGACGTCGAACGGCCCGAGCCCCGCGCAGTGGGCTCGGGCCGTCCGCCCTCGGACCCGTCCCTACAGGGCAAGCCCGGTCAGGACGAGGACCCGCTCGTACGTGTAGTCGTCCATCGCGTAGCGGACGCCCTCGCGGCCGACGCCGGACTGCTTGGCGCCGCCGTACGGCATCTGGTCGGCGCGGTAGGACGGGACGTCGCCGATGACGACGCCGCCGACCTCGAGGGCGCGGTGGGCGCGGAACGCGGCCTGGAGGTCGTGCGTGAACACGCCTGCCTGGAGGCCGTACTTGGAGTCGTTGACGGCGGCGAAGGCCGCGTCCTCCCCGTCCACCTTCCTGACGGTGAGGACCGGGCCGAAGACCTCCTCGCAGGAGATCGTCACGTTCTCCGGTACGTCGGCCAGGACGGTCGGCGCGTAGGTGGCGCCGTCGCGCTTGCCGCCCGCGAGGAGGGACGCGCCGGCGTCCACGGCCTCCCCGACCCACGTCTCCACGCGCTTGGCGGCGTCCTCGCTCACGAGCGGGCCCACGTCCGTGGCGTCGTCGGCCGGGTCGCCGGTGACCTGCGCCTCGACGGCGGCGACGATCTTCGGGAGCAGGCGGTCGTACACGGCGGCGTCCGCGATGACCCGCTGCACGGAGATGCAGGACTGGCCGCCCTGGTAGTTGGAGAAGGTGGCGATGCGGCCCGCCGCCCAGTCCAGGTCGGCCTCGGAGGCGTAGTCGGCGAGGACGACCGCCGCGCCGTTGCCGCCCAGTTCGAGGGTGCAGTGCTTGCGCGGGACGCTGTCCATGATCGCGTAGCCGACGGGGCCCGAGCCGGTGAAGGAGATGACGGGGAGGCGCTCGTCCTGGACCAGGGCGGGCATCCGGTCGTTCGGGACGGGCAGCACCGACCAGGAGCCCGCGGGGAGGTCCGTCTCGGCCAGCAGTTCACCGAGGAGGAGGGAGGAGAGCGGGGTCGCCGGGGCGGGCTTGAGGATGATCGGGGCGCCGACCGCGAGGGCCGGGGCGACCTTGTGGGCGCTCAGGTTGAGCGGGAAGTTGAAGGGGGCGATGCCGAGGACGACGCCCTTGGGGATGCGGCGGGTCAGGGCGAGGCGGCCCGTGCCGCCCTGGTCGGTGTCGAGGCGCTGGGCGTCACCGCTGTTCCAGCGGCGGGCCTCCTCGGCGGCGAACCGGAACACGCTGACCGCACGGCCGACCTCGCCCCTGGCCCACTTGATCGGCTTGCCGTTCTCGGCGGAGATCAGCCGCGCGATGTCCTCCGTCCGCTCGCCGAGGCGGTCCGCGACGTGGTTCAGCGCCTTCGCGCGGACGTGGGCCGGGGTCGCGGCGAACTCCTCGCGGATCGCGTGCGCGGCGCTGACGGCCTCTTCCACCTGTGCCTCGGTCGGCACGCTGACCGTGCCGACGAGTCGCCCGTCGTAGGAGTTCGTGACGTCGAAGGCGGCGTCCCCGGTGGCCTGGCGGCCGGCGAGCCAGAAGGGGGTGTGGGCGGCGGTCATGTCTGATACCGGCCTTTCGCGAAGCGGGTGTTCGTTCGGGTTCACGTTAGGCGGGGCCGGGCGCGTGACGACTTGGCCGAGATGGAGCGCCGACCGCCCCCTCTTCGCCGGATCGGCCTAGGACCGCCGGTACGTCGCCGAGCGCGGCTGGGTGGTGGCTGGTCGCGCAGTTCCCCGCGCCCCTGGTGGCATGCGGCTTCGCCGCGCCTCCGCACCGGAGCGCGATCGGCTCGGACGCGGGGCCTGAGATGGCGCACGCAGTGCGCATCTCAGGGGCGCGGGGAACTGCGCGACCAGCCACGACGTGACCCGCGGTCGACAACGGGGGAATGCCGCACGCAGTGCGCATTCCAGGGGCGCGGGGAACTGCGCGACCAGCCACTGACGACCCGCACCCGACAAAGCTCAGATCCCGGTCGCCTTCAGCGCCAGCCACAGCTCCATCCGGACATCCGGGTCGTCCAGCGAGCGGCCCAGGATCTCCTCGACCCGGCGCATCCGGTACCGCAGCGTGTGGCGATGGACCCCGAGATCCGCAGCGGCCGCATCCCACTGCCCGTGCCGCGACAGCCACGCCCGCAGCGAGGCGACAAGATCCCCGCGCCCCGTCGCGTCATGGTCGCGGAGCGCCCGCAGCAACCCGTCCGCGAACGCCCGCACCGCGTCGTCCGCCAGCAAGGGCAACACCGACCCGGCGACCACGTCCTCGTGCTCGACAAGCACCCGCCCTCGCCGTCGAGCGACCGACAACGCCTGTTCCGCCTGCTTGAACGCGGTCACCGCCGCGATCGGCCCGGCCGGCGCCGAGAACCCGATGACGAGCTCGTCCGCCGCGGAGCCATCCGCCCGGGTCGCCTCCAGCACCTCCGCGTACTGGACGCACGCCTCCGCCGCCGCACCCCCGTCGACGACGAGCAGCACACTCCGCCCCCCGTCGGGGACGACGAGCACGGCCTCACCCGCCCGCGCCGCCGCCGACTCCACGACGTCGGCCAGGACGGAGAGCGGGTCCCCGGACGCCCCGGTCATCGCCTCGCCGAGCAGCGACGCCATCCCCGGCGCCGCCGAGGCCTCCGTGGGCGCGGCCACCCCGTTCGGCGGCGGCGCCGTCGCCTCGGCCGCCACCATCCGGAAGGGCGCGTCCAGCAGCGCCCCGTACAGATCCCCGGCGACGGCCCGCGCATGATCCGGCTCCCCCGCGAGCAGCATCCGAAGCACCGCCGCCCCGATCCGCTGCTCGGCCGCGTACAGCGCCCGCGAGCGTTCGGTGACGAGGGTGAGCAGGGCGATCGCGGAGTGCAGCGCGTACCGCTCGGCGGTGCCGAGGGCCGCGGCCGTGCCGACGGCGAGGGCGGCGCGGGCCCGCCGTCCGGTGCCGATGGAGTGCAGTTCGACGCGGTCGTCGGCGCCGCCCGCGACGACGGCGCTGGCGGGCGCGGGCCGCTCCCGGAGCCGTTCGACGTCGGCGGTGAGCCGGGCGGCACGGCGCCCCGCCCACTCGGGGGCGGTGGCGACGACGGCGCCGGACGCGTCGTAGAGCGCCGCCCACCCGTTCACCTGGCCCGCGAGCACGGCGAGCAGCCCCTCGGGGCCCTCGCTCAGCGCCTGCTTGGTCAGCTCGCGCTGGGCTGCGAACCCGGTGGTGACGGCCCGGTACTGATCGGCGGCGATGGCGGCGGAGACGGCTTTGCTGATGGCGATGAAGGGCGTGCGGGGCGGCACTTCGAGCAGCGGCAGGCCCTCTTCCCCGGCCGCCCGTACGAGTGCCTCGGGTACGGCGTCGTAATTGACGCCGACCGCGAAGCCGAGGCCGACGACGCCCGCGCCGGTCAGCCGTTTCACGTACCGCCGCATCGCCTCGGGGTCCTCGGCGTCCAGCTTCAGGGCGGTGATCAGCAGCAGCTCGCCGCCCTCCATGTAGGGGACGGGGTCGGCGAGTTCGCTCACGTGGGCCCAGCGGACGGGGGTGTCCAGATGGTCCTCGCCCGCGCGCACGGTGAGTTTGAGCGACGAGTGGTGGACGAGGGAGGCGAGCGTGGGCGGCATCGGGCCTTCAGGTGGTGTGCTGGAGCTACGTGGGGGGCACCGGGCGCGACGGACGCGACCTGTGAAGCTTTTGGCCGGTCCGTATGAACGACCGGTGCCGATTCTGCCTCACCGTACGTACCACACAGGGCCGCCCCCGGGGCAGTCAGTTCCGTAGCTCGACGAGCAGCGGGGGCGCGTGCTCGCCGCGCACGGTGGTGAGCGAGAGCACCGCGTGGCCCGGCGGGACGGCGTGCGCGAGGTCGGAGGCGGACCAGCGTTCGCGTTCGACCTGGCGGACGGTGACGGCGCGGGCGGTCGGCGCCCGCCCGGTGATCACCCGCCGCACGGCGTGCAGCGCCTTCCCCGCCGGGGTCTCGGCGATGATCTGCCGGTCGGTGACGTCGCGCGCCTCGGTCCACTCCTTGCCCCAGACCTCGGCGAAGTCCTGCCCGTCCCAGGGGGTGAGCCCGGACAGGGCCATGCGGCAGCCGACGGAGCCGAGCAGCGGGGAGCGCAGCGGGCGCGGCACGTCGTCGAGGGTGCGCAGGGTGAGGACGGCGCCCGCGTTGGCGGAGCGCAGCCGCTGGAGCCCCCGGACGGCCTGCGGGGTGACGACCCCGGTGGCGTCGTCGAGGACGAGGCAGGCGAAGAGGGAGCGGTCCTCGCGGACGGCGACGCTCGTCATGAACTGGGCGAGGATCAGCCGCGCGAGGACGCGGGAGGCGTCGGCGTGCCCGCGTTCGGGCAGGTCGATGCGGACCCGGACGGGGTGGTCGAGGGCGCGCAGCGAGAACGGGCGCGTGTTCCCCGAGGTGTCGAAGAACGGGGCGAAGGCCGGGCGGTCGAGCAGGGCGATCCGGTCCGCGAGGACGGCACCGACATCGCCCGGATGGGAGAGCTGCCGCTCGCGGGCGTCCAGCTCGCGGAGCATCGCCTGGTGCCCCGCCTCGGTGAGCGCGGTGCGCAGCGCGCCGAGCGCGGCCGGCGACCCGTCGAGGAGCTGCCGCAGCTCGGGCACGGACGGGAAGCGGTCGTGGACCGCGTGGAAGGGGCCGAGGAGCTGGGCGAGGACGGTCGTGGAGCGGCGGCTGTCCCCGCCGGGGTGCGGGTCGGCGAGGTCGCCGACGAGCGCCTCGGCGAGCACGGCGGCGGCCTCGTCGGGGTCGGTGGTGCCGCCGTAGAGGTCGAGGTCGTAGACGGAGTCGGGCCGGCCGACGCGGACGACGACGTCGTAGGTGTCCGGCGAGCCGAGGCCCGTACCCGCCGCCCCGACGACGACCACGGCGGCCCGTCCGGCGAGCGCGCCCAGGCACAGCGACTCGGTGAGGGGCCAGACGACGCTGCCGGTCTTGCCCGCGCCGGGCGGGCCGACGGCGAGCAGGGAGGTGCCGAGCAGGTCGGGGCCGAGGGCGAGGCCGACGCCCCGGTACGCGTACGGGTTGCGGGCGTCGTCGGCGGCCGTGCCGATCCGGACCTGCGCGGTGGCGAGGTCGTGGCGGGCCGAGCGGGCGGGCAGGTCGCGGGTGCCCGAGGGATGCGGGCAGGCGGCGGCGCCGTCCCTGACGACGGCGGCGGCGAACGAGGCGAGGCTGTGCCGTCCGCGCTTCACGCCCTGCCAGGCGCGGGCGATGCGGGCGTGGTCGACGTCGCGCATGAGCCCGGCGCGCGCGTCGGCCCCGAGCCGTTCGGCGGCCTCGACGGCCCCGGCCTCGCGCAGCTGCGGCCACTGCGCCGGGTCCTCCTCGGGGGCGGGCGGGCGCTCCGCCTGTACGGGCACGGCCCGGCGCCAGGCGGGCCAGCCGAAGCGCCGCCAGACCTCGCCCCACCGGCCGAGGCGGCCCACCGCGACGGCGATGCCGACCGCGAACACCCCGTAGTAGAGGTAGACGACGATCACCGAGGTGAACGAGTGCGGGTCGACCCAGGAGTCCGGGATCATCGCGTAGAGCGGAAGGAGCCACCAGCCGCCCAGGTAGCCGTTCCACAGCAGCGACCACACCAGCCAGCCCACCAGGAACGCGATGAGGGCGCCGCTGAGGAGCTGCCGGGTCGGGGTCCGCTCGGGCTCCTGCGCCGCGCGCGGCCGGTGCCCGAACCGCCACACGCCGGGCGCGGCGGCGGGCCGCGGTGTGCGCAGCCAGGTCAGGAAGGTGGCGCCCGCGGAGGACGGCTGGGCGGCCTGCTCCCCCGGTGCGTGGGCGGGGCGCGGCGGCGGTACCGCGCCGCCGGGGGGAAGCCCGTGCTCCCCGGCGACGCCGTCCGTGCCCTGCGTGCCCTCGCTGTTCATGGCCTTGCCCCCTGACCTGCCGGTCCGTCTGTGCTCCGCGCGTGAATCCGGGCTCAATCTAGTGCCCGTGCCTGGGGAGTTCACTGTTTGAGCGCCTCACCGGGTTCCGCGCGCCGCCCCGGGTATGTGTCCAAGGCGGACAACACCCCCGCGCAATCTCACCCCGATGGAGCAAGACCCCCTCCTCATCCCGCACCTAACCTGCGGAGAAACCCCCGAACCCGCCAGATCCGGAGACAGGACCAGATCCTGCATCAGGACCAGCCAGAACCAGGAGCCCCGCATGAGCGACATCCCGCAGGAGCGCCGCGTCGTCACCGCCATCCCCGGCCCGAAGTCGCAGGAGCTGCAGGCCCGCCGCGTGGCGGCCGTCGCCGCCGGCGTGGGCTCCACGCTGCCCGTGTTCACCGCGAAGGTGGACCGCGGCATCATCGAGGACGTCGACGGCAACCGTCTGATCGACTTCGGCTCCGGCATCGCGGTCACCTCGGTCGGCGCCAGCGCCGAGGCGGTCGTGCGCCGGGCCTCGGCCCAGCTCCAGGACTTCACCCACACCTGTTTCATGGTCACGCCGTACGAGGGCTACGTGGCCGTCGCCGAGGCGCTCGCCGAGCTGACCCCGGGCGACCACGCCAAGAAGTCGGCGCTGTTCAACTCGGGCGCCGAGGCCGTCGAGAACGCGGTGAAGATCGCCCGTGCCTACACCAAGCGCCAGGCGGTCGTCGTCTTCGACCACGGCTACCACGGCCGCACCAACCTGACGATGGCGCTGACCGCGAAGAACATGCCGTACAAGCACGGCTTCGGCCCGTTCGCGCCCGAGGTCTACCGCGTGCCCGTGGCGTACGGCTACCGGTGGCCGACCGGCGCCGAGAACGCCGGCCCCGAGGCCGCCGCCCAGGCCATGGACCAGATCTCCAAGCAGGTCGGCGCGGAGAACGTCGCCGCGATCATCATCGAGCCGGTGCTCGGCGAGGGCGGCTTCATCGAGCCGGCCAAGGGCTTCCTGCCCGCGATCCGGCAGTACGCCGCCGACCACGGCATCGTCTTCGTCGCCGACGAGATCCAGTCCGGCTTCTGCCGCACGGGCCAGTGGTTCGCCTGTGAGGACGAGGGCATCGTCCCCGACCTGATCACCACCGCCAAGGGCATCGCGGGCGGTCTGCCGCTCGCCGCCGTGACGGGCCGCGCCGAGATCATGGACGCCGCGCACGCGGGCGGCCTCGGCGGCACCTACGGCGGAAACCCGGTGGCGTGCGCGGGTGCGCTCGGTGCCATCGAGACGATGAAGGAGCTCGACCTCAACGCCCGCGCGAAGGAGATCGAGCAGACGATGAAGGCGCGCCTGTCGTCCATGGCGGAGAAGTTCTCCGTCATCGGCGACGTGCGCGGACGCGGCGGGATGATCGCCATCGAACTGGTGAAGGACCCGGCCACCAAGGAGCCGCACCCGGAGGCGACGGCGGCGCTCGCCAAGGCCTGCCACGCCGAGGGCCTCCTCGTCCTCACCTGCGGCACCTACGGCAACGTCCTGCGCTTCCTGCCCCCGCTGGTGATCGGCCAGGACCTCCTGAACGAGGGTCTCGACATCATCGAGGCCGCGCTCGCCGCGCTCTGACCCCGGACCGCCGGTGCGCGCCCGTCGCACCGGCGTCCATTCCGTGCGGCCCGGCGAGTGTCGGGCCATGTGAAGAAGGTGTGGGGGGCCGATGGCAGATCGGCCAAGCCGCTGTCGCGTCCCCCGTCCCCTGCCGTACGGTTTCTGCAGATGAGAGAAACACCCCGCCCACAGGGGACTGTGGGCGAAACCGGGTCGGAGCCTCCCCAGCCCCGCCCTGGTCGTGCCCTCGCGCACACACCCGGAGCTTCCGGCTCCGGAACTCCTCACCGATCGGACGGTCGCCCGCCCCAAACCCCCCGGGGCGCGCGGCACACCGGTCAGTTCGGCCGGCCCGGAACCACCCCCCCTGTTCCGGGCCGGCCGACCGTTTTCCTCCTTCCGGCGCTCTGCGCGCTGCTCGCCTTCGCCGCGCTCGCCTGGCAGGTCGCTGTGGACGGCCCGCTCCTCTCCCCCGACGAGCGGCTCGGCGACGCCCTCCGCACGAGCGGCATCCCCGCCGGCCCGGCCGAACTCTTCGCCGACCTCGGCAATCCGTCCGTGGCGCTGCCGGTCCTCGCCCTGACCCTCGCGTACGTCACCTGGCGTGTGCGGCGCTTCGTCCCCGTACTCGCGGCGCTCGTCACCATGGCGCTGGTCCCGGCCCTGGTCGCCCCGCTCCAGTCCTGGCTCGCCCGCCCCGGGCCGCCGCCGATGGCCCCGGAGACCGGGTTCTTCCCGTCGGGTCACACGGCGACGGCGGCGGTCGCGTACGGGCTCTGCGTCCTGCTGCTGCGCGAGGCGCACCCAGGACGCGCGGCGGCCCACGGCTGCGTCCTGGTGAACGCGGCCGTGGGCCTCGGGCTCGTCCGGCAGGGGTATCACTGGCCGGTCGACGTGGTGGGGAGCTGGTGTCTGGCGGTGGTGCTGCTGACCGCCGCCGGATACGTGATCAGCCGAAGTAGGCGTCGAAGTTCTTCTGGAACTCCCAGTTGTTGAAGCGGTCCCAGTTGACCGACCACGTCATCAGGCCGCGCAGCGCGGGCCAGGTGCCGTGGGTGGTGTAGGAGCCGCAGTCGGTCTTCTTGGTGAGGCAGTTGAGCGCCTTCCTCGTCTCGGCCGGGGAGACGTAGCCGTTGCCCGCGTTGGTCGAGGCGGGCATGCCGATGGCGATCTGGTCGGGGCGAAGCGGCGGGAAGACGTTGTTCGCGTCACCGGCGACCGGGAAGCCCGTGAGGAGCATGTCGGTCATGGCGATGTGGAAGTCGGCGCCGCCCATGGAGTGGTACTGGTTGTCGAGGCCCATGATCGGGCCCGAGTTGTAGTCCTGGACGTGCAGCAGCGTCAGGTCGTCGCGCAGGGCGTGGATGACCGGGAGGTAGGCGCCGCAGCGCGGGTCCTGGCCGCCCCACTTGCCGCTGCCGTAGAACTGGTAGCCGTTCTGCACGAAGAACGTCTCCGGGGCCATCGACAGCACGAACTTGGCTCCGTACTTGGCCTTGAGGGTCTTGAGCGCGGAGATCAGGTTGACGACGACCGGGGTGGTCGGGTTCTTGAAGTCCGTGTCGCCGGTGTTCAGGGAGAGGGAGTGGCCCTCGAAGTCGACGTCGAGGCCGTCGAGCCCCCACTGGTCGATGATCTTCGAGACGGAGGAGACGAAGACGTCGCGGGCGGCGGTGGTGGTGAGCTGCACCTGGCCGTTCTGGCCGCCGATCGAGATGAGCACCTTCTTGCCCGCCGCCTGCTTGGCCTTGATCGCCGCCTTGAACTCGGCGTCCGACTCGACCGAGGGGCACTCGGTGACCGGGCAGCGGTTGAAGCGGATGTCGCCCGAGGTGGTGGAGGTGGGCTCGCCGAAGGCGAGGTCGATGACGTCCCAGCTGTCGGGGACGTCGGCGAGGCGGGTGTAGCCGGCGCCGTTGGCGAAGCTCGCGTGGAGGTAGCCGACCAGGGCGTGGGCGGGCAGGTCGGAGGAGCCGCCGCCGTTGTCCGAGCCCGGGGAGGTGGTCGCGGTGACCGTCGCGGACTTCGGGGACTCGCCCGCGTCGTTGACCGCCGCCACCTGGTAGCTGTAGGCGGTGGCGGGCGTGAGCCCGGTGACGGTCGTCGAGGTGCCGGTGACCGTGCGGGACTTGGTCCCGTTGGCGTAGAGCGCGTAGCTCGTCGCGCCCGGGACCGCGTTCCAGGACAGGGCGACGCTCGTCGAGGTCACCGCGCCGGTCTTGAGGCCGGTGGGCGCGGTCGGCGGGGTCGGGGCCTCCGTGCCGGGGCCGACGAGGCTGATGTCGTCGGCGTTGTAGGCCGGGGTGCCGTACCAGCCGTGCGTGTAGATCGTGACCTTCGTCGTCGACGGGCCGGTGCGGAACGTCGTGGTCAGCTTCTGCCAGTCGGGGGCGGAGGCCGTCCACGTCGACACGTCGGTGGTGCCGGTGCCGCTCGCGCCGAGGTAGACGTAGCTGCCCCGGACATAGCCGGACAGGGTGTAGGCCGAGTCCGGCTTGACGTTGACGGTCTGCGCGCACTGGGCGTTGTCGGCGGCGGTCGGGGTGGCGCGCAGGGACGCGGTCCCCGTCCGCACGGGTGAGGTGACGGCGGCACCGGTGTTCGCCGAGCAGCTCCAGCCGTCGAGCGACGACTCGAAGCCGCCGTTCCTGGCGAGATCGGCGTCGGCCGCGCGGGCCGAGGTGGCGGACAGCGCGGTGAGGCCGGTCGCGGCGAGCGCGGTGGCCGTGAAGGCGGTGAGCACGCGTCTGCGGATACGGGTGCCGGGTCTGGGTCGGTCCATGGGGGCCTCCGGGGCGGGGCGGGGCGGAGCGAGGTGCGCTCAACTTGGTCCAGACCAATTTGGTTGTCAAGGGTTTGCGCGGCTCTACTCCCCGAAGCCCTGCTCCTCCGCCTCCTGCGCGCGTTGGGCGGCGGCCTCGTGCATCGCGAGTTCGAGGAGCCCCGGATCGTTGAGCGTGCCGGAGCCGTCCGGCGCCACCACCCAGCGGACGCCGCCGACGGTGCGGCCCGGGTACGGCACGACGATCCAGGTGCCGAGCCCGGCGCCGCGCACCCCGGTGCCGAGCCACCGGGCCACGGTCCCGGCGGGCACGAAGAAGCCCATCCGGGCGTCGCCGAAGTCCGCGAGCACCGGCCCCGTCCGGTCGACGACGCGGCTCAGCACATCGAGCGTGGACGTGCCGAGGTCACCCGGCAGAATCAGCACGTCCCACTGCTTTCCGGCGGGCAGCAGCGCCACCCCGAGCGGATTGCGCTCCCACTCCTCCCGGCACGCCACCGGATCGGGCGCCACCCCCACGAGCCACTCGACCGCCGCGACAGCCCTGGACGACCCAGCCATACGAAGCCTCCCTCTCAAGTCCGCCCTCCACTCCTGCGCGGAGGCGCACGAGGGAGAGGGCCGAGAGGGGCCGGGCATTACGCGGCTCAGGGCAACTAATTTCTCGCGGGCCAATTTCTTGCGGGCCGGCAGAAGCGCCGCTCAGGGGCGCGGGGAACTGCGCGACCAGCCACGACGGCGCCGCGGCCGCGACTCAGCTGTCGAAGCCCAGGCCCAGCCTGTCCATCGCGCGCAGCCAGAGATTGCGGCGGCCCCCGTGGTCGTCGGCCCGCGCCAGGGCCCATTTCGTCAGGGCGATCCCCGTATAGGCGAAAGGCTCCGGAGGAAACGGCAGCGGCTTGGAGCGGACCATCTCCAACGCGGTGCGCTCCGTCCGCTCCCCCGACAGCAGATCGAGCATCACATCCGCCCCGAACCGTGTCGCGCCGACGCCGAGCCCGGTGTACCCGGCGGCGTACGCGACCCGCCCGCCGTGCGCGGTGCCGAAGAACGCCGAGAAGCGGGAGCACGTGTCGATGGCGCCGCCCCACGCGTGCGTGAACCGCACCCCCTCCAGCTGCGGGAAGCAGGTGAAGAAGTGCTCGGCGAGGAGCGTGTACGTCTCGGGCCGGTGGTCGTGCTCGGCCCGGACCCGGCCCCCGTACGGGTAGATCGCGTCGTAGCCGCCCCAGAGGACGCGGTTGTCCGCCGTCAGCCGGAAGTAGTGGAACTGGTTGGCGGAGTCGCCGAGGCCCTGGCGGTTCTTCCAGCCGATGGACTCCAGCTGGGCACCGGTGAGGGGCTCGGTCGTCAGCGCGTAGTCGTACACCGGGACCGTGTACGCGCGCACCCGCTTGACCAGCGACGGGAAGACGTTCGTACCGAGGGCCGCGTGCCGGGCGAAGACCCGGCCGTACGGGGTGCGGACGGCCACACCGGTCGCGCGGGAGGCGAGTTGGACGGCCGGGGTGTGCTCGTAGATCCGGACGCCGAGGTCGAGGCAGGCCCGCTTCAGGCCCCACGCGAGCTTCGCCGGATGGAGCATGGCGACACCGTCGCGGTCGTACAGGGCGCCGAGGAACGTCGGGGACGCGACCTGCTCCCGTACCTGGTCGGCGTCGAGCAGTTCGAGGCCGTCGGCCAGACCGGCCTCGCTCAACTCCCCGTGAAAAGCACGCAGTTCGGTCATCTGGTGCGGCTGCGTCGCCACGTCCAGCTCGCCCGTGCGCTCGAAGTCGCAGTCGATGGAGTAGCGGGCGACCGCGTCCTCGATGGCGTCGAGGTTGGCGGCGCCGAGCTGCTCCAGCTTCTTGATCTCGCCGGGCCAGCGCGCGAGCCCGTTGGCCGTGCCGTGGGTGAGGGAGGCGGCGCAGAACCCGCCGTTGCGCCCGGAGGCGGCCCAGGCGATCTCCTTGGCCTCGACGAGGACCACGTCACGGCCGGGGTCGCGCTCCTTGGCGAGCAGCGCCGTCCACAGTCCGCTGTACCCGCCGCCGACGACAAGGAGGTCGCAGCGCTCGTCGCCGGTGAGGGCGGGGCGCGCCTCGGGCCTGCCGGGGTCGTCCAGCCAGTACGGGACGGGCTTGGCGTCGGCGAGCGACGCGGTCCAGCGATTCATGGCGCGTGCGGCCATGATTCCAACTCCCTCGAAACTCAGTCGTATCTAGTGCGCTGTTTTGTTCTTCCGCCTGCCGACCATCATTCCGGCAAGGACGCATGCCACGGCGACGAGGAACATCGCCGTACCGATGACATTGATCTGTACGGGCGTTCCGCGCTGCGCCGAACCCCATACGAACATGGGGAACGTCACGGTCGAGCCCGCGTTGAAATTGGTGATGATGAAATCGTCGAAGGAGAGCGCGAAGGCGAGCAGCGCGCCCGCCGCGATTCCCGGCGCCGCGATCGGCAGGGTGACGCGGAGGAAGGTCTGGACGGGGCCCGCGTACAAGTCCTGCGCGGCCTGCTCCAGGCGCGGGTCCATCGACATGACGCGCGCCTTCACCGCCGTCACGACGAAGCTGAGGCAGAACATGATGTGGGCGATGAGGATGGTCCAGAAGCCCAGCTGGGCGCCCATGTTGAGGAAGAGTGTGAGCAGCGAGGCCGCCATCACGACCTCGGGCATCGCCATCGGCAGGAAGATCAGCGAGTTGACCGCGCCCCGCGCCCGGAACCGGTAGCGGACGAGCGCGAAGGCGATCATCGTGCCGAGGACGGTCGCGCCGATGGTCGCCCAGACGGCGATCTGGAGGCTGAGCGAGAGCGAACCGCACATGTCGGCGACGCCGCACGGATTCTTCCAGGCGTCGAGCGAGAACTGCTGCCATGCGTAATTGAAGCGGCCTTTGGGTTTGTTGAAGGAGAAGACCGTGACGATGACGTTCGGGAGGAGGAGATAGGCGAGCGTGATGAGGCCCGCTATCACCACGAGATTTCTCCGGAGCCAGCGCATCAGACGAGGTCCTCCGTTCCGGCCCGGCGAATGTAGAAGGTGACCATGAGGAGGATGGCCGCCATGAGGATGAAGGAGAGGGCGGCGGCGGTCGGGTAGTCGAGGATGCGCAGGAACTGCGTCTGGATGACGTTGCCGACCATGCGGGTGTCGGTGGAGCCGAGCAGGTCCGCGTTGACGTAGTCGCCGGCCGCCGGGATGAAGGTGAGCAGCGTGCCGGAGACGACGCCCGGCATCGACAGCGGGAAGGTCACCTTGCGGAAGGTGGTCGCGGGCGAGGCGTAGAGGTCACCGGCGGCCTCGTGCAGCCGCCCGTCGATGCGCTCAAGCGACGTGTAGAGCGGGAGGATCATGAAGGGGAGGAAGTTGTAGGTGAGGCCGCACACCACCGCGAGCGGTGTGGCGAGCACCCGGTCCCCCTCGGTCATCCCGAGCCAGGTCGTGACGTCGAGCAGATGGAGGCTGTTGAGGGCGCCGACGACCGGCCCGCCGTCCGCGAGGATCGTCTTCCAGGCGAGCGTACGGATGAGGAAACTGGTGAAGAACGGCGCGATGACCAGGACGAGGACGACGTTGCGCCAGCGGCCCGCGCGGAACGCGATCAGGTAGGCGAGCGGATAGCCGAGCAGCAGGCACAGGAGCGTGGCGCAGCCCGCGTACAGGACCGAGCGCAGGAACTGCGGGTAGTAGTCGGAGAGCGCGTCCCAGTACGTGGCGAAGTGCCAGGTGACCTTGAAGCCGTCCTCCAGGGAGCCCTCCTGTACGGAGGTGGAGGCCTGGTAGACCATCGGCAGGGCGAAGAAGACGACCAGCCAGAGGATGCCGGGCAGCAGCAGCCAGTACGGGACGAGGCGGCCGCGCCGCCGGGGCTTGCGCGGGGTCTCGGTGGGCGCCGGGGGCGCGTCGGTGATCGCACTCGTGCTCATGCGGCGGTCTCCTCCGCGACCTTCTCCACGCCCGCCCCGGCATCCTGACCCGCGTCGAGCCCGAACGTGTGCGCCGGGTTCCAGTGCAGGACGACCTCGGCGCCGGGCACCAGACGGGGATCGCGCTCGATGTTCTGGGCGTAGACCTCGAAGGCGTCGCAGAGCGGGCTGTCGACGACGTACTGCGTGGAGACGCCGATGAAACTGGAGTCCGCGATGCGGCCGGTGATGCGGTTGCGGCCGTCGGGGACGGTGCCCGCGTCGTCGGCGTGGGTCAGCGAGATCTTCTCGGGCCGTACGCCGAGCAGCACCTTGCCGCCTGTCGTCGTGGCGGCGGAACAGCGCGCGACGGGCAGGACGAGCTTGCCGTCGCCCGCCTTCAGCGTGAGGTCGTCACCCGCGCGGCCCGCGATCTCGGCCTCGATGAAGTTCGAGGTGCCGAGGAAGTTGGCGACGAAGGTGGAGGCCGGGTTCTCGTAGAGGTCGGTCGGGGCGCCGAGCTGCTCGACGCGGCCCTGGTTCATCACGGCGACCGTGTCGGCCATCGTCATGGCCTCCTCCTGGTCGTGCGTGACGTGGATGAAGGTGATGCCGACCTCGGTCTGGATCCGCTTGAGCTCCAGCTGCATCTGGCGGCGCAGCTTGAGGTCCAGGGCGCCGAGCGGCTCGTCGAGCAGGAGCACCTTGGGGTGGTTGATGAGGGCGCGGGCCACGGCGACGCGCTGCTGCTGGCCGCCGGAGAGCTGCTGCGGCTTCTTGCGGATGTGCTCGCCGAGCTGCACCAGGTCGAGCATCTCCTCGACCTGCTTCTTCACCGACTTGATGCCGCGCCGGCGCAGGCCGAAGGCGACGTTCTCGAAGATGTCCAGGTGCGGGAAGAGCGCGTAGGACTGGAAGACGGTGTTCACCGGGCGCTTGTAGGGCGGAAGGCCGGTGACGTCCTGGTCGCCGAGGTGAACCGTTCCCGTGGTCGGTTCCTCCAGGCCCGCGATCATGCGCAGGGTGGTCGTCTTGCCGCATCCCGAGGCGCCGAGCAGCGCGAAGAACGAGCCCTGCGGCACGGTGAGGTCCAGCGGCCGGACGGCGGTGAACCCGTTGTCGTACGTCTTGCTGATCCCGGTGAGACGGACGTCGCCGCCGTGGTCGGTCGTCATGGTGAGTCCAAGGAGGTCTGAGGGCTTGGGCGATGTAGGGGGCTGCCGTTCGGCTCAGCCGCCGGTGAGCTGGGCGAACTTCTCCTCGTACGCCGTCTCTTCCTTCGCGGTCAGCGAGCGGAAGCTGTGCGCCTTGGCCGACATCTCCTTGTCGGGGACGATGAGCGGGTCGTTGGCCACGTCCTTGTCGATCTTGAGGAGTTCCGGCTTGACGACGGCGCTGTCGAGCGGCGTGACGTAGTTGATCCAGGCGGCGAGTTCGGCGCCGACGGCGGGCTCGTAGTAGTAGTCCATGAGCTTCTCGGCGTTGGTTTTGTGCCGCGCCTTGTTCGGGACCAGCATGTTGTCGGTCGACGAGATGTAACCGGCGTCCGGGATCGCGAACTGGACGTGCGGGTTGTCCGCCTGGAGCTGCACCACGTCGCCCGCCCAGGCGAGACAGGCCGCCAGGTCGCCCTTGCTGAGGTCGGCTATGTAGTCGTTGCCGGTGAAGCGGCGCACCTGTTTGCCGTCGACGGCCTTCTGGAGGCGGGCGATCGCCGCGTCGAAGTCGTCCGCTCCGAAGTCGGCGGGGTCCTTGCCGAGGTCGAGCAGGGTCATGCCGACGGTGTCGCGCATCTCGGAGAGCAGCCCGACCCGCCCCTTCAGCTTCGGGTCGTCCAGGAGCTGCGAGACCGACGTGACCTTCTTCCCGCCCGTGGCCTTCGTGTTGTACGCGATGACCGTCGCGATGCCCTGCCAGGGGTAGGAGTAGGCGCGGCCCGGGTCCCAGTCCGGGTTGCGGAACTGGCCGGCCAGGTTGGTGTACGCGTGCGGCAGGTGGGCCGGATCGAGCTTCTGCGCCCAGCCGAAGCGGATGAGGCGGGCGGCAAGCCAGTCGGTGAGGACGAGGATGTCGCGGCCGGTGTCCTGACCGGCGGCGAGCTGCGGCTTGATCTTGCCGAAGAACTCGACGTTGTCGTTGATGTCCTCGGTGTACTTGACCTTGATCCCGGTCCGCTTGGTGAACGCCTCCAGGCTGGGCCGGTGCTTCTCGTCGTCGCTCATGTCGATGTACTCGGTCCAGTTGGAGAAGGCGACCTCCTTCTCCTTCGCCGAGTGGTCCTCGGACGAGACACCGCCGCCCGACTTGCTCGCGGCGGGGATGCCGCAGGCGGTCAGCGCCCCGAGCCCGCCGACGGCGAGGGCGCCGCCCGCCGAGCCGCGCAGCAGGGAGCGGCGGGAGAGGGCCGCCCTCGCCCGGCTGTGGGCGAGACTTCGGCGGACAGCGGCCACCTGGGCCGGCGACAGGCGGTCGGGCTCGTACTGCTCCATGCGCGTGGTGCCTTTCGGGAGGCCCTTACGGGAGGTCTTCGTATGAGGTGCGGCGGCCGCTGGTCGGGCGGCCTGTCACTGGCTAGCGGTCCCCGAAGATCGTGCGGTGCCAGTCCTTCCTGGCGGTCGCGGTGTTGTCGAACATGACGTGCTTGATCTGGGTGTACTCCTCGAAGGAGTACGCGGACATGTCCTTGCCGAAGCCGGACGCCTTGTAGCCGCCGTGCGGCATCTCGCTGAGGATCGGGATGTGGTCGTTGATCCAGACGCAGCCCGCCTTGATGGCGCGGGTGGCGTGGTTCGCGCGGAAGACGTCGCGGGTCCAGGCGGAGGCGGCGAGCCCGTACGGGGTGTCGTTGGCGAGCCGGATGCCCTCCTCGTCGCTGTCGAAGGGCAGCACGACCAGGACGGGCCCGAAGATCTCGGACTGCACGGCCTCACTGTCCTGCGCGGCGTCGGCGATGAGGGTCGGCTCGTAGTAGGCGCCACGGGCGAGGTCGCCCTGCGGGGCCCTGCCGCCGGTGACCACGCGCGCGTAGCCGCGCGCACGGTCGACGAAACCGGCGACGCGGTCGCGCTGCGCGTGCGAGATGAGCGGCCCGAGATCGGTCCCGTCGGCGAACGGATCGCCGAGGCGGACCGTCGCCATCAGGTCGGCGACCCCGCTCACGAAGGCGTCGTAGAGCGGGCGTTGCACGTACGCGCGCGTGGCGGCGGTGCAGTCCTGCCCGGTGTTGATGAGGGCGCCCGCGACGGCGCCGTGCACGGCGGCCTCCAGGTCGGCGTCGTCGAACACGACGAACGGCGCCTTGCCGCCCAGCTCCAGGTGGAGCCGCTTGACGGTGGCGGTGGCGATCTCGGCGACGCGCTTGCCGACGCCCGTGGAGCCGGTGAAGGAGGTCATGGCGACGTCCGGGTGCCCGACCAGGTGCTCACCGGCGTCGCGGCCCGCGCCCGTGACGACGTTGACGACGCCGTCGGGGATGCCCGCCTCGGTCGCCGCCTGCGCGAACAGCAGCGAGGTGAACGGGGTCAGCTCGGCGGGCTTGAGGACGATCGTGTTCCCGGCGGCGATGGCGGGCAGCACCTTCCAGGCGGCCATCTGCAGCGGGTAGTTCCAGGGGGCGATGGACCCGACGACACCGATCGGCTCACGGCGTACGTACGAGGTGTGGTCGCCGCTGTACTCGCCCGCCGACTGCCCTTGCAGATGCCGGGCCGCGCCCGCGAAGAAGGCGGTGTTGTCGACCGTGCCCGGGACGTCGAACTCCCGGCTCAGCTTGAGCGGCTTGCCGCACTGCAGCGACTCCAGGACCGCCAACTCCTCGGCGCGCTCGGCGAGCACCCCGGCGAACCGGTGCAGCGCGTCGGACCGCTCGCCCGGCGTCGCGCCGGACCACTCGGGGAAGGCGGCGCGGGCGGCGCCGACGGCGGCGTCCACGTCGGCCGGGCCCGCGAGTTCGTACGTGTACACGTCCTCGCCCGTGGCGGGGTCCACGACGGCGTGGGTGCGGCCGGATCCGCCCTTGACCAGGCGTCCGGCGACGAAGTCGGCTCCGTCCGCGAATCGTTCCCGGGCGGTGGCGGCGACCGACGCGGCCGTCGGGGGGCGGGCCGGGGTGGGGTTGTGCATGAGTGCTCGCTCTCGCTCTTCGCCGCCGGTGTCCCGTCCCGCGGGCACCGGCGTGGCTCCAGCTCGATTTGAGTGCCGATCCTGGCAGAGCACTTGTACTCCAACAAGTGATTCCGTTGTTGCCTTTTGGTTACGCGACGGAATCTGTCGACCAGGTGTCGAGTCTCCCTGGAAAAGGCAGGACGGAGTGTCAGTGGTGCGTGCCAGACTCGCGTGCATGGAGATCGACAGCAGGGAATCGCTGGTGGCGGCGGTGAGCGCGGGCGCACGGGTGAAGTACCTGCACTTCTGGGGCCACACGGCACGGGAGGACGGGACTCTTGGACCGAGCTGCCTGAGCCAGTGGTGGCCGTCGCCGTTCGCCGTGGGCGGGGTGGAGTACGCGACGGCGGAGCACTGGATGATGGCGGCGAAGGCGCGGCTCTTCGGCGACGCGGAGGCGGAGCGGCGCGTGCTCGCGGCTGGGCACCCCTCCCAGGCCAAGAAGGAAGGCCGCCTGGTCCAGGGGTTCGACGACACGGTGTGGCGGCGGGAGCGCTACGGGATCGTGGTCGAGGGCAGCGTCCACAAGTTCGGGTCCGACCCGGCCCTGCGGGAGTACTTGCTGCGCACGGGCGAGCGCGTCCTGGTGGAGGCGAGTCCGGTGGACCGGATCTGGGGCATCGGCCTCGCGGCGGACGACGCGGACGCGGAGAACCCGCAGGGGTGGAGAGGGCCGAACCTGCTGGGGTTCGCGCTGATGGAGGCGCGGGCCCGCCTGCGCTGAGGCGGCGGGCCCGGCGGGTCACCTGTTGCTGAGCACGAACACCAGGGTGAAGAACCCGATCCCGACGGCGAGGCCGAACGAGCCGCAGATGATCCCGGTCAGCGCCTGGCCGGGGTTGGTCGCCTCGCCGCGCTTGGCCTTGCCCCGGCCGATGATGCCGAAGACGATGCCGAGAATGCCGAGGATCGGCGAGATGAACCAGGCCAGACACATCACGGCGGAGACGATGCCGGTCACCATGGCGGTGACGCCGATCCCGTTGCTCGGCTGCATCGGCATCCCGCCCGGATACCCGTACTGCGGCACTCCGTACGGGGCGGGCTGCTGCACCGGGTAGCCGTACTGCGGCCCGCCCTGGTAGCCGCCGTAGGCCGGCATGCCGGGACCGGCGGGCGAGACGGGCGGCGGCGGCACGGAACCGCTGCCGCTCGGGGGAGCCGCATAGGGGGAGGCGGGCGGCTGCGGGGCGTACGGGTTGTGCGCCGCGTGCGGCTGCTGCGGCACCTGCGGAGGCTGGGGGGCCTGCGGAGGCTGGGGCGCCTGCGCGGAGTACGGCGACCGGGGCGGCTGAGGCGCTTGCGGAGGCTGCGGTGCCTGCGGTGCCTGCGGGGGCTTGGCCATCTGATGCGCCGGCATCGCGGTCACCGTCTGGCTCTCATGGATGCCACGGGGGTCCGGGCTCGCGGCACCCGCCGGACTCCCGGGGGCCTGCGGACGTGCGCGGTCCCGGGACCCGTCCGGCTGTCCTGCCGCCGCGTCCTGCGGCGCCGCCCAGGGAGTGTCGCCCTGCGGTGTGGTTTCGCCTCCCATGTGAAGCGCCCCCTTCGTCGTGTCGGTCCCGACATGCTACGGGGCGGCCGGGCCACGGTCCCGGGCGCCCGGAAGCGGGCCGCCCGTCGCCCTCGGCGCACGGCCTCACCCCGTCCTCGGCGCACGGCCTCACCCCGCGCCCGCCCACCGGCGGAGCCGCCCGCATACGATGCCGGTGACCCCGATCAGCCGATCACCCACGTTCCTGGGGAGGAACCGTTGAGCCAGAGCCTGCAGACCTTCATCGCCGGGCTGCCGAAAGCCGAACTGCACGTGCACCACGTGGGCTCGGCGTCCCCCAGGATCGTCTCGACGCTGGCCGCCCGGCACCCCGACTCGGCCGTGCCGACGGACCCCGAGGCGCTCGTGGACTTCTTCACGTTCCGGGACTTCGCGCACTTCATCAAGGTGTACCTGTCCGTGGTCGACCTCATCCGGACCCCGGAGGACGTACGGCTCCTCACCTTCGAGGTGGCCCGCGACATGGCCCGGCAGAACGTGCGCTACGCCGAGCTGACCATCACCCCCTTCTCCTCCACCCGGCGCGGCATCGACGCCCGCGGCTTCATGGACGCCATCGAGGATGCCCGCAAGGCCGCCGAGTCCGAGTTCGGCACCGTCCTGCGCTGGTGCTTCGACATCCCCGGCGAGGCGGGCCTGGAGTCGGCCGAGGAGACGGCGCGGCTGGCCACGGACGACGCGCTGCGCCCGGAGGGCCTGGTCTCGTTCGGCCTCGGCGGCCCCGAGATCGGCGTGCCCCGGCCGCAGTTCAAGCCGTACTTCGACCGCGCGATCGCCGCCGGCCTGCACTCCGTACCGCACGCGGGCGAGACGACGGGCCCCGAGACCGTCTGGGACGCCCTGACCTACCTCGGCGCCGAGCGCATCGGGCACGGCACCTCCAGCGCCCAGGACCCGAAGCTCCTCGCACACCTGGCCGAGCGCGGCATCCCCCTGGAGGTTTGCCCGACCTCGAACATCGCGACCCGCGCGGTCGCCACCCTCGACGAGCACCCGCTGCGGCGCTTCGTCGACGCGGGCGTCACCGTCACCATCAACTCCGACGACCCGCCGATGTTCTCCACGGACCTCAACAACGAGTACGCCGTCGCCGCCCGCCTCCTCGACCTCGACGAGCGCGGCCTCGCCGACCTCGCGAAGAACGCGGTCCGCGCCTCCTTCCTCGACGAGCCCGGCAAGGCCCGGATCGCCGCGGAGATCGACACGTACACGGCCGCCTGGCTGGCCGACGCGTAAGCGAGGGTTCCGCCCCACAATGGGGGCCATGCGCACCGTCACCGCCGTGGCCCACCGGGGCGACCCCTACCGCGTCCGCGAGAACACCCTCCCCTCCCTGCGTTCGGCGCTCGCCCTGGGCGCGGACGCGGTGGAGGTCGACGTCCGCCTGACCCGCGACGGCACCCCCGTCCTCCTCCACGACGCGACGCTCGAACGCCTGTGGCGCCACGACCGCCCGCTCTCCGCGCTCTCCGCCGACGAGGTGCGCGGCCTCACGGCGGGCGGCGTGCCCACCCTCGTCGACGCCCTCGAACAGGCGTCGGCGGCGCGCCTGATGATCGACCTGCCCGGTGCCGACGCGGAGACGGTCCGCACGGTCGTCTCCACGGTGCGCGACGCGGGCGCCGAGGAGCGTGTCCAGTACTGCGCGGGCGCCCGCACCATGCTCCTCGTACGCGCCGCGGATCCGGCCGCCGAGATCGCCCTGACCTGGACGTCCCTGGCCCCGCCGCGCCGCGCCCTGCTCGACGCGGTCCGCCCGCGCTGGCTCAACTACCGCTTCCCGCTGGTCACCCGCGACCTCGCGGCCCGCGTCCACCGCGACGGCTGCCTGGTCTCCGCCTGGACGCCGGACACCCGCAGGGCGATGCGACGGCTCATCGACGCGGGTGCCGACTCGATCACGACCAACCGCGTCGACCTGCTGACGGCGCTCAGGGAGGAGTGAGCACGGGCCCCCTAGGGCCCGTCCGGCGGCAGCCCCTAGGGCGCCGCCCGGGCGACTACCAGGGTCGGCGCTCCTCCCCCACGACGATCTCCGGACCACGACGGCCGCACAGGATGGTGCACACCGGCCCGCCCGGCCCAACCACTGTCCTGGGAGCATCAGTTGAAGCTGCAGCGTCACACCATGCGCGCCCTCGCCGTCACAACCGTCCTCGCTCTCGGAGCCGTCGCCGCCCCGCTGGCCTCGGCCGCCCCGCACCCGGCCGCACACACCTCCGCATACACCTCCGCGCACGCCTCCGCCCGCTCTCCGCACTCCGCCCCCGACGCCGCGGCCCTGCGGGAATCCATCAGCGGTCTGCCCAACGCCGACGCCACCGCGGCCCTGGTCCGCGTCGGCGGCACGGGCGGCTCCTGGCGCGGCGTCGCGGGCGTCCGCGATCTGCGGACGGGCGCGAAGGCGCTGGAGAACGCGCGGTTCCGGGCCGGTTCGACCACGAAGGTGGTGACGGCGGCCACGGTCCTGCGCCTCGCCGCCGACGGCGAGGTCGACCTGAACGCCCCCGTCCAGCGCTACCTCCCCGACCTGTTCGCCCCGAACGCCGCCGCCTTCCCCGACCCCATCTCCGTACGCCAACTGCTCAACCACACCAGCGGGTTGAAGCCGGGAACGAGCTGGGGCAAGAACTTCGAGGAGGAGTACCCGCACCGTTTCGACACCCTGACCCCGCGCCAGGTGGTCGCCGGTTCGGTCGCCGCGGGCCCGGCGCACGCCCCGGGCGAGGTCCAGGAGTACCTCGGCATCAACTACACCCTGCTCGGCCTCCTCGTGGAGAAGGTCACGGGCCGCTCGTACGCGGCCGAGGCCGAACGGCTCGTCCTGCGCCCGGCCGGAATGCGGCACACGTACTTCCCCGGCACGGACACCCGCATCCGCGGCCCGCACCACCACGGCTACCAGCTCCGCGAGGACGGCACGCTGCTCGACGTGACCGAATGGAACCAGTACGACCGGTTCGCGGGCGGCGACATGATCTCCACGACGGCCGACCTGGAGCGCCTGATCACGGCATTGTTCCGGGGCCGGATCGTCCCGCGGCCCCAGCTGGAGGAGATGTTCACCGTGCCGTCGGACATCGAGGGCGCGACGATGAGCGCGGGCCTGCAGCGCTATGTGACGGAGGACGGCAAGGTCGTCTGGGTGAAGACGGGCAGCCGCTACGGCTACAGCTCGGTGGTCGGCGCCACCCGCGACCTCTCCCGCACCCTCGTCTACTCGGTCAACTCCACCGACGCTAAGGGCGCGGACATGAACCCCGTCGCCCAGCGCATCGTGTACGCGGCGCTCAGGAACCTGGACTGACAACGTGTCCCTGGACCGAGCGCTACAGCCCCACGATCGCGTTCCACCGCTTGGCGAACTCCGTCCGCTCCGACGGCCCGATGTCCCGGGCGATGGCGAGCCGGGACCGCATCGCGTCGTCGGGGAAGATCAGCGGGTCCTCGGCGAGTTCGGCGGTCTCCCGGTCCTTGGCGGCGGCGAGGACGTCCCTGGCCGCCGGGACCGGGCACACGTAGTTGACCCACGCCGCGAGCTCGGCGGCGACCTCGGGCGCGTAGTAGTGGTCGATGAGCCGCTCGGCGTTGGCCTTGTGGTCGGCGAGGTTGGGGATCATCAGGGATTCGGCCCACAGCTCGGCGCCTTCCTCGGGGACGACGAACGCGATGTCCGGGTCGTCGGCCTGGAGCTGGATGACGTCGCCGCTGTACGCCTGACAGGCGAGGACGTCGCCGCTGGACAGGTCCTTGATGTAGTCGTTGCCGGTGAAGCGGCGGATGTGCCGGGACTC
Source organism: Streptomyces sp. R818 (assembly GCF_056172735.1). NCBI lineage: Bacteria > Bacillati > Actinomycetota > Actinomycetes > Kitasatosporales > Streptomycetaceae > Streptomyces > Streptomyces sp. R818. The sequence goes on from NZ_JAOCNE010000001.1 coordinate 105,009, forward strand.
GACGAGCTTCTCGACCTGGTCGCAGACGCGGTGGAAGTCGTCGGTGGTCCACTTGGTGATGTCGACCCCGTTGCCCTGCATGAGCAGCGCGAAGGACTCGTCGAGCCCGGAGAGCAGGGTGACGCGCCCCTTGAGGTCGTCCGCCCACAGGTCGCCGACGTGCCGGATCTCCCGCCCGAGGCGCCGCTTGTTGTACGCGATCCCGGTGATCCCGGACTGCCAGGGCACGGTGAACTTGCGCCCGGGGTCGAAGGCGGGCGAACGCAGCAGCGGGTCGAGGTACTCGGTGACGTTCGGCTGCCGCGCGCGGTCCATCTCCTGCACCCAGCCGAGCCGCACGAACCGTGAGCACATCCAGTCGGAGATGACGATGAGATCGCGCCCGGTCCGCTGGTGGTTCATCAGCGACGGGCTGATCTTCCCGAAGAACTCGTCGTTGTCGTTGATCTCCTCGGTGTACGTCACCTGGAGACCGGTCCGCTTCTCGAAGGCGTCCAGGGTCGGCCGCCGGGAGGGGTCCTCGTCATCGACGTCGATGTAGAGCGGCCAGTTGGCCCAGGTCAGCCGCTTCTCGGCGGACGAGAGGTCCCGGCCTGCGCGGTCCCCGGGCTCGACGTAGGCGGCGGGCACCCCGCACCCCGTGGCGAACGCGCCGACGGCCAGCGCCCCGGCACCACCGCCCAGGGCGCGCAGCAAGGACCGACGGGTGACCTGGGAGGAGAGGTGTTTGGCTCGCACGCAGGCAGAATGCCGCCGCGCCGGATGCCCCGCAATGGACGCTGCGTCGAGCGGCGGGGGCCCGGAGCGACACCCTGTCGACAGGGCGCCGCCTTACCGCTTGCCGTCCCCGGCGGCTCTGACGATCGCCCGCAAGTACCGCCGCGTGGCCCACCTCTGCACCATCCGCCCCACCGGCCCCGCCGCCCGCGTGTACCAGCGGCCGGGCCGGGAGAACGCGCGGATGCGGAACCACACGGATCCGTCCGGTTCCCGGACCACGAGGAACGCCTCCTCGCCGCGTTCGGGGTGGCCGGGCAGGGTTCCGTAGGCGAAGCCGGTACGCGTGCCGTCGCGGACGACCCCCACCACCCGGCAGGGGATCCGCAGCCACAGCAGGCGCATGACGATGTCCTGGCCCTCACGGGCGTCGTCGCCGGGCGAGACCGACATGCCCGCGCCGCGCTGCGCGCCCCACGACAGGACCGCCGCGCCCGCCCGCTCGAAGCATTCCTGCCCCGAGCCGAGCCGGACGCGGCGGTCCAGGTGGGCGTACCCCGGCGGGAGTTCGGCACCCTCCGCCAGGGTCGCGCCCACTTCCTCGTACGTGAGGTTCACGCGTCGAGGGACGTCATCACGTGCTTGATGCGCGTGTAGTCGTCGAAGCCGTACGCGGACAGGTCCTTGCCGTAGCCGGACTTCTTGAAGCCGCCGTGCGGCATCTCGGCGACGAGCGGGATGTGGGTGTTGATCCAGACGCAGCCGAAGTCGAGGACCTTGGACATGCGCATCGCGCGCGCGTGGTCCTTGGTCCACACCGAGGAGGCGAGGGCGTAGTCGACACCGTTGGCCCACTCGGTGGCCTGCGCCTCGTCCGTGAAGGACTGGACGGTGATGACGGGGCCGAAGACCTCGTTCTGGATGATCTCGTCGTCCTGCTTGAGGCCGGAGACGACGGTCGGGGCGTAGAAGAAGCCCTTCTCGCCGACGCGGTGGCCGCCCGCCTCGACCTTGGCGTGCGCGGGCAGCCGCTCGATGAACCCGGAGACCTGCTTGAGCTGGTTGGGGTTGTTGAGCGGGCCGTACAGCACGTCCTCGTCGTCCGGCATGCCGGTCTTCGTGTCGGCGGCGGCCTTGGCGAGCGCGGTGACGAACTCGTCGTGGATGGACTCCTGGACGAGCACGCGGGTGGCGGCCGTACAGTCCTGGCCTGCGTTGAAGTAGCCCGCCATCGCGATGTCCTCGACGGCCTTGGCGATGTCGGTGTCCTCGAAGACGACGACCGGCGCCTTGCCGCCCAGCTCCAGGTGGACCCGCTTGAGGTCCTTGGCGGCGGACTCGGCGACCTGCATGCCGGCGCGCACGGAGCCGGTGATGGAGGCCATCGCCGGGGTGTCGTGCTCGACCATGAGGCGGCCGGTGTCGCGGTCGCCGCAGACGACGTTGAAGACGCCCTTGGGGACGATCGAGCCGATGATCTCGGCCATCAGGACCGTGGAGGCGGGCGTCGTGTCGGACGGCTTGAGGACGACGGTGTTGCCCGCGGCGAGCGCCGGGGCGAACTTCCAGACGCCCATCATCATCGGGTAGTTCCACGGCGCGACCTGCGCGCAGACGCCGATCGGCTCGCGCCGGACGATGGAGGTGAGGCCCTCCATGTACTCGCCGGCCGCGCGGCCCTCCAGCATCCGGGCCGCGCCGGCGAAGAACCGGATCTGGTCGACCATGGGCGGGATCTCCTCGGACCGCGTGAGCCCGATCGGCTTGCCCGTGTTCTCGACCTCGGCCGCGATCAGCTCCTCGGCCCGCTCCTCGAACGCGTCGGCGATCTTGAGCAGGGCCTTCTGGCGCTCGGCCGGCGTCAGGTCGCGCCAGGCCGGGAACGCGGCGGCGGCGGCCGCCATCGCGGCGTCGACGTCGGACTGCCCGGACAGCGGCGCGGTCGCGTACGCCTCGCCGGTGGCCGGGTTGACCACCTCGGTGGTCCGGCCGTCGCCGGCGTCCCGGAACTCCCCGTCGATGTAGTTGCGCAGACGACGCAGCTCACTGGTCACTGACCGGCCTCCTTGCGGATGGAAAGGACGTGGATAGCACGTGGATGGTCCCTTTTGACGCCTGTCCACTGCTTGAGACACCCACCCTATGCGGAACGCCGACGCTTTCGACACCCCCCACCGCCCCCCACCTACGAAATCCGTGACGACGGACGCCTTGAACAACGGATTACATCGATCCGGGCTTGCGGAACTGTCGAGTCCTCGTGCAGAGTGAGGTCGTGGCCAGTCGCAGCGCAGACCCCAAGGGACCCCGTTCGAGGAGTGGCGGCAATCCGCCTCTCGACGCCGTCTCCCTCGCGATCATCGAGCAGCTCCAGGAGGACGGCAGGCGTCCGTACGCCGCCATCGGCAAGGCCGTCGGCCTCTCCGAGGCGGCCGTGCGCCAGCGCGTGCAGAAGCTGCTCGACCAGGGCGTGATGCAGATCGTCGCCGTCACCGACCCGCTCACCGTGGGCTTCCGGCGCCAGGCGATGGTCGGCATCCACGCGGAGGGCGACCTCGACCCCGTGGCGGACGCGCTGACGGCCATGCCGGAGTGCGAGTACGTGGTGATGACCGCGGGCTCGTTCGACCTGATGGTGGAGGTCGTCTGCGAGGACGACGACCACCTCCTTGAGGTCATCAACCAACGCATCCGGGCCCTGCCCGGCGTGCGCTCCACCGAGAGCTTCGTCTACCTCAAGCTCAAGAAGCAGACCTATATGTGGGGAACCCGATAGCCGTGAGCAAGGACCTCAGCCGAACCGCGTACGACCACCTGTGGATGCACTTCACCCGCATGTCGTCGTACGAGAACGCGCCCGTTCCCACCATCGTGCGTGGCGAGGGCACCTACATCTGGGACGACCAGGGCAAGAAGTACCTCGACGGACTCGCCGGACTCTTCGTGGTGCAGGCCGGTCACGGCCGCCGCGAGCTGGCCGAGGTCGCCGCGAAGCAAGCCTCCGAGCTGGCCTTCTTCCCCATCTGGTCGTACGCCCACCCCAAGGCGGTGGAGCTGGCCGAGCGCCTGGCCCACCACGCGCCGGGCGACCTCAACAAGGTCTTCTTCACCACCGGCGGCGGCGAGGCCGTCGAGACCGCGTGGAAGCTGGCGAAGCAGTACCACAAGCTGACCGGCAACCACACGAAGTACAAGGTCATCTCCCGTGCGGTCGCCTACCACGGCACTCCGCAGGGCGCCCTGTCCATTACCGGCCTGCCGGCCCTGAAGGCCCCGTTCGAGCCGCTCGTGCCCGGCGCGCACAAGGTGCCGAACACCAACATCTACCGCGCCCCGATCCACGGCGACGACCCCGAGGCCTTCGGCCGCTGGGCCGCCGACCAGATCGAGCAGGAGATCCTCTTCGAGGGCCCGGAGACGGTCGCGGCCGTCTTCCTGGAGCCGGTGCAGAACGCGGGCGGCTGCTTCCCGCCCCCGCCCGGCTACTTCCAGCGCGTGCGCGAGATCTGCGACCAGTACGGCGTGCTGCTCGTCTCGGACGAGGTCATCTGCGCCTTCGGCCGCCTCGGCACGATGTTCGCCTGCGACAAGTTCGGCTACGTCCCCGACATCATCACCTGCGCCAAGGGCATGACCTCGGGCTACTCCCCGATAGGCGCCGCGATCGTCTCGGACCGCATCGCCGAGCCGTTCTACAAGGGCGACAACACCTTCCTGCACGGCTACACCTTCGGCGGCCACCCGGTCTCCGCGGCCGTCGGCCTCGCCAACCTCGACCTGTTCGAGCGCGAGGGCCTCAACCAGCACGTGCTCGACAACGAGGCGAACTTCCTGACGACGCTCCAGAAGCTGCACGACCTGCCGATCGTCGGCGACGTCCGCGGCAACGGCTTCTTCTACGGCATCGAGCTGGTGAAGGACAAGGCCACCAAGGAGACGTTCACGGACGAGGAGTCCGAGCGCGTCCTGTACGGCTTCGTCACCAAGAAGCTCTTCGAGTACGGCCTGTACTGCCGCGCCGACGACCGTGGCGACCCGGTCATCCAGCTCTCGCCGCCGCTGATCTCCGACCAGTCGACGTTCGACGAGATCGAGTCCATCGTCCGCCAGGTGCTCACGGAGGCCTGGACGAAGATCTGAGCCCTCCGGGAGCCAATGCGTGGCTCCGGGAGCCAGTGCGTGAGCGGCCCGGCCGCGCCCATCCGAGTGAGATGGGCGCGGCCGGGCCGCGTCTTTTCCATACATATCGTCCGGAATACCTAGCGTGCCTGTAACCGATCGGCCCCGCCTTCGTTCCCCCGTACGGGGGACGGGACGTACGGGGGACGGGATCCCCTTCCCGGCACAACTGATCCGAACCGAGGTGTACGCCATGGTGGCCCCGCCGGACAACGACGTGCTCTGGGCACGCACGCTGCACGTCTCGCACAACGGCACCCCCGCGCTCACGGGCGTCTCCATCGAGGTCCGCGAGGGCGAGACCCTGGCCGTGAGCGGCCCCCGCGGTGCGGGCAAAACGACACTGCTGCGCTGCCTCTCGGGCCAGCTCCTGCCGCAGCAGGGCGAAGTGTGGTTCAACAGCACCCCGGTGCACACCATGGGCACGCTGGTGCGCGAGCGGCTGCGGCGCGACCGGTTCGGCTGGATCGACCCCGAGCCCGCCCTGGTCCCCGAGCTGAACGCCTGGGAGAACACCGCCCTGCCGCTGATGCTGCGCGGCACGGGCCGCCGCGCCGCGAAGAACGCCGCCCAGGAGTGGCTGGAGCGGCTCGACGTCGGGCACCTCGCGCGCAAGCGGCCCGGCGCCCTGCGGATGGCCGAGCGCCAGCGCGTGGCCATCGCGCGCGCCCTCGTGCACGCCCCGGACGTGGTCTTCGCCGACGAGCCGACCGCGACCCTGCACCGCGCCGACCGGGCCCACGTCCTGCGCACCCTGACGGCGGCGGCCCGCTCGCACGGCATCACCGTCGTCCTCGCCACGCACGACCCGGACGTCAGCGCGCACGCCGACCGCACGGTGCCGCTGCTCGACGGGCGCCGCGTCACCACCGTGCAGCTGCCCACCGCGGCCGCCGGTCCCGAAGGGCTCGCCGAGTGCTCGCTCTCCGTCTAGTACGCGGCGGCCGGCCGCTGGTCCAGCTCCGCAGACTCCTGGTGGCCGCCGCCTCCGCGGGCACCGGCTTCCTGCTGCTCTGCACGCTCGGCTACGCCCTCGGCCACCCCGGGGCCGCGACCGGCGCCGCGGCCCGCCTCCTGTGGTGCGCCGTGCCGCTCGCCGCCACCGTGTACTTCGCGGTCGCCGTCGCCCGCTCCGACCCGGGCACGCAGCCGCGCTCCGGACTCTCCGCCGTCGGCCTCGGCCCGGCCCGCCTCACCCTCCTCGCCGCGATCTCCACGGCGATCGCCTGCACGCTCGGCTCGCTCCTCGCGCTGCTGTTCTTCCTGCACCTGCGCGGCGACCTGTCGGGGCTGCCGTTCGACGGCGCGGCGCGCGGCCTGCTCGCCGCCGACCGGCCCCTGCCGCTGCCCGCCACGCTCACGCTGCTCACGTTCGTGCCCCTCCTCGCGTCCGGCGCGAGCGCGATCGTGCTCCGCCCGCGCAGGTCCGCGGCGCCTGCGAAGGGCGGCGGCCGGTACGGCGGAGCACCCAGGGCCGCGGAGCCGTCCGCGGGCGAACCCGAGGAACTCTTCGCCGAACCGGTGCCCGCGCCGTCCGGCCTGCCGTGGGGCGTCGCGCTGCTCGCCGCCGGGCTCGCCGTGGAGACGTACGCCGCGCGCGCGGGCGCGGGCGACGGCCTGCGGATGCCGGGCGGCCTCGGCGGCAGCCCCAGCGCGGTCCTCGCCGGCTGGGCACTGACCGCGCTCGGCCTGGCGCTCGCCGGGCCCGGACTCACCTACCTGACCGGATGGGCGCTGCAGGCCGTGCGCCCCGGCGCGGTGCGGCTGCTCGCCGGGCGCGTGCTCCAGGAGGAGGCGCGGCGCATCGGCCGCCCGATCGGCGTCGTCTGCGCCGTGGCGTCGGGCGCGTACGCGGCGAACGTCCTCTACGGGCACGCCCCCGAGTCGGCCCCCGGGCTCGGCCCGCTGACCGCCCTCGGCGCGGTACTGGTCATCGGCTGCACCCTCGCCACCCTGCTGACCGCGGCCGCCGAGGCGCGTCAGGCGCGCAGGCACACGACCGCCGCGCTGCTGCGCCTGGGCGCCCCCGCGGTGTCCCTGCGCGCCGTCGCGGCGCTGCGCGCGGGCGCTCTGCTGCTCGTCTTCACGCCACTGACCTGGGCCGTCGCGGAGCTTTCGGCGATTCCCCTGATTTCCCGATGACTTGGCGATGACTTTTGCCGCCGGGGTCCGTCTAATCCTGCGTACGCGCAAGACCTCACCGACACAGAGAAGGCGACGGGCCTCCCATGTACCAGCAGATGATCTTCGTGAACCTGGCCGTGAACGACCTGGATGCCTCCAAGAAGTTCTTCACCGCGCTGGGCTACACCATCAACAAGCAGTTCACGGACGAGACCGCCTCCGCCGTGGAGATCAGCGACACCATCGTGCTGATGCTGATGACCAAGGAGAAGTACGCGGGCTTCACCAAGAAGACGATCATCGACTCGACGACCGGCAGCGAGGTGCTGCTCTGTCTCAGCGCGGAGAGCCGGGACAAGGTCGACGAGCTGGTCGAGAAGGCCGTCGCGGCGGGCGGCACCGAGTCCGGCGAGAAGCAGGACCACGGATTCATGTACGGGCGCGCCTTCGACGACCTGGACGGCCACACCTTCGAGGTCGCCTGGATGGACCCGTCGGTCATCGAGAGCTGAGCAACCACCGGGGCCCGGGGGCCGGTTGCGGCGGTGCTTAGCATGGGCGGGTGCAGCCGACCTCAGCAACACCACCGTCCGTACCGGCCCCGCGCGGCGCGGCCGTCCCCCCGGACCGATCCGATCTGTCGGACCTGGCAGACCGGTCCGACCTGCCGGACCTGCCGGACCTGCCGGATCTGCCGGATCTGCCGGACCGGTCCGACCGCGAGATCGAGACGCTCGCCGAGTTCGACGAGGTGCTCACCGCCCGCGGCACGCTCGCCGGACACCGGGTGCAGGCCGTCGACCTGACGGGGCGCACGGACCGGCTGCTCGCCGCCGACGTCGCGGACGCCGTCTTCCTCGGCTGCCCCATGGACCCGGCGGCGGACGCCCGGCTCAGGGCCGAGGGGGCGCTCGTCTTCCCGCCGGTCCCGGGGCTGCCGTTCGACCCGTACCGCGGCCATCTCTACACGCCGGACGAGCTCTTCGACGGGCTGTCCACGGAAGGCGGGTACGAGGCGACACCGGACGCCCGCGCGTACGCCTGGTTCCAGCGCACCAAGGCCGACGGCGACGTGTTCGCGTCCATGCTGCGCGCCGTCCACGACGACTCCGTCTCCGACGCCCTCGACGAACTGCTCGCCGGGGCGCGGGTGGTGGGCGTGATGGGCGGCCACGCGATGGCGCGCGGCACCGAGGAGTACGCGGGCGCGGCCCGGCTCGGCCGCGCCCTCGCGCGCGCCGGGCTCACGGTGGCGACGGGCGGCGGCCCGGGCGCGATGGAGGCGGCCAACCTGGGCGCTTACGCCGCCCCGTTGGCCGACGGCGCCCTCGACGAGGCGCTGCGGATCCTCGCCAAGCACCCGTCGTTCACGCCGTCGGTCACGGACTGGGCCGGGGCCGCGTTCGAGGTGCGCTCCCGCTGGCCGCAGGGCGGCCCGTCGGTGGGCATTCCGACCTGGTTCTACGGGCACGAGCCGCCCAACGCGTTCGCCGCGCACCTCGCCAAGTACTTCGCCAACGCCACCCGCGAGGACGGCCTCCTCGCCCGTTCGAACGCGGGCGTCATCTTCCTGCCCGGCGCGGCCGGCACGGTGCAGGAGATCTTCGACAACGCCACGCCGAACTACTACGAGTCGCGCGGCGAGCCGACGCCGATGGTCCTGGTCGACCGCGAGCACTGGACCGAAACCCTGCCCGCCTGGCCGCTGTTGCGGGCGCTCGCGCGCGGCCGGTCGATGGAGTCGCGCATCGCGCTCGTCGACTCGGTGGAGGAGGCGGGCGAGGCGCTGGAGCGGATCCGGGGCATATGAAGATCAACTAGGGCTGGTCTGAGCCACGTTAGGTCACGTACAGGTCAAGAGTCGCGGGTTAAACCTCTTTCCCCATTGACGCTGCGTCATGCCCACTTGTAAACGTGAGGGGACCGTGAGGGTGCTGAGGCGGGAGCTACGCGCTCCCCTCGCGGCACCTCATATTTTTCTGCACTGATCCCGTGAAGGACAACCGTGTCCGTAACCCCCCGTATATCCGCACGCGCCGCCCGTTTCGCCGGTGTGGCGGCTGCCGCGACCGCGCTGACGCTGGGCGTCGCCGGTACCGCTTCGGCGTGCAACATCAACGAGTTCACCGCCAAGGCCTCCTGCGTCGGTGACAAGGGTGTCATCACCGTCACGGACGTCGACGCCTCCGGCACGCCGGCGACCGTCACGCTCGAGGACGCGTCGGGCAAGGAACTCGGCCACCAGGTCGTGGTGGGCTCCCGTGAGGGCAAGACCATCACGTTCGAGGAGAACTGGGCCCCGAACACCACCTACCGCGTCCACGTGAAGACCGACCGGTACAACGTCGACGACTACATCAAGGGCGACGTGAAGACGCCGGCGACGGCCTGCGCCACCGAGAAGCCGACCCCGACCCCGCCGGTCACCGAGAAGCCGACCCCTCCGGCCACCGAGAAGCCGACCCCGGCCCCGGAGACCTCGACCCCGGCCGAGACCGAGAAGCCGACCCCGTCGGCCCCCGAGTCCGAGACCCCGGCGGCCCCGGCCCCGGACAACTCGGCCTCCCCGGCCGGTGGTTCGGACCTCGCCGAGACCGGTGCCAGCAGCAACACCGGCCTGTTCGCCGGCATCGCGGCGGCGCTCGTCGTCGCCGGTGGCGGTGTGGTCTTCGCCCTGCGCAAGCGCGGCGCGGCCCAGAACTAGCAGTAAGGAAGGGGCCGTACGGGGCGTGTGCCCCGTACGGCCCCTTCCGCATGTGTACGCGGGCTCAGCCGAACGTGGCCCGCTCCAGCCAGAAGTCGAGCAGCGCGCGGTCACCGAGCACCTCGACCCGCCCGGAGTCCAGGGGCCGGCGCCGGTAGAACGCGAGCAGCACCTCGGTCAGCGGGCCGCGCAGCGCCACGTCGGCCTTGGCGTGGTCGCGCCGCCAGACGATCCCCTCGTCGCCCAGCTCGATCAGCCACTCGGCGGCGGCGTCCGGCGCCGTGTCGGTGGCGTGCAGATGCAGGGTGCGGCCGCCCGCCTTCAGCTCCTGCGCCCCGTCCCGGGCGTCGATGTCCTGCACGTAGCGCACGATCCGCAGCCACTCGTCGACGGCGTCGGCGGCGATCTCGGGCACCACGTCGTACTCGGCCTCGGCCGCGAGCGCCGCGTCCGCCCGGTGGATCACCGTCTCGTGCGTCATCCGGCGGGCCCAGAACCCGGAGTCCTGCTGCCAGGCCCAGCTCCAGCACGCGGTGTCGGGCCCGGCCGCGCGCAGGGTGTCGGCGAGGCGCCGGGCCCCGTCGGCGAGCCAGGCGCCGAGCGTGGCGGGGTCGTCGTCCGCCGGGGCGAGGTCCGGCAGGCCGTCCTCGTCCAGCTCCTCGGTGGCGCGGGTGCGCACCATCGCCTCGGCCCAGCGGTGGGCGCGGCCCACGTGCTCGACGAGTTCGCGCAGGGTCCAGTCGGGGCAGGTCGGCACGGTCGCCGCGAGGTCGGCCCCGTCCAGATGCGCCCTCAACAGGTCGCTCTGCGCGATGATTTCGGTACAGAAGCGGTCGTGGGAGAGCCGGCTGGCAGGAGCCTGCGGGGGTGTCGTCATGCGCCGACCCTACGTAGCCGGTCCCCCGCCCAGCACCACAATTTCGGCGGCGTCGAAGGCCACGCCGACCTCGGCACCCTGCTCGGGCGCCTCGCGCAGCGCGCAGGCCGCTTCGAGGCGGGGCGCGTCCTCGGGCTGAAGCCGCAGGGCCACGTGCGTCCCGCGGAAGGTGCGGGCGGCGACCGTGCAGGTCAGCTGGGCATCGGCGGCGTCGACGAGCCGTACGCCCGCGGGCCGTACGAGGATCTTGCCGGGGCCTTGCGGCGCCCCGGCCGGGACCGGCACCTTGCCCCACGGGGTGTCCGCGGCGTCGCCCGAGACCGAGACGGTCGCCTCGACGACGTTGTCGAAGCCGAGGAAACGGGCCACGAACTCGTCGGCCGGATGCCTCCACACGTCGAGCGGTGTGCCGGACTGGGCGATGCGCCCGTCCCGCATGACGACCACCCGGTCCGCGAGCGCGAACGCCTCGCCCTGGTCGTGCGTGACGGCGAGGACGGTGGTGCCCAACTCGCCGAACAGTTCGCGCAGTTCGACGACCAGGCGCTCGCGCAGCGACCGGTCGAGCTGGCCGAGCGGCTCGTCGAGCATGAGGAGGCGGGGCCGCGGCGCGAGCGCGCGGGCGAGCGCGACCCGCTGCTGTTCACCGCCGGAGAGCGCGGAGACGGCCCGCCCGGCGGCGCCCGGCAGCCCGACGAGGTCGAGCAACTCCGCTACACGGGCGCGCTGTTCGTCCTTCCTGGCCCCGTGCATCCGCAGCCCGAACGCCACATTGCCGCCCACGTCCCGCTGCGGGAACAGCTGGTGGTCCTGGAACATCAGGCCCACGCCCCGCTTGTGCGCGGGCACGCCCCCCTGGTCGCGCCCGGCGAGGAGGACCCGCCCGGAGTCCAGGTGCTGCAGCCCGGCGACGACCCGGAGCAGCGTGGACTTCCCGCTGCCGCTCGGCCCGAGGACGCAGACGATCTCGTGCTCGGCGACCTCCAGGTCCACGCGGTCGAGCGCGGCGCGTCCCCCGAACCGTACGGTCGCGTCGTCCAGCGCGAGCATGGCCGCCATGTCAGAACTCCCCGGTCGTGGCCCGCGCGGGCCGCATGCGTTCGAGCAGCAGCAGGGAGACGGCGCAGACGATCATCAGGACCGTCGAGAGGGCCATCGCCTGCCCGTAGTTGAGGTCACCGGCGCGGCCGAGCAGCCGCGCCACGGCGACCGGCAGCGTCGGGTTGTCGGGCCGCGCGATGAACACCGTCGCCCCGAACTCGCCGAGGGACACGGCGAACGCGAACCCCGCCGCGACGAGCAGCGCCCGCCGCACCATCGGCAGGTCCACCTCCCGCCAGGCCCGCAGCGGGGAGGCGCCGAGCACGGCCGCGGCCTCCCGCAGCCGCCCGTCGACGGCCCTCAGCACCGGCAGCATCGTCCGTACGACGAAGGGCACGCCGACGAGCGCCTGGGCGAGCGGCACCAGGATCCAGGAGGCGCGCAGGTCGAGCGGCGGCTTGTCGAGCGTGACGAGGAACCCGAACCCGACCGTCACCGCGGACACGCCGAGCGGCAGCATGAGCAGCGCGTCGAACCCGCGCACGAGACGCCCCGCGCGCCGGGTCAGCGCGGCGGCGGCGAGCCCGCCGATGACGAGCGCGATGCCGGTTGCGGCGAGCGCGTACTCCAGGGAGTTCCAGATCGCGTTGATCGGCGGTACGAGGAAGGTCCCGCCGTCGGAGTCGGTGAGCGCCCGGTAGTAGGCGAAGCCGTACCCGCCCGGCGCGTCGAGCGAGCGCTGGACGAGCACGCCGAGCGGCAGCAGGATGAGCACGGCGACGGTCGCGAGGACCCCGGCGAGCAGCGCCCACTGTCCCGCGCCGCGCGGCTTGCGCGCCGTGTGCGCCGCGTCGACGAGCCGGAGCGCGCTCTCGCGCCGGCGCACACTCCAGGCGTGCACGCCGAGGATGAGCCCGACCGCGACGAACTGCACGATCGTGAGGACGGCGGCGGTCGACAGGTCGAAGATCTGCGCGGTCTGCCGGTAAATCTCCACTTCGAGGGTCGAGTAGCCGGGCCCGCCGAGGATCTGCACGACCCCGAACGACGTGAACGTGAACAGGAAGACCATCAGGCCCGCCGCCGCCACGGCCGGTCCGAGCGCGGGCAGCGTCACCCGCCGCCACGCCGCGAACCGCGAGGCGCCGAGCATCCGCGCGGCCTCCTCCTGCCGCGGATCGAGCTGGCCCCAGAGCCCGCCGACGGTCCGCACGACCACCGCGTAATTGAAGAAGACATGCGCGACGAGGATCGCCCACACGGTGGTGTCGAGCCGCACGCCCCACAGCTCGTCGAGGAGCCCGCCCCGCCCGACGAGCGCCAGGAACGCCGTGCCCACGACGACGGTGGGCAGCACGAACGGCACCGTCACGACGGCCCGCAGCAGTTGCTTGCCGGGGAAGTCGAGCCGCGCGAACACATACGCGCCGGGCAGCGCGATCAACAGCGTCAGAGCGGTCGACGCCAGCGCCTGCCACACCGTGAACCACAGGACGTGCCGGATGTCCGACTCCCCCAGCACGTCGCCGATCCGGCCGAACTGCCAGACGCCGCCGACGAGCAGCCCGCGCCGGACGATGGCGACGACCGGATACGCGAAGAAGACGGCGAAGAAGACGACGGGCACGACCATGAGGCCGAGCCGCACGGCGTTCCCGGAGGAACGCGTACGCGCCGTCCGGACCTTCCTCGTGGCGGCTACTTCCTTACGAGCGAGGTCCACGACTTGACCCAGTTGTCACGGTTGGCGGCGATCCTGCGGGGGCTCATGTACTCGGGGTCGTCGACCCGGACGGCGTACTTGGTGTACTCGGCGGGCGGCGTGGCGTCCTCGGTCACCGGGTCGACGAACATGTTGAGCGGCATGTCCTGCTGGAACTCCTTCGAGATGAGGAAGTCCAGCAGTGCCTGACCGCCCTTCTCGTTCTTCGCCCCGTCGAGGAGTCCGGCGAACTCGATCTGCTGGAAGCACGTCTTGCCGGCGACGCCGACCGGCGAGGTCTTCGGCTGCGGGTCCGCGTAGATGGCCTCGGCGGGCGGCGAGGACGCGTACGAGACGACGAGCGGCCGGTCGCCGCCGGCCTTCTTGCCGCCCGCGCTGCCGCTGAACTCCTCGTTGTACGCCTGGTCCCAGCCGTCGACGACCTTCACCCCGTTGGCCACGAGCTTCTTCCAGTAGCCCTGCCAGCCGTCGTCGCCGTACTCCGCGGCGGTCCCGAGCAGGAAGCCGAGACCGGGCGAGGAGGTGGCCGCGTTCTCGGTGACGAGCAGGTCCTTGTACGCGGGCTCGGCGAGATCGGCGAAGGAGGACGGCGGCGCCAGCTTGTGCTGCTCGAAGTACTTCTTGTCGTAGTTGACGCAGATGTCGCCGGTGTCGACGGGCGTGACCTGGTGCTTGCCGACGAGGACGTCGAGCCGGTACTCGCTCTCCACCCGCTCGATCCCCTTGGCCTTGTACGGCGTGAAGATCTTGTTGTCGATCGCGCGGGAGAGCAGGGTGTTGTCGACGCCGAAGAAGACGTCGCCCTGCGGATTGCCCTTGGACAGGATCGCCTTGTTGACGGCCTGCCCGGCGTCCCCGTCCTTCAGGACCCGCACCGTGTACCCGGACTTCTTCTCGAAGTCCTTCAGTACGTTCTTGGAGACGGCCCACGAGTCATGGCTGACGAGGGTGACGGTCCTGGAATCACCGGACCCGCCGTCACCGGACGACCCGCAGGCGGCGAGCGCGACCATACCGAGGCCGACGGCCAGAGCCACGCCCGCCTTCTTGTTGCTGATGACGTTATTGACGACGTTATTGACGACGTTATTGACGACGTTGTTGATGACGCTCATCGATTTCCTCCTGGAATGACCAGGAGAAGACGCGGCCCTGCCCGGAGCCTTCGCAGGTCTCCGGGCAGGGCGCAACAGCATGAGTGATGACCGAACTTCCTACCCGGAATGACCCGGGCGAGGTTCAGAGGGTCTGCGGCCTGCGGTGTGGAACCGGTGCCGCACTCTCAGCGCTGTGGCGCTCCCCTGTCGGAATATGCAGATGTAGTGAGTGGTGCCGGGCTTCAGGCTACCGCTCGGTCGCGGCGAGCTGACCGCAGGCCCCGTCGATCTCCTGGCCACGGGTGTCCCGGATGGTGACGGGCACGCCGTGCGCCGCGATCGCGTCGACGAACGCCTTCTCGTCCTCGGGCCGCGACGCGGTCCACTTCGACCCGGGCGTCGGGTTGAGCGGAATGAGATTGACGTGCACGGGCTTGCCCCGCAGCAGCCGGCCGAGCCGGTCACCACGCCACGCCTGGTCGTTGATGTCGCGGATGAGGGCGTACTCGATCGACAGCCGGCGCCCGGACTTCGCGGCGTACTCCCACCCGGCGTCGAGGACCTCGCGCACCTTCCACCGGGTGTTGACCGGTACGAGGGTGTCGCGCAGCTCGTCGTCGGGCGCGTGCAGCGAGATGGCGAGGCGGCACTTGAACCCCTCGTCGGAGAACCGGTGGATCGCCGGGACGAGCCCGACCGTCGACACCGTGATGCCGCGCTGGGAGAGCCCCAGACCGTCCGGCTCGGGGTCGGTCAGGGCGCGGATGGCGCCGACGACCCGCTTGTAGTTGGCGAGCGGCTCGCCCATCCCCATGAAGACGATGTTGCTGAGCCGGGCCGGCCCACCGGGGATCTCCCCGTCGCGCAGCGCCCGCATCCCGTCCACGATCTGGTGCACGATCTCACCGGTCGACAGGTTCCGGTCGAGCCCGGCCTGCCCGGTGGCGCAGAACGGGCAGTTCATCCCGCAGCCGGCCTGCGACGAGATGCACATGGTGACCCGGTCCGGGTAACGCATGAGCACGGACTCGACGAGCGTCCCGTCGAACAGCCGCCACAGCGTCTTGCGGGTGGTGTCCTGGTCGGTCGAGAGGTGCCGCACGACGGTCATCAGCTCGGGCAGCAGCGCCTCCCGCAGCTTCTCGCGCGAACCGGCGGGGATGTCGGTCCACTCCGCGGGGTCGTGCGCGTACCGCGCGAAGTAGTGCTGCGACAGCTGCTTGGCGCGGAACGGCTTCTCACCGACCGCGGCGACAGCCTCCTTCCGCTCGGCGGGCGAAAGGTCGGCAAGGTGCCGCGGCGGCTTCTTGGCTCCGCGGGGGGCGACGAAAGTGAGTTCTCCGGGCTTAGGCATGGCTCTACCAGTGTCGCAGATCATCTACGGCAGCCCAGGCCAGAGCGGGGTGGGGGTGGTCACCTGCGGATGCTGCCTGTCAACGTTGGTCGGCTTCGGACGGCCCGGAGACGGCCCGAACAGAGCAAGCGCGCTCATCTATCCCTATCAGCCGCATCACGGCCATTCATAGAAGTCGGCGCACTAGGGGCCGTCAGCAGAGCAACCAGTTCTCGTAATTCGAAAAAATGGATGCGTTCGAAGGCATCGGCATGTCAATATCGCAGGGAACCGACGCGTGTCAGTGGGAGCCCCTAGATGCAAGATGAAAATCGATCACTCGTACGCTTCTTTATCACCCTTCCGGACAAGTTGCCTGTCCCCGATAGATACGTCTACAGGGAAGGGCCCGTGATTCCCGGACCGTATGACCCCAATACGATGGGCCACCTCTTTGTACACCTGCGATTCTTGCAGTCGTCTGACATATCGAGGCGTCACGGTTCTGTTTCATCTGCCGCGAAGTCATTCAACCGGCTGGGACAATCAGAAGAAGTCGATACGGAAGACGCCTTTCCAGTCCTTCGTGACGAGTACACCACAGTTGTTGCAACCACTTTGGGGGACATAGACAGAAGGGGGCGCGGCGACTGGCCCTCACCTCAGGATATCCCTATTGAATACGATGCACTAAATAGGTGCATTTACGCCCTGCGGGAAATGATCCGGGCCTATAGAGTCGCATTCGAAGCTCCATGCACCCTCCCCTCCTATGAGCTGCTCGATATCTCGATCCCGTACCAGAGTGCCGATTCCGCTATCATTACGCACGAGAGAGAAGGATTATCGCTTGATAATTCCCCGTGGGGGCCAATTGGCGTCCTCGTCCTAGATCATGTCAACATTCCGGGTGCTACGCCAGGACCCGAGGTAACTAGGGACAATTTCGACCGCCTTGAGTACTTCGAAGCCCTGCAACACGTAGGAAACCCACTTTTCGTCCTGCGGGAGCGATTCATCGAAGCTTGGAGAGCCCTGAAAATCGAAGGCCAATATGGCGCTTCCGTGACGTTGGGCAACACCGCTAGTGAGGTGCTACTCGACTCACTGTTGGCTACTCTGCTGTGGGAGTCGGGCAAGGACGCAACTGAAGTAGCGGACACTTTCGCTGAAGGGAGGCTAGCGAAGCGCGTTAAGTCGCAGTTTGCGGATCTGCTCGGAGGAAATTGGAGTCTTGATGGCTCCACTCCGGTCGCCGAATGGTTCCACAAGTGCTACCGGATGCGACACAGGGTGGTGCATGGTGGATATACCCCAAGCCGCCTGGAAGCACAAACCGCCTTGGACTCAGTTCATTCACTATCTATGTACTGTTGGGATCGTCTAGCGATCAAGCGGAAGAAATTTCCCAGGACCGCTATGTTGCTGCTGGCCGAGGAAGGGCTTCAGCGACGGGGCAAATGGTGCAGCTTCATGAAGCACTTTCTAGCAGAGACAGCACCGCGGGAAGATTCGTGGTTGCGGCAGTCGCAGAAATGGCGTGAGGATGTGCAGGCGCAGCTCATGTCAAGCCTGTGACTTCACCATGCAAGCTGAGCCGAGGTCGGCGGAGCGGCTTTGGGCTGGAGCTGCTTTGGGGCGAGTGATCTTGGCCCCGTAAGCTTCCGGCGAGTCGGGCAGTCTGTGGAGCTGCCCGTTGAAGCACGACGTTGGGGCCAAGATCTTCGAGGCTCGCCCCAAAGTGGCTGCCTAAAGCCGTGGAGCCGACCGCCCCAGCCACAGCGGGTTTCTCACCTTCGCCCGCTTAGCACGCGAGCGGGCCGCCCGGCCCGGCCAGCCGTGGCGAAGCCAAGAGGCGGGCCGGGGCTGCGAGGCGGCCCGCGCCCGCGCCGTGCGCGGGCCTTGATGAAGTAGGGAAAGTTTCACCGCATACCCTCATGCTCTCGGGTTCAGCGCGGTGCAGAGCGCTGTGAGCTGGCTGTTTGACGCCGTCACGAACTGGCATATGCGTCTCGACTCAGGCGCCTTGTCTCACATGAGACAGACCGGCACGCTTGACGTATGCCCAATCGGCGAAACCGTCAGCAGCACAAGGGAGTCCAGAGACAGCCTCGGACGGGAGCTAAGCCCTCGCCAGCTGGCCCTCCGAGCACCCCCGAGGATGCGCGTGCCAAGGCGGTGAGGGAGTTGCTGGCGCCCGGAGAGCAGCGCCTTCGTCTGGTGGCCGAGATGGAGCGCGTGGACGCCGTCCTGCGCCCTCTGGTGGCTCAGGCAGTGGACGCCGGAGTGCCTTACCGGCGGATCGCCGAGCTCACCAGCATCTCACGGGCAACAGTCGCCAGATGGAGCGCCACCGGCCCAGCCAGCACCTAGCAAGTCACTAAAGGCCGCGCCCGGTTGGACGGACGCGGCCTGAACGATTCGAGGGAGTCAAAGCCATGTCGAATCGATCCGCCTCAATCCTGGCAGAAGACCGCGACCCCGCGAACGAGCGTCTTCGGGCGTCCATGGTCGCGGCCAACATGACCACAGAAGGACTGGCTGAGCGCTTGGGAATCGACCCGAAGAGCGTCGAGCGGTGGATCACCACCGACCGCATCCCGCACGCACGTAACGCGCATGCGGTAGCCAAAGAGCTCCGAGTCGACCCTTACTACTTGTGGCCCATGCTCGACGAGCGGCATCGTTCCAGTGTGAGCCCCCGCGACGAACTGATGGCCTGCTATCCGAGTCGCGGCGCCGTGCCCTACGGCCTGTGGCGCGGAACCCTCGACCAAGCCACCAGCGTCATCGACTTGGCCGTCTCCAACCTGATCTTCCTTACCGACGCCGTCTTCGACCTGCACACCCTGATCGTCGCCAAGCTCGACGTCGGCGTCAGGGTACGCATCGCCACACCAGACGCCAGTGGCGACCAACGCATCGGCCTGATGGACGTCTTCCCCTCATTGGCAGAGGTGCCCGGACTCAGGCTGGTGACCCATCGCGCGCTCCGAGCTGATCTGTACCGCGCCGACGACGAACTGTTGGTCACCACCCCTGTCGACGGCCTCGCGCCCTCGCTGTCCCCTGTCCTCCACCTACGCCGCGTCGGCCCGGCCCCACTGACCATGGGCTACCTCACCGCCCTGGACCACATCTTCGAAACGGCCACACCGCTCACGGCGACGAGCACTGGCTGATGCCGACCTGTTGTTCACCGTTCCGACGGAGGTCACGCCCACGACGGCCCGAAGACGGCCTCGTAAACCAAAACAGGCCCCTGATCCACGCTATACGCGCAGGTCGGGGGCCCTTCTGCTGCCCGGCTACCGCCAGTTCTCCGGGCTTAGGCATGGCTCATCCAGTGTCGCACGCGTCGCGGAGCACCCTCGAATTCCGCCGGGACGGTACGACGAAGGGCCCCCGCCATGCGGCCGGGGCCCTTCGAAAACCGGCGGAGAGCCGGGGAAACAGCCAGGTCAGGAGCCGACGAACAGCACCAGGAGCAGCCAGACCACCGGTGCCGTCGGCAGCAGGGAGTCGAGGCGGTCCATGATGCCGCCGTGGCCGGGGAGCAGCGTGCCCATGTCCTTGATGCCGAGGTCGCGCTTGATCATGGACTCGCCGAGGTCGCCGAGGGTCGCGCTGGCGGCGACGCAGACGCCGAGGACGAGCCCCTGCCACCAGGCGCCGCCGTCGATCAGGAACTCCATGCAGAGCACGCCGGCCACCATGGCGAACGTCACCGCGCCGACCAGGCCCTCGCGGGTCTTGCCGGGGCTGATGCGCGGCGCCAGCTTGTTCTTGCCGAACCGCCAGCCGATCGCGTATGCGCCGGTGTCGCTGACGACCGTGAGGATCAGGAACGTCAGGACGCGCCACGCCCCGTCGTCCGCGGTGAGCATCATCGCCACGAAGGTCGCGAGGAAGGGGACGTAGAACGCGGCGAAGACGCCCGCCGTCACGTCCTTCAGATAGCCCTCGGGCGGCTCCGTCATCC
The DNA here is from genome assembly GCF_056172735.1 of Streptomyces sp. R818. Lineage (NCBI taxonomy): Bacteria > Bacillati > Actinomycetota > Actinomycetes > Kitasatosporales > Streptomycetaceae > Streptomyces > Streptomyces sp. R818. The sequence goes on from NZ_JAOCNE010000001.1 coordinate 124,786, forward strand.
GCCACACCAGAACGGCGAGCGCGGTCAGCGCCATCGCCACCCAGGCACCCTCGGCGCCGCGGACGTATCCGGCGACGACCATCGCCGCGCCGCCGATGGCGAGCGGCACCAGCGGCGCCTTGATGCTCTTGCGCTCCTGGAGCCGCGAGGTCAGTTCCCAGAGTCCGACGACGACGGCGACCGCTATCACGCCGACGAAGACGGCCTTGACGATGAAGAGCGACGCGATGATCACGACGCCGAGTCCGACACCGACCCCTATGGCCGCGCCGAGGTCCCGGCCCGCGCTCTTCTTCGCCTTCGGCGGCTCCGCACGCCGCGACGACGACTGCGGTTGCTGCTGAGGCTGCTGATGCGCGGGGGCCGGCTGCGGCGCTGCCGGAGACAGCGGCTCCTGCGACGACGGCGCGGCCGGGTCGTCGCGGAACAAGGGACCGCTCAGCCGGGCGGCCCCCCGGTCGGCGTCCTGCTCCCCGTCCCCGCCACCGGCGGGCACGTCGGGCATATCGGGCACGATGGGCATGGGCCGAGTCTCCTCAACCGCGTGCCCTTCGTACGCGGGACCCGCCGGGGGACGCCCCTGGTCGTACGGGTGCCCCTGGTCGTACGAGCGGCCTTGCCCATACGCGGCACCCTGGCCCTGCGAGGGCCCTTGCCCATACGCGGCACCCTGGCCCTGCGAGGGCCCTTGCCCGTACGCGGCACCCTGGCCCTGCGAGGGCCCGTGACCGTACGCGGCCCCCTGGCCGTGCGAAGGCGCTTGGCCGTGCGAGGGCACTTGGCCGTACCCGGCCCCCTGACCGTGCGAGGGCCCTTGGCCGTACGCGGCCCCCTGACCGTGCGAAGGCGCCTGACCGTGCGAAGGCACTTGGCCGTACGAAGGCTCGTACGGCGACGGCGCCTGCCCGTAGGCGGTTCCTTGGCCGTGCGCCGGCCCCTGGCCGTGTGCGGGCCCCTGCCCGTCTGCGGGCCCCTGGCCATGTGCCGTCGGCGCCTGGCCATGGGCAGGGCTTTGTCCGGCACCGGGCCGCTGGCCATGGGCGGGCCCCTGGCCGGACGGCCCCGCGTACCCGGGCCCGGACGGCGCCCCCCAGGAAGAGTCGTTCACGGATTCCTCGAACCTCGATGTTCCGCGCTCGCTCAGACTTCGAGCAGCTCGGCTTCCTTGTGCTTGAGCAGCTCGTCCACCTGGGCCACGTACTTGGCGGTGGTGTCGTCGAGTTCCTTCTCGCCGCGGCGGCCCTCGTCCTCGCCGATGTCGCCGTCCTTGATCGCCTTGTCGATGGCTTCCTTGGCCTTGCGACGGACCGAGCGGATGGAGACCTTGCTGTCCTCCGCCTTGCCCTTGGCGACCTTGATGTAGTCGCGGCGGCGCTCCTCTGTGAGCTCGGGGAACGTCACACGAATGATATTGCCGTCGTTGCTCGGGTTGACGCCGAGGTCGGAGTCGCGGATCGCCTGCTCGATGTTGCGCAGCGCGCTCTTGTCGAACGGGGTCACCACGGCCATCCGCGGCTCGGGCACCGAGAACGAGGCCAGCTGGTTGATCGGCGTCAGCGCGCCGTAGTAGTCGGCCACGATCTTGTTGAACATCGCCGGGTGCGCACGACCGGTGCGGATCGCGGCGAAGTCCTCCTTGGCGACCACGACGGCCTTCTCCATCTTTTCCTCGGCCTCGAGGAGGGTCTCTTCGATCACCACTTGCTCCTGCGTGTCTTGAGTGAGGCCCGGCGTGCACGGGGCGGCCGGCTGCGTCGCGTGTCTTTGGCGCGCGGTTTCCCGCGCGTCCTTCTGTCCTTCAGTCCTCGTCAGTCCTCGTGTCCTTGCACGGTGTCCGACCGGCAGGACATTGTCCATCCCCCTTGGCTCCCGCGAGCCCTCCCACGACAGCCCTCCACGGGGCCTACGGGGACGCTCGCACGGGGTGCGGGGGCGCGGACGTGAGGGTCAGGCGCGGGTGCCCTGGTCGCCCACGAGCGTCCCGATCTTCTCACCCTTGACGGCCCGGGCGATATTGCCCGACGTCAGCAGTTCGAAGACGAGGATGGGCAGCGCGTTGTCGCGGCACAGGGTGATCGCGGTCATGTCGGCGACCTTGAGGTCCCGGGTGATGACCTCGCCGTAGCTGAGGGCGTCGAACTTGACGGCCTCGGGGTTGGTCTTCGGGTCCGAGTCGTAGACGCCGTCCACGCCGTTCTTGCCCATGAGCAGCGCCTCGGCGTCGATCTCCAGGGCGCGCTGCGCGGCGGTGGTGTCGGTGGAGAAGTACGGCATGCCCATACCGGCGCCGAAGATGACGACGCGGCCCTTCTCCAGGTGGCGCACGGCGCGCAGCGGGATGTAGGGCTCGGCGACCTGGCCCATCGTGATGGCGGTCTGCACCCGGCTGTCGATGCCCTCCTTCTCCAGGAAGTCTTGGAGGGCCAGGCAGTTCATGACGGTGCCGAGCATGCCCATGTAGTCGGAGCGTGCCCGGTCCATGCCGCGCTGCTGCAGCTCGGCGCCGCGGAAGAAGTTGCCGCCGCCGATGACGACGGCGATCTGCGCCCCGCCGCGGACCACGGCCGCGATCTCGCGGGCGATGGCGTGCACCACGTCGGGGTCGACGCCCAGACCCCCGCCACCGGCGAACGCCTCGCCGGAAAGCTTCAGCAGAAAGCGGCCCGCGCCTTTGCCGTCGTCGCTCTTGTCACCGTTGTCGGCGTTGTCGGCCTGAGTGGTGGTCATGGGATTCTCGCCTCTTTACTTGGCACACATACAAAGAAGGCCACTGCCGATGGGGTGTTCGCATCCCATGCGCGGCAATGGCCTCCTCGTCACATCTGCGGTCACCCGGCGCGTGCCCGGGCGACTGCTGTCGACCCTAGCGGCTATGCGTGGCTACCGGGGTCTCGCGGCTGTCGCGTACGGACTCAGATGCCGACCTTGATGCGCGAGAAGCGCTTCAGGGTGACACCGGCCTCCTGGAGGACCTTCTCGACGGACTTCTTGTTGTCGAGGGCGTACGGCTGACCGAGCAGCGTCGCCTCCTTGAAGAAGCCGTTGACGCGCCCCTCGACGATCTTGGGGAGCGCGGCCTCGGGCTTGCCCTCGGCGCGGGTGGTCTCCTCGGCGACGCGACGCTCGGACTCGACGACCTCGGCCGGGACGTCCTCACGGGAGAGGTACTTCGGCGCGAAGGCGGCGATGTGCTGCGCGACACCCTTGGCGATCTCGGCGTTCTCCTTGTCGAGCTCGACGAGGACACCGATCTGCGGGGGCAGGTCCGGCATGGTGCGGTGCATGTACGCGGTCACGTAGCCACCGGTGAACTGCGCGAAGCGGTCCAGGACGATCTTCTCGCCCAGGGTGGCGTTGGCCTCGTCGACGTACGCCTGGACGGTCTTGCCGGCCTCGATCTCGGACGCGAGCAGCGCCTCGATGTCGGCGGGGTTCGTCTTGGCGATGTGCGCGGCCAGCTCGTTCGCGACCGACTGGAACTTCTCGCCCTTGGCGACGAAGTCCGTCTCGCACTTCAGCTCGACGATGACACCGGAGGTGTTGTCGTCGGCGATGAGGGAGACGACCGCGCCGTTCTCGGCCGAACGGCCCTCGCGCTTGGCGACGCCCTTCTGGCCCTTGATGCGCAGGGCCTCGACGGCCTTGTCGACGTTGCCCTCGGCCTCGTCGAGCGCCTTCTTGCAGTCCATCATGCCGGCGCCGGTGAGCTCGCGGAGCTTCTTGACGTCAGCGGCGGTGTAGTTCGCCATGATCCTGGTTCTCTCTACGAAGTCTGCGAAGTCTGAGCGGTCTGAGAGGTCTGAGAGGTCTGAAGAATCTGAGACGTCTCAGACGCCTGAAGAGGTCACGGGGGACGGCGGGGGCCGCTCGTGGCTGGCCCCCGCCGTCACCTCATGAAACCGGTGAGGACACCGGTACCCGTACGGGTCAGGCCTGCTCGGCCTCGGCGGCCGGAGCCTCGGCGGCGGGCGCCTCGGCAGCGGGGGCCTCAGCGGCGGGCGCCTCGGCGGCCGGGGCCTCCGCGTTGTCGCCGGTCTTCTCGTCGGCCTTCTTCTCGCCCTCGAGCAGGTCGCGCTCCCACTCGGCGAGCGGCTCGGCGGCGGCCTTCTCGCCCGGCTTCTGGTCGCCGGTCGCGGCGCCGGAGCGGGCGATGAGGCCCTCGGCGACGGCGTCGGCGATCACGCGGGTGAGCAGGGTGACGGAGCGGATCGCGTCGTCGTTGCCCGGGATCTTGTAGTCGACCTCGTCGGGGTCACAGTTCGTGTCGAGGATCGCGACGACCGGGATGTTGAGCTTCCGGGCCTCGCCGACAGCGATGTGCTCCTTCTTGGTGTCCACGATCCAGACGGCGCTGGGGACCTTGGACATCTCGCGGATACCACCGAGGGTCTTCTCCAGCTTGGCCTTCTCGCGCGAGAGCACGAGAAGCTCCTTCTTGGTGAGACCCGACGCGGCGACGTCCTCGAAGTCGATCTGCTCGAGCTCCTTGAGGCGCTGCAGACGCTTGTAGACGGTCGAGAAGTTGGTGAGCATGCCGCCCAGCCAGCGCTGGTTCACGTAGGGCATGCCGACGCGGGTCGCCTGCTCGGCGATGGCCTCCTGCGCCTGCTTCTTCGTGCCGACGAACATGACCGTGCCGCCGTGGGCGACGGTCTCCTTGACGAACTCGTAGGCGCGGTCGATGTACGACAGCGACTGGAGCAGGTCGATGATGTAGATGCCGTTGCGCTCCGTGAAGATGAAGCGCTTCATCTTCGGGTTCCAACGACGGGTCTGGTGACCGAAGTGGACGCCGCTCTCCAGCAGCTCCCGCATCGTGACGACGGCCATGGCCGTACTCCTTGTGTTTTCTCGGTTGTTTCCTGACGCCCCGCTCGCGCCTGCCGCGTACGTGAGTACGGGACCGAAGGACGCTTGACACGAAGCCTTTGCGGGCCGGTGTCGGGGCGTGCGAAGTCGATCCGGTGGCCCGGATCGCCACATGAAGTGTACGGGACCCGCGAGGTGGGGGGTGACGCCGCTGTCCACAACCGACCGGTAGTCCACGTTTCCCGGCCATGATCCCCCGAGAACGCGCTGTTCCGGAAGGGTGCCGACCATGAGGAAACTACACAGCGTGACGCTCCCGCTGCTGCTGTCCGCGTTGCTGTCTCTGCTGCTGTCTCTGCTGCTTCCGTGGCCCTTCGCTTCCGGCGCTTCCGTCGCGTACGCGGCCGGCCGCGCGGGCGGGTCATCGCCGCGGTCCGTCTGGCCGGTGGGGGACGGTCCCCCTCCCCCGGTCGTACGAGCCTGGTCCCCACCGGCGACGCCCTACGGCCCGGGCCACCGCGGCGTCGACCTGGCGGCCCCGATCGACGCGCCGGTGCGGGCGGTGGCGGCGGGCCGCGTCTCGTTCGCGGGCGAGGTCGCGGGCCGTGGCGTGGTGTCGGTGGACCTGGCCCGCACGGGCGACCCCCCGCTGCGCACCACCTACGAACCGGTGACAGCCCTGCTGAAAGAGGGCGCCCGCGTCGCCCCGGGCGCAGTGATCGCCACGCTGCAACTCCCGACGGGCCACTGCCCTGCCTCGTCCCCGTCGTGCCTGCACTGGGGCCTGAGAAGGGGCACGACGTACCTGAACCCCTTGTCCCTACTGGACCCGTCGTCGGGGTTGGGCGGGGAGAGGGTGAGGCTGCTGCCGGTCTGGGGGTTCCCGGCGGCGAACTTCACGACGGACTTCACGACGGACGTCACCGGGCGGGGTGAATCCGGGCAGATCCATGGCTCGGCTGGGCAGGCGCACACGACGCACGCGCGGCCCGGCTGAGCCGGCGCGGACGACGCACGCGCGGCCCGGCTGAGCCCGGCTGAGCCGGCTCCGGCCGCCGGGGCGCAACCCCGGCCCCGCCGAACACCGGCCGCCGAGCACGGCCCAGCGCCGACTAGCCCTGAACACCCCGCAGCGCCATCCGCACGGCCGCGTCCACGATCACGTCCGGTTCCTCCGCCGCACCGAGTTCGATGCGGCGGACCGCCGCGTCCACGACGCCCTGGAGCAGCATCGCGGCGAGCCGGGGCTGGTCGTGCCCCATGTCCGCGAGCGCCTCGACGATCATGGCGACGAGGCCGCCGTGCGCGGCGCGGATCTTCTCCCGGGCCCCCGCGTCCAGCTCACTCGCCGAGATGGCCACCACGGCCCGGTGCCGCCGGTCGCCGACCAGGGTCAGCTGCTCGCGGACGTAGGCCTCGACCTTGCCCTCGGGCGTCGCGGCCCGCGCCATCGCGTCCTCGACCTCGGCGGCCCACACCGGGAAGTCGACCTCGCACAGCTCCTCGACGACCGCCGCGCGGGACTTGAAGTACTCGTACACGGAGGACCGCGCGAGCCCCGTCCGCTCCGCGAGCGCGGGGAACGTCAGCGCTTCCGTCCCCCCTTCGGACAGCAGGGAACGCGCCGCGTCCAGGAGGGCGCCGCGCTGCATCGACCGGTGCTCGGCCACAGAGGCCGCTCGAATCCTTGGCACAGCTCCACTTTACGGACGCGCCGCCCGGGACGGGAGTCGCACGGGCCACCCGGCGCCCCGAACGGACACGAATCCGGCAGGGACGATTCGCCTCCAGGATGCGACGGCGGCTCAGCGCCCGAACGCGGCCAGCTTCGCCCGCAGCTGCAGCACCGACTTCGTGTGGATCTGGCTGACCCGGCTCTCCGTCACCCCGAGCACATTGCCGATCTCCGCCAGCGTGAGGCCCTCGTAGTAGTAGAGCGTGACCACGGTCTTCTCCCGCTCGGGCAGCGTATTGATCGCCCGCGCCAGGAACCTGCGAAGCTCCCGGTCCTCGGCGACCTCCACCGGATTGTCCGCCGCCCGGTCCTCGAGGGTGTCCATGAGGCTGAGCCGGTCCCCGCCCTCGCCCCCGACGTGCAGCAACTCCTCGAGGGCCACCACGTTCGCCAGCGACAACTGGCTGAAAACGGCGTGCAGTTCCTCCAGCGCGACCCCCATCTCGGCGGCGACCTCGCTCTCCGAGGGGCTGCGCCGCAGCTTGGCCTCGAGCGTCGCGTAGGCCCGCTCCACATTGCGCGCCTTCTGCCGCACGGACCGCGGGATCCAGTCCAGGGCCCGCAGCTCGTCGATCATCGCGCCGCGGATCCGGGTGATGGCGTACGTCTCGAACTTGATCTCGCGGTCGATGTCGAACTTCTCGATCGCGTCGATCAGCCCGAAGACCCCGGACGAGACGAAGTCGGCCTGTTCGACGTTGGGCGGAAGCCCCACACTGACCCGGCCCGCGACGTACTTCACCAGCGGCGAGTAGTGCAGGATCAGCTGCTCGCGCAGCCGCTCGTCACCGGTCGCCTTGTACGACCTCCACAGCTCCTCGAGGGAGGAGGGAGCCGGAGGCCGCACGCTGGAGCCGCGGGCGGCGGGGGGTACCGCCGCCGCCCGGTCGGATCCGGAGATGTGCTGTGGCATGCGCCGCCTTGTGCCGTTCTGCTGCCTGCCGACGGAGTCGGCGAGGGTCGCTGGGATCGCTGCTGTCGCTGAGGTCGCTTCGCTGCTGAAGATGGAGTGATGCCCGTCTGATGGTGACTGCTGCCGAACCGCCTGCCTGATTCCGCATTGGGGGGACGAACCCGAATCCTGGTGAGCGTAGCGTGACTGGAGTGTCGCAGTGTGCGAAGGGTGTGGGTTCGTACGCGCGCAGATACGTTCCGTTGGGGGACTTGCGCGGACCCTTCGGTTGCTGTCCGTGACCGGGGCGTGTCGCCAACTGCCGGTACTGTCAAGGTCGTCGGGGTGTCATCCGGACGGCTCAATACGCTGCGTCAGGAGAGCGTCAGGGCGCACCTCCGTCCGGAAACACCGGGCGGTTCGCCTGGCGTGTCAACTGCCAGCCGTCGCCCTGTCGTTCGACGAACCCCAAAGAGCGCAGTTCGTACAACCTCCCGATCGCGTCGTCCGCACTGGCTTCCGCTTCCCTGCTGATGTCCGCCACGGTGTGCGTCCCGCGCGCGGGCAGTGCGGCGAGCACCCGCGCCGTGGCCGGCGGCAGCAGGTCGCGCGGCAGCACGGGCCCGCGCCGCTCGGGCGCCAGCTCCCCCATGTCACCGATCAGCTCGATCACTTCCGCGGCATCGGTGACAAGGACGCCTTCCTTGCGCAGCAGCTCGTGCACCCCGGAGGAGACACCGCTCGTCACCGGGCCCGGCACCCCCATCGCATGCCGTCCGAGGCGCAGCGCCCAGCGGGCCGTGCCCAGCGCTCCGCTGCGGTAGGCCGCCTCCACGACGACCGTGCCCCGGGTCAACGCGGCGATGACGCGGTTGCGCAGGATGAAGCGGCTCGGCGTCGGATGATCTCCGGGTGGCAACTCGGCGACGACGAGCCCTTGTTCCGCGATCCTGTCGATCAACTGGGTGTGCCCGCGCGGATAGACACGGTCGACCCCGCAGGCCAGGACGGCGACGGTGGCCCCCGAGGCGCCGAGCGCCCCCCGGTGCGCCGCCGCGTCGACCCCGTACGCGCCGCCGGAGACGACGACCCAGCCGCGCTCGGCCAGCCCCGCCCCGAGGCTCGCGCCCATCCGTACGCCGTAGTCCGTGCAGGCCCGTGCGCCCACCACGGCCACCGACCGCAGCGCCCATAGCCGCAGGCTGGGCCCGCCGCGCACCCAGAGCCCGACGGGCCTCTCGTCCCCCAGGTCGTCCAGCCGCCCGGGCCACTCCGCGTCGCCGGGGCACACGAAGCGCGCCCCGCGCCCCGCCGCGCGCGCCAGGTCGCGCTCCGGGGGCGGCGCCGCGCGGGCCCGCGCCACCAGCCCCGCCCAGCGCTCGGCCCGTACCCCGGGCAGCGACGGCGGGGCGTCCGCTCCCTCCTCGGCCTCGTCGATCCGCCGTACCGTCTCCACCGGCCCGAACTCCCTGAGCCAGCGGCCCGCCACCTCCCAGCCGGGCTCCACGATCCGGGTCAGCCGCGCCCGCGCGAGCCGCACCGCCTCGGGGGCGCTCGGGGCCGTCACGAGGCCGTGCCGATCGTCATGGGGACCCCGCGCGAGATCCCGGTCCGCAGCTGCAGCGCGAGCGCCACGTCCTGGGCGAAGGGCCGCTCCCGCCCCGCGAGGTCGGCCACGGTCCAGGCGACCCGCAGGACCCGGTCGAGGCCGCGGGCGGTGAGGAAGCCGCGCTCCAGGTCCAGTTCGGCCTCGTCCAGGGCGCCGGGTGCGGTGGGCCACCTCGTGCGCAGGGCGTGCCCCGGCACCTCGCTGTTGGTCCGCCACGGCGTGTCCGTGAGCCGTGCCACCGCCCGCTCCCGGGCCTCCCTCACCCGGTCGGCGACGACCTGGGTGCTCTCCCCGCGCGGCCCGTACCCGGCGAGTTCGTTGCGGGTGACGGCGTCGACCTCGACCCGCAGGTCGACCCGGTCGAGGAGCGGCCCGGAGAGCCGTGCCTGGTAGCGCCGCACGGTGGCGGGCGGGCAGTCGCACTCACCGCCGAGGGCGCGGTACTGCCCGCAAGGACAGGGATTCGCGGCGAGCACCATCAGGAAGCGCGCGGGCAGCCGCACCACCCCGGCGCTGCGGGCGATGACCACATGCCCGGCTTCGAGCGGCTGGCGCAGAGCGTCGAGCGCCCGGCCGCTGAACTCGGGCGCCTCGTCCAGGAACAAGACCCCTCTGTGGGACAGGGACACCGCTCCAGGACGCGCCACCCCGGGCCCGCCGCCCACGAGGGACTGCATGGTCGCCGAGTGGTGCGGTGCGCAGTACGGCGCGGTGTCGATCATCGACTTGCCCGGCGGCAGCATCCCCGCCACCGAGTGGATCGCCGTGACCTCCAGGGACTCCCCACGGGTGAGCGGCGGAAGGACGGCGGGAAGCCGCTCGGCGAGCATCGTCTTCCCGGCGCCGGGCGGGCCCGACAGCATCAGGTGGTGCCCGCCCGCGGCGGCGACCTCGATCGCGGTCCGTGCCGAGATCTGGCCCACGACATCGGCCAGGTCGAGCCCGTGCCCGTCCGCCGGCGGTCCGCCGAGCCCGGTGCCCGCGCCGCCTCCCGGCATGCTGAGGCCCGAGAGCATCGGGTCGGGGCGGCCACGCTCCTCCGGCTCCTCGTCCGGCACGGGCTCGTCGGTGAGCACGGCGATGAGCTGGCGCAGGCTGCGGACCCCGAGCACGGAGACGCCCGGCACCAGCGCCGCCTCGCCCGCCGTGCATTCGGGGACGACCACCTGCTCGTACCCGGCGTCGGCCGCGGCGAGGACGGCCGGCAGGACGCCGCGCACCGGTCGCACCCGCCCGTCGAGCCCCAGCTCTCCGATCATCACGATGTCGGAGAGGACCCGCGGATCGATCCGCTCGGCGGCGCCGAGCACGGCGCACGCGACGGCTAGATCGAAACCCGAGCCGCCCTTCGGCACGGAGGCGGGGCTGAGCCCGACCGTCAGCTTCTTCTGCGGCCAGTCCGCCCCGGAGTTGACGACCGCGGCCCGCACCCGGTCCCGGCTCTCGATGAGGCTCTTGTCAGGCAGGCCCACGAGCGTGAAAGCGGCGATGCCCGGCTCCAGGTCGGCCTGCACCTCGACGACGACGCCCTCGACACCGACCAGGGCCACGGAACACGTACGCGCGAACCCCATCAGGTCACCCCGCGCACGTGCTCGACGCGAGGGGCCCCGCGCTCCTGGAGCACCACCCCGACCACATCGATCCGGACGCCTCCGGGTGGCGCTCCCCCGTGCTCCTGCACCCAGCGCTCCGCGAGGTCGCGCAGACGCCGGGCCTTGATCGGGGTGATCGCGGCCATGGGGTGCTCGAAGGCGTCACCCGCCGCGCCGCGTCCCTTGCGGGTCTTGACCTCGCAGACGACGATCGCGTCGCCGTCCCGGGCGACGATGTCGAGCTCGCCCGTCCGTCCCGCCCGCCAGTTCCGTGCGAGCACTGTCATCCCGGCGTCGGTCAGCCGCCTCGCGGCCAGGTCCTCGCCGTACCTTCCCATCGCGCCCCGTGCGTTCACGTCGGCACCACCTCCGAGACCCACGCTGACGCACGGGCCGCAAGGAAGTGGATCTAGGTGAACTACTCACGGGTTGTGGAAAACCCCGCCACCCGCCCGAGCGACTGATTCGCGGGTATCGCCGGTCTCAGCTGCCCGGAAGCTCCAGATCGCTCTTGTTAAGCTCCTCAATGTTCACGTCCTTGAACGTGAGCACACGCACCTGCTTCACGAACCGCGCCGGCCGGTACATGTCCCAGACCCACGCGTCCGCCATCGACACCTCGAAGAACACCTCGCCCTGGACCGAGTGCACCTGCATCTCGTAGTCGTTGGTGAGGTAGAAACGCCGCTCGGTCTCGATCACGTATTTGAACAGCCCGACGACGTCGCGGTACTCCCGGTAGAGCTTCAGCTCCATCTCGGTCTCGTACTTCTCGAGGTCCTCGGCGCTCATGGCATGTTCCCCTTCAGCCGTGCGTCCCCCCATTGTGCGCCAGCCTCTGCAGCCTCTAGACGATTTCCGTGTCCAGGACCAGCGGCCGGCCAGGGGGACCGTCGTCGAGCAATCGGTTCAGCAGCTCGGCGAGTCTGGTCGGATACACCGTCTCATGCGCGTCGGCCAACTCCCGGTACGTCCACCAACGCGCTCCGGCGACGCTGCGTCGTTCCAGGTCGGTCAGGCCTGTCCCGTGCAGCTCGGGCAGCACGTCCGCCGTGGTGGTCGTGCGCGCCAGGAAGTACCACTCGTCCTGGTCCCAGCGGCGCCCGTCGAACGGGAACGAGCAGGTCCGCTGCCACAGCACGGGCCCGAGCTCCACGTCGGTGATGCCGGTCTCCTCCGCCAGTTCCCGCAGCGCCGCCTGTTCACGCGTCTCGTCGCCCTCCACGCCGCCTCCCGGCGTGAACCACCAGTCGTCGCTCCGGTCGCCGGGCTCGTGTCCGTGCAGCAGCAGGACACGGTCGTCCCGGTCGAGCAGGACGACGCGCGCGACCTTGCGCAGTTCGCTCCCCAGCTCAGGCACGGGCCGGCTCCGCGGACCTGGCGCGCGAGCGTCGCGCACGCTGCGCGATCGGGCCGTAGGCCGCACCCACCAGAACGAGGAAGGCGCCCACGACCACCGCGGTCAGCATCAGCTTGAGCGGCCCCGGCTGCGAGATGCCGCCGGGCAGCTCCTCGAAGCCGGTGGGCGTGGGCAGCATGCCGTCCATGGGCCACGCCACCGCGTCGACGCGGCCCTTCACGGCGTCGCGGGCCACCGACCCGTGCTGGATGTCGTCGAGGTGGACGGTGGAGTCCAGGGAGCCGCTGCGCTCGTCGCCGAGGAAGAACAGGCGCCCCTCAGGAACGGTCGTGGACTTGATGCCGGTGATCGAGGCGCTCTGACCGCCCTGCAGATACGGTTCTTCGATCTTCTCGCCATTGACGGTGAGCTTGCCGTCCGTGCAGCAGGCGACCCGGTCGCCGCCGATGCCGACGACGCGCTTGACCAGCGGCATGTCGCCCCAGCTCTTGTCCTGGAAGACGACGACGTCACCGCGCTTGATCTCGCTGCCGTCGACGCGCTCCGCGAGGACCCGGTCGCCCGCGCCGATCGTCGGCGACATCGAGTCGGTGGGCACCGTGTAGGGCTGGTAGACCACGGCGCCCCAGACGAATCCGCCGAGGAACAGCACACAGCCGAGGGCCACGGCTATGCCCGACAGCACGCTGTCGGCCCGGCCGTGGCCCTCGCTCGTACGACGTGTCCCGCTCATCCCAGTTGCTCCCCGCGTCGGAGAATTCGACCTGCCCGGTCCGGCCCCTGAGCGGCACGGACCTCGGAAGATCGGCGATCTGGGACGGCACCCTACCCGGCGGTACCGGTCCCAGAAACCCTGGTGTTCCCCTCGGCGAGACGCTTGTTGATCTTGCGTCGGCGCAACAGGACCAGCGGCACCGCGCCCGCGAGGCCGAGTGCGCCCGGGGCCGCACTCGCCGCCGCGTTGATCCCCGGCTGGTCGAAGGTGTCCGGCACCGGCAGCGTCGACCAGTGCGTGGGCGGCCAGGCGACGACGATGGCCCGGCCCACGACGTTGTCCACCGGCACGAAGCCCTGGTTCTTGTCGCTCTGGTGGTACCGGGAGTCCATCGAGTCCTGGCGGTGGTCGCCCATGACCCAAACTTTGCCTTCCGGAACCTTCACCTTGAACGTTCCGCCCGCGTTGTCCGCGCTGCACGGGGTGTTGCCCGCGTACACGTACGGCTCACTGAGCGCCTTGCCGTTCACCTTGAGCGGGCCCGTGCCGTTGCACTCGACGGTGTCGCCGCCGACGCCCACGACGCGCTTGATGAGGTCCTTCTCGTCCGCGGACGGCATCAGGCCGACCCAGCTGAGGACCTGCTGGATCGCGTTCGGCTCCGCCGTCGGCTCACCCTCGAGCCACTTGGCCGGGTCGTGGAAGACGATGACCTCGCCGCGCTCCGGCTCCGAGCCGAACCACGGGGTCAGTTTGTCGACGAGCACCCGGTCGCCGATCTGCAGCGTGTTCTCCATCGAGGCCGAGGGGATCGAGAACGCCTGCACCAGGAACGTCTTGATCACCAGGGCGAGAACCAGCGCGATGACGACGAGGAGCGGCAGCTCCTTCCAGAAGGAGCGGGGCTTCTTCTCCTTGCTCGCGACCTCGTCGCTGCCGGATCCCGAGCCCTCGGCGGGTGTCGGCTCCATGGCGTCACCGTCCTCGGGAAGGCGGTCCGTCACGGCCGGACTCGCCGCGTCGTCGGATCGCCCGGGCTGCTCCTCGGGTCCATGCCCTGACCGTGCGCCGACCGCCAAGTCCCCCACATCCACTCCTCACTCCGTGCCGCTGCCTGATCCCTACGCGATGCAGGCCCACCATTCCCATAACGAGCGGGAGTTCCGCAGGGGTCGGGAGGGGGATCAATCCGTCCGAATTCGATGTCCTCGAACTCGGTGCGGAGCTGTTCGCGACGTCCAGCCTATGTGACGTACCGGCGGCCGCCGCCGACCCGTCGCCATGCGCGTCGGCCACCGCCGCGAACGTGTCCGGTTCATCGAGCCCCGACCAGTGCCCCACGGGCCACACGATCCAGCGGGCGCGGCCCACCACGGAATCCTCGGAGACGGTGCCGTTGAACTTGTCCGTCAGGTGGAAGCGCGAGTCCGCGGAGTTCGCGCGGTGGTCGCCCATCATGAACAACCGCCCCTCGGGCACCTTCACCGAGAAGGTGAACTTGGAGGGAGCGTTGCCCGGGTGAATGTACGCGGACTCGTTCAGCGGAACGCCGTTGACCGTGACCCTGCCTTGCTCGTCGCAGCACTTCACGGTGTCGCCGCCGACGCCGACGACCCGCTTGATGAGGTCGCGCTCGTCGTCGGAGGGCAGCAGCCCGATCCAGGTCAGGCCGGTCTTGATCTGCTTGATCCCGACGGGGGTGTCCTCCGTCGGACCGGTCTCCTGCTCCAGCCACTTCCCCGGGTCCCGGAAGACGACGACGTCACCACGGTGCACCTCCGCGCCGAACCAGGGCGTGAGCTTGTCCACGACGACCCGGTCACCGATCTTGATCGTCTGCTCCATGGAGCCCGACGGGATGACGAAGGCCTGGACGAGGAACGTCTTCAGGACGAGGGCGATGAGCAGGGCCACGCCTATGAGGAGCGGTATCTCCTTGATCGCCGAGCGCCTTCTGCGCCGCTTCACCTTGCGGGCGAGCTTGCGCCGCTCGGCCCGGCCGCGCGGCGGCTGACCGCTGGTGGGCCGGCTCCCGGTGGGGAGTTGCTCGTCCGGGTCGTGGCCGTCACGGACCTTGCCGCGCCTACCCATGGGCACCGCCGGGTGCGGGCACGCGCGCGTAGACGTCCGTACGCGACAAGGAGCGCCAGTGTCCGAACGGCCAGGCGATCCACTGGGCCTTGCCGATCACCTGGCCGACGGGGACGAACCCGCCGCCCGGGGCGCCGAGGTAGTCACGCGAGTCCCGGGAGTCGCCGCGATGGTCGCCGAGCAGGAAGAGGGTGCCCTCGGGCACCTCGATGTCGAACGGCACCTCCGAAGCGGCGTCTCCCGCGTGCAGCAGGGAGCGCTCGTCCACGGACTGGCCGTTCACCTCGATCCTCCCCTTGCTGTCGCAGCAGACCACATGGTCGCCCCCCGTACCGACGACGCGTTTGACGTAGTCGGCGTTCCCGAAGTACCCGCTGCCGTCGAACACGACCACGTCCCCGCGGCCGGGCTCGGCACCGAAACGGTACGCCAACTTGTTTACGAGAACGCGGTCCCCGACCCTCAACGTGCTCTCCATGGAGCTGCTGGGGATCTGGAAGGGCTGCATCACGAAGACACCGAAAGCGAGCAGCAGGGCGACGCACGCGAGGAGCGTCAAGGTGACGCGTCCGCCGGGCAGCCAGGCGGTGAGTCCGGACAGCAAAGAGGAGCGCGACCGGTCCTCCTCGCCCGCCGAGGTGTCCTTCGAGGGCTGGGAGGAGCGGTCGCGCTCCACAGGCTGTGCTTCGGTGTCCATCGAGACCGGATGGTATCCGGCCGCGCTGTGACGCCGTCCGCGAGAGGTGCTCTCGCGGCGCGAGATCAGTTCTCGCGCTTCTCCTTGATCTTGGCGGCCTTGCCGCGCAGCTCGCGCAGGTAGTACAGCTTGGCGCGGCGGACGTCACCCTTGGTAACGAGCTCGATCTTCTCGACGATCGGCGTGTGCACCGGGAAGGTGCGCTCGACGCCGACGGAGAAGGAGACCTTGCGGACCGTGAAGGTCTCGCGGACACCGGCGCCCTGGCGGCGGATGACTACGCCCTTGAACTGCTGCACACGGGAGCGGTTGCCCTCGATGACGCGGACGTGGACGTTGACGGTGTCACCCGGGCGGAAGGCCGGGAGGTCGCTGCGGAGCGACGCGGCGTCGACGGAGTCGAGCAGGTGAGACATGATCGTCTGCTTTCTTCACCGATGCCACAGGTCATCGGTGGGAGGTATGCGATGAGTTTCGGTAGCTGATCGCGTCGGGCCTGACGTCGTTCCCCCTGTGGCAGGGGCGCCGGCTGGACGTACAGCAGCGGCCTATTCTTCCACGGCCTCGGGCGTTGGCCCAAATCGTCCGTCGGGGCCCGGCCGCCACCCCAGGATCGAGAGCATCTCCCGGTCCTTCTTGTCGAAGGCCTTCGGGTCGGTGCGCTCCACGAGGTCGGGCCTGTTGCGCACGGTGCGGCGCAGCGCCTCGTCGCGGCGCCAGCGCGCGATCTTGCCGTGGTGGCCGCTGAGCAGCACGTCGGGAATGTCCCGGCCGCGCCACTGGGGCGGCTTGGTGTAGACGGGTCCTTCGAGGAGGTTGGCCATGGCGCCGGGCGCGAAGGAGTCGTCCTGGTGCGAGGCGGCGTTGCCGAGCACGCCGGGCAGCAGACGGGCGACCGCCTCCGTGATCACCAGCACGGCGGCCTCTCCGCCCGCGAGGACGTAGTCGCCGATGGAGATCTCGTAGACCGGCATACGGGTCGCGTACTCGTCGATGACGCGGCGGTCGATGCCCTCGTAGCGCGCGGGCGTGAAGACCAGCCAGGGGCGCTCGGAGAGCTCGACGGCGAGTTCCTGGGTGAAGGGGCGTCCACTGGGCGTGGGGACGACCAGGACGGGCCCTCGCGCCCCGTTCTCGTACCCGTCCGCCAGGACGTCGTCGAGCGCCTCGCCCCAGGGCTCGGTCTTCATGACCATGCCGGGGCCGCCGCCGTAGGGGGTGTCGTCGACCGTGTTGTGCCGGTCGTGGGTCCACCCCCGCAGGTCGTGCAGGTGGACGTCGAGCTGCCCACGCGCGCGTGCCTTGCCGACGAGCGAGACGTTCAGCGGGTCGAGGTACTCGGGGAAGATCGTGACGACGTCGAGCCTCATGCGGACTCGTCCCCGGCACGCTCGGCGTCGTCGTCGGCGTCGGCGTCATCGGCGTCGCGGCTGGAGACGATCTCCGCGCGGTCGTCGATGAGGCCGGGCGGCGGCGTGATGACCGCCTTCTGCTCCTCGAGGTCGATCTCGGTGACGATCTCCTCGACGAACGGGATCATGACCTCGGTGCCGTCGGGCCGCTCCACGATGAACAGGTCCTGCGAGGGCAGGTGCGAGATCTCGGTGATGCGGCCCACCTCGGTGCCGTCGGCCGTGACGACGTCGAGGTCCATGAGCTGGTGGTCGTAGAACTCGTCCGGGTCCTCCGGCAGCTCCTCCGGGTCGACCTCGGCGATCAGGAGGGTGTTGCGCAGCGCCTCCGCACCGGTCCGGTCGCGCACGCCCGCGAAGCGCAGCAGCAGCCGGCCGCTGTGGACGCGGCCGGACTCGATGGTGAGCGGTCCGGTGGCGGCGGGGTCGGTGGCGAGCACCGCGCCGGGGCCGAGCCGCAGCTCGGGCTCGTCGGTGCGCACCTCGATGGTGACCTCACCCTTGATGCCGTGGGCGCGGCCGATGCGCCCGACTACCAACTGCACGGTCGGTGACTCTCCTGTCATGCCTGTCGTACGACGGGGCCGGCCGAAGGACCGGCGGGACGGCCGAGGCCGTCAACGACTACGGGCCGGGGACGGCTCGAAAGCCCTCCCCGGCCCGAGCCGGTGTTCAACTTCGTCAGCGAGCCTGGTCGACGTCGACGAGGTCGACGCGGACACCGCGGCCGCCGATGGCGCCCACGACAGTACGCAGAGCACGCGCGGTGCGGCCGTTGCGGCCGATCACCTTCCCGAGGTCGTCCGGGTGGACCCGGACCTCGAGCACGCGCCCACGACGCAGGTTGCGCGAGGCGACCTGCACATCGTCGGGGTTGTCGACAATGCCCTTCACGAGGTGCTCAAGAGCCTCCTCGAGCATGCTCAGGCCTCGGTCGACTCGGACGAGGCGTCAGCGGCCTCGTCCTTCTTCTCAGCCTTCTTCTTCTGGGTGATGGCCTCACCCTTGGGCTCGTCGGCCGTGGCGAGCGCCTCGAAGGAGGGGCGGGCCTGCTTCGGCTCGGCGACCTTCAGCGGCTCCGGGGCGGGCAGACCCTTGTGCTTCTGCCAGTCGCCGGTGAGCTTCAGGATGGCCATGACGGGCTCGGTCGGCTGCGCGCCGACGCTCAGCCAGTACTGCGCGCGGTCCGAGTCGACCTCGATGCGCGACGGGTTCTGCACCGGGTGGTACAGACCGATCTCCTCGATGGCCCGGCCGTCACGGCGGGTACGGGAGTCGGCGACGACGATGCGGTAGTGAGGCGAACGGATCTTGCCCAGACGCTTCAGCTTGATCTTGACTGCCACGGAAGTGGTGTCTCCTGGTCTTGACGTGGGTGGGCACGGCGAGATTGCCGCGTGGGGTTGCGGTACCCGAGTGCCCGATGGACGCGTCAGCCGGAGGAGAGAGGGGTCCTGTGCGACTGTCGAGTACAGCTAGCCATTGTGCCACACCTCGCCGGGGCGGCCGAACCCTCCCCCGGGTGCTCACGGCCGCCCTCACCAGTCGCCTCGCCGTCACCCCACGGCGGCTCCGACGACCTCCGGGATGCGGAACGGCTTGCCGCAGCCGCCGCACATGATCGGCGCCTGGGCGAGCACCGACGGTACGACGCGGACATTGCGGCCGCAGTCGCAGACCGCCTTGACGCGGACGCCGCCTCCGGAGGATCCGTGCCGGGCGGCCGGGCCGCGGAAGCTGCGCTTGGTGTCGGCGGCGGTCGCGACGGTGTGCGCCTTGAGGGCGCGGTGCAGCCGCTCGATCGTCTGCCGGTAGCGCTGCTTGGCGTCGGGGTTGAGCGTGACCAGGGAGAAGCCGCTGCTGGGATGCGGCTCCTCAGGATGGTCGAGGCCCAACTCCTCGGCGATGGCCAGGAATCTGCGGTTGTGATACCGGCCGGCGCGCGAGGTGTCGCGGATTCCGCGCGCGGCGGCGATGCCGTGGACTGCCTCATGGAGGAGTCGCTCGAAGGAGAGCTCGTGCCCGCAGGCGGACGACGACTCCCCGATCAGGGATTCGGGCGCGGCAAGATCCGGCAGTTCGGGGTGGTGCCGCTGAATGTCGGCCCACGCCCCTGCCAGCTCTGCGGCGAGAACAGGTGGTGTCGTGCTCACGTCGTGACAACGAGCCGGGGTACCTCTGTGTTCCTATTCCGGGGCATCCCAAATATTTTGCACGTACCAGTCAGTCGTCGCTCATGCATCCGGACGAGGGCGGGTGCGCTGATCTGCGGAGAAGCCGCACAGCTCGCACCAAGGTGGTGCGTAGCAACGCGTACGCTCCGGCGCGTAGGTGGCCTGTTCGCGCCGGGGCGTACGTATCGGTCCGGTGCGCAAGAGACGTTTCGGCCTCTTCCGCGCGACTGAAGGTGGCTCAGTAGGCGCGCGCCACGATCGCGACGTTACCGGGTGCGTCGTCCGCGTCCGGCACCGACCCGTCCGCGGCGAGCAGACAGCGTACGGAGACGCCGTGCTCGGCGAGGGCCGCCTCGCCCTCCTCGCCGAGCGTCGCCCACGGGATGCGGGCCCAGCCGCCCGCGAGGGCCGCCTCGACCGCTTCGTCGAAGGTCGCGGCCTCGCTCGTACGGTCCTCGCGGCGTCGGCGCGACTGGGCCAGGAGCAGCGCCTGGTCCTCCTCGAGGACGGCGGGGAGCAGCCCGGCCAGGACGTCGACGGGCACGGCCTCCTTGCCGCCCGGGATGCGGCGGGCGAGCATCGCGGTGCCGTTCTCCAGGTCGCGGGGTCCGATCTCGATCCGTACGGGGACGCCTTTCAGCTCCCAGTCGACCGCGCGGCGGCCGAAGGGGATGTCCGTGCGGTCGTCGATCCGCACCCGGACGCCGGCCGCCTTGAGGGCGTCGCCGATCTCGCGGACCTTGGCGATCACCGCGTCGTCGCCCTTGATGGCGAGGACCACGACCTGGAAGGGCGCGAGCCGGGGCGGCACGCGCAGTCCGTCGTCGTCGCCGTGCATCATCACCAGCGCGCCGATCATGCGGGTGGTCGAGCCCCAGGAGGTCTGCCAGACAAGTTCCTGCTTGCCCTCCCTGGACAGGTACTGGGTGTGGAACGCCTTGGCGAAGTTCTGGCCGAGTTCATGGCTGGTGCCCATCTGGAGGGCCTTGCCGTCGCCCATCATTCCTTCGAGCGTGAGCGTGTTGATCGCGCCCGCGAAGCGTTCCTTGGCCGTCTTGCGGCCGAGCACGACATCCATCGCTAGCACGTTTTCCATGAAGTCGGCGTAAACGTGCCGGTGGATGCGTGCCGCGAAGTCACGCGCCCCCTCGTATGTCGCGTGCGCCGTGTGGCCTTCCTGCCAGAGGAATTCCGTCGTCCGCAGGAACAGCCGGGGGCGCATTTCCCAGCGCACCACGTTGGCCCATTGGTTGATGAGAAGGGGGAGGTCCCGGTAGCTCTGGATCCACTTGGCGAAATAGTCGTTGACGATCATTTCCGAGGTGGGGCGGACGACGGCGGGCTCCTCCAGCTCCTTGCCGCCGCCGTGCGTGACCACGGCCAGTTCGGGCGCGAACCCCTCGACGTGGTCGGCCTCCCTGGCGAGATAGGACTGCGGGATCAGGAGCGGGAAATAGGCGTTCTGCGTGCCTGTTTCCTTGATACGGGCGTCCATGTCCTGCTGCATCCGCTCCCACAGGCCGTAGCCGTACGGTCGGATGACCATCGTGCCGCGCGCCGGTCCGTTCTCGGCCAGTTCGGCCTTGGAGACGAGGTCCTGGTACCAGCGCGGAAAGTCTTCCGCCCGGGGCGTGAGAACAGGTGCTTTGGCCATGGCGCGCATGCTACGGCGCGGGTCCTGGCGTACTCGAATCCTTTTCGCCCGGTTGCCGCGCCCGGCCCCCGGCCGCGACCGGGGGGCGCACGACGGAGCACGCGTGCATTGTCGGCACGCCTGCCCGACACCCCCTAGACGTGACGGACGATGCGGAGTTCTCTGGCTTACGGGGGGAGAGCGAGCAGCGCGCGAAATCGGTTCACACACCACAGCGACAACTCTCGGCATCTCTCGTTGGATTGGGGCACTTTCGATGACACCTACGCTCGTGCGGCGACACCTTTCCCACGCGGACCCCGCGCCGCGCGTGGACCTGTGCGCACGCGCGCGTGACTGGTCGGAGATCCAGGAGCGCATGCTGGTCCCCGTCTACGAAGCGGTGTACGAGCGGCTCGAGGTCGGCTCGGGCACCCGGCTCCTGGGACTCGACTGCGGTACCGGCCTCGCCCTGCTCATGGCCGCCTCGCGCGGCGCCGCCGTGACAGGCGTCGAACCCGCCGAACCCGAACGGCTCGCGCTCGCCCGCGACCGGCTGCTGCCCGCCGCCGGGGAAGGGTCCGCGCCTCGCGCCCTGCGGCTCACGGACGGCGGCGAGGACGGCATGAGCGTCGCCGAGCCCGGCGACCCTCCGTACAACCTCGTCACCGCCTTCCAGCCGATCGGCTGCACGGCCGGGGACTCGGCGGGTCTGTCGGCGCTCCTGGAGCGCGTCGCGCCGCTGGCGGAGCGGCGTGCCGCCGTGGTGCTCGTCGGCTGGGGCCCGCCGGAGCGCTGCGCCTCGTCGGCGGTGCTGCGGGTGGCCACGAAGCTCTCCGACCCGTGCGGCACGGGCAGTTGGCGGCCCGCGCTGCGGGACGACCTGGAGGACGTCGCTCAACGCGCCGGACTGCGGCCCGACGGTTCGGGTCGCGTGGCGTGCCCGTTCGGGTACGCCGACGCGGAGAGCGCGGTGCGCGGCCTGCTGTCCACGGGGTTGTTCGACGCGGCGGTGAGTGCGACGGATCTGGCGCAAGTGGACAAGGAGGTGACGGAGGCGCTGCAGCCGTATGTGCGCAAGGACGGCACCGTGTGGATGCCCAATGTCTTCCGTTACCTGATCGCGCGTACGCCCTGAGTCGTAGGGCGTCATCAGTCCTTGCCGAGGCGGGCGATGCCGGCGACCCGGTAGGCGTCCGCCTCTTCGAGGGTCTCGTTCTCCAGGAGGGCGCCGGCCAGGGCGTCCAGCCTGGCTCGGTTCTCGCGCAAGGTGTCGCACGCCTCCTGGTAGCACTCGTCGACGATGCGGCGCATCTCGCGGTCGATCGTGTCGAGCGTGTCGGGGGCGGCGGCCAGGCCGTAGGTCTGCTGGGCGTCGTTCGGCAGGGCGGACAGCCGGCCGACCTTCTCGCTCATGCCCCAGCGGCCGACCATGCCGCGGGCGATGTTGGTGACCTGTTCGAGGTCGTTCTCCGCTCCGGTGGTGACGACGCCGTAGACGACGTGTTCGGCCGCCATGCCGCCGAGGGCGCCGATGATGCGCCCGCGGAGATACTCCTCCGTGTACGCGTACTTGTCGGCGTCCGGGGTGGACAGCGTGACGCCGAGCGCTCTGCCGCGCGGCACGATCGTGATCTTGCGAACCGGGTCTGCGCCGGGCTGGAGCATGCCCAGGAGGGCGTGGCCGCTCTCGTGGTAGGCGGTGCGGCGGCGCTCCTCGTCCGGCATCACCAGCGGCCGTTCCGCGCCGAGCTGCACCTTCTCCAGCGCTTCGGAGAGGTCGGTCTGGGTGACCTGGTCCTGCTTGCGCTTGACGGCGAGGAGGGCGGCCTCGTTGGTGAGGTTGGCGAGTTCCGCGCCGGTCATGCCCGGCGTCGTGCGGGCGACCTGGGCGAGGTCCACGTCGGGGGCGAGCGGGATCTCGCGGGAGTGGATCTTGAGGATGGCCTCGCGGCCGCCCCGGTCGGGCGGCGAGACGGTGACGACGCGGTCGAAGCGTCCCGGCCGGGTGAGGGCGGGGTCGAGGACGTCGGCGCGGTTGGTGGCGGCGATGACGATGACGCCCTCCGAGCCGGTGAAGCCGTCCATCTCGGTGAGGATCTGGTTCAGAGTCTGCTCGCGCTCGTCGTGGCCGCCCATGCCGCTGCCGCCCCCACGCGCGCGGCCGATGGTGTCGATCTCGTCGATGAAGATGATCGACGGGGCGACCTTGCGGGCCTCGGCGAAGAGTTCACGCACGCGTGAGGCGCCGACGCCGACGATCATCTCGATGAACTCCGAGGCGGACGCCGAGAAGAACGGCACCTCCGCCTCACCCGCCACCGCGCGCGCGAGCAGCGTTTTCCCGGTGCCGGGCGGGCCGGCGAGAAGCACACCGCGCGGCATCTTGGCGCCCATCCTGCGGTAGGCCTCGGGGTTCTTGAGGAAGTCGACGACGTCGTTGAGCTCGCCCTCGACCTCGTCGATGCCGGCGACGTCCTCGAAGGTGGTGCGCTTCTTCCCGGCCTCCAGTTCGACCGGCTTGGGCGGCTGTTTGCGGCCGAGCATGCCGCCCGCGCCGCCCATGCCCTGGCTCATGCGCCGCGCGATGAAGATCCACAGGAAGACCAGGAGCAGCATCGGGGCGAGCGAGATGAGCAGGTTGGACAGGAAGCTGCGCTCCTGGACGACGGGTTCGGCGGTCACGACGACGTCGTGCTTCTCCAGGTTGGCCCAGAGGTCGTCGTCGGCGAAGGAGGGCCGTTGCGTCGTGAACTTCGTGTAATTCTTCTTGCCGCCGTCGCTGTCGTCGGGGGTGGGCTGCTCCTTCTTGAGCTGGCCCTGGATCGCGTCACCCTTGGCGTAGATCTTGGTGACATTGTCGTTCGCGACCTGCCTGCTGAACTCCGTGTAGGAGATGGTCGGCTCGTCCCCCTGGTTGAAGAACGACAGCACCAGGTTGGCGATGAGGTAGACGACCAGGGCCGTCAGGATGAGTCCGCCCCAGCCGCCGGGCATCTTGCGCTTGGGCGACTGCGGGGGCGGTGGCGGTGGCGCGCCTTCGGAGCGCCAGGGCTGATCGGTCCGGTCGCGCGGGGGTACGGGGTTCGCCACGCCTCTTCTCCTCCGCCCGCTGCGTCCTTGGATCCTGCGCCTATGACCGCACAGATCCGGACCCCTTGCCAGTATCCAGAATCCTGGTTACTGTCTGGTTTGTGAACGGTTTCGACGAGCGCTTCCTTACGCGCAACGGCCTGGCGGCGCGCCAGCTCGCGGTCCTCCTCATGGGCCACGAGGTGGACACGCGGCTGCCGCGCGTGAAGGACTTCGCCCAGGAGCTGGGGTGCGGGAACGGGACCGTACAGGCGGCATTGCGCCTCCTGGAGGAGGCAGGGGCCATCGCGACCGCCGCCCGGGGCCATCTGGGCACCTTCCTGGTCCGCTCGGACCGCGCCATACTGTGGCGCCTCTCCGGCCTCGGCACCTTGCTGGCCGCTATGCCGCTCCCCTACTCGCGCCGATACGAGGGCCTGGCCACAGGGCTGCGTGCCGCGTTCGAAGCGGCCGGCACGCCCTTCGCGATCACGTTCATGCGTGGCGCGGGCGACCGTACGGCGTCCCTCCTCGAAGGCAAGGTCGACCTGGTGGTCCTGTCGCGCTTCGCGGCCGACGGGCTGGTCGAGCAGCACAAGGACCAGCTGGCGCTCGTCGCCGACCTGGGTCCCGCCACGTACGTGGGCGCACACGGCTTCCTGGTGCGCGACGGAGTCTCCCTGGACGACCCCGGCCTGCGGGTCGCGGTCGACCACGCCTCGGAGGACCAGCGCGTGCTGGCCGAGCGCGCCTTCGCCGGACGCGACGACGTCCAGTGGGTCGAGTCGTCCTACATGCAGCTGCGCGACCTGTTCGCGCAGAAGCAGGCCGACGCCACCGTCTGGAACCTCGACGAGGTGCAGGGCCGGCTCGGCATGGAGGTGGACGTGCTGCCGCTCGGCGACGAGGTCACGCGCGACCTGGCGCTGCGCAACTCCAGTGCGGCGATCATCGGCAGGACCGAGCGCGCGAAGGCACTGTCCGCGGTCCGCGACGCCCTGGACCTCTCCCAGGTGGCACAACTGCAGTCCGAAGTCGTGCGGGGCGAGCGCATCCCCTCGTACTGACGCCCCTACGCGAACCGTTCGGAACAAGGCCCCCCGGGCCTTCCCCTCGGCTCAAAATCCAAAATCCCGGTTACTGTCTCGATTGGGAGGTCCCATGGATGACCAACTAGCGCTCCGCATCCGGCTGTTCCAGGAGGGCGGCCAGGTCGGGCCCGAGGTCGCCGCGTTCGTGACCACCGAGCTCGCGGCCCTCGAGAACGAGGGGAACACCGTCACCGAGGAGAGCGCCGGGATGCTGACCAGCCATCTGATGATGGCGCTCACCCGGCTCGTGGACGGCGCCCCGATCGAGCAGTTCCTCACGGACGACCAGGTCGCCGCCGAACTCGCCGACCATCCCGACGCCGTGACGCGCGCCCGGCTCCTCGCGGCACGCGCGCGTGCCGCGTTCGGCCGGACCCTGCCCGAGTCCGAGATCAACTTCCTGGCCATGCACCTCGCCGTCCTGGCGCAGCAGCCCGCCCGCTGAGCCCGACCCCGGGCCGTCCGGGCCCCAGAAAGAAGGAACCAGACATGACGAAGATCCTCACCGGCGGCGTCGGCAAGGTCGAAGTGGCCGACACGGTCAAGGGGCTGGGTCTCGACGGCGTCGAGGTCGTCGTCTCCAGCGACATGGACGCGGCGATGAAGCTGCGCGCCGGCCAGGCCGACTACTTCCTGGGCACCTGCCACACCGGCGCCGGAGCCTCCCTCGGCGTGCTCGTCGGCCTGATGGGACAGCCCGCCTGCCACACCTTCGGGCGTGGCGTACCGACCGAGGAGGAGGTCGGCGCCCTCCTCGCGGACGGCAAGAAGGTGTTCGGCTTCTC
This sequence comes from Streptomyces sp. R818, assembly GCF_056172735.1. Classification (NCBI taxonomy): domain Bacteria; kingdom Bacillati; phylum Actinomycetota; class Actinomycetes; order Kitasatosporales; family Streptomycetaceae; genus Streptomyces; species Streptomyces sp. R818. The sequence goes on from NZ_JAOCNE010000001.1 coordinate 150,456, forward strand.
CATGGACCAGATCGACCGGATCGCCCCGCTGCTCGCGCGGGCGATCGCGGCTCGCTCGTAGCCGCGTAGGACACACCATGAACACAGCCACGGGCACCGTCATCGCCGCCGGTGCAGACCTCGACTTCAGCCTCGCGCAGCAGCTCACCGTGATCGCCCTGTGCGCGCTGACCGCGTTCATCTCGCACATGGCACTCGCCGTCTTCAACGACGGCGTGCGCCCCTTCATGCTCGACTTCATCCAGGGGCGGTCCACCCGCAGCGCCACCACGGCGGTCTCCTTCGGCCTGTCGGCCGGGTTCATCTTCGGCCTCGGCGCGCCCATGGCCCTGTCCACGGGCGTCCTCAACCCGTGGCTGGTGTTCCTGCCCACCGACATCCTGGGCATCCTCTCCCCCAAGAAGTGGCTCGCGCCGATCCTGGGCGCGGCCTGGGGCGCGGTCGTCGTCTTCGGCCTGAACGGCGCCAACAACGTGGCGCACGATCTGCCGGTCGACTTCCTGACCGCGATGCAGCAGATGTCGACGCCGATCCTGTTCCTGTTCACGCTGTTCCCGGTGCTCGCCATCACCAAGCAGTTCGGGCGCAAGTGGGGCGGTGTCGCGGGCGTCCTCGAACTCGCCCTGGTCGTCATGACGATGAAGCTGTGGCCGAACGTCTTCGCGGGCGCCATCGCCATGGCCGTCGGCGTCCTGATGCTGATCGGCCTCGCGATCGCCAAGGACCTCAGGCAGCGCAAGGCGGACCGGGCGAACGCCGTGGAGGAGGTCGCCCTCGGTGACGACCCCATGGCGTCCCTGTTCAGCGCGAGCGCGGCGCGCCTTCGCAAGTACCTGCCGCTGTTCATGGTGCTCGGCGCGGGCGTCTGCGTCCTGGCCCAGATGCACATATTCGGCGGCGGCGAGGCGACCAGCTTCCTGATCGCCAAGGGGCAGTACGGGGAGGCGGCCCAGGTCGACTTCTACCGGGTCTTCGGCTTCATCCCGCTGATCGCGACGACGGCCCTGGCCTCCGGCGCGTACGGCATCGCGGGCTTCACGCTCGTCTACCCCATCGGCTACCTGCTGCCGAACCCGTTCCTCGCGGCCGTCGTCGGTGCTCTCGTCTTCGCCGCAGAGGTTCTCGCCCTCTCCTACATCGGCAAGTTCCTCGGCAAGCTGCCGAGCGTGCGCGACTCGTCGGAGCATCTGCGCAGCGCGATCACCGACACGCTGCAACTGGCGATCCTGTTCGGCTCGCTGATGGCGGCGAACGCGATGGGCGCCGGACTCGGCATCCTCGTCGTGGGCGGCCTCTACCTGCTCAACGAGGCGATGGGCCGGCCCGTCGTCCGGATGGCGGCGGCGCCCGCGGCCGTGATCGTCGGCGGCATCCTGCTCAACGTCCTGTACTGGCTCGACCTGTTCACTCCGGTCAAGTCGTGAGGGGTTCGCCAACGGTTCGGTCCCGTCGTTGAGGGGGCGGTTCCCTCAGAACGGGGCCGCCACCACCCGGAGCGCTACGTTCCGTAAAACTCACCCCAGATTTCGTCACTCTACGTGTAACTTTTGCGGAACGCGGACCGTTGAAAGGGGTGAGCGGCCGACGACCAGGGCCGATCGCACCACCCGGGCCGCCGGGGTCAGTTCGCCGGAAAGGAACACCCACCATGCCCACCGCCACCCTCCACACCGTCACGGGACCCCTTTCCCACGAAGCTGTCCGCGGCCCCGCTCTCGCCCACGAGCACCTCGTCCTGAACCTGGACCGCGAGGGCGACGGCGGCGCCGTGCTCCACGCCGAGCGGCACGGTCCGGCCGTCGCCGCCGAACTGGTGGCGCTGCGCGACGAGTTCGCCCTCTCCCTCGTCATAGAGCTGACCTGCCGCGGCATGGGGCGCGACCCGAGCGCGCTCGCCGCGCTCGCGCGAAGGACAGGGGTCGCGGTCGTCGCGGCGACCGGCTGGTACTACGAGCCGTTCCACACTCCGGAGTTGGCGTCGGCGAGCGTGGAGCAGCTCACGGAGAGCCTCGTGCGCGAGATCGAGGGCGGCTTCGGCCCGAGCGGCATCCGGCCCGGTGTCCTCGGCGAGGTCGGCAGCCACGGTGACGTACCGAGCGAACCCGAGACCCGTTCGCTGCGCGCCGCCGCCAGAGCCGCTGTCACCACTGGTCTCTCCGTCGCCACACATGCCCAGCTCGGGCGCGGCGGTCTCGCCCAGCTGGAGCTGCTCACCGCCGAGGGCCTGCCCGCACACCGCGTCTCCGTCGGCCACCAGGACCTCCTGGACGACCCGGGCGTGCACAAGGAGCTGGCGGCGAGCGGCGCGTACGTCGCTTTCGACACCGTCGGCAAGGAGAGCTACCAGAGCGACGACACCCGGCTGCGTCTGGTGCTCGGCCTCATCGAGGCCGGGTACGCCGACCGGGCCCTGCTCAGCTGCGACATCTCCCGCCACGCGTACCTGGAGTCGGAGGGCGGACAGGGGTACGGGCATCTGTTCCGCTCGTTCCTGCCGAAGCTGCGGGCCGCCGGAGTGGACGACGACCTGATCGACCTGATGACCCGGCGCAACCCGCTGCGCTTCCTGACCGGCGCGAGCACGGAGGAGATCTGACCATGCCCCGACCGAACCCTCCCTCGGTGCCGTCCCTTCCCACGACCTATCCGCTCGCCACCGTCCCCGTCGAGGAAGCCGCTGCACGGCAGTTCCGGCTCCTCGAATGCACGGCCGCGCACTTCCGGGGCGCCGAGTTGTTCTCCGCGGACGCCGGGGTGGTGCCCGGCCTCGGACGGCCCAGGACGACCGCCCAGGTGGAGGCCGTCCTCGCCGACTACTTCGGCGCCGAGGACGCCGCCCTGGTGCAGGGCGCTGGCACCGGCGCCATCCGCGCGGCGCTGAACGCGGCGGCGAGCGCGGCGGTGAGCGCGGGCGATCCGCTGCTCATCCATCGCGCGCCCGTCTACCGCACCACCGAGGTCACCCTGCGGGGCCTCGGCGTCCGGACGCACGAAGTCGACTTCAACGACCTCGACGCGCTGCGCGCCGCTCTGGGCTCCGGCCGGTTCCGCTGGGCGTACGTGCAGCACACGCGCCAGCGGCTCGGTGACTCCTACGACCCGGGGGAGGTCCTGGCCGCCTGCCGCGAGGCCGGGGTGCGCACCGTCGTCGACGACAACTACGCGGTGTTCCGGGTCCCCGAGGCGGGCGTCGAGCTGGGCGCCGACGCGTCCTGTTTCTCCCTCTTCAAGCTGCACGGCCCGGAAGGCGTGGGCGCCGTGGTGGGCGCCCGTGACCTCGTCGAGCACGTCCGCGCGGACAACTACTCGGGCGGCGGCCAGGTCCAGGGTCACCAGGCGCTCGACGCGCTGCGCGCGCTCACGCACGTACCGGTGATGTGGGCGCTGCAGTCGAGGGTCGGCGCGGAGGTCGCCGAGCGTCTCGCGGCGGGCGAGGTGCCGGGCGTCACCGACGTGCGGATCGCCAACGCGCAGGACCGCTGCCTGCTGGTGCGCCTCGACCGGCCCGTCGCGCGTGAGCTGCCCGCGGTCGCGGAGAAGTTCGGGGCGGCGCCCTATCCGGTGGGCTCCAACTCGCGGTACGAGATTGCGCCGCTCTTCTACCGCATGTCCAGCTCCTCCCTCGACGACGCCCCGGAGCTCGCCGACTGGACGGTCCGGATCAACCCGATGCGGGCAGGTGCCGATCTGGTCGTCTCCGTCCTGCGCCGCTCCCTCCTCGAACTCAGCAAGGACTGACCGACCGTGTTCCTCGACAGCCTGCTCGCCCGCAACCCCGCGCTGATCGACGCGGCGACCGATCTCCACCGGCGCGGCGCGATCCCGCCGGACACCTACGTGATGGACCTCGACGCGATCGAGGGGAACGCGGCACTGCTCGCCGCTGAGGCCGAGCGGCTCGGCCTGGACCTCTGGTTCGTCGTGAAGCAGCTCGGCCGCAACCCCGAGCTGATCAAGGCGATCGCCAGGCACATCCCCAAGTACGCGGCCATCGACCCGCCAGAGGCCCGCACTCTGCACGCGGCCGGCGCGCGGGCCGGCAACCTCGGGCATCTGGTCCAGATCCCGCACCGGGCGCTGCCCGAGATGCTGGCGTGGCGCCCGGAGACGGTGACCGTGTACGACGCGGCGAACGCGCGGGCGGTGTCCGAGGCCGCGCTGCGCCTCGGCTTCGTCCAGGACGTGCTGGTCCGTCTCGAAGGCGCGGAGGGCGCCGTCTACCCCGGGCAGGAGGGCGGGGTCCCGCTCACCGGCATCGAGGAGTTCGCGGTGGAGGTGGAGCGGCTGCCCGGGGTGCGGATCGCGGGCGTCACGGCGTTCCCGTGCGTGCTGTGCGATCCGGTCACAGGCCTGCCCGCGCCGACGCCGAACTTCGAGATCGCGCTCAAGGCGCGGCAGATAGTGGCGGCGCGCGGACATGAGGAGCTCAAGCTCAGCGCGCCCAGCGCCACCTCCGTGGCCACGCTCCCGCTGCTGGCCGAACTCGGCGCCACGCACGGCGAACCCGGCCACTCCCTCACCGGCACCACCCCGCTGCACGCGCGCGACCCCGGCCAGCCGGAGACGCCCGCGTACGTGTACGTCACCGAGGTCGCGCACACCCTCGCCGACGGCCGGCCCGCGGTCTTCGGCGGCGGCTTCTACGCGCGTTCCCACATCAGGTCGGCGCTGCTCCCCCGCACGGGCCTGCGACTTGCGGTGCAGGACGCGCCGCCGCAGAACATCGACTACTACCGGCTGCTCGACGCTCCGGAGACCGGTGCGGACGTGCGGGCGGGCGACACCGCGCTGCTCGCGTTCCGCACGCAGATCTTCGTGACGCGCTCGACGGTCGCGGTCGTGGCCGGACTTTCGTCCGGCGAGCCGCGTCTGGCCGGACTGTACGACGCGCAAGGGAAGGCCGTCTCATGAGCAAGACCGTGATCGTGGTGGTGGACGGGTTCGGCGTCGGCGCGATGGCGGACGCGGGGACGCTGCGCCCCGGCGACCTGGCCGCGGACACCTGCGGGCACGTCCTCGACCGGTGCCGGGAGGCGTTCGGCAGGCCGCTGCGGCTGCCCGTGCTCGGCGCGCTCGGCCTCGGCCTGGTCCACCGGCACCCCGACCTGGCCCGGCGCACACATCTGCCGGTGGCCGTAGGGAGGGCCGCGCTCGGCTACCCGGGGGCGGACACGTTCGCCGGACACCAGACGATGATGGGCGCGGACTTCAGCCGGGTGACGGTGGCGCGGCTCGCCGAGCACCTCGAAGACGTCACCCGGGCGCTCACGGGCGCGGGCCACAAGGTCGAGCCGCTCGACGGCGAGCCGCTGTTGATCGTGGACGGCACGGTTCTCGTGCACGACAACCTGGAGGCGGACCCGGGCATCAACTGGAACGCGTCGGGCCGCCTCGACGACGTCGACTTCGCCGGGATCCTCGCCATCGCCCGTACAGTGCGGTCGGTCGCCCCGGTCGCCCGCGTCATCGCGGTCGGCGGCCATGCGGAGGAGTCGCTGGACGCGTACGTGCGCGCGGGCGACGGCGGCACGGTCGGCCTGGACACCCCGGCGTCCGGCTTCTACCGCAACGGCGGGCTCCAGGTGCAGCACCTCGGCGCCGGCCTCGACCACACGCGTCAGCTCCCGGACCTGGCGGCGCGGGCAGGTGTGCCGGTGACGCTCGTCGGCAAGGCGGCGGACATCCTGGCCTGCGAGGCGGCCGTGCGGCGGCCCGCCGTGGACACGGCCGAGGTCCTCGCGCACACGCTCGAAGCGGTACGGGCCGAGGGGGACGCGCTGGTCGTGGCGAACGTGCAGGAGTCCGACCTCGCGGGCCACCAGCAGGACACCGAGCGCTACGGGCGCATTCTGGAGCAGGTCGACGCGGGCCTCGCCGCGCTGCTCTCCCTGCTCTCCGAGCCCGGCGACCGACTGATCGTCACCGGGGACCACGGCAACGACCCGACGATCGGGCACGCCTTCCACACGCGCGAGTACGTCCCGGTGCTGATCCACCACCCCGAGGCGCACGGTGCCGAGCTGATGCCGGACGCGACGAGTCTGGCCGACGTGGGCGCCACCGCGGCGGCGGCGCTGGGCCTCGATCCGGCGGGGCTGGCCAACGGCACGGAGATACGGGTGGCCTCGACGCGGGCCGCCTGATCACCTCCGTACGGATCGCCGCTCAGCGGATGGCCGTACAAGGGACCTCCGTACAGGGGTGAGGGGCGCCCGCAGCAGCGAGCGCCCCTCTCCCCTCCGCGTACGGAAAGGTCACCGGATCATGGTGTCAGCCCATGAACTTCTTGAACTCGTCGGGCAGTTCGAAGTCCTTGGCGTCCTGACCGGCGCCGGGCAGACCGAGCGCGCCGCCCGCCTCGGCGGCGGCGGCACGCCGGGCGGCCTCCTCCTGCTCCTGCTGCTTGCGCTTCATCGGGTTGCCGGAGCGCTGCTTGCCCTTGGCCTTCTTCGCCTGCTTCTTCTGCCGGGCACCGCCGCCGCCCATGCCGGGCAGACCGGGCATCCCCGGCATGCCGCCGCCCTGGGCCATGCGGGACATCATCTTGCGGGCCTCGAAGAACCGCTCGACGAGGTTCTTGACCGCGCTGACCTCGACACCGGAACCCTTGGCGATACGGGCGCGGCGCGAGCCGTTGATGATCGAGGCGTCGGCGCGCTCGGCCGGGGTCATCGACTTGATGATGGCGGCGGTACGGTCGACGTCGCGCTCGTCGAGGTTGTTGACCTGCTCCTTCATCTGCGCCATGCCCGGCAGCATGCCGAGCAGCTTGGAGATGGAGCCCATCTTCCTGACCTGCTCCATCTGCGCCAGGAAGTCGTCGAGCGTGAAGTCCTGGCCCTTCTTGGAGGCCAGCTTCGAGGCCATCTTCTCGGCCTCTTGCTGCGAGAAGGTCTGCTCGGCCTTCTCGATCAGCGTGAGCATGTCGCCCATGCCGAGGATGCGGGACGCCATGCGGTCCGGGTGGAACGCGTCGAAGTCGTCCAGCTTCTCGCCGTTGGAGGCGAACATGATCTGGCGGCCGGTGACGTGCGCGATCGAGAGGGCCGCACCACCGCGCGCGTCGCCGTCGAGCTTCGAGAGGACGACACCATCGAAGCCCACGCCGTCGCGGAAGGCCTCGGCGGTGTTGACCGCGTCCTGACCGATCATCGCGTCGACGACGAACAGGACCTCGTCCGGCGAGACCGCGTCGCGGATGTCCGCGGCCTGCTGCATCAGCTCCTGGTCGATACCGAGGCGGCCCGCGGTGTCGACGATGACGACGTCGTAGACCTTGGACTTCGCGTACTCGATGGAGTCCTTGGCGACCTTGACGGGGTCGCCCACGCCGTTGCCCGGCTCCGGGGCGTAGATGCCGACGCCGGCGCGCTCGGCGACGACGCTGAGCTGGTTCACGGCGTTCGGGCGCTGGAGGTCGCAGGCGACGAGCAGCGGCGAGTGGCCCTGGGTCTTGAGCCAGTGGCCGAGCTTGCCCGCGAGCGTCGTCTTACCGGCACCCTGCAGACCCGCGAGCATGATCACGGTCGGGCCGGTCTTGGCGAAGCGCAGCCGGCGGGTCTCGCCGCCGAGGATGCCGATGAGCTCCTCGTTGACGATCTTGATGACCTGCTGGGCGGGGTTCAGCGCCTGGGAGACCTCGGCACCGGCCGCCCGCTCCTTGACCTGCTTGATGAAGGCGCGGACGACGGGCAGCGCCACATCGGCCTCAAGGAGGGCGATCCGGATCTCGCGCGCCGTGGCGTCGATGTCCGCCTCGCTGAGGCGACCCTTGCCGCGGAGATTCTTGAATGTCGCTGCGAGGCGATCGGAAAGAGTGTCGAACACGGCGGTCGCGAATCCTCGGGTCGGGTGGCTCTACGGACAGGTGGCCTTCCAGGGTATCTGCCGCGACGGATTGGGTCAGCGCCCCGTCGGGGACACCGCAAGCGGACAGGTGGTACGGGTACGCTCCGCGCCCTGCGGCGCGTCTGCGAGCGGCGCTCGCCGGGGCGGGGTCTGCCCTCGGGCGGGGTGGCACCGGCGGCGGGCCGCACGGCCTTGGCCGGTGCCGGTGCCGGTGCCGGTGCCGACGCCACTGCCGCTGCCGCTGCCGCTGCCGGTGCCGACGCCACTGCCGCTGCCGGTGCCGACGCCACTGCCGGTGCCGGTGCCGCTGCCGGTTGCGGTCGCGGCTGCGGCTGCGGCTGCGGCTGCCAGACGCCATGCCCGGCCGTGGTCCCTCGCCAAGGACGCGCGGACGGACTTGGCACCTCGGCCGACCGCCCCGCCCGGCCGGAGGGCCTACTCAAAGGCGCACGCCGCCGACAAGGCCAAGCCCCGCCCCGCAACCTGGCGGCAGCGGCGCATTACCGACAAAGCCAAAGCCCGCCCCCCGAACCGCAACACCGCAGCTCAGCCGCCGGACCCCGCTCCCGTCTGCAGCGCCTTCTCGACCGTGCGTGCCACCGATACCGCCTCCTCCGAAGGCAGGGGCGCGCCTTGCAGCCCGGTGACGTAAAAGGCGTCGACCGCGTTCGCGCCCAGGGTCGAGACATGCGCGGAGCGCACCCGTACGCCGGACGTTTCGAACGCGCGCCCGATGCGGTGCAGCAGGCCCGGGGCGTCCTGGGCCCGTACCTCGATGACCGTCGCAAGGCGGGAGTCCGCCGACGCGACGGTGACCCGGGGCGGTGGCGCCACCGTGCCGCGGCGTCGCGGATAGGCCGCGTCCCGTTCGGCGAGCCGCGCCGCGATGTCGAGCGAGCCGTCGAGAGCGCGGACGAGATCGGCGCGGAGCCGGGCGGCCTGCGGGAGGGAACCGTACTCGGCGGCGACCCGCCAGTTGAGGAGCAGGACCGAGGGCGGCGCCCCTTGGCCCCATTCGCCCGGCAGCGACAGCGAGCGCAGCTCCGCCGTGCGCACCGTGAGCCGGTGCATCGCCAGGACGCCCGACACGGCGGGGAGCACACCCGGCTGGTCCGGCACGGCGATCAGCAGCTCCACGCCCAGCGGTTCCGGCTCCACCGACTGGGCCGCCTCCGCCTTAGGCGCGGCCTCGGGCGCCGCCTCCGGCTGCGTACGCAGCGAAAGGACCGGGCCCTTCGTGCGGAACGCCTCCACGGCGAGCCGCTCCTGCTCGGCCGTGGGCTCGGCGCTGTCGGAGGCGTCCGGGTCCTCGGGAGCGGCCCCGGCCAACACCGCGGAGACCCGTTTGACCAGGTCGGTCACGAGGGAGCCGCGCCACGACGACCACGCGGCGGGGCCGGTGGCCAGCGCGTCGGCCTCCGTGAGCGCGTGCAGCAGCTCCAGCGTGCCCTGCGAGCCGACCGCGTCGGCGACGGCCCGTACGGTCGCCGGGTCCTCAAGGTCGCGCCGGGTGGCGGTCTCGATGAGCAGCAGGTGGTGGCGGACGAGGGTGGCGAGGACGGCGACATCGGCCCGGTCGAAGCCGATCCGCGCCGCCACGTCCCGCGCGATGACCTCGCCCGCGACGGAGTGGTCGCCGGGCCAGCCCTTGCCGATGTCGTGCAGCAGCGCGGCGACGAGCAGCAGGTCGGGCCGGCCCACGCGGCGGGTCAGCTCGGAGGCGCGGACGGCGGTCTCGACGAGGTGCCGGTCGACGGTCCAGGTGTGCACGGCGTTGCGCTGCGGCCGGCAGCGGACCCGCTCCCAGTCGGGCAGCAGCCGTGTGATCAGCCCCTCGGCCTCCAGCGCCTCCCACACGTCGACGGTCGTGCGGCCCGCGCCGAGGAGTGTGACGAGCTGTTCGCGGGCCTCGGCGGGCCACGGGCTGGGGAGCGGCCGGGTCGCGGCGGCCATCCGCCGGACCGCGTGCAGCGACAGCGGGAGCCCGGCCTGGGCCGCCGCGGCGGCGGCGCGGAGCGGGAGCACGGGGTCGCGTTCGGGCCGGGCGGCGCGCGCGAGCACGGCCTCGCCGTCCATCTCGACGACGCCCTCGGCGAGCGGCGAGCGCTCCGGGGGCGCGGACTTGCCGCCGCCCAGCATGGCCCGCAGCCGGGGCCGCACGGAGCGGGACTTGAGGACCCGGCCGACCTCGCGCCAGGTCACGTCGCTGGCGTAGGACACGGTGCGCGCGGCCTCGTACACCTGTCGGAGGAGCACGTCGGCGTCGAGCAGTCCGAGTTCGGCGGCGACCTGGTCCTGTTCCTGGAGGGCGAGGCGGTCGGTGGCCCGGCCGGTGGACAGGTGCAGGGCGTCGCGCACGTCGAGCAGGCGGCGGCGCGCGTCGGCGAGGCCCTCGCGCGGCGCGTCGGCCAGCCAGGACGCGGCGACGGCCCGCAGCGCGGTGGCGTCGCGCAGGCCGCCGCGCGCCTCCTTCAGATCGGGTTCGAGAAGGTACTGCAGCTCGCCCTGGCGTGCGGCGCGCTCCTCGCACAGTTCGCGCAGTTCGGGAAGGCGCTTGGGTGCCTGGTTGCGCCAGTCGGCGAGGACGGCGGTGCGCAGTCCGGCGGTGAGGCCGAGATCGCCGGCGAGGTGGCGGGCGTCGAGGAGGCCGAGTTGCACCTTGAGGTCGTCGCCCGCGGTCTTGCGCGCCTCGACGGGTGTGCGCACGGAGTGGTCGAGGGCGAGGCCGAGGTCCCACACCGGGTACCAGATGCGGTCGGCGAGCGCGGCGACCGCGCCCGGGTCGGCCGAGCCGTCGTGCAGGAGCAGCAGGTCGAGGTCGCTGCGCGGGGAGAGCTCGCCGCGCCCGTAGCCGCCGACGGCGATGAGCGAGACGCCGCCGCCCGGCGTCCCGGCGCCGAAGAGTCCGGTCAGCCAGTCGTCGGTCAGCTCGGCGAGGGCGGTACGGCGCGGCGGCCCGGACCGCGCCCCGTCCTGGAGGAGGCGCAGCCGGGCCGCCGCGTAGCCGCTGGGCCGGTCGTCCGCTGCTTCGGTCCGTACATCGTTCCCACTCGCCACGCGGCGGCTCCCGTCCTGCTCAGCGTCGGATCGCTGGTCGAATCGCTGGTCGCGCCGATTACAGCGCGTCCGGCCCGCGCTCGCCGGTCCGGACGCGGATCGCCGTCTCGACGGGGACCGCCCAGACCTTGCCGTCGCCGATCTTGCCGGTGCGCGCGGCCTTCACGACGACTTCGAGGAGCTGCTCCGCGTCGTCGTCCTCGACCAGGACCTCGATACGGATCTTGGGTACGAGGTCGACGGTGTACTCGGCGCCGCGGTAGACCTCGGTGTGGCCGCGCTGGCGGCCGTAGCCGCTGGCCTCCGTGACGGTCAGGCCCTGGACGCCGAAGGCCTGGAGGGCCTCCTTGATCTCGTCGAGCCGGTGCGGCTTGACGACCGCGGTGATGAGCTTCATGCGTCCACCTTCTTCGTGTTCTGGGCTGTCTGCGCGGCGGGCGTGGCGGGCACGGCGGTGCGGGCCAGGGAGCCGCCGCCCGCGCCGGTGAAGTCGTAGGCGGTCTCGGCGTGCTCGACCTGGTCGATCCCGGCGACCTCGTCGTCCTCGGCGACCCGCATGCCGAGGGTCTTGTCGATGAGGAGGGCGAGGAGGGCGGAGACGACGAGCGAGTAGGCGAGGACGCCGCCGACACCGGCGCACTGCTTCCAGAACTGGGTGAGGCCGCCGCCGTAGAAGAGGCCCTGGGCGTCGGACTGGCCGCCGCCCGTGGCGAAGAAGCCGATGAGCAGGGAGCCGGCGATACCGCCGACCAGGTGGACGCCGACGACGTCGAGGGAGTCGTCGTAGCCGAACTTGTACTTGAGGCCGACGGCCATGGCGCACAGCACACCGGCGATGGCGCCGACGGCGATCGCGCCGAGCGGCGAGATCGCACCACCGGAGGGGGTGATGGCGACGAGTCCGGCGACGGCGCCGGAGGCGGCACCGAGGGAGGTGAAGGCGCCGTGGCGGAGCTTCTCGTAGATGAGCCAGGCGAGCATGGCGGCGGCGGTGGCGACCTGCGTGTTGACGAACATCAGCGCGCCGACGCCGTCGTCGTTGCCGAGCCACGATCCGGCGTTGAACCCGAACCAGCCGAACCAGAGGAGACCGGCGCCGAGCATCGTCCAGGGCAGCGAGTGGGGCCGCATCGGGTCCTTCTTGAAGCCGACGCGCTTGCCGATGACGAGGATGACGCCGAGGGCCGCGGCGCCGGCGTTGATGTGCACGGCCGTGCCGCCCGCGAAGTCGATGACGCCGAGGTCGAAGGCCCAGCCGCCGGTGCCCCACACCCAGTGGGCGACGGGGAAGTACACGATCGTGGCCCACAGCGTGATGAACAGGGCCCAGGCCGTGAACTTGACGCGGTCGGCGAGGGCGCCGCTGATCAGGGCGGGCGTGATGATGGCGAACATCAGCTGGAAGACGGCGAAGACGTAGACGGGGACCGTGTAGCCGTCCCAGAGCTGGGTCAGGCCGATCCCGCTGAGGCCGACGAAGTCGCTGTCCCAGCCGAGCAGCGACCCCTTGTCGGTGCCGAACGCGATCGAGAAGCCGTACAGCACCCACAGGATCGTGACGATCCCGAGGCTGATGAAGCTCATCATCAGCATGTTCAAGGTGCTCTTGACGCGGACCATGCCTCCGTAGAAGAAGGCGAGACCCGGCGTCATGAGCATCACCAGGGCGGAACAGATCAGCATGAAGCCTGTGTTCGCGGCAGAGAGTTTCGGCGCTTCTGCGGCGAGCGTGATGGCGGCAGGTGCCATCGGCGTCTCCTCGTCGTCGGTACGGCCCCGTGCGGCGAAGCCTGGCGGCGGCCATGAAGGGTGGGCCGGTTATGCGCCAGACTCTGGCCCAGCGCGGTTTCGGCGGGGGCCCCTCGATGTTTCGGCGCAGTGACGAAGAGGTCGTGGGTGTTACGCCTGCATGAAGTGGCGGCACAGCGGACCGGCCGCGGCTTTCCGTCTCCGGTGACCTGGCATGGGGGAGCCGAGTCGGGCTGTAACGGGGACGGTCGGCCGCGGCCGGCGTTTGTGGGGTGTCAGACCGCGGCTTCGGCGGTCTCGGGCAGTTGGACGGCCAGTTGTTCGGTCAGCTGGATGACTTCGGCGACGTCCCCGAAATCGCGGACCGCGGTGTCCACGGTCTTGCGGATACGGGTGTTGACGCGCTCGGAGCGGACCTTCTTGGCGATCCCGAGGGCCTGCTCCGCCATGACCGTGGCCTGCTCGGGCTCCTTCTGGAGCAGGTGCACCGTGGCCATGCCGATCAGGTTCAGCGCGTACGAACGCTGGTGCTCGAAGTCCTTGCCGAACAGGTCGACGGCCTGCTGCATCACCGGCTCGGCCATCGACGCGTAGGTGGGGCTGCGCCCGGCCACATAGGCGAGGTCGCGGAAGGAGTGGCTGTTCTCGCCGTGGAGTTCGGCCTCGGAGAAGAAGCGGATCCAGTCGGGGTCCGGGTCGTCCCACTCGTCGGCGTCGGCGAAGGTGTCCTCGGCCATCCGCACGGCCCGCTTGCACTTGCCGGGCTGGCCCATGTTCGCGTACGCGCGGGCCTCCATCGCATACAGCATGGCCTGGGTGCGCGGACTGGCGCAGTCCCGACTGCCGTACTGGGCGAGGTGGACGAGTTCCAGGGCGTCCTCGGGGCGGCCCAGGTGGATCATCTGGCGGCTCATGCTGGACAGGACGTACGAGCCGAGCGGCTTGTCGCCCGCTTCCTTGGCGGCGTGCAGGGCGAGCACGAAGTACTTCTGCGCGGTGGGCTGCAGGCCGACGTCGTAACTCATCCATCCGGCCAGCTCGGCGAGTTCGGCCGCGACCTTGAACAGGCGTTTGGTGGTGGCCTCGGGCTGCGGTTCCTGGAGGAGGTCGGTCACCTCGTGCAGCTGTCCGACGACCGCCTTGCGGCGCAGGCCGCCGCCGCACTGGGCGTCCCACTGGCGGAACATGACGGTGGTGGACTCCAGCAGGTCCAGTTCGGGCCTGGAGAGACGGTTCCCCCGGCGCTGCGCGGCCGTGTCGGGGTCGGGAGCGGACGAGGCGCCGCTGGGGCCCGGCACGAGCCAGCGCTGCATCGGCTCGATGAGCGAGGGGCCCGCGGCGAGCGCGAGGGAGCTGCCGAGGAAGCCCCGGCGCGCCAGCATCAGGTCGCTGCGCGAGAACTCGCCGATGAGCGCGACCGTCTGCGGCCCGGTCCACGGCAGGTCGACGCCGGAGACCGAGGGCGCCTGGTGCGCGGCGCGCAGTCCGAGGTCCTCGACGGCGACCACGCAGCCGAACCGCTCCGAGAACAACTCGCTGAGGATGCGTGGGATCGGCTCGCGCGGGTTCTCCCCGTCGAGCCAACGCCGCACACGCGAGGTGTCGGTGGAGATGTGGTTGGCGCCCAACTGCCGGGCTCGCCGGTTCACTTGGCGCGCCAGCTCGCCCTTCGACCAGCCGCTGCGCACGAACCACGAGCCGAGCAGTTCGTTCGGGCGCTTCTCAGCGTTCGTCACGCTTCCGCCGCTGCCGCCCACTGGAACGCCCCCATCCCTTGAACCGTCTAAAGCACTCAACTCAACGCCACGTCCTGTCGGCCGCTTCCTCTGCGAAGCCCTACCCGCAAGCCCTATCAGAATGCCGCCAACTCGGGGCTCCTGTCCGTCAGTTGTCACTCGTCGAACAGGAAAGCGACTTGCCTGCGGCATACCCACGGGTGCATGTACCCCGAGGATCCGTGTACTGAAAGTAATCCTACGATCACCCCTCCGGCGAGGGTGAACGTGGAAACGCCACCATTCGCCACCCCTTCGAATGAACTCAAGGCGCGCCACACGCGATTCACTTGACATAGGACAGCCGGAAGTCGGCGAAACGGAGTGCGCGAGGGCGCACGACGCCGGGCGCACCACCCCGGATGCGACTCACCGCCGCCCCGACCAGGCGGCTCGCGCACACTGGGTAACGATCCGATTCCGTCACGTAACCACCGGCGCGCAGTACCCGTTGGAGGGGGCATGGGCTTCACGATCGGCGGCATTCGCGAGATGCGCTCCGGGTCACGTCGTCGCGGCCGTACGTCCGGCCGCGCATCGGCCTGCACCGCGGTGGCGGAGTTCACCGGGCTCTGGGGCTGGGACGTGGTGCCGGGGGCGCGGGCGGCAGGGCCCCACTGCTCCTGCGGCAAGGCGGACTGCCCGGCGCCCGGCGCGCATCCGCTCGACCCCACGGCGGTGGTCCCGGCCGGCGCCACCCTCGACCAGGTGACCGATGCCTGGAGCCGGTTCCCCGGCGCCTCGGTGCTGCTCCCGATCGGCCGCGCGTTCGACATCATCGACGTACCCGAGCCGGCGGGCCGCCGCGCCCTGATCCGTCTGGAGCGGATGGGCCTTCCGCTCGGCCCGGTGATCGCCACCCCGGAGGGCCGCGCGCACTTCTTCGTGGCGCCCGGCGCGGCCGCCCAGCTCCCGTCACTGCTCTACCGCACGGGCTGGGACGACGCGGCGCTCGACCTGCACGCGCTCGGCCCCGGCGCGTTCATCACCGCCCCGCCCTCCGACCGCGCGGGGCTCGGCCCGGCGACCTGGCTGCGCGCCCCGTCCCTGGACACGGCGACCCAGCCGCCGCAGGCGCGGCTGCTCCTCGGGACGCTGGCGTACGTGGCGCACCGCTCGCGCTGCGCGTAACCGACACCGCCGCTTGGGCGTGAGAAAGGGGGCCGGGAAGGTGCTCGCACCTTCCCGGCCCCCTTTGGGCTCCGTCCGGGCTACTCCCCGATCAGCGCGTCCACGAACGCCTCGGGCTCGAACGGCGCCAGGTCGTCGGGGCCCTCGCCCAGACCGATCAGCTTGACCGGCACGCCCAGCTCCCGCTGGACCGCGACGACGATGCCGCCCTTGGCCGTACCGTCCAGCTTGGTCAGCACGATGCCGGTGATGTCGACGACCTCGGCGAAGACGCGCGCCTGCACGAGCCCGTTCTGCCCGGTCGTGGCGTCGAGCACGAGCAGCACCTCGTCGAGCGGGGCGTGCTTCTCGACGACGCGCTTGACCTTGCCGAGCTCGTCCATCAGGCCGGTCTTGGTGTGCAGACGGCCCGCGGTGTCGATGAGCACGACGTCGGCGCCCGCGGCGATGCCCTCCTTGACGGCGTCGAACGCGATGGACGCCGGGTCGCCGCCCTCGGGCCCGCGCACCGTCTTCGCGCCGACCCGCTCGCCCCACGTCTGCAGCTGGTCGGCGGCGGCGGCGCGGAACGTGTCGGCCGCGCCGAGCATCACGTTCTTGCCGTCGGCGACGAGCACGCGCGCGAGCTTGCCGGTGGTGGTCGTCTTGCCCGTGCCGTTGACGCCGACGACCATGACGATGCCCGGAGTGTCCAGGTTCGAGTCGGTCTTGACCGTGCGGTCGAACTCGGGGACGAGCAGCGTGAGGAGCTCCTCGCGCAGCAGCGCCCGCAGCTCCTCGGGGGTGCGGGTGCCGAGCACCTTCACGCGCTCGCGCAGCCGGTCGACCAGCTCCTGCGTGGGCTGCACGCCGACATCGGCGGTGAGCAGCGTGTCCTCGATCTCCTCCCAGGTGTCCTCGTCGAGGTGCTCGCGGGACAGCAGGGTGAGCAGTCCCTTGCCGAGCGCGTTCTGCGAGCGGGAGAGCCGGGTGCGAAGGCGGACCAGGCGGCCCGCGGTGGGCTCCGGTACCTCGACCGCCGGAGCGGCCGGAGCCTCGACGACCTCCTCGGTGACCGGTTCGGCGACCGGGAGGTCGACCTCCTCGATCGTGCGCCGCGCTTCGTCGCGCGGCGTCTCGGCCTCGTCGCCGACGTGCGGCTCGGTGGGCGGGGCGGTGGTGATGTCGGGCGCCGAGGGCGGCGGCGGAGGCAGCTGCTTCTTCTTGCGGCTGCCGACCACGAGCCCGCCGAGCGCGCCGATCACGACCACGGCGATGACTACAGCAAGGATGACGATGTCCATAACCCGTCCAGTATCAGCCATGGGGCCCTTGCGGAGCCGTTCTCGTCGCATCCTCCAAGGGACAAAGGACTCCGCAAGGTATTACTCGGACTAAACTACGATGGAAGAGGTCGCATCAACGCGCGTAGAGTCCCTCGCGAGCTTCACTTCGCGAGCCGTTGCGGACTCGCCCTCCGCGCGCCCCTCGCGCACTCTCCCTCCGCCCCACCCCACAGAGGCACGGAACCCCACCGCATGAGCAAGACCGCCGAATCCGAAGGCGCCCTGGAGACGCGCGGCATCGAGCCCGTCCCCGATGCCGAGCGCACCGCCAAGACCCGCGAGCTCTTCCCGACGTGGGTCGCGGCCAACATCAGCGTGCTGTTGCTCACGATGGGCGCGAGCCTCGTCGTGGCGTACAAGCTCAACTTCTGGCAGGCCATCGTCGTCGCGATCGCGGCGCCGATCGTGTCGTACGGGCTTGTGGGCCTGATCGGCATCTCGGGCAAGCGGGGCGGCGCGCCCGGTATGGCGCTGTCGCGCGCGGTCTTCGGCCAGCGCGGCAACCTGCTCCCCGGTTCACTCATCTGGGTCGCCCGCTGGGGCTGGGAGACGATCAACGCGGTGACGGGCGCGTACGCCGTGCTGACCGTCCTGGACATCCTGTTCGACATCAAGCAGAACGACTTCCTGGTCATCGTCACGCTGCTCTGCTTCGTCGTCGCCACGTTCGCGATCTCGGGCCTCGGCATCAACGCCGTGCAGAAGTGCAACAAGTACGCGACCTACCTCTTCGGCCTGTTCACGGCGCTGGTCCTGGTCTACCTGATCGTCGACACCGACTGGTCCCAGGTGTTCGACCAGCCCGCGGGCAAGACGTCCCTGATGGTGGCGGGCATCGGCCTGATCGCCGCCGGCGGCGTCAGCTGGATCCCGGCCTCCCCCGACTTCACCCGCTACCTGCCGCGCAGCGCCTCCTCCAAGGCCATCGTCGGTCACTCGATCGGGGGCGCCGGCATCGTCGTCCTGCCGATGGTCCTGATGGGCGCGGTCATGGCGGTCTCCACGCCCGACCTCGCCTCGGCCGCCGACCCGGTCTCCTTCCTCGGCGAGATCCTGCCGATGTGGATCGCGGTGCCGTACCTGCTGATCGCGCTCGTCGGCATGCTGCTCATCAACGCCATGTCGATGTACTCGGCCGGTTTCACCGCGCAGACCCTCGGCTTCAAGGTCCCGCGCCACTGGGCCGTCTCGGTCAACGCGCTGATCTCGCTGATCTTCGGCGGCATCCTGATGCTCGTCGCCACCAGCTTCATGGGCTCGTTCATCGCGTTCCTGTCGCTGCTCGCGGTCGCGTTCTCCGCGTGGGTCGGCGTCTTCGGCGCGGACATGTTCCAGCGCAAGCACTACGACCCGGCCGCACTCGTCGACACCACGCGCACCAGCGCCTACTGGTACAAGGGCGGCTTCTCCCCCGCGGCCGTCGCCGCCTGGGCCGTCGGCCTCGTCGCCGGGCTGCTCTTCACCACGTCGGACTGGTTCACCGGGCCGCTCGCCACGAACAACTTCATCGGCGAGTACGGGCTCGGCTGGATCGTCACGATCGTCGTCTCGGGCCTGCTGTACCTGGCGCTGCCGAAGCCCGTGGACACGACCACGGCCCCGGCGGACAGCGCGGAGCCCGCACCCCTGGCCGTCTGACGCCCCGTCAGCTACCGTCCCCCTTCGCCCGCACTCGCGTGAAGGGGGACTTGTCCATGCCCGTCTCCGTCGTACGGTTCAACCTCGTCGAGCCCGGCGCCACCCCCGAGTCGCTGGGCGCCCGCTACAAGGCGGCGGTCGAGATGGCCGCGTACGCCGACGGCCGGGGCGTCGACACGGTGCAGACCGAGGAGCACCACGGCGCCGCCGACAACTGGCTGCCGTCGCCGTTCACCTTCGCGGGCGCGGTCCTCGGCGCCACCCGCCGCATCGCGGTCACCGTCTCCGCGATCATCGGCCCGCTGCACGACCCGCTGCGGCTCGCCGAGGACATCGCCGTACTGGACCTGCTGAGCGGCGGGCGGCTCGTGACGGTGGCGGGGATCGGGTACCGGCCGCAGGAGTACGCGCAGTTCGACGTGGAGTGGACGCGGCGCGGGGCACTCCAGGACGAGCTGCTCGACACCCTGCTGAAGGCGTGGAGCGGCGAGGAGTTCACCTTCCGGGGGCGGCAGGTCCGCGTCACCCCGCGCCCGTACACCCAGCCGCATCCGCTCCTGCTCGTCGGCGGCTCCTCGCGGGCGGCGGCGCGCCGCGCGGCCCGGTTCGGCCTGCCGTTCTTCCCTAGCGCGCACCTGCCGGACCTCGACACGTACTACAAGGAGCGGCTCGCCGAATACGGCACCGAAGGCTGGACCATGATGCCCGCCGAGAACACCTCGCTGCTGCACCTGTCGGAGGACCCGGACCGCACCTGGGCCGAGCACGGCGCGCACTTCCTGCACGAGGCGCGGACCTACGCGTCGTGGCAGTCCACCGACATCCGCTCGGCCGTGAAATCGGGGGCGACGACGGTCGAGGAGCTGCGCGCCGAGGGCGTCTACCGGATCGTGACGCCGGAGGAGTGTCTCGCACAGGGGCTCGACCATTACGTACTGCACCCGCTGTCGGGCGGCATGCCCCTCGACGAGGGGTGGCGCAGCCTGCATCTGTTCTGCGAAAACGTGCTGCCCCGGCTCAAGGCCTGATCGCGCGGGCCGGTGAACCGGGGCAGTGACGTGAAACGGGGAGGTGGCAGCGGGGACTTGACCCACCTCCCCGGGTCTGCGGCCTGTCGCGAGGACAGGCACGGACGGGGAGCGGGCCGGTCAGCCCATCTCCTCCAGGGACTTGCCCTTGGTCTCCTTCACGAACTTCATGACGAACGGGATGGAGATCGCGGCGAAGGCGCCGTAGATGATGTACGAGCCGCTCAGGCTCCACTCCGACATGGACGGGAAGGTCTTGGTGATGGCGAAGTTGGCCAGCCACTGGGCCGAGGCCGCCACACCGAGCGCCGCGGCGCGGATCCGGTTGGGGAAGATCTCGCCGAGCAGCACCCAGACCACGACGCCCCAGGACAGGGCGAAGAAGAGGACGAAGGCGTTGGCGGCGATGATCGCGGTCAGGCCCTGCGCGTTCGGCAGCGAGACGTTGTCGCCGGTGCCGGTGCGGTAGGAGAAGGCCCAGGCCGCGGTGAACAGGGCGGCGGCCATACCGGTGGAGCCGATGATCGCGAGCGGCTTGCGGCCGATGCGGTCGACGAAGATCATCGCGATCACCGTACCGATGATGTTCACGATCGACGTCTCGAAGGAGTACAGGAACGAGCTGGAGGGGTCCTTGCCGATGGACTGCCACAGCTGGTTCGAGTAGTAGAAGATCACGTTGATGCCGACGAGCTGCTGGAAGATCGACAGGAAGATGCCGATCCAGACGATCGGCAGGAAGCCGAACTTGCCGCCGAGCAGGTCCTTGAAGGACGACTTGTGCTCGCTGCGGATGCCGTGCTCGATCTCGGCGACGCGGGCGTCGGTGTCGATACCGGTGCCCTCCACCTCGGCGAGCACCTTCTTGGCCTGGTCGCGCCGGCCCGCGGAGATCAGGAAGCGCGGCGACTCGGGGATCGCGAAGGAGAGCAGACCGTAGAGCAGGGCCGGGATGACCATGACGCCGAGCATCCACTGCCAGGCCTCCAGGCCGGCCAGCTTGCCGCGCTGGTCGCCGTCGGCCATGTTCAGGATGCCCCAGTTGACGAGCTGGGAGACGGCGATGCCGATGACGATCGCGGCCTGCTGGAACGAGGCCAGTCGGCCGCGGTACGCGGGCGGGGCCACCTCGGCGATGTAGGCCGGGCCGATCACCGACGCCATGCCGATGCCGAGGCCGCCGATGACGCGCCACATGGTCAGGTCCCAGGCCGCGAAGGGCAGCGAGGAGCCGATGGCGCTGATCGCGAACAGGAAGGCGGCGATCTGCATGCAGCGGATACGGCCGATGCGGTCGGCGATGCGTCCGGCGATGGCGGCACCGACGGCGCAGCCGAGCAGCGCGGACGCGATGATCCAGCCCAGGGTGTCGGCGCTGACGTCGAACTTGTGCTGGATGGCGACGGTCGCACCGTTGATCACGGAGCTGTCGTAGCCGAACAGGAAGCCGCCCATCGCGGCCGCGGCCGTGATGAAGATGACGTGCCCGAGGTGATCGGGCTGGGCGTTTCTGGCTCCTGACGAAGGTGCCTCAGTGCTGGTCACGTGTACTCCTCGGGCCACCGGCTTCGCTGCCGGGGGTGGGGGCGAGCCCTTCCAGTGGCGCACAACTGCACGCGGCTCACCACCTGAAGGTAAAAGCAACGTTGCAGAGACTATGCCTTCAAGTTTCGAAGTCAATAGTGAGACTGGTGTGAGTTATCAGGCATGGAAGTGGCAGTTGAGTTCAAGACTTGAAGGTTGCCCGAGGAGGTGGGGCGCTAGCGCAGCCGCTGGCTGATCACCTTCGACACCCCGTCGCCCTGCATGGAGACCCCGTACAGCGCGTCGGCCACCTCCATCGTGCGCTTCTGGTGCGTGATCACGATGAGCTGGGAGGCCTCCTGCAGCTCCTGCATGATGCGGATCAGGCGCTGCAGATTGGTGTCGTCGAGAGCGGCCTCGACCTCGTCCATCACGTAGAACGGGCTGGGCCGCGCCTTGAAGATGGAGACCAGCAGGGCCACGGCGGTCAGCGACCGCTCGCCGCCCGAGAGCAGGCTCAGCCGCTTGACCTTCTTGCCCGGCGGACGGGCCTCGACATCCACGCCCGTCGTGAGCATGTTGTCGGGATCGGTCAGGATCAGCCGCCCCTCACCACCCGGGAACAGCCGGCTGAAGACGCCCTCGAACTCACGCGCGGTGTCGCGGTAGGCCTCGGTGAAGACCTGCTCGACGCGTTCGTCGACCTCCTTCACCACCTGAAGGAGGTCGGCCCTGGTCTTCTTCAGGTCCTCCAGCTGCTCACTGAGGAACTGGTGGCGCTCCTCAAGTGCCGCGAACTCCTCCAGGGCCAGCGGATTGACCTTTCCGAGCTGCTGATAGGCGCGCTCGGCGGACTTGAGCCGCTTCTCCTGCTCCGAACGGACGAAGGGCCGCGGCTTGTTGCGCGGATGCTCCGGGTCCTCCGGCAGTTCCTCGCCCTCGGCGGGGAGCGAGGGCGGCACGAGCTTCGCCGGACCGTAGTCCGCGACGAGCCCGGCCGGTTCGACACCCAACTCCTCCAGCGCCTTCGTCTCCAGCTGCTCGATGCGCAGCCGCTTCTCCGCTCCTAGTACCTCGCCTCGGTGAACTGAATCAGTGAGTTTGTCGAGCTCCGCCTTGAGATCGCGGCCCCGGGTCCGCTCGGCGACGAGCTCCCGCTCCCGCTCCGCCTTGGCGCGCTCGGCCAGGGTGCGCTCCTCGTCGGCGCGGGCGACGGACACCTCGACGTGCGCGAGCAGCTGCCGGGCCCCGGACGCCACGGCCTCGGCGACGGCGGCCTCGTACTTCATCCGGGCGCGGCGCTGCTCGGCACGCGCGCGTGCCTCGCGTTCCGCACGGGCGGCCCGGTCGAGCGAGTCGGCCCGCCCGGCGAGCCCCTTGACCCGCTCCTCGTGCGTACGTACCTGGAGGCGGGCCTCCATCTCGGTCTGACGGGCGTTGGCGCCGTCGGCGGAGAGCCGGTCGCGCACGGAGGTGTCCGGTTCTTCATCGGCGGGTTGTTCTTCCGCCACCGCCAGCCGCTCGGCCAGCTCCTCCGCGTCCATCGCGGCCTGCTCAAGCGCCTCCTGCGCCCGAGCCGCCGCCGCGGCGCCGCGCTCGGCCTCCCCCGCGGCGCCGCGCGCCTGCCCGGCGAGCCGCCCGAGCTGCTGGGCCCGGCCGGAACGTTCCCGCTCTATGGCGCGCTGCCCCTGTCCCAGGTCCTCCACGCGCGCGGCGCACTCGCCGCGCCGCTCGGTCGCCGCGTGCTGCGCCTCGGCCAGCTCCTCGCAGCGCGCGGCCAGCTCCTCCAGCTCGGCGGCGGCCTCGTCCACCGACGCCTGCACCTCCAGGAGGCTCGGCGCCCCGGCGGACCCGCCCTGCGCGTAATGGGCGCCGAGCAGATCACCCTCGGCGGTCACCGCGGTCAGCTCGGGCCGCGCGTACACCAGGTCCTCGGCGTCCTCAAGCGTCCCTACGACGACGATGCCGCGCAGCAGGTGGCGTACGGCGGCCATGAGCTCGGCGGGGCCACGCACGAGATCGGCGGCGGGGGGCGGGCCTCCGGCGGACGTCTCCCGCAGATCGGGGCCGCCCGCGAGCAGCAGCGCCGCCCGGCCCGCGTCCTGCTTGCGCAGCAGGCGAATCGCTTCCGCTGCCGACGCGGGGGTGGCCACGGCGATCGCGTCGGCGGCCGCACCGAACGCCGCCGCCACGGCGACCTCGTACCCCGGTGTCACGGTCAACAGCTCGGCGGCGGGACCGAGGACGCCGGTCAGCTGCTCCCGCGCGCCGAGCAGCGCGCCCGAGCCGTCCTTCCTGCGCAGGCCGAGCGCGAGCGCCTCGTGGCGTGCGGCGACAGCGGCCCGCTTGCGCTCCGCCGACGTGGCGGCTTCGCGCGCGGCGGACAGCGCGGATTCGGCCTCGGCGAGCGCGGACTTGGCCTCCTCCAACTGAGCCACGAGCTCCTCGTCCCCGGCGTCGAGCCCGTCGACCTCGGCCTTGAGCTGCTCGTACTCCTCCTGCGCGGCGTCGGCCCGCTGCTGCGCCCCGTCCCGGGCGGCGGCGAGCCGGTCGATCTCGGCCTGCGCGGAAGCGGCCCGCGACCGGGCGGCGTTGGCCTGGCCCTGGAGCCGGGCGAGGCCCTCGCGCCGGTCGGCGATGGCGCGGGCGACGTCCTTGAGGCGCCGCTCCTCCACCGCGAGCTCCCGCTCGAGCTCAGCGCGGTGGGCGACGGTCTCGTCGAGCGCGACCTGCGCCGCTTCGAGCGCCGCCGACAGCTCGGCCTCCTGCTCCCGCACCCGGGCGGCCTCGCGCTCCAGATCCTCGGGGTCGCGGCCGCGCCGCTCCTCGGCCGGCGCGGAGGCGGCGCTGCGCACGCGCGCGTCGGCCAGCGAGATCGTGCCGCGCACCCGTTCGGCGAGCTGCGACAGCTCGTACCAGCTCTGCTGGGCCCGCTGGAGCCGGGGCGTCAGCTGGCGCACCTGGTCCTCCAGGTGCCCCTCGCGCAGCACCGCCTTCTTCAGCTCGTCCTCGGCCGCTTCCTTGCGCTGCTTCAGCTCGGCCTCGTCGGCGACCTCGGCGCTGAGCGCCTCCCGCATCCGTACGAGATCGTCGGCGAGCAGCCGCAGGCGCGCGTCGCGCAGGTCGGCCTGGATGACGGCGGCCCGGCGCGCCACCGCGGCCTGCCGTCCGAGCGGCTTCAGCTGGCGCCGCAGCTCGTCGGTGAGGTCCTGCACGCGCGCGAGGTTGGCCTGCATCGAGTCCAGCTTCCGCAGCGCCTTCTCCTTGCGCTTGCGGTGCTTGAGGACGCCCGCGGCCTCCTCGATGAAGGCGCGGCGCCCCATGGGGTCGGCGTGCAGGACGCCGTCGAGCTGGCCCTGGCCGACGATGACGTGCATCTCGCGGCCGATGCCGGAGTCGGAGAGGAGGTCCTGGATGTCCAGGAGGCGGCAGGTGTCACCGTTGATCTGGTACTCGCTGCCGCCGTTGCGGAACATGATCCGCGTGATGGTGACCTCGGCGTACTCGATGGGCAGCGCGCCGTCGGAGTTGTCGATGGTGAGGGAGACCTCGGCGCGGCCGAGCGGCGGGCGCCCGGTGGTGCCGGCGAAGATGACGTCCTCCATCTTGCCGCCGCGCAGCGACTTGGCGCCCTGCTCCCCCATGACCCAGCTCAGGGCGTCCACGACATTGGACTTGCCCGAACCGTTGGGGCCCACGACGCAGGTGATGCCCGGCTCGAACCGCAGGGTGGTGGCCGAGGCAAACGATTTGAACCCGCGCAGGGTGAGGGCCTTGAGATGCACGCCGTCGGACTCTACCCGGCACCCTTGTCTCACTCCATGAACCCACGGTTTCGCCCGTGAAGGTGCAGGGCACATCAGACGTTAAGAATGAGCTTCGGGCGCGGGGGCGGCCCTGGGAGAGCGGGGCGGAAAAGAAAGAAGGGACGCCGAAGCGTCCCTTGCATATCTCTGTCAAGCGGCTGTACGAGCAGCCTGCTCACGCACTGCGCTGGGCGTGATCAGGTGAGCGCCGGCTCCGCCTGGGGTACGTCGATGCTCTCCATGAGAGAGTCGCGAGAAGCGGCAGCCGCGAGCGCGTCGTTCTCGGCCTGGATCCTGCCGAGTTCGGATTCCAGATCCTGAACACGCTGCTGAAGCCGTCGCATCTCGGCGAGGAGTCGCGGGTCGCTGCCGCCGACGTAACCGAGAAGCGCCTTTGCCATGATGGATGGTCCTCCACACTGAGTGACCGACCGAAGCGGTGGTGGGTCGTGAGGGAATCGCACCCGCGGTGCTTGGCACTTGTTGTGTCTTGCTGGCCGTTCTCACATGCCAAACAGCTAAGGTGCGCGGGGATTCCAGAGTCTCACCAAAAAGTTTGACGGTCAACACGATCACGCCCCGTATCGGTGGGCAACCCGGTGGCATCGCGCCGTGGATCGTCCGGCGCGGCCTGTCTTCCGGGGCCCTGGGGGCGTGTGATCATCCGTTCCTGCGGAGCCTGCCACGAGTCCCCCGCCTTGGCAACCACCAGGGCATTTCTGCCCGGAGCAGTTGCCTGCGGCACCTCTTTCCCGGCCGCACCAGGGCTCGCCTGCGGCAACGCGTCAGCGGATGGCAAACCCGTCGTATCCGCCGCGGGGCGTGTCCCAGATCTCAGTGACACCGTCGACGCGCCCGGGTGTGTCGTCGCCGTGGAGCCAGTCCAGGAGTTGCTGACACGCCTGGCGCTCTCCTTCGGCGACGACCTGGACGCGGCCGTCCTCCAGATTGAGAGCAAAACCACACAGGCCGCCGATCTCCAGGGCCCTCGCCCGGGTGAACCAGCGGAAACCCACACGTTGGACGCGCCCTCGCACCCAGGCGGTGAGTCGTACGTCTTCGTTCATGGCTGCACGCTAACCGGCCAATTGCACAGAGAGCACTTCGGCCCCGTACGTCGTGGGGTACCGTCGCCGACCGACGAGCCTCACCCGTACGGGTGAGTCACATCGACGACCGGTGCGTCACGTTGACGATCGATGCATCACATCGGCCACCGGACCGTCACATCGGGGTCGACGCGCCGCGTCGACCGCCGTCCGGACGCACCGCGAGCGGACGAACCGCGAGGACGAGGAAGGCCATCACATGGGACGCCACCGACGCTCCGCCGCCGGAAGCGCCGCCACGGGCCGCGCAGCGGACACCACGGAGACCCATGCGGAGACCCGTTTCCCCTCCGCCCCCTCCGCGACGTACCCGCCGCGCTCGGCGCACTCCCTTTACTTCCCCGACGAGCCGGCCCCGTACGAGCCGGCCCCGCGCGACTCGTCCTTGTACGGGTCATACGCGCCGCACGAGGCATCCGCGCCATACGAGTCGTACGCGGCGCATGAGGCATACGGGCCGCGCGAGGCACCCGCACCGCACGAGGCGTACGCGCCGCACGAGCCGTACGCCCAGTACTTCCGGGACGCCCCTACCGCCTCCTTCCCCGCGCAGCAGGAGCCGGAGACCGCCGTCTACGGGTCCATATCCTCGGCCGGCGGCTCGGGCCAGGTGCCGCGCGGGCGGTCCCACCGGCGCGCCAAGCGCAGCGGTGTGCCCGTGCGCACCGGGCTGCTCGGCGCCTCGGCCGCCGTCGCCATGGGCGCGGTGGCGGTGGCCTCCGGGCTGATACCGGGCGCCGACAACTACAAGCTCGGCGGCGACCACGACGGGGACAAGGTGCAGGCCGCCGTCTCCCCCACGGTGGAGGCGCAGGGCGGCACGGACGGCACCGTCGGCGACGACCGCGCCCCGTCGGCCCCGAGCCGCGCCACCGAGCGCGCCACCCCCTCGGCCGCGCCCTCTAAGAAGCCCGCGCCCGCCAAGCCCTCCGCGAAGCCCTCGCGCAAGCCCGCGCCGACCGCCTCGTCGTCCGGCGGCAGCGCCTCCACGACGACGACCAAGAGCGCGACGCCCGCGCCCGAGGCCCCGGCGAAGACGCAGGCGCCCACCACCGCCGCACCCGCCTCATCGGCGGCGCAGGCGGCCGCCGCCCAGGTGCTCGCCCTCGTCAACCAGGAGCGCTCCAAGGTCGGCTGCTCGCCCGTCACCGCCGACGGCGGCCTGGCCGCGCTGGCGACCGCCTTCAGCGAGGACATGGCCGCGCGGGGCTTCTTCGACCACACGGACCCGGACGGCGCGACGCCCTGGGACCGCGCCGAGAAGGCCGGTGTCAGCGGCCTCGGCGGCGAGAACATCGCCCGCGGCCAGGCCGACGCCGCGGCCGTGATGGATGCCTGGATGAAGAGCCCCGGCCACAAGGCGAACATCCTGAACTGCGACTACAAGACCCTCGGCGTGGGCGTGCACTTCGGGTCGGGCGGCCCGTGGTGGACCCAGGACTTCGGCTTCTGACCACCGCGAACACCGCGACCACTGCCATCGCCGCGACCAACGCGATCACCGCGATCACCGCACTTACTCAGGCACAGCGCTGAGCTTCACACCGCGCTGTGCCGCAGTACCCTCGGCGTATGGACTCCACCGACCTCGCGTTCGACGTGTTCTCCAAGGCGTGCCCTTCCCGAGGCACCCTGGAGCACGTCACCGGCCGCTGGGGCGGGCTCACGCTCGGGGCGCTGTACGAGGGATCGCTGCGCTTCAACGAGCTGCGCCGCCGCGTGGACGGGGTGAGCGAGAAGATGCTGTCCCAGACGCTGCAGGCGCTGGAGCGGGACGGCCTCGTACACCGTGAGGCGCAGCCGACCAACCCGCCCCGCGTGGACTACGAGCTGACGCCGCTCGGCCGGGGCGTGGCCGAGCGCCTGCTGTCCCTGATCCACTTCGTGGAGGGGCGCATGGACGACGTCCTGGTGGCGCGCGAGCGCTACGACACCGCGCGCGGGGCGCGCTGACAGCGCGGGCAGAAGTAGCTCGACCGGTTCATCCAGGGCCGCCGGCGCATCGGCGTCCCGCACCGCTTGCACGGCAGGCCCTCACGCCCGTACGCGTCCAGGGAACGGTCGAAGTAGCCCGACTCCCCGTTCACGTTCACGTAGAGGGAGTCGAAGCTCGTGCCGCCGACGGCGAGCGCCGCGTTCATCACGTCCCTGATGTGACCGAGGAGTTCGGCCGTGCGCGGGCGCGTGAGCCCGGCCGTGGGGCGCTCGTAGTGCAGCTTCGCGCGCCAGAGCGCCTCGTCGGCGTAGATGTTGCCGACGCCGCTGATCAGCGTCTGGTCGAGCAGGGCGCGCTTGATGGTGGTGCGCTTCGCGCGCAGCGCCGTGTGGAAAGCCGCGTCGTCGAAGAGCGGGTCGAGCGGGTCGCGGGCGATGTGCGCGATGACGTCGGGCAGGCCGTCCGCGCTGTCCTCGGCGGTGTCGTGCAGGGAGAGGCCGCCGAAGGTGCGCTGGTCGACGAAGCGCAGCTCGGTGCCGAGTGCGTCGGCGAACCGGACGCGGACGCGCAGGTGCTTCTCGTCCGGCGCCGAGTCCGGCTGCACCAGGAGCTGACCGCTCATGCCGAGGTGCGCGAGGACGGACATGTGCGCCGTCTCCAGCGGCAGCCAGAGGTACTTGCCGCGCCGGCTCGGCTCCCCGATGGTCTGCCCCGTCAGGCGCAGCGCGAAGTCGTCGCCGCCGGCGATGTGGCGGCGTACGGAACGAGGGTGCAGCACCTCCACGTCAGCAACGGCCCGATGAGCCACCCACCGCGCAAGCCCTCGCCGCACGACCTCGACCTCGGGCAGTTCAGGCACGACGCTCCTACCGTTGTAGTGATTGCAGGGGGCGCGCAGTGCCGCTCAGGGGCGCGGGGAACTGCGCGACCAGCCCCCACCGGCCCGCGGGAACACCGCGACACTCAGGGGCAGGACCGTTGAAAAAACCCGTCCCCACCGGCGCGGAGCCGATGGAAACGGGTCGAGGAAGCGCAGCGTCACGCCGAGTCGGCGGAGCCTGCGGCAGCCGAAGCCGCCGCCTCCGCCTCGGCCCGCTCATCCGCGGCAGCGCGAATCGCGCGCCACGCGGACTCCGCGGCCTGCTGCTCCGCTTCCTTCTTGCTGCGGCCGGTGCCGGTGCCGTACGAGACGCCTCCGACGCGGGCGGCAGCAGTGAAGGTCTTCTCGTGATCGGGGCCGGTCTCGGAGACCAGGTACTCGGGCACGCCGAGCCCCTCGGTCGCCGTCAGCTCCTGGAGACTGGTCTTCCAGTCCAGGCCGGCTCCCAGGTTCGAGGACTTCTCGATCAGGGGGTCGAACAACCGGTGCACGAGCTCACCGGCTGCGTCCAGCCCCTGGTCCAGATAGACCGCGCCGATCACCGCTTCCAGGGTGTCGGCCAGAATCGACGCCTTGTCCCGGCCGCCCGTGCCTTCCTCGCCCCGGCCGAGCCGGATGAAGGAGCCCAGGTCGAGCCCGCGGCTGACCTCCGCCAGTGCACGCGAATTGACCACCGCGGCCCGGAGCTTGGCCAGCTGGCCCTCGGGCAGATCGGGGTGGGTGCGGTAGAGCGTGTCGGTGACCACGAGGCCGAGCACGGAGTCCCCGAGGAACTCCAGACGCTCGTTCGTGGGCAGTCCGCCGTTCTCGTACGCGTACGAGCGGTGCGTCAGCGCACGCACCAGAAGGGCGGACTCGAGCTTGTACCCGAGCCGCCCTTCCAGAAGCGTGTGGGACGAGGCTGTGGTGTCGGCCTTTTTCTTGGCGTCATCCGCCGGTTTTTGGCTAGCCACTGTGCCTCTCACCAGCCGCTCAGACCTCGAGGACCTGGCGCTTGTTGTAGGTGCCACAAGCGGGGCACGCGATGTGCTGCAGCTTGGGCTCCTGGCACCGCTCACACGAAACCAGGGTGGGGACCGCAGCCTTCCACTGCGACCGGCGGTGGCGCGTGTTGCTGCGCGACATCTTCCGCTTCGGAACAGCCACGGCTACTTCTCCTGCTTCTCGTCGACGCCCGCTTCCGCTTCGGCGCCGCTCATCTCGTCCTTCTCGCCGTCCTGGATGGATCCAGCGAGTCCCTGCAAAGCCGCCCAACGGATGTCGACGGCGTCGTGATGGTGTCCCGGTTCGTCCGAGAGCCGCACTCCGCACTCGGAGCACAGACCCTCGCAGTCCTCCTGGCACACCGGCTGCATCGGCAGTGCGAGCACCACCGCATCACGCAGCACGGGTTCGAGGTCGAACAAGCCGTCCTCGAGAAAGAGCCTGTCCTCGTCGTCCTCGGCGTCGTCGCCCGGTTCCGCTTTCACACGGCCCCGGTCGTCGGCGTCAGGGTACGAGAACATCTCCTGGAAGTCCGTGTCGACCTCGAGGTCGACCGGCTCCAGACACCTTACGCACTCCCCCTTCGCCAGTGCACGGGCGGTGCCTGTGACAAGCACCCCTTCCATGACCGACTCGAGGCGGAGTTCGAGCTCCACCGGGGCGCCTTCCGGCACTCCGATGACGCCCTCGACACCGAGGTCCCGGGGGGCGTCGATCGTGCGGTTCAGCCGCTGCATGGCACCAGGACGCCGACCCAGCTCGTGCGTGTCGAACACAAGTGGGTTGCGGTGGTCGAGGCGAGTACTCAGGGCTGTTCCTGCTTTCGATCTTCAAAGCTCTGGGGGTTCACTGCCACGAACTTTCCGGGCAGCTCGGAACGCACGTGTACGCGCGGCCGAAGAACCAGGGTACTGGACCTTTCGCTCTCGGCCCAATCCGCTCCCGGCCACCCTCCGCCGCCCCGCCCGCGGGGGCGCTCAGCGGCCCTGTTGGTCCTGTTCGTACTGGCGGACCTGCTCCATGCTGATCATGCTCGTGTCGAAAAGACTGGTCTCGTCGAGCGCCCCGCCGTGCTCGTGCTGCCCCTGGTGCGCGTGCTGGTCCTGCTGGTGGCCCTGGTGCTGCTGGTATCCGTACGGGTCCTGCTGCTGGTACGCGGCGTACGGGTCCTGCTGCTGCCCCTGCTGGTAGGCGTAGGGGTCGTGCTGCTGGTAGGCGGCGTACGGGTCCTGCTGTCCGTACTGCTGCTGCTCGTACGTGTACGGGTCCTGCTGCTGGTGCTGCTGGTGCTGCTCGTGCGCGTAGGCCGCGGCGGCCGGCTGCTGCGCCGGGATCGGCGGCGCGGCGACGGGCTCCTGTTCCTGCTCCGCCGCGAGGCCGGGGCCCGCGCCGATCTCCGCCAGGCCCGCCAGGTAGTCGGCGTCGCTGGTGTGCGCCTGGGAGCCGCCCTCGGCGTCCACGGCGAGCGCGCCCAGGTCGTCGGTGGCGATGCGGCCGTGCAGCTTCTGGCGGCCCTTGCCGACCGCCTCCAGGGTCTTGGCGAGCACCGCCTCGAAGGCGCCGAGCTTGGTGTCCACGTAGGCGTCGGCGTCGCGGCGCAGCGTCTCGGGGTCGTGGCTGCGCTCGGGGGCGTCCTCGTCCTCGTAGCCCTGCTCGTCGGTGCCGGGGCCCGTGCCGAGGAGCTTCTCGCGGCCCCGGCCGACGGAGCCGAGCGTCTTGGTGAGGACGACCTCGAAGTTGGCCAGCTTGGAGTCGACGTAGTCGTCGGCCTCGGCGCGGACCTCCTCGGCCTCCTGGCGGGCCTCGGCGAGGATGCGGTCCGCCTCGTTCTGCGAGCGGCGGGCGATCTCGGTGTCGGAGATCAGGGAGCCGCGCTCGGCGTGCGCGGTCTCGATGATCCGGTCGGCCTCGGCGCGGGCCTGCTCGACCATCTGCTCGCGGCCGCCGATCAGCTCCTGCGCCTGCGCGAGGGAGCCGGGCAGCGCCTGGCGCACCTCCTCCAGCATCGCGAGCAGGTCGGCGCGGTTGACCACGCACGAGGCCGACATGGGCATGGACCGGGCGTTGCCGACCGCGGCGACGATCTCGTCGAGCTTCTTCTGCACGTCCACCGTGTGCTCGCCACTCTCTCGTCTTGTCACCACCGGGGCGACAGGGGGTTTGGAGACGGACGGGACGACTGTATGCCCAACTGGCGCGTGCGTGTCACTTCTTGGGGAGGCGCTCGGTCAGCGCCTCGTGCACCCGCGGCGGGACCAGGTGCGACACGTCGCCGCCCCAGGCCGCGACCTCCTTGACCAGCGAGGAGGACAGGAAGCTGTAGGTCGGGTTGGTCGGCACGAAGAGCGTCTCGACGCCCGACAGACCGTTGTTCATCTGGGCCATCTGCAGCTCGTAGTCGAAGTCGCTGACCGCGCGCAGGCCCTTCACGATGGCCGGGATGTCACGCTGCTTGCAGAAGTCGACGAGGAGGCCGTGGAAGGACTCCACCTGTACGTTGCCGAACTCGGCGGTGACCTCGCGGATCAGGTCGATCCGCTCGTCGACCGCGAAGAGGCCCTTCTTGGACTGGTTGATCATCACCGCGACGTGCACGACGTCGTACAGCTTGGAGGCTCGGGCGATGATGTCGAGGTGGCCGTTGGTGATGGGGTCGAACGACCCGGGACAGACTGCGCGGCGCACGGGAAGTCCCTCGCTCTCCGGTCCGGTCATCGTGCGTCGTCGCACGTGAGGCTGGTGGTCAAGGCGGCGCGACCGTACCAAAACGTGCCCTCGCCGTAGCGACGGGACCGCAGTCCCTCGAAACCGGCCGGCCACCGGAAATCCCCGCCCCTGGTGCTGCGTTCCACGGTGACCAGCGCGTCGTCCGTGAGCCAGCCCTGAGTGCGGAGTGTGAGGAGGATCTCCCGAAGATCGTCGTCCGAGACGGCGTACGGGGGGTCGAGAAAGACCAGGTCGTAGGGGATCTCGGGCGCCGACCCGGCAATGACCTGTTCCGCTTTTCCGGTCCGGGCCTCGGCTCCGGGCAGGCCGAGCGCGCGGACGTTCTCGCGGACCGTGCGGGCGGCGCGGGCGTCGGCCTCGACGAGCAGCGCGTGGGCGGCGCCCCGGGAGAGGGCCTCCAGGCCGACGGCTCCGGAGCCCGCGTACAGGTCGGCGACGCGGGTGCCGTCGAGCGTGCCGAGCAGCGCCTGCCAGGTGGAGAAGAGGCCCTCGCGCGCGCGGTCGGAGGTGGGGCGGGTGCCGTTGCCCGGCGGTACGGCCAGGCGGCGTCCGCCGGCGCGTCCGGCGATCACGCGGGTCATCTCGGTCCTTGTCCTTGCGTGCTGCGTGCTCGCGTGTGCGAGCTGTGGGACCAGTGTCTCAAAAGACGGGCTGGAGCCTCTCTCACCCCTTGTCGAGGTACTGCTCGCGCTCCTCGTCCAGGAGTGCGTCCAGGGCGGTGCGCAAGGCGGGCAGGCGCTCCAGGTCCGGGTCGGCCGTGACCACTCTGGTGGCCTCCTCGCGCGCCTCGGCGATGATCTCCTCGTCCTCGATGACGGCGAGCATCCGCAGGGAGGAGCGCACCCCGGACTGGGCCTGTCCGAGCACGTCGCCCTCGCGGCGCTGCTCCAGGTCGATGCGGGACAGCTCGAAGCCGTCGAGCGTGGAGACGACGGCGCCCAGGCGCGCGCGGGCGGGGCTGGCCTCGGGCATCTCGGTGACCAGGAGGCAGAGGCCGGGCGCCGAGCCACGGCCGACGCGGCCGCGCAGCTGGTGGAGCTGGGAGACGCCGAAGCGGTCGGCGTCCATGATCACCATGGCGGTGGCGTTCGGCACGTTCACGCCGACCTCGATGACGGTCGTCGCCACCAGGACGTCGGTCTCGCCCGCGGCGAAGCGGCGCATCACGGCGTCCTTGTCGTCGGGCTGCATCCGGCCGTGCAGCACCTCGACCTTGATCCCCTGGAGCGGCCCGCGCGCCAGTTCCTCGGCGACGGCGAGCACGGCGAGCGGGGGCCGCTTCTCCGTCTCGTCCTCGGCGGACTGCTTCTTGGCCGCGCTCTTGCCGCCGCCCTTCTTGTTCGCCTTCTCGTCCTCGTCGTCCCCGATCCGCGGGCAGACCACGTACGCCTGGTGTCCCTTGCCCACTTCCTCCCGTACGCGCTCCCACGCGCGCGTGAGGAAGTGCGGCTTGTCGGCGGCGGGCACGACATGGCTGGCGATGGGTGAGCGGCCGGCCGGGAGCTGGTCGAGGACGGAGGTCTCCAGGTCGCCGAAGACAGTCATGGCGACCGTGCGCGGGATCGGCGTCGCGGTCATGACCAGGAGGTGCGGGGGCTGCTTGCCCTTGGAGCGCAGGGCGTCCCGCTGCTCCACGCCGAAGCGGTGCTGCTCGTCGACCACGACCAGGCCGAGGTCGTGGAACTGCACCTTGTCCTCGATCAGCGCGTGCGTGCCGATGACGACGCCCGCCTCGCCGGTGGCCAGCTCGAGCAGGGCATGGCGGCGCGCGGCGGTGCCCATGGAGCCGGTGAGCAGCACGACCTTGGTGGAGTGCTCCACGCCGCCGAGCATGCCCCCTTGGGCGAGCTCGCCCATCATCTCGGTGATGGAGCGGTGGTGCTGCTGGGCGAGGACCTCGGTGGGCGCGAGCATGGCGGCCTGGCCTCCCGCGTCGACGACGGCGAGCATGGCGCGCAGCGCGACCATCGTCTTTCCGGAGCCGACCTCGCCCTGGAGCAGCCGGTGCATCGGGTGGTCGGTGGCCAGGTCGTCGAAGATCTCCTTGGAGACCTTCTGCTGGCCGTCGGTGAGGGTGAACGGCAGCTTCGCGTCGAAGGCCGTCAGCAGTCCGTCCGGCTTGGCCACGCGCGGGGCGGCGGTGAGCTGGGTGTCGGCGAACCGGCGCCGGGCCAGGGCGACCTGCAGGACGAACGCCTCGTCCCACTTCAGGCGGGCCCGCGCGTCGGCGATGTCGGCCTTGGTGTGCGGCCGGTGGATCTTGAGCAGGGCCTCGGGCAGCGGCACCAGGTCCCGGCCCTCCCGCAGCGACTCGGGCAGCGGGTCGACGGCTTCCTGGGCGCTGGGCAGCACCAGGTCGACGGCCTTGGCGATCTTCCAGGACTCCAGCTTGGCGGTGGCCGGGTAGATCGGGAGCAGCGCGCCGGCCCAGGAGCCGACGGTCTCGGCCGCCTCTTCCGAGGAATCCGCGGTCAGCAACTGGTAGGCGGGGTGCGCCAGCTGCATCTTGCGGTTGAAGACGCCGACCTTGCCCGCGAACATCGCGCGCGTGCCCGGCAGCAGGTCCTTGTGCGGCTTGTGGATGCCCCGGCCGAAGAAGACGAGCTGGAGCTGGCCGCTGCCGTCGGTGATGGTGACTTCCAGGCGCTGGCCGCTGCCGCCGTTGAACCGCAGGACGCGGGCGGTCGCGACCTGGGCGACGACCGTGACGTGCTCGT
The DNA here is from genome assembly GCF_056172735.1 of Streptomyces sp. R818. NCBI lineage: Bacteria > Bacillati > Actinomycetota > Actinomycetes > Kitasatosporales > Streptomycetaceae > Streptomyces > Streptomyces sp. R818. Next base: position 185,690 of record NZ_JAOCNE010000001.1, read on the forward strand.
CGAGCGGCAGGTCCGCGAGGCGGGTCAGCTCCCCGCGCTCCGCGTATCTGCGCGGATAGTGGTGGAGCAGGTCCCCGACGGTGTGCAGGCCTAGGTGCTCGGCCATCACCTTCGCGGTGGGCGGGCCGAGCAGCTTCTTCAGCGGTTCTTGGAGCACGGGCACGAGATCCATTGCACACCACGCCACTGACAATCCCGCCCAGCCCCGTGAAGAACTGCGAAAACCGCTGGTCACACGGGGCTGTACGGCCGTAAAGTGACGGGCTCCGACCTTGATCGCGGTCACCTCTCGCGGGGCCGCCCGACCCGCGCCGTCGCCTGTCCCCCCACCGGCGCAGCGACGATGAACTCACAGACACCGCACACCTTCCAGGTCGACCTGCGCGGCCTCGTCGACCTCCTCTCCCACCACCTGTACTCCAGCCCGAAGGTCTACCTGCGCGAGCTGCTGCAGAACGGGGTGGACGCCATCACGGCCCGCCGCGCCGAGCAGCCGGACGCCCCTGCCACCGTGCGCCTCTTCGCGGAGGGCGGGTCGCTGCGGGTCGAGGACTCGGGCATCGGTCTGACCGAGGCCGACGTGCACAACCTGCTCGCGACCATCGGCCGCAGCTCCAAGCGCGGCGACGGCCTGGAGTCGGCCCGCGCCGACTTCCTCGGGCAGTTCGGCATCGGCCTGCTCGCCTGCTTCGTCGTCGCCGAGCGCATCCGGGTCGTCAGCCGCAGCGCGCGCACGCCCGACGCGCCGCCCGTCGAGTGGACGGCCCGCGACGACGGCTCGTACACGGTCCGCACGCTCCCGGACGCGGCGCGCCCCGAGCCAGGCACGACCGTGCACCTGGAGGCCCGCGCGGGCGCCGCCGACTGGCTGACCGAGGAGCGGGTCCTTTCCCTCGCCCGGGACTTCGGCTCGCTGCTGCCCTACGACGTGCGCGTCGGGGACACCCCGGTCACGGAGCTGCCGCCCGTCTGGAGCCGTACGCACCCCAGCCCCGCCGCCCGGCGCGTGGCCCTGGCCCGCCACTGCCACGAGCTGTTCGGGTTCACGCCGCTGGACTCCATCGACCTGGAGGTGCCTCTCGCGGGCGTCCGGGGCGTCGCCCATGTGCTGCCGCAGGCGGTCAGCCCGGCGCAGCGCGCAGGCCACCGGGTCCACCTCAAGGGCATGCTGCTCACCGACCGCGCCGAACAGCTGCTGCCGGACTGGGCGTTCTTCGTCCGCTGTGTGATCGACACCGACAGCCTGCGCCCCACCGCCTCGCGCGAGTCGCTCTACGAGGACGAGACCCTGGCCGCCGTGCGCGAGGCCCTGGGCGAGCGCATCCGGGAGTGGCTGACGTCGCTCGCGGCCGGTGACCCCGAGCGGCTCGCCGCGTTCCTGTCCGTGCACCACCTGGGTGTGAAGTCCCTGGCGCGGCACGACAAGGAGATGCTGCGCACGATGCTGCCCTGGCTGCCGTTCGAGACGACGGACGGGCAGCTCTCCCTGGAGGAGTTCGCCCAGCGCCACCCCGTCGTGCACTTCACGCGCACCGTCGAGGAGTACCGGCAGGTCGCGCCGATCGCCTCCGCGCAGGGCATCGGGGTCGTCAACGGGGGTTACACGTATGACGCCGATCTGGTCGAGGCGCTGCCGTCGGTGCGCCCCGGCACGGCCGTCTCCGAACTGGACGCGGACACGGTCACCGCGCACCTGGACGCCGTCGACCCGGCCGAGGAGCTGGCCCTGTCGGCGTTCCTCGCGGCGGCGCGGGCCCGGCTCGACCCGCTGGGCTGCGACGTCGCCCTGCGCGCCTTCCATCCGCTGACGGTGCCCGCGCTGCACCTGGACGACCGCGCGGCCCGGCACGAGCAGGCGCGCGCGGAGGCCGAGGCGCAGGCCGACGACCTGTGGGCCGGCATCCTCGGCTCCCTGCGCGGCAGCGCCCCACGCGCGCGGCTCGTCCTCAACCACCTCAACCCGCTGATCCGCCGGGTCAGCTCGCTCTCCGACCCCGAGCTGATCGGCACGGCGGCCGAGGCGCTGTACGGACAGGCGCTCCTCATGGCGCAGCGCCCCTTGCGCCCCGCCGACTCCGCGCTCCTGAACCGCTCGTTCATCGGCCTTCTGGAGTGGGCCACGCACCCCGGCACCGGAAAGGACGCCTCCCGATGAACGCCCCGATGAACGGAACCATGGACCTGGACGCCCTGCGCCGCGCGATGGCGGAGAACGCCGCGGAGCCCGAGGGGCCCGCCCGCGGCGCCCGCGCCGAACAGCTGCTCGCCGAGGCGGAGAAGCTCGGCGTCCCGCTCGGGATCGTCGAGGCGCTCGGCCACCAGCTGCAGATGTACAACTACAGCTCCGAGAAGGACAAGATGTTCGTCCCCTTCGCGCGCCTGCTGCGCATGTGGGACGAGCGCCCCGAGGACTTCGACGCCTACGAGACGCACTCGCTGCACTGGGTCTTCAAGTGGATGTCCGGCGGCATGCTGAACCAGCCGCACATCCCGCTCGCGTCCATCGAGAAGTGGCTCGCCGAGATGGAGCACCGCTACCGGGTGGCGGGCCACTCCGAGCGCGCCGTCCGCATGAGCGAGTTCTATGTCGCCGACCACATGGGCGACGAGGAACGGGCCACGCGCGCGTACGAGGCATGGCTGGCGGCCGACCGCGACAAGATGGCCGACTGCCACGCCTGCGAGCTGGACGGGCAGGGCGAGCGCCAGGCGGACCTGCGCCAGGACGAGCGCGCCCTGGAGCTGTGGCGGCCGGTCCTGGAGGGCGAGTACACCTGCGCCCACGAGCCGCACGCCACGCTCGCCGCCTCCCTGCTCCCGCTGGTCCGCCTGGGCCGCCCCGAGGAGGCCCGCGCGAACCACCTGCGCGGTTACCGCCTCGTACGGTCGATGGAGTCCATGCGGGGCGCGTTCGCGTCGCACGTGGAGTTCTGTGCCCTGACCGGGAACGAGGCGCGCGCCCTGGAGCTGCTCGCGGAGCGGCCCGCGTACTTCACGGACAGCGGCAATCCGCAGGGCCTGATGGACTACCTCGCGGTGGCCGCCCTGGTGATGGACCGCCTTGTCGCGCTCGGCATGGGCGAGCAGAGCGTTCCCGGTCCCGCCGGACGGACCTGGACCGCCGCTGAACTCGGCGGTCACGCGCGCGTGGAGGCGCTCTCCATCGCGGGCCGTTTCGACGCGCGCAACGGCACGGACCGCGTGGGCGCACGGATCAGGCGGCGGATGGACCAGGAGCCCCTCCTCGACCGTCTGCCCCTGGGCGTACGGGTCGTACGGACAGCGCCGCCGAAGCCGGTCGGCACGGCGCCCGCGGAGCCGGTCGCGGACGCGGCGGCGCTCGTCGCGGAGGCGCGCCGGGTCTCGGCGTCCGACGGTGGCCCGGACGCGGCCCGCGCCTGGCGGACGGCCGCGCGGGCGGCCGAGTCGGAGGGCCTGGAGCTGACCGTCCACGACCGTGCGGAGATCGCCGACTACGCGGCGATGGACGCGGAGAACGCGGCCGAACTCTTCGACGTCGCGGCCGAGTTGTACGAGAAGGCGGGCGATCCCGGTGAGGCGCGGGCGGCACGCGCGCGTGGCGCGTACGCGCTGTCCCGCGCGGGCCGCACGGAAGAGGCCCTCGCCGCGATCCGGGAACCGTACGAGCAGGTGCTCGGCACGGCGCACGCCCCGGACGCCACCACGGCCCGCCAGGCGGCCGCCGTCCTCGTGTGCCGCGCCCGCATCCTGCTGGCGGCCCACTCCGGGGACGACGAGGTCACGGCGGCCGAGGAGAGCGTACGGCGACTGCTGGCCGTCGCCGAGCCCTTCCTGGACGTCCCCCGAATCGCCTCGCAGGCGGCGTCGGCGCGCTCGCTGCTCGCCGACATCGCCGTGCACCGCGGGGACCTCGATGCAGCGGTGGCCCTGTACGAGGAGTCCGCGGCCGCGCAGGTGGCGGCGGGGCGCCCCTGGATGGCCGTGGACTGCCAGGTGCGGCTCGCGGCGCTCGCGCGGGAGCGGGACGACGCGGCGGGCGCCGAACAGGCGCTGCGGGCCGCGCTGGAGCACGGGGCGGGGTACCTGGAGCCGTCCGGCGCGGCGCGGCTGCACCTCCAGCTCGCCGACGCCCTGGCCGCCGCCGAGCGGTTCGGGGAGGCGTCCGCGCACGCCCTGGAGGCCGCGCACTGGGCCGACGAGGCGGACGACGACGCCGGGTTCGCCGCCTGGGCACGGTTCCAGCTCGGCGGCCACCTGCTGCGTGAGGAGCGGGTCGCGGAGGCCGCCGAGGTCCTCGAGTCGGCGCTGCTCGACCTGACCGCCGAGGACCACGGCGACGGCGCCCTCGTCCAGGCCCAGTGGTGGCTCGGCGACTGCGCCCGCGCGCTCGGCGAACACCTCAAGGCCGCCGAGGCCTGGCTCAGGGCGGCGGAGATCGCCAAGGACTGGCCCGAACAGCGCGACCACGCGATGCTGGCGAACCTCGCGGCCGACGCCCTCGACCGGGCCGGCCGCCCGGAGGAGGCCGACCGCGCCTACGCGCGCGCGGGCGACCTGTGGCGCTCCCTCGGGCAGGTCCACGCCGTGGTGCGCTCCCTCCGCGCGCGTGCCTGGCTGGACTCCGCGTCGGCGGACGACGAACGTGCGCTGATGAACGCGGCACTCCAGACCCTGGAAGAGGCCCTCACCTCGGCGGACGCCGCCGACCGCGAGCCCCTGCTCTCCGAACTCGGCCACACGCACCGCCAGTTCGCGGAACTCCTGGACCGCCACGACGACAAGGAATCCACCGCCCACCTGGAACGCGCCGCCATGGCGTTCGAAGAGGCAGGCGAAACCGAACGTCGCGACGAGGCCTTGGCGGCGCTCGGGCGGTAGGGAGGTGGAGGGTGGCCGCCTCGACGCGGGCCGATGTGGGCGCGGCCGCGCCATTCGGTCCGCGTGCAGGGGGGAGGCGGCTGCCTGGAACGCCCGTCGGCATCGGCGCGGCCCGCCACCTGCAGGGCAATCAAGACGAGGCCCGCACCGCACTCACGCGGCATCGCTCGGGCAGGCGGCTGCCTCGACGCCCGTCGGCATCAGCGTGGCCGCGCCGCCTCGGGCAGAACGGGACAACATCCGCGCAGCGCTCCCGCGCAGGGTCCAGAGGCGGGCCCCCGGTCCTGTGGGGGCCGCCTCTGGGGCGCGGGCGCCCTGGATGGGCGGTCCCGGCCCCGCAAGAGCCTCGCCACTGCGCACCGCGCCTCCTCGCCCCGGGGCGCACGGCACGGGAACGGGCGGCGGCTACTCCACCCCGATCAGCATCGGCGCCGCCTGGCGCCCGCCCCGGTACACCACCGTGTCCACCGCCAGGTACGTCTCGCGGACGTGCTGCTCGAGGCCGTCCGCGACCTCGTCGGGGACCTCGTCGGCCAGGACCAGGGTGACGAGTTCGCCGCCCGCCGCGAGCATGCGGTCGAGGACCGTGCGGGCGGTCGCCGGGACCTCGGTGCCGATGACGGCGACGTCGCCGTCGATGAGGCCGAGGACGTCGCCGGCCTGGCAGATGCCGGCCATCGTCCAGGACTGCCGCTCGGCGACGGCCAGTTCGGCGTACCGGGTCGCCCCGGCGGCCGAGGTCATCGCGACCACGTCCTCGTCGAAGCTGCGGTCGGGCTCGTGCACGGCGAGCGCGGCGATGCCCTGCACCGCGGACCGGGTCGGGATGAGCGCGACCCGTACACCCTCGGACCGGGCCTGCTCGGCCGCCGCGGCGGCGGTGTGGCGCAGCTCCGCGTCGTTCGGCAGGAGCACCACCTCGCGCGCGTGGGCGCGCCGGATCGCCTCGACCAGCTCTCCGCTGGCGGGGGGCTCGCCGGGCCGGTCGGGCACGGTCGTCGCGCCCCCTTCCGCGTACAGCCCGGCGAGCCCGTCGCCCGGCACGACCGCCACGACGGCGCGCTGCGCCCGCTCGCGCGGCGGCGCCGAGGACCGCGATGTGTGCGCGTCACCGAGCCCGAAGTGGGTGATGCGGATGCGGTACGGGCGCCCGGCCTCGACGCCCGCCTCCACGGCCGCGCCCGCGTCGTCGACGTGCACGTGCACGTTCCACAGGCCGTCGCCGCCGACCACGACCAGCGAGTCGCCGAGGGCGTCGAGCCGGGTCCGCAGCCGGGCCACGGCCACGTCGTCGGCTTCGAGGAGGTAGATGACCTCGAAGGCGGGCCCGGCACCGTCCGGCTCCTCCGCGCATCCGAGAGCGTCACCGTCGGCGTCGTCGGCGTCGTGGGCGTCTTCGGTGTCCACGCGCGCGTGGTGGCCGTCCACCCGCGCGCGTACGGGTGTCGTCTGTCCGGAGACCGCCTCGCGCAGCGCCCCGAGCACGGCGACGAGCCCGCGTCCGCCCGCGTCCACGACCCCGGCCCGGCTCAACACGGCGAGCTGGTCCGGCGTCGCGTCGAGCGCCGCGCACGCGCCGTCGTAGGCGGCCCGTACGACGGCCCCGCAGTCACCGTCGACGCCGGAGGCGGCTTCCGCGGCCGCCGTCGCGACGGTCAGGACCGTGCCTTCCACGGGATGGGCGACCGCCTCGCGCGCGGACGCGGCGGCCTCGCTCAGCGCGAGCCGCAAGGCACCCGCGTCCACCCCGGCGTGATCCACTCCGGCGCCGTCCACACCGGCACGATGCGCCCCGGCGTGATCCGTGTCACGGACGCTCCCGTCGGCGAGGACCTGCGCCATGCCGCGCAGGAGCTGCGCGAGGATCGTCCCCGAGTTGCCGCGGGCCCCGATGAGGGCGCCGTGCGCCATCGCGCGCATCACCTCGGCCAGCGAGGGCGCGGCGGGCTCCGGCCCGGCCTGGAGCCCTGTGAAGACCGCCTCGACGGCCTGCTGCGCGGACTCGACGGTCAGGTACAGATTGGTACCGGTGTCGCCGTCCGCGACGGGATACACGTTGATCGCGTCGATCTCCGCGCGGTCGCGGCCGAGCGCTTCAAGGGCCAGTGAGCACCAGGCGCGTACGGCGGCGACATCGAACGCCTGTGGCACCTGCGGCACCTGCGCCTCCTCGAGCGGCTTGACTGGCCTCGCAGAGTAAACCCGGACGGGCGGCCGGCGGGGAAGGGCCCCGGTCAGGACGCCGGGGCGGCGGTCCGGGCAGCCATGGTAATTTCGTTGTACCGAAGCAGCCGTTGTATGCTGCTCCGGTTGCCCGATATCCGTCGGGCTCACCCTGGCACCGCCACTCAGATCCTCCGATCCTGATCCCGGCATGCCGGGATCAACCGTAAGTGCATCTGAAGTCTTTGGAGTGACCCGTGGCTGCCAACTGCGACGTCTGCGGCAAGGGGCCGGGCTTCGGCAACAACATTTCGCACTCGCACCGCCGTACGTCCCGTCGCTGGAACCCGAACATCCAGCGTGTGCGTGCAGTGGTCGGTCGGACGCCGAAGCGGCTCAACGTCTGCACCTCGTGCATCAAGGCCGGCAAGGTCTCGCGCTGACGTTTCGCGTAGCGCGGCCACCTCGCTGGTTGCTTGAGAAAGCCGGTCCCCTCGGGGACCGGCTTTTTCGTGCGCTCACCCCCGCGCCCGGGCTCGCCCCGGCTACCTGAACCGCCAGCCGTGATCCACCGGCCCGATCCCCGCGCCCAGCGCGAACCCGGCCGCGATCGCCCCGGTCACGTACTCCTTGGCCGCGTGCACGGCCTCGGGCACCGACTGCCCCTTGGCGAGCTGGGCCGCGATCGCGGAGGCGAGGGTGCAGCCCGTGCCGTGGGTGTGCCGGTTGTCGTGGCGCGGGGCGCGCAGCCAGTGCTCCTCGGATCCGTCGGTCAGGAGATCGACCGCCTCCCCGGCGTGATCCGCCGAAGCGGGCGAGTCCAGGTGGCCGCCCTTGATGACGACCCACCGCGGCCCGTAGGCCAGCATCGCGGCCGCCGCGCGCCGCATGTCGTCCTCCGATCCCACGCGTACGCCGGTGAGCTGGACGACCTCGTCGAGGTTCGGGGTCGCGACGGTGGCGGTCGGCAGGAGTCTCGTCCGGACGGAGTCCAGCGCGGAGGCGGCGAGCAGGGAGTCGCCGTGCTTGGAAACGCCGACCGGGTCGATCACGACCGGCGCGTCGGTGCCCGCGAGCAGCCCGGCCACGCACTCGACGAGTTCGGGCGAGGCGAGCATCCCCGTCTTGACCGCCTGGACGCCGATGTCGTCGACGACGCTGCGGTACTGGGCCCGGACCGCTTCAGCGGGCAGTTCCCAGGCGCCCTGGACGCCGAGGGAGTTCTGGGCGGTGACGGCGGTGACGACGCTCATGCCGTGGGTGCCGAGGGCCAGCATGGTCTTCAGGTCGGCCTGGATGCCGGCGCCGCCCCCGGAGTCGGACCCGGCCACGGTCAGCACCCGTACGGGCGCGGCGGCGGCAGGCACGGAGGAGGGGGAAACGGAGGCCGTCACGACTCGATCTCCCCGCCGGGGAAGTCGTCCCCGAAGTGGTCCCAGCCGCCCTTGCTGGTCCAGGGGGCGCCGTCCACGGTGACCTGGGGCAGGGCGGAGGGGTTGAGCACCTCGCCGATCACCTTCCAGCGGGCGGGCAGTTTCACGTCCGGCGGGAAGGTGGCGACGATGGCGTGGTCCTCTCCCCCGGTCAGCACCCATTGCAGCGGGTCGACGCCGACGGCCTGGCCGATGTCGTTCATCTGGGAGGGCACGTCGACCTTCCCGGACTTGATGTCGATGCGGACCTTGCTGGCCTCGGCGATGTGCCCGAGGTCCGCGATGAGGCCGTCGCTCACGTCGCACATGGCGGTGGCGCCGAGCCCGGCGGCGGCGGGGCCCGCGTGGTACGGCGGCTCCGGGCGGCGGTGGGCCTCGACGAAGGCGCGCGGGGAGCGGAAGCCGCGGGAGAGCACGGCGTATCCGGCGGCGGACCAGCCGAGCCAGCCGGTGACGGCCACGACGTCGCCGGGGCCCGCGCCCGCGCGGGTCACCGGCTCGTGGTTGCGCATGTCGCCGAGCGCGGTGATGGCGATGGTGATGGTGTCGCCGCGGACGACGTCGCCGCCGACCACCGCGGCGCCGGCCACCTGGCACTCGTCGCGCAGCCCGTCCATCAGTTCGGACGGCCAGGACGCGGGCAGTTCGGCGGGGACGACGAGGCCGAGCAGCAGGGCCGTGGGGACGGCGCCCATGGCGGCGATGTCGGCGAGGTTCTGCGCGGCGGCCTTGCGGCCGACGTCATACGCCGTGGACCAGTCGCGCCGGAAGTGCCGGTTCTCAAGCAGGACGTCCGTGCTGGCGACGACCCTGCGGTCCGGCGCGGCGATCACCGCGGCGTCGTCGCCGGGGCCGATCCGTACGGCCGGGGTGGTGGTGAGCCGGGAGGTGAGTTCTCGGATGAGCCCGAACTCCCCCAGCTCGCCGACGGTGCCCTTCATGCGCGTACTGCCCCTTCTGCCCCGGCCCGCTTGCGGTCGCGGTCCGTCTCTGTCATGGGTACGGTTTCTGTCAAGGACGGGCTTCCCGCACAGCCCACCGGGACGCCCCTCGCTCTGTCTGCCGGAGAACGCCGTGCGCTGCCCGGCAAAAGGCGCCCCGCACCGCCTGCGACCACCCTCCCGCACACGGCGTGTACGCCACAGCCACCCCGGGTCTCCCCGCGACGAGCGGCGACGCGATACCGTGGCGTCCCTTTCCCCCACATGATCCTCGTGGCCGCCCTGGAGGTTCCGTGGTACAGGCGTACATCCTGATCCAGACCGAGGTGGGCAAGGCGTCGACCGTCGCCGAGCTCATCGCGAAGATTCCGGGAGTGATCCAGGCCGAAGATGTCACAGGACCCTATGACGTGATCGTCCGCGCGCAGGCCGACACCGTCGACGAGCTGGGTCGCATGGTGGTCGCCAAGGTCCAGCAAGTGGACGGCATCACGCGCACCCTGACCTGCCCGGTCGTCCACCTGTAGCCCCCGTCTACCCTGTGCCGGTGAACTCTTCTCCTCACCGGCTCCGTCTTGTCATCGGGCTGCCCGCGCTGTGCCTGCCGATCGCCTTGGCGGGCTGTTCCTCGGCAGACGGCAGCGCGTCGGTCGTGGTTCCCCGCCCAGGCGCGACGGCCGCGAAGCTGTGCCGGAACCTGGACAAGGTCCTGCCGTCGACAGTGGACGGTCTGAGCCGCGAGGACCCCGAGCCGGCGTCCACGCTGACCGCTGCCTGGGGAAGCAACGCGATCATACTGCGCTGCGGAGTCGCGCAGCCCCCGAAGATGATCGATCCGAAGGTGGCGGAGGGCGGAGATCCCGACGCGGTCGGCGGCGGGGTGAACGGGGTGGACTGGCTGATGGAGAAGCAGGACGACGGGGCGTACCGCTTCACCACCGCCAATCGCGAGGCGTACGTCGAGGTGAGCGCGGAGAAGGGGCGGGACAGTTCGAGTGTCCTGGTCGATCTGGCCCCGGCCGTGAAGAAGGCGATCCCGACCGGGACCGCCTCCTGAACCACTCACCGCCCGACGGCTAGCGCAGCCCCGTCGGGCGCCGCAGCGCCGCCTGCAGCAGGCGGTCCACCAGCTCCGGGTAGCTGACCCCGCTCTCTTGCCACATCCGCGGGTACATCGAGATCGGCGTGAAGCCGGGCAGCGTGTTGATCTCGTTGATGACGAACTCGCCTTCCTCGTCCAGGAAGAAGTCCGCCCGGACGATGCCCTCGCACGACACCGCGTCGAACGCCGCGACGGCGAGACGCTGCACCTCGGCCGTCTGCTCCGCGGTGAGCGGGGCGGGCACGATCCCGGCGGCGGAGTCGATGTACTTGGCCTCGAAGTCGTAGAAGTCGTGGGCCTGTACGGGCGGGATCTCGGCCGGGACGGAGGCGCGCGGCCCGTCCTCGAACTCGAGCACGCCGCACTCGATCTCGCGCCCGATGATCGCCGCCTCGATGATCACCTTCGGGTCGTGGGCGCGGGCGGTCTCCATGGCCTCGTCGAGCCCGGCGAAGGAGTCGATCTTCGTGATGCCGATCGACGAGCCCGCGCGCGCGGGCTTGATGAACAGCGGCCAGCCGTGGTCGCTGACGAAGTCGGCGATGCGCCGCCGGGCGCCCTCCTGCTCGCGCTCCCACTCGCGCGGCCGGATGGTCAGGTAGGGCCCGACCTTGAGGCCGAAGGAGGTGAAGATCCGCTTCATGTACTCCTTGTCCTGGCCGACGGCCGAGGAGAGCACACCGCAGCCGACGTACGGCGTCCCGGAGAGGTCCAGGAGCCCCTGGATCGTGCCGTCCTCGCCGTACGGGCCGTGCAGCACGGGGAAGACGACGTCGACGTCGCCGAGGACCTTGGGCACGGAGCCCGGCTCGGTGTAGACGACCTCGCGCGAGGAGGGGTCGACGGGCAGGACCACGCCGCCCTCGGGCGAGTCGGCGAGATCGGCGACGTCCGGCACCTTGCGGTCGGTGATCGCCATGCGCTCGGGATCGTCCGAGGTCAGCGCCCAACGCCCCTCGCGCGTGATGCCGATGGGCAGCACGTCGTACTTGGAGCGGTCGATGGCGCGCAGCACGGCGCCCGCGGTGACGACGGAGACACCGTGCTCGGAGCTACGGCCACCGAAGACGACGGCCACGCGCGGCTTCTGCCCGCCCGCGGGCGCGGAGGGCTCGGCGGGCGCGGGGCTCTGGGAAAGGTTCTCGCTGCTCATATCGCGATGAGCGTACCTGCTGGTACAGAAGGAGTCAGCGAAGGAGTCGGCCTCTGCCGGACCGAGCCGCGCCGCCCCCGTCAGACGGCCGGGCCCGTACGGCTCAGTGCCGTTCGGGCTTGGCCGAGCGGGACATCAGCTCCTTCACGGCGACGACCGGCGGCTTCCCCTCGTGGACGATGCCGACGACGGTCTCCGTGATGGGCATGTCGACGCCGTGGCGGCGCGCGAGGTCGAGCACGGACTCGCAGGACTTGACGCCCTCGGCGGTCTGCTTGGTGACGGCGATGGTCTCGGCGAGCGTCATGCCCTTGCCGAGGTTGGTGCCGAAGGTGTGGTTGCGCGACAGCGGCGAGGAGCACGTGGCGACGAGGTCGCCGAGGCCCGCGAGCCCGGAGAAGGTCAGCGGGTCGGCGCCCATGGCGAGCCCGAGCCGGGTCGTCTCGGCGAGGCCGCGCGTGATGAGCGAGCCCTTGGTGTTGTCGCCGAGCCCCATGCCGTCGGCGATGCCGACGGCGAGCCCGATGACGTTCTTCACGGCGCCGCCGAGCTCGCAGCCGACCACGTCGGTGTTGGTGTACGGCCTGAAGTACGGGGTGTGACAGGCGACTTGGAGGCGCTGGGCGACGGCCTCGTCCCGGCAGGCGACGACCGCGGCGGCGGGCTGCCGGGCGGCGATCTCGCGGGCGAGGTTCGGCCCGGTGACGATCGCGATCCGGTCGGCGCCGACCTTCGTGACGTCCTCGACGACCTCGCTCATCCGCATGGCCGAGCCGAGCTCCACGCCCTTCATCAGCGAGACGAGCACGGTGTCGGGCGCGAGCCGCGGCGCCCAGGCGGCGAGGTTCTCGCGCAGGGTCTGCGAGGGCACGGCGAGCACGGTGAAGTCGGCGCCCTCCGCGGCCTCGGCCACGTCGGCCGTCGCCCGGACGGTCGCGGGCAGCTCGACACCGGGCAAATAATCGGGGTTGACGTGCGTCGAGTTGATCGCGTCGGCGAGTTCGGCGCGGCGGCCCCAGAGGGTCACGTCGCACCCGGCGTCGGCGAGGACCATGGCGAACGCGGTGCCCCATGATCCGGTCCCGAAGACTGCGACCTTGGCTGCGGCCTTCACGGGTCGGGTCACTTGCTCTCCTCCGAACTGCCGCTCTTCGAACTGCCGTCCTGCGACGAAGTGGCGCTCTGCGCACGCGACTTGCGGCGCTGCTCCATCCGGGCCTCGCGCGGGTCGTAACGCTTCTGCGGGGCGGGCTCGCCGCGCAGCTCCGCCACCAGCGTGGTGATCTCGCCCATGATGACCTCGGTGGCCTCCTTGAGCAGGTCCGGCGTCATCTCCTTGCCGTAGAAGCGTGACAGGTCGACGGGCTCACCGGCGAGGACATGGTGCGTCTTGCGCGGGAAGAAATGCGGCTTCTTGGCATAGGGCGCGAGTGCGTCGGTGGCGCCCCATTGGCCGACGGGAATGACCGGGCATCGCGTCTGGAGGGCCACGCGGGCGACTCCGGTCTTACCGGTCATCGGCCACAGTTCGGGGTCCCGGGTAAGCGTTCCTTCTGGATAGAAGGCGACACACTCGCCGCGCTCCACCGCGTCGATCGCGGCGCGGAAGGCGCTCAGCGCGTTCGTCGACTCGCGATAGACGGGAATCTGTCCGGTGCCGCGCATCGCGGCACCGACGAAGCCCTTGCGGAAGAGGCCGTGCTTGGCGAGGAAACGCGGGACTCGTCCGGTGTTGTACTGATAGTGGGCGTAGAGGAACGGGTCCAGATGCGAATTGTGGTTGACCGCGGTGATAAAGCCACCCTGGGCAGGAATGTTCTCCATTCCGCGCCAGTCCCGCTTGAACAGAACCACCAGGGGCGGTTTGCACAGGACCGCTGCGAAGCGGTACCAGAAGCCGATTCTGCGGCGGGACACTCGGACACCTTCCTCTAGGACCTGGCGGGTGGGCCCCGTCGGGCCGCACAAGTGTCGCCCCAGGCCACCGGTCTGTCGAGAACACCGTACGCCCGCCCGAACCGGCTCACCTCATGCACAGGTCACAATAGGGTCGTGCAGTGGACCCTGGTGATACCGCTGAAACCGCTGGTGCGGGCCAAGAGCAGGCTGGCGCCCGCGGCCGGCGGCCTGCGTCCCGGCCTCGCGCTCGCCTTCGCCCAGGACACCGTGGCCGCCGCGAAAGCGTGCGCGGCGGTGGGCGATGTGGTGGTCGTCACGGACGATGTCCGCGCCGGCCGTGAACTGGGGGCTCTCGGCGCCCGTATCGTCCCCGACACGCCGCAGGCCGGTCTCAATGCGGCTCTCGCCCATGGCGCCCAGTACGTACGCGCGGCACGCCCCGCCGCACCCGTGGCAGCGCTGAACGCGGATCTCCCTGCGCTGCGTCCCCTGGAATTGGCCCGTGTTCTCGGCGCGGCCACCGCATTTCCCCGGGCATTCCTGCCCGACGCCGCCGGAATCGGCACGACGCTGCTGTCCGCTTCACCCGGCGCGGAATTCTCCCCGGCATTCGGCGCGGCTTCCCGGGCCCGGCACACCGCGTCCGGCGCGGCGGAACTCCCGCTCGGCGATGTCGACTCCGTACGCCAGGACGTCGACACCGGCGACGACCTGCGCGCGGCGCTCGCGCTCGGCGTCGGCCCGTACACGGCGCGGGCCACGGCCGGGCTGCTGTCCCTGGACGCGGCCCAGGACTAGAGAGCGGGAAGGAAGGACTGGAGGCCGCAGAGGGCGGAGAGGACTGAGTACGCTGCCCGTATGCAGGCCACCGCGTACACGTACGACCCCGATTCCCGCTCCGGCAGCGTCCTCCTGGACGACGGGACGCCGCTGCCGTTCGACGCCGCCGCCTTCGACGCGGGCGGCCTGCGGCTGCTGCGGCCGGGGCAGCGGGTACGGATCGAGGTGCGGGGCGAGGGCGAGGCGCGGCAGATCGCGCTCGTGACCCTCCAGACCTTCTGACCCGGCCCCGCAGACGCCGGACACGCCGCGGGCCGGGCTCCCCGAGGGGAGCCCGGCCCGGCGCGTGAGCAGCCTTGTGGCGTGTGCCCTTACTTCTTGCGGGCGGTGGTCTTCTTGGCGGTCGTGGTCTTGCGGGCCGTCGACTTCTTGGCGGGCGCCTTCTTGGCCGTGGCCTTCTTGGCGGGGGCCGTCTTCGCGGGGGACGCCTTCTTGGCGGCGGCGGTCGACTTCGTCGCCGTGGCCTTCTTGGCGGGGGACGCCTTCTTCGCCGTGGCGGCGGTGGACTTCGTCGCCGTCGCCTTCTTCGCGGGGGACGCCTTCTTGGCGGTGGTGCCGGCGGTCTTCTTCGCCGTGGCCGTCGTCTTCTTGGCGGGCGTCGCCTTCTTCGCCGACGTGGCCTTCTTGGCGGCGGTGGCGGTGGCCTTCTTGGCGGTCGTCTTCTTGGCCGCGGCCTTCTTGACGGTCGCCGAAGCGAGGCCGGTCAGGCTGCCCTTGGGCGCCTTCTTGACCGCGACATCGTTCTTGGGGAGCTTCTTGGAGCCCGCGACCAGGTCCTTGAAGCCCTGACCGGCGCGGAAGCGCGGCACGGACGTCTTCTTGACCCGGACACGCTCGCCCGTCTGCGGGTTGCGGGCGTACCGGGCCGGGCGGTCCACCTTCTCGAACGAACCGAAGCCGGTGACCGAGACCCGGTCCCCGTTGACCGTGGCACGGACAATGGCGTCGAGTACCGCGTCGACGGCGTCGGCGGCCTGCTGACGGCCACCGACCTTGTCGGCAATCGCTTCTACGAGCTGCGCCTTGTTCACGTCTTCCCCTTCGGAGACATTGCCGGAACGAATCTCTTTCGCCCCGGCTTTTTCGCACGTTAGGCAGATATATACCGCAAATCAAACACGAAACGGGCTAATCACCCTTGTGCCGCAACGAACTCGGCCGTCTCAGAGTTCCTCTTCCGTGCCGGAGCCCTCTTCGAAGTCGTCGAGGTCCGCACCGAATCGCTCCAGACGTCTGGCCGCACCGGCGAGATCGTGTTTGGCCGCGGCCGTAATGGCCAGCAGCTTCCGGGTCAGCGCCATCCGTACGCCCTCCGGGACTTGCAGTGCGCGCACTCGGGCGTGCGCTTCCTTGAGTTGGTTCGCGACCGCCGCGTACAGCTGGAGTTGGCCGTCGTGTTCCATGCACAGATTGTGCCATCTGGGGCGAGTTGTCGCCTCCGCAGGGGGTAACTCCCGCCCCACAAGCGCCTCCTGAGGCCGTGCGCGGCACGCTCGTGCAGAGCGGCACCGAGTCCCGCGTACCCCAGGAACACCCCTGTCAATCAAGGGAGTTGCTGGTCGGGAGGGGGTACCCGCGGAGGCCTCGCGGGGGCGGCCGGGCCCGGACACAGAAGTACCCCCAACCGATGCACGATTGGGGGTACGGGGTCTGCGGATGTGGCCTGAATGAGCCTTGCCCGGGGACCGAGTGGGGCTCGCTCAGACCTGCACTGTCTGCGGCTTGAACGAGGGGCGCTTCGCCTCGTAGGCGGCGATGTCGCTCTCGTTGCTGAGCGTGATGCTGATGTCGTCGAGCCCGTTGAGCAGCCGCCAGCGGGAGTTCTCGTCGAGCTCGAAGGAGGCGGTGACGCCCTCGGCGCGGACCTCGCGCTGCTCCAGGTCGACGGTGATCTCGGCCTGCGGATCCTTCTCCACCAGCTCCTGGAGCGCCTCCACGACCTTCTGGTCCAGGACCACGGTCAGCAGGCCGTTCTTGAGCGAGTTGCCGCGGAAGATGTCGGCGAACCGGGAGGAGATGACGGTCTTGAACCCGTAGTTCTGCAGCGCCCACACCGCGTGCTCACGGGAGGATCCGGTACCGAAGTCCGGGCCCGCGACCAGCACCGTGGCGCCCGCGCGCTCCGGTTTGTTGAGCACGAACTCGGGGTCCTTGCGCCAGGCCTCGAACAGCCCGTCCTCGAACCCGTCCCTGGTCACCTTCTTGAGCCAGTGGGCCGGGATGATCTGGTCGGTGTCGACGTTGCTGCGGCGCAGCGGGACGGCCCGCCCTGTGTGCGTGGTGAATGCTTCCATGGCTGATCAGACTCCAGCGGGCGTACGGGCGTCGGCGTCGGACAGGTCGGCCGGGGAGGCCAGGTGGCCGAGGACGGCGGTGGCGGCGGCGACCTGGGGCGAGACCAGGTGGGTGCGGCCACCCTTGCCCTGGCGGCCCTCGAAGTTGCGGTTGGAGGTGGACGCGGAGCGCTCGCCGGGGGCGAGTTGGTCCGGGTTCATGCCGAGGCACATCGAGCAGCCCGCGTGCCGCCACTCGGCGCCGGCCTCCTTGAAGACCTTGTCCAGCCCCTCGGAGACAGCCTGGAGACCGACCCGCGCGGAGCCCGGGACGACCAGCATCCGTACGCCGTCGGCGACTTTGCGGCCCTCGACGAGGGCGGCGGCGGCGCGCAGGTCCTCGATACGGCCGTTGGTGCACGAGCCGACGAAGACGGTGTCGACCTTGATGTCGCGCAGCGCCTGCCCGGCGGTCAGGCCCATGTACTCCAGGGCCTTCTCGGCGGCGAAGCGCTCCGAAGCGTCTTCGTACGAAGCCGGGTCGGGGACGGTCGCCGAAAGCGGGGCGCCCTGGCCGGGGTTGGTCCCCCAGGTCACGAACGGGGACAGCTCGTCGGCCTTGATGAACACCTCGGCGTCGAAGACCGCGTCGTCGTCGCTGCGCAGCGTCTTCCAGTACGCGACCGCGGCGTCCCACTCCTCGCCCTCGGGGGCGTGGGCGCGGCCCTTCAGGTAGTCGAAGGTGGTGGCGTCCGGGGCGATCATGCCCGCGCGGGCGCCGGCCTCGATCGACATGTTGCAGATGGTCATGCGGGCCTCCATCGAGAGCTTCTCGATGGCGGAACCGCGGTACTCGATGATGTAGCCCTGACCGCCGCCGGTGCCGATCTTGGCGATGATCGCCAGGATCAGGTCCTTGGCCGTGACGCCCTCGGGCAGTTCGCCGTCGACCGTGATGGCCATGGTCTTCGGGCGGGCCATCGGCAGCGTCTGTGTGGCGAGCACGTGCTCGACCTGCGAGGTGCCGATGCCGAACGCCAGCGCGCCGAACGCGCCGTGCGTGGAGGTGTGCGAGTCGCCGCAGACCACGGTGGTGCCGGGCTGGGTCAGGCCCAGCTGCGGTCCCACGACGTGGACGACGCCCTGCTCGACGTCGCCGAGCGAGTGCAGGCGTACCCCGAAGTCGGCGCAGTTCTTGCGCAGCGTCTCCAGCTGGGCCCGCGAGACCGGGTCGGCGATCGGCTTGTCGATGTCGAGGGTCGGGGTGTTGTGATCCTCGGTGGCGATGGTGAGATCGAGGCGGCGCACCTGGCGCCCGGCCTGCCGGAGACCGTCGAACGCCTGCGGGCTGGTCACCTCGTGCAGCAGGTGCAGATCGATGAAGAGGAGGTCGGGCTCGCCCTCGGCGCGCCGGACGACGTGGTCGTCCCAGACCTTCTCCGCGAGTGTCCTACCCATCGCTTTCCCTTCGGCCGGCCGGGATGCGCCGGTCCCACTAGAGAGTTCGGATCGCCGTCGCTCGTACCCCTCGTACCGGACGTCGGCTGCCGGGTCCGTTGGTCCACGGACCGGCGTCCGTACAGAGTGGCAAGTTCCACGGGAAATTGAACTTGCGTTTCACAGAGTGAGACGGGAGTATCGACGCATGGACAACAGTAGCGGCGTCGGCGTTCTGGACAAGGCAGCCCTTGTCCTGGGCGCCCTGGAGTCCGGGCCCGCGACCCTCGCAGGACTTGTAGCGGCCACCGGACTGGCAAGACCGACGGCCCACCGCCTGGCGGTGGCCCTCGAACACCACCGCATGGTGGCGCGGGACATGCAGGGCCGGTTCATTCTCGGCCCGCGTCTCGCGGAGCTCTCCGCGGCGGCCGGCGAGGACCGCCTGCTCGCGACCGCGGGCCCGGTGCTCACGCATCTGCGGGACGTCACGGGCGAGAGCGCGCAGCTCTACCGCCGCCAGGGCGACATGCGCATCTGCGTCGCCGCCGCGGAGCGCCTGTCCGGGCTGCGGGACACGGTTCCGGTCGGTTCGACGCTGACGATGAAGGCCGGTTCGTCCGCGCAGATCCTGATGGCCTGGGAAGAGCCGGAGCGTCTGCACCGCGGCCTCCAGGGCGCCCGCTTCACGGCGACGGCCCTGTCGGGCGTCCGGCGCCGGGGCTGGGCCCAGTCGATCGGTGAGCGGGAGCCGGGCGTCGCGTCCGTCTCCGCGCCCGTGCGCGGCCCGTCGAACCGCGTGGTGGCCGCCGTCTCGGTCTCCGGGCCCATCGAGCGCCTGACCCGGCACCCTGGCCGGATGCACGCCCAGGCCGTGATCGACGCCGCGGGCCGCCTGTCCGAGGCCCTGCGCCGCACCGGCTGATCCACCACTCGTCCGATCCCTCTGCCCTTTCCGGCCGGTCGCTCCAACGCCGCAGCGACCGGCCGGAGTTGTGTCCGGACTCACTCGCTGTGGGAACCTGCGGGACCAGGCTGTACGTACGCGAAGAGGCCCTCCCCGCGATGGGGAGGGCCTCTTCGTTCTGTACCCCCGACCGGATTCGAACCGGCGCTACCGCCTTGAGAGGGCGGCGTGCTAGGCCGCTACACAACGGGGGCCTTGCGGATCGGATCCGCGGGTTGCAGATAAGCTCTGCAGAGCTGGCCTACCAGGACTCGAACCTAGAATGACGGTACCAGAAACCGTAGTGTTGCCAATTACACCATAGGCCACAGTGGTTCGGACCACCGGGGTCCGACCAGTACCCCCGACCGGATTCGAACCGGCGCTACCGCCTTGAGAGGGCGGCGTGCTAGGCCGCTACACAACGGGGGCCCTAGCGATCCTGCATCGAAGTCGGTGGGAGCTACCCGTGCCGTCCTCGTGGGAAGGATCTGTACCCCCGACCGGATTCGAACCGGCGCTACTGCCTTGAGAGGGCAGCGTGCTAGGCCGCTACACAACGGGGGCTTTGTGGATCTGGAATCCACGGTTGCAGATGAGCTCTGCGAGCTGGCCTACCAGGACTCGAACCTAGACTAACGGAACCAGAAACCGTCGTGCTGCCAATTACACCATAGGCCACCGGAACGCCAATCCCGTCGGGACCTTTGTTCGGCTTGCGCTTCCGGGCCAGCCTTTCGGCTCGCTTCCCTCGGCGCAGGAAGAACATTACCCGAAGGTCTCCGGCGCTCCAAAACGGGTATCGCGGGCCAGGAGCGCGGGCAGCTGGTCGAGGGCGGTGACGCGGACCAGCTCGGGGCGGCCGCCGATCCCCGTGCGGTCCAGCCAGATCCCGGTCAGACCCGCCTCGACGGCGCCGCGCGCGTCGGTGTCCGGCTGATCACCCACGTACGCGACCTCGTGCGGGGCGAGGCCCAGCGCGTCGCAGACGGCCTGGAAGGCGGCCGGGTCGGGCTTGGCGACCCCCAGTTCGGCCGCGCACAGCAGGGCCTCGAAGCGGTCGCGGACGCCGAGGACGCGGAGTTTGCGGTCCTGGTTGTGGAGCGAGGAGTTGGAGAGGACCGCGTGGCGGTGCGTGCGCGCGAGGGCGTCCAGGACGGGCACGGTGTCCGGGAACAGGGCCCAGGCGGCTTCGTAGTGGCCCAGATAGCGCGTGAACCAGGCATCGGCCGCCGCGTCGTCGAGGGCCTCCCCCACGAACGCCCGCACCCGGTCGCGACGCTGCCCCTCCCAGTCGGTCTCCCCCGCCTCGAAACGGGCCCACTGCTCACGGGTCAGCGTCTTCCAGCGAACGAGCGCCTGCTCGGCGGTGCCGAAGGCGTCGAGCAGGCCCTCGGCGGCGAGATGGGCGCGCATGCCGGCCGTGTCGGCGGTGGCGTAGTCGAAGAGGGTGTCGTCGATGTCCCAGACGATGGCCTTGACGGGTCCGAGGGGCCCGGCGGGTGCGTGCTGCGGCATGTCATGACCGTAACGCCGGACGGCCCGGTCGACGGAGGATTCTCCGTCGACCGGGACGTCCGGTACGCGCTCGGCAGGCTCAGGCGGCGAGCTTCGCCAGGGCCGCGTCGATGCGGGACAGGGTCTTCTCCTTGCCCAGGATCTCCAGGGACTCGAAGAGCGGGAGGCCGACCGTGCGGCCGGTGACCGCTACGCGGACCGGGGCCTGGGCCTTGCCGAGCTTGAGGCCGTGGGCCTCGCCGGCGGCCAGGACGGCTTCCTTGAGGGACTCCGGGGACGTCCAGTCCGCGGACTCCAGCTTCTCGCGGGCCGTGACGAGGAGGGCGTCGGAGCCTTCCTTCATGGCCTTGGTCCAGCTGGCCTCGTCGAAGACCGGCCCCGGCAGGAAGAGGAAGTCGACGTTGTCGGTGATCTCGGAGAGGACCTTGAGGCGGGTCTGGGCGTGCGGGGCGATCGCCGCCCACTTCGCCTCGTCGAACTGCTCCGGCGCCCACGGGGCGAACGGGGCCTTCAGCCAGGGCTCGCAGCGGGCCGCGAAGTCCTTCGGGTCGAGCAGGCGGATGTGGTCGCCGTTGATCGACTCGCACTTCTTGAGGTCGAAGCGGGCCGGGTTCGGCTGCACGTCGGCGACGTCGAACGCGGCGACCATCTCGTCGATCGAGAAGATGTCGCGGTCGGCCGAGAGGGACCAGCCGAGCAGCGAGAGGTAGTTCAGCAGGCCCTCGGGGAGGAAGCCGCGCTCGCGGTAGAGGTTCAGCGACGACTGCGGGTCGCGCTTGCTGAGCTTCTTGTTGCCCTCGCCCATGACGTACGGGAGGTGCCCGAAGAGCGGGGTCTCCTTGGCGATGCCGAGGTCCTTGAGCGCCGCGTACAGGGCGATCTGGCGCGGGGTCGAGGAGAGCAGGTCCTCGCCGCGCAGGACGTGGGTGATCTCCATCAGCGCGTCGTCGACCGGGTTGACCAGCGTGTACAGCGGGGCGCCGTTGGCGCGGACGATGCCGTAGTCCGGCACGTTCTCCGGCTCGTACGTGATGTCGCCGCGGACCAGGTCCGTGAAGGTGATCGTCTCGTCGGGCATCCGGAAGCGGACGATGGGCTTGCGGCCTTCCGCCTCGTACGCCTGCTTCTGCTCGGCGGTCAGCTCGCGGCAGTGGCCGTCGTAGCCGGACGGCTTGCCGGCGGCGCGGGCCGCCTCGCGGCGGGCGTCCAGCTCCTCCGTGGAGCAGTAGCAGTAGTAGGCGCGGCCGGCGTCGAGGAGCTTCTGCGCGACGTCCTTGTAGATGTCCATGCGCTGCGACTGCCGGTACGGGGCGTGCGGGCCGCCGATCTCCGGGCCCTCGTCCCAGTCGAAGCCGAGCCAGCGCATCGAGTCGAGGAGCTGGTTGTACGACTCCTCGCTGTCGCGGGCCGCGTCGGTGTCCTCGATGCGGAAGACGAGGGTGCCCTGGTTGTGGCGCGCGAAGGCCCAGTTGAACAGGGCGGTGCGGACCAGGCCCACATGCGGGTTACCGGTGGGCGAGGGACAGAAACGGACGCGTACGGGTGCGCTAGCCACGCTTGACAACCTTGTTGGTGAGAGTGCCGATGCCTTCGATGCTGACGGCGACCTCGTCGCCGACCGCCAGGGGGCCGACCCCTTCCGGGGTGCCCGTGAGGATGACGTCGCCCGGGAGCAGGGTCATGGCCTCGGAGATGTTGGCGATCAGGTCCGGGATGGACGTGATCATCTGGGACGTGGAGCCGAGCTGGCGCTGCTGCCCGTTGACCGTGCACTGGATGCCGAGGTCGGAGGCGGCGGCCACGTCCAGGTCCGTCTCCACCCAGGGGCCGAGCGGGCAGGACGTGTCGAAGCCCTTGGCGCGGGCCCACTGCTTCTCGCGCTTCTGCACGTCGCGCGCGGTCACGTCGTTGGCGGCGGTGTAGCCGAGGATCACGTCGTTGACGCGCGCGGCCGGGACCTCGCGGCACATCCGCCCGATGACGACGGCCAGCTCCGCCTCGTGGTGCAGCTCCTGCGAGAACGAGGGGTACTGGATCTCGTCGCCGGGGCCGATCACGGACGTCGACGGCTTGAAGAAGGCGAAGGGGGTGTCGGGGACCTCGTTGCCCAGCTCCCTCGCGTGCTCCGCGTAGTTGCGGCCGAAGGCGATCACCTTGTTGGGGAGCACGGGCGGCAGCAGCCGGACCTTGCTCAGCGGGACCTTGGTGCCGGAGAGCTCGAAGTCCGCGAAGGGGATGCCCTTGATGATGTCGAGGACGAGCTCGTCTGGCTTGTCGCCCTCGACCGCGCCGAAGGCGACGTTCCCGTCGATGGAGAATCTGGCGATGCGCACGGGTGGCTGCGCCCCTCATTCTTGCGTTGGGCCCGGGTGGGATGTGACCTGCCCAGGCTAACGCGAGCGCCCTTGCCGCGGCTTCTCCGTTCGCGCTACGCCACGGTCTGCGGCTGCGGCTTCTCCATGAGGATCGTGCGCCGGGGGTTGGCGGTGTTCGTCGGCAGCTCGACGGCGTGCTCCGGCAGGTGCGGCGCGGCCTGGATCTCCTCGGCGTCCTTGAGGTGCGCCAGGGTGGTGCGCCGCGGGTTGGCCAGGTTCAGGAACATCGTCTTCGTCTTCATGGCTGCGCTCGTGCACCTTTTCGTGTCGGCGATTGTCGGTGTGGCCCTCTGTGTAAAGCGTCAGGCTAAACATCTGATTCCCGCCGAAAGCCGGGAAGTTGTGATCGCTTGCGTGTGAGTTTGCTCACGGAGAGACACCCAAAAGGGGCACTTCGGGCTGACATGCAGGGCCAGAGAAACGGACATTGCGCCACTGAAGGCACCATTCCGCTCCCGATCATGGCGACTGGGACACCCCCCACCCGTACGGGGAACCTCCGCGAATGCCCGGTTTCCCCTAGATCACTTTCTACGGCTGGTTACCCTTCCCTCACGTGGTGTCACGGGTGGTGCGGTGCGTCCCTCGGGCCTTGTTGGAGATCCTGCACTGTGCTGAAATTCCCGGGACCGCCGCGGACTGCGCCGGCGCACGGGGGCGCGACACAAGCGCCGAGCGGCGGCGGTGGAGGGGGAGCCGACGCCGGTCACTCACGACCAACAGGGGGGCGTTTCAGGTCGCCCCTCGAACTACGCCGACACCGTCCTGCCCGCATACGCGAGCGGGACGCCTGGTCCAGAGGTTGCGACGCTAGTGCAGGGACGTAAGAACAGGGATGGCAGCGCTGCGGCGGAGCCGGAGCCGCGCGGCGGGACCGGCCCGATAACAGGCGGCTCCCAGCCCCCGCACGCCCAGAACCCGGGGCGCACGGCGTCCGTCGACGTCAAGGAGCGCGACGGGCGCTCCACGACGCCCGGCGGTGCCGCCACGCCCGAGCCGGCCCCCGCCAAGCCGAAGGGACCGACGGGCCCCGGCCCTCGCGTCGCCCTGCGCAACTGGCGCATCTCGACCCGTCTGGTCGCTCTGCTCACGCTGCCCGTGGTCGCCGCCACCTCCCTCGGCGCCCTGCGGATCGCGGAGTCCCTGGACGACATCCAGCAGCTCGACAACATGAAGCTGCTGACCGAGATGACGAAGCAGGCCACCGACCTGGCCTCGGCGCTCCAGGAGGAGCGCGACCAGTCGGCGGGTCCGCTGTCCAACGACCCCAAGGCGACGAACGACTTCAACATCAAGGCGGCGCGCGAGAAGACGAACCGCGCCCGTGACACGTTCCTGCAGGGCACCACGGACATCGAGGGCGACGCCGACAGCCTCAACGGCGTGCGCGAGCACGCCGTGCAGATCGCTCACGAGCTGATCAGCATCAACGAGATCCGGCGGAGCGCCTACGCCCGAAAGACCAACTCGTCGCAGACGGTCGAGGCGTACGCGCGCATCATCGAGCAGCTGCTCTCCCTGTCCACGGACATGGCCCAGGCCACCAGCAGCCCCGAGATGATCCAGCGGACCCGCGCCCTGGCCGCTTTCTCCTCGGCCAAGGAGTACGCGTCCGAACAGCGCGCCGTCATCGCCGCCGCGCTGCCGGCCAACAGCACTCAGTTCGGTTCGATCTCGGACACTGACCGCCAGTACGCGCTCGGTGCCGCCAACAACCAGAAGTCTGAGCTCGACTCGTTCCGGAGCGTCTACGGCAACGTCGCGGCGACGGAGCTGCTGAAGCCCATCGAGGAGAACAACGCCACCATCAAGGCCGCCGACAAGTACGCGGAGCGCGTACTGGCAAAGACGGACGGCGTCCGGACCCAGGACAAGCGTTCCTACAAGGACTGGGTCGACGCGGACAGCTCCCGGATCCAGGAGATGTCCAAGATCGAGCTGACGCTGCTCAACCAGATGGAGCAGCAGGCCCGTGAGCTGCGCAACTCCCCCGAGCAGTCCGCCATCGTCAACGGTGCGCTGATCCTGATCGTCCTCGGCGTCTCCCTCGTCGGCGCGTTCGTCGTGGCCCGCTCCATGATCCGCTCGCTGCGCCGGCTCCAGGACACTGCGACCAAGGTCGCCCAGGACCGCCTGCCCGAGCTGGTCAAGCAGCTCTCCGAGTCCGACCCGCAGGACGTCGACACGTCCGTGGAGTCGGTCGGTGTGCACTCCCGGGACGAGATCGGCCAGGTGGCCGCGGCCTTCGACGACGTGCACCGCGAGGCCGTCCGCCTCGCCGCCGAGCAGGCCCTCCTCCGGGGCAACGTCAACGCGATGTTCACCAACCTCTCGCGGCGTTCCCAGGGCCTCATCCAGCGCCAGCTCTCGCTCATCTCCGAGCTGGAGTCCCGCGAGGCCGACCCCGACCAGCTCTCCTCGCTGTTCAAGCTCGACCACCTCGCGACCCGCATGCGCCGTAACGGCGAGAACCTCCTCGTCCTCGCCGGTGAGGAGCCGGGCCGTCGCTGGACGCGCCCCGTGCCCCTCGTCGACGTGCTCCGCGCCGCCGCCTCCGAGGTGGAGCAGTACGAGCGCATCGAGCTGGCCTCGGTGCCGACCACCGAGGTCGCGGGCCGCGTCGTCAACGACCTCGTGCACCTGCTCGCCGAGCTGCTCGAGAACGCGACCTCGTTCTCCTCGCCGCAGACCAAGGTGAAGGTGACCGGTCACGCGCTGCCCGACGGCCGCGTCCTCATCGAGATCCACGACACCGGCATCGGCCTCTCCCCCGAGGACCTCGCCGCGATCAACGAGCGGCTCGCGGCGCCGCCCACCGTGGACGTCTCCGTCTCCCGCCGCATGGGTCTGTTCGTGGTCGGCCGTCTGTCGCAGCGCCACGGCATCCGCATCCAGCTCCGCCCCTCCGACTCCGGTGGTACGACCGCGCTGGTCATGCTCCCCGTGGACGTCGCCCAGGGCGGCAAGAAGCTGCCCGGTCAGGGTGGTCCCGGCGGTGGCGGTCCCGCCGCCGCGCAGGCCGCGGCCGGTGCCTCCGCCGCACGCCGCGGTGTCGCACCGGGTGGCGCGGGCAACGGCGCGGCGGGCCGGCTGAACGCCGCTCCCGGTGGAGCGCGCCCGCAGGTCGGCGCGGGTGCCGGCGGCCCCCGCGCGGCACTGCCCAGCCGGGACGGCGCGCCGGGTCCGCAGAACCCGCAGCATCCGCAGGGCCAGGGCCCCCGCGGCCCGCAGAACCCGCAGGTCCCGCAGGGTCCCCGCGACTCCGGTCCGCAGGGCCAGCAGGGTCAGCAAGGCCAGCCGCGCGGACCCCAGAACCCGCAGGCACCGCAGAACCCGCAGGCGCCGCAGCGGCAGCAGCCCTCGCTGCCCGCGCGCGCCCAGCGAGGCCCGCAGAACCAGCAGAACCCGCAGGTCTCCCAGAACCCGCAGAGCGCGCCGGCCCCGCAGGCGCCGACCGGTTCCGGCACTGGTGTGTTCGGGCAGGGCCCGGTCCCGCCGCAGCAGCGCACCCACAACGACCCGGCCGAGCAGCAGCAGGGCGGCGGCCGCCGCCGTCCGGTGCTGCCTCCGCGCGGCGGCCCGCGTGCCGAGCTGCCGGGCGGCAACCCGCAGCCGCGCGTGCCGAGTTGGGGCGACGAGAACGCGCAGCCGCGCCTCGACGCGCCGCGCGAGCACGACGAGCCGGACTCGACGGCGCGCTACCCCCGGGTGCAGGACGCGCAGCAGGGCCCGGCCGCCACGGCCGAGTTCGCCCGCCCCGACTTCGACGCGCCGCGCCCCGCGGACCAGGACAACGGCCAGTTCGTCCGCTCCGACGTCTTCGGCGGCATACCGGGTGGCGGGATACCCGGCCGGCCGAACCCGTCGGACACCGGTCAGTTCGAGCGGCCGCAGGACCCGGCCGCGACCGGCCAGTTCGCGCAGTACGAGCCGCAGCAGCCGCAGCGGAACCCGTCGGACACGGGCCAGTACGAGCAGCCGCGCTACGAGCAGCCGCAGGGCCCGTCCGACACCGGCCAGTACGAGCAGTACCAGGCGCCGGCGCAGCAGGACCCGTATGCGTACGAGCGTCCGGCGCAGCCGCAGCAGCCGCAGCAGGACTACCTGCCGCCGGCCGCCGGTCCCGGCGACGGCCGCACCCCGCTGTACGACACGCTCGAGACGAACTGGTTCCACGGCCAGCAGAGCCAGGGCAACCAGAACGGCCAGGCCAGCCAGAACGGTTACCAGGGTCAGGCTCAGGGTCAGGTCCCGCAGCAGGCGCAGCCCGCTCCGCAGGGCCGTTCCCTGCCGCAGCGCGGTCTGCCGCAGCGCGCGCAGGACGGGAACGGCGCGGCCCGTCAGGCGCCCGTCTCCCCCGACGCCGGCCAGACCCCGTCGAACTGGCGGCAGTCCCCCAACGACGAGCTGATGCGTCAGGCCGAGCGGGTGCGCAAGCCCGCCGCGGGCGGCGTCACCGTCTCGGGTCTGCCGCGCCGTGTGCCGCGGGCGAACCTCGTGGCGGGCACGGCCCAGGAACAGCAGCAGAACCAGACCGGCCCGCAGGTCTCACGCGCACCCGACGAGGTGCGGGGACGGCTGACCAATCTCCGTAGGGGCATCCAGCAGGGTCGGCAGGCCGGTAACTCCGGCCAGACCGGCAGCTACCCCCGCCCCACTCACAATCAGGAGCGTTAGTTGAGCCAGATGAGCCAGGCGGCACAGAACCTGAACTGGTTGATCACCAACTTCGTGGACAACACGCCGGGGGTCTCCCACACGGTCGTGGTGTCCGCGGACGGTCTGCTGCTCGCGATGTCCGAGGGCTTCCCGCGCGACCGCGCCGACCAGCTGGCGGCCGTGGCGTCGGGTCTGACGTCGCTGACGGCGGGGGCCTCGAGAATCTTCGAGGGCGGCCCGGTCAATCAGACTGTCGTGGAGATGGAGCGCGGCTTCCTCTTCATCATGTCCGTCTCCGACGGATCGTCGCTCGCCGTGCTCGCGCACCCGGACTGCGACATCGGCCTCGTCGGATACGAGATGGCGCTCCTCGTCGACCGGGCGGGCGCCGTGCTCACCCCGGATCTGCGCGCAGAGCTGCAGGGCAGTCTTCTGCACTGACCTGACCGGGGTGACGGCCGGTAACCCCGGCCACACCAGAAGTCTGGTGCATCACCCGCCCCGGAGACCAGAGAAGTCACGTAATCCCCTTCCGATCTGCGTCCTGTCACCGTAAGGCCGTCACAATCCCCCCACCGGCCCACCCTCAGACGGCAGGCCGTCAGGCCCGCCGTCCCGCCCGGAGGATCCATGACCCCGCCCACCGCTCCTCACGATCCGTACGGCAGCGCAGCCGCACAGTCTGCCTACGGTTTTGAGGGCGACCAGCCGCTGGTCCGCCCGTACGCGATGACCGGCGGCCGGACCCGGCCGCGCTACCAGCTCGCGATAGAGGCGCTCGTCTCCACGACCGCCGACCCGGCGGCGCTGATGACGCTGCTCCCCGAGCACCAGCGCATCTGCCACCTGTGCCGTGAGGTGAAGTCGGTGGCCGAGGTGTCGGCCCTCCTGTCGATGCCGCTCGGGGTGGCCCGGATCCTCGTCGCGGACCTGGCCGAGGCCGGGCTCGTCGCGATCCACCAGCCTGGCGGCGACGAGAACAACGGCGGTGCGCCGGACGTGACTCTGCTCGAAAGGGTTCTCAGTGGACTTCGCAAGCTCTGACGGCGCCACCGGGGCGGCGCCCCGGTCGACGACCTCGGCCAAGATCGTGGTGGCCGGTGGCTTCGGCGTCGGCAAGACCACGTTCGTGGGCGCGGTCTCCGAGATCAACCCGCTGCGCACCGAGGCCGTGATGACCTCGGCCAGCGCCGGGATCGACGACCTGACCCACACCGGGGACAAGACGACCACGACGGTCGCCATGGACTTCGGCCGTATCACCCTCGACCAGGACCTGATCCTGTACCTGTTCGGCACCCCCGGGCAGGACCGTTTCTGGTTCATGTGGGACGACCTGGTGCGCGGCGCGATCGGCGCCGTCGTCCTCGTCGACACCCGCCGGCTCGCCGACTGCTTCCCCGCGGTCGACTACTTCGAGAACTCGGGGCTGCCGTTCGTCGTCGCCCTCAACGGGTTCGACGGGCATCAGCCGTACAACCCCGAGGAGGTGCGCGAGGCGCTGCAGATCGGTCCCGACACTCCGATCATCACGACGGACGCCCGGCACCGGGCCGATGCGAAGAGTGCCCTGATCACGCTGGTGGAGCACGCCTTGATGGCCCGCCTGAAGTAGCCGGTGAGGCAGCCGGAAACAGTCGGAAGTCGGCCATCAAGTGGCCAGAACCGTACGGTAGTTGTCGTAGCGATTTCGGCGGCCCCTGTGGCGTTTGACACGCGGGGCCGCTGTGTTCATAACGTTTCGACAGAGAATTCCATGGGCGTAGACACACGTCGCGCACACCTGGTTCCACTGTGCGCACAAGAGCCCCGCCTTTTGGCGGGGCTCGCTCTTTATGACCGTTTTATCTGGGGCATACATCACGGGGAGGTTCCGCTTCCGACTGTTTGGAGGTGCGCCTCCTGACGTGCTGGAATGCGTCGAACTGCCCAGTAGATCGGGCCTGAAGACATACCGCGGCACGACGTGAGTGCCGACGCCGAGAGGTTGTTGGTCGAGTGAGGCGAAGCAAGAACAGTCCCGAGCCGGCGTCGGCGCGGGGCAACTTCACCCCGCCGCCGCGTACAGCGGCGCAGGCCGCCCCGGCCGAGACGGCGGCGCCCGAGCCGTCGGGCGGCCGGATGTCGCCGCGCAACTGGCGTGTGCCCACCAAGCTGAACGCCATTCTTCTCATACCCGTCCTCGTCGGCCTGGTCATGGGCGGTTTCCAGGTCAAGAACTCCATCGACACCTGGCACGAGGCCGAGGACGCCGAGTCCACCGCGCGCCTCGTCCAGGCGTCGCTGACCTACGGCAACCGGCTCGTCGAGGAGCGCGACATCTCCGCCGCGCCGCTCCTGCAGGGCAAGAAGAACGACCCCGACGTGGTCAAGGCGCGCGCGGCGACCGACTCCGCCGCCACCGAGTTCCACGCCGCGGCGAAGAACATGCCGCACAAGGAGGGCCTGGAGCGCCGTCTCGCGCAGTTCACCAAGGTCGAGGGCGGCCTGGACCAGCTGCGCGCCGCGTCCTACACATCCAAGCTCCCGGGCGTCGCGACCGAAGAGGGCTACGTCGCCATCCAGCACCCGCTGATGGAGTTCGCCAACGAGCTGGGCCTCGGCACCGGCAACATCACCAGCTACGGCCGTACGGTCTACGCGATCTCGCTCACCAAGGCGGCGCTCTCCCTGGAGCGCTCCATCGGCATGCACCTCCTGGTCAAGCCCGGCGTGTCCTCCGAGAGCTTCGCCAAGCAGCGCACCGCGCTCGGCAGCTACGCCTACCTGGAGAACATCGCCGTCGAGGAGTACAAGGGCGGCGGCACGCCCGAGGACCTCAAGAAGCTCGAGGACGCGGCCGAGCAGCTGAAGAAGGACGGCGCCAAGCAGGCCGCCGCGGCGAAGGCGAAGGACCCGGACTACGTCCCGCCGCCGGCCGAGACGACCGACATGGTCGCCGCCATCGTCGGGATGCCCAGCACCCAGCCCAGCGCCCGCGTCGCCCTCGCCGAGAAGGGCGTGACGGCCGAGAACTGGTGGGCGGTCAACACCGCCAAGTTCGACATGTACCGCACCATCGAGTCCGACCTCGCCGACAAGGCCGTGACCGAGGCGTCCGGCATCGCCGCCGACGCGAAGCAGCAGGCGATCATCATCGGTGCCGCCGTCGTGATCGCCCTGCTCGCCGCGTTCATCATCGCCGGGATGATGGCCCGCCAGATGTCCCGCTCGATGCGCCGCCTGCGCTCCGCCGCCTTCGACGTGGCCGAGCAGCGTCTGCCGATGCTGGTCGACCAGCTCTCGCGCACCGAGCCGGGCCGTGTCGACACCCGCGTCCAGCCGATCCCGATCAACACGCGTGACGAGATCGGCGAGGTCGCCCGCGCCTTCGACCAGGTGCACCGCGAGGCCGTCCGGCTCGCCGCCGAGCAGGCGCTGCTCCGGGGCAACATCAACGCGATCTTCACCAACCTGTCGCGCCGCAACCAGTCGCTGATCGAGGGCCAGCTGACCCTCATCACCGACCTGGAGAACAACGAGGCCGACCCGGACCAGCTGGAGAACCTCTTCCGCCTGGACCACCTCGCGACCCGTATGCGCCGCAACGGCGAGAACCTCCTGGTCCTCGCCGGCGAGGAGCCCGGCCGCCGCTGGGACCAGCCGGTCCCCCTCGTCGACGTCCTGCGCGCCGCCTCCTCCGAGGTGGAGCAGTACGAGCGCATCGAGCTGTCCGGCGTCCCCGAGGCCGACATCCACGGCCGCGCGGTCACCGACCTCGTGCACGCGCTCGCCGAGCTCCTGGAGAACGCCACGACGTTCTCCTCGCCGCAGACCAAGGTCCGCGTCACCGCGACCCGTCTCCCCGACGGCCGCATCATGATCGAGATCCACGACAAGGGCATCGGCCTCACCGCCGAGGACTTCGCGGACATCAACCACAAGCTGGCCAACCCGCCGACCGTGGACGCCGCGATCTCCCAGCGCATGGGCCTGTTCGTGGTCGGCCGCCTCGCCGACCGGCACGGCATCCGTGTCCAGCTCCGCCCCTCGGGCGAGCAGGCGGGCACGACCTCGCTCGTCATGCTCCCGGAGGCCATCACCCACGGTGGCGGCGGCGGGCAGGGCGGCAACGCGACCGACTTCGACGAGTTCACCGTCTCGACGATGATCCCGCAGCAGGAGCAGCAGCCCCAGCAGGCGTTCGAGAAGGCGCCGCTGCGCACCGCGGCCGAGCTGGGCTTCGACGACAGCCGCTACGAGGTTCCGGACGACGCCCGCGAGCTGGACCCGGTCGGCCGTTCCCTGATGCGCGAGGAGCGCCGTGCGGCCCTGGAGGCGCAGGCGCAGGGCCAGGAAGCGGTGGACGACCGTCCGCTCTTCCGCGACGAGGTCCCGCAGGCCCAGCCCCACCCGGCCCAGCAGGAGCAGGCGGATCACTCGGGCTACCCGGATCAGTCGGCGTACGACGGCCAGCAGCTCGGCTACGACCCGCAGCAGCAGATCGCCTACGACGATCAGGGTCAGGGCGTCTACACCGATCAGCAGCAGGTTTCCTACGACACCTCGCAGCAGAACGGGTACGACCCCTTCGCCCCCGCGCAGCCGTCCTACGACAACGGGCAGCAGGGCGCGTACGCGTCGGGACACACCTCGCCGGACGGCTATGCGGAAGCCGGCGCGGACGCCTACGCGGCCTACCCGGACCGCGGTCAGCAGGACGACTGGCCAGTACGGGAGTCCTACCAGGGCGACTTCGGGTCGTCGTACGCGCCCGATGCGGAATCCGCGCAGGCCGCTGACGCGGCGGACCTGGACAGCGTAGGCTTCGGCCCGGGCACCACCGCCGGATCAGGACCGGCGGCCGGTCCCTCCCCCTCCGTCACGCACGAGGTAACGGACGCCGGACTGCCGCGCCGCGGCGCCGGCGCCCTCCAGCGCCAGGACCCCGCGCAGGAAGCTCCCGCGGCGGCCGGCTCCGACGAGACGACCGACTGGCGCTCGGCCAACGACGAGCGGTGGGGGCGCGCGGAGCGGCTCAAGCAGCCCAAGGCGGGCGGTGTCACCGCTTCCGGACTGCCGCGCCGGGTGCCCAAGGCCAACTTGATCGAGGGCGCCGCGGAGTCCACGCCGCAGGGCGGCCCGCAGATATCCCGAGCCCCCGAGGACGTCCGGGGCCGGCTGAGCAATCTGCGGCGCGGCGTGCAGCGTGGACGCAGTGAAGGCGGTAGTGAGCAGCAGTGACCACAGCGACCGTAGTGACGAAGAACGGCCAGGACAGCGGGTTTCCCGGTGGCCCTGACAGCACCTACATCCAGGAGCGTTAGTGTGAGCCCGATGAGCCAGGCGGCACAGAACCTGAA
Source organism: Streptomyces sp. R818 (assembly GCF_056172735.1). Taxonomy (NCBI): domain Bacteria; kingdom Bacillati; phylum Actinomycetota; class Actinomycetes; order Kitasatosporales; family Streptomycetaceae; genus Streptomyces; species Streptomyces sp. R818. The sequence goes on from NZ_JAOCNE010000001.1 coordinate 218,631, forward strand.
CTGGTTGATCACGAACTTCGTGGACAACACCCCCGGGGTGTCCCACACGGTGGTGGTCTCCGCCGACGGACTCCTTCTGGCGATGTCCGAAGGGTTCCCCCGCGACCGCGCCGACCAGCTGGCGGCCGTCGCGTCGGGACTGACCTCGCTGACCGCGGGCGCGTCCCGCATCTTCGAGGGTGGCGCGGTGAACCAGACAGTTGTGGAGATGGAGCGGGGATTCCTCTTCATCATGTCCATCTCCGACGGTTCTTCCCTCGCCGTCCTTGCACACCCCGAAGCGGACATTGGCCTCGTCGGGTACGAGATGGCACTTCTCGTCGACCGCGCGGGCACGGTTCTCACCCCGGACCTGCGCGCCGAGCTACAGGGAAGCCTTCTCAACTAGCAGACAGGCGGTGCGTTTCCGCGTCCCGTGGCCGTAAAGTTTCGGGACGCGGCTCCACAGTGATGGTGCCCAGCGCAGTCGGAGGAGGAAGTACGTGTCTGGTTCAGCAACACCCCCGAGCGGTTCGTCGGCCCACTGGCCGCCCTACGGCCCCGCACAGGGCCAGGGTCAGCCGGGCGCGCACCGTGACAACGGGTCGGGGAACCGGTACAACTTCCCGTCCACGCCGAGCCATGCCCGGCCGGCCCGGCAGCCCGGCCCCTACGACCAGCCGTCGGCACCCCGCATCCAGCCTGTGCAGCCGCAGCCGCGTCCCGACGCGAGCCCCGCGCCCGCTGCGAAGAACAACCCCCTGGTGCGCCCGTACGCGATGACGGGCGGCCGCACCAGGCCCCGCTACCAGCTCGCCATCGAGGCGCTGGTGCACACCACCGCGCAGCCGCACCAGTTGCAGGGCCAACTGCCCGAGCACCAGCGGATCTGCCAGCTCTGCCGGGAGATCAAGTCGGTGGCCGAGATCTCGGCCCTGCTCACCATCCCTCTCGGCGTGGCCAGGATTCTCGTCGCCGACTTGGCGGAGGCGGGCCTGGTCGCCATCCATCAGCCCGGCGGCGACGAGAGCGCCGGCGGTCAGCCAGACGTGACATTGCTCGAAAGGGTGCTCAGTGGACTTCGCAAGCTCTAGCGGAGGGCCGGCAACTCCAAGTCGTTCCACCACGTCCGCGAAGATCGTGGTGGCCGGCGGGTTCGGCGTCGGCAAGACGACGTTCGTCGGCGCCGTGTCGGAGATCAACCCGCTGCGCACCGAGGCCGTCATGACGTCCGCGTCCGCGGGCATCGACGACCTCACCCACACGGGGGACAAGACGACCACCACGGTCGCCATGGACTTCGGCCGCATCACGCTCGACCAGGACCTGATCCTGTACCTGTTCGGCACGCCCGGCCAGGACCGTTTCTGGTTCATGTGGGACGACCTGGTGCGCGGCGCGATCGGCGCCGTCGTCCTCGTCGACACCCGCCGCCTCGCCGACTGCTTCCCGGCCGTCGACTACTTCGAGAACTCGGGCCTCCCCTTCGTCATCGCCCTCAACGGCTTCGACGGCAACCAGCCCTACGGCCCCGACGAGGTCCGCGAGGCGCTGCAGATCGGCCCCGACACCCCGATCATCACGACGGACGCCCGCCACCGCGCGGACGCGAAGTCCTCGCTGATCACGCTGGTGGAGCACGCGCTGATGGCGCGCCTTCGCTAGCCACCCGCACAGCTACGACAGCGGCCCCGCCCTCCTCACGGAGGGCGGGGCCGCTGTCGTGGGCCGCTGTGTGCGCTCAGCGCCAGCTGTGCGGGGCGCGGAAGCCGGGCTCGCGCTCCAGGCGGCGCCAGCCGGCGCGGTTCTGGCGGACGCGGTGGGCGGGGGCGGCCGGCTGGGCGGCGGCGCGGGCGAGGAGGATCGCGGTGATGGCGGCGACTTCCTCGGGCTCGGCGTGGCCCTTCTCGACACGGATGTCAGTGTTGGACATGGGCGGGTCTCCTACGAGTGGGTGCCGCTACTGCGGCGGGTTGCCGTGCTTGCGGGAGGGCAGGTCGGCGTGCTTGGTGCGGAGCATCGCCAGGGACTTGATCAGTACCTCGCGGGTCTCCGCGGGGTCGATGACGTCGTCGACCAGGCCGCGCTCGGCCGCGTAGTAGGGGTGCATCAGCTCGGACTTGTACTCCTTGACCATGCGGGCGCGCATGGCCTCGGGGTCCTCCGCCTCGGCGATCTGGCGGCGGAAGATGACGTTGGCGGCGCCTTCCGCGCCCATGACGGCGATCTCGTTGGTCGGCCAGGCGTAGGTCAGGTCCGCGCCGATGGACTGGGAGTCCATGACGATGTAAGCACCGCCGTACGCCTTGCGCAGGATGAGCGAGATGCGCGGGACAGTGGCGTTGCAGTACGCGTACAGGAGCTTGGCGCCGTGGCGGATGATGCCGCCGTGCTCCTGGTCGACGCCCGGCAGGAAGCCGGGGACGTCGAGGAGCGTGACGATCGGGATGTTGAAGGCGTCGCACATCTGGACGAAGCGCGCGGCCTTCTCGGACGCCTCGATGTCGAGGACACCGGCGAGGGCCTGCGGCTGGTTGGCGACGATGCCGACGACCTGGCCGTCGAGGCGGGCCAGGGCGCAGATGATGTTGCGGGCCCAGCGCTCGTGGACCTCCAGGTAGTCGCCGTCGTCGACGAGCTCCTCGATGACCTTGGCCATGTCGTAGGGGCGGTTGCCGTCGGCCGGGACCAGGTCGAGGAGGACGTCGCCGCGGCGGTCCGCGGGGTCGTCGGAGTGGGTGGTCGGCGGGTTCTCGCGGTTGTTCTGCGGCAGCATCGACAGGAGGTAGCGGACCTCGGCGATGCAGGTCTCCTCGTCGTCGTAGGCGAAGTGGCAGACGCCGGAGGTCTCCGCGTGGACGTCGGCGCCGCCGAGCCCGTTCTGCGTGATGTTCTCGCCGGTGACCGCCTTGACGACGTCGGGTCCCGTGATGAACATCTGCGAGGTCTCGCGGACCATGAAGACGAAGTCGGTGAGGGCGGGGCTGTAGGCCGCGCCGCCCGCGCACGGGCCGAGCATCACGCTGATCTGCGGGATGACGCCGGACGCCTTGGTGTTGCGCTGGAAGATGCCGCCGTACCCGGCGAGCGCCGAGACGCCCTCCTGGATGCGGGCGCCCGCGCCGTCGTTGAGCGAGACCAGCGGGGCACCGGCCGCGATGGCCATGTCCATGATCTTGTGGATCTTCGTGGCGTGGGCCTCGCCCAGGGCACCGCCGAAGATCCGGAAGTCATGCGCGTAGACGAAGACGGTACGGCCCTCGACCGTGCCCCAGCCGGTGATGACACCGTCGGTGTAGGGCTTCTTGGCCTCCAGGCCGAACCCGACCGCCCGGTGCCGGCGGAGCTGCTCGACCTCGTTGAACGACCCCTCGTCGAGCAGCAGCTCGATGCGCTCGCGCGCGGTCAGCTTGCCCTTGGCGTGCTGGGCCTCGGTCGCCTTCTCGCTCGGTCCGCGCAGGGCCAGCTCACGGATCGCGTGCAGCTCGGCCACGCGTCCGCGGGCGTCGGTGGGATCGTCCCCGGCGGAGGCGGTGTCGTCCAAAACGGTCATGTAGTGACCATACGAAGCCGACCAAGGAAAACGGGCCGTCGACTTCGCACAGTCTCCGGCTCGTTTTCCTGGTAGCCCTGAACAGAACCGGCGCCTCATGCAGCCATAGTTACTGCTCAGACCCCTCTTCGCTTGTAGGGGTCGCACAAAGGCGGTCGGCGCCGGAGCGTGAGAGGCCCGTCACACGGGCGTCCGTCACACGAGCCTCGGCGCGTAGACGGCGCTCGCGCCCAGCTCCTCCTCGATCCGGATGAGCCGGTTGTACTTGGCGGTGCGGTCGGAGCGCGACAGGGAGCCCGTCTTGATCTGGCCGCAGCCGGTGGCGACCGCGAGGTCCGCGATCGTCGTGTCCTCGGTCTCGCCGGAGCGGTGCGAGATGACGACCGCCCAGCCGGCCCGGCGCGCGGCGGAGACGGTGCCGAGCGCCTCGGTCAGCGTACCGATCTGGTTGACCTTCACAAGCACCGCGTTGCCGACGCCCGTCCGGATGCCCTCCCTGACCAGGGCCTCGTTCGTGCAGAAGACGTCGTCGCCGGTGAGTTGGCAGCGGTCGCCGACGCGGGCGGTCAGCTCGCGCCAGCCGTCGAGGTCGGTCTCGGCCATCGGGTCCTCGACGGAGAGGACGGGGTAGGCGTCGATGAGCTTCGCGAGGTAGTCGACCTGCTCGGCGGAGGTGCGGCGGACGCCCTCGCCCGTGTACACGTAGGCGCCGTCGCGGTGGAACTCCGAGGAGGCCGGATCCATGATCAGACCGATGTCGGCGCCGGGCCGGTAGCCGGTGCGCTCGATGGCGGCCATGACGAAGTCCAGGGCTTCCTCGGCCGTACGGAGCGCGGGCGCGAACCCGCCCTCGTCGCCGACGCCGGTGGCGTGCCCGGCGGCGAGCAGGTCGCGGCGCAGGGTGTGGAAGACCTCGGAGCCCATCCGGACGGCCTCGGCGAAGGTCGCGGCGCCGACCGGCGCGATCATGAACTCCTGGAAGTCCAGCGGATTGTCCGCGTGGGCGCCGCCGTTGACGATGTTCATCATCGGCATGGGCAGGGTGCGGGCGTCGGCGCCGCCGAGGTAGCGGTACAGGGGCAGGCGGTGCGCGGCGGCGGCCGCCTTGGCGGTGGCGAGCGAGACGCCGAGCAGGGCGTTGGCGCCGAGCCGGGACTTGGCGGGGGTGCCGTCGAGGGCGGTCAGGGTCGCGTCGAGGCCGGCCTGGTCGGCGGCGTCGCGGCCGATGACGGCTGCCGCGATCTCGCCCTTCACGTGGGCGACCGCGCGGTCGACGCCCTTGCCGTGCCAGCGCGCCGGGTCGCCGTCGCGCAGTTCGACGGCTTCGCGGGCGCCGGTGGAGGCGCCGGAGGGGACGGCGGCGCTGCCCAGGGACCCGTCGGCGAGGACGACGTCGACCTCGACGGTCGGGTTGCCGCGGCTGTCGAGGACGGTGCGGGCGGTGACGGTGCGGATGGTGGTCGCGTCGACCGGAGCGTGCGTGGCGTGCATGGAGTTCCTTCGCTCGGAACGAGTCCGGACCCTGGCTGCGACGACGCTGGCGCTGAGCCCGGCACGAAGAAACTCTACAGCAAGGCTGTTCAGTTGTGCTGTTCAGTTCTGCTGTGCACTTCTTCACGACGCCGCGTACGCCGGTGACCTGCGGGTTAGAGTTCCGTATGCCCACCCCGGAAGCCGCCGCCGTCGCCGCCGAACTGCGTACCGCGATGGGCAAGCTCACGCGGCGCGTGAAGCACGAGGACCGGATTCCGCTCGGGCAGGTGGCCGTGCTCGGCGCCCTGGACCGGGACGGCGCGATGACCACCAGCGACCTGGCCGCCGACCAGCGCGTACGGCCGCAGTCGATGGCCCGCGCCGTGGGACTCCTGATGGAGCAGGGGCTGATCACCCGCCGCCCGCACCCGACGGACGGCCGCAAGTCCCTGGTGGAGCTGACCGACGCGGGGCGGGCCGCCCTGGAGACGGAGCGCGGACGGCGGGCCGGATGGCTGGCGCAGGCCATCGAGGCCGAACTCACCGACGAGGAGCGGGAGTTGCTGGCGCGCGGCGCGGCACTCCTTGAGCGCCTCGCCGCGCGCTAGGGCTGCTCCTGCGGGCGGTCAGCAGCCGCCGCAGTTGTAGTAGAGGACGTCCCAGTGGTTGCCCTCGTCGGCGTAGATGTTGCCCGAGCCGGACTTGTACTGGGGTGCGCCGTCGCCGCGGAGCCCTATGTACGTGAAGGTGTTCTTGACGTAGTTGGTGACGCAGGTGTTCTTGCCGTAGTCGAGCTTGTAGCCGTTCCAGTGCGAGTACGTGCCGCTGGCGTGGCCGATCTCGGTGCCGCCGGTGATGTTGAGGGCGCAGCCGGTGGCGCGCTTGAGGGTCTGGGCGCCCTGGGCGGTCGCCAGATTGAGCTGGTCGAAGGATGTACAGGTGCTCACGTTGCGGTTCGAGCAGCCGCCGGAGGACGACCAGGTGATGCCGACCGAGCTGAACATCGAGGTCGCGGTGGAGTGGCTGATCTTCGTGGCGGCGAACGCGTCGGTCGCGGAGGCGAGGACGCCGAAGCCGGGGGCGACGAGGGCGCCGGTGGTGAGCGCGAGCGCGGTGAGCGCGGAGCGGATGCGCATGGGGTTTCCTTCCTGCCGAGTGAGGGGTGGTGCAGGCGGAACAGGAGCGGTCAGGAAGATGGTCCCGGCTTCTACGCGCGTGGGGTAGTGCGCCTCCAAGATCCACTCGCTGTAATCGTATGAACACGCCGCGCTTGATGTTGAAAGTTGAACATCAGCGCGCTACAGTCGTCCTCAGTTGATAGTTCAACGTTCAACATCGAGCGGCATCCACGTGCCGACCCGTCCCCAAGGAGCACGTCATGGGTATCTTCAACCGCAAGAACGAGACCGCCACCGCCACCGCCACCCCGGCCGCCGTCGACCCCGAGCTGGCCGCCCTCACCGGTGAGTACACCGTCGACCCCGCGCACACGACGCTCGGCTTCGTCGCCCGGCACGCCATGGTGACGAACGTGAAGGGCGGCTTCACCGACTTCACCGGTGAGCTGTACCTGGACGGTTCGGACCCGGCCAAGTCCACGGCCTCGTTCGACGTGCGGATGGCGAGCATCGACACGGGCAACGCGGACCGGGACGGGCACCTCAAGAGCGCCGACTTCTTCAAGATCGACGAGTTCCCGACGATGACGTTCCGTACGACGTCCGCCGAACCGCTCGGCGGCTCCGACTACCGCGTCACCGGTGACCTCTCGATCCTCGGCACCACCAAGCCGCTCACCATCGACCTGGAGTTCAACGGCTCCGCGAAGGACCCGTTCGGCAACGAGCGCGTCGGCTTCGAGGGCAAGGCCGAGCTCCTGCGCTCCGAGTGGGGCCTGACCTGGAACGCCGCGCTCGAGACCGGCGGTGTCCTGATCTCCGACAAGATCAAGCTGAACTTCGACATCTCGGCGATCAAGAAGGCCTGACGCATCGCGGGAGGGTCAGCGAGTTGAGGCGGTCACGAGTTGCGTGGCCGCCAACTCGGCGTACAGGGAGTCCCGTTCGAGCAGTTCGGCGTGGGTGCCCTGGGCGCGGGCCCGCCCGTTCTCCAGGACGACGATGTGGTCCGCGTCGACGACGGTGGACAGCCGGTGCGCGATCACCAGGACCGTCGTCCGGGCGGCCAGGTCGCGGACGACCTCGCGCAGGTGCTGTTCGTTGACCGCGTCGAGGTTCGCGGTCACCTCGTCGAGCAGGAGCAGCCGGGGCCGGCGGAGCAACGCCCGCGCGATCGCGACGCGTTGACGCTCGCCGCCCGAGAGCAGCACGCCGCGGTGGCCGACGGGGGTGTCCAGGCCGTCCGGGAGCCGGGCGACGAGGTCGGTGAGGCGGGTGCGGCCGACGACGTCGCGGAGTTCGTCGCCGGTCGCGTCCGGGGCGGCGTAGAGCAGGTTGTCGCGCAGGGTGCCCGCGAGGACGGGCGCGTCCTGCTCCACGTAGCCGAGCGCGGCGCGCAGGCCGGTCAGCGGCCAGTCCCGGATGTCGCGCCCGCCGATCGTGAGGCGGCCGGAGTCGTGGTCGTAGAACCGTTCGAGGAGAGCGAAGACGGTGGACTTGCCCGCGCCCGAGGGCCCGACGAGCGCGGTGAGGCCACCGGCCGGGACGTCGAAGGTCAGGCCGGTGTGGGCGGGGGCGCGGCCGGCGTCGTAGCGGAAGCCGACGTCGGTGAAGGCGAGGGAGAGGGGGGTGGACGGTTCCGGCCGGGTGCGGGTGGTGCCGGGCGCTTCCTCCCGCACCGGCTCCTCGATCTTCCCGGTCTCCTGCGCCGGCTCGTCCATCTCCGTGGTCTCCTGCGCCGGCTTCTCCATCTCCGTGGTTTCCTGCGCCAGCCCCTCGATCTCCGTGAGGCGGGTGATCGCCGCCAGGCCGCTGTTCAGGCCCACCCAGCCCTCCGTGAGCTGGCCGAGCGGGGCCACGAGGTAGAACAGGTACAGCAGGAACGCGATCAGCGAGGCGATGTCCAGGGCGCCGGAGGCGACCCGGGCGCCGCCCACGCCGAGCACGCACAGGAACGCCACCTGCACGGACACGAGCATCGAGACGTCGGAGGCGGAGGTCCAGCGGGCCACGGTCAGCCCCCGGTCGTGGGCGCGGCGGGCGGCGGCGGTGACGGCGGTGTGCTCGCGGGCCTCGGCGCCGTTCGCCTTGACCGTGCGGAAGGACTGCAGGGCGCGGTCGAGGGTCGAGCCCATCTCCCCTACCGCGTCCTGCGCCTGCGCCTGGGCGCGCCGGATGTGCGGCATGAGCAGGGCGAGCGCGCCCGCGACCACGGCGAGGACGAGGAGCGTCACGCCGAGCAGGACCAGATCCATGACGCCCATCAGCACGATCGTGCCGAGCAGGGTGAGCGCGCCGCTCGCCGACTCGACGAGGCTGCGCGACAGGACCGTGCGCAGGAGCGTGGTGTCGCTGGTGGCGCGGGTGAGGAGGGCGCCGGGTGTCAGCCGGTCGACGGCGGCGACGTCGAGGCGGAGCATACGGGCCACCAGGCGGTCGCGGGCGCCGAGGACGACCGCTTCCCCGGTGCGCGCCATGAGGTAGCTGCCGCCCGCCGTCAGCGCCGCGCCCGCCAGGACGACGACGGTCAGAAGGAGCAGCGCCGGGGCCGGTGAGCGGTCCTCGGCGAAGGCCGTCACCGCGTACTTCGCCATCACCGGCATCGCGAGCCCGGCGCCCGATCCGGCGAGGGCGAGGACGCCGCCGAGGGCGAGGGGTTGGGCGTGCGGGCGGGCGTGGGCGAGGAGTCGGCGCAGCTCAGCGGCCATCGGCCGGTGTCCTCCCCGGAGCGGGGACCGTCATCAGCGGGCGGTACTCCGACGCCTCCGCCCGCTCCCCCACGAGCCTGCCCTCGGCGGTGACCCAGGCGTGCGGGGCGAACGGGGGCGCGGCGCGGACCCCGGCGTGCCAGTCCGGCCAGGTGCCGGAGGCGCGGCACAGCAAAGCGATGGCGACGGAGCGAGGCAGGCAGCCGTACCAGCCCGCGCAGCGCCGGCTGGCGGTGACGACGGACTCGTACGCGGCCAGTGCCTCCGCGTAGGTGGCGGGGCGGGCGCCCCGGCCGATGCGGCCGAGCAGGCGGCGCAGCCGGTCGGGGCGGAGCCGGGCGATGAGGAGGGCCGCGCCGACGGCGAGGCGCACGCGCGGGCCGCGCCGCGCGTCGCGGCCCGGCATGGTCATCTCGGTGCTCACGGCGTGGCCATCTTCGCGTCGACGAGCTGCCGGGTGAGTTCGGCGACGTCCGCCTCGGCCTGGGCGCGGTCGATGTCGAAGGCGGCGAGGAGCCGTTCGACGGCGCCGTCGGGGCCGTGGCCGTCGGCGAGGGCGGTGAGGACGACGGTGCCGGTCTCGTTCAACTGCCAGTACGTTCCGGCGCGTTGGTCGAGGAGTACGCCGCCGTAGTCGGTGCCGGTGACCGCGATGCCGTCTCTGAGTCTCACGAGGTCGGGACCTTCCTGTGGATGTCGGCGGGGTCGACGGTGCGCAGCCACATCTCGCAGGCGACCGTCGCGTCGATGGAGTGCCGGGTGTGCAGCGGGGAGTACGGGTCGGCGGCGAGGGCGTCGAGCTGACGCGCGTCCACGAGGCCGAGGGCGGCGAGGCGGGAGGCGTCCGGCGCCCACAGTTCCCTCAGTTCGTCCGCGTGCTGGACGAGCCCCTGCGTGTGGTCGCCGTTCATGTGGTCCTTGGTGGTGCGGGCGAGCAGCGCCGCCGGGACGATGTCGCGGACGGCCTCCGCGAGGAGCGGCTTGTAACGCCCGGGGTCGATGCGGTCCGTGAGGCGTACGGCGAGGGTGGCCTCGATGACGTGGTCGGCGTACATCGGCGCGGCGACCGGCAGGCCGAGGGCGAGCCCGTACTCCTCCATGGCCCGGAAGTGGCGGGCACCGATGCGGATCGTGTCGAGGTCGAGGTGGCGGCCGGGGCGCGGGGCGAGGGGTGCCGGATGCGCGGCGGCAGCGGCCCGGAACGCGTCGTGCACGAGGCCGCGCGCGTCCGGGGTCAGCCAGGGCGGCAGGATCTGGCGGACGCCCCAGGACAGTTGCGGGGTCCGGGCGGTCGGGGCGGCCCGGTCGGTCACGGCCCCGGCGAGCCAGCGCGGGAACGAGGGCCGGGTGAGCAGGGCGCGGGCCGTCGCGGCGAGCGGCCAGCCCAGTTGGTGGCGGACGGCGGAGACCCGGTTCCAGGCGGCCAGCGGGTGGCGCGGGAAGAGGTCGCGGGAGGCGGCGGGCAGCCCCATGAAGAGTTCGTCGCCGCCGTATCCGGTGAGGTGGCACTCGGATCCGGCGGCCGCGGCGCGGGCGAGCAACATGCGGGCGCGGGCGCGGGCGGGCGCGACGGGCAAAGGCTCATCGGTGAGGCCGTCGAAGCCGTCGCCGCCGGGGTCGGGCGGGGCGCTGACGCCCGCGTAGAAGAGGGGCGCTTCCTCGGCCGGGATGACGTGGTGGGCGAGCGCGCCTCCCGGTGTGGCGCGGGCCAGTTCGGCCGCGCGGCGGGCCCATGTCTCGTCCTCCGCGTGGGCCTCGCGGGAGGCCACGGTGAGGAGGGTGAGAGCGGCGTCGGGGGTGGTCCGGCGTGCGAGGAAGGTCAGGGAGGTGGAGTCGAGGCCGCCGGAGAGTTCGCAGCTGACGCGGGTGCGGCCGGCGAGGTGGGCGCGGACCGAGCGTTCGAGGGCGTCGGCGAGACGTGACCTCCCGTCGGCGACGGGGAGTTCGGCGTCCGGGGCGTGCCACCAGCGGCGGGTCGTGGTGGTGCCGTCGGGGCGCAGGACGAGCGCGTACGCCGGGTCGGTCTCGGTAATGCCGCGCCACACGGGCCGCCCGCTGAGCGGGTACGGCAGGAAGTCGAGGAGGCGCAGGGCGAGCGCGGTCTCGTCGGGCGCGGCGCCGGTGAGGCGGGCGAGGACGGCGGGCCGGTCGGAGACGAGGCGGGGCCCGGGTCCTTCGGTGGAGTGGACGCGGCGCAGTCCGGAGGCGGTGCCGCGGATCCACGTCTCCGATCCCCTGTCCGATCCCCTGCGGGAGATGACGTGGTGGAGGCCGGGCAGGCGGCGGGCCAAGCGGCTGTGGAGGGCGGCGTTGTCGCGGGTGGCGCGCAGGTCGGCGGCGAGTTCCGGTTCGGGGATCTCGTCCGGCCCGATGAGGACGACGGCGGCGTCCGGCCCGTGGGCGGCGCTGCTGACGCGGCGCAGCGGGGTGCGGGCGATGAGCCAGGGGCGTCCGGAGGGGTACCGGAAGACATGGACGCCGTCCGGGGCGGCGCCGCTGGCGAGAAGAGGCCCGGCCGCCGCTCGGCCCGCGTCGGTGTCGGGCAGGACGACGAAGCAGTCGTGCGTGTGGCGGCCGGGCATCTGCACCATTCCTGGTCAGTGGGTCTCGTGTGGCTCAGGTGAAGCGGCGGGTGATCCACTCGGAGTAGGCGCCGTAGAAGTAACCGGCGGTCGTCTTCGTGAAGTCGCCCTGCTGGAACATGGCGGGCTTCGCGTAAGGCTTCTTGGCCGCCTGCTGTCGCGGCTGCGTCTGCTTCTGCATGTCCGTCCCTTCTCGCTGAGTTGTGGTTGTGCGTGACGGATGTGACTGGTGTGCAGCGTGTGAACGCCATGGCCATTCATTGCCAGTTCGTGAGCGGCCATGCGCGCAGAGCGACCGGTCTTGTTCTTTGACCTGAAGTGGTTTGTTACCGCCGGTAAGCCCATCGCCACGAGACGTGTGACGTGGCACACAGTGCGGCCGTCCATGTCACATCCGGCCCCTTCCCGGGTGTCACGACAGTGAGCACCGACGGGAGGCAGTCATGTCCGACAGCACCACCCGCGCCGCCGAGCGGCCCCCGGCGCCCGAGGCGGGCGAACGCGTCGCCGACTGGGTCGACGGCCGCCTGGGCATCTACGGCCTGGGCCGCAAGTACCTGCGCAAGGTCTTCCCCGACCACTGGTCGTTCCTCCTTGGCGAGGTCTGCCTCTACACGTTCCTCATCCTGATCCTGACCGGCGTCTACCTCACGCTCTTCTTCCACCCGTCGATGAACGAGGTGACGTACCAGGGGAGTTACGTCCCGCTGAAGGGCATCCGGATGTCCGAGGCGTACGCCTCGACGCTCGACATCAGCTTCGACGTGCGCGGCGGACTGCTCATCCGGCAGATCCACCACTGGGCGGCGCTCATCTTCGTCGCGGCGATGTTCGTGCACATGATGCGGCACTTCTTCACGGGCTCGTTCCGCAAGCCGCGCGAGCTGAACTGGCTGTTCGGCTGGCTGCTGCTGTTCCTCGCCCTCTTCGAGGGCCTGCTCGGCTACTCGCTCCCGGACGACCTGCTGTCGGGCGCGGGCATGCGCCTGATCGAGGGCATGACGCTCTCGATCCCGATCGTCGGGACGTATCTGTCGTTCTTCCTCTTCGGCGGCGAGTTCCCCGGCGACGACATCGTGGCCCGCTTCTACTCGATCCACATCCTGCTGCTGCCCGGCATCATGGCGGCACTCGTGGTCACCCACCTGATCCTGGTCTTCTACCACAAGCACACTCAGTTCCCGGGCGCCGGAAAGACCGAGAAGAACGTGGTCGGGCAGCCGTTCTTCCCCGTCTACGTGGCGAAGGCGGGCGGCTTCTTCTTCCTCGTCTTCGGGGTGGTGGCGGCGATCGCCGCCATCGCGTCGATCAACCCGGTCTGGGTCTACGGGCCCTACCGCCCCGACCAGGTCTCCACGGGCGCCCAGCCCGACTGGTACCTGGGCTTCGCGGAGGGCCTTGTGCGGGTGATGCCGGGCTGGGAGATCGCGGCCTGGGGCCACACCCTGAACCTCGGCATCCTCGTCCCGTTCCTCGCGTTCCCGCTGTGGCTGGTCCTCATCGGGGTGTGGCCGTTCGTCGAGGCGTGGGTCACCGGTGACCGCCGCGAACACCATCTCCTGGACCGGCCCCGGAACCGGCCCGTGCGGACGGGTCTGGGGGTCGCCTGGATCACCGGCTTCCTCGTGGCCATGGCGGCCGGCGCGAACGATCTCTGGGCCACACACTTCCACCTGTCCGTGAACGCCATCACGTGGTGCGCGCGGGTGGCGCTGATCGCGGGGCCGGTGCTTGCGTTCATCCTGACGAAGCGGGTGTGCCTGGGGTTGCAGCGCCGCGACCGGGACAAGGTGCTGCACGGCCGCGAGACCGGGCTCGTCAAGCGGCTCCCGCACGGGGAGTACGTGGAGGTGCATGAGCGCTTGCCGCGCGAGGAGGTGTTCCGGCTGACCCAGCACGAGGAGCCGGTGGCTCTGGCGCCGGCTACGGGTCAGCGCGGGGTGCGTCCGCGCGTGCGGGTCGCTTTGTCGCGGTGGATGTACGGGGAGGGGGCCCGGGTCCCCAAACCCCGCCCCGAGGAGCTGGAGTCCGGGTCCTCATCACGTCACTGAGCCTCGCGCCCGAACTCGCACCACACGCTCTTGCCCGGGTCCCGCACCCCTGTGCCCCACTTGTCCGCCAGCGCGGCCACGAGGAGGAGGCCCCGGCCGTTCTCGGCCTCGGGGCGCGGCGCGACGGCCTCGACCGTGCCGTCGCCGCTGTCCTCCACCTCGATCCTGACGACCCCGTCCGCCCCCATCCCGATGTGCAACCGGAAACCCCGCCCGGGCGGCACGCCGTGCAGCAACGCGTTCGTCGCCAACTCGCTTACGCACAGGAGTGCATCGTCAAGGCGTTCGGTTGCACACCAATCCCGCAACGCCCAGGCTGTGAAGGCGCGGGCCGCAGGTACTGATTTGCGTTCGCGGCGGTAGAACGCCTCGCGCCGGTACGGCAGTTGTTCCATGGCGGTCACCCTCGCGCGGGGGCGCTCCGCTTGGGCAGCGCGGTAGGTCGTACATCTGCGTTTGTACGAGTTCGCTCCGCTCGGGGCGGGGTGAGGATGGGCAGGGTGCGCGTATGAAGAAACAGGTGACTTCGTGGCACGCGATCGGGGCGCAGATTGCGCTGCACCGCAGGATCGCCGGGATGACCCAGGCCGAGTTGGCCGAGACGTTGCGCGTGAGCCCGGACAAGATCGCATCCATTGAACAGGGCAGGCGCCCGGTCAGTCTGGCGCTGGCGGTGGCCCTTGACGACCTGTTCCGAACGGGCGGCACATTGCAGGTAGGGGTGGCCAAGATCCCCGCACGCGAGAAGTTTCCCCTGCTCGTGGCCGACCTGGTGGAACTGGAGCAGAAGGCGCGGGCGATCCAGACGTACGAGACGCAGGTCGTCCCAGGTCTTTTGCAAACTCCCGCGTACATGCGCGCGGTCTTCGACTCCTGCTACCCACCGATCGAGGACGAGACGCTGGAGGACTGGCTCGCCGGGCGCCTGGAGCGGCAGTCGATCTGGAAGCGGGAGCATCCGCCCTGCTGCAACTTCATCATCGAGGAGGTAGCGTTCGAGCGCCCCGTCGGAGGCCCGGACGTGATGCGGGCGCAGGTCCTACGCGTCATCGAACTGAGCCGGCTCCAGTGTGTGGGCGTGCAGATCATGCCAACGTCGCGGCAGCCGCACGCTGGCCTCAGTGGCCCGATGGTGCTCGTGGAAACCATCGACCACGACAGCGTGGCCTACCTTGAGAGCCAATGCATCAGCGCCCTCGTCGAGGACCCCGGCGAGGTCCACTCTCTTCAGCTGAAGTATGGAATGCTGCGGTCACAGGCACTATCCCCAGCAGAGAGCACGCGCATGCTGGACACACTGCTAGGAGCCTCATGAACACCGCAGCAAACAACGCCGGGCCCGTCTGGATCAAGTCCAGTTACAGCGGCGACAACGGGGGTAACTGCCTCGAAGTCGCTTGCGACTGGCGGAAGTCGACCTACAGCAGCAGCCAAGGCGGCGACTGCGTCGAGGTCGCCACACACGCCACCGCGGTCCACATTCGCGACTCCAAGAACGACCCTGGTAGCGGTGCCACCCTCACCGTCAGCCCCGACACCTGGGCCGCGTTTCTCCGCACACATGTCACCCGGCCCTGAGAAGCGGCTAGGAGCCACATGACCATGGCCGGACCCGTCTGGTTGAAGTCCAGTTACAGCGGCAGCGAGGGCGGCAACTGCCTCGAAGTCGCCTGCGACTGGCGGAGGTCGACCTACAGCACCGACCAAGGCGGCAACTGCGTCGAGGTCGCCACACACGCCACCGCCATCCACATCCGCGACTCCAAGAACAACCCGGCCACCGGCGCCACCCTCACCGTCAGCCCCGACACCTGGACAACCTTCCTCCGCACACATGTCACCCGACCCCAATAGACGTATCGACGCCGCGCGCGTCAGGGAGCAGATTCTCGACCCGGACGCGCAGTCCGAGCCGTACATCCTTCGGGACACCCACGTACGCGGCGCACTCGCCCTGGACGGGGCCGAGATCAAGCGGCTCGTGCGGTTCGAGGGGTGTCGGTTCGACGGGGCGATGACCCTGGAGGGCGCGAGCACGCTCGCCTTCTCGGTGACGGACTGCGAGCTGCCCGGATTCGTCGCGCCGACCGCGCAGATCGGTGGGCGGCTCGATCTGCGGGGGTCGACGATCACCGGGGGCCGTCGCGGCGCAGTGAACGTCGTGCACGCGCACATAGCGGGCGGGCTGCGGCTCGACCGGGCCCACCTGGTGGCGTCGGAGGAGATCGCCCTGAACGGGGGCGGTCTCGTCATGCAGGGCGGCGTCTTCTGCGAGAACGGGTTCGTCGCCCACGGCCAGGTTCTCCTGCCCGGCGCGGATTTGCCCGGCGGGCTGTGGATGCGCGGGGCACGGCTGATCGGCACCTCTCCGGAGGAGGTCGTCTTCAACGGGGACGGGTTGCGGGCGTCGACCGTGCGGATGCAAGAGGGGTTCCGGGCGGAGGGCCGGGTGCGGTTGCGCGGGGTACGGATCGATGACCTGCTGTCGTTCAACGGCGCCGAACTCATGGGCGTAGGTTCGTCGCTGATGGCGGTCGGGGCGCAGGTAGAGGCCCTTGACCTGCGGTTCGCGCAGACGCCCGCAGGCGGCGTGAACCTGCGCAACGCGCGCGCGACCCGCATACAGGACAAGCCGAGCACGTGGCGCACGCCTCTGGGTCTGGACGGGCTGACGTACGACTGGATGGAGACGACGGGGCGCACCCAGCGTGAGGACACGGCGAACCGGCTGGCCTGGCTGCGGTTCCAGCCGGTGTTCGCGCCGCAGCCGTACGAGCAACTTGCCGCGCACTACCGCAGGCTGGGCCATGAGGACGAGGCTCGTCGTGTCCTGCTGGTGCGGGAGCGCAGGCGGCGGGTGACGCAACGGCCGCTCGGACGGATCTGGGGCTGGCTCCTCGAAGCGACCGTCGGCTACGGCTACCGGCCCTGGATCGCCGGGATCTGGCTGGCCGTGCTGACACTCATCGGCTCGGTCGTCTTCCACACGCACACGCCCCTCCCCGACAAGCCGGGCGAGGGCGCGCCCTTCAACCCGGTGGCGTACACCCTCGACCTGCTCATCCCGGTCGGCGGCCTCGGCCAGCGCGACGGCTGGCACTGGGCGGAGGGCGGTGTGCAGGGGCTCGCGTACGCGCTGATCGCGCTCGGCTGGGTGCTGACGACGACGGTCCTGGCCGGTGTGACGCGGTCCCTGAGCCGCAACTAGCCACGCACGCGCACCCGTTGGCGTGATACGTTTCCTGCCGCCGTGCCACCGACACGCACACATATCTGGGAGGTGAGTCCGATCAACGCAATGACAGCTCGGGCCTCCCACCTCCCTCGCAGGGCGGATCGCATGGCATAGGGAGTGCCCGCAGAGGCATCCCGAAAGGCGTCACCGCTATGCGTTTTCTCTCCGACACGTCGTCGTCATCATCGTCCTCGTCATCGGACGGCGCCCGCGTCCGCGTCCGCGAACAGGTGTTCACCCACCTCGACGTGCCCTGCGTCCTGTGGACACCGGACCGCGCCACCGACACCGCCCGCCCCCTCGTCCTCATGGGCCACGGCGGCGGCCGGCACAAGAAGGACCCGGAGATCGCCGACCGCGCCCACCGGCTCGTCACCGAGGGCGGATTCGCCGTCGTCGTCCCCGACGTGCCCGCCCATGGCGACCGGCCCAAGGTCGAGGCGTACGACCGGCTCGCCGCCGAGAACCAGGCCCGTATCGAGGCGGGGGCCGAGCCCGGACCGCTCATCGCCGCGTTCCAGGCGCTCGTCGCCCGTCGGACCGTGCCGGAATGGCGGGCTGTCCTGGACGCGGTACAAGCGCTGGGCCACGTCGGGGCCGGGCCCGTCGGCTACTGGGGTGTGTCGCTCGGGTGCGGGCTCGGCGTCCCGTTCGTCGCCGACGAGCCCCGGGTCCGTGCGGCCGTGCTCGGGCTCGGCGGCGCGCTCGCCTCGGCGGAGGCGGCGGCGCGGATCACCGTGCCCGTCGAGTTCCTGCTCCAGTGGGACGACGAGCGCGTCCCCCGCGACCAGGGACTGGCCCTGTACGACGCCTTCGGCTCGGCCGAGAAGACCCTGCACGCCAACCCGGGCAAGCACGGAGACCTCCCGGCGCACGAACTCGACAGCACCCTGCGCTTCTTCGCCCGGCATCTCCGCTGACCCGGCCGACCCGGCCCGGGCGGCGGCTCAGAAGTTGCCGCCGCCCCCGAAGTCGCCGCCTCCGCCGAAGTCCCCGCCGCCTCCGAAGTCGCCCCCGCCGCCGAAGTCACCGAAGTCCGACGCGTCAAAGTCCGACCCGGAGTAGTCGCCGCCGCTGAAACCGTCTCCGCCGCCGAAGTCTCCGTACCCGGAGCCGTAGTCGGCGGCGTAGGCGGGGCCCGCCATCATCGAGCCGAGCATGGTGCCGACGAGGAGGCCGGGGAGCATGCCGCCGCCGAAGTAGCCGCCCGCCCAGGGGCCGTACATCGGACCGGCGTCGTAGTAGGGGCGGCGCTCGCCCGCGCCCGCGTCGACCGTGCGGATCATGGGCTCGGCGCCGTCGCGCAGGCGCGTGGCGTCGGCGGCGCAGACCGGGACCCGGCGGGTCGCGCCGCCGGGCGGGGTCCAGTCGGCGTCCTCGACCGACGGGCCGTGGCGCGGGTCGAAGAAGCAGGGGGCGCGGCGCTCGGGCAGCGGGCGGCCCTCGCGGCGGGCGGCGAGGAGGGCGAGGGAGAACCGGCCGTCCTCCAGGGCCTGGGTCACTCCGCGCACCTCTTCGGGGCGCTGGGCGGCGGCCATGTACTGCTTCGCCTTCTCGTAGGCGTCGAGCGCGCGCTCGTAGTCCGCGCGCATCGCGTCGTCGGCGCCCGCCTCCGCCGGGTGGAAGTCGAGGCGGTCCAGCTCCTCGCCGAACGCGGTGATGTCCTCGTCGACGACGACCCGCAGCTTGTCGAGCGCCTCGCGCTGCTCCTGCTCCTTGCGGCGCCGGTTGCGGCGGCTGAGGGCGTAGATGCCCGCGCCGCCGACCACGACGACCGCGCCGACGCCGATCAGCGGGCCCGCCGAGACGCCGTCGCTCGTGCCGCCCGCCCCGTCCCAGGACGAGGGCGCCGATCCGCGCGCCGTGCGGACGGCCGTGGAGACGAAGTCGTCGAGCTGCTCGCTCAGCGGTTCGCCGCGCACGCTCGTCGTCAGGTTCTGAACGGCCGCGTTGGACATGACCGCGCGGTCGGCGCGCGCCTCGAAGGCGTCGCCGAGCCGCACCCCGTACACGCCGACCACGCCCGTCTTCGTACGGAGGTCGGTGAACAGGTCCTTCTTCGGGAAGTCGGCGGGCAGCACCGCCACCATCACCGGCTTGTCCGCGTCCTTGATCCGTCGTTCGAGCGCGTCGACGTCCGCCGAGGTCAGATCGCCGGACGCGGCCGGATCGACGTAGACCGGGCTCTTCTCCAGGGCGTCCGCCACCGTGGAGACGTCCGAGGCGGCGTAGGCGGAGGGCGTGACGGCGAACGTCGCGGCCAGAGCGAGCAGCGGGGCGGCGACGGCCGCGAGGAGAGGCCTCATACCTCGACGCTAACCCAGCCGGGGTGTGAATGACGGATCGGGGTGTTCGCGACGTGAAGTCTTGACGTGAGCATGGGAGGCCCTTTTACTCACGACTTGAACTAAGCCATGAGAGTGCACTGTTGAACTGTTGGGACACAGGAGGCATCCGTGCGCACCCCCACACCCCTGCTCCGGCTGTTGCTGGCCGGAGCACTCACCACCGCCGGGCTCACCGGCGTCGGGCTCGGCGCCGGCGCCGGTCCGGCACACGCAGCCGGTGAGCAGGTCACCGTCCATCTCACCACCACCGACGACAGCGGCGGCCGCCACGTCACGCGCGGACTGCAGCAGCAGGCCCCGGTCTCCTTCCAGGCGGGCACCGGCGGCAGCGGCACCAACATCACCGTCGACGAGAACACCCGCTACCAGACGTTCACCGGCGGCGGCGCCTCGTTCACGGACACCGCGGCCTGGCTGATGAACAGCAGCGGCGCCCTGTCGTCCGCCACCCGCGACGCCACGATGAAGAAGCTGTTCTCGCCGACCGAGGGCATCGGACTCTCCTTCATCCGCAACCCCATGGGCGGCTCGGACCTCGCTCGCTTCGGTTATACGTATGACGACGTGCCGGCCGGACAGACCGACCCGTCGCTCGCCAAGTTCTCCATCGCGCACGACCAGGCCGACGTCCTGCCCCTCACCAAGCAGGCCAAGCAGCTCAACCCCGCCGCCACCGTCATGGCGTCCCCGTGGACCGCGCCCGCCTGGATGAAGGACAGCGGACAGCTCAACGGAGGCTGGCTCAAGGCCGAGAACTACGGCGCCTACGCCACCTACTTCGTGAAGTACATCCAGGCGTACCAGGCGGCCGGCGTCCCCATCGACTACGTCACCGCGCAGAACGAGCCGACCTGCTGCTCCGGCTACCCCTCGATGAGCTGGAACGGCTCCGGGCTCGCCTACTTCACCAAGAGCGAGCTGCTGCCCAAGCTCGCGGGCGCGGGTGTGAGGACCAAGGTGCTCGCCCATGACTGGAACTGGGACACCTACGACGCCTACGCCGCCCCGACCGTGGACGACGCCGCCGTGCGCTCACACCCGAACTTCGGCGGCATAGCCTGGCACGGCTACGGCGGCGACATCACCAAGCAGACCGAGATCCACAACAAGTACCCGCAGCTCGACGCCTTCCAGACCGAGCACTCCGGTGGCACCTGGATCGCCAACCAGCAGCGCGAGGACATGATGAACATCATCGACTACACCCGCAACTGGGCGAAGTCGGTGACCAAGTGGTCCCTCGCCGTCGACCAGAACCGGGGGCCGCACAACGGCGGCTGCGGTACGTGCGACGGGCTCATCACCGTGCACAACGGTGACAGCCGCTCCGGGCAGGTCGACTACAACATCGAGTACTACACGATGGGGCATCTGACGAAGTTCGTCCGGCCCGGGGCCTCGCGGATCGCCTCGACCGGTTCCAGCGCCGTGCCGAACGTCGCCTGGCGCAACACCGACGGGTCCAAGGCCGTCATCGCCTACAACGACGCGTCGAGTGCGCAGAACGTCACCCTCAACTGGGGTGGGCAGCACCTGACGTACTCCCTGCCGGGGAAGACGTCGGCGACGTTCAGCTGGAGCGGGTCCCAGGCCGGGGGCTCGGATCGCGTGGGGGCCTTCCACGGGCTCGGGGGCAAATGCCTCGATGTGCGGGACGGGTCCACGGCGAACGGGGCCGTGGCCCAGATCTGGTCCTGCTACTCCGGTTCGCAGAACCAGACCTGGACCGTCAAGGCGGACGGGTCCGTGCGGGCGCTCGGCAAGTGCCTTGATGTCAGTGGGGGGTCCACTGCCGATGGGGCGAAGGTGCAGCTGTACGACTGCAATGGGTCGGGCGCGCAGCAGTGGCGGTACGAGGCCGGGTCCGGGGATCTTGTGAATGTCGGGGCCGACAAGTGCCTTGATGTGACCGGGAATTCTTCGGCGGACGGAACTGCTACGCAGGTCTGGTCGTGCACCGGCGCGGCGAACCAGAAGTGGGCCCTGTCGTAGGTGGCCGTCACGGGGCTCTGCCCCGGACCCCGCTCCTCAATCGCCGGAGGGGCTTGATTGTGTGCGGAGGGGCCGTGTCGTGCGGCCCCTCCGGTGATGGGGGCTTACTCGACCGGCTCGACGCCCGCCCTCAGAAGCCCGTACGTGTACGCGTCCTCCAGGGCGCCCCACGACGCCGCGATCACGTTCTCCGCGACGCCCACCGTCGACCATTCGCCCGCGCCGTCTGTCGTGGAGATGAGGACGCGGGTCGTGGAGGACGTGCCGTGTTTGCCCTCCAGGATGCGGACCTTGTAGTCGACCAGCTCCATCGCCGCGAGTTCGGGGTAGATGCGCTCCAGGCCGACGCGCAGGGCCCGGTCGAGGGCGTTGACCGGGCCGTTGCCCTCGGCCGTGGCGACGATGCGCTCGCCCTTGGCCCAGAGCTTCACGGTCGCCTCGTTGGCGTGGGTGCCGTCGGGGCGGTCCTCGACGATGGCGCGCCAGGACTCGACGCGGAAGTAGCGGCGGGCGCGGCCCTCGGCCTCCTCGCGCAGGAGGAGTTCGAAGGAGGCGTCGGCCGCCTCGTACGTGTAGCCCTTCAGCTCGCGGTCCTTGACGCGCTCGACGACACGGCCGACCAGTTCGCGGTCGCCGGAGATGTCGACGCCCAGCTCCTTGCCCTTGAGCTCGATGGAGGCGCGGCCCGCCATGTCGGAGACGAGCATGCGGATGCGGTTGCCGACGAGGTCGGGGTCGATGTGCTGGTAGAGGTCCGGGTCGACCTTGATGGCGGAGGCGTGCAGGCCCGCCTTGTGGGCGAACGCGGAGACACCCACGTAGGGCTGGTGCGTGGACGGGGTCAGGTTCACGACCTCGGCGATGGCGTGCGAGATACGGGTCATCTCGCTGAGCGCGCCGTCGGGAAGAACCTTCTTGCCGTACTTCAGCTCCAGGGCGGCGACGACCGGGAAGAGGTTGGAGTTGCCGACGCGCTCGCCGTAGCCGTTGGCGGTGCACTGCACGTGGGTGGCGCCCGCGTCGACGGCGGCGAGGGTGTTGGCGACGGCGCAGCCCGTGTCGTCCTGGGCGTGGATGCCGAGCCGGGCGCCGGTGTCGTCGAGGACCGTGTGCACGATCGCCTGGACCTGGGCGGGGAGCATGCCGCCGTTGGTGTCGCAGAGGACCACGACGGAGGCGCCGGCCTCGTGGGCGGTGCGGACGACGGACTTCGCGTAGGCCGGGTTGGCGCGGTAGCCGTCGAAGAAGTGCTCGCAGTCGACGAAGACGCGGCGGCCCTGCGCGACCAGGTACGAGACCGTGTCGCGGACCATCTCCAGGTTCTCGTCGAGGGTGGTGCGGAGCGCCAGTTCGACGTGCCGGTCGTGCGACTTGGCGACCAGGCAGATCACCGGGGCGCCGGAGTCCAGGAGCGCCTTGACCTGCGGGTCCTCGGATGCCTTGGCGCCCGCGCGGCGCGTCGCGCCGAACGCCACGAGCTGGGCGTTCCGGAAGTCGATCTCCGCCTGCGCGCGGGCGAAGAACTCGGTGTCGCGGGGGTTGGCGCCGGGCCAGCCGCCCTCGATGAAGCCCACGCCGAAGTCGTCCAGATGCCGTGCGATGGTCAGCTTGTCCGCGACGGTGAGGTTGATGCCCTCGCGCTGCGCGCCGTCGCGCAGCGTCGTGTCGAAGACGTGGAAGGAATCGTCGAGTACGCCGGTGCCCGCGCCGTTACGTTCGCCGTTGCGTTCGTCGGTGCGTTCGCTGGGGCTGCTGCTCATGCTGATCTGGCTCCTGTATGGGATCTCGGTCTACCGGAATGACCGGCTCCACCGTCCGACTATGATCCCGCGCGCTCTCCGCCTGGCATGGGTGGGCCAGAAACGAGAAAAACCTCTCGCGGGTGCGAGAGGTCTGCGCGCGGGTCGAGGACGACGGTGTCCGCCCGTACGTGGTCGTACGAGACGGTCACTGCGGACCGGCGCGCCTGCTGCCAATAATCATGGCGAACGAGAGCACGCCCGCAGTCTGCCACAGCCCGGACAAGGCCCGGACCGTGGTCTCACGATGCGAACAGCCCGTCTCTCCGCGGTGGGCTTACGCGGGGCTCACGCGGTGGGGCTTACGCGGTGCGGGCCAGTTCCGCGAACGTCGCCAGCCAGTGGTCCGTCGTGAAGTCGCCGCTCTCGACCGCCGGGAGGCCCGCGGTGAGGTGGGCGTCGGCGGCCCCGGTCAGGCGGGTCCGTACGGGGCTGTCCGCCGGGAGCGCGGCCGCGATGTGGCGCAGGGCCGCGGCCCGGGAGAGGGCCAGGCCGAGCAGGTGGCCGATCTGGGGGTCGGCATGGTCGGAGACGACCGGTACGTCCAGTACGGAGCAGGGGGCGCCGGTGCGCAGCGCGGGCAGGAAGCGGTCCAGCCATGCCTCGAAACCGGGCCCGTCCAGGACCCGGCGCATCGCGTCCGCCTCGCTGAGCGCGGGTGACAGGAAATCCTGGCCCGAGGGCTCCCAGTGCGCGGGGGCGTCGTGGTCGTCGGCGAACCACGTGCGCAGGCGGTCCCGGACGGCGTCCAGCGTCGTGGCCGGCAGGCCCGCCGCCTCGCCCGTGTCCAGGATCAGGCCGAGGGCGAACGCGCTGTTGCTGTGGATGCCGTGGCGGACCGGGTACGTGGCCTTCGGCAGCCAGGCGGTGAGCAGGCGGTCGACCGCGTCGACGGCCGGGGCGAAGGCCGCCTCGTACGGGGTGTCCCGGCACTCCGCCGCCAGCGCGGTCAGCCAGGCCCAGCCGTACGGGCGCTCGAAACCGGGCCTTTCCAGGAGGTATGCGGCCTCGGTGGTGAGGTTCGGGGTGGTGAGGTGGCGGTCCAGGATCTCGGTGTACGTCGCTCGGGTCGCGGCGGGGAGATTCGGGAGGGTGCGGATGAGCAGCCAGTGCATGTGGACCGAGGAGTGCCAGTCGTAGGCGCCGTAGAACGCGGGGTGCAATGTGCTGGGGCGGGTGTTCTCGGTGGGGCCGGTCACCAGGTGGGCCGGGAAGTTGGGGAACTCTCGGGTGACGTTGGCTGCTGCCAGCGTGGCGGTGTCCTCCGGGGTGAGCATGGGGTGACCTCTCGGGGTTCTCGGGGTTCTCGGGGTTCTTGGGCTCGGCCGGGATCCGGCGGGGTCGGTGCGGCGTCTGCCGGGTCGGGGTTCGACGCCGGGTGCGGGTGGGGTGTGGCTGGGCGCGCAGTTCCCCGCGCCCCTGGAGGCGCACACTCCGTGCGCTTGCCTCCGGCGGTTTATCGGGTGCGGGGTGCGTCGTGGCTGGTCGCGCCGTTCCCCGCGCCCCTGCGACGCGCACTTCGTGCGCTGTCTTGAGGGGCGGTTTGTCGGGTGCCAGTTTCGTTGTGGCTGGGCGCGCCGTTCCCCGCGCCCCTGGAGGGTGCGGCTTCGCCGCGCCTCCATGGGGCGCCGCCCCTGGATCGGCGCACGAAGTGCGCCTTCCAGGGGCGCGGGGAACTGCGCGAGCAACCACGACGCGACCCGTAGACGATGACGACGCGAGCGGGGCAGACGCTCCAGGGGCGCGGGGAACTGCGCGGGCAGTCGGCGCGGTGGGGCGCTCGGCTACGCACCGATGGGCCCGCCACGGCTAGTGGGTGGCGCCCTCTGTTGCCTTCACGTCCGTGCGGGTCGTCGCGGCCGTGGCCAGAAGCGCTCTGATGCCGACGGCCACCGTCTCCGGGGGGAGTGACGGGGCCGTGCCGTCCGGGACCTGGGACGGGGCCCAGGGGACGTGGACGAAGCCGCCCCGGACGGCGGGGAACTCCGTCGCCAGCAGGTGCGCCAACCCGTACGCCACGTGGTTGCAGACAAACGTGCCCGCCGTGTTGGAAAGCGCCGCCGGCACCCCGGCCTCCCGCATCGCCGCCACACACGCCTTCACCGGCAACGAAGAGAAATACGCCGCCGGGGCACCGGGAACGACCGGCTCGTCGATCGGCTGGGCGCCCGCGTTGTCGGGGATGCGCGCGTCGTCGACGTTGACCGCGACGCGTTCGACGGTGACGCCGGGACGGCCCCCCGCCTGGCCGAGCGCGACCACCAGATCGGGCCGGACCCGCTCCACCGCGGACCGCAGCTCCTTCAGCGACTCCCCGAAGACGCAGGGGAGCCGGACCGCCGTCACCGAAACACCCTCCGGCGCCGCGTCGGCGACAAGTTCCGCCGCCTGCCAGGACGGATTCACCCGCTCCCCGCCGAACGGTTCGAACCCCGTGAGCAAGACCCGGGTCATAGCTGCGTCCTTCCTGGAACCTAGACCGCGAAAACGGCCATGATCACGATGTTGCAGACGAGCAGCGCGAGCCCCGTCGGCAGCTGCGCCTTGATCGGCCCGTACTGATCCTTCAGTTCGAGCAACGACGCGGGGACGATGTTGAAGTTGGCGGCCATCGGCGTGCAGAGCGTGCCGGCGAACCCGGCGAGCATGCCGATGGCGAGGACTCCGGCCTCGTTGCCGTGCATCTGCTGGACGAGGACCGGCCAGCCGATCGCCGCGGTCATGACGGGGAACGCCGCGAACGCGTTGCCCATGATCACGGTGAAGAGGAACATGCCGACGCAGTAGGCGACCACGGCGAAGTACTTGGAGTTGTCCGGCAGGACGTCGTTGACGATCTTGCCCACCTGCGTGCCGACACCCGCGACCGCGAAGATCGAGCCGAGCACCGACAGGAGCTGGGGAAGCAGCAGCGCGGAGCCCATCGCCTCCAGCATCGAGCGCCCGGAGTGGATCGGGACGGAGACCTTGCGCTCACCCGTGACCAGCATCCCGACGACCAGCGCGACGATGCAGCCGAGTCCGAGCCCGATCAGCGTCGCCTTGCCGGTCTCGAAGAGGCCCGACTCGTCGAGGAAGGACGCGCAGATGATGGCGACGACCGGGATGGTGACGGCCGGGATGAAGAGCTTGTTGCCGAGGCGGGCAGCCGATGCCTCGCGCTGCTCCTGCGTCGTCGTGACCGGCTCGCCCTTGCCGATGAAGTTGAACCCGGCGAGCACGATCAGCGCGAGGACGGCGACGCCGAGCGGTTCGGCGGGCAGGCTCCAGCTCGCACCGCCCTCGACGACCCCGGTCCCGTACGGGAAGGTCAGTCCGAGCAGTCCCCAGAACGCGGCGGAGGTCCACCGCTTGGGGTTGCTCGCGTCCCGCGCCATCTGCACGGCCATGACGACGAAGACGAGACCGATGAGCCAGTAGAGCCATTCGACCTTGATCACTTGGCGGACTCCTCACGGCTCTGGCCGGGCGTCTTGGGCGGCAGCGGCAGGTCGTTCTCGGCGGCGGCCAGCGCCATCTCGCGCTCCAGCTGCTTGTCCAGCAGGAGCAGGCGGGCGCCGTGGATGACGAAGGCGCAGACGGCCAACGGGATGGCCCACAAGGCGAGTTGGGTCGGTTCGAGCTGCTCGTGGTAGGTGGAGTTCACGAAGCCGGTGATCAGCAGGATCGAGCCGATCGCGATGAAGCAGTCCTCGCCGAAGAAGACGCCGACGGTGTCGGCGGAGGCCGAGTAGGAGCGGACCTTCTCGCGCATCTTGTCGGGGAGGGTCGCGCCGGTGGTGCGTTCGGCGGCGGCCTCGGCCATCGGGGCGACGAGCGGGCGCACGGTCTGCGCGGGGCCACCGAGGTTGTTCAGGCCGAAAGCGGCCGTGACCTGGCGGACGAGCAGGTAGACGGTGAGGAAGCGGCCGGCGCTGAGCTTGCCGAGCTTCCCGATCAGGGTGCGGGCCTGCTCGCGGAGCCCGTAGCGCTCGAGGAGACCGATCACCGGGAGCACGATGGCGAAGACCGTGACCGACCGGCTGTCCGCGAAGGCGTGCCCGAAGGCCGCGAGGATCTCCTGCGGGTTCATCTTGCCGAGCAGTCCGGTGGCGATGCCGGCGACGCCGACCACCAGGACGGGATTGCGGCGCGTGACGAATCCGAGGATCACCACGAGCACGCCGAGAAGCACGATCATGCGGCTGCCTTCTTTGCCGACGAGGGCACGGGAGAGCGCTGGGCGTCATGGAGAACAAGGCGAAGCGGAAGGTCCTCTCCTCCATGGGGGATGCACGGACCCTAGGTGATCGTTGAACGATCGAACAAGAGGTAGCGAGAGGTTGTGGCGCATCACCCATCAAATCGACCCCTTGTCGGATTGTTGAACGATCGCTTACGTTGAGCGGGTGATGCAGATCGACCTCAACGCCGACCTCGGCGAAGGCTTCGGCCGCTGGACGCTCACCGACGACGAGGCCCTCCTCTCCGTGGTGACCAGCGCCAACGTCGCCTGCGGCTTCCACGCGGGCGACCCCTCCGTCATGCGCCGCGTCTGCGACCTGGCCGCCGAGCGCGGGGTACGGATCGGCGCACAGGTCTCCTACCGGGACCTCGCCGGGTTCGGCCGCCGCGCCATGGACGTACCGCCGGACGAACTGGCCGCCGAAGTGGCGTACCAGATCGGGGCGTTGCGCGTGTTCGCACAGGCGGCCGGGGCCGAGGTGACGTACGTGAAACCGCACGGCGCGCTCTACAACCGCACCGTCCACGACGACGCGCAGGCCCACGCCGTGGCCGCCGGGGTCCGGCTCGCGGGCGGCGCCCTGCCGGTCCTCGGCCTGCCCGGCTCGAAACTCCTCACCGCCGCCGCGGAAGCGGGCCTCACCCCCGTACGGGAGGCCTTCGCCGACCGGGCCTACACCCCTGAGGGCACGCTCGTGTCGCGCCGCGAACCCGGCGCGGTGGTCGAGGACGCCGACGCGGTGGTGCGCCGGTCGGTCGGTTTCGCCGTGGACGGCGGGGTCGACGCGGTCGACGGTACGCGCGTCGCGGTCGCCGCCCGCTCCCTGTGCGTGCACGGCGACACCCCGGGCGCCGCCAGGATCGCCGCACGGGTGCGCACCGCCCTCGAAGAGGCCGGTGTCACCGTGGGCGCGTTCACGTGAGCGCGGATCTGGTGGTCCGTCCGGCGGGGCGCCACGCGCTCCTCGTCGAACTCCCCGACGCCGAGCGCACCGGCGCCTTCCACGCGGAACTGCTGCGCCGCCGCGCCGACGGCACCCTGCCCCCGGTCGCCGAGATCGTCCCCGGCGCGTGCACGGTCCTGCTCGACGGCGTCCCCGACCCGGCCGCGCTGACCCGCACCCTCACCACCTGGACCGTCCCGGCCGCTCCTCCGGCCGACGGCGACGTCATCACGATTCCCGTCGAGTACGACGGCCCCGACCTCGCCGAGGTCGCGGCGCTGTGGGGCGTCCCCGAGGACGAGGTGGGCGCCCGCCACGCCCGGTACACCTACCGCGTGGCCTTCTGCGGCTTCGCCCCCGGCTTCGGCTACCTGACGGGCCTCCCCGAACCCCTGCACGTCCCGCGCCACGCGACCCCGCGCACCCGCGTCCCGGCGGGAGCGGTGGCCCTGGCGGGCCCGTACTCGGCGGTCTACCCGAGAGCGACCCCGGGCGGCTGGCAGATCATCGGCACGATGAGGGACCCGTCCCGCCTGTGGGACACGGACAGAGATCAAGCAGCCCTCCTCACCCCTGGAACAAGGGTGAGATTCGCCCCGCCAGGGGCGCGGGGAACTGCGCGACCAGCCACGCACAACGCCCAGTCGGCGACCGACACAACCCGCTACGGCGAGCAGCCGAACCCGAGCGAACGATGACAACAAAACTGACGGTCATACGCCCCGGCGCCCTCACCACGATTCAGGACGCCGGCCGCCAGGGCCACGCCCACCTCGGCGTACCGAGGTCAGGCGCCCTGGACGCCCCTTCGATGGACCTGGCCAACAGACTGGTCGGCAACCCGCAGGGCACCGCCGTACTGGAGACGACCCTCACGGGCTGCGCCGTACGCCCGGACACGGACATCACGGCAGTGATCGGCGGCGCCCCCTGCCCGGTCACCGTGAACGGAAGACCCGCCCGATGGGGCACCCCGATCCGCGTCCCGGCCGGGGCCACTCTCGACGCCGGGCCCGCAACCAAGGGCATCCGCTCCTACATCGCCGTCGCGGGCGGCATCGCGTCCGGCCCCGTCCTGGGCAGCCGCTCCACCGACCTCCTCTCGGGCCTCGGCCCGGCCC
>NZ_JAOCNE010000001.1:249353-310060 GCF_056172735.1 Streptomyces sp. R818
GGGTGCCGATGATCTCGCGGCTGACCTCGAAGTCGGGGTGGGCCGGGTCGCGCTGGGAGTGCACGAGCACGACACCCGGCGCGGCGAACGCGGCGACGATGTCGACGTGCCCGCGCGTGCCGAACGCGCCGTAGTCGCCGGTCAGCCCGCGCGGCAGCCAGAGCGCCTTCGTCGTGCCGATTCGTGCGTGGATCTCGGCCTCGGCCTCCTCCCTGGTCCAGCCCTGGTTGCGGTCGGGGTCGAGCTGGACGGTCTCGGTCAGCAGGACCGTGCCCTCGCCGTCGACGTGGATGCCGCCGCCCTCATTGACGAGGGGCGAGGAGTGCGCGGGGACGCCGGTGAGGTCGGCGACGTGGCGGGCGATCTTGGAGTCGTGTTCCCAGCGTGCCCAGTCCTGGGCGCCCCAGCCGTTGAACACCCAGTCCACGGCGGCCAGTTCACCGCTCCCCCGCTCCTTGACGAAGGTCGGGCCGATGTCGCGCATCCACGCGTCGTCGAGGTCGCGCTCGACGAGGTCGATGCCGGGGGCGAGGAGCGCGCGGGCCGAGTCGAGCTGCCCCGTGCCCACCACCATCGTCAGCGGTTCGTGGCGGCGTACGGCGTGGGCGACGGCGGCCCAGGCGGTCCGCGCCTCGGCCAGCTCCCGCTCGTCCGCGAAGGTGGGGTTGGGCCCCGGCCAGGCCATCCAGGTGCGCTCGTGCGGGGCCCATTCGGGCGGCATCACATAGGTCATCGCGGGGTCCTCAGAGGAAGTAGAGACGGTTGAGGGGACGGACTCGGCCGGCTGTGAGCGCAGGGGTTCGCCGTCCAGGGTGACCAGGCCGGTGCGCTGGTCGACGTCCACCGCGCCGGTGCGGGAGTTGAGCCGCAGGTCGGCGGGGCCGATCCCCCGGGTGCCGCGCACGGCGACGCGGCGCCTGCGCGTCGGCATCCCGTCGTGGCCCTGGTCGACGGCGGCCTGGGCGACGAAGGCGACGGACAGCTCGGCGGCGGTCGCCCCGAAGGCGCCGAACTGGGGGCCGAGGACGAGGGGCTCGCAGGTGTCGGTGGCCGCGTTCGGGTCGCCGACGACCCCGTACGCGGGGAAGCCGGACTTGAGGACGAGCTGCGGCTTCGCGCCGAAGTACTCGGGGTGCCACAGCACGATGTCCGCCATCTTGCCGACCTCGATCGAGCCGATCTCGTGGGAGAGGCCGTGGGCGATGGCCGGGTTGATCGTGAGCTTGGCGATGTAGCGCAGGACGCGTTCGTTGTCGTGGCCGGCGCCGGGGTCGCCCAGCTCGGCCTTCATCTTCCCGGCCATGGCGAACGTCCGGCGGACGGTCTCGCCCGCGCGGCCCATGCCCTGCGCGTCGGACGAGGTGATGCCGATGGCACCCAGGTCGTGCAGGACGTCCTCGGCGCCCATCGTCCCGGCGCGGATGCGGTCGCGGGCCATGGCGGCGTCGCCGGGCAGGTCGGTCTTGAGGTCGTGGACGGAGACGATCATCCCGTAGTGCTCGGCGACGGCGTCCCGGCCGAAGGGCAGGGTGGGGTTGGTGGAGGACCCGATGACGTTCGGGACACCGGCCATCTTCAGCACGTTCGGTACGTGACCGCCGCCGCACCCCTCGATGTGGAAGGCGTGGATGGTCCGGCCTTCAAGGACCTTCAGTGTGTCCTCGACCGACAGGCATTCATTCAGGCCGTCGCTGTGCAGGGCGACCTGGACGTCGTGCTCCTCCGCGACGCGCAGCGCCGTGTCCAGGGCGCGGGTGTGCGCGCCCATGTCCTCGTGCACCTTGAACCCGCAGGCCCCGCCCTCGGCGAGCGCCTCGACCAGCGGCGCGTCGTGCGAGGAGGAGCCCCGGCCCAGGAAGCCGATGTTGACGGGCCAGGCGTCGAAGGCGGAGAAGGCGTGCTTCAGCGCCCAGGGCGAGTTGACGCCGACGCCCCAGACCGGGCCGAACTCCTGCCCGATGACCGTGGTGACCCCGGAGGCGAGCGACGCCTCCATGATGCGCGGGGACAGCAGGTGGACATGGGTGTCGACGGCCCCGGCGGTGGCGATGAGCCCTTCGCCGGAGACGATGGTGGTGCCCGTGCCGACCACGACGTCCACGCCGTCGAGGGTGTCCGGGTTCCCGGCGCGGCCGATCGCGTGGATGCGGCCCTCGCGGAGCCCGATCGACACCTTGCGGATGCCGAGCGCGGTGTCGATGACGACGACGTTGCTGATCACGATGTCGCAGGTCTCGCGGACGGCCGCCGCCTTCAGGTGCAGGCCGTCGCGGGCGGTCTTGCCGAACCCGGCGAGGAACTCGTCCCCGTACGCCTGGGAGTCGGACTCGACCTCGATGGTGAGCCCGGAGTCGCCGAGGCGGATCCGGTCGCCGGCGCGCGGGCCGTGCGTGCTCGCGTACTCGTACGGGGTGAGGCGGCGGGCCTCGGCGGGGTGGCCTCCGGGACGGCTCATCGGTCTGCCCCCTCCGTGTCGGCGGAATCGACATCGACTCCGAGATATCCGCAGGCCGCCGCGCGGCGCAGCGCCTCCTCGCGGGCGCCGGGCGCGTCCAGCGGGCCGTCGACGAGCCCGGCGAAACCGATCGCGACCCGGCCGCCGCCGATCGGCAGAAGCCCCACCTCGTGGCTCTCCCCCGGCCCGAACCGCACGGACGAACCGGCGGGCACCGCGAGCCGCATCCCGTACGCCTCGGCGCGCGGGAAGTCGAGGCGCGGGTTGGCCTCGAAGAAGTGGAAGTGGGAGGTGACGGAGACCGGGACGGCCGCGGTGTTGGTGACCGTGAGCGTCAACTGCGGTGCCGGATCGGCGTGTTCGGGGCCCGGCAGCAGCGCGCCGGGCGCGTCGGCGCCGAGGCCGCCGCCGATCGGGTCGCCGACCACGGCAAGACGTGAGCCGTCGTCGAAGACGGCCTCCACATGCACCTCGGTGACCACGTCCGCGACGCCGGGCAGCACGTCGTCGGGGCCGAGCACGGAGCGCGCCGCCTCGATCGCCTCGGCGAGCCGGCGCCCGTCGCGGGCCGCCTCGCAGACGGTGTCCGCTATCAGGGCCGTCGCCTCGGGCACGTTGAGCCGCAGCCCGCGCGCTTTGCGGGCCCTGGCCAGCTCGGCCGCGCCGAACAGCAGCAGCCGGTCGCGCTCGGTGGGGGTCAGTCGCACGCGGCGCACCTCCTCGGATTTGAACGCCGTTCTAAATGAATTGAACGCCACTCTAAACGGCCGGACCGCGCTGCGGCTACCGTGGCCCCGTGAACAGCCCAGAGCCGACGAACAGCCCGCGCAGCCGCCGGGAGCGCCCCGCGAAACCCGCCCTGAGCAGGCAGGGCATCGTGGCCGCGGCCGTGCACGTCCTGCGCACCGAGGGGCTCGGCAAGGTGACCATGCGGCGCCTCGCCCGCGAGCTGGACACCGGGCCCGCCTCGCTCTACGTCTACGTGCGCAACACCGACGAACTGCACGCCGCCGTGCTCGACGCGCTCCTCGCCGAGGTGGACCTCGGCCCGGCCCGGGACGCGTCGGTGCCCTGGCAGGACCGGCTCACGGCGCTGCTGACCTCGTACCTGGAGATGCTGTTCCGCCACCCGTCGCTCGCCCGGTCCGCGCTGACCGTGCGCCCCGAGGGCGAGCACTACCTGGATCTGGTCGAGGCCGTGCTCTCGCTGCTCATCGAGGGCGGGGTGCCCGACGCGCGGGCCGCCTGGGGCGTCGATCTGCTCCTGATGTACGCGACCGCCACCGCCGCCGAGCACGCGGGCGGCGGTGCGAACCACATGGACACCACGGCCGCGGCGCTCGCCACCGCGTCCCCGGCCCGGCACCCGCAGCTCGCCCGGCTCCGCACGACGCTCGTCGCGGGGGCGCCGGAAGCACGGCTGACCTGGGGCTTCGCCGCCCTGATAGCGGGCATCGCGGCCTCGCCCGAGCCTCCCGTCACCGGCGCCTGAGAGCGCCCGGCACACACTCCCGGCCTCCGCACACTTCGGCACGAACTTGTTCGTTACGAACATGTTCGTTAGCGTGGAAGGGTCACCACGTCACAAGGAGGCCGCCATGAACACCGCTACGACCACCCCCGCGCACACCCCCGTCCCCCACCACCCCATCGCCGTCGTCGGCGCCGGACTCGGCGGCCTCGTGCTCGCCCGCGTCCTGCACGTGCACGGCGTCTCCTGCACGCTCTTCGACCTCGACGCCTCGGCCGACGCCCGCTCCCAGGGCGGCATGCTCGACCTGCACGAGGAGACGGCGCAGGCCGCTCTGCGCGCGGCCGGGCTCTACGACGCGTTCCGCGCGATCGTCCTGGCCGGGGGTGAGGAGAGCAAAATGATCGACCCGGACGGCACGCTGCGCCGCCACGACACGGACGACGGGGACGGCGGACGCCCCGAGGTGCACCGGCCCGACCTACGCCGCATCCTGTTGGACTCGCTGCCGGAGGGCACGATCCGCTGGGGCGCGAAGGTCACCGCGGCCGAGCCGACGGACGTACCCGGCCGCCACCTCGTCACGCTCGCCGACGGCAGCCGGTTCACCACGGACCTGCTGGTCGGCGCCGACGGCGCGTGGTCCCGGGTGCGGCCGCTGCTGACCGGCGCCCGGCCCGCGTACACCGGGATCTCGTTCGTCGAGGCCGATGTGCTGCCCGGCGGGGCGGGGTTCGGGGAGCTGGCCTCGTTCATCGGGGGCGGCAGCTCGTTCACGCTCGGCGACGGCAAGGGGCTGCTCACCCACCGCGAGGTCGACGGGCGCATTCACACCTACGTGGCCGTGCGCGCCCCCGAGGAGTGGCTCGGCACGATCGACTTCTCGGACACCGAGGCCGCGCGCGCCGCCGTCCTCGCGCTCTTCGACGGCTGGGACGACCGGCTGCGCGCCCTCATCGCGGACACCACCGGGCCGCTCGTACCGCGCCACATCCACGCGCTGCCGGTCGGCACGGAGTGGGAGCGGGTGCCCGGTGTCACGCTGCTCGGCGACGCGGCGCACCTGATGTCGCCGTTCGCCGGTGAGGGCGCCAACCTGGCCATGTTCGACGGCGCCGAGCTGGCCCGCGCCCTCGTCGAGCACCGGGGCGACACCGAGGCGGCGCTCACCTCGTACGAGAAGGAGATGTTCCCGCGCGCCGCGGAGACGGCGGCCGATTCGGCGGCCAACCTCACGCTGATGTTCGGCCCGGACGCGCAGCGGAAGCTGTACGAGATGTTCGCGGGGTTCGACGCCGCGCAGGCCTGAGAGGCACGCTCCCGGGCCCGCGCGGCGGGACGGTTCAGCCCAGCTTGTGCATCCAGCCGTGCTTGTCCTCGGCCTTGCCGCGCTGGATGTCCAGGAGCGCTTCGCGGAGCTTCATCGTGACCTCGCCGGCCTGACCGCCGGACTGCTGCCACTCCGAGCCCGCGCGCTTGACCGTGCCGACGGGCGTGATGACGGCGGCCGTGCCGCAGGCGAAGACCTCGGTGAGTTCACCGGAGGCGGAGTCGGCCTGCCACTGCTCGATGGAGACGCGGCCCTCCTCGGACTTGTAGCCGAGGTCCTCGGCGACGGCGAGGAGCGAGTCGCGGGTGACGCCCGCGAGCAGCGAACCCGTGAGGGACGGCGTGACGATGCGGTCCCCGTACACGAAGTACAGGTTCATGCCGCCCAGTTCCTCGACCCACTTGTGCTCGACGGCGTCGAGGTAGGCGACCTGGTCGCAGCCCTTGGCGGCGGCCTCGGCCTGGGCGAGCAGCGAGGCGGCGTAGTTGCCGCCGGTCTTGGCGTCGCCGACGCCGCCGGGGACGGCGCGGACGCGGTCCTCGGAGAGCCAGATGGAGACCGGCTTCACGCCGCCGGGGAAGTAGGCGCCGGCGGGGGACGCGATGACGATGAAGAGGTATTCGTTCGCGGGCTTCACGCCGAGGCCGACCTCGGTCGCGATCATGAAGGGGCGCAGGTAGAGGGATTCCTCGCCGCCGTGCGCGGGGACCCAGTCACGGTCCTGCTTGACGAGCGCGTCACACGCCTCGATGAACGTCTCGACCGGCAGCTCGGGCATACCCAGGCGCCAGGCCGAGTGCTGGAAGCGCTTGGCGTTCTTGTCGGGGCGGAAGGTGGCGACCGTGCCGTCGGGCTGGCGGTACGCCTTGAGGCCCTCGAAGATCTCCTGCGCGTAGTGCAGGACGTTCGTGGCCGGGTCGAGGGAGAGCGGGCCGTAGGGGATGAGCTGGCCGTCGTGCCAGCCGCGGCCCTCGGTCCAGCGGACCGTCACCATGTGATCGGTGAAGTGGCGGCCGAATCCCGGGTTGGCCAGGATCGCCTCGCGCTCCGCGGCGGACAGCGGCGTGGCGGTGGGCTTGAGCTCGATCGTGGGCGTCGTCATGGTTGCGTGTCCTTCACCGTTGGTTGTGACGGACCGCGTTCACGCCTGCACTCCTTGTACTAGGACGTCCGAGCTTATCTCCGTACATCGCGGCCCCACGTTCGATTATCGCGCGTGGGGCGGGGTGCTCGGAACGGGCCCAGAGGGTGAGGTATGGTGCGGCCCCAGGGGGATAGTGGCACCCGGAGCCGCTCGTACAGAAGCCGCCGGGCGCTTGGCGCGACCCGGCGGCTGCTTTTGCTACGAGAGTGAGCGCCGGGTCAGCCGGCTACTCGGGCGGCGAGCGCGTCGCCGATCTCTTCGGTGGTGCGGGGCGCGGTGCCGCGCTCGCCGAGGTCGGCGGAGACGGCCGTCTCGATGCGGGCGGCCTCGGCCTCGTGGCCGAGGTGGCGCAGGAGCAGCGCGACGGACAGGACGGTGGCCGTGGGGTCGGCCTTGCCCTGGCCCGCGATATCCGGGGCCGAGCCGTGCACGGGCTCGAACATCGAGGGGAACTCGCGGCTCGGGTTGATGTTCCCGGAGGCCGCGACGCCGATGCCGCCGGAGACGGCCGCGGCGAGGTCGGTGATGATGTCGCCGAAGAGGTTGTCGGTGACGATCACGTCGAACCGGGCCGGGTCGGTGACGAGGAAGATCGTCGCGGCGTCGACGTGCAGGTAGTCGGTGGTGACCTCGGGGAACTCCTTCGCCACCTTGTTGAAGATGTCGGTCCACAGGTGGCCCGCGAAGGTCAGCACGTTGTTCTTGTGGACCAGCGTGAGCTTCTTGCGGGGGCGGGCCTGAGCGCGGGCGAAGGCGTCACGGACCACGCGCTCGACACCGAAGGCCGTGTTGACGGAGACCTCGGTGGCGACCTCGTGCTCGGTGCCCTTGCGGATCGTGCCGCCGTTGCCCGTGTACGGGCCTTCCGTGCCCTCGCGGATGACGATGAAGTCGATCTCCGGCTGACCCGCGAGCGGCGTCGCGACACCCGGGAGCAGCCGGCTCGGGCGCAGGTTCACGTGGTGGTCGAAGGCGAAGCGGAGCTTGAGCAGGAAGCCGCGCTCCAGGACGCCGGAGGGCACGCTCGGGTCGCCGATGGCGCCGAGCAGGATGGCGTCGTGCTTCTTGAGGGCGTCGAGGTCGGCGTCGGTGAGGGTCTCACCGGTCGCGAGGTAGCGCTTGGCGCCGAAGTCGAACACCTCGGTCTCCAGCTTCACATCCTGCGGAAGGACGGCGGAGAGGACCTTGAGACCCTGGGCCACGACCTCCTGGCCGATGCCGTCACCGGGGATCACTGCGAGATTGATGCTGCGAGACATGGTTCGCACCGTACTCGCTGTCCCATGGGATGACACGTCGTGTCCAGAATCCGGACACTCACCCTCGGCGGGTGACAACCGGCCGTTTTCTGTTCACCCGTATGTGCGGGGGATGTTGGACCGCGGAGGGCATCACGGCGTCATGGACCTTCCCGACTTCGGCATACCGGCACAGCTCGCGCGCCGGATGAGCATGGCCGAGCAGTACGAGTACCTGCGGAGCCGCATGACGCGGCGGCGGGCGCTCGTCACGGCGGGCGCGGTGGCGGGCGGCGCGCTCACCGGCTGCTCGACCAGGCACACCACGAACCCGGCCGCCTCGGCGAGCAGTACCCCCGCCGCCGTCCCGCCCTTCGGCCGCCACCTCGCCTTCGGCGCCGACCCGCGCACCCAGATGCGGATCTCCTGGCAGACGCCGCTCGCGGTACGCAGACCGTACGTCCGTGTCGGCACCGCCCCCGGCGACCTGAGCCGGAAGATCGAGGCGGAGGTCCGTGCGCTGCACACACCCGGCGTCGACGGCGTGCGCCTCGCGCTCGACCAGTTCTACGTGCACGCCGCCCTGGACGGCCTGCGTCCGGGCACGACGTACTACTACGGCGTCGGCCACGACGGCCACGACCCGGCGTCCGCCGCACACCGCGCGACCGTCTCGGCGTTCCGCACGGCGCCCGCGGCGAACCCGGACTCATTCACCTTCACCGCCTTCGGCGACCAGGGCGTCGGCAGCGCGGCGGCGGCGAACAACCATCTCGTGCTGCGCCAGGACCCCGCGTTCCATCTGCACGCGGGCGACCTCTGCTACGCCGACGGCACCGGGCACGGCAAGCGGACGGACGGCTACGACCCCGGCGCCTGGGACTGGTTCCTCAAGCAGAACGAGCAGGTCGCACGGACCGTGCCATGGATGGTGACCACCGGCAACCACGACATGGAGGCCTGGTACTCCCCCGACGGCTACGGCGGCCAACTGGCGCGCTGGGCCCTGCCGGACAACGGGTTCGCTCCCCGGACGACCCCGGGCGCGTACTCGTTCCGCTACGGCAACGTCGGCGTCGTCGCCCTGGACGCGAACGACGTCTCGTACGAGATCCCCGCCAACCTGGGCCACAGCGACGGCCGGCAGACGGCCTGGCTGAACCGGACGCTCGGCGCGCTGCGCGCCTCGCGCGGCGTGGACTTCGTGGTCGTCTTCTTCCACCACTGCGCGTACTCGACGTCCACGCACGGTTCGGACGGCGGGGTGCGGGCGGCGTGGCTGCCGCTGTTCGCCCGCCACCAGGTGGACCTGGTGATCAACGGGCACAACCACGTCTACGAGCGGACCGACGCCGTCAGGGACGGCGCGGTCGGCCGGGAGGTGCCGGTCGACGGCGCGACCGACCCGACGCGGGACGGGATCGTGTACGTCACCGCGGGCGGCGGCGGACGCGATCTGTACGGGTTCAGGCCGGGCAGCGCCGAGAGCTACGAGGGGCGCGAGCGGCCCCACGAGCCCGTCGACAGCCTCGTGTGGCGGAAGGGGCACCGGGCGGCGGACGAGACCGTCGCCTGGTCGCGGGTGCGCTACCGCGGGTTCTCCCTGCTCAGGGTGGACGCCAAGAGCGGGGCGCGGCCGCGCCTGAAGGTGTCGGCGCTCGCCCAGGACGGGCGGCGGATCGACCACTTCGAGGTGCGGCGGGGGCCCTGAGGGGTCAGTGACCGGTCTCGCCGCCGTTGTCCCTGCGGTCCAGGGCGCGCTGGAGCGCGGCGGCGGCGATCTTCGCGGTCTGACGGTCGGCTTCGCTCGACGGGGAGACGTGACGGACTCGGCGGCGGGCGGGCGTCGCAGTGGCCATGACGGATCGACTCCTTGAGATCACGGGGGATTTCGAGGGCCGGAAGAGGCGGGGAGCGCGGGGCCGCAGGGGTTGCCTGCCAGGTGCTCCGGCTCGCTGCCGCCATTCGCCAGGTAAGCGATACGTTCGGCTCCTACAAAGCTAGGACAGGACTCCGGTTCTGTCTCCACAATTACTCGGACTTCCTACTATCTGAGACGGAGCTCACCCCAAGGCCTCACAGCAGGTCGCCGTCGCGCCAGTCGAAGAGGAGCGGGTGCGAGGGGTCCAGACCCCGTGCGACCAGGGCGGGAAAGAGGTACGGCGGGTCCTCGTCGGCCGGGAGCACGATCGTTCCTTCCGGGCCGTACGCCGCGAAGGGTCCGCTCCATTCGGTCCAGCCGCGCGCCACGTACATCGGCGCCCCGTCGGAGGACGCCGAGAGCGCGCCGAGGTCGTACGCGGCCATGATCACCCGCTCCAGGGCGCCCATCACCCGCCCGCCGAGCCCGGTGCGGCGCACGTCGGCGCGGACGGCGACGGACTCCACGTAGCCGACGCGCAGCGTGTGCCCGTCGTGCACGGCGCGGCGCTGGGCGACGCTGCCGTGGGCGAGGAGCGCGCCGGAGTCGTCGTGCACGAGGGCGTGCATGCCGCCGAGTCCGTGCGCCCAGTCGGCGTCGGAGAAGTCGCCGTCGAAGGCGTCGTCCAACAGGGCGCGGGCGGCGGCGAGTTCGGGGGCGGTGAGATCGGCCGTGTGGGCGGTGCGCAGCGTTGTCACCGGCTCACGGTAGTCAGCTTTCCGACGCCGGGCATCCGGATATCTCGGGCACGATGGAGTGCAGCACCGGCCGGGCGGCGGTGGCCCGGCGGGCCCCTGGGAGGAGTCCCCCATGCGCGTGATCAGCCAGCGCCGCTTCGGCGGACCCGAGGTCCTTGAGGTGGTGAAGGCGGCGCGGCCGGTGCCGGGCGCGGGCGAGGTCCTGGTGCGGGTGCACGCGGCGGGGGTGAACCCGGCGGACCGGCTCGCCCGGTCCGGCGAGGCCCCGGTCCTCGGCGACCCGCCCTTCACGCTCGGCCTCGACGTCTCGGGGGTGGTGGCGGAGACGGGCCCGGACGTCACCGCGTTCCGGCCCGGCGACGAGGTGTTCGCGATGGTCCCGGGCGGCGGCTACGCCGAGTACGTCACCGTGCGCGCCGACGCGCTCGCGCCGAAGCCGGCCAGCGTCGACCACGTCCACGCGGCGGCGGCGCCCCGGGCGTGCCTCACCGCGTGGCAGGCGCTCGTCGACCTCGGCCGGGTCGGGCCGGGGCACCGGGTGCTGATCCACGCGGCGGCGGGCGGCGTCGGGCACATCGCCGTACAGCTCGCCAAGATCCAGGGCGCGTACGTCATCGCCACCGCCCGCGCCGAACTGCACGGCTTCCTGCGGGACCTCGGCGCCGACGAACCCCTCGACCACACGACGACGGACTTCGCGCTGACCGTGCGCCACGTGGACCTCGCGTTCGACCTGGTCGGCGGCGACTACGGGCCGCGCTCGCTCGCCACCCTGCGCCCCGGCGGGCTGCTCGTCCCGGCGGTCCTGACCGGGCTCGGCGTCACGCCCGAGGAGGCGGCGGCCCGCGAGGCGCGGCTGCGGCCGGTCGTCGTCCGCCCGTCGGGCACCACCCTCGGCAAGGCGGCGGCGCTGATGGCGGCGGGGCGGGTGCGGCCGCACGTCTCGGCGGTGCTGCCCCTGGAGGAGGCGGGCAAGGCGCATGAGGTGGCGGCGGCGGGGCGGACGCAGGGCCGGATCGTGCTCACGGTGCAACCGGTGTAGAGACAACACCGCCCTCGGCCGGGTGGGGGCCCGGGGCCGAGGGCGGGGTCAGAGGGGTGGGCCGGGACGGCCCACCGGGCTGGCGTCAGCCCATGTGCGG
The DNA here is from genome assembly GCF_056172735.1 of Streptomyces sp. R818. Lineage (NCBI taxonomy): Bacteria > Bacillati > Actinomycetota > Actinomycetes > Kitasatosporales > Streptomycetaceae > Streptomyces > Streptomyces sp. R818. Next base: position 260,753 of record NZ_JAOCNE010000001.1, read on the forward strand.
GTAGGTGTAGTCGGTCGGCGGGACCAGCGTCTCCTTGATGGCGCGGGTCAGCGTCCAGCGCATCAGGTTCTGCGGGGCACCGGCCTTGTCGTTGGTGCCGGAGGCGCGGCCGCCGCCGAAGGGCTGCTGGCCGACGACGGCGCCGGTCGACTTGTCGTTGATGTAGAAGTTGCCCGCGGCGTAGCGGAGCTTCTCCATCGTGTGCGCGGCGGCGGCACGGTCGTTGGCGATGACCGCACCGGTGAGCGCGTAGTCGGACGCCGACTCCATCTGCTCCAGCATGGCGTCGTACTGGTCGTCCTCGTAGACGTACACGGCGAGGATCGGGCCGAAGTACTCGGTCGTGAAGACCTCGTTGGCCGGGTCGGTGCACTCGATGACGGTCGGGCGCACGAAGTAGCCGACCGAGTCGTCGTACGTGCCGCCCGCGACGATCGTGCAGGAGTCGTCGCCCTTGGCGCGGTCGATCGCGGCCTTGTTCTTGGCGAACGAGCGCTCGTCGATGACGGCGCCGATGAAGTTCGACAGGTCGGTGACGTCACCCATGGCGATGCCGTCGACCTCGGCCGCGAACTCCTCCTTGAAGCCGTCGTTCCAGATCGACGCGGGGATGTACGCACGCGAGGAGGCGGAGCACTTCTGGCCCTGGTACTCGAACGAACCGCGGGTCAGCGCCGTCTTGAGGACGGCACGGTCGGCGCTCGGGTGCGCGACGACGAAGTCCTTGCCGCCGGTCTCGCCGACGAGGCGCGGGTAGGTGCGGTAGTTCTCGATGTTGTTGCCGACCGTCTTCCACAGGTGCTGGAAGGTCTTGGTCGAGCCGGTGAAGTGGATGCCGGCCAGGTCGCGGTGGTTCAGGGCGACCTCGGAGACGGCGAGGCCGTCACCGGTGACGAGGTTGATGACGCCCTTGGGGAGACCGGCCTCCTCCAGGAGCTGCATCATCAGCACGGCGGCGTGCGTCTGCGTCGGGGACGGCTTCCAGACCACCACGTTGCCCATGAGGGCCGGGGCGGTGGGCAGGTTGGCGGCGATGGCCGTGAAGTTGAACGGCGTGATCGCGTAGACGAAGCCCTCGAGCGGACGGTGGTCCATGCGGTTCCACACGCCCGGCGAGTTGGCCGGCGGCTGCTCGGCGAGCAGGTTGCGGGCGTAGTGGACGTTGAAGCGCCAGAAGTCGACGAGCTCGCACGGGGTGTCGATCTCGGCCTGCTGGGCGGTCTTCGACTGGCCGAGCATCGTGGAGGCGGCCAGCGTCTCGCGCCACGGGCCGGAGAGCAGCTCGGCGGCGCGCAGGATGATCGCGGCGCGGTCGTCGAAGGACATCGCGCGCCACGCCGGGGCGGCGGCCAGGGCGGCGTCGACCGCGTCCTTGGCGTCCTGCTCGGTGGCGTTGGCGTACGTGCCGATGACGGCCTTGTGGTTGTGCGGCTGCACGACGTCGAAGCGCTCGCCGCCGCCCATCCGACGCTCGCCGCCGATGGTGCAGGTCAGCTCGATCGGGTTCTCGGCCAGCTCCTTGAGCTTGGCCTCCAGGCGGGCGCGCTCGGGCGATCCGGGGGCGTAGCCGTGCACCGGCTCGTTGACCGGGGCGGGGACTCGGGTCACGGCGTCCAGCGTCATGGTCCGTATCTCCTTCGGGGGGTCGGGAGGTGTTCGGGAAGCTATGGGGCCCGGCGACGGGCGGCCTTGACGGCCTTTGTGGGGCGGCTCAGTCCTTGGTGAGGATCGAGCGGGCGAAGAAGAGCAGGTTGGCGGGCTTCTCCGCGAGGCGGCGCATGAAGTACCCGTACCAGTCGGTGCCGTACGCGGTGTACACACGCATCCGGTGGCCTTCGGCGGCGAGCCGCAGGTGCTCCTCGCTGCGGATGCCGTAGAGCATCTGGAACTCGTACTCGTCCAGCTTGCGCCCGGCCGTCCGGGCGAGCTCCTGCGCGATGGAGATCAGGCGCGGGTCGTGGGACCCGATCATCGGGTAGCCCGAGCCCTCCATGAGGATGCGCGTGATCCGCACGTACGCCTTGTCGATCTCGGCCTTGTCCTGGTACGCGACCTCGGCGGGCTCCTTGTAGGCGCCCTTGACGATGCGGACGCGGCTGCCGGCGGCGGCGAGGCGGCGGGCGTCGTCCTCGGTGCGGAAGAGGTAGGCCTGGATGACGCAGCCGGTCTGCGGGAAGTCCTTCCGCAGCTCCTCGTGGATGGCGAACATCGAGTCGAGGGTGGTGTGGTCCTCGGCGTCCAGGGTGACCGTGGTGCCGATGGCGGCGGCGGCCTCGACGACGGGCCGGACGTTGGCGAGGGCCAGCTCGTGACCGTCGGCGAGTGCCTGACCGAACATCGAGAGCTTCACGGACATCTCGGCCTTCTCGCCGAGGCCCAGCTCCTTGAGGCGGCCGATCAGCTCCAGGTAGGCGTCGCGCGCGGCGTGCGACTGCTCGACGGTGGTGATGTCCTCACCGACGACGTCGAGGGTGACTTCGAGCCCCTTGGCGGCGGCGTCCTCGATGACCGGCACGACCTGGTCGACGTTCTCACCGGCGATGAAGCGGGCGACGACCTGCTTGGTGCCCGGCGCCGCCGACACGAACGAGCGCATCTTGTCACTGCGCGACGCGGCGAGGATCAGGGGAGCCAGCACGGGGCACCTCCACGGAGCATGAGTTGAGGAGTGGCCGAATCCCTACAAAAGGGGAACGGCACGGGGAACCACCGTGAAATCTAAGGATCCTCCCGATCCTGTGCCATCGACAGCTGTCACGCATCTGTGTTCGCCACCTCAGACATCTGTATGAAGAGGCGGGTGAGGTGCGAGAGACTGGAGGGGTGAAAGGCGATTATCAGGAACTCGTCGACGAGATCTCGGCGCTCCTCGGCGCCCCCGCGACCCTGGAGAACCGCGATTTCCGGCTGATCGCGTTCGGGGCGCAGCTCAGCGACGCGGACGCCGACACCGACTTCGACGCCTCCACCCTGGACCCGGTCCGTACGCGGTCGATCCTGACCCGGAGCTCCACGGCGGCGGTCCGCGCCTGGTTCGAGGGGTTCGGCATCACCCGGGCGACGGAGCCGGTCCGTATTCCGGCTACCCCGGAAGCCGGGGTCTATCGCGGCCGTATCTGTCTCCCCGTACGCCATCGGGGCATCGTCCTCGGCTACGTATGGCTGCTCGACGACGATCCGGGGCCGACCCGGGACCAGCTCGACGCGGCGATGGAGGTCGCGGGCCGGATCGGGGCGCAGCTCGCGGACGAGGCGCAGGCGGGCGCGGACCTGACCCGCGAGTTCCACTCCGTGCTGACCGCCGAGCGCGGGTGGCAGCGGGACATGGCGGTGGCGGCGCTGCGCACGGCGCTCGGCACCCGCGCGGAGGGTCTGCACACGGTGGTGTGCGTCGCCCCCTGGCCCTCGGCCGACCCGGACGACGCGCCGTCGGTCCGCTCCCTCCCGGCGGCGGACGCGCTGTGCACCGTGCCCTGGGGCGTGACGGGCCAGTGCCTGGCGCTCCTGGTCCGCCTGCGCTCGGCGGAAGTCCTCTCCCCCGCGCTCACGGCGGCGGCGAAGCTGCGGGCCCGGGCCGGCACCGACGCGGTCGCGGCGGGCATCGGCGCCCCGCGCACCGACCTCGCCGACCTCGCGACGGCCTGGCAGGAGGCGACGGCGGCGGCGCGCACCGCCCTGGCCAACCCGCGCCTCGGCCCCGACACGCAGTGGTCGGCGATCGGCCCGTACCGCCTCCTCACGGCGCTCCCCGCCGAGGCGGCCCACGACCCGGCGGTGACCCCACTCCTGGCCCCGGCCCACCAGCAGCTGGCCCGCACCGCGGAAACGTTCCTGGACTGCGCGGGCCAGGCAGGCCGTGCGGCAGCCGCCCTGGGCATCCACCGCCAGACCCTCTACTACCGGCTGTCCCGCGTGGAGCAGCTCACGGGGCTCGATCTGGACGAGGGCGAGGACCGGCTGCTGCTGCACATGGGGCTGAAGGCGTCACGCCTCTGAGGGCGCGGGCACCCCCGTCAACAGCCTGATCCCCTCCGTCAGTTCCGCCGCGCTCGGCACGAACTCCGGGTCGAACGTGTGTTGCGCGACCAGGCCGAGGAGCAGGACCGAGCAGAACTTGCCGAGGGTGTCCACGCGCGGGTCGTCGGCCGGGGGCTCCTCGCCGCCCATGATCATGGCGATGAAGCCGCTGCCCGCCTCGCGCTGAGCGGTGGAGAGGTACTCCCGTACGGCCGGGAGCTTGTCGCCCATCGTCACGAGCTCGATGCTCAGGTGCCAGATGGAGCCGGGCTTGCCGAGGCTCTCGGTGATGCCCGCCACGACGGCCTGGAACCGCTCCAGCGAGCCGTCGGCGCCCGGGAGCCGCTGGGGTGCGCCCCAGGCGTCCGCCGCGTGCTCGGCGAGCGACACGTACGCCTGCGCGAGCAGGGCGTCCTTCGAGCCGTAGTGGTAGCCGATGGAGGCCAGGTTGGTCCCCGACTCCCTGACGATGTCGCGCGCGGTCGTGCGCACGAACCCCTTCTCCAGAAGGCAGCGCTTGGCGCCTTCGAGCAGATCTTCGCGGTGTCCCATGGCACCACTGTACAGAGAATCCAGACGAGCGTCTTAAACGTCAGTACTAGACAAGCGTTTAAGACGCTCGTACAGTTCCTGCCATGACGAACCCGACGAGCACCACCACACCCCTCAACTCCCGTGCGGGGCGCCGTGAATGGACCGCCCTGGGCGTCCTGATGCTGCCGCTGCTCCTGGTGTCGATGGACGTCTCCGTCCTCTACTTCGCGATCCCCGCGATCAGCGCCGACCTGGCGCCGAGCGGCACGCAGCAGCTGTGGATCTTCGACATCTACGCGTTCGTGCTCGCCGGGCTGCTCATGACCATGGGGTCGCTCGGCGACCGGATCGGCCGGCGCAAGCTGCTGCTCATCGGCGCCGCCGCCTTCGGCGCGGCCTCGGCCCTCGCCGCGTACGCGGACAGCGCGGAGACGCTCATCGCCGCGCGGGCGCTCCTCGGGGTCGGCGGCGCCACGCTCATGCCGTCGACCATGGCGATCGTCCGCACGATGTTCACCGACCCCGGCCAGCGCGTGAAGGCGATCGGGCTCTGGTCGGCCGTCATGACCGGCGGGGTCGCGCTCGGCTCGGTGATGAGCGGCGTCCTCGTCGAGTACTTCTGGTGGGGCTCGGTCTTCCTGGTCAACCTGCCCGCGATGGTGCTGCTGCTCGTCCTCGGCCCGGTCCTACTGCCCGAGTCCAAAAACCCCGAGCCCGGCCGCTTCGACCTGCTGAGCGTGCCGCTGTCCATGGCCGCCGTCCTGCCCGTCGTCTACGGCGTCAAGGAGATCCCGTCCGAGGGCTGGAACGTGCGCTACGTCGTCTCGATCACCGTCGGCCTGCTCTTCGCCGCCCTCTTCGTGCACCGTCAGCGCACCACGAGGTCCCCGCTGATCTCCCCCTCGCTCTTCAAGGGCCGGGGCTTCGCACCCGCCGTCGTCCTCAACCTCGTCTCGTCCTTCGGCATGATGGGCTCGGCCTACTTCACCACCCAGTACCTCCAGTCCGTGCTCGGCAAGAGCTCCATGGCGGCGGCGCTCTGGTCGCTGCTCCCCACGGTCCTGGTCGGGGTCGCGGCGCCGGTCGCCGCGCAACTCGTCGAGAAGGGCGTGCACCGCGGCCACGTCGTCGCCGGCGGCTTCACCGTCGCCGCCTGCGGATACGCCCTGCTGGCCCTCGCCGGCACGGACTCCTTGTGGCTGGTCCTGGCCGGCGCCGGGGTCCTCGCCTCCGGGATCGTCACCGTGATGTCCCAGATGATGGATCTGGCGCTCGGCACCGTCCCGGTCGCGCACTCCGGCTCCGCCGCCTCGCTCCTGGAGACCGGCGCGGAGTTCGGCGGCGCCCTCGGCATGGCCGTCCTCGGCTCCATCGGCACGGCGGTCTACCGCCACGACATCCCGTCCGACGCGCCCGACGCGGCCCGCGAGACCCTCGGCGGCGCCCTGGAGACCGCACGCCACCTGCCGTCCGACGCGGCCCGCGCCCTCACGGACACCGCCCGGGACGCCTTCACCAACGGCATGCAGGCGGCGGCGATCGCGGGAGCGGTGCTGCTGCTCGGCGCGGCGGGCCTCGCGGTGCTGACGCTGCGCAAGGTGGTCGTGCGGGAGGCCGCGTCCGAGGCATGCTGCGCGAGCGAAACGACGAGCGACCCGGCGAACGCCCCGGCGAACGCCTGACCGCCGCCCGCCGGCCCACCGGTGCGCACGGCGGACCGTGCCAGGATGGCCCCGTGGCACAGACATTCGGCACGCCGTTCATCGGCCGGGCGGGCGAACTCGCCCGGCTCACCGGCGTATCCGAGCGGGCCGCCGCCGGGGAACCCCGCGCCGTCCTCCTCGCCGGGGACGCCGGTGTCGGCAAGACCCGCACGCTGACGGAGGCCGCGCGGCACGCCGCCGGGGCCGGGATGACCGTACTGACCGGGCACTGCGTGGACCTCGGCGACGTGGGCCTGCCCTACCTGCCGTTCACGGAGATCCTCGGCGCGGCGGCCACCGACGAACGGCTCGCCCCGGCCTTCGCGGGGTACCCGGCGGTCGACCAGCTGCTCGGAGCCGCCTCGGGCAACGGCGCCGCGACCGACCCGGGCAGCCGCTTCCAGCTCTTCGAGGGCGTCGCGGGCCTCCTCGCCGAACTGACCGCGCTGACCCCGCTCCTCCTCGTCATCGAGGACCTCCACTGGGCCGACCAGTCCTCCCGCGACCTGCTCCGCTTCCTGCTCAGCCGGGGCATCCTGCAACGCCCCACCCCCGCCGGGCCGCCGCACCGCCGCCACCCGCTGCGCCCGCTGCTCGCCGAACTCGTCCGGCTGCCCGCCGTCGAACGTCTCGACCTGCGCCCGATGGCCGACGCCGACATGGCACTCCTCGTCCGCGCACAGAGCACCGGGCCCGTCCCCGACAGCACGGTCCGCCGCATCGTCGACCGCGCCGAGGGCAACGCCTTCTGCGCCGAGGAGCTGCTCGCCGCGCTCCCCGGGACCGGCTCCCCCGACGGTCCCGACGGGCTCGGCGGCCTCGCGGACGTCCTGCTCATCCGCATCGAGCAGCTCACCGAGACCGCCCAGCAGGTGCTCCGCACGGCGGCCGTCGCGGGCCGCAAGGTAGGCCACGAGCTGCTGCGCGGCGCCGTCCAGCTCCCCGAGGAGGAACTGGAGTCGGCGCTGCGCGAGGCCGTCGGACGGCAACTGCTCGTGCCCGGCGACGACGCCACGTACTCCTTCCGCCACGCCCTCACCCGCGAGGCCGTCTACGCCGACCTGCTGCCCGGCGAACGCGTCCGCCTGCACGGCGTCTTCGCCCGCCTCCTCGCCGCCGAGGGCCACGCACCGGCGAGCGCGGCCGAACGCGCCCACCACTCCCGCGAGAGCCACGACCTGCCCGACGCGCTGACCGCCTCGCTCGAAGCCGCCGACCACGCCCAGCGCGTCCGCGCCCCCGCCGAGGAGCTGCGCCACCTGGAGACCGCGCTCGAACTGTGGTCCGTGGTCGACGCCGCCGCCCGCCCCGAGGGCGGCGACCCGGTCACCCTCACCCTGCGCGCCTCGGCCGCCGCCGCCCGCGCGGGCGAACCCCACCGCGCCGTCCAGCTCACCCGCTCCGCGCTCGCCCGCGCCGGATCGGACGCCGACTCCGAACTCGCCGCCCGCGTCCGCTACACCCTCGCGGGCAACCTGATGCGGATCGACAACCTGGAGGCCGCGTTCACCTACAGCAGCGAGGCGCTCGCCCTCATCCCCGCCGAACCGCCCTCCCCGACCTGGGTGTGGGCCGCCGCGACGCACGTCATGGCCGCCCGGTACGTGGGGCGCGACGAGGACGCCGAGCGCGTCGCCCGCCAGGCACTGGCCGTCGCCGAACGGCTCGGACTCGCCGACGCCCAGGCCGACCTCGACATCTCCCTCATCGGCCTCGAAGCCCACAACCGGCGTACGGCGCAGGGCCGCGAGCGCCTCGTGCACGCCCGCGAGCTGGCCGTCCGCGCCGGGAACCTCGCCGTCGAGATGCGCGCCCTCTACAACCTCGGGCTCGGCTGCTACGAGTCCGGCGACCTGGACGCCAGCCTGACCTGGCTCGCCGACGGCCTCGACCGCGCCCGCCGCGCCGGTCTCGTCTCCTCCCCGTACGCCCTGGAACTGCGCTACCTGCAGTCCGTGCTCCTCTACACGCTCGGCCGCTGGGACGAGTGCGTGCGCGCCGCCCACGCCGACGCCGAACTGCTCCCGACCGCAGGCGCGTTCACCACCGCGCCCGCCCTCTACGTCACCCTCGCGCGCGGCGACTTCGCGGCCGCCGCCGCCGGGGCCCACGCCCTGCTCGGCCCCGGCGCCGACTGGATGGCGGCGCTCGTCGCCGGCGTCGTCCTCATCGACGAGGCGGCCCTGCGCGGCGACGCCGAGGACTGCGTACGCCGGATGGACGCCGCGGCCGAGCGGCTCGTGGAGGGCGCGGGCTCGGAGCGCCCCGACGCCTTCGTGCGGCTCGCCGCGCTGACCTTGGCGGCGGTCGCCGACGCGGCCGAGGAGGCCCGCCTCTCCGGCGACCCGGACACCGCCGCACGCTGGGCGCGGACCGCCACCGGCCTCGCGGACCTGGCCCGGGCCACAGCGGCCCGGGGCGAGGACGGCACCGAGCAGGGGCCCGAGGGCCTGGCCTGGCTTGCCCGCGCGGAGGCCGAGGAGGTCCGCGCCGCCAGCGGCCCGTCCGTCGACGCCTGGGAGCGGGCGGTCGCCGCGTTCGGCTACGGCGAACCGTACGAACTGGCCCGCTGCCGACGGAGGCTCGCCGAGGCGCTGCTCACCGCTGAGCGCCGCGAGGAGGCCGCCGAGCAGACGCGCGCGGCCCGTGCGGTCGCCGAACAACTGGGCGCGGTGCCGCTGCGCGAGGCCCTGGACGCGCTGGCCCGGCGCGGCCGTTTCGCCGAGGCGCCGGGCGCGCAGGAGCGGATCGCCGCCCTGACCGCCCGCGAGAGCGACGTGCTGCGACTGCTCGGCCGGGGCCGCACCAATCGCCAGATCGGCGAGGAGCTGTTCATCAGCGGCAAGACGGCGAGCGTCCACGTCTCGAACATCCTCGCCAAGCTGGGCGCGACGAGCCGTACGGAGGCGGTGGGCATCGCCTACCGGGAGGGCCTGATCGAGCGCGCCCCGTCCTGAGAACTTTCCATGACGCGCGAGGGCCGGGCCACCCGCAGGTGACCCGGCCCTCTGAAACTGCTGTGCGTCAGACCAGGTTGACCGAGCGCGCCGACGTCGCGCCGATCTCCGCCGCCACCTCGCTCAGCACGTTCTGCGGCACCGAGTCGTCGACGGTCAGCACGGCCAGCGCCTCGCCGCCCACGTCCGCGCGCGCGACCTGCATGCCGCCGATGTTGATGCCCGCCTCGCCGAGGACGCGGCCGACCGTGCCGACGACACCGGGACGGTCCTCGTAGCGCAGGACGACCATGTGGTCGGCGAGCGCCAGGTCCACGTCGTACTCGCCGACGGCGACGATCTTCTGCAGGTGCTTCGGACCGGCCAGCGTGCCGGAGACCGAGACCTCCTGGCCGTCGCCGAGGGTGCCGCGCACCGTCACGACGTTGCGGTGGTCGGGCGACTCGGAGCTGGTGGTGAGGCGGACCTCGACACCGCGCTCCTGCGCGAACAGCGGGGCGTTGACGTAGGAGACCGTCTCGTCGACGACGTCCTCGAACACGCCCTTCAGCGCGGAGAGTTCGAGCACCTTCACGTCGTGCTGGGTGATCTCGCCGTACACCTCGACGTCGAGGCGGACCGCGACCTCGCCCGCGAGCGCGGTGAAGATCCGGCCGAGGCGCTCGGCGAGCGGCAGGCCCGGCTTGACGTCCTCGGCGATGACCCCGCCCTGCACGTTCACCGCGTCCGGGACCAGCTCACCGGCGAGGGCCAGCCGCACGGACTTGGCGACGGCGATACCGGCCTTCTCCTGCGCCTCGTCGGTCGAGGCGCCGAGGTGCGGGGTGCAGACGACCTGGTCGAACTGGAACAGCGGGGAGTCCGTGCAGGGCTCCTTCGCGTACACGTCCAGACCGGCACCGGCGACGCGGCCCTCCTTGAGCGCCGAGTACAGCGCCTCCTCGTCGACGATCCCGCCGCGCGCGGCGTTGACGATGCGCACCGACGGCTTGACCTTGTGCAGCGCCTCGTCGCCGATCAGGCCGAGCGTCTCGGGCGTCTTCGGCAGGTGGACGGTGATGAAGTCGGAGACCTCGAGCAGCTCGTCGAGCGAGAGGACCTTGACGCCCATCTGCGCCGCGCGCGCGGGCTGCACGTAGGGGTCGTAGGCGACGACCTTCATGCCGAACGCGGACATGCGCTGCGCGACGAGGGCGCCGATGCGGCCGAGGCCGACGACGCCGAGGGTCTTCTCGGCCAGCTCCACACCCGTGTACTTGCTGCGCTTCCACTCGCCGCCCTTGAGGGCCTGGCTGCCCTGCGGGATGTTGCGGGCGGTGGCGATGAGGAGGCCGCAGGCCAGCTCGGCGGCGGTCACGATGTTCGACGTCGGGGCGTTGACCACCATCACGCCGGCCTTGGTGGCGGCGGAGACGTCCACATTGTCCAGGCCGACGCCGGCTCGTGCGACGACCTTCAGCTTCTTCGCGGCGGCGATCGCCTCGGCATCGACCTTGGTGGCCGAGCGGATCAGGATCGCGTCGACGTCGGCGATGGCGGGCAGCAGCTCCGCGCGGTCCGCCCCGTTGCAGTGGCGGATCTCGAAGTCCGGGCCCAGCGCGTCGACGGTGGCGGGCGACAGCTCTTCAGCGATGAGTACGACGGGTTTGGCAGCAGTGCTCACGTGAGTCCTCACAAGTCCCAATGCGGACGGCCGTCCCGACGGCCGCAAGCGGTGGAGGGGTGGGTGCATGGCCGCGTGGAAGACGCACGACGCTGTGGGCCCGACGCGAATTAGTTCAGCAGTGTAGTGGCGCGCGGGGAAGCGGCTTGCGCCTCCCTGGAAGGATCACTCGTCCGTGGCTGGACGCCGTGGACAACGCGGCGATGGCGAACGGGGCCGCGGCATCCGCCGCGGCCCCGTCGCTCGAGGCTTACGCCTCCTCGTCCACCCAGCTCATGAGCTTGCGCAGCTCCTTGCCGGTGGTCTCGAGCAGGTGCTCGGAGTCCTGCTTCTTGTACTCGTTGTACTTCTTCAGACCGCCGTGGTACTCGTCCATCCAGTTACGGGCGAAGGTGCCGTCCTGGATCTCGGCGAGGACCTGCTTCATCTCGGTCTTGGTGGCCTCCGTGATGATGCGCGGGCCGGTGACGTAGTCGCCCCACTCGGCGGTCTCGGAGATCGACCAGCGCATCTTCTCCAGGCCGCCCTCGTACATGAGGTCCACGATGAGCTTCAGCTCGTGCAGGCACTCGAAGTAGGCGATCTCCGGCTGGTAGCCGGCCTCGGTCAGCGTCTCGAAGCCCGCCTTGACCAGCGCGGCGGTGCCGCCGCAGAGCACGGCCTGCTCGCCGAACAGGTCGGTCTCGGTCTCCTCGGTGAAGGTCGTCTTGATGACGCCGGCGCGGGTGCCGCCGATGCCCTTCGCGTAGGACAGCGCCAGCTCGAAGGCCTTGCCGGTGGCGTCCTGCTCGACGGCCGCGATACACGGGACGCCGCGGCCCTCCTCGTACTGGCGGCGCACCAGGTGGCCCGGGCCCTTGGGGGCGACCATGCAGACGTCGACGCCGGCCGGCGGCTTGATGAAGTCGTAGCGGATGTTCAGGCCGTGCCCGAAGAACAGCGCGTCGCCGTCCTTCAGGTTGTCCTTGATGGACTCCTCGTAGACCTGGGCCTGGATCGGGTCCGGCACCAGGATCATGATGACGTCGGCCTCGGCGGCGGCCTCCGACGGGGTCACCACGCGCAGGCCCTGCTCCTCGGCCTTGGCCCTGGACTTGGAGCCCTCGTGCAGACCGACGCGGACGTCGACACCCGAGTCACGGAGCGACAGCGCGTGGGCGTGGCCCTGGCTGCCGTAGCCGATCACCGCGACCTTGCGGTTCTGGATGATGGACAGATCGGCGTCGTCGTCGTAGAACAGCTCGGCCACTGGGGTTCTCCTTGGTGTGCGGTGTTGCGTCCCACCGTACGGCGGGGGGCGGAAGGAAAGTTTTCAGGTCTCGCTATGCGAGAGAACGCTGTGTGTGGGGCGCGCGACTGCTCATGCGCTGCGTTCGAGCGCCCGCAGGCTCCGGTCGGTGATGGAGCGTGAGCCGCGGCCGATCGCGATGGTCCCGGACTGGACGAGCTCCTTGATGCCGAACGGTTCCAGCATCTTGAGCATCGCCTCCAGCTTGTCGCTGGATCCGGTGGCCTCGATGGTGACGGCCTCGGGCGAGACGTCCACGGTCTTGGCGCGGAACAGCTGGACGATCTCGACGATCTGCGAGCGCGTCTCGTTGTCGGCGCGGACCTTGACGAGGACGAGCTCGCGCTGGACGGCGGAGCCCGGCTCCAGTTCGACGATCTTCAGGACGTTGACCAGCTTGTTGAGCTGCTTGGTGACCTGTTCGAGCGGGAGTCCCGCGACGTTCACGACGATGGTGATGCGGGAGATGTCGGGGTGCTCGGTGATGCCGACGGCGAGCGAGTCGATGTTGAAGCCGCGGCGCGAGAACAGGGCGGTGATCCGGGCGAGCACGCCCGGCTTGTTCTCGACCAGGACGGAGAGCGTGTGCTTGGTGGACATGGCGGTCGTTCCTCTTCCCTACAGCTCTCAGTCGTCTTCGTTGTCGCCGAAGTCGGGGCGGACGCCGCGCGCGGCCATGACCTCGTCGTTGGAGGTGCCGGCGGCGACCATCGGCCACACCATGGCGTCCTCGTGGACGATGAAGTCGATCACGACCGGGCGGTCGTTGACCGCGTTCGCCTCCTCGATGCACTTGTCGAGGTCCTCGGGGCGCTCACAGCGGATCGCGTAGCAGCCCATCGCCTCGGACAGCTTCACGAAGTCGGGGACGCGGGTGCCCTTGTTCGGCGGGGTCTCCCCGTCCGGGCCCGCGTGCAGCACGGTGTTCGAGTAGCGCTGGTTGTAGAAGAGGGTCTGCCACTGGCGGACCATCCCGAGGGCGCCGTTGTTGATGATGGCGACCTTGATCGGGATGTTGTTCAGGGCGCAGGTGGTGAGCTCCTGATTTGTCATCTGGAAGCAGCCGTCGCCGTCGATCGCCCAGACGGGCTTGTCGGGCGTGCCGGCCTTGGCGCCCATCGCGGCGGGGACCGCGTAGCCCATGGTCCCGGCGCCACCGGAGTTCAGCCAGGTGGCGGGCTTCTCGTACTGGATGAAGTGCGCGGCCCACATCTGGTGCTGGCCGACGCCCGCGGCGAAGATCGTGTCGTCGGGCGCGAGTTGCCCGATGCGCTGGATGACCTGCTGCGGGGAGAGCGAGCCGTCCTCGGGGAGGTCGTAGCCGAGCGGGTAGGTGTCGCGCCAGCGGCTGAGATCCTTCCACCAGGCGCTGTAGTCGCCGGTGTTGCCGTCGGCGTGCTCCTTCTGGACTGCCTGCACCAGGTCGGCGATGACCTCGCGGGCGTCACCGACGATCGGCACGTCGGCGGCGCGGTTCTTGCCGATCTCCGCGGGGTCGATGTCGGCGTGGACGATCTTCGCGAACGGGGCGAAGCTGTCCAGCTTGCCGGTGACGCGGTCGTCGAACCGGGCGCCGAGGGCGACGATCAGGTCGGCCTTCTGCAGCGCGGTGACGGCGGTGACCGCACCGTGCATGCCCGGCATCCCCACGTGCAGCGGGTGGCTGTCGGGGAACGCGCCGAGCGCCATCAGGGTGGTGGTGACGGGCGCTCCGGTCAGCTCGGCGAGGACCTTGAGCTCGGCGGTGGCATGCGCCTTGAGGACGCCGCCGCCCACGTACAGGACGGGCCGCTTCGCGTTCGTGATCAGCTTCGCGGCCTCGCGGATCTGCTTGGCGTGCGGCTTGGTCACGGGGCGGTAGCCGGGCAGGTCGGTCTGCGGCGGCCAGGAGAACGTCGTCTGCTTCTGCAGGACGTCCTTCGGGATGTCCACGAGGACCGGACCCGGGCGGCCGGTGGAGGCGATGTGGAACGCCTCGGCGATCACCTTGGGGATGTCCTCGCCCTTGGTGACCAGGAAGCTGTGCTTGGTGATCGGCATGGTGATGCCGACGATGTCCGCCTCCTGGAAGGCGTCCGTGCCGATGGCCTCCGAGACGACCTGGCCGGTGATCGCGACCAGCGGCACCGAGTCCATGTTCGCGTCGGCGATCGGCGTCACCAGATTGGTGGCGCCGGGGCCGCTCGTCGCCATGCAGACGCCGACCTTGCCGGTGGCCTGGGCGTAACCGGTGGCCGCGTGGCCCGCTCCCTGCTCGTGACGGACGAGCACGTGGCGCACCCGGCTCGAGTCCATCATCGGGTCGTACGCCGGAAGGATCGTGCCACCCGGAATGCCGAATACGGTGTCGGCCCCGACCTCCTCAAGCGAGCGAATGAGGGACTGCGCTCCCGTGATGTGCTCGACGGGGGCGGACTGTCCTCCGGAACGGGGCCGCGGCTGCGGATGGTGGGCCCCGGTGGCCTGCTCGGTCATCGGCATTCTCTTCTCGATGCTGAGGGTTTTTGCGAGGGTTGTGCAGGAGTGTTGCGGGTTGCGTCCTGTGCCGGTGCAACAAAAAACCCCTCGTGCCGTGAGGCAAGCGAGGGGAGCGCGCCGGGAGCGGTTGCTGGGGATTCCGGTGTGGACCGGTCGGGTCCCAGCTTCAGCCGACGCGCTTTCCAAGTACGAGAATTCGGGTGCGCATGGCTCTGACCCTCCCCCCGGCACGCATGGCGTGTCAAGTGGGTGGGACGGGCGTCTCACCATGTGAGCGTGGACCGAGCGCCCCCGCGAGCACCGGTTCGGGCGAACCGAGCGGCACCGGGTACTCCCCGAGCCGAGCGCGCGCCGCAGCCGGTACTCGTCGAGCGGCCCGGAGAACGCCATCCCCTGGCCGTGCGTGCACCCCATCTTCCGCAGCGCGAGCACCTGCTCGGGCAGGTCCACTCCGTCCGCCACCGAGGCGAGACCGAGATCGCCCGCGATCCGCAGCAACCCGCTCGTGATCTTGTGCAGGCGTGCGGACTCGACGACGCTCTCGACGAGCGACCTGTCCAGTTTCAGTACGTCCACGGGGAGGCGGCGCAGCGCGGTGATCGCCGCATAGCCGCTGCCGAAACCGTCCAGGGCGATCCGGACGCCGAGCCTGCGCAGCGCCGTGAGACGCCGCTCCAGCTCGTCGAGCGGCACCCTCGGGTCGCTGTCGGCCAGTTCGATGACGAGCGACCCCGACGGCAGCCCGTGCCGGGTCAGCAGCGCCTCGATGGAGCCGAGCGGCATGGCCCGGTCCAGGAGTCTGCGCGCGCTCATCCGCACGACGACCGGCGTCACATGCCCGCTCTGCCGCCGGTCGGCCGCCTGCTCGACGGCCTTCTCCAGCGTCCAGCGGCCCAGCTCGGCGGTGCGCTCACCGTCGTCGGCCACCCGCAGGAACTCGGCGGGCGTGAACAGGATGCCCTGCGACGAGCGCCAGCGCGCCTGCGCGGCGACCGCCGTGATCCGGCCGTCGTCGAGCGAGACGACCGGCTGGTGCAGGAGCGCGAACTCGCCGTCGTGCAGCGCCGTGCGCAGCCGCGTGGCCAGCTCCGCCTTCCGTACGACATCGGCCTGCATCTGCGGCGCGTACAGCTCGACCCTGCCCTTGCCCGCGGCCTTGGCGCGGTACATCGCCAGGTCCGCGTTGCGCAGCAGCTCACCCGCCGTGATGCCGGGCTCCGCGAAGGAGACCCCGATGGAGGCGGCGACGCGCACGTCCTTGTGCCCGTCGATGGTGTACGGCTGCGAAAGGGCGATTCTGAGCCGGTCGGCCAGCTCGTATATCTGCTGCTCCCTGGCGGTGTGGTCGCGACCTCCGTCGCCGACGATGAGCGCCGCGAACTCGTCACCGCCGAGACGAGCCGCGGTGTCTCCGGAACGTACGGAGTCGGCCAGCCTTCTTGCCGCCTGCACGAGCAGTTCGTCGCCCGCCTGGTGGCCGATCGTGTCGTTGACCTGCTTGAAGCCGTCGAGGTCGATGAAGAGCACGGCGGTGCCCCGGTCGGTGGCCCGCCGCCCGGTCAGGGCCTGGCTCACCCGCTTGGTGAACAGCGCCCGGTTGGGCAGGTCGGTCAGCGGGTCGTGTTCCGCGTTGTGCTGCAACTGCGCCTGGAGGCGGACCCGCTCGGTGACGTCTCTGCTGTTGAGGATCAGTCCGCCGTGGTGGCGGTTGATCGTGGACTCCACGTTCAGCCAGGCTCCGGTGCCGGAGCGGAAGCGGCACTCGATCCGGGTGGTGGGCTCCTCCTGCTGGCCGGCCGCGAGGAACCTGCGCACCTCGTGCATGACGCGCCTGAGGTCCTCCGGATGGATGATCGAGGCGAGTTCGGAGCCGACGAGCTCCTCCGCCTCGCGTCCGTAGACGCCCGCGGAGGCCGGGCTGACGTAGCGCAGGATGCCGTTCGGAGCGGCGATCATGATGACGTCGCTGGAGCCCTGCACCAGCGAGCGGAAGTGGTTCTCCGTCTGCGCCAGCTCCTGGGTGAGCGTGATGTTGTCCAGGAGCATGATTCCCTGGCGCACGACGAGCGCGAGCACCACGGTGCAGGCGGTGAAGAGCACGACCCGGTCGACGCTGTGCCCGTTCAGCACGTTGTAGAGAATGCCGAGCGTGCAGACGGCCGCGGCCAGGTACGGGGTCAGCGCGGCCAGCGATCCGGAGATCGGCCGGGTGTGGCTGACCTGGTAGCGCGGGCCGGGGGCCGGAGGCCGCTCCTCGCGCGGCGGGTCGCTCGTGGGGCCCACCCAGGGCGCGTACGCGAGCAGCAGCGACCCCGCGAACCAGCCCGCGTCGAGAATCTCGCCCGAGCGGTAACTGGCGTGCAGCAGCGGCGAGGTGAACAGCGCGTCGCACATCACGGTGAGGGCGAGTGCGCCGATCGCGGTGTTCACCGCCGTGCGGTTGCCGGGCGAGCGCCGGAAGTGCAGCGCGAGCACCATGCTGACCAGCGCGATGTCGAGGAGCGGATAGGCGAGCGAGAGCGCGGTGCGCGTGACGCTCTGCCCCTCGGACTCGGCGGTGTGCGCGAGGGCGAGACTCCACGAAAGAGTGACGAGGGATCCGGCGATGAGCCAGGCGTCGAGCCCGAGACAGGTCCAGCCGGCCTTCGTCACGGGCCTCTTCGCGAGGACGAGCAGGCCGATGATCGCGGGTGGCGCGAAGCAGAGGAAGAACAGGTCGGCGAGGCTCGGTGTCGGCACGGGCGCCTTCAGGACGACCTCGTACCAGCCCCACACCCCGTTCCCCAGCGAGGCCATCAGCGAGGACAGCGCGAACAGGAGCCAGGCGGGTCGAAAACGACTGCGCCGGGAGCGTGCGTACAGGAAGTTCGACACGGCGGCGACGGCGGCGGCGACGCTGAGTCCGAAGTCGCCCATGAGGAGGGCCATTTCCTCGCTGCCCCAGCCGAGCGCCGAGCCGGTGGCGTAGGCCCCGCACAGCAGGGTGAGGACCACCTGCGGGCCCGCGCCTGTGCCGCTGCCGCGCGGCCCGAAGCGGGCCGGCACCGGGGGCCTGGTGTGCAGGGGGGCTCCGAGAGCGGGGGTCTCCGTCGGCTGGGCGGTCATCGGGCCGCTCCGGTCCGCGCCGCTCCGGTGTCCCGCTCGCCGGGTCCGGCCTGTGGATGCCGCCGGCGGCTGCCACGGGCGCCACCGCGGTGCGTGTGGCTCCTGCGGCCGCTCGTACTTCGGCCGCGCATCAGTGCGTTCGAGGGTCGCCGTCGACGGCTCCGCCGCGTCGGATCGTTCACCCATAGGCCGTGCATCGCCCGTCGCCCCCCTCGCCATCCGTCACTCTTCCCCGGCGCCCGTGTACCCGTAGCGGCGCCACCCCAGTCGGGACGATACACCAGGATCGTCACTCAGGGACATAGTCTCTCTACTCTCCGTGACGACCAGCGGTGATGGAGGCACGCGGTGCAGCCGGTCGGGCGCGGAGCGTGTGCGCCGGACCGCGGGCAGCCGCACGGGCGGTGCCCGGTGGACCCTTGCAATCTTGTGCGGCCGGGGGCGGTCCGTGCGGCTGATGCGTCCTGTGTCAGCCGATGGTGTGCACCACGTTGCCGAGCGGTTCCCCGGCGGCGTAGCGGGTGAGCTGGGCGGCGAGGAGCCGCTTGGCCCGGGGCAGGAAGGCGGAGGTGGGGCCGCCGACGTGCGGGGAGATCAGCACCCCCGGAGCCTGCCACAACGGGTGCTCCCGGGGCAGCGGTTCGGGATCGGTGACGTCGAGGGCGGCGGTCAGACGGCCGCTCTCCACCTCCGTGAGCAGCGCCTTGGTGTCGACGACGGGGCCGCGGCTGACGTTGACGAGCAGCGCCCCGTCCTTCATCCGTTTCAGGAAGTCGGCGTCGACGAGCCCACGGGTGTCCTCGGTGAGCGGCGTGACCACGATGACGACGTCGGCGTCCGGCAGGAGGCCGGGCAGATCGGTGAGCTGGTGCACGGGCCCGCGCTCCGTCGTGCGCGCGGAGCGCGCGACGCGCGCCACCCGCGCGACCTCGAAGGGGACGAGCCGGTCCTCGATGGCCGAACCGATCGCGCCGTAGCCCAGGATGAGCACATTCTTGTCCGCGAGCGCCGGGCGGAAACCCGAGCGCCACTCCCCGCGCTCCTGGGCGCGGACGAAGTCCGGGATACCGCGCAGGGACGCGAGAATCAGGGTCAGCGCCAGCTCGGCGGTGCTGGCGTCGTGCACCCCGCGCGCGTTGCACAACTGGACGCCCGGACGCAGGTACTTGAGCCCGCCCTGGACGTGGTCGACGCCCGCGGAGAGGGTCTGCACCACGCGCAGTGACGTCATGTCCGGCAGGGGGCGCACGGCCGTCTCCGCGCCCTGCATGTAGGGGACGACGTAGTACGCGCAGTCGGCCGGGTCCGCGGGGAAGTCCGGCTCACCGTTCCAGAAGCGGTAGTTCAGGCCCTCGGGGAGGCCCTCGATCTCGTCGGCGCGGAT
Organism: Streptomyces sp. R818; assembly: GCF_056172735.1. Classification (NCBI taxonomy): domain Bacteria; kingdom Bacillati; phylum Actinomycetota; class Actinomycetes; order Kitasatosporales; family Streptomycetaceae; genus Streptomyces; species Streptomyces sp. R818. The sequence goes on from NZ_JAOCNE010000001.1 coordinate 279,882, forward strand.
GGGCAGCCACACATCTCCAGTCATGGTCAGGAGGCTATGTCAGCCGCGCCGACGTGCAGAGGTTAGGTTGAAGGCCGAGACAGGGAGGGTCACGGGCAAGTGGAGCGCAAGGCGATCGGGGCGGCGGCGCTCGAGGTGGGGGCGATCGGACTCGGCTGCATGCCGATGAACTGGGCGTACACCGGCTCACGACAGCGCGGCGAGGAGTCCCTGCGGACCGTGCACGCCGCTCTCGACCGGGGCTGCAGCCTCCTCGACACCGCCGACATGTACGGGCCCTTCACCAACGAGCTGCTGCTCGGCCGCGTCCTGAAGGAGCGGCGTGCGGACGCGTTCGTGTCGACGAAGGTGGGGCTGCTCGTCGGGGAGCAGCACATCGTCGCCAACGGCCGCCCGGGGTATGTGAAGCGGGCCTGCGACGCCTCGCTGCGACGGCTACAGACGGACGTCATCGACCTGTACCAACTGCACCGGGCCGATCCGGAGGTGCCGGTCGAGGAGACCTGGGGCGCGATGGCGGAGCTGGTCGGCGCGGGCAAGGTGCGCTCGCTCGGGCTGTGCGCCATGGGTCCGTTCGGGGCGGTGGGCGGGCGGGGCGGGCGTCGTGGCGGTCGGGCCGGCCGCTATGACGGAACGATTCAGCAGCTCGAGCGGATCCAGCAGGTGTTCCCGGTCAGCTCGGTGATGGCCGAGTTGTCGGTGTGGTCGCCCGAGGCGCTGGGGTCACTGCTGCCGTGGTGCGCGGTGCGCGGGGTCGGGCTCCTGGCGGCGATGCCGCTCGGCAACGGCTTCCTGACCGGGACGCTGACCCCGGGCCAGGGCTTCGAGCGGGACGACGCACGGGCCCGGCACCCCCGTTTCACCGCGGAGATGATGGCCGCGAACCAGCCGATCGTGGCGGGCCTGCGGCGCATAGCGGCCCGGCGCGGCGAGGGCGTGACCCCGGCGCAGGTCGCTCTCGCCTGGGTGCTTGCGCAGGGGCCGAACGTGGTTCCGGTGCCGGGGGCGAAGCATGAGCGGTGGGCGGTGGAGAACGCGGCGGCGGTCGGGGTGGGGCTGACGGCGGCGGAGTTGCGGGAGATCGCGGGGTTGCCGGCGGCGCAGGGGTCTTGGGACTGAGGGGGCTCGCGCCTTGGGGTTCGAGGGCTGACGCCGTGCCGCCCTCTCGTATGTCCGCGGGGCTCTGCGAGGCGGGGCGGAATCTGTGGACGGAGATCGGGAACTCGCGAGGGGCGAGCGGTGTATGAACGGTAGAACCGTCGCGTCGAAGGGACCTTGATCGTGCAACGTCAGCAACGTCAAGCTGTGCGGCCCGCACTGGCCGTGGCCGCCTGTGCCGCGTTCCTGTTCACGGCGGGGTGCTCCTCCGGCGACGACGGGCAGCCGGACAAGGCGGCCACATCGTCCGCGCCGAGCACCGGCGGCTCCGGCGCGTCCTCCACCTCGCCGAAGCCCGGTGCCGTCCCGCCGGCCAAGGGTTCGGTGTCGGTGGTGCGCACGGTCACCGAGGACCTGAAGTCGCCCTGGGGCCTGGCCCCGCTCCCCGAGGGGGGCCTGCTGGTCTCGTCGCGGGACGAGGGGACGATCACGCGCGTCGACACGGAGACCGGAAAGAAGACGGAGGTGGGCTCGGTGCCCGGCGTGGCCCCGGCGGGCGAGGGCGGCCTCCTGGGCCTCGCGCTGTCGCCGAAGTACGCCTCGGACCACATGGTCTATGCGTACTTCACGACGGAGTCGGACAACCGCATCGCGCGGATGATCTACGACGAGAAGAAGCCCGCGGGCGAGCAGTTGGGCGCTCCGGACACGGTCTTCAAGGGCATCCCCAAGGGCACGAACCACAATGGCGGCCGAATCGCGTTCGGCCCGGACGGCCTGCTGTACGCGGGGACGGGTGAGACGTACCGGACCGAGCTGGCCCAGGACAAGAAATCCCCGGGCGGCAAGGTGCTGCGCCTGACACCGGACGGCGACCCGGCGCCGGGCAACCCGTTCGGCGATTCGCCCGTGTACTCCTACGGCCACCGCAATGTGCAGGGTCTGGCCTGGGACAAGGACAAGCGGCTGTGGGCCTCGGAGTTCGGCCAGGACACCTGGGACGAGCTGAACAACATCGTGGCGGGTGACAACTACGGCTGGCCCGACGCCGAGGGCGAGGGCGGCGGATCCGGCTACCACGACCCGATCGCGCAGTGGCACGTCGAGGACGCCTCACCCAGTGGCATCGCCTACGCCAAGGGCTCGATCTGGATGGCGGGCCTGAGAGGCGAGCGCCTGTGGCGCGTCCCGCTGGACGGCACCAAGGCGGCGCACGACCCGCAGGCGTTCCTGGAGGGCAAGTACGGGCGGCTGCGCACGGTGGTCGCGGCGGGCGGCGACAAGCTCTGGCTGGTGACGAGCGAAACGGATTCCCGGGGCAACCCCGGAAAGGGAGACGACCGCATCCTGGAACTGAAGGTCAGCTAGCGCGCGGCCGAGGGGCCTGAGCCGCCCCCGACTCCGGCTCCGGCTCCGGCTCCGGCTCCGGCCCCGCTTCTGGCTCCGGCCCCGATTCCGGTTCCGCACGCGCGCAGCGCACCGTCACCTTCCCCGACGACAGGTCTATCGGCCCTCGGCCAGGGTCGCCGTCGTTGAGGTCGACTCGGGTCAGTTCCAGGCGTTTGCGTTCGTCGTTGGTGTGTTTGCCGGCCGGGGGCGAAGAGTTCCTCGAACATGTTGAACACGGCGCCTCCAGACGGTGGGCAGGCGGGGCGTGGCGCGCCGGGCCTCCTGTCCAGCGTACGGCGGAGCCCGGCAAGCGCCTCAGGCCGTGTTGCCGGGCGGCACCAGTACCGGTTGCTCCGGGAACAGGTGCAGGCGGTGGGCGAGGGCGGCGGCCTCGCCGCGTCCGGCGACGCCGAGCTTGGCGAGGATGTTGGAGACGTGGACGCTGGCGGTCTTCGGGGAGATGAAGAGTTCCTCGGCGATCTGGCGGTTGCTGCGGCCGGCGGTGACGAGGCGCAGGACGTCGCGTTCGCGGCTGGTGAGGCCGAAGTCCTCGCGGGAGGCGGCCGGGGCCGCACGGCGGGGCACGGCGGAGGTGAGGCTGAGCCGGGCGCGCTGGGCGAGCAGGGCGACGGACTCGGTGAGGGGCCGGGCGCCGAGGTGGTCGGCGACGGCGCCGACGAGGCGGAGGAGGTCGGCGGCGCGATCGCGGTCGGAGCCAGGGCCCGAGCCGGAGCCGAGTCCGGAGAGGTCACCGGATGTGGGGAGGTCGCCGGAGTGGGAGACGGAGGCTGATGCCGAGGGGGACGGGCCGCTGCCCGGTGTGCTGGAGAGGAGGAGGGACTCGGCGAGGCGGAGGCGGGCGCGGGCCAGGTCGTGGGGGCGACCGAGGGGTTCGAGGGCGGTGACGACGGCGGACCAGTCGTCGGGGGTGTCGCGGCCCTCGGCGCGGGCGAGTTCGACCCGTACCCAGAGTTCGTGGGCGTGCCAGACGGGCACCGGGGTGGCCTGGCGCTTGGCGGCGTCGCGGATGCGGGCGACGGCTTCGGCGCGGCCGGGGTCGGCGGCGGGCAGCCCGCGGGCGTCGGCCTCCGCGGCGGCGGCGGTGCGCAGGAGGGGCCAGATGTAGCGGTGCATGGAGGGCGGCAGGCCCGCGGCGGTGATGCGGGCGAGTTCGGCACGGGCGTCGAGGACGCGGCCCTGGGCGGCGGCGAGAGCGAGGGCGAGATGGGTGAGGGGCAGGGCGTACTGCGGCATCGGGTCGTGGGTGCCGTAGTGCTCGAGGGCGGTTCTGAGATGCCCGGCGGCCTCCTGGAGGGCGCCGCGGTGGAGCGCGATGAAGGCGAGGTGCACGCAGGAGGTGCCGCGGGGTTTGGCGCTGAGGGCGGAGCGGCGGGTCCAGTCGGCGGCCTTGACGGCGTCGTTCCAGCGGCCGAGGGAGATGAGGGACTCGGCCTTGTTGGAGCGGACCCAGCCCTTGGTGTCGGTGAGGCCGTAGCGGCGGCACTGGTCGATGCCCTCGTCGCAGATGCGGACCGCTTCCTCGGAGCGTCCCACGCCTTCGAGGCAGGAGGGCAGGTTGATGTTGACGTTGTTGATGCGGGCGATGAGGCCGAGGTCGCCGGAGCGGGCGCGGACGGCGTACATCTCGGCGAAGCCCTGCTCGATGGCGCCCGCGTCGACGAGGAGGCCGCCGAGGATGAGCCGGGCGTGGAGTTCGGTCCCCTCGTCGCCGACCATGTGGGCGTACTCGACGGCGCGTTCGGCGGCGGCGAGGGTCTCGGCGCCGGGGCTGTGCAGCATGCCCCAGGCGGCGGCGTGGGTCAGGACCTGGGCGTGCACGGCGGACGGGGGCAGGCCGCGGACCAGCTCCTGGGCGGTGGCTATCTCGTCCCAGCCGTCGCCGCGGCCGGTGTGGGAGCTGATGCGGGAGCGCTGGATCCAGAACCAGGCGGCGCGCAGCGGGTCGCCCTCGCCCTGCATGGCGGCCTCGTCGAGGAGGCGGATGGCGCGCTTGCTGATCTTCAGGGCGCGTTCGCGTTCGCCGCACAGCCGGCCCGCGACGGCGGCCTCGGCCATGAGGTCGAGATAGGAGAGCGGAGCCGTGGCGGGGTCGCAGCCGGACACCGGATAGGCCTCGGAGTAGTCGTCGAGGCGGAGTGCGGCTCTGATGGGCTCCGGGGCTCCGTCCCACAGCTCCATCGCCCGTTCGAGGAGGCGGAGTTGTTCGGCGTAGGCGTGGCGGCGGCGCGCTTCGACACTGGCGGCGAGGACGGCGGGCAGCGCCTTGGCGGGGTCGTGGGCGTGGTACCAGTACGTGGCCAGGCGCATGGCGCGGGCGTCGGCGGGGACGAGCGCGGGCTCGGCTTCGAGGGCTTCGGCGTAGCGGCGGTTGAGGCGGGAGCGTTCGCCGGGCAGCAGATCGTCGCTGACGGCCTCGCGGACCAGGGAGTGGCGGAAGCGGTAGCCGTCGCCGTCGGTGGTGGCGAGCAGGATGTTGGCGCCGACGGCGGCGCGCAGGGCCTCGATGAGTTCGTCCTCGCCGAGCCGGGCGACGGCGGCGAGCAGCGGGTACTCGACGGTCGAGCCGCCCTCGGCGCAGATCCGGGCGACGCGCTGGGCGGACTCGGGCAGCGATTCCACGCGGACGAGGAGGACGTCGCGCAGGGAGTCGGTGAGCCCGGTGGCACACCCCTCAGCCGCGGAGACGGCGAGTTCCTCGACGAAGAAGGCGTTGCCGTCGGAGCGGCGGAAGATGTCGTCGACGAGGGCCGGTTCGGGCTCCGCGGCCATGATCCCGGCGATCTGGCGGGCGACCTCGCCGCGGGTGAGGCGGCCGAGCTCGATGCGGGTGACGGTGCGCAGCCGGTCGAGTTCGGCGAGCAGGGGGCGCAGCGGGTGGCGGCGGTGGACGTCGTCGGCGCGGTAGGTGGCGACGACGGCGAGGCGGCCGCTGCGCAGGGTGCGGAAGAGGTACGACAGGAGGTGGCGGGTGGAGGCGTCGGCCCAGTGCAGGTCCTCGAGGACGACCACGACGGTGTGCTCGGCGGCGACGCGTTCGAGAAGGCGGGCCGTGAGTTCGAAGAGGCGGGCGGTGGCGCTCTCGTCGCCGCGGCCGTCCAGGCCCCGGGCCGAGGGGTCGCTCAACTCGGGCAGCAGCCGGGCCAGTTCGTCCTCGCGTCCGGCGGCGGCGGAGCCGAAGGCGTCGGGCAGTCTGCGGCGCAGCGCGCGCAGGGCGGTGGAGAAGGGGGCGAAGGGCAGCCCGTCGGCGCCGATCTCGACGCAGCCGCCGGTGACGACGACGGCGCCGGTCCGGCAGGCACCGGCGGCGAACTCCTCGACGAGCCGGGTCTTGCCGACCCCGGCCTCACCCCCGAGCAGCAGTGCCTGGGGCGCGCCCTCGACGGCACGGGCGAGGGCGGTGTTCAGTACGCCCAGTTCATCGGCGCGCCCGACGAACACCGGGCTGACGGACCTGGTCTCCACACCGCCGAGCATCGCACACGGATACGAGCGAGCGGCGGCCTTTTCACAGCGCTGAGAGCGCTGAGGGGTCACGCCGAGAGGGAGGGCGCCAGGCAGTGCGCCCTCCCCGTTCGACTCCCCCGATCTGCGGCCCGCGTACTCGCGGCCCCGGTTGTCGCGGCCCCAGTTGTCGCGGCCCCAGTTGTCGCGGCCCCCGTACTCGCGGCCCCCGCTCCTGCGCCCCCCGTTGTCGCGGCCCCCGTTGTCACGGCCCCCGTTCGCGCGGCCCCCGCTCCTGCGCCCCCCGTTTCCGCGGCCCCCGCTCCTGCTTTCCCCCGGCCGGGGTGTCGCGTTCATGCGGTGCGCGGGGCACGCTGTCGACGCGACCGGTGGGTGTTCACCCGCCCCTCGGCCTCATGGCCGGCCGATCGGAGCTGCGCGCGGTGGGCCTTGGCGGCGGCGCGGGCCGCACGGGCGAGACGGTAGGACTGGGCGCGCTCGATGAGTTCGGCGGAGTGGACTTGGTGCAGTTCGTACTCGAACATCTCGTCTCCCTGGTGACGATCGTCCGCGGCTCTCGCGGATCCGTTGCGGTTCTCGCGGTGCGTTCTCCGCGATGCCTCAACTGTCGTTTCCCAGGGGGGTGCGCCGCATCGGGAGAGTGCCGCATGTTCGCGGCCCAGGGTGCCTTATACGAGGTCGGGGGTGCCTTAGGCGCCCGGCGCCGGGCCGGTTCAACCGCCTAAGGCACCCCGTACAGGCGCCTAGGGACCTTGGTTCAGCTGGTCTTGGGCAGGCCGAGCAGCAGGTCCGTGTACTTCGCCACGGCGAGCAGCAGGCCGAGGACGCCGAGCGAGACACCGGCCCAGGCGGTCGACTTGATCCAGGTGGCCTGCGCCTTGCCGGGCGCCCCGAACGCGGGCCGCGCAAGGACGACCGCGCCGACGACCAGCGCGATCAGCGCGAAAACGCCGCCGACCAGGGCGGCGGCGTGCCAGGAGTCGCCGTAGACCTCGGAGACCTGCTTGGCGACGCTCGCGGTCTGGGCGGTGTTGAGCTGGCCGATGAGGGATTCGCGGGCCGAGGCGACCGTGCCGAGCCAGCTGCCGCTGAGCGCGACGATGCCGAGTCCTACGGAGACGATGGCGCCGGCGCCCTGACCGACACCGGCCGAACGGGGCGCGGCGTCGGCGGCCTCGGCGGCCTCGGCGGCCTCCGCCTCGCCCACCTCATCAGCGCCTTCGACGCCTTCGACGCCTTCGACGCCGTCAACACCGTCGGCGGTACCGGTCTCTCCCCCTGCCCCCGGGGTCTCCGTCGCCTCGACGGCCTCCTCGTTCTCCTTCCGCTCGGCGGCGTCGGGCTTGGCATCAGTCTTCGTATCCATGCTGCGCACCGTACGGACGGAGTCTGAGAGGTGTCTTAACGTTCCTTGTGCGCGCTGCCCGCGCCGTCGCGCGCGGCGCGCCATTCGGGTGCGAGCAGCGCCCAGATCTCCTCGTCGTGCCGTACGCCGCCGTAGAGATTGGCCTCGCGCAGGACGCCGTCCCGCTTCATGCCGAGGCGACGCGCGACGTTGGTGCTCGCGGTGTTGCCGGCCGCGGCGAGCCACTCCACGCGGTGGATGCCGCGCTCCTCGACCGCCCAGTCGATGAGGACGCGGGCGGCGCGGGTGACGAGGCCGCGCCCCGTGGCGGCGGGCTCCAGCCAGCAGCCGACCTCGCAGTTGCCGCCCGCGGCGTCGAAGACCCGGAAGAGGACGCCGCCGACCAGGACGCCGTCCATCCAGATGCCGTGGAGGCCGCCGTTGTCGGCGACGCGCTTCTCCGCCCAGCGCCGAAGCAGCGCGCGGGACGACTCGACGTCGACGGCGTCCTTGCCGAACGGGATGAACCGCCCGATGTGGTCCCGGCCGCGGTCGAGGTGGCGCAGGAACTCCTCCGCGTGCCAGGTCTCCAGCGGGCGCAGTTCGGCGCCGCCGCCGTCGGTGTCACCGTCGCCCAGCGGTATCGCGTACATCAGGCTCCTCAGGGTTCACATAGCAACGTCGTCCAGCGCGTCGCCCCGTGCTTCGCGCTGCCCGGGGATCTTCGCACTCGCGGCCGCGCGGCACTCCGGCGGTTCGATGCTGAGCCGGGGCAGGCAGCGGCCGAGCCACTTGGGCAGCCACCAGTTGGCGCCGCCGAGCAGGTGCATGAGGGCGGGGACGAGGAGCGTACGGAGGATGAACGCGTCGACGGCGACGGCGGCGGCCAGGGCGATGCCGAACATCGCGATGACCCGGTCGCCGCTGAGCACGAAGGCGAGGAAGACGGAGATCATGATGACGGCCGCCGAGTTGATCACGCGGCTGGTCTCGGCGAGGCCGATGCGGACGGCGCGCCGGTTGTCCCCGGTCTCCAGCCACTCCTCATACATCCGGCTGACGAGGAAGACCTGGTAGTCCATGGAGAGCCCGAAGAGGACCGAGACCATGATGACCGGCAGGAACGGTTCGATGGGCCCCGAGCGGCCGAGCCCGAGGAGATCGCTGCCCCAGCCCCACTGGAAGACGGCGACGACGACACCGAAGGCGGAGGCGACGGCGGCGACGTTCATCGCGGCGGCCTTGAGCGGGATGCCGAGCGAGCGGAACGCGAGCAGCAGCAGGACGCAGCCGAGCCCGATCACGACGCCCACGAAGAGCGGGAGCTTGCCGATGACGACCCCGGCGAAGTCGTCGTAGCTGGCGGTGACACCGCCGACCTGGACGTCGAGGGAGGTGCCGCGTTCGGCGTCGGGGACGACGTCGGCGCGCAGCCGGTCGACGAGGTCGCTGGTCCGGTCGGACTGCGGGGCGGAGGCCGGGACGACGGTGAGGTAGGCGGTGGTGTCGTCGTGGTTGTACGTGACCGGGGTGACGGCGGCGACGCCCTCGGTGTCCCGGAGATCGTGCGCCAGCCGCCCGAGCGCGGCCTTGTCCTTGGCCCCGTCCACGTCGCTGACCAGGGTGAGCGGCCCGTTGACGCCGGGCCCGAAGCTGCTCGCGAGCAGGTCGTAGGCCTGCCGGGTGGTGCTGGACTTCGCGTTGTTGCCCTGGTCGGAGGTGCCGAGGTGGAGGGAGAGCGTGGGCAGCGCGAGGACCGTGACGACGGCGAGGGCGAGGGAGCCGAGCAGCTTCGGGTGGCGCTCGACGAAGGCGGCCCAGCGGGCGGCGAGCCCGGTCGGCAGCTCCGGCTGGGGCCCGTGCTCGGCCAGTCTGCGCCGCTCGCGCCGTGACAGGGCCCGCAGGCCGATGAAGGAGAGCAGCGAGGGCAGCAGGGTGATCGAGGCGGCGACGGTGAGCAGCACGGTCACGGACGCGGCGATCGCGACACCGTTGAGGAAGCTGAGCCGCAGGATCAGCATGCCGAGCAGCGCGATGCAGACGGTGGCGCCCGCGAAGACGACGGCACGTCCGGTGGTGGCGACGGCCCGTTCGGCGGCGACCGCGACCGGCAGGCCGCGCTTCAGGCCGCGCCGGTGCCGGGTCACGATGAACAGCGCGTAGTCGATGCCGACGCCGAGCCCGACGAGCATGCCCAGCATCGGCGCGAAGTCGGCGACGGTCATGGCGTGGCCGAGAAGCCCGATGCCGGCGTAGGCGGTGCCGACGCCGATCAGGGCGGTGGCGATGGGCAGCGCGGCGGCGGCGAGCGAGCCGAAGGCGAGGAAGAGCACGACGGCCGCGACGACGACGCCGATGACCTCGCTGAGGTGGGCGGACGTGGGTTCGGTGAGCGCGACGGCGCTGCCGCCGAGCTCGACCTGGAGCCCGTCGGGCCCGTGCGTCTCGGCGTCGCGCGCGGTGTCGACGACGGCCTGCGCCTGGCCGCGCGGGATGTCGTCGGCCTGCTCGGCGAAGGTGATCGTGGCGTAGGCGGTGTGCCCGTCGGCGCTGATCTGGCCCGCGCCCTGGGCCCCGTACGGGGAGATCACGGACGAGACCCCGGGGAGTTCACCTATCTGGGTGAGCGTGTTGCTCATGGCCGTCTCGACGTCGGCGGCGCGGACCGTGGAGCCCTCGATGTGCCAGACGACGGTGTCGCTGTCGCCGCCGAGCCCCGAGAACCCCTCGTCCAGGAGCTGGGTGGCCCGGCCGGACTCGGTGCCGGGTGCCTCGTAGTCGTTCGAGTAGGCGGATCCGGCGACGGCGGCCGCCGCGCTCGTGCCACCGAGCGCGAGCAGCCACAGCAGAACGACGACGAGCCGGTGCCTGACACACCACCGTGCGAGTGCGGCCACGGACGTGCTCCCTGGGTCTTGGGGATTCTTGTCGGGAGCAGTCGGTGATCGGCTGTATTTCGATCGAACGAGCCCGCGAAGAAACACTTGAGCAAGAGCCAGTCACTCTTGCAGGCAATAGTGATCCTTTGTCGCTTTCGTGGGCTTACTCACATGCTTGCTCTCCAGCTGCACCGCGCCGCACACCGGTCAGCCCGACACACTCGGTCGCCCGTCCTCGATATGCCCGGCGAGGCGCCGCAGGAACGCTTCGCCCGCCGTGACCTCGACGTCGTACCAGCCGTGCGCCTTCCGCGTCTCGTGCACGACGGTGACGGTCCGACCGGGCCGGACGACAACCGTCCGCTTCCCTACGACGACCGTCCGGGCCGTCTCCCCCGTGCCGCGCAGCCGGATGCGCACGGCACGCGCGCGTGCGTCCACGCTCGTGGTGACGTCGACGCCGGAGTCCGTACGCCCGCGGAACTCGCGCCGGAACCCGTTGGGCCCGGTCACCACGAAGTCATACGTACCACCTGCGCCCATCGGCACGGTCACGGTCGCCTCCCGGACGACATCGAAATGCTGCGGCGCCGCGAACTCACCCGCGTACGGGTAGAGCGCGAAGTGCGCGCTGGAACGGCCGCTGTTGGTGAGGGTCAGCACCAGTTCCCGCTCGTCCACGCGCGCGTGGGCGTCCGGCTGGTACGGCAGCGCGCGGGCCGGCCGGGTGCCCGGCTCCTGCACCGGCATCGACTGCTTCGCCGGGGGCTGCGGCGCCCAGCGGCCGGTGAACGCGGGGATCGGACCCGGCTGCTCGACCTCGGGCTGCCGGTGTCCGTGGCGGAAGTCGAAGGCGCCGGTGAGGTCTCCGGTGACCTGGCGGCGCCACGCGCCGATGTTGGGCTCGCGGACGCCGGTCCACTGCTCCAGGAAGCGGATCACGGAGGTGTGGTCGAAGACCTCCGAACACACGTACCCGCCCACGGTCCACGGCGAGACGACGAGCATCGGCACCCGGATGCCGAGCCCGGTGGGCAGCCCCTGACAGTGCTCCTCGGCGACCTCAGGACCGGGCACGGGCGGCGGCACGTGGTCGAAGAAACCGTCGTTCTCGTCATAGTTGATGAAGACGGCGGTCTTGCGCCACACCTCGGGGTGCGAGGCGAGCGCGTCGAGCACCTTGTAGACGATCGTCGCGCTGTGGATGGGCGAGGAGACGGAGGGGTGCTCCGAGTCGACCGCGGACGGTACGAGGTAGGAGACGCGCGGCAGCTTTCCGCGCGCGACGTCGCGTGCGAACGTCGCGGCCAGCTCACCGGTCGGCACGCGCCGCAGCCCGCGCTCGAACAACGACCGCTCACGCCGGTCCAGCGTCGCCACGCCCTCCTCCAGGGTGGCGAACAGCTTGTCGCGCGCGCCCTCGTCGGCGGCGTCGCGCACCTTGGCGTAGAACGCCTCCATGTACGTGAGACCGGTCTTGACCAGCGCCTTCTTCGCGATCGCCTTGAAGGTGGCGAAGAACTCGATCTGGTTGTCGGTGAAGTTCTCCCACTCGGTGTACGTCTGCCAGCTCACGCCCGCCTTCTCCAGGCGCTCGGCGTACGTGCCCCAGCCGTAGCCGGGGTGCGTGCCCTCGTCGTACGCGTCGTTGCCGACGGCGCGGGCGCCGGTCAGCGGCTCGTCGCCGGTCTTGCCGCTCCACAGGTGGTTGCGGTTCGGGGAGGTCGAGGAGTGGATGGAGGAGTGGTAGGCGTCGCAGACGGTGAAGGTGTCGGCGAGTTCGTAGTGCAGCGGGATGTCCTCGCGCGTGTAGTACGCCATCGTGGCCGCGGTCTTCGCGGTGATCCACCCGTCGTGCCAGCCGCCGTGCGCGGCCTTGGCGCCGCCGGACCAGGAGTGGTCGAGCGCGCCTATGTACTGCAGATCCTTCTTCTGCGCCGCCGCCGCTTCCCGTACGGGGAAGGGCAGGACGGTGCGGAGCGCTCCTGGCTGCTCGAACACGCTGGTGCCGCCGGGCAGCCGGATCGCGTTGCGGTCGCCGAAGCCGCGGACGCCGCGCAGGGTCCCGAAGTAGTGGTCGAACGACCGGTTCTCCTGCATCAGGATGACAACGTGCTCGATGGCGTCGAGCCCGCCCTTCGGCGGCGCGCCGTGCTCGGCCTGCGCGGCGACGGCCTGCTGCAGCGAGGGCGGCAGGAAGGACCCGACGGCGGCGGCGCCGAGCGCGCCCCCGCCCACCGCCATGAGGCGTCGGCGGGACAACTCCGGGGACTCCGGGGACGGTGACACGGGACCTCCGCGCGTAATGGTCTGCGATCGACCCATTGAGTGGTTCGGCCGGGACCGTAGCCACGCCAGATGTCCCTGGGAAGTACAAGAACGAGCCGAAACGTAAACGTCCAAGCATCCGGGACAAAGGTCCAACCGCTACCCGAGGACGAGCAGCCCCGCCCAGAGCGCCGCCGTCGAGGCGAGCAGCGTCGTGGGCACCGTGAGCAGCCCGAGCCGGGTGAAACCGCCGAGGTCGGGCTGGGTGCCGTGCGCGTGCACGATGCGCCGCCACAGCAGGGTCGCGAGCGAGCCGACGTAGGTGAGGTTCGGGCCGAGGTTGACGCCGATCAGCGCGGCGAGCACCGGTCCTGGACCGGCCGGGGCGACGGCGGGGAGCAGCGCCAGGATCGCGGGCAGGTTGTTGATGAGGTTGGCGAGCACGGCGGCCACGCCCGCGACCGCGAGCAGCGTGAGCAGGGACGTTCCGTCGGGCAGGACATGGGCGATGCCGTCGCCGAGCCCGTTGTCGACGACCGCCCGCACCACGACGCCGAGGGCGAGGACGAACAGGCAGAACGGCAGGTTGAGCGCCTTGAACAGCTCCCCCGGCGTGGAGCGGCGCCGGGCGAGGGACCGCACGCCGAGCACGAGCGCGCCCGCGCACGCGGCGTACAGCGGCTCGATCCCCGCGAACGACGTGACGACGAACCCGGCGAGCGTCAGCCCGAGCACGGTCAGCGTGAACGCCGGTACGGGGGTGGGCTCCCCGGGGTCGGGATCGTGCGCCGGCGCCGCGAGGTCGTCGGCGAACCAGCGCCGGAACACGACGTACTCGATGCCGATCGCGAGCAGCCACGGCAGCGCCATCAGCCCCGCGAACCGGCTGAACGTCAGCCCGCTCGCGGTGAACGCGAGCAGGTTCGTGAGGTTGGAGACGGGCAGCAGCAGCGACGCCGAGTTGGCGAGGTGGGCGCTGGCGTAGACGTGCGGACGCGGGCTCGTGCCGATCCGCGCGGCCGTCGCGAAGACGACCGGGGTGAGCAGGACGACGGTGGCGTCCAGGCTGAGCACGGCGGTGACGGCCGCGGCCACCGCGAAGACCCCGCCCAGCATCCGCTTCGGGCTGCCGTGACAGGCCCGCGCGACGAGGTCACCGGCCGCCGTGAACAGGCCGTCGTCGGCGCAGAGTTGCGCGAGCAGCAGGATCGCGGCGAGGAAGCCGACTACGGGGAGGAGTTCTTGGGTCTCGAACCAGGCGTGGTCGGGGGTGACCGTTCCGGTGCCGATGGCGAGGGCAGCCGCGGGCACGGCGGCGACGGCCTCCGGCCAGCCGCGGGGCCGTAGCACCGCGAAGGCCAGAGTCACCAGGAGGAGGCCGATGGCCAGGATCTCGGCCGAGGTCGTACTCAGTGCACCGCTCCGTTCCACGGGGCTCCGCCCCGGACCCCGCTCCTCAAACGCCGGAGGGGCTGGATATATCCAGCCCCTCCGAACCAAGAAGGCTCAGCCTTCGCTGACGCCCAACTTCTCCAGGATCAGCTCCTTGACGCGAGCCGCGTCCGCCTGACCCCGGGTCGCCTTCATCACGGCCCCCACAAGGGCCCCCGCGGCGGCGACCTTGCCGGACTGGATCTTGGCAACGATCCCCGCGTTGGCGGCGATCGCCTCGTCCACAGCCGTGGACAGCGCCCCCTCGTCCGACACGACCTTCAGGCCGCGCTTGTCGACGACCTCGTCGGGCGTGCCCTCGCCCTTGAGGACACCGTCGATGACCTGACGGGCGAGCTTGTCGTTGAGGTCACCCTTGGCGACCAGCTCCGACACGCGCGCCACGTGCTCGGGCGTGATGGGCAGCTCACCCAGGTCGACACCCTGCTCGTTGGCGTTGCGGGCCAGCTCACCCATCCACCACTTCCGCGCGGACGCGGCATCCGCACCGGCGTTGATCGTGGCGACGATCGGGCCGATGGCCCCGGCGTTGCGGATCGACTGCATGTCGTGGGCGCTGATGGCCCACTCCTCGATCAGCCGGTTGCGCTGGGCGAGCGGCAGCTCGGGGAGTTCAGCACGCAGCGCCTCGACCCACTCACGGGACGGGGCGACGGGGACGAGGTCGGGCTCCGGGAAGTACCGGTAGTCCTCGGCGTTGTCCTTGATCCGGCCCGACGTGGTGGAGCCGTCCTCCTCGTGGAAGTGCCGGGTCTCCTGCACGATGGTGCCGCCCGAGCGCAGGACGGCGGCGTGGCGCTGGATCTCGTAGCGCGCGGCACGCTCGACGGAACGCAGGGAGTTCACGTTCTTCGTCTCGGAGCGCGTGCCGAACTGCTCCCGGCCGTGCGGCCGCAGGGAGAGGTTGACGTCGCAGCGCATCTGGCCCTTGTCCATGCGGGCCTCGGAGACGTCGAGCGCCTTGATGACCTCGCGCAGCTCGGCGACGTACGCCTTCGCGACCTCGGGGGCCCGCTCGCCCGCGCCCTCGATCGGCTTGGTGACGATCTCGATGAGCGGGATGCCGGCGCGGTTGTAGTCGAGCAGCGAGTGCGAGGCGCCGTGGATGCGGCCCGTGGCACCGCCGACGTGCGTCGACTTGCCGGTGTCCTCCTCCATGTGGGCGCGCTCGATTTCCACGCGGAAGACCTCGCCGTCCTCCAGCTGTACGTCGAGGTAGCCGTTGAAGGCGATGGGCTCGTCGTACTGGGAGGTCTGGAAGTTCTTCGGCATGTCCGGATAGAAGTAGTTCTTCCGGGCGAAGCGGCACCATTCGGCGATCTCGCAGTTCAGCGCGAGGCCGATCTTGATGGCGGACTCGACGCCGATCTCGTTGACCACGGGCAGGGCGCCGGGCAGGCCGAGACAGGTGGGGCAGGTCTGGCTGTTGGCGTCCTGCTTCAGCTCGGTGGAGCAGCCGCAGAACATCTTCGTCTTCGTACCGAGCTCGACATGGACCTCCAGGCCCATGACCGGGTCGTACGACGCGAGCGCCTCCTCGTACGGGAGCAGCTCGGGGGTGGTCGTGGCAGTCACGGTGTTGGTACTTCCCTCTCAGCCCAGCAGGACGTCGTCGTCGCCGATGCGCTTGAGCTCGCGCAGCAGCAGGGCGAGTCCTGTGGCGATGGCGGCGGCGGAGACGACGGCGTCGACGAGCCGGAGCGTGTCGTTCTCCGTACGCGCCTTCTTGGCCTGCTTCAGGACGCTGATCGCGCCGAACGCGGTCGTCCCGATCGACAGGTACGTGCCGGACCTGGACTTCTTGAACCCCTTGGCCTTACCAAGTGCACTCACAGCGACGGAGCCTCCTCGAGCAGCGGGTGCCCCCACTTTTCCACGAAGGCGGCCTCGACGGCGGCACCCACCTTGTACAGGCGGTCGTCCTTCATGGCGGGAGCGATGATCTGCAGGCCGACCGGCAGGCCGTCCTCGGGCGCCAGGCCGCAGGGCAGCGACATGGCGGCGTTGCCGGCCAGGTTGGTCGGGATGGTGCACAGGTCCGCGAGGTACATCGCCATCGGGTCGTCGGCGCGCTCGCCGATCGGGAAGGCGGTGGTCGGCGTCGTCGGGGAGACGATGACGTCCACCGTCTCGAACGCGGCCTCGAACTCGCGGGTGATCAGGGTGCGGACCTTCTGGGCGCTGCCGTAGTACGCGTCGTAGTAGCCGGAGCTGAGCGCGTACGTGCCCAGGATGACGCGGCGCTTGACCTCGTCGCCGAAGCCGGCCTCGCGGGTGAGGGCGGTGACCTCCTCGGCGGAGTGCGTGCCGTCGTCGCCGACGCGCAGGCCGTAGCGCATGGCGTCGAACCGGGCGAGGTTCGAGGAGCACTCGGAGGGCGCGATCAGGTAGTACGCGGAGAGCGCCAGGTCGAACGTCGGGCAGTCCAGCTCGACGATCTCGGCGCCGAGCGACTTCAGCAGCTCGACCGACTCGTCGAAGCGCTGCACGACACCGGTCTGGTAGCCCTCGCCGCGGAACTGCTTGACGACGCCTACGCGCATGCCCTGCACCGAGCCGTTGCGCGCGGCCTCGACGACCGGCGGGACCGGCGCGTCGATGGAGGTCGAGTCGAGCGGGTCGTGCCCGGCGATGACCTCGTGCAGCAGGGCCGCATCGAGCACGGTGCGGGCACAGGGGCCGCCCTGGTCCAGGGAGGACGAGAACGCGACCATGCCGTAGCGCGAGACGCCACCGTACGTGGGCTTGACGCCGACGGTGCCGGTGACGGCGGCGGGCTGGCGGATCGATCCGCCGGTGTCCGTGCCGATGGCGAGCGGGGCCTCGTAGGCGGCGAGCGCGGCGGAGGAACCGCCGCCGGAGCCGCCCGGGATGCGGGTGAGGTCCCACGGGTTGCCGGTCGGGCCGTAGGCGCTGTTCTCGGTGGAGGACCCCATGGCGAACTCGTCCATGTTGGTCTTGCCGAGGATGACGACGCCGGCCGCCTTCAGCTTCTTGGTGACCGTCGCGTCGTACGGCGGGATCCAGCCTTCGAGGATCTTGGAGCCGACGGTGGTCGGCACGCCCTCGGTGGTGAAGATGTCCTTCAGCGCGAGCGGGACGCCGGCCAGCGGGCCGAGCTTCTCGCCCGCCGCGCGCTTCTCGTCGACGGCGCGGGCCTGCGCGAGCGCGCCCTCGCGGTCGACGTGCAGGAAGGCGTGGACCTTCTCGTCGACGGCCTCGATCCGGGCCAGGTGGGCCTCGGTGACCTCGACGGCCGTCAGCTCGCCGGAAGCGATCTTCTCGGCGGTCTGGGCGGCGGTGAGCTTGATGATGTCCGTCATGGTGATTAGTCCTCCCCCAGGATCTGCGGCACCTTGAAACGCTGCTGCTCCTGGGCCGGGGCGCCGGAGAGCGCCTGCTCGGGGGTGAGCGACGGACGGACCTCGTCCGCGCGCATGACGTTGGTCAGCGGCAGCGGGTGGGAGGTCGGCGGTACGTCTTGGTCGGCGACCTCGCTGACGCGGGCGACCGCGCCGATGATGTCGTCGAGCTGGCCGGCGAAGTGGTCGAGCTCTTCGGGCTTCAGCTCCAGACGCGCCAGCCGGGCGAGGTGGGCGACCTCCTCGCGCGTGATGCCAGGCATGCAGCGATCCTCAGGGTGGGAGTGTGTGGTTTGGCCCCAATCCTATGGGGCCCGGCCCGGTGCCCGTACCCGCCCTGGCGCCTGGCCGCTTTCTAAGCCCGCGGATCGTCACCCTGGACGGCCGGGAGCGCCGCCGGAGTCCGCTGCCAGCCGCGCGATCCACGCGCGCGCAGCCACGCCGTCGTCTCGTCCGGCGGCATCGCGGCGGCGACGAGCCAGCCCTGCACCGCGTCGCAGCCGAGGTCGCGCAAGCGCTCCCACGTCTCGTCGTCCTCGACGCCCTCGGCCACGACGAGAAGGCCGAGGGAATGGGCCAGGTCGACGGTGCAGCGGACGATCTCCGCGTCCTCGGTGTCCACGGCGAGCCGCGCCACGAACGAGCGGTCGATCTTCAGCTCGCTCACCGGGAGTCTGCGCAGGTGGACGAGGGAGGAGTAGCCGGTGCCGAAGTCGTCCAGGGACATCTTCACGCCGTGTCCGGTGAGCCCGGCGAGGGTGTCGGCGGCGCGCTGCGGGTCCTCAAGGAGCACGTGCTCCGTTATCTCGAGCTGGAGCGATCCTGCCGGGACACCGTGGCGCGCGAGGCGTGCGGCGACGGCGCCCGCGAAACCCGGGGTGTGCACGTCCCGGGGCGAGACGTTCACCGCGACGGGCACGTGCAGGCCCTGCGCCCGCCAGCGGGCGACCTGGGCGAGCGCCGTGTCCAGGACGTACTCGGTCAGGTGCGGCATGAGTCCGGAGGACTCGGCGATGGCGATGAACTCGTCAGGCGGAACCTTCCCGCGCTCGGGATGCACCCACCGTACGAGCGCTTCGAGCCCGGCGACCTGCCCGTCGAAGCGGACCTTCGGCTGGTAGTGCAGCTCCACGTCCCCGGCGTCGAGCGCGAGCCGCAGGTCGCCCAGGAGGCCGAGCCGGTCGGGGGTGTTGGAGTCCCGCTTCGACTCGTACACCTCCACGCCCGTACGGTCCCGCTTGGCCTGGTACATCGCGACGTCGGCGCGGCGCAGCAGCCCTTCGGCGTCGAGCGCGTGGTCGGGGAAGACGGCGAGCCCGGCGCTGGCCTCCAGGACGAGCGTCAGCCCGTCGAGGTCCAGGGGCGAGCTGAGCGCGGCGACGAGGTTGCGGGCCACGCGCGAGGCGGAGGTCGTGGAGTCGGCGATCGGCAGCAGCACGGCGAACTCGTCGCCGCCGATCCTCGCCGCCTCCGCGCCGCGCGGCAGTGCCGCTCTCAGCCGGTCGGCGATCTGCAACAGGAGGCGGTCACCGGCGAGATGGCCGAGCGTGTCATTGACCGAACGGAACCGGTCGAGGTCGATCAGCATGAGCGCGCTGCGCGCCCCGATCCGCTCGGCATCGGTCAGCGCCGACCACGTCCGCTCCAGGAGCCACTGCCGGTTGGGCAGTCCGGTGAGCGGGTCGCGCAGCTGCTCCTCGGCGCGGGCCCGCGCGATCCACAGCGTGGAGTCGAGCGCGACCAGCGGGATCGCGAACAGCGGAAGGAGCACCGGCATGGCGATGGCGACGACGCAGAGCAGCGGCGCGATACCGAGCAGCGCGACCCCGACAAGACCCTGACGCAGGAGCGCGGGCCGCGCCAGAGTCGGCAGCCCGGCAGGGCGCGGCGTGTGCACGTACCAGAGCGACGCGCGCGTGACGAGCAGATACGCGGCCGCTACGAGGATGATCTCGGGCACCGCGGAGAAGCTCCAGGTCTGCGGGGACCAGGGGGACTCGACGGACGGGACGCGGCCGAACGCGGCGAGGACGAGCGCGCCCGCGCCGATGCCGAGGATGTCGATGGCGCCGTGCAGGGCGCCCTGGCGCCAGCGATGGCGGCGTGCGACGCCGACAAGGACGACGACGGTGAGGCTGACCATTCCGGCCGGTACCCAGCCGTACAGGAGCAGGACCGCGAGGGTGAGGGCGGCGCCCGAGCCGGTCCCGCCCCACCAGCGGTCGCGGCCCAGGGCGACGAGGTGGCCGACGATGATGCCGGTCAGGACGGCGAGGGACCAGCCGACGGTGCCGGACGGGAAGAGCGCGTGATGCCCGGCGAAGGCGCGGTAGAACCCGGCGCCGAGGATGACCGCGGCGAGCGCGACGATGGCGCCGGGCAGCAGCGGCGGGGCCGCGGCCCGGGAGCCGGTGTCGGCCTGTCCCGCGAGCTGGTTGGCGGCCGGGGTCGCCGCGCCGACGGTGCCGGGGGCGGACGGTCCGGCGGAGCCCGTGCCGGTCGCGACCGGGGTCAGCGGTACCGGTGCGTCCATGGTCGTGAAGGCGGTGCCCCTCGGGCCTGTGCCCGGCCGGCGGGTGCCGTTTGGGCCGCTCGGGTGACGCGCTCCGCCGTTCACGGCCCCGCCGGGTCCTGTTCCCCCTGCCGGGTCCGCGGTTCCGCGTGCCTTGCCGAACATCGCGCCGAGTCCACCCCCGGCCGCCCGGTTCGCGGCTCCGCGCGCCGTGCCGGGCGCCGCTCCGGACCGGCCGCCGCCCGCGCGCAGCAGACCGCGTCCCGCCTCGCGCCACCAATTGCGCCAGTTCACCACATCACCGCGCTCGTTCTCCCCGCGACCGCTCTCGCTGCCGTCGTCCCCGCTGTCGTGTGCCGCCGCGCGCCGCGTACGGCGGCGCGGACGCAGGTGTGAGTCCGGGGCGGCGCTCTCGGTCGGTTCCATTCCCGTCCCTCTCACAGCCGGCGGTGCCCACATCCACTGCCCGCTCCCCCGGCCTTCGGTGGGCCGGGAGATGTGCCCCATCCGCAGCAGGACATGGCAGACGCACACACTCAACATTAGGCCGCGGAAGGCTTCCACGGGCACCAGACGGTCGTGCCCGACCGCTGTTGCCCGATTGCGGCCTGACCACCCGTATGCATCTGGTATGCGCCGATCGGGTGGCCTTCAACCGCTACTCCTGGGTCGGTTCTTCCGCGGGAAGCGCCACTTCGGCGGCGGCTTCGGGTCCCTGGTCGAGCAGAACGGCGAATCCGTCCTCGTCCAGAACCGGAACCTTCGCCTGCACGGCCTTGTCGTACTTGGACCCCGGGTTCTCCCCGACGACCACGAACGACGTCTTCTTGGAAACGGAACCGGTCACTTTGGCGCCTCTGCTCTGCAGGGCCTCCTTGGCGCCGTCCCGCGTGTGGTTCTGCAGGGTGCCGGTGACGACGACGGTGAGCCCTTCGAGGGGCCGCGGCCCCTCGTCCTCCCCCGCCCCCTCGTCCTCCAGGCGCACTCCGGCCTCGCGCCACTTGCGCAGGATCTCGCGGTGCCAGTCCTCGGCGAACCACTGCTTCACCGACGCGGCGATGATCCCGCCGACGCCCTCGGTGGCGGCGAGCTCCTCCTCGGTGGCCTCGTCGATGCGGTCGACGGAGCGGAACTCGCGGGCCAGCGCCTGGGCCGCGACCGGGCCGACGTGCCGGATCGAGAGCCCGTTGAGGAAGCGGGCCAGCGGCCGGTCCTTGGCCGCCGCAATGTTCTCCAGCATGGCGACCGCGTTCTTCTTCGGCTCGCCCTTCTGGTTGGCGAAGACGCGGGCGACCTTCTCCTCGCCGGTCTTCGGGTCGCGCTTGGGCAGCCCGCTGTCCGGGTCAAGGACGTACGCCCTGATGGGCAGCAGCTGCTCCATGGAGAGCCCGAACAGATCGCCCTCGTCGACGACGGGCGGCTCGGAGGGTTCGAGCGGGGCGGTGAGCGCGGCGGCGGCGACCTGCCCGAAGTTCTCGATGTCCAGGCACTCGCGGCCACCGAGGTAGAACAGGCGTCCGCGCAACTGAGCGGGGCAGCCACGGGCGTTGGGGCACCGCAGGTCCTTGTCGCCCTCCTTCATGGCCCGCAGCTCCGTGCCGCACTCGGGGCACTCGGCGGGCATCACGAACTCCCGCTCGCTGCCATCGCGCAGGTCGGCGACGGGCCCGAGGATCTCGGGGATCACGTCACCGGCCTTGCGGATGACGACGGTGTCCCCGATGAGCACGCCCTTCTTCTTCACGACCTCCTGGTTGTGCAGCGTGGCGAACTCGACCTCGGAGCCCGCCACCTGCACCGGTTCGACCTGCGCGTACGGCGTGGCCCGCCCCGTACGCCCCACGCTCACCAGGATGTTCACCAGCTTGGTGTTGACCTCTTCGGGCGGGAACTTCCAGGCGATGGCCCAGCGCGGGGCGCGCGCGGTGGAGCCGAGGCGGCCCTGGAGGCGGATCTCGTCGAGCTTGACGACGGCGCCGTCGATCTCGTGCTCCACCGAGTGCCGGTTCTCGCCGTAGTAGGCGATGAACGCGCGCACGCCGTCGAGGTCGTCGACGACCTTGTTGTGCTTGGCGGTGGGCAGGCCCCACTCGTGCAGCAGGTCGTACGCCTCCGAGAGCCGCTCGATGTCGAAGCCCTCACGGGCGCCGATGCCGTGGACGACCATGTGGAGGGGGCGGGAGGCGGTGACGCGGGGGTCCTTCTGGCGCAAGGAACCGGCCGCCGCGTTCCGCGGATTGGCGAAGGGCTTGTCACCGGCCTCCACCAGGCGCGCGTTCAGCCCCTCGAACTCCTCCATCGGGAAGAAGACTTCGCCGCGGATCTCCACGAGGGCGGGGATGCGGTCGCCCTTGAGGCGGCCGGGGATCTCGGCGATGGTGCGCACGTTGGGCGTGATGTCCTCGCCGACGCGGCCGTCACCGCGCGTGGCCGCGCGCGTGAGCCGCCCGTTCTCATACGTGAGGTTGACCGCGAGGCCGTCGACCTTCAGCTCGCACAGGAAGTGGTAGCCGGGGGCGCCGACGTCCCTGGCGACGCGCTCGGCCCACGCCGCCAGTTCGAGGTCGTCGAAGGCGTTGTCCAGCGAGAGCATCCGCTCGCGGTGCTCGACGGAGGTGAACTCGGTCTCGTACGCGCCCGCGACCTTCTGCGTCGGCGAGTCCGGGGTGCGCAGCTCCGGGTACCGCTCCTCCAGCGCCTCCAGGGAGCGCAGCAGCTTGTCGAACTCGGCGTCGGAGACGACCGGCGCGTCCTTCACGTAGTACCGGAAGCGGTGTTCCTCGATCTGGTCGGCCAGGCGGCCGTGCTCGTCCCGCGCCTTGGACGGCACGGGGCTCTGCCGCGCGACATCGTCGATCCTGGCCTGATCGGCCTTCCCGCCCTGCTCGGCCTTCCCGCCCAGCTCGGCCTTCCCGCTCTGCCCGCCCTTTGCCTGTTCGCCCTCTACCTGTCCGCCCTTTACCTGTTCGCCCTCTACCTGTTCGCCCTTTGCGGCAGCCACCGTCTCGTCCTCCCGTTGCCTTCGGTCCCCGTCACTCAGGGTTGTCCGCGAGTGATCTTGCCGCCCGGGCACAGTGGGCGAGCGCCGCCCGTGCGTACGCCGGTGAAGCACCCGCGAGCCCGCACGACGGAGTGACCGTGACCGCGTCCGCGAGCGACCCCGGATTCAGTCCCAGCCTGCGCCACAGCGTCCTGACACCCATGACGCTACCTGCAGGGTCTGACAATCGACCGTCCACACCGGGCACGACACCGGCGAAGAGCTGAGTCCCTCCCTCGACCGCCTCCCCGATGACTTCGTCGTCACGCTCCGTGAGCAGGGAGAAGTCGAACGAGATCGCGTCGGCCCCGGCGCGGCGCAGGAGCGCGAAGGGCACGTCGGGCGCGCAGGAGTGCACGACGACGGGCCCGCCCCCGGCGGCGGCCAGGACGTCCCGCAGGGTGGACTCGACGAGCTGGCGGTCGACGGCGCGGTGGGTGCGGTACTCGCTGGCGGTCTTGATCTGCCCGCGCAGGACGGCGATGAGGGAGGGCTCGTCGAGCTGGAGGACGAGCTGGGCGCCGGGTACGCGGCGCCGGAGGTCGGCGAGATGAGCGCGGAGCCCCTCGGCGAGCGACCCGGCGAGATCCCGGCAAGCACCCGGGTCAGAGAGCGCGGCCTCACCGTTCCTCAGCTCCAGGGCCGCTGCGAGGGTCCACGGCCCGACGGCCTGCACCTTGAGCGGCCCCTCGTAGCCCTGGGTGAACTCCTCGAGCGCGTCGAGGTCCTCGCCCAGCCAGGAGCGGGCGCGCTTGGTGTCGCGGCCGGGCCGGTCGCCGATGCGCCAGCCACTGGGCTCCACGCGCGCGTAGAGGTCCACGAGGAGCCCCGCGGTACGGCCGACCATGTCGGCGCCGGGCCCGCGCGCGGGCAGCTCGGCGAGGAACGGCGTCCCCGCTTCCGGCCCCTCGAAGGAGCCGGTGACGGTTTTGGCGGCCTCTCGGGCATCGCCGCCGGGCATCGAGCCGACGCCTGTGGCCGGCCCCCACCTGAAGTCGCTCTTATCGCTCACTCAGGCAGGGTACGTAACGCCGGCGGTCCCGCTCCCGGTGGAGGTCAGCGTCCCGGGCGGACGGTCAGGTCGTTGACCTCGGCGTCGCGCGGCAGATCGAGCGCCATGAGGATCGTCGTGGCGACGGACTCGGGGTCGATCCAGCGCGAGGGGTCGTACTCCTTGCCCTCCTGCTGGTGCACCTTCTCCTGCATGGCGCTGGCGGTGCGGCCGGGGTAGACGGAGGTGACCCGCACCCCGTTGTCGTGCTCCTCCTTGCGCAGCGAGTCGGCGAGGGCGCGCAGGCCGTGCTTGGAGGCGGCGTACGCGGACCACTCGGGTCCCGCGTGGATGCCGGACCCGGAGTTCACGAAGAGGACGTGGCCCTGGGTGAGACGGAGCTGGGGCAGGAAGTGCCTGGTCAGCTCGGCGGGGGCGATGAGGTTCACGTTGAGCTGGTGCCGCCAGGACTTGGGGGTGAGCTCCCCGACGGGCCCGAGATCGACGACCCCGGCGATGTGCAGCAGCGAGTCGACGCGATCCGGCAGCGACTGGTGCGAGAACGCCCAGGACAGCTTGTCGGGGTCGGCGAGGTCGCCGACGAGCGTCCTGGCGCCGGGGAACTCGGCGGCGAGCTCCTTGGCGCGGCCCGCGTCGCGCGCGTGGAGATAAAGTTCGTCCCCGCGCGCGTGGAGGCGGCGGGCGACGGCGGCGCCGATGCCGGAACCGGCGCCGGTGATCACGTGGGTGGCTGTGCCTGTCATGGCCCCCATGCTCGCACCCGGCGCTTACTCGATGCCCTGGGACTCCTCCAGGTAGGCGAGGGCGCCCACGGGCTCCTCGGCGAAGAACACCAGGTCGGTGAGGGGAATCGGCAGGAACCCCTCGTCCTCCATGCGCCGGAACTGCTCCTTGAGCCCGTCGTAGAACCCAGCGCTGTTCAGCAGCACGATCGGCATGGTGGTCTTGCCGTGCTTCTTCAGTTCGAGAATCTCGGTGGCTTCGTCGAGGGTCCCGGTCCCCCCGACCATGATCACGACAGCATCGGCCTTCCCCAGCAGCAGCGCCTTGCGCTCGGCGAGATCCTTGGCGACGACCATCTCGTCCGGGGCGCTGACGGCCCGCGCCTTGGCGGCGAGAAACTCGACGGACACCCCCAGGAGCCGCCCCCCGGCCTCCTGCACCCCGTCTGCGACGACCTTCATCAGCCCGCTCTCCGAACCGCCCCACACCAGGGTGTGCCCGGCCTTGCCGAGGAGCTCGGCGAATTCGCGGGCGGGGCGGGTGTAGCGCTCGTCGAGGTCGGCGGCGGAGAGGAAGACGCAGATGTTCATGGGAACAACGGTACGGGGCACCGCGCCGGGAAGAATGGCGGCCTCGGCGGCGCTGAACCCTCCATGACTCCTGGAGTTCCCGGAATCCCCGGACACAAGATCACGGTCGAGCAGGGTGCGGAGCGGGTGCGAGTGGTGCGCGACGGGCAAGTGGTGGCGGACAGTACGCGCGCGCTGGTCCTGCGGGAGACGGGCTGCCCTGCGCGCTATTACCTCCCGGCCGAGGACGTGGCCATGGACCTTCTCTCGCCCTCGGACACGACGACGTACTGCCCCTTCAAGGGAACGGCGTCCTACTGGTCGCTGCCGGACGCGGCGGACGCGGTGTGGTCGTACCCCGAGCCGAAGGCGGAGGTGGCGGCGATCAAGGGGCACCTGTGCTTCTACGAAGTGGAAGTGATGGGATAGGGCGGACGGACGCAAGGCAGATTTCTTCGGGGCGGGGCGGGCGTGACGCAGGGTTTCGACCATCAGGGCGGTCCGGTTCCGGCACCCGGCTTCGGGCCGCCCCCGCCGATGTACGCGCCGCCGGCCCCGGCGACCGGCCCTGAGTTCGTGGCGGCGGACGAGCACAACGGCATGGTCGTGGACGCCGACGGGGTCCACTTCGAGAGGGGCCCGCACGGCATCGAACTGCCGTGGCCGCGCGTGCACACGGTGCGCTTCCATCCGCTCGGCGACGGTCTGTCGGTGATGGCCGTGACGGTCGAGGGGCCGGTGTACGAGTGCCGGGTCCGGGCCCGGAAGAGGTCGCAGGTGCCGCGCTGGTGCACGGAGCTGTCCGCGGTCCTCCACCACTATCTCGGGGCGCGGGCCTGAGCGCTGCGCTCGCCCAATCGGCGTGCGGGGGTTGGCCGTTGGCCGTCTCCCCCATTCGGATGAGCCCCACGGAAAGCTTTCCCCCGAGGGCCCGCTAGGCGGCGGCGCATCACGTGCGCCGCTCCCACTCCTCTGACGCAGCTTTTCCTGCAACCGGCGTCACTACTGTGCCGCTCCCTGCGCTACCGCACCGAGGGAGACGAAGACGTAGTGACCGCCGACATGGACCTCACCGACGACCCCGTACAGCAACGCCTGCTGCGCAAGGCGATGGAAACATTCCGCCGCGGCGACGCGGGCCCCGTCCTGAAGGAAATGGCCCAGGAGATCCTCACAGGCCGAATCGGCTTGCGCGAGGCGACCCGCGTCCCTGCGTATGCGGAGGCGGTGATCGAACGGGGGCAGGACTTCCGCAGGCAGTGGGACGCGATCTCGGACCAGGAACGCGAGAAGCTGGCCCAGAGCGGTGAGCAACAGCTGGCCGCCGAACGCAGCCTTCTGCTGGCGGAGCGTGCCGAGCGGAGGCCGGTATGACTCTGGCCGTGAAGACCCAGGACCTGGTCGCGTACGCGGGACAGGTCCATCGAGCAGGCGGGGACTGTGGAAGCGCCCGCGCCTATCTCGATCGCAGCACCACCATCGACTCCTCCTTCATCGGGGAACTCTGGGACTGGGCACTTGGTGATCACGCGAAGCGCGTGCGCGACGCTCGTGACGTCCTGAACGGTTTCGACGCCATCCTCGACGCATCGGTGGGCGAGCTGAAGAAGACCGCCGCCTGGTACGACGCGATCGACCTGGAGCAGGCGCGAAAGCTGGACGCGACCTATCCAGCCGCGTCGCCCTCCTCTGTCCCCAGGCCCCGGCCTAGCGGTCCTGCGACATTCCGAGACGTTCATGACGTCGCCGACCGCCTCAAGCCGCCAGGGGGTGGAGACAGCTGGCTGCAGGGGCACTTGGCCGAGCTGGAGTTCGCTCCCGCCAACAAGGCCGCTGGAACCCTTCTCGACTTCGGCAGCATCTCCGCACTGGCGAACGAAGGGATCAAATTCGCCTTCGGCCAGGACATCCTCGGATACGTGGCCAACTGGCTGGCGGGCGACTGGCAGGGCTATGCCGAGTGCGCCGACGCATGGCATTGCCTGGGCAATGCCTGCGCCGACATGGCCGCGAACATTCGGCACGGAAATTCCGTGCTCGATCTCACGTGGCAAGGGAATGCTGCGGACGCCGCATGGAAGTACTTCGAGAAGTCGGCCAAGAAGTTGGAAGCAGCACGGGACGCCTTCCACGATCTCCGTGATCGCTACGTGAACGTGGCCAAGCTCGTCTTCTCGTTCGCCGAAACAGTGAAGGGAGGCATCGCTGAGATCTGCGACTGGGGAATCCAGGTCGCTGTCTCCGCCGCCGCAAGCGCCGCTGTCGCGGTCTCAGGCGTGGGTATCGCGGGCACCTTTGTCGGCGCGGCATGCGCGGCGGAGCGCGTGACCGCCATGGTCAAGCGGTACCGAGAACTCACGGAGCAGTACGACCGGCTCATGGTCGCGGTCAACGTGACCTTCGCGGGCGCCGGCGGCATGTGCGCCGTCATCGGCGACATGCGGAAATTCCCGACGGTGGGCAGCGGCTACAACAACGCGTTGGTGTAGGGAGGATCGCATGGACCTCGAGCAAAGAGCCGCTGACGAGGCGCGGGAGAATCGTGACCGGCGGTTCACCGCCTTCGCCGCACTGGCGACTTTCGGAACTGTGACGAAGGCACTGGACGGCTCGTTCACGTGGCCGATGATCGGCGTGAACGCCGTTCTCATCTACGGCGTATACCTGGGATTTCAAGGCTGGCGACAGAAAGAGACCCGCATCTCCTGCGCCGCCATGCTGGTGATTCCCGCGCTTTACCTCGCAGCGCCTTTCCTCAAGTAGGGACGCCTCGTGCCCGCCCACGGCCGCTTCGGCGTTGGGCGGGCACGCCCCTCGGGAACGGTGATTGATCCGGCCCGGCCCCTGCGTGGGCCGGGCCGGCGCGCACCGTAAGCGCGCTACGCCACCGCCGCAGCCCGCGCCGTACTGGCGATCGTCGCCGACCCCACCACCCGCGTCCCGTCGTACAGGACGATCGCCTGGCCCGGGGCCACGCCCCGCGCCGGCTCCGTGAAGGACACCCGGAGTTCGTCGTCGACCAGTTCTGCCGTCACCGGGGTCTCGTCGCCGTGGGCGCGGAGTTGGGCCGTGTAGGTGCCGGGGCCCGTGGGGGCCGCGCCGCACCAGCGGGGCTTGATGGCCGTCAGAGCGGTGACGTCCAGGGCCTCGACCGGGCCCACCGTCACCGTGTTGTCGACCGGGGAGATGTCCAGGACGTAGCGGGGCTTGCCGTCGGGGGCGGGCGTGCCGATGCGGAGGCCCTTGCGCTGGCCGATGGTGTAGCCGTAGGCGCCTTCGTGGGTGCCGAGCTTCGTCCCTGACTCGTCGACGATGTCGCCCTCGGCCTTGCCGAGGCGCGAGGCCAGGAACCCCTGCGTGTCGCCGTCCGCGATGAAGCAGATGTCGTGGGAGTCGGGCTTCTTCGCCACCGCCAGGCCACGCGCCTCCGCCTCCGCGCGGATCTCTTCCTTCGTCGTCACCGTGTCCCCCAGCGGGAACATCGCGTGGGCCAGCTGACGGTCGTCCAGGACGCCGAGGACGTAGGACTGGTCCTTGGCCATGTCGGAGGCCCGGTGCAGTTCGCGGGCGCCGGAGTCGTTCACCAGCACCTTCGCGTAGTGGCCCGTGCAGACCGCGTCGAAGCCGAGGGCGAGGGCCTTGTCCAGGAGCGCCGCGAACTTGATCTTCTCGTTGCAGCGCAGGCACGGGTTCGGGGTGCGGCCGGCCTCGTACTCCGCGATGAAGTCGTCCACCACGTCCTCGCGGAAGCGCTCCGCGAGGTCCCAAACGTAGAACGGGATGCCGATGACGTCCGCCGCGCGGCGCGCGTCCCGGGAGTCCTCGATGGTGCAGCAGCCGCGCGCGCCCGTGCGGAAGGATTGCGGGTTCGCGGACAGGGCCAGGTGGACGCCTGTCACGTCATGCCCGGCTTCGGCGGCGCGGGCCGCCGCCACTGCTGAGTCCACGCCGCCCGACATGGCGGCGAGCACGCGGAGGGGACGGTCGGCGGGGAGCGACGAGGTCGGCGTCGAGGTCTGCGAAGTCATAGCACTCTTTAGGGTACGGGGCCGCGGGAACCGAATCTCCCGGATATGCGTTCTGGATCTCGTACGGGGAAGGTGGAGGAGGACCGAGAGCGGGGGCGCGCATGGGGGAGCCGAGTGGCCGTGACAGCGGGCGGGTCATCAGCCGCCGGGCACTGATCGTCGGTGGTGTGGCCTCTGCCGTCGGTGTCGGACTGCTCGCGCGCAGCGATCTCGCGCACATGTGGTGGCAGGTGCCCGGCGTCGACAAGCCGCGCGAGGCCGGTGCCGTCGACTTCAAGGGCGCGGAGTGGGTCGCCGCGGCGGCTGCCAACTGGCGGCGGGCGGACCGGCCCGCCGACTACACGATCGACCGTGTCATCGTGCACGTCACGCAGGGGAGCTATCAGGGGACCCTGAAGGTTTTCAAGGATCCCTGGCACGGCGCCGCCGCGCACTACGTCGTCCGTCAGGACGGGCACATAGCGCAGATGATCCGCGAGCTGGACGTCGCCTTCCACGCGGGCAACCGCGAGTTCAACGAGCGCAGCGTCGGGATCGAGCACGAGGGGTTCGTCGACCGGCCCGAGGACTTCACCGACGCCATGTACGCGGCCTCGGCCAAGCTGACCGCCGCGATATGCAGGCGGTACGACTTCCCGGCGGATCGTGAGCACGTCATCGGGCATGTCGAGGTGCCGGGGACCGATCACACCGATCCCGGGCGCCTGTGGGACTGGGACAAGTACATGCGGCTCGTCAAAGCCGCCCACGCGCGAGCCGGTACGGCGAAGGCATAGCCCCGCCACGGCACGGCCCCGCTCAGGTCAGACCCGCCGACCTCGCCCGTTCCACCGCCGGGCCGATCGCCGCCGCCACCGCTTCCACGTCCGCCTTCGTCGACGTATGGCCGAGGGAGAAGCGGAGCGTGCCGCGGGCCAGGTCCGGGTCGGTGCCGGTGGCGAGGAGGACGTGGCTGGGCTGGGCGATGCCCGCCGTGCAGGCCGAGCCGGTCGAGCACTCGATGCCCTGGGCGTCCAGGA
>NZ_JAOCNE010000001.1:311868-357126 GCF_056172735.1 Streptomyces sp. R818
CCCGGCCCAGGGCCTTGACCGTGGGCCTTGCCGTCAGCCCGTGATGCTCCAGGACAGCGTGTTGTCGGCGGCGACGAACGCGAAGAGGACGACGAGGTCGGCGACGCCGAGGCCCAGGCCGAGCAGGGCGCGGCCGCGGCGGGCGGTGCCGCGCCACAGGGCGATGCCGGCGAGGGCGATCGCGATGGGGCCGAGGAAGACGTTCAGGACGAGCAGGCCGATGAGGCCGAGGACGAACGAGGCGACGGCCATGCCGTCGGTGTCGCGGCGGCCGGTGGGACGGGCGGGTGCCGCTTTCTGCGCCTCGGCCACGTCGGCGTCGTTCACCTCGGCAGTCCTCACGGCCTCGCGCTTCTCGTGTGCCTCGTGTGCCTCGTGCGCCTCGTGCTTCTCCTGCGTCCGGTCCGGTGCGGTGAGCTGCATGGTGGTACCCCCTCTGCTGACTGCTTCTGCGCGGTTCAGTGCTGGTGGCGGTGGCGGCGGCCGTGGCGCTCGCGGAGCGCGAAGACGGCCAGCCATGCGCCGATCACGGCGGCGGCGACCAGCGTGAAGGAAAGCGGGGCGTGGGCCACGGTGCCGAGCGCGAAGCCCAGCAGCAACAGGGCCGCTACTAGGAACAGCACGGGAAACCTCTCAGACGTGATGTACGCATGCTTTTGGCTTACAACTGTTCACTGACCTCTAGGGTAACCCGCCCGCCGGTTCCCAATCACGGAGAACAGTTGTTAACTGGATGACATGAGTCACACCCTCGGCATCCGGCAGGCGCAGAAGCAGAAGACCCGGCAGGCCCTCCTCGACGCGGCGCTCGAACTCCTGGAGGAGCAGAGCCTCAGCAGCCTGGGCCTGCGGGAGGTCACGCGCTCCGTGGGAGTGGCGCCGACCGCGTTCTACCGGCACTTCGACAGCACGGCCGACCTCGGTGTCGCGCTGGTCGAGCAGGCGCTCGGCAGCCTGCACACGGTCGTCTCCGAGCTGCTGAAGGCGACCTGGGACAGCGACGAACGCATCGCCCGCACCGTCGAGTTGATCGCCGCGCACGTGCGCGCCCACCCGGCCCACGTACGGTTCATCGCGCGCGAGCGCCACGGTGGTGTGCAGCGGGTCAGCGACGCGATAGGGGCTCAGCTCGCGCAGTTCGCCGAGGAGGTGAGCGCGGCGCTCAGCCTCGACCCCGAGTCCGCCGGGTGGAGCCGGGACGATCTGCTGATGCTCGCGGGTCTGTACGTCGACCACATGGTGGCGACCGCGTCCGCCTTCCTGACCGCGCCCGCCGAGGACCACGCCCGGGTGGCGGGGGTCGCGGAGCGGCAGTTGCGGCTCGTGAGCCTGGGGCGTCGGCACTGGCTGGACGGGGCCTGAGCCGAGCACCGGCCAGGGACTGGCCGGGGGCTGGCCGGTGGCGTCATGAGCCAATAGCCTTACGGTCATGACCGCAGCGGAGCCGCACACCGACTGGCACCTCGACCGCCGCTACGCCGGTCCCTCCGGCCCACCTGCTGCACGGCGCCGCGTACTCCCGGCTCGCCCTGGTCGATCCGGTGGCCCTCGCGCCGTGGGGCACGGCCACGTACCGGCTGATCTCCGAGAACGCGGACGTGTTCCGGCGGTTGCCGGACGAGCTGCACGAGGCGCTCGTGCACCGCTACATCAGCTCGGCGAGCCACCGCGGTCTGCACCCGGACACGCACGCGCGGCTCGTCGCGCCATGGCTGACGGAGGCGGGCAAGGACGCCTTCTACCGGCAGATCGAGCGGAACGACCAGCGGTTCACCGACGAGATCCAGGGGCGGTACGGGGAGGTGCCCGTCCCCGTGCTCGTGTGCTGGGGCGCCGAGGACACCTGGATTCCGGTCGCGCGCGGGCATGAGCTGGTCGCGGCGGTCCCCGGTGCCGAGATGCGGATCATCGACGGCGCCGGGCACCTCGTCCAGGAGGACGCGCCCGCCGAACTCACGGCCGCGCTCAGCCGGTTCCTGCGTACAGAGCGGTGATCGCGGCGGCGCAGCGGGCCAGTTCGGCGCGGGCCTCCGGCGGTTCGAGGACCTCCACGTCCGCGGCGAACGGGGCCAGGGAGCGGACCGCGCCCAGGGCCTCGTAGCCGAGGCGGACCGTGATCCAGTCGCCGGTGCCGTCGTCCTCGGGGGGTGCGGTGAGGGAGGTGCCGCACATCCGCAGGAACAGGTCGAGGCGGGGGCGGCGGACCCGGGCCGTGACCTCGACGGCGGCGGGGCGCTCCTCGACCTCGCGCTTCAGGGCCGCCCACACGTCCGCCAGTTCGACGCCCGGACGCCTTCTGACCGGCGCCTGCGTCGGCGTCGCCGCGTGCATCCGGTCCGCGCGGAACAGGCGGGGCACGGACCTGCGGTCGGCGACCAGGTACCAGACGCCCGCCTTGCAGACGAGGCCGTAGGGGTCGACGGTGTACGTGCGGAGGGCGTCGGCGCCGCTGTGCCGGTAGCGGATGCGCAGGCGGCGGTCGGTGAAGACCGCGTCCCGCAACGCGCTGACGTCCACCTCTCGTGCGGGCGGGCCCATCCAGCGGGACGACTCGACGAGGATGCGGCGTGCGGTCAGCTCCGCCGCAGGGCGGTGCGGTGCGGGGAGCGCGGCCATGACCTTGCGCAGGGCCGAGCCGATCGCCGCGTCCAGGCCCAGGGCCTCGTGGGTGCCGCGCGCTGCCGCGATGAACAGGGCGCGGGACTCGTCGGCGGTCAGGCCTGTCACGTCCGTGCGGTAGCCCTGGAGGAGGGTGATGCCGCCTGTCCTGCCGCGTTCCGCGTAGACCGGGACGCCTGCGGTGCTCAGCGCGTCTACGTCCCGGTAGATCGTGCGGACGGAGACTTCCAGCCGGGTGGCCAGTTCGTGAGCCGGGACTCGGCCCCTGGTCTGCAGCAGGAGCAGGATGGAGAGCAGGCGGTCGGATTTCACCGGGTCAGTCTGGCGTGGGCCCTCGGGGAGCGTCTGCCTGGCTGGCGCCGTTGCCGGGTGCGGACTCGTCGTGGCTGGTCGCGCAGTTCCCCGCGCCCCTGCGGGGCGCACTCCGTGCGGCCCCCCGAAGGTTCAGCTCAGCCGCACCCTTGCCAACTGGCGGGACTGGGCCACCAGTCTGTCCTCGCTGTCCCAGACCTCCGCGTCCTCCTCCAGGAAGCCGCCCGCCAGGTTGCGGGTCGTGATCGCGACGCGGAGGGGGCCGGGGGCCGGGCGGGTGCGGATGTGGACCGTCAGCTCCACTGTCGGGACCCAGCCCTTCAGGCCCATCTCGAAGGCGGTCGGGGGCAGGGCGTCGACCGCCAGGAGGAGGGAGAGCGGGTCCGCGTCGCGGCCGTCGGCCAGGGCGAACCAGGCGCGCATCTCGCCCTTGCCGGACGGGGCGCCGAGCGCCCAGCCGAGCGTGGCCGGGTCCAGCTTGAGGTCGAGGCGGTCGGTGATCGCGGAGCTGCCGGGGACCGGCGGGGCGCCCTCGGGGGCGTCGTTCGTGCCGAAGCACTGGTCGATGGGCGGGATCGCCGGCATCTCCGCGCTGGTGCGGACGTCGTCGGGGAGCGCGTCCAGGTCGCCGTAGGAGGCGAGGACGCGGATGCGCTCGACCTCGGTGCCGTCCTCGGCGTACTGGAAGAGGGAGGCCTGGCCGGTGGAGAGGGTGCGGCCGGTGCGGACGACGTCGGTGCGGATCACGGCGGGGCCCGGCGCCGACGCCGTCAGGTAGTGCGCCGAGATGGTGAACGGGTCGCTGTGCGGCAGGGCATCGGCGAGGGCGCGGCCGAGGACGGCCAGCAGGTAGCCGCCGTTGACGGCGTTGATGATCGTCCAGCCGGCGGAGAGGTCGATGTCGTAGACACCGGGTGCGCGGCGGGTGACGGCGGTGTCGCGGTCGAACTCGCTGTCGCCGATGCGGGCCTTCGTGGGCGCCGCCGAGGATGCTGCTTCTGCCATGGATTGAACGTACAACAGGAAGCTACTAAGCGGTAGCTTCTGACTGTGAAGGCTGCGTTACGCCGTCGCCGTCCCGTCTCCGCTACGGCGTCTCCTCCGTCACGTCCACCGCCGCCGACCTGCGGTTCCACGCCCTCGGCGCGCGCCAGTGGAAGCGCATCGCCAGCAGGCGCAGGACGAACGCGGTGAGGACCGCGAGGGAGCTGGTGTACGCGTTCAGCGCGTCGTAGTTGATGCAGACGACGACGATGACGGCGCCGACCATCGCGGGCACGGCGTAGAGGTCGCGGTCCCAGCGGACCAGGGACGGGACCTCGTTGGCGATGATGTCGCGCAGCACTCCCCCGCCGACCGCCGTCGCGACGCCGAGCGCGGCGGACGCGGTGAGGCCGAGCCCGAAGTCGTACGCCTTCGTCGTGCCCGTGACCGCGAACAGGCCGAGGCCCGCCGCGTCGAAGACGTTCACCGCGGTCTGGGTCCGCTCGACCTCCGGGTGCAGGAAGAAGACCAGCGCCGCGGCGATCAGCGGCGTCGAGAAGTAGCCGAGATCGGTGAAGGCGGCCGGGGGCACGGCCCCGATGATCAGGTCGCGGAGCAGCCCTCCGCCCAGCGCGGTGACCTCGGCCAGGACGCCGATGCCGAAGACGTCCCAGTTCTTGCGTACGGCCATCAGCGCGCCGGAGATGGCGAAGACGAAGATGCCGATGAGGTCGAGCCAGTGCTGGACGGAGGGGGTGAACAGGTTCTGGAGCACCCGATGATTCTGGCGGATCGTTACGGCGCGGGCTTACAGCGCAGGCTCACGGAGCGGGCCCACGGCGCAGGCTTACAGCACCGGCTTGTCCGGCTGGTACAGCCACGTGTCGAAGAGGGCGTCCAGGTTCTTGCCGCCGATCCGCTCCGCGAGCTTCTTGAAGTCGTCGGTCGTCGCGTTGGCGTACCGGTTCTGCTTGACCCAGGCCGGGAGCAGCTTGAAGAACGCCTTGTCGCCGATGTACTCGCGGAGCTGCTGCAGGGTCATCGCGCCGCGCTGGTAGACGGCCGAGGCGAACATCGTGTCGCGCTGCGGATCCGCGACGACGATGTCCCAGAACGCGGAGTCGGCGGGGCGCGCGTCGTAGGCGGCCTGGAAGGAGTCGTGGGCCGAACGGATGCCCTTGTGCTCCGACCACAGCCACTGGGCGTACGTGGCGAAGCCCTCGTTGAGCCAGATGTGCTTCCAGCGCTCGACCGAGACGGAGTCGCCGAACCACTGGTGGGCCAGCTCGTGGACGATCGTCGTCTCGTTGCGGACCGCTGAGTAGCTCGGTTTCGTCTGCGTCTCCAGGGAGAAGCCGGCCTGCGGCATGTCGTCGACAACCGCGCCCGTCTCCTCGAAGGGGTACGGGCCGAAGACCTCGGACCAGTAGTCGGTGGCCTCGGCGGTGACGGCGTACACGTCGACGGTGTTGCTGTTCGCTAGGACGGGGTCGATCGCCACGTAGATGGGGGTGCCGGCCGGGGTGCGGCCCGTTCGCACGTCGAACTTGCCGATGCTGGCGGTGGCCAGGTAGGTCGCCATCGGCTTCGACTCGCGCCAGTGGTGGACGGTCTGGCCGTCCTTCGTGTCGTACGTGGCGACCAGGCGGCCGTTCGAGACGCCGGTGAGGCCCTTGGGGGCCTTGATACGGATGTCGTACGTGGCCTTGTCCGCGGGGTGGTCGCTGGACGGGAACCAGGTGGAGGCGGCGTTCGGTTCGCAGGCGACGAAGACTCCGTCGGGGGTCTTCATCCAGCCGTAGTCGGAGCCGAAGACGATCGGGCCGGTGAGGGGTTCGGGGATGCCGTTGTAGTCGACGGTGACGTCGAAGGTGCTGTTCTTGCGTATCGCGTCGCGCGGGGTGACGACTGTCTCGTCGCCGGTGCGGGTGAAGTCGGCGCGTCTGCCGTCCACCTGGATCGCGGTGACCGTGAGTTTCTGGAGGTCCAGGTTGAAGGAGGAGAGGCTCTGGGTGGCGTGGGCGGTGAGGGTCGTGCGGCCGTCCAAGCGGTCGGTGTCGGGGTTGTAGGCGACGTCCAGGGTGTAGTGGCGGGCGTCGTAGCCGCCGTTGCCGAGGTACGGGAAGTAGGTGTCGCCGATGCCGGGGGCGCCGGGGGTGGGGGCCGGGGCGGCGGCGACCAGGGTGAAGGAGGCGGCCGCGACGGTGAGGGCGGCCAGGCGTGCCGAACGGGAGAGAGCCATGGGCGTTCCCTTCGAACGTGTGCCGGTGTCTGTTGACAACGGAACAGTGCCGTTCGGGGGGTGGGGTGTATATGACCCCGCCGGGCCATTTGGGACGGGTTCCGGTTCGGGGGGCGCGCTATGGGCGGGGTTGTGCGCGGGTGCCTGCTGCTGCGATTGCCCGGCGCTGGGACGCTTCTGGGCGGGGCGTCTGCGGGTCCCTGCTGGGCGGTCACCCGGCGCTGGGGTGCCGCCTTGCAGCGGAGGCCTCCTGTCGCGGTTGCCCGGCGCTGAGGTGCCGCTCCGCCTCTGCGAGTGCCTGCTGCTGCGGGCGCCCGGCGCTGGGGGGGCCGCCTTGCCCACCCTGCCGCCCTGGGGGTTCCCCGGATGAAGCCTCGGGGAGGCAGATCGCCCGAGGCGGGGCGGAGCCCAAGGGGCGAGCAGGGGTGGGGCGGGTGCCAGATCCGGGCTGCGCCCCCACCCAGGGCGGGGGCGCAGCCCGAATACGGAGTACCGCCCATGGCGGGGGCGGGGCTGGGCCCGCCCCCGGGCCGCTACTTCTCCTTCGGCGCCTCCGGGGCCTCCGGGGCCTCCGCAGCAGCGGCAGGCTTCGCCGGCTCCGACTCCGACTCCCGCTCGGGCTCAGGCTCCTCCGCCGCAGCAGGCTTCGCCGGCTCCTCGTCCACCGGCGCGGCAGCAGGCTCCGCCGGGGCGGGCTCCTCCGGGACAGACTTGGCCGCGGCGGGCTCCGACGCGACAGACTCCACCGGAGCGGGCTCCACCGGGGTGGACTCCACCGAAGCGGACTCCACCGGAGCAGCCTCCGACGCGGCAGGCTCCGCAGGAACAGGCTCCCCCGGGGCCGGGACCGTCACCACGTCGATCGCCTCCTTCGCCGCCGAGAGGAGCTTCGTGTCCTGCGGGGCCTGGTCCGGGGCGTTCTCCGGGTGGTGGCAGGCGACCTGGTGGCCTGTGCCGAGCTGGAGGAGCGGGGGCTCCTTCGTGGCGCAGATCTCCGTCGCCTTCCAGCAGCGCGTGTGGAAGCGGCACCCGGCCGGCGGGTCGATGGGCGAGGGGACGTCGCCGCGCAGCAGGATGCGCTCGCTCTTGGCGCCCCGGCGCTTCGGGTCCGGCACCGGCACCGCCGAGAGCAGCGCCTTGGTGTACGGGTGCATGGGGGTCGAGTAGAGGTCGTCCCTGTCCGCCAGTTCGACGATCTTGCCCAGGTACATCACCGCGATGCGGTCCGAGACGTGCCGGATGACCGAGAGGTCGTGGGCGATGATCACGTAGGTGAGGCCCAGCTCCTCCTGGAGGTCGTCCAGGAGGTTCACCACCTGGGCCTGAATCGAGACGTCAAGGGCCGAGACCGGCTCGTCCGCGACCACGAGCTTCGGCTTCAGGGCCAGCGCCCGGGCGATGCCGATGCGCTGGCGCTGGCCGCCGGAGAACTCGTGCGGGTAGCGGTTGTAGTGCTCGGGGTTGAGGCCCACGCGTTCCAGCAGGTCCTGGACCGCCTGGCGGACGCCGCCCTCCGGCTTCACGCCCTGGAGGCGGAACGGGGCGCCGACGATCGTGCCGATGTTGTGGCGCGGGTTCAGCGACGAGTACGGGTCCTGGAAGATCATCTGCACGTCGCGGCGGAGCGGCCGCATACCGCGCACGCCGAGGTGCGTGATGTCCTCGCCCTCGAACTCCACGCGCCCGGCGGTGGGCTCCAGGAGGCGGGTGATGAGGCGGCCCATCGTCGACTTGCCGCAGCCGGACTCGCCGACGACGCCGAGGGTCTCCCCCGCGCGGACGTCGAAGGTCAGCCCGTCGACCGCCTGCACGGCCGCGACCTGCCGCTTGAGCAGGCCCTTCTTGATGGGGAAGTGCTTGACCAGGCCCTCGACCTTGAGCAGCGGCTCACCCTTGGCGGGGTCCGGCGAGGTGGCCGGCGCGTCAGTCGTCTGCTGAGGGATCGTCATCTCGGGTCCTTTGGCGTCCGTCACAGGCTCGGCGCAATCTCTTCGGTCCAGATCCGCTCCCGCTGCTCGGCCGACATGTGGCAGGCCGACCAGTGACCGGAGTCGATCTGCTGGAGTTCCGGGCGCTCGCGACGGGTGATGTTGTCCTTGGGGATGTCCGCGTACGGGCAGCGCGGGTTGAAGGCGCAGCCGGTCGGCAGGTTGATGAGGCTGGGCGGGGAGCCCTTGACCGGGGTGAGCCGGTCGGTCTGCTCGCGGTCGATGCGCGGCATCGAGCCGAGCAGGCCCCAGGTGTACGGGTGCTGGGGCGTGGAGAAGACCTGGGTCGCCGAGCCCCGCTCGACGCACCGGCCGCCGTACATGACGAGCAGCTCGTCGGCCATCTCCGCGACGACGCCGAGGTCGTGCGTGATCATGATGACGGCGGAGCCGAACTCCTTCTGCAGGTCCCGGATCAGGTCGAGGATCTGCGCCTGCACGGTCACGTCGAGGGCCGTGGTCGGCTCGTCGGCGATCAGCAGTTCGGGGTTGTTGACGAGCGCCATGGCGATCATCGCGCGCTGGCGCATACCGCCGGAGAACTCGTGCGGGTAGGCGTCCACGCGCTTGTCGGGCTGCGGGATGCCGACGCGGTCGAGCATCTCGATGGCGCGCTTGCGGGCCGTCTTCTTGTCGACGTCGTGGTGGACGCGGTACGCCTCCACGATCTGCTTGCCGATCGTGTAGTACGGGTGCAGCGCGGAGAGCGGGTCCTGGAAGATCATCGCCATGTCGCGCCCGCGCAGCTTGCGGACCTTGTCCGGGTCCGCGGAGAGCAGCTCGGTGCCGTCCAGCCAGATCTCGCCGCTGATCTGCGCCTTGCGGCGGCCGTACTGGCCCGCCGTGTGCAGGCCGAGGATGCCGAGCGAGGTGACGGACTTGCCGGACCCCGACTCGCCGACGATGCCGAGCGTCTTGCCCTTCTCCAGGGTGAAGGAGAGGCCGTCGACGGACTTGACCAGGCCGTCGTCGGTCGGGAAGTGCACCTTGAGGTCGCGGACCTCGAGGAAGGCCTTGGGAGCGGCCGAGGTGGTGTCGGTGGGTTCACCGACCGCCGCCCCGGTCTTGTTCAGGTCGGTCATCCCAGCCTCACTCGCGGGTCGATGACTGCGTACAGAAGGTCCACGACGAGGTTGGCGACGGCGATCGCGAGAGCCGCGAAGAGCGTCACGCCGAGGATCACGGGCAGGTCCTTGTTGCTGATGGCCTGGACCGCCGCGAGGCCGAGACCCGGCAGGTTGAAGGTGGACTCGGTGAGCACGGCGCCGCCGAGGAGGACGCCGAGGTCGAGTCCGAAGACGGTGAGGATCGGGGTCATCGCGGAGCGCAGCGCGTGCCGGGTGATGACGGTCGACTCGCCGAGGCCCTTGGAGCGGGCGGTGCGGATGTAGTCCTCGCCCAGGATCTCCAGCATGGTGGCCCGGGTGAGACGCGCGTACATCGCCGCGTTGAGGAAGGCGAGCACAATCCACGGCAGGATCAGCGTCTCGAACCAGACCCCGATGGAGTCGTCGGTGGAGAGGCTGTCGGCGATGTGCACCCAGCCGAGGCTGTGGACGAAGATGCCCATCGCGACCATGCCGGTGAAGAAGACCGGGAGGGAGACGCCGCCGAGGGCGATCGTCATGGCGGCGCGGTCCCAGAGGGTGCCGCGCTTGAGGGCGGAGAGCACACCGGTGGCGACACCGGCGACCAGCCACAGGACGCAGGCACCGGCGGCGAGCGCCAGGGTGACGGGGAGCGCGTCCTTGAGGGTGTCCCAGACCGGCGCCTCCGTACGGAAGGAGTAGCCGAAGCAGGGGGCGGAGCAGTGGGTCACGTCGGCGCCGTTGACGTAGTCGCGGCCCATCGGGATGCCCTTGACGAAGTCCCAGAACTGGACGAGCACGGGGTCGTCCAGGCCGAGCTTGATCCGGATACCGGCGAGCTGCTCGGCTCCGGTTGCCTTGCCGGCGAAGAGGACGGCCACGTCCTGACCCGCCCATTTGGGCAGCATGAAGAAGATGGTGAACGTCGCGAGCAGCACGACGAGCACCATGATGACAACGGCGAACAGGCGCCGGATGAGATAAGCAAGCACTGTGCGCGGCCCGGCACCTGCCGGGAACCCCTTGTGGGGGTTCCCGTTCGGCGCCCGGGGCCATCACCTGCCCTTCGGACTGGCGGGTTTCGGCGGCGGAGGTCCAGATCCGGGCAGCGGAGGCGAGCTCCGCTGCCCGGAGGGGGTGTTACTTGACGACGCCGAGGGAGACGTAGTCGTAGCGGCCGTTGTAGGCGTCGGACATGTAGGCGTTGGTCAGACGCGGGCCACGCCAGGTGATGTTCTTCTCGTAGATGAAGGGCATCCAGTCGGCCTGGTCGAGGATCCGGTGGTCCAGCTCCTCGTAGATCTTGCCGGCCTTCTCGGGGTCGGTCTCGGCGATCGCCTTGTCGAAGAGGGCGTCGACCTTCGGGTCCTTGATCTGGGACTCGTTGTAGTTACCCGTGTCCGAGAGGAACCGGCTGTCCCACAGCGGCTGGCCGAAGCCCTGGCCGGACGGGAAGTCCGGGCCCCAGCCGCTCATCGTCATGCCGTAGCCGCGCTCCTTGACGACCTTCGGCGAGCCGGTGATCGCGGAGGTCTCGGCGCCGTCGAGGGAGGCGACCTCGACCTTGATGCCGACCTTGGAGAGCTGCTCCTGCAGCGCCTCGGCGGTGTCGACCTCGCCCGGGTTGTTGTTACGGGCGGTGATCTTGGTGGAGAAGCCGGCGGGCTTGCCGCACTCCTTCAGCTCGGCCTTGGCCTTGGCGACGTCCGGCTTGCCCTTGCGGGCGAGGACACCGTACGGGTCGTACTTCGAGTGGCCCTTGATGGAGACCGGCAGGGTGGAGTTGGCGATCTCGCCACCGGCCAGCTCGCCGCCGCGGGTCTGCTGCAGGCCCGCGAAGTCGGTCGCGTAGAACACGGCCTTGCGGCAGTGGACGTTGTCGAACGGCTTGGCGGTGTGGATCAGGGCGACGTAGCGGACGAAGGAGGTCCGCATGTTGTCGACGCTGTCGCGGTGGTCCTGGACGGCGGTGACACGGCCCGACTGGGTCATGCCGGTGCCGTTCAGGTCGACGTCGTAGTCGCCTTCCATCAGGCGCTTGTCGTTCTCCTCCAGGTTGGCGGAGATCGTCACGTCGACCTTGTCGGGGAGCGCGGCGCGGACCGGGTCCGAGGCCTTGTTCCACTTGTCGTTGCGGACAAGGACGATCTTCTTGTTGGCCTTGTACGACTCGAACTTGTACGGGCCGTTGGAGAACGGACGCTGGGTGTACTTGGTCGCCGTGTCCTTCTCCTGCTTCACCGGGGAGCCGGAGGGCATGGCGAGGAACTGCTCGAAGTCACCGTTGGGCTTGGGAAGCTTGAAGACGATGGTCTTCGCGTCCGGCGTCTCGATGGCCTTCAGGCCGAGCTTGTCCTTGGACTTGTCCTTGTAGGGGCCCTTGTACTCGCCCTTGGGGTCCAGGGTCTGCTTCAGGTACTGCGGGCCACCGGTGATGGTCTCCGTCGCCCAGATGCGCTCGATGCCGTACTTGACGTCCTGCGCGGTGACCGGCGAGCCGTCCTCCCACGTGACGCCGTCACGCAGGGTGTACGTGTAGGTCTTGCCGCCGTCGGAGACCTTGGCGGTGGAGGTGGCGAGGTCGCCCACCAGCTCGGTGGAGGCGGCACCGGGCTTCGGCGCGAACGTCACGAGCTGACGCGTGTAGAAGCGCATGAAGTCCCACGACATGCCGTAGTAGGCGCGCTGCGGGTCGGCGGAGTCCAGGTCCTGCTTGCCGACCATCTTCAGCGTGCCTCCCTTCTTCGTGGAGGCGTTGGCGACCTTGTTGTACGCGGCGTCGTACCCGGCGCCCTTCGACGAGTCCTTGGAGTCGCCGTCACCGCCACCGCACGCCGTGGTCGACACGAGCGCCGCGACGACGAGGGCGGCGCCGGCGGCGAGCCGTCGTTTCGAGGAACTTGTGGACATTTTCTCGTAACCTCCGAGATCGCGGTTCCGGGCCGGGGCCGGAGAACCAGGGAGTCGAGCCACCTGACGATGCGGCAGGGGCAGTTCGTTGCAGGCCGGTTCGGGCCTGTGGTCTTACCGGGACCCCTTCGGGTCGAGCGCGTCACGCAGCCCGTCGCCGAAGAGGTTGAACGCGAGGACGGTGATGAAGATCGTGACGCCCGGGAAGACCATGAACATCGGGTCGTGCTCGTACGTCTCGAGCGCGTCGCGGAGCATGCCGCCCCAGGACGCGGTGGGCGGCCGGACACCGGCACCGAGGAAGCTCAAGGCCGCCTCCGTGAGGATGTTCGTGGGGATCATCAGGGTCATGTAGACGACGATCGGCGCGACCAGGTTGGGCAGCAGCTCGCGGAAGAGGATGTGGCGCGAGCCGCCGCCGAGCGAGCGGGCCGCCTCCACGTACTCGCGCTCGCGCAGGGAGAGCGTCTGGCCGCGGACGATACGGCCGACGTAGGGCCAGCCGAAGAAGCCGATGACCACGATCAGGAGGGCGATGCGCACGCCGCTGCCGGTCAGGCCGAGCAGGTCGTCCGGGAGCACGGAGACCAGGGAGATGATGAAGAGCAGCTGCGGGAACGAGAGCAGTACGTCCATGACGCGGCTGATGACGGCGTCGACCCAGCCGCCGAAGTAGCCCGCGATGATGCCGAAGAGCGTGCCGAGCGCCACCGCGACGATCGCCGCGAGGAAGGCGACGAGCAGCGAGATGCGGGCGCCGTAGACGATGCGGCTGAAGACGTCGCGGCCCTTGTTCGGCTCGAGGCCGAAGAGGAAGTCGCCGCTGACGCCGCCGAGGGCGCCCTGCGGCAGGTTCGTCAGGGGGTCGAGCTTGTCCTGGTGGAACTCGTTCGGCGGGTGGCCGAGCAGGCTCACGATGAGCGGCGCGAACACCGCCACCAGGATCAGGAAGACGACAACGATGCCACCGGCGAGGGCGACCTTGTCCCGCTTGAGGCGGTTCCAGGCGATCTGCTTCAGCGACCGGCCCTCGACCTTGCGGCCTGGGGCGCTCGCGGCAGCGTCGACCGGGGCGGTCGGTTCCGCTTCCGCGGTCGTGTCGTGCAATGGTGCCGTCA
This sequence comes from Streptomyces sp. R818, assembly GCF_056172735.1. Lineage (NCBI taxonomy): Bacteria > Bacillati > Actinomycetota > Actinomycetes > Kitasatosporales > Streptomycetaceae > Streptomyces > Streptomyces sp. R818. Next base: position 325,130 of record NZ_JAOCNE010000001.1, read on the forward strand.
TCGTGGCAAGGACCCCTTCTCAACCGGCGGTGACCGGCCCGCACTTGCCGCTGTAGCGGCGTGGTTCAGTCCGTCGTACACAGGGGCTCGTACACAGAGCCGAAACCCCCTGCTGCGGGAGTCTTCAACCTGTGTGCGATCTGTTGCCAGACTTGACGGGGAAAGGATGCCTAACCGTGATGCGGTCAGGGGTGTTCCGTTATCCGGACGCCTGTGAACGACGTGCGAACAGCGGTCAGTTGGGGTCTAAGTGGCGCCAGTTCGGACATTGGGCCCACAACTGCCGATAGGCGTGCGGCAGTTAGTACGACGCCCCATAAGGGGGCGGATACCCGTAACCCGCCCCGGCCTGACCAGCCTGACCTGCCTGTCCAGCGGGGGCGACATGCGCCTCGCGGTCGTAGAACGGCCGCGCGTTCGCCCGCAGCCACATCGCGACCGGGTCGTACGCGTCGGACATCGCGACCGTGGAGACCGGCAGGCCGTCCGGGACCGCCGCGACGGACTGCTGCATCATCGCCCGCACCGCGTCCACCGACGCGGGCGACGTGTCGTACACGTCGAGACCGATCGCCAGGTAGGGGGCGCCGATCGCGGGCTGCACCCAGGCGCGGCGCAGCGCGCGGACGGCGGTGGTGCGGTGCGCGTTCTGCGCGAGCAGCGCGTAGAACTGCGGGAGTTCGAGGGTGGGCTCGCTCAGCCGCAGCGGCCCGGCGGGCTGCCGGTCCAGGCCGCCCGCGATCCGGCGCAGGTCGAGCCAGGGCACGCCGACGCCGCCGCCCGGGGCGTGCGGGTTGAGCCAGAGGCCGTAGTGGTCGGGGTAGAGCGTGCGGGCCGCGTCGACGCCGCTGACCACCTCGTAGGCGCGGGACCAGCCGGAGGCGGAGAGCTCCTGGGCCGAGGTGACGCAGGGCGCGTACGAGAAGCCGTCCACGTCCATGTTCCCGTACTGGGCGTCCGGGGAGCCGGCCTGCCCGTGCCAGAGCAGCATCCAGACCTGGCCTGCGGCGAGCGCCGAGAGGAGCGCCTCGTACGCGTCGTAGCGCCCGGGGGTCACCTGGCGCAGCATGTGCTCGACCTGTCCGGCCGCGGCCGTGCCCGACGCACTCACCCGTAACCGCCCCTTCGTGAACGTCCGTGTTCCGCCCGTGACCGGAAGGCCGAGCGCCGTCCGGTCAGGTCATGAAACCAGCTTAAGCGGCGGAGCCGGCACCGACTTGACGGACGGTGTTCACGGGTGGCGTTCGTAGAACGGACGTACGCGTGTACGCAGGAAGTCGGCGACCGGGTCCTGGGTGACGTCCAGGAAGACGAGGTTGACCGGCCAGGGCGCCGGGACCCGGCCGAGCGCGCGGCCCAGGGCGTCGAGCGGCAGGTCGCGGGCGGCGCCCTCCCACTGGGTGAGCCGGACGCCGATGAACAGGGAGGGTGCGGTGTCCTCGACGACGGCGAGGGCGCGGTGGGCGCCGAGCACGGTGCCCGCCGCGTCGAACTCCTCGCGGACGGCGGCCAGGAAATCCACCGGGTCGTCCTGCCAGTCCGGCTCGGAGAGCACGACGCGGCCGCCGGTGGAGGGGCCGTCGAGCGGGGTGCGGCCGCTGCGGGCCAGTTCGGCGACGGCGGGCGGCGGCAGGGGTATGCCGACGGCGCCGTCCGGGTTCAGCGCGATGCCGACCTGGGCGGGAAGGCCACGCGCGAACTCCACGGCCGGGGCCACGGTGCAGCTCATCCGGCCGCCGGTGACCTGCATGAACTGCTCCTCGGAGCTGAAGACCGGCACGTAGGCCTGGCCGCCCAGCTCGAACGTGGGCAGGTCGAGGTCGCGGCTCTCGGGGGAGCCGCCCTGCGGCAGGGGTATCCAGACCGGGCTGCGGCCGAGTACCTCGACGATGCGCGGTCCCGCCCCCTCGACACCGAGCGCGGCGGCGAGGACCTCCTCCAGCTCGTTGGCCGGCCAGCTCCGGGTGGGCTGGGGGTGCGGGTGCGCCTCCTCGTGGAAGCGCGCGTCCTCGTGAAATGCCGGGTGTTCCATAGCCGCCGACGATAACGCCTGCACCGCGAGGGTCCCTCGCGGAACGTGATGGAGCCGAGGGTGTCCGTCGCGGCCCGGCCCGGGACGAGTGCGCCCGCAGGGGTTACCCCCGGAACGTGATCCCGCCGAGGGCGTCCGTCGCGGCCCGGTCCAGGAGCACCGCCGACTCGATGCCCGTCGGCAGCTCGCCGCGCTCCGTCGAGGTCACCAGGGCGCCGACGGCCCGGCGGTGGCGGGCGAAGGCGTACCGGGAGACGCCCCGGCCGCGCGCGAGCTGCCCCTGCAGGGCCAGCGGCGGCGGCACGTCGAGGAGGACCAGGTGGACGGCGGCGCCGCGGCGTCTGGCCGTCCGGATCACCCAGCGCCGCACCCACGCCTGGGTGCCGCAGTCGTGCACGACGACGCTGGCCCCCGAGCGCATCGCCCGCCGCAGGCCCAGATAGTGGGCGACGCGGACCAGCGGGCGGTAGACCGCGTACGGCAGGAAGCGCGGGAGGCGGGCGGCCCAGCGCTCCCTGGTGTCCTGGGAGTCGACGCGCACGACCGTGACGGCCCGGCGCATCAGCGTGGACTTGCCGCTGCCCGGCAGCCCGGAGAGCACCACGAGGTCACCTGCCGCGAACCGGATGCGCCGCGGTGTCCTGCCGCTCCGCCCGCGTAGGTCCCGGACCATGCGCTGTCGCGGGATCCGCACCGTGATCGTCCTCCCCGTTCCGGTCACGCCGTATCTGCCCGGCAAGTGTAAAGAGAAGGTAATGCCCGCCGCCGGGTTTCCCCGTTCCGCGCTCGTGCGATGATGTGCGCGCCAGACCCACACAACCGCATACCGGCCGCTTGAATCCGCGCGGGAGAGTTCCGGGAACCACCAGCCCCCATGTAGGACGGGTGCCCGGACGCCGAAGGAGCAAGTCCCTCCCTTGAATCTCTCAGGCCCCGTACCGCGCGGGCGAGGCACATCTGAAAAGCGGGCCGCCCCAGACGTACGGCGGTCCCACCCAAGGTGCAAGCCATGACCTCCGGTACGCGGGGTCGGGGCGAACCTCTCAGGTTCCGATGACAGATGGGGAGGACCTCCGCCACGGGGGACCCCTCGCCACCGCCGTTCACGCCCGGGAGCACGCCATGACCGATACCCCGCAGACGCCCCGCACGACCGCGCTCGACGCCCTGCACCGCTCGCTGGGCGCGACCATGACCGACTTCGCCGGCTGGGACATGCCGCTGCGCTACGCCAGCGAGCGCGACGAGCACAACGCCGTACGGACGAAGGCCGGTCTCTTCGACCTGTCCCACATGGGCGAGATCACGGTGACCGGCCCGCAGGCGGCCGAGCTGCTCGCCTACGCCCTCGTCGGCAACATCGCCACGGTCGGCGTCGGCCGCGCCCGCTACACCATGATCTGCCGCGCCGACGGCGGCATCCTCGACGACCTGATCGTCTACCGCCTCGCGGAGACCGAGTACATGGTCGTCGCCAACGCGGGCAACGCGCAGATCGTCCTCGACGCCCTCACCGAGCGCGCCGAAGGGTTCGACGCCGAGGTCCGCGACGACCGCGACGCCTACGCGCTGCTCGCCGTCCAGGGCCCGCACTCCCCCGCCATCGTGACATCCGTCACGGACGCCGACCTCGACGGGCTCAAGTACTACGCGGGCCTGCCCGGCACCGTCGCGGGCGTGCAGGCGCTCATCGCCCGGACCGGCTACACCGGCGAGGACGGCTTCGAGCTGTTCGTCGCCCCCGCCGACGCGGAGAAGCTGTGGCAGGCGCTGACCGAGGCGGGCGCCGAGTACGGCCTCATCCCCTGCGGCCTGTCCTGCCGCGACACGCTGCGCCTGGAAGCGGGCATGCCGCTGTACGGGCACGAGCTGACCACCGAGCTGACGCCGTTCGACGCGGGCCTCGGCCGGGTCGTGAAGTTCGAGAAGGAGGGCGACTTCGTGGGCCGGGAGGCGCTCGCCGCCGCCGCGGAGCGCGCCGAGACCGCCCCGCCCCGCAAGCTCGTCGGCCTCGTCGCCGAGGGCCGCCGGGTCCCGCGCGCGGGCATGCCGGTCGTGCACGAAGGACAGGTGATCGGCGAGGTCACCTCCGGCGCCCCGTCCCCGACCCTGGGCAAGCCGATCGCCATGGCGTACGTGGACGCCGCGCACGCCGGGCCGGGCACGCCGGGCGTGGGCGTGGACATCCGTGGTACGCACGAGCCGTACGAGGTCGTGGCGCTGCCGTTCTACAAGCGCCAGAAGTAAGAGTCCGGCTGCGCAACCCGCCGAGCGCTCGCCCCACCGTCACCCGCACCCTCCCGCGTACAGGAGAATTCGCCTCATGAGCAACAACCCCCAGCAGCTGCGTTACAGCAAGGAGCACGAGTGGCTGTCGGCCGTCGAGGACGGCGTCGCCACGGTCGGCATCACGGAGCACGCGGCCAACGCGCTCGGTGACATCGTCTTCGTCCAGCTCCCCGAGGTCGGCGACACCATCACCGCGGGCGAGACCTGCGGTGAGCTGGAGTCCACCAAGTCGGTCTCCGACCTGTACTCGCCCGTCTCGGGCGAGGTCACCGAGGCCAACCCGGACGTCGTCGACGACCCGTCCCTGGTGAACTCGGCCCCCTTCGAGGGCGGCTGGCTGTTCAAGGTCCGCGTCTCGGACGAGCCGAAGGACCTGCTCACCGCCGACGAGTACACCGAGTTCTCCGGGAGCTGACCCATATGACCGACAAGTCCGTACTGAACGAGTCCCTGCACACGCTCGACCCCGAGGTCGCCAAGGCCCTCGACGCCGAGCTGCACCGCCAGCAGTCGACCCTTGAGATGATCGCGTCGGAGAACTTCGCCCCCGTCGCCGTCATGGAGGCGCAGGGCTCGGTCCTCACCAACAAGTACGCGGAGGGCTACCCCGGCCGCCGCTACTACGGCGGCTGCGAGCACGTCGACGTCACCGAGCAGATCGCGATCGACCGGGTCAAGGAGCTGTTCGGCGCCGAGTACGCCAACGTGCAGCCGCACTCGGGCGCCTCCGCGAACCAGGCGGCCCTCTTCGCGCTCGCCAAGCCCGGCGACACGATCCTCGGCCTGGACCTGGCGCACGGCGGCCACCTCACGCACGGGATGCGCCTGAACTTCTCCGGCAAGCAGTTCAACGTGGTCCCGTACCACGTCGACGACAACGGCCTGGTCGACATGGCCGAGGTCGAGCGGCTCGCCAAGGAGCACCGCCCGAAGGTGATCATCGCGGGCTGGTCGGCGTACCCGCGCCAGCTCGACTTCGCCGAGTTCCGCCGTATCGCCGACGAGGTCGAGGCGTACCTCTGGGTCGACATGGCGCACTTCGCGGGCCTGGTCGCGGCCGGGCTGCACCCGAACCCGGTCCCGCACGCCGACGTCGTCACCTCCACGACGCACAAGACGCTGGGCGGCCCGCGCGGCGGCATCATCCTCGCCAAGCAGGACTTCGCGAAGAAGCTGAACTCGTCCGTCTTCCCCGGCTTCCAGGGCGGCCCCCTGGAGCACGTGATCGCGGCCAAGGCGGTCTCCTTCAAGGTCGCGGCGAGCGAGGACTTCAAGGAGCGCCAGCGGCGCACGATCGAGGGCGCCCAGATCCTCGCCGAGCGCCTGACCTCGGAGGACGCCCGCGCCCACGGCGTGAACGTGCTCTCCGGCGGCACGGACGTGCACCTGGTCCTGGTCGACCTGCGCGACTCCGAGCTGGACGGGCAGCAGGCCGAGGACCGCCTCCACGAGGTCGGCATCACGGTCAACCGCAACGCCGTCCCGAACGACCCGCGCCCGCCGATGGTCACCTCGGGCCTGCGCATCGGCACGCCCGCGCTCGCCACCCGCGGCTTCACCGCCGAGGACTTCCGCGAGGTCGCCGACGTGATCGCCGAGGCGCTCAAGCCGTCCTACGACGCGGCCGCGCTCAAGGCCCGCGTGACCGCTCTGGCCGACAAGCACCCGCTCTACCCCGGCCTGTAACGGTTCCGCCGGGAATACGTAACCTATTACGTACCCTTTCGTACATACGTCCTTACGGGGCATCGCGCACACTGGACCCACAAGGGTTCAGCGGGCACGGTGCCCCGCCCCGTGCCCCGGCAGACAACGGCGTCTACCAACCATCTTTGGAGTTCCCCCGTGGCCATCTCGGTCTTCGACCTGTTCTCGATCGGCATCGGCCCGTCCAGCTCCCACACGGTCGGCCCCATGCGCGCGGCGCGGATGTTCGCCCGCCGCCTGAAGAACGAGGGCCTGCTGGCCCACACCGCCTCGATACGCGCGGAGCTGTACGGCTCGCTCGGCGCCACCGGACACGGCCACGGCACGCCGAAGGCGGTGCTGCTCGGTCTGGAGGGCGAGTCGCCCCGGACCGTCGACGTCGAGCACGCCGACGAGCGCGTGGAGGAGATCAAGTCCTCCGGGCGGATCAACCTGCTCGGCGTGCACGACATCGCCTTCTCCTTCGACGACGACCTGGTCCTGCACCGCCGTGAGGCCCTGCCCTACCACGCCAACGGCATGCGCCTGTGGGCCCACGACACCGACGGCGCGGAGCTGCTCACCAAGACCTACTACTCGGTCGGCGGCGGCTTCGTGGTCGACGAGGACGCCGTCGCGGGCGAGAACCCGGTCGTGCCGGACGACACGGTCCTGAAGTACCCCTTCCGCACCGGCGACGAGCTGCTCCGCCTCACCCGCGAGACGGGCCTGTCCATCCCGGCGCTGATGCTGGACAACGAGAAGGCCTGGCGCACCGAGGACGAGATCCGGGCCGGGCTGCTCGAACTGTGGCGCGTGATGCAGGCGTGCGTGGCGCGCGGCATGTCCCGCGAGGGCATCCTGCCGGGCGGCCTGAAGGTCCGGCGCCGGGCGGCGGGCTCGGCCCGCAAGCTGCGCGCCGAGGGCGAGCCGCTGGCCCACGCCATGGAGTGGATCACCCTGTACGCGATGGCGGTGAACGAGGAGAACGCGGCGGGCGGCCGGGTCGTCACGGCCCCGACGAACGGCGCGGCGGGCATCATCCCGGCGGTCCTGCACTACTACGTGAACTTCGTGCCCGGCGCGGACGAGGAGGGCGTGGTCCGCTTCCTGCTCTCGGCCGGCGCGATCGGCATGCTCTTCAAGGAGAACGCCTCGATCTCCGGCGCCGAGGTCGGCTGCCAGGGCGAGGTCGGCTCGGCCTGCTCGATGGCGGCGGGCGCGCTCGCCGAGGTCCTCGGCGGCTCCCCGGAGCAGGTGGAGAACGCGGCCGAGATCGGCATGGAGCACAACCTGGGCCTGACCTGCGACCCGGTCGGCGGCCTCGTCCAGATCCCCTGCATCGAGCGCAACGGCATGGCCGCCGTGAAGGCCGTCACCGCCGCCAAGATGGCGATGCGCGGCGACGGCTCCCACAAGGTCTCCCTCGACAAGGTCATCAAGACCATGAAGGAGACCGGCGCGGACATGTCCGTGAAGTACAAGGAGACGGCGCGCGGCGGGCTCGCGGTGAACATCATCGAGTGCTGAACCCGCCGCGCGGATCAGCAGCGGCTCACAGGGTGGCGGTCGTTCCCTCGCCCGAGCCGCTGCCCGCGAGCCACTGGTCCCAGCTCAGGTTGAACGACGCGTAGCCGTTGTCGGCCGGGGCCTTGGCGCGCGGGGAGCCCGTGATGGTGACCGGGTCGCCCTGCTTGACCTGCTGGTAGAACCACTTGGCGTCGGACATCGACAGGTGGACGCAGCCGTGCGAGCCGCGGGCGCTGCCGCTGCCCGGGTTCGGGTCGCCGGTGGAGTAGTGGACGTAGGTGCCGGACTGCGTGAGGTGGACGTCCCAGGGCAGCGTCAGGTCGTAGTAGTTGGCGTCGCCCTTGTTGCAGCTGATGCCGACGGAGCAGGAGGTCATGTGGACCTTCTCCTGCTTGTCGATGACGGCCATCGTGCCGTTCCACGTCGGGTACTCGGCGCTGCCCGCGTTGATCGACAGGGTGCGCACCGCCTGGCCGTTCTTGGTGACCTTCAGGGTGTGCCCGGTGACGGAGACGTCGGCGCGGACGTCGTCGCCGACCTTGAAGGTGTGGGTGTAGGTGCGGACGCCGTAGCGCCCGTTGCCGTTGCTCACGTCCTTCATGTCGGCCTCGACCTTCACGGTCGTCCCCGAGGGCCAGTACTCCTTGGGCCGCCAGTCGGCGCGCTTGTCGCCGAACCAGTGCCAGGCGCCCTCGACCGGCTGCGAGGCGCTCACCTTCATGTGCTTCTCGACGGTGGCGCGCGCCTTCTCCGCCACGGGGTTGGTGAACACCACGGAGACCGGCATGGCCACACCGACCGTCGCGTCGGTCTGCGGCGTGATCGTCTCCAGGAGCATCGGCGGGCCCTTGGGCTTCGTCGGCGAGGGCTTCGCGCTCGCGCTCGGCTTGTCCGACGCCTTCCCGTTGTCCCCGCTCGCCTCGTCGCCGCTGTTCCCGCCGCAGGCGCTCACGCCCGCGAGCGCCACCACCGTCATGAGCGCGATGCCTATTCCGCCGCCCTTGCGCCGTCCCACGAACTGCCCCACTCTCCTGGTCGCCTTTCCGCCTCCCTGTCAGACAGCGGAGGCGGCCCTGTCAGTTGCACGTCCCCGTGTAAAGCGTGTTCCAAGACTGGGGTCCGACAAACGATCCTGGACGGGACACGGGGCGGCGGGCGACGGTGCCCGCGCGGGAACGGTGGGTATGACAACCATGCCGCCCCCACACCGCGCTGCCCACCGAGCAGGAGGCTCGCCATGATCCGTGGCATCGACGTCAGCTCGTACCAGTCCACGTTCAGTACGGAAGGCGTCTCGTTCGTCTTCATCAAGGCGACGGAGGGCCGCAGTTACGTCAACCCGCGGCTCGCGGCGCAGACGAAGCGGGCCCGGGACGCGGGCTGTGTCGTCGGCTTCTACCACTTCCTGTGGCCGGGGAACCTGACGGCGCAGGCCGAGTACTTCGTGAGCAAGGCGCCGGAGAAGGCGGGCGACGTCCTGGCCGTGGACTGGGAGACGACCGGCAACGGCACGCACGCGAGCAACGGGGAGAAGGACAAGTTCATCCGCGAGGTGAAGCGGCTGCGCCCGGACCACCGGGTCCTCCTCTACTGCAACCGGAACTTCTGGCTGAACATCGACACGACGTCGTACGCGGGCGACGGCCTCTGGATAGCCGACTACGTGACGTCGGGGAAGCCGCGCATCCAGGCGGACTGGCGCTTCCACCAGTACACCGACAACCCCCTCGACAAGAACGTGGGCGACTTCGCGAGCAAGGCGGCGCTGCGCGAATGGGCCACACCCTGAGCCTGCCGAGGGGGGACGGCCGCGCGGTGGCTCAGGCGCGCCACTCCGCGGTGCGCTCCGGGGAGGCCGCGTCCAGCGCCTTGCGGACGGCGATGGCGTCGGCGGCGAGGCCGTAGACGGGGGTGCCGGGCTGCTGGCGCCACGACTCGTCCTGGCCGCCGGCGTCGACGGTGTCGAAGCCGATCTCGTCGAGCAGCGCGGTGACGACCTGCTTGGCCACCTTGTCGTCGCCCGAGATCGGCAGGGCGACGCGCTGGGGGTCGCCGGACGGGCGCGGCTTGTCGAGGATGTCCTGGGCGTAGGTGCCGTTGAAGACCTTGACCACCTGGTGGCCGATCTGCCGCTCCGTCCAGCGGCTCTCGGTCAGCCCCTCCTCGATCTCGGCGATCTTCCCGTCGCGCTGCTGCGGGTAGTAGTTGCCGGTGTCGAGGACGGTGACGCCGTCGGCGGCCCCCTTGAGGAACCCGTCGGGCAGGTCGGGTACGGCCTTCAGCGGCACCGTGACGACCACGACCTCCGCCCCGCGCACCGCGTCCTCGATGGTGGCGGGCGTCGCCCCGGTCTCCTCGGCGAGCTCCGTGAGGGTGTGCGGACCGCGCGAGTTGGCCACGTGGACGTCGTGGCCGACGGCGGTGAAGCGCCGGGTGAGGTTTCCGCCGATGTTGCCCGCGCCGATGATGCCGATCTTCATGTCAGGCCCTTCGAGAGTTCCATGCATGTGCATACATGCGGTGCCAACTTCCCCGCGTTCGAGGCTATTCCTGCGGCGCGCCCAGGGAGCGGAGACACGTCCGCCGGGGCGGGGACCCGGTTGGGGCCCCGCCCCGGCGGAGGGCGTGGAACGGCGGCGGTCAGGCCTTGTTCAGGTTGGCCCAGAACTCGTCGAAGGAGAGCACCTTGTCGCCGTTGGCGTCCTGCCGGGCGATGAGGGCCTCGGCCACCGCCTCGGTGACGTTGAAGTCGCCCATCTGCGCCATGGCGCTCTTGTACTCGGCCGCCGTGATGAAGCCGTCGCCGTCCGCGTCGAACCGATCGAACGCCTTGCGTGCTTCCTCGATGTCCGCCACCGGACCACCCCTCGTTTACGTACCGCTCTCGCGTACTGCCGTTCTGACGGGGTCAGATTATCCGGCGGGATGAGCGCGCAGTGCGGCGACCACCCAGGCGAACTCCTTGTCGGGCCTGCGCGTCGGTTCGAGGCCGCGCACCAGGGAGACCAGATCGCGGAAGCGCGCCACGTCGTGGTGGGCTGCGGCTTCGAGCCGCTCCAGGGCCTCGGCCCGGTCGGCGTCGCCGAGCAGGCCGCGCAGCACCTCGTCCGCCTCGCCGGACCCGGACGCCACCCCGCGCTCCATGGCCTCCCCCGCGAGCCCCACCAGACGGCTCATGAACCACAGGGAGCTGCCCGGTGGCACGTCCGGGCCGCGGTCCGCGCTGTTGAACTCGATCATCCGGCGCATGTGCGCGCGGAAGGCGGCGTCCTGCATCAGCTCGGCCAGCTCCACCCAGGCGTCGACCTGGGCGCCGGTCGGGTCGTCGGGCAGGTCGGGCACCATGACCCGGACGCGGCCCCGGATGTCGGGGTCGGCGGCGTCCAGGCCGCCGAACGTCTCCTCCATGAAGTCGTCGATGATCTGCTTGCGTTCAGCGGCGGAGAGCCGTGCGAGGCGGTTCATCAGGGCCGTCTCCTCGGTGGTCGAGTTGCGTTTCGCGACGGTCGACAGGACGGCCCGGTTCACCCGCAGCACCCGGATCTGCGCGTCGAGCGCCGCCACGTGCGCGGCGGCGACGGCGGCGATGTCCTTCTCGCCGGACACCACCGTGCGCACGTCGTCGAGGCCGAGCCCCAGCTCGCGCAGGGTGCGGATCAATTCCAGGCGGGCCACGGACTCCGCGTCGTACAGTCGGTGGCCGCCGTCGCTGCGGGCCGCGGGGTGCAGGACACCCTCGTCGGACCAGAAGCGGATGGTGCGCACCGTGAGACCGGTGCGGCGGGCCAGCTGTCCGATGGTCAGCAGTGGAGGGCCGTCGTCGTTCATGTCGGGGAGTCTGGGCCCTCCAGTGGGTGGAGACTCAAGCGGGAGGACGCGAATGAAACTGCGGGAGATCCTGGACGCGGCGGCGAAGGGGGTGTTCCCCGCGCCGGACGGCTCGGTCACGGTCGTGCCGCAGATGTGCGCGCGGGACGCGGGGGTGCTCGCGTTCACGGCGCACACCGTCGTCTTCACCGACGAGCCCGAGACATGGGTGCGCGAAGCGCTGGCCGCGACGGGCTGCGATCCCCTCGCCGCGTCGATGAACGCCCGGTTCCTCGCCGCGTTCCTGGACCGCACGGGCCGCCGCCACGACACCATCGACCTGCTGACGGCGGCGTCGGCGCTCCCGGGCCCGCCCCCGTACGAACTGCGCGAGATCCGCGACCGCGGACACCCCCGGGTCGTCCGCGCCCTCACCCACCGCGACGAGGTACGGGTGTGGGAGACGGCGGACGGCGCCGGGGTCCTCGTGCTCGGGCGCGGGATCGGCGGCCGGACGGAGGCCGCGATCGAGGTCGACGAGGGCGTGCGCCACCGCGGACTCGGCCGGCGACTGGCGGTCGCCGCCCGGCACTTGACCACCGACGACGTCGTCTGGTCGCAGCAGTCGCCGGGCAACGCGCGCAGTGTGCGGGTGTTCCAGGCGGCGGGTTACCGCCCGGTGGGGTCCGAGGCGCTCATGCTCGCCCCGTAGCCCGGGCGGCTCAGCGGAAGATGCCGGTGTGGCCGAGCGAGTAGCGGCCCGGCTGCGGATAGACGGCCAGGCCGTGCGGGCCCCGGCCGACGGGGACACGCGCGACCTGGGCGCCGGTGCGCGTGTCGATCGCGTAGACCTCGGAGTCGTAGCGCCCCGACAGCCACAGCGTGTTGCCGTCCGCCGAGACGCCGCCCATGTCGGGGCTGCCGCCCTGCGGGAGCTTCCACTTCTTGGTCACCCGGTCCTGGGCGAAGTCGAAGACGGAGACGGTGCCCTCGCCGCGGTTGGAGACGTACATCTCCCGGGAGTCGCGGCTGACGTAGAGGCCGTGCGTGCCCTTGCCGGTCTTCAGGAGCTTCGGCTTGGAGAAGGTGTTCCCGTCCAGGATCCACATGCCGTCGGCCATCATGTCGGCGACGTAGAACTTCTTCCCGTCGGGCGAGATCTTGACGTCCTGCGGCATCGCCCCCTGGAACGGCAGCTTCTGCTGGGCGACGACCTTCATCCGGGCCGTGTCGACCTTCAGCAGTTCGCCGCTGAACTCGCAGCTCACGATGAAGTAGCGGCCGTCGGTGGAGAAGTCGGCGTGGTTGACGCCGTAGCAGCTGACCGGCTCGGTGTGCTTGACCTGCATGGTGTGCGGGTCGCGGAAGACGAGCTGCCGGTCGAGCGAGGCCATCACGACGGCGTACTTGCCGTCGGGCGTGAAGTACAGGTTGTACGGGTCGTGCACGTCGACCGGCTTGCCCGCCTTCCCCGTCTTCGGGTCGATCGGGGTCAGCGTGTGCCCGCGGTTGTTGTTGACCCACAAGGTCTTGAGATCCCAGGACGGGACGACGTGCTGCGGCTGGTGCCCGACCGGGATCGTCCGGAGGACCTTGTACGTCTTGGGGTCGATGACGGTGACGGTGTCGGACTCGGTGTTCGGCACGTAGATCCGGGAGGGGAAGTCCTTGACCACCGGCGACAGGTTGCCGGCCCGGTCCGCCGCGTACACGTCCTTGGGGTCCAGCACGGGCGGCATCCCGGGCAGCCCCCGCTCGGCCTGGCGCGTGGGCGACGCCGAGGCGACGGGCTCCGCCGACTTGACCGGCGGCTGCTGTCCGGCGGGCTTGACCGCGCCCTGGGTGGCGCGGTCCGCGCTCTCCTGGCCGGCGCACCCGGCGAGCGCGGCGAGGGCGACGGTCGCGGCGGCGAGCAGCGCGCCGGTGCGCCGCCCGGTCTTCGGGGTTCGGGACGGGGTGAGGTTCACGTGAGCAGCTCCGTGCAGGTCACCGCGGTCAGGCCGCGACGGTCGAGGTGGTCCAGGAGGGGCGGCAGGGCGGCGACGGTGTCCCGGTAGCCGAAGTGCAGGCTGACGACCGATCCGGCGCGCGCGGCGGAGGAGACGTTGGAGACGACGGCGGCGGCGCCCGGCGAGGTGTAGTCGAGGGAGTCGACGTCGTAGGACAGGACGTGCGGGTAGCCCGCGCGCTGGGCGAGGCGGGCGACGAGCGGGGTCGCCCGCTGGGCGCGCGACGGGCGGAACCAGGTGCCGACGGACCCGGTGAGGCGGCGCAGGCGGTCGGCGCAGCCGGTGATCTCGGCGTAGGCGTCGGCCTCGGACATCTCGTTGACGGTGCGGTGGTGCAGGGTGTGGTTGCCGAGGTCGTGGCCGCCGTCGAGGACGCGCCGGGCGACGGACGGGTGGTCGTCGAGCCAGGTGCCCACGGCGAGGACGGTGACGCGGGCACGGGCCCGTTCGGCCTCGGCCAGGACGGCGCGGGCGATGGCCGGGTCGCCCTGCCCGTGGAAGGTGAGGGCGACGCGGCCGCCGGTGCGCGGCCCGTGGTCGATCTGGACGGGCTGTCCCGGCAGGCGGCGCGGGGCGGGCGCGGCGCGCGCGGGCCGCGGGCTCGCGGAGTGCGGGGCCGGGGCGGGGGCGGGCGGCTGCCGCTCGGCGGCGCAGCCGGCGGTGAGGGCGGCCGCGAGCCCGGCGCCGGCGCGCAGGGCCGAGCGGCGTGGATGCGGCCGGGCCGGCGGTTCTCCGTGGGTCACCCCGCCCATTTAAGGGGGATAGCGGACAAAATCCGCTTACCGACCCGACAGCCTTAACGATTACTGGATACCGGCTGTACTTGTTCTTCATTTGCGAGGCCGGTGGCTTACATCACCATGGATTCATTTGGACCTCGACGGCCCATCTGTCATGATCGGTGACACGACCCCCATTGACCCGGGCCAGGTCGTCGTCAGACGCCGCGGACTACACCCCCCACTGTTCGCGGCGCACCACACGAAAGCCCCCGCGGCGCCGTACAACGGCGAGAACGGGGGCTTTCGTGCGTCCACGGGCGGGGCGGGCTCAGCGGTCGGCGACCCGCATCTCGAACCAGGTGGTCTTGCCGCGCGGCAGCAGGTCCACACCCCAGCGATCGGAGAGCTTGTCGACGAGGTAGAGGCCGCGCCCGGAGACGTCCAGCGGCTGCACCGGCATCAGACACGGCAGGCCGCGCGAGGGGTCGCGCACCTCCACGCGGATCCAGCCGCGGCGGCGCAGCATGCGCAGGCCGAAGACGCGGGCGCCGGTGTGCCGCACCGCGTTGCCCACGAGTTCGGAGACGAGCAGGACGGCGTCCTCGGTCATCTTCAGGGAGAGGCCCCACTGGCGCAGGATCACGACCTGGGCGAGGCGGCGGGCGGTCGCCGCGGATTCGGGGCGCGACGGCAGGGGCACCTCCGCCTCGGTCGGGTTCCCGAACAGCTCGAAGGCGCGCAGCGCGTATTCGTCCTCGACCGCGGGAGACCAGCGCGCCGCCGTCGCACTCCCGTGCTTCCGCGGATGTTCGACACCCTCTAGCCCCGCCATGCCCTCCATGATGGCCGCAGAGTCGGGGCCTTGGGGTCGTTCCGGCTGAATAAGCCCCCCGGAATGCCTCATTCCGGGGGCCGTTTTGGCATATGCCAGAGTCACTTAAAGGATGACGACACGCCGTCCGACCTGCGATGACTTATCGTGCGCGACCGGCTCTTGATCGTCACCAGCGGGGTGCGCTTATGCTTCTCTTAAGGTCCGCATAATGCGCTCCAACGAGGGACGGGGCGAAGTCCGCGAACCCTCCCGCGCGTTGACCGGAGCGCCTCAGGCGAACTTTGCCTTGCCGGGACCTTCCTCCACAAAGCTGCGCATACCGGTCGCCCGGTCCTCGGTGGCGAACAGCCCTGCGAACCAGGTCCGTTCGATGGCGAGCCCGGTCTCCAGGTCCGTCTCCAGACCCGCGTCGATGGATTCCTTGGCCGCGCGCAGCGCGATCGCCGGCCCCTTGGCGAGCCGGGCCGCCCACGCGTGCGCGGCGGAGAAGACCTCGCCGGCCGGGACGACACGGTCCACGAGGCCGAGGGCCAGCGCCTCGTCGGCCTTCACCTGCCGGCCCGTGAAGATCAGGTCCTTGGCCTTGGACGGGCCGATCAGGCGGGCCAGGCGCTGGGTGCCGCCCGCGCCCGGGATCAGACCGAGCAGGATCTCCGGCTGGCCGAGCTTGGCGTTGTCGGCGGCGATCCGGAAGTCGGCGCAGAGCGCCAGCTCGCAGCCGCCGCCGAGCGCGTACCCCGTGACGGCGGCGACGACGGGCTTCGGGATGCGGGCCACCGCGCTGAACGCGTCCTGAAGACCCCGCGCCCGGCCGACCATGGCCGCGTGGTCCATGGCCTGCATCTCCTTGATGTCCGCACCGGCCGCGAAGACCTTCTCGCTGCCGCGGACGACGACGGCCCGCACCTCGGTGCGGGCCGTGGCCTCTGCTGCAAGTTCCCTGATGCGGTCCTGGACGGCGACGTCCAGGGCGTTCATCGGCGGTCGGTCGAGGCGGATCGTGCCCACCCCGTCGGCGATTTCCAGGTGTACGGTCATGGCCGCAGGTTAGCGGCCGTTCACAAGGGCGGCCCTGCCACCCCTACTTCTTCCACTCCGCCCAGCTCATGTTCCAGCCGTTGAGCCCGTTGTCCGGCGCGACCGTCTTGTCGCCGGTGTTCTTGACCACGACCACGTCGCCGATCATCGACTGGTTGAAGAACCAGGCCGCCGAGACCTTGCTGTCGTAGCCGCCGCGCACGTCGCGCAGGCCGACGCAGCCGTGGCTGGCGTTGTAGTTGCCGAAGGCGTCGCCGCCCCAGTAGTTGCCGTGGATGAAGGTGCCCGAGGTGGTCAGGCGGATGGCGTGCGGGACGTCCTTGATGTCGTACTCGCCGCCGTAGCCGACGGTCTCGCCGTTCATCCGGGTCACCGCGAGCTTCTCGGTCATGACCATCTGGCCGTTCCAGGTCTCGTAGCCCGCCTTGCCGGTCGTGACCGGGACCTTCTTGATGGTCTTGCCGTCGCGCCTGACGGTCATCATGTGCGTCTTCGCGTCGACCGTGGAGACCTGGCTGCGGCCGATGGTGAAGTTCACCGTGCGGACCTGCTTGCCGTAGACGCCGGGGCGGCCCTCGACGCCGTCGAGGTTGAGCTTGACGGTGACCTTGGTGCCCGAGGCCCAGTACTTCTCCGGGCGGAAGTCGATGCGGTCGTTGCCGAACCAGTGCGGCTCGACCGGGACGGCGGGCTCCGTCTTGACCGTGATGGCCTTCTCGAC
Organism: Streptomyces sp. R818; assembly: GCF_056172735.1. Lineage (NCBI taxonomy): Bacteria > Bacillati > Actinomycetota > Actinomycetes > Kitasatosporales > Streptomycetaceae > Streptomyces > Streptomyces sp. R818. The sequence goes on from NZ_JAOCNE010000001.1 coordinate 341,799, forward strand.
GTCCTCGGGGTGGGTGATACCGCGGGTGAAGCGGATCGAGAACGGCATCCCGACGCCGACCTTCGAACCGTCCTCCGGGGTGAACATGCCGACGAAGGTGTTCTTCGGGGTGAGGGTGGTGAAGGTGGTGTCCTTGGCCGACTCGCGACCGTCCTTGTCCTTCGCGACCGCGTGCACCCGGTACTTCGTCGACGCGGCGAGGTGGTGCGCGGGGGTCCAAGTGGTGGAGCCGGATATGGACCCGGCTATCGCGTTCCCCTTGGAGTCGGCGACCTTCACCTCGGTCAGCCTGCCGTTGCCGGCGGTTATCTTCAGCGCGCCGCTGGTGGCGACGTCACCGGCGCCGTCCTTCGGCGCGACGGTCACCACGGCCTGCGACGCCTTGTTCGCCTCGGCGGCCTTGTCGGACTTCCCCTTGCCCTCGTTCCCCGTATCCCCCCCGCCACCGCACGCGGTGACAAGCAGCAGTGCCGCCCCCAGCAGAGCCGCCGATATCGGTCGTCGCCCGTTCAAGATGTTTCTCTCCCCTCGCACGGCCTCGGTCCCAAGGCCCGCACTCCTGCGCGTCTGCGCGCGCACTGCGCAAGATTAACCGCCCGACCTGGGAAAACGGATCCCCGCTAATGTCACCGTTTAGTCCCAACACCCGGGCGGCCGACCCCCTTTCAGCGCCTTCGCGGCTACCAGCGCGCCGCGGCCCCGTCCTTCCACTCCTGCCATTCCATGTTCCAGCCCCCGAGCCCGTTGTCAGCAGCCACTTTCTTGTCAGCGCTGTGCACCACCTCGACGACGTCGCCGATGAGGGTGCGGTCGAAGAACCAGCCCGCCGGGGTGAGCGCGCCGCCGCCCTTCACATCGCGCAGACCGACACAGCCGTGGCTCACGTTGCTGGACCCGAAGACGCCGCCCGACCAGTAGTTCCCGTGCAGGAACGTGCCGGAGTCGGTGAGCCGGATCGCGTGCGGCACATCGGGGATGTCGTACTCGCCGCCGAAGCCGACCGTGCGGCTGTCCATGCGGGTCACGTCGAGCATCTCGCTGACGACCATCCTGCCGTTGTACGTGGTCGAGCCCGGCGCCCCCGCGGTGATCGGCAGGGTGTCGAGGAGCCGGCCGTCCCTGCGGACCTCCATCGTGTGTTTCGCCGCGTCGACCAGACTGACCTGGCTGCGCCCGACGGTGAACGAGAACGACTTGCGCTGCAGGCCGTAGGCGCCGGGCGCCGCCTCCACGTCCCGCAGGTCGAGGGCGACGGTCACCTTCGTGCCGGGGCGCCAGTACCGCTCGGGCCGGAAGTCGAGCCGCGTCCGGCCGAACCAGTGCGGGGCGATCTCCACCGGGGGCACGGAGGTGACCTGCACGGCGCGCTCGACGGCCGCGCGGTCCTCGATCCGCCGGTTGAAGTCCAGCTTCACGATCATGCCGGTGCCCACCGTGGCGCGGTTCTCCGGTGTCACGTAGCCGATGAAGCGCTCGCCGGGCACGGCCGTCGTGAACGTCGTGTGCCGGGCCACGCGGCGTCCTTCGCCGTCGACCGCGACCGCGTCGACCGTGTACTTCGCGGCGAGCGCGAGCCGGTCCGCGTCGGGCCCCGTCGGACGCCAGAGCGCGCCGCCCGCCTCGATGCGCCCCGGCACCGGCTCCTCCTGCGCGTCCTGCACCTTGACGACCTTCACCGACTCGAGGCGGCCCGTGGGGACCTCGACCATCAGCCGCGTGTCCGTCCTCACCTCCTTGCCCCGGTCGTCCGGGGTGACCCGGATCAGCTCCGCGGGTGAGCGCGGCTTGCCGAAGACCGCGCCCGCCTTGCATCCGGCGAGCCCGCCGGCCAGTGCCGCCCATGCCAGTACGGCGGCCAGTGTCGCCCCTGCGCGCCGCGCGCGCCTCACAGCTGTGTCCACGCCGGGCCAACGACGCTCACCCCGCCGGGGAAACGTGAGTGCGACCCGTGCTCTGGGCAGAACAGACAGGAGGGGATCAGGGGCGATGCGCGGCAGGGACGCCGGGCGGCGCCCCGCCGCCCATCCTTCATGGAGCCGCGGGAGGCTGTCAGGTGTCGAGCGCACCCGAGCAGGAGGCAGTGCAGACCGGCGTGCGGACCGGTGTGCCGAACGGCCGGAACGGCAACGGCGGGCCACCCGTGCGCGCCTCCGCGTACCGCCCGGAGCGGGAGCGCGGGCGCACTCCCCCCGTGGAGCCGGTCTGGCCCGGCGCGCCCGTCCCCCTCGGCGCCCGCTACCGGGTCGGCCCCGACGGCGTCGCCGGGACCAACTTCGCCCTGTGGGCGGGCGGCGCCGAATCCGTCGAGCTGTGCCTCTTCGACGCCGAAGGACGCGAGCGGCGCTCCCCGCTCGCCGAGTCCACCGACGAGGTCTGGCACGGCTTCGTCCCCGGCGTCCGCCCCGGACAGCGGTACGGGTTCCGGGTGCACGGCCGCTGGGACCCGTGGACCGGCGCCCGCTGGAACCCGGCGAAACTCCTCCTCGACCCGTACGCGCGCGCCGTCGACGGTGACTTCAGGTTGCCGCCCGAGGTGTACGGGCACGTCCGCGACTGGCCGCAGCAGCACGTGGCCGACACCGTGCGCGACGACCGGGACTCGGCCCCGTACGTCCCCAAAGGCGTCGTGGTCCACGACGACGCGCCCGACGACGAGTGGCAGGACGACCGCCGCCCGAAGACACCCTGGGCGGACTCGGTCATCTACGAGCTGCACGTACGCGGCTTCACGCGCGAGCACCCCGGGATACCGCGGGAGCTGCGCGGCACGTACGCGGGCCTCGCGCACCCGGCGGCGATCGAGCACCTGACGCGGCTCGGGGTGACGGCGGTGGAGCTGCTGCCGGTGCACCAGTTCGCGCACGAGGACCACCTGTTGCGCAGGGGCATGAAGAACTACTGGGGCTACAACTCGATCGGCTACTTCGCGCCGCACGCGGCGTACGCGGCGAGCGGGACGGCCGGACAGCAGGTCGGCGAGTTCCGGCGGATGGTGCGGGCGCTGCACGACGCCGGGATCGAGGTCATCCTCGACGTGGTCTACAACCACACGGCGGAGGCGGGCGAGATGGGCCCGATGCTCTCCCTCAAGGGGATCGACAACCGCGGCTACTACCGCCTCCAGGACGACGCCCGCCGCTACGCCGACTACACGGGGTGCGGCAACACCCTGCACGTCGTCCAGCCGCAGGTCCTCCGCCTCATCACCGACTCCCTGCGGTACTGGGTGACGGAGATGGGCGTCGACGGCTTCCGCTTCGACCTCGCGGCGGCGCTGGCCCGCTCCATGCACGACGTCGACATGCTCTCCCCGTTCCTCGCGGTCATCGCGCAGGACCCGGTCCTGCGCCGGGTCAAGCTGATCGCGGAGCCGTGGGACGTCGGCAACGGCGGTTACCAGGTCGGCGCGTTCCCCCCGCTCTGGGCCGAGTGGAACGACCGCTACCGCAACGCCGTACGGGACTTCTGGCGCGGGGCGCTCCCCGACGTCCGGGACCTCGGGTACCGCCTGTCCGGCTCCAGCGACCTGTACGCGTGGGGCGGCCGGCGCCCCTACGCCTCGGTCAACTTCATCACCGCGCACGACGGTTTCACCCTGCGCGACCTCGTCAGCTACGACCGCAAGCACAACGAGGCGAACGGGGAGGGCAACCGGGACGGGACGAACGACAACCGGTCCTGGAACTGCGGGACGGAGGGGGAGAGCGAGGAGGAGTCCGTACGGGCGCTGCGGCGGCGGCAGTTGCGCAACATGCTGACGACGCTGCTGCTGTCGACCGGGGTGCCGATGCTGGTCGCCGGGGACGAGTTCGGGCGCACCCAGCGCGGCAACAACAACGCGTACTGCCAGGACAGCGAGATCAGCTGGGTCGACTGGTCGTTGCTGGAGCAGCCGGGCTGGCGGGCGCTGTTCGATCTGACCTCCCGGCTGATCGCCCTGCGCCACGCGCATCCGGTGCTCCGCCGTCGCGCCTTCTTCTCGGGCCGGCCCCGGTCGGCGGACGGGCTGCGGGACCTGGCCTGGTTCACGTCGCGCGGTACGGAGATGACGGAGGGCGACTGGTTCGCGCCGGCCGCGACGCTCGGGATGTACCTGTCGGGCCGGGACATCCCCGGCCGGGACGCGCGGGGTGAGCGGGTGCTCGACGACAGCTTCCTGGTGATCCTGCACGCGGGGGCCGAGGCCGGGGAGTTCGTCCTGCCCGGGGAGCCGTGGGCCGGCGCCGGGTACGAGGTGGTCGTCGACACGGGGGTGGAGGAGCAGGGTTCCGCGCCCGGGGTGGTGCATGACGCGGGGGCGACGATCGGGGTGGGGGCGCGGACGGTGGTGTTGCTGCGGGTGCGGGGGTAGCCGTTGCGTCTGCCGGGTTTGGGGGTCGCCGGGGCGTCTGCCGGGTGGGGTTCGTCGGCGGGTGCGGGTCACGTCGTGGTTGCTCGCGCAGTTCCCCGCGCCCCTGGAGCATGCGGCTTCGCCGCAGCTTCATGGGGTGCGTTCCAAGGCGCGGGGGACTGCGCGACCAGTCACGACGAAACCTGGACGCTGAAGCGAGGGGAGTGGTCGGGCCCCAGCCGCGTCGAAAACTCACTGGGCGATGTCAGTGGCGAACCGTAGTCTCACCCCTGATGGCGACTAAGGATGCAGCTACCACGGATCAAGGCCGGACAAGTCGACCCGGCGCGGCGCGAACCTTGCTGCGCCTGTGGCCGTACGTAAGGCCGGTGCGGGCCCGCTGGGCGAGCGCCGCGGTGATAGCGGTGGTGGCGTCCTGTCTGGGGCTCGTGTTCCCGCTGGTGCTGAAGTGGATCGTCGACGGCCCGGTCACCGACCGCGATCCGGGCGGCGTGTGGCTCGGCGCGGGCGTGCTGCTCGCGCTCGGCGTCGCGGAGGCGCTCCTGTTCGGGCTGCGGCGCTGGCTGGTGGCCCGGCCGCTCGCGGGCGTCGAGGCGGCGATGCGCGCCGGCCTGTACCGGCACCTCCAGCGGCTGCCGGTCTCCTTCCACGACCGGTGGGCGTCGGGCCAGTTGCTGTCGCGCGCCACGACGGACCTCATGGTCGTGCGGATGTTCCTCGCCTTCCCGCTGACGTTCCTGATCGTGAACGGGGTGACGATCGCCGCCGGGCTCGCCCTGCTCGTGGCGCAGGACTGGGGCCTCGGCCTCGTCCTGCTCGCCCCGGCCGTGCCGCTGATAGCGGTCTGCTACCGGTTCGAGCACGGGTACGCGGAGGCGTCGCGCCGCGCCCAGGACCAGGTCGGCGATCTAACGACGGTCGTCGAGGAGTCGGTGCTCGGCATCCGGATCATCAAGGGGTTCGGCCGCCACCGCAGCCAGGCCCGCGCCTTCAAGGAGCTCTCGCGCACCCTGCGCGGCACCGAGCTGGTCAAGGCGCGCCTCCTCGCGGGCATCCTCGCCGTGATCACGCTGCTTCCCGAGGTGGCGCTCGGCGCGGCCCTCGTCATCGGCACGGTGCAGGTCGCGGACGGCGACCTGTCCGCGGGCACGCTCGTCGCGTTCCTGTCGACGGCGCTCGCGCTGCGCTGGCCCATCGAGTCCATCGGCTTCCTGCTCGCCATGAGCCAGGAGGCGGCGACGGCGACCCGCCGCTACTTCGAGGTCATGGACGAGCCCGAGGAGGACCCGCGCGTGCGCCCCGCCGAGGACGCCCGGGGCGGGGCCGGCGAACAGGGCCCGGACGGGCTGCGGTTCGAGGGCGTCGCCTTCCGCTACCCGGACGCCGCCGAGGACTCCGAGCCGACGCTCCGCCACATCGACCTGCACGTCCGCTCCGGCGAGACCATGGCCCTGGTCGGCGCGACCGGCAGCGGCAAGACGACGCTGACCGCGCTGGTGCCGCGCCTGTACGACGTCACGGCGGGCCGCGTCACGCTCGACGGGCGCGACATCACCGCGATCCCGCGCGAGGAGCTGCGCACCCTGGTCTCGATGGCGTTCGAGGAGCCGACCCTCTTCTCCGCGACGGTCGCGGAGAACGTCCTTATGGGCGCCGTCGACGCCACCGCAGACCAGGTGGACCGGGCGCTCGGCGTCGCCCAGGCCGACTTCGTACGCCGCCTGCCGGACGGGATCGACACCGAGGTCGGCGAGCAGGGACTGAGCCTCTCCGGCGGCCAGCGGCAGCGGCTCGCGCTCGCCCGCTCGGTCGTCGGCGAGCCCCGCTTCCTCATCCTGGACGACCCGCTGTCCGCGCTCGACGTGCACACCGAGGCCGCCGTCGAGGCGGCGCTGCGGCGGGTCCTCGCGGACAGCACCGCCCTCGTCGTCGCGCACCGCCCCTCCACGGTGCTGCTCGCCGACCGGGTCGCCCTGCTCTCCGAGGGCCGCGTCACCGCGGTCGGCACCCACCACGAACTGCTGCGCACCAGCGCGGAGTACCGGCACCTGATGTCGGGCGAGACCGCGGGCGACAGGGAAGAGACGGCGCACGCATGACGACGACCACGAACACCGAAGCGACGAGGGAACCGGGCGGCCCCGACGAGCCGGACGCGCCGAACGCGCCGGACGAGGCGGACGCGCCGGACGAGGCGGTGCGCCCCCGCTCCGCCACCGACCCCTTCGACCAGGACGACCTCCCCACGTCGAAGGGCGCGACCGGCCGTCTGCTGCGCTCGCTCCTGTCACCCCACCACCGCGGCGTCTGGCTCACCGTCCTCGCGCTGCTGCTCCAGCAGGCGGCCGTGCAGTCCGGGCCGCTGCTCGTCGCCTACGCCATCGACCGCGCGGTGCCCGCGATCCGGGACCACGACTACGGGCCGCTGATCGCGGTCGGCGCGGGCTTCCTGCTGACCGCGTGCTGCTCGGCCGCGTTCCAGTACGCGTACATCCAGTTCTCCGCCCGCGTCAGCCAGAACGTCCTGCTCGACCTGCGCGACCGCATCTTCCGCCACGCGCAGGCGCTCAGCGTCGACTTCCACGACCGCTACACCTCGGGCCGCGTCATCTCCCGCGCCACGACGGACGTCGAGAGCCTGCGCGAACTGCTCTCCGAGGGCCTGCAAGAGCTGGTCAACGTCGTGCTCGCCTCGCTGTACATCACGGTGACGCTGCTCTGGCTCGACCTCGGCATCGGCGCGGTCGCCGCGCTCTCCTTCGTCCCGCTGTCCTTCCTCATCCAGAGCTACCGGCGGCGCGCCGCGCGCGCGTACGGGCAGCGGTCCTCGGCGATCGCGGCGGTCATCGTCAAGTTCGTCGAGACGATGAACGGCATCCGCCCGGTCCGCGCGTTCCGCCGCGAGCAGGCCAACGACGACCACTTCGCGGTCCTCAACCACCGCCACGAACGCTCCAACGGCACGGCCCTCCTGGAGATGGCGCGCTACGTCGTGGGCTCCCGCCTCCTCGCCAACACGGCGGTCGCGGGCATGGTCCTGTGGGGCGCCTACCGGGTCGCGGGCGGCACCCTCGCGCTCGGCGTCCTGGCGGCGGCGGTGCTCTACATCCGCCGCCTCTACGACCCCATCGACCGACTGGCGATGTTCCTCAACTCCTACGAATCGGCCGCCGCGTCCCTCAAGAAGATCGCGGGCCTGCTCGAACAGACCCCGTCGGTGCCCGAGCCCGCGTCGCCGCGCTCGCTGCCCGCCCCGCGCGAGGGCCGCCCCGGCCGCGAAGTGCGCTTCGACGACGTCTCGTTCGGCTACCGCACGGGCGGCGAGGTGCTCCCCCGCTTCGACCTCGTGCTGCCCGCCGGCCAGACGGTCGCCGTGGTCGGCTCGACGGGCGCGGGCAAGTCCACCCTGGCCAAGCTCCTCGCCCGCTTCTACGACCCCTCGCACGGGCGGGTCCTCCTCGACGGCGTCGACCTGCGCGACCTCTCCCACGCCGAGCTGCGGCGCGGGGTCGTCATGGTGACCCAGGAGGCGTTCCTGTTCTCCGGCACGGTCGCCGAGAACATCGCGATCGGCCGCCCCGAAGCGACCCGCGAGGAGATCGAACAGGCCGCGAAGGCAATCGGCGCCCACGACTTCATCACGGCGCTCCCCGACGGCTACGACACGGATGTGCGCAAGCGCGGCGGCCGCATCTCGGCGGGCCAGCGCCAGTTGGTCGCCTTCGCGCGGGCGCTCCTCGCGGACCCGGCGGTCCTCATCCTGGACGAGGCGACCAGCTCCCTGGACATCCCCGGCGAACGCGCGGTGCAGCGCGCCATGCACACGGTCCTGCGCGGCCGCACCGCGGTGGTGATCGCCCACCGCCTCTCCACGGTGGAGATCGCGGACCGGGTCCTGGTGATGGAACACGGGAGGGTGGCGGAGGACGGCCCCCCGTCAGAACTGATCGCAGGCACGGGCCAGTTCGCGGAGCTGCACAGGGCGTGGCGGGAGAGCCTGGTCGATAGCCTCTCCGGCGACTGAGGAGCGGGGTCCGGGACGGAGCAGCGTTGCCGGGTGCGGCGCCGTCGTGGCTGGTCGCGCAGTTCCCCGCGCCCCTGGGCGTGTTAAGCCCCTCCGGCGATTGAGGAGCGGGGGCGGGGCGGAGCCCCGGGCCGGGCGCCATCGCCGGGTGCGGAGCCGTCGTGGCTCGTCGCGCAGTTCCGCGCGCCCCTGGGCGTGTTAAGCCCCTCCGGCGATTGAGGAGCGGGGGCCGGGGCGGAGCCCCGGGGCTGGTGTGCGTCACGGACCGGCGATTTACGGCCACGGGAGGCCGATCCCAGCCAGGGTCACCACGACCCCGCCCCACCCGAACACACCCCCGAACCCGCCGGGCCCGCGCCCCACACCCACCCCGCATATCGAACAACCACCCCCGCGCACCGAACCATTTCCGGCCAACCTGTTGACGCGCTCCTGACAGCACCCGCGTTCTCCTGCCACTCTTCCCCTCGGCCACCGCACAGCTGCCCCACAGCAAGATCGCGGCCAGGCCGAGTTAACCGCTAGCCCACTAGCCCCGCTAGCCCGCTAGCCCCGCACTGCCTGCACTGCGTTCTGCCCGGCCGGCCACCCGCCGCCCGGTCCTCACTGGCCGCACACCCACATGCGGCCGCGCAGAAGGAGTCAGCGTTGAGAAGCACCTCCTCCACCTCCCACAGACGCCGGGCCACGGCAGCCGCGGCCGTCGGTGCCGTCACCGCCCTGCTGGCCGTCGCGTTCCAGTCGGGCCCGGCCTCCGCCGGCGCGGGCGCGGACACGGCGCAGGCCGCGACGGCCATCACGGCGAACGCCACGCGCGGCGCCGACCCGGGCGCCCTGCCCGCGAAGCTCTCCCCCGCCAAGCGCGCGGAGCTGCTGCGCGCGGCGAACACCACCAAGGCGAAGGCCGACACCGCGAAGAAGCTCGGCCTGGGCGCCCAGGAGAAGCTCGTCGTCCGGGACGTGCTGCAGGACCAGGACGGTACGACCCACACCCGCTACGAGCGCACCTACGCGGGACTGCCCGTACTGGGCGGTGATTTGATCGTCGAGAAGACGAAGGCGGGCGCCGAGCAGGGCGTCACGAAGGCGTCGAAGGCCCAGCTCAAGGGCGTGGACACGACGGCCGACGTGAAGCCGGCCGCGGCCGAGTCGCAGGCGCTGACCCTCGCCAGGGCCGACGGTTCGAAGAAGACCGAGGCCGACCGGGCGCCGCGCAAGGTCGTCTGGCTGGGCCAGGGCGCGGCCAAGGGGCAGCCCACCCTCGCGTACGAGACCGTCGTCGGCGGCCTCCAGGAGGACGGCACGCCGAACGAGCTGCACGTCATCACCGACGCGGCGACCGGCAAGAAGCTGCACGAGTGGCAGGGCATCGAGAACGGCACCGGCAACACCCAGTACAGCGGGACCGTCACGCTCGGCACCGCGCAGTCCGGATCGTCGTACACGCTGACCGACACCGCGCGCGGCAACCACAAGACGTACAACCTGAACCGCGGCACCTCGGGGACCGGCACCCTCTTCTCGGGCCCGGACGACGTGTGGGGCAACGGCAGCGCGAGCAACACCGAGACGGCCGCCGCCGACGCGCACTACGGCGCGGCGCTGACCTGGGACTACTACAAGAACGTGCACGGCCGCAGCGGCATCAAGGGCAACGGCGTCGGCGCGTACAGCCGGGTCCACTACGGCAACAACTACGTGAACGCGTTCTGGGACGACAGCTGCTTCTGCATGACCTACGGCGACGGCAGCGGCAACAGCAAGCCGCTGACCTCCCTGGACGTGGCCGCGCACGAGATGACGCACGGCGTCACCTCGAACACCGCCGGCCTCAACTACAGCGGTGAGTCCGGCGGTCTGAACGAGGCGACCTCCGACATCTTCGCCGCGGCCGTCGAGTTCTACGCCAACAACACGTCCGACCCGGGCGACTACCTCGTCGGCGAGAAGATCAACATCAACGGCAACGGCACCCCGCTGCGCTACATGGACAAGCCCAGCAAGGACGGCGCGTCGAAGGACTCCTGGTACTCCGGTATCGGCAGCGTCGACGTGCACTACTCGTCGGGCCCGGCCAACCACTTCTTCTACCTGCTCAGCGAGGGCAGCGGCGCGAAGGTCGTCAACGGGACGAGCTACGACTCCCCGACCTCCGACGGCCTGCCCGTCACCGGCATCGGCCGCGACAAGGCGGCGCTGATCTGGTACAAGGCGCTGACCACGAAGTTCACCTCGACCACCAACTACGCGGGCGCCCGCACCGGTGCCCTCGCGGCCGCCGGTGAGCTGTACGGGACGACGTCCACCGAGTACAAGGCGGTCCAGGACGCGTTCGCGGCGATCAACGTCGGCGCCCGCTCCGGCGGCGGCGACCCGGGCACCGGCAAGGTGTTCACCAACGACGCCAACTACAACATCCCGGACTACCCGGGCGCGGCGGTCAGTTCGTCCCTCACGGTCTCCGGCATCAGCGGCAACGCGCCGTCCACGCTGAAGGTCGGCGTCGACATCGTGCACACGTGGAGCGGTGACCTCCAGGTCGACCTGATCGGCCCGAGCGGGAGGGCGTACCGGCTGCACTCGTCGACGTACGACCCGACCCCGAACATCCAGACCACGTACACGGTCAACGCCTCCACCGAGACCGCCAACGGCACCTGGAAACTCCAGGTCAAGGACCTCGGCGCGGCGGACACCGGCTACATCAACCAGTTCAAGCTGACGTTCCCGTAAACGGGCCGCACGGTCTGGGCGCGCCGCCCCCGGTGAATCAACTCCCGGGGACGGCGCGCCCGTTCACGTTTCCTCCTTGTTTCCCGCGCGCGAATCCGTTCACATGCTGTTCGCAATACGGGAGTCAGTTTTCGCTCAACGAACGAATTCCGGCCAACCTGCGATCACGTACATGACATGTACAGCTCTCAACTGCCAGAGTTTCCCCGCACCGACAGCGTCACATGCACCACACGCACCATCTGCACGGCAAAGCTCGCTCCCCCACTTCGCTTGCAAGGAGCTTTCTTCGTGACCTCCCACATATCCCGCCGCACCGCTCTCTCCCTCGCCACCGCCGTCGCCGCCGGCGCCCTGGTCGCCGGAACGTTCACCGCCACCGGCGCCGCCGCCCAGCCCGCGGCCCCCTCGGCCACGCCCCTGGCCCTGAGCGCATCGGCCCGCGCCGGTCTCGTGCAGGACGCGAGCGCGAAGACCGCCGAGACGGCGAAGGAGCTGAAGCTCGGCTCGAAGGAGAAGCTCGTCGTCCGCGACGTGGTCAAGGACCGCGACGGCACCACCCACACCCGCTACGAGCGGACCTACGACGGGCTGCCCGTCCTCGGCGGCGACCTGGTCGTCCACGAGTCGAAGTCCGGCGTCCGCGAGGGCGTCACCCGCGCCACCGCCAAGTCCCTCGACGTGGCCACCGCCGGCGCCACCCTCAAGGCCGCCCCGTCCGGCGCCCGCAAGGTCGTCTGGGCCGCGAGCGGCACGCCGAGACTCGCGTACGAGAAGGTCGTCGCCAGTACGCACGAGGACGGCACGCCGAGCAAGCTGCACGTCGTCACCGACGCGGCGACCGGCAAGAAGATCTTCGAGTTCGACACGGTCCAGACCGGCACCGGCAAGTCGCGCTACAGCGGCACCGTCACAATCGGCACCACCAAGTCCGGCTCGACCTACTCCCTCACGGACGCGACCCGCGGCGGCCACTCCACGTACAACCTCAAGAACGGCTCGTCCGGCAAGGGCACCCTGTTCACCGACGCCGACGACGTGTGGGGCAACGGCACGACCACCGACGCCGCGACCGCCGGCGTCGACGCCGCCTACGGCGCCCAGGTGACCTGGGACTACTACAAGAACGTGCAGGGCCGCAACGGCATCAAGGGCGACGGCAAGGGCGCCTACTCCCGCGTCCACTACGGCAACGCCTACGTCAACGCGTTCTGGGACGACAGCTGCTTCTGCATGACCTACGGCGACGGCACGGGCAACAAGAACCCGCTCACCTCGCTCGACGTGGCCGCGCACGAGATGAGCCACGGCGTCACCTCGGCGACCGCGGGCCTCGTCTACAGCGGTGAGTCCGGCGGCCTGAACGAGGCGACGTCCGACATCTTCGGCACCTCGGTCGAGTTCTACGCCAACAACGCGTCCGACCCGGGCGACTACCTCATCGGCGAGAAGATCAACATCAACGGCGACGGCACCCCGCTGCGCTACATGGACAAGCCCAGCAAGGACGGCGCCTCGCTCGACGCCTGGAAGTCCGGCGCCGGCAACGTCGACGTCCACTACTCCTCGGGCATCGCCAACCACTTCTTCTACCTGCTCAGCGAGGGCAGCGGAAAGAAGACCATCAACGGCGTCTCCTACGACTCGCCCACCTCCGACGGCTCCACCGTCACCGGCATCGGCCGCGCCAAGGCCGAGAAGATCTGGTTCAAGGCCCTGACGACGTACTTCACGTCGACCACCAACTACGCGAAGGCCCGCACCGCCACCCTGAGCGCGGCCGGCGCCCTGTACGGCACCTCCTCGGCCGAGTACAAGGCCGTGGCCGCGGCCTGGACGGCCGTGAACGTCAAGTAACCCCGCCCTGCACGCGACGGCGCCCGGACCCGCGCGGTCCGGGCGCCGTCGCGTGTCACCGCATGAGCACTCCTGCGCCCTCCCCCACCGCCTCCGACGGCACCGCCACAAGGCCCGCCTCCGCCGCCGACGCCAGCAGGCGGTGGGACGGGAGGATGCGGACCGTGTAGCCGTAGGGGCCCGTGCGGTCCAGGGAGAGGGGGCCCTCGTAGGACCAGCGGTTCTCCGTGTCGGGGCCCGCGACCGGTTTGAGCGGGACCGTGTAGGCGTCGGCGATGCGGTCCTCGGCGTCGACGCGGCCCGCGACCGCCTGCACCTCCACGTCCTCGGGGCCGAGGTCGCCGAGGGCGACGCGGACGTGCAGGGAGAGGGTCGCGCCCAGCTCCGCCGCCGTGGCCGTCTCCGCCTCGACGTGGTCGACGGCGACCCGGGGCCAGGCCGCGCGGACCCGCGCCTTCCACGCCGCGAGCTCCCGGGCCGCGTCCGGGGTGAGCGCCCGGTCGGCGCGGGCGGCGGGCGCGTACAGCTTCTCGACGTACTCGCGGACCATGCGGCCCGCGAGGACCTTCGGACCCAGGTGGGTCAGGGTCTGGCGGACCATCTCGATCCAGCGGTCCGGCAGCCCCTCGGGCCCGCGCTCGTAGAAGCGGGGCGCGACCCGGCGCTCCAGGAGGTCGTAGAGCGCGGCGGCCTCCAGGTCGTCGCGGCGGTGCTCGTCGGTGGCCGTGCCGTCGGCGGTGGGGATGGCCCAGCCGAAGTCCGGCTCGAACCATTCGTCCCACCAGCCGTCCAGGACCGAGAGGTTGAGGCAGCCGTTGAGCGCCGCCTTCATCCCGGACGTGCCGCACGCCTCCAGCGGCCGCAGCGGGTTGTTGAGCCAGATGTCGCAGCCCGGGTAGAGCTTCTGGGCCATCGCCATGCCGTAGTCGGGCAGGAACACGATGCGGTGGCGCACGCGCGGGTCGTCCGTGAACCGCACCAGCTCCTGGACGAGGCGCTTGCCGCTGTCGTCGGCCGGGTGCGCCTTGCCCGCGACGACGATCTGCACGGGCCGCTCCTCGTCGAGCAGCAGCCGCATCAGCCGGTCGGGGTCGCGCAGCATCAGCGTGAGCCGCTTGTACGAGGGGACGCGCCGGGCGAAGCCGATGGTGAGGACGTCCGGGTCGAGGACCGAGTCGATCCAGCCCAGCTCGGCGCCGGACGCGCCGCGCTGGCGCCAGGACGCGGCGAGCCGGGTGCGCACCTCCTCCACGAGCTGGCCGCGCAGCTCGCGCCGCAGCTCCCAGATGTCCCGGTCGGGGATCTCGCCGACCGCGTCCCAGCGGTCCGAGCCGCCGACCGACAGGGCGTCCTCGGTGCGCCGCTCGCCGATCTGGCGGGCGCCGAGCCGGTAGACCTCGGGCGCGACCCAGGTCGGCGCGTGCACCCCGTTCGTCACGGAGGCGATCGGCACCTCCTCCGGGTCGAACCCGGGCCACAGACCCGCGAACATGCCCCGGCTGACCGAGCCGTGCAGGGTGGAGACGCCGTTGGCGCGCTGGGCGAGCCTGAGCCCCATCACCGCCATGTTGAAGACGTTCGGGTCGCCGCCCGGGTACGTCTCCATGCCGAGGCCGAGGATGCGGTTCACATCGAGCGCGGGAAGTTCGGCGGCGCCGCCGAAGTGCCGGGCGACCAGCTCGCGGTCGAAGCGGTCGATCCCGGCGGGCACGGGCGTGTGCGTGGTGAAGACGGTCCCGGCGCGGACCGCCTCGATCGCGGCGTCGAAGTCCAGCCCGTCGGCGCTCAGTTCGGCGATGCGCTCCACGCCGAGGAACCCGGCGTGCCCCTCGTTGGTGTGGAACACCTCGGGCGCGGGGTGCCCGGTGAGACGGCAGTACGCGCGCACCGCCCGTACGCCGCCGATGCCGAGCAGCATCTCCTGGAGCAGCCGGTGCTCGCTGCCGCCCCCGTAGAGCCGGTCGGTCACCTCGCGCTCGTGCGCGTCGTTCTCCTCCACGTCGGAGTCGAGGAGGAGCAGCGGCACCCGGCCGACCTGCGCCTGCCACACGCGCGCGAGCAGCCGGCGCCCGCCGGGCAGCGCGAGCGCGATGTGGGTGGGGCTGCCGTCGGGCTCGCAGAGTAAGGACAACGGCAGCTCGTTCGGGTCGGTG
Source organism: Streptomyces sp. R818 (assembly GCF_056172735.1). Taxonomy (NCBI): domain Bacteria; kingdom Bacillati; phylum Actinomycetota; class Actinomycetes; order Kitasatosporales; family Streptomycetaceae; genus Streptomyces; species Streptomyces sp. R818. The sequence goes on from NZ_JAOCNE010000001.1 coordinate 356,917, forward strand.
ACGGGGTACGTCTCCTGCTGCCAGCCGTCCCTCGACAGCGACTGCCGGAAGTACCCGTGCCGGTAGAGCAGCCCTACGCCGATCAGCGGCACCCCCGAGATCGCTTGCGGCCTTGAGGTGGTCGCCCGCGAGGATGCCGAGGCCGCCGGAGTACTGCGGCAGCGCGGCCGTGATGCCGAACTCGGGCGAGAAGTAGGCGACGGCGGCGGG
>NZ_JAOCNE010000001.1:357939-540190 GCF_056172735.1 Streptomyces sp. R818
GCCCGGCTCCAGTACCCGGACGATCTCCGGTGAGGCCGGCGCGCCGGGGTCGAGCCGGGCGTGCACCGTCGGGTCGAGCGCGCCGTCCACGCTCTGGGCGTGCGCCGGGACCTCGCCCTTCAGCAGGGCCGCCAACTGGGTGCGCACCAGCGGGTCGCGTGCACCGTCGTACACCCATCTCCGCCCGAGCACGCCGTGCTCCACGGTGCCGATGAGCGCGGCCTCGAACGCGTCGGACAGCGGCGCGCCACGGTAGGCCATGGGCACGTGGTACGCGACCGGGCGCGCCCCCGAGACATCCGTGACCACCATGAACTCCATCCCGACCGCTCCGGCGGGGTCGTCGAGCCGGAACCCGCCGGAGCGGGTCAGCGCGGGCGTGCCGGACCCCTCGTACCAGGGCTGCGCGGGCAGCCACCCGGTGAGGAGTTCGAGCTTGGTCGGCTTCACTTCGGTGCGGTGGATGATCGACATGGGTTCAGGCTCGCACGCGCCACCGACAAGACACTCGCATGTGCCACCGACAAGGCAACCGATATGGCCGGTTCCGCCCCCATCCACAACTTGTGGCACTTGGCACCGCGCGCAAAGCTGCCCAACGGCACGGTCGGCCGGGGAGAAGACGCGCGTGCAAGCCGCCGGGACCGGGGTACTCGTATCGATCGGTCCGCACGTACACGACCTCCGTCGCCTCTGCCGGTCAACTACCTGTAACGGGAAGGGGAATTCATGTGTCGGTCCCGGCTCGAGGGGCTGGACCGGCGACATCTTTTCCCTTACGCGCGAGTAGTTAACAAAGCTCCGGATTGTTCGCCCGAAGAGTGTGGAAGGCTCCCCCCGGCACGCATTTATGCACGGTCGCGCCGACGGCGCGGCGGTGTCTCCCCTCGCACGGCCCACTCCCCGAACGTCGTCTCCGCAACCCCCGACCCCGCGGACAGGAGCGGTCATGCCCGCACAGCGCCCCATCCCGACGTCCTCAGACAAGACGCCACCCGGCAAGGACCGGGCCCCCGCGAGCGTGCCGCCGGCGCAGCGCACCCGCAGCAAGGGGGCCACCGACGGCACCGCCGCCAAGAAGCCACCGGCGCCGAAGACCCCGGCCGCAAAGACACCGGCCGCCAAAACCCCGGCCCAGCGCAAAGCACCGGCCGCCCGCAAGACACCCGCCCAGCGCAAGGCACCGGCGCCGCGCAAGGCGCCCGCGCCGCCGCCCGTCCAGGTCACCATCGGCCGGATCCCCGTCCGTGACGTGCGCCCGGTGATCGACCGCGGCCGCCGTCCGGCGAAGGCGGTCGTCGGGGAGACGTTCCAGGTCACGGCCACCGTCTTCCGCGAGGGCCACGACGCCGTCGCCGCGAACGTGGTCCTGCGCGGCCCCGACGGCGAGCCCGGCCCCTGGACCCCGATGCGCGAACTGGCCCCCGGCACCGACCGCTGGGGCGCGGAGGTCACGCCGGACGCGGTGGGCGCGTGGACGTTCGCGGTGGAGGCGTGGAGCGACCCGGTCTCGACCTGGCGCCACGCGGCGAAGATCAAGGTCCCCGCCGGGATCGACACCGAACTCGTCCTGGAGGAAGGCGCGACGCTGTACGAACGCGCCGCCACGGAGCTCGCGGAACCACTGCGAGAAACGGTTCTGCAGGCGGCCGCGGCGCTCCGCGACACGGCCGAGCCCGCCGCCACCCGGCTCGCCGCCGCCCTCACCCCGGACGTCGACGCGGTCCTCTCCGCGCACCCGCTCCGCGAACTGGTGACGGTGAGCGAGGAGTTGCCGCTCCTGGTCGAGCGCGAGCGGGCCCTGTACGGGGCCTGGTACGAGTTCTTCCCGCGCTCGGAGGGCGCGGTGGTGGAGCCGGGCAGACCGCCGGTCAGCGGCACTTTCGCCACAGCGGCCCGCAGACTGCCGGCCATCGCGGCGATGGGCTTCGACGTCGTCTACCTGCCGCCGGTCCACCCCATCGGCACGACGTTCCGCAAGGGCCCGAACAACAGCCTCTCCCCCGGCCCGCACGATGTCGGCGTGCCCTGGGCGATCGGCTCGGCGGAGGGCGGCCACGACGCGATCCACCCCGACCTCGGCACGCTCGACGACTTCGACCGCTTCGTCGCCGCCGCCAGGGCCGAGGGCCTGGAGATCGCGCTCGACTTCGCCCTCCAGTGCTCACCCGACCACCCCTGGGTGGAGAAGCACCCGGAGTGGTTCCACCACCGGGCCGACGGCACGATCGCGTACGCGGAGAACCCGCCGAAGAAGTACCAGGACATCTATCCGATCGCCTTCGACCGCGACATGCCGGGGATCGTCGCGGAGACGGTGCGGGTGCTCCGCCACTGGATGGCGCACGGGGTGCGTATTTTCCGCGTGGACAATCCGCATACGAAACCGGTCGTCTTCTGGGAGCACGTGGTCGGGGAGATCGGCCGCACCGACCCCGACGTGATCTTCCTGGCCGAGGCGTTCACCCGCCCGGCGATGATGCGGACGCTCGGGGAGATCGGCTTCCAGCAGTCGTACACGTACTTCACCTGGCGGAACACCAAGACGGAGATCACGGAGTACGTACAGGAGTTGGCAGGCGAATCAGCCGCCGCGATGCGGCCCAACTTCTTCGTCAACACCCCGGACATCCTGCACGAGTTCCTCCAACACGGCGGCCGGCCCGCCTTCGAACTCCGTGCCGTGCTCGCCGCAACCCTCTCCCCGTCGTGGGGCGTCTACAGCGGATACGAACTCTGCGAAAACACTCCGCTACGCTCCGGTAGCGAGGAGTATCTGCACTCCGAGAAGTACGAACTGCGGCCGCGGGACTGGGAGTCGGCCCAGCGCGAGGGGCGCACCATCGCCCCGCTGATCACCGCGCTGAACGACATCCGGCGCCGCAGTCCGGCGCTGCGCGGACTGCGCAATGTGCACTTCCATCACGCCGACAAGGACGAGGTGGTCGTGTACTCCAAACGCAGCGGCTCGAACACGGTTCTGGTGGTCGTGAACCTCGATCCGCACCACACCCAGGAGGCGACGGTTTCCTTGGACATGCCGCAGCTGGGGCTCGGCTGGCACGACGCGACAACCGTGCACGACGAGCTCACCGGCGCCACCCATCTCTGGGGCAGGTCGAACTACGTGCGCCTGGAACCGGGCCGTACGCCCGCGCACGTCTTCACCGTCCTGCGACCGTCCACGCCGCGATGAATTCTCTGCCAAAGGGATTCGGAGGGTCACCCACCCCATGATCATGAATGAGCCCGTCCCGGACACCTTCGAGGACACCCCTGCCAAGGACCGGGACCCTGACTGGTTCAAACGTGCCGTCTTCTACGAGGTGCTGGTCCGCTCCTTCCAGGACAGCAACGGCGACGGTGTCGGTGACCTCAAGGGCATCACGGCCAAGCTGGACTACCTCCAGTGGCTGGGCGTCGACTGCCTCTGGCTTCCGCCGTTCTTCAAGTCGCCGTTACGCGACGGCGGTTACGACGTGTCGGACTACACGTCCGTCCTCCCCGAGTTCGGCGACCTCGCCGACTTCGTGGAGTTCGTCGACGCCGCGCACCAGCGGGGCATGCGCGTCATCATCGACTTCGTCATGAACCACACGAGCGACCAGCACGAGTGGTTCCAGCAGTCGCGCACCGACCCGGACGGGCCCTACGGCGACTACTACGTCTGGGCCGACGACGACAAGCAGTACCAGGACGCCCGGATCATCTTCGTCGACACGGAAGCGTCGAACTGGACCTTCGACCCGGTGCGCAAGCAGTACTTCTGGCACCGCTTCTTCTCCCACCAGCCGGACCTCAACTACGAGAACCCGGCCGTGCAGGAGGAGATCCTCGCCGCGTTGCGCTTCTGGCTCGATCTCGGCATCGACGGCTTCCGCCTCGACGCCGTGCCCTACCTCTACGCGGAGGAGGGGACGAACTGCGAGAACCTCCCGGCGACGCACCAGTTCCTGCGGCGGGTCCGCAAGGAGATCGACGCCCAGTACCCGGACGTCGTCCTCCTCGCCGAGGCGAACCAGTGGCCCGAGGACGTCGTCGACTACTTCGGCGACTTCCCCTCCGGCGGCGACGAGTGCCACATGGCGTTCCACTTCCCGGTCATGCCGCGCATCTTCATGGCGGTCCGCCGCGAGTCCCGCTACCCGGTCTCCGAGATCCTCGCCAAGACCCCGGCCATCCCGTCCGGCTGCCAGTGGGGCATCTTCCTGCGCAACCACGACGAGCTGACCCTGGAGATGGTCACCGACGAGGAACGCGACTACATGTACGCGGAGTACGCCAAGGATCCGCGGATGCGCGCCAACATCGGGATTCGCAGGCGGCTGGCTCCCCTGCTCGACAACGACCGCAACCAGATCGAGCTGTTCACCGCGCTGCTGCTCTCCCTGCCGGGATCGCCGATCCTCTACTACGGCGACGAGATCGGCATGGGCGACAACATCTGGCTCGGCGACCGCGACGCGGTGCGCACCCCGATGCAGTGGACGCCGGACCGCAACGCCGGCTTCTCCTCCTGCGACCCGGGCCGGCTGTCCCTGCCGACGATCATGGACCCGGTCTACGGCTACCAGGTCACCAACGTCGAGGCGTCGATGTCGTCGCCGTCGTCGCTGCTGCACTGGACCCGCCGGATGATCGAGATCCGCAAGCAGAACCCGGCGTTCGGCCTCGGCTCGTACACCGAACTGCCGTCCTCCAACCCGGCCGTGCTCGCCTTCCTGCGCGAGTACAAGGACGACCTGGTGCTGTGCGTGCACAACTTCTCGCGCTTCGCCCAGCCCACCGAGCTCGACCTGCAGACCTTCGCCGGGCGGCACCCGGTCGAGCTGATCGGCGGCGTCCGCTTCCCGGCCATCGGAGAACTGCCCTACCTCCTCACCCTGGCGGGGCACGGCTTCTACTGGTACCGGTTGCGCAAGGACTGAACCCAGCCCGGCCGAGTTCCGCACGGCCGGGCGGCCCGGGGCAGGAGAGCCGGATCCTCCGGTTTTCCTCCCCGCGCCCGGGGCACTCCTACACGCATACCCGGCACGTCCCCATTTCTGGGCAGCTCTTCCGCGCAGCAGCTTTTCCTCGCAGCAGCTTCTCTCCGCAGCAGCTCTTCCTCGCAGCAGCTCCTCTGAACAGCATCTCGGCACCCGGGCCCGCTCGCACCACCCGACGCACCCCCGGGGGAAGGACGCGACGCCATGTCGGAAACCGCAGCCCGGCCCGCCATCCCGGCACAGGGCCACGACGAGCTGCTCACGTCCCTGGACCCACTGTTGCGGGAGTGGCTGCCGCGCCAGCGGTGGTTCGCGGGGAAAGGACGCCCGGTCACCGAGCTGACCCTCGACTCCGTCACTGAACTGCGGCCCGACAACGCCCTGCTGCACTTACTCCTGCGCGCCCACCAGCCCCCGGCGGGCGAAGGCCCCGGCGACTGCTACCAGCTCCTCATCGGCACCGCCGACGCCCTCCCTCCCCACCTCGCGCCCGCGATCATCGGCCACATCACCCGCGGCCCGCTCGCGGGCCGCACCGCGTACGAGGCCCTGCACGACCCGCGCCAGACCACCGTCCTCCTCGAACGCCTCCGGCTGCCCGGCACCCTCGGCACACTCCGCTTCGACCGCGCACCCGACGGCCGAATACCCGACGACCTCACCCCGCGCCCGCTCGCCGCCGAACAGTCCAACTCCTCGGTCGTCTACGGCGACGCGCTCATCGCCAAGGTCTTCCGCCGCGTCCTGCCCGGCACCAACCCCGACCTCGAACTCCCCCTCGCCCTGGCCCGCGAGGGCTGCGACCGCGTGCCCGCCCCCGTCGCCTGGTACGGGAGCGCCGACGGCGAGACCACCCTCGGCGTGCTCCAGCCCTACCTCAAGGGCGCGGCCGACGGCTTCGACCTCGCCCTCAAGCACCTCGTCGAGCAGGAGGACTTCACCGCCGAGGCCCGCGAGCTCGGCCGCGCCACCGCCGAGGTGCACACCGCCCTGGCCCGCGCCCTGCCCACCGTCACCTTCACCCGCGCCCACCTGGAACAGCTCGCCGAGGCGATGACCGCACGCCTGGAGGCCACGGCCCACCAGGTCCCCGCGCTCCTGCCCTACCTGCCCGGCCTGCGCACCGCGTTCGAGGCGCTCGCCGACCTCGCCGCCGAGGGCTGCACCTGGCAGGCCCAGCGCGTCCACGGCGACCTCCACCTCGGCCAGTGCCTGCGCGACCCCTCCGGCTTCTGGCGCCTCATCGACTTCGAGGGCGAACCGTCCCGTCCCCTCGCCGAACGCCGTATGCCGCACCCGCCGCACCGCGACGTCGCCGGGATGCTCCGCTCCTTCGACTACGCCGCCCGCTCGCACCGCCCCTGGAACCCCGAGTGGTCCGACGCCTGCCGCGCCGCGTACTGCGCGGGCTACGCGTCCGCCGCGGGCCGCGACCCGCGCACCGACCCCGTCCTGCTGCGGGCGTACGAGACGGGCAAGGCGGTGTACGAGGCCCTGTACGAGGCCCGGCACCGCCCCGACTGGCTGCCCGTGCCGCTGGCGGCGCTCGCGCGGCTCGCGGAGCCGGTCTGACCGGCATCGACCACAGCACGGCACCACGGCAACCAAGGAGGCCCCGCCCGTGACCCGCCGCCCGACCGAAAACCCGCCCCCGGAACCGGCATCGGTACCGGCACCGGCCGCGGCATCAGCATCGGCACCAACGCCGTCCCCGGCTTCGGCTCAGGCACCAGCGCCGGCTTCGGCTCCGGCTGAGGCACCAGCGCCGGTGAGCAGTGCCGTACCGGCAAGTGACCGCGAGCGCCTTCTCACGGCCACCCATCACGATCCGCACGCGGTCCTGGGCGCCCACCCCCTCGGCACCGGCGTCGTCTTCCGCGCGTGGCGCCCCTACGCCGAGAAGGTCACCGTCACCACCCCGGAGGGCCTGCGCACCGACCTCCACGACGACGGCGACGGCTTCTTCTCCGCGCTCCTCCCGGCCGAGGCGGCCTGGTCCGCCCCCGCGTCCCCGGCCTCGTCCCCGTACACGCTCGAGATCACCTACGGCGACACCGTGCAGCGCATCGCGGACGCCTACTCCCTGCTGCCCTCCGTCGGCGAACTCGACCTGCACCTCATCGGCGAGGGCCGCCACGAGCAGCTGTGGACGGCGCTCGGCGCCCGCCCCATGGAGCACCAGGGGATCCAGGGCACGCGGTTCACGGTCTGGGCGCCCAACGCGCGCGGCGTCCGCGTCGTCGGCGGCTTCAACTACTGGGACGGCGCCGCCCACAGCATGCGCTCGCTCGGCTCCACCGGGATCTGGGAGCTGTTCGTCCCCGACATCGGCGAGGGCGAGCTCTACAAGTACGAGATCACCCGGCCCGACGGCAGCAAGACCCAGCGCGCCGATCCGCTCGCCACCCGTACGGAGACGCCTCCGGCCAACTCGTCCGTCGTGCACGCCTCGCATCATGTGTGGCACGACGACGAGTGGCTGCGGGCGCGGGGTGAGCGTCCCGCGCACCAGGCGCCGTTCTCGGTGTACGAGATCCATCTGCCGTCGTGGCGGCCCGGCCTCACGTATCGGCAACTCGCTGAGCAGCTGCCGCGGTACGTGGCCGATCTGGGGTTCACGCACGTCGAGCTGATGCCCGTCGCCGAGCATCCCTTCGGCGGGTCCTGGGGGTACCAGGTCACCGGGTTCTACGCGCCCACCGCCCGGCTCGGCACCCCCGACGACTTCAAGTTCCTCGTCGACGCCCTGCACCAGGCCGGCATCGGCGTCCTCATGGACTGGGTGCCCGCGCACTTCCCGCGCGACGACTGGGCGCTCGCCGAGTTCGACGGACGCCCGCTGTACGAGCACGAGGATCCGCTGCGGGCCGCGCACCCGGACTGGGGCACGTTGGAGTTCGACTACGGGCGCAAGGAGGTGCGGAACTTTCTGGTGGCGAACGCGCTGTACTGGTGCGAGGAGTTCCACATCGACGGGCTTCGCGTCGATGCCGTCGCCTCCATGCTGTATCTGGACTACTCGCGTGAGGACGGGCAGTGGACGCCCAACCAGCATGGAGGGCGAGAGAACCTTGACGCCGTCTCCTTCCTCCAGGAGATGAACGCCACCCTGTACCGGCGCGTGCCCGGTGTCGTCACCATCGCCGAGGAGTCCACCGCCTGGGACGGGGTGACCCGCGCGACCCATCACGTCGGTCCTGGCGGCTTCGGCGGGCTCGGGTTCGGGCTGAAGTGGAACATGGGGTGGATGCACGACTCGCTGGATTACCTCGCCCATGAGCCCGTGCATCGTAAGTACCACCATCACGAGATGACCTTCTCGATGGTCTACGCCTACAGCGAGAACTACGTGCTTCCCATCTCCCACGACGAGGTCGTGCACGGGAAACGGTCTCTCGTCAGCAAGATGCCCGGTGACTGGTGGCAGCAGCGCGCCACCCATCGGGCCTATCTGGGCTTCATGTGGGCCCACCCCGGCAAGCAGCTCCTGTTTATGGGTCAGGAGTTCGCCCAGGGCGCCGAGTGGTCCGAAGCCAGCGGGCCCGACTGGTGGCTCCTCGACCCGGCGTACGGCGCTGAGGCCGATCATCGCGGGGTGCGGGATCTGACCCGTGATCTCAACGCCGCGTATCGCGAGACGGCCGCGTTGTGGGAGCGGGACACCGATCCTGCCGGGTTCGCATGGGTCGCCGGGGACGCCGTCGAGGACAATGTGTTCGCATTTCTGCGGTACGCCGCCGACGGGAGCCCCTTGCTTGCCGTCTCCAACTTCTCGCCCGTGGTACGGCACGAGTACCGGCTCGGGGTGCCGGGGGACGTGCCCGCCTGGCATGAAGTACTGAACACGGACGGAGCGCGGTACGGGGGTGGGGGCGTGGGCAATCCGGAGCCGGTCAAGCCCGATGACGTGGGCGCGCACGGCCGCCCCGCGAGCATCAGGCTGACACTGCCTCCGCTGGCTACGGTGTGGCTGCGGCCATAGCCCCGCCAGGGGCGCGGGGAACTGCGCGACCAGCCACGGTGGCGCGGTTCCCCGCCCTGCCTCCTATGCGCCTACGGCGAGTTGCTGGAGCGCCGGAGGCAGCTCCTTCGCGTGCACGACACCGAGGGTCTGCGTCGCACGGGTCAGCGCCACGTACAGGTCGCTCAACCCGAACTCGCCGGGTTCGACGACGATCACCCGGTCGAACTCCAGCCCCTTCGCCTGACGCGGATCGAGCAGCACCAGGTGCCGGGTCAGGTCCGGTGCGGCGTCCGCCGAGATACCGGGCAACCGCGCGGCCAGCGCCTCGCGGAGGTGGCGCGGCGCGATCACCGCCAAGCGTCCTTCCTCGGGGGTCTCCGCCGTCGCGATCTCCGCCACTGCCTGTGCGATGTCTCCTGTCACCGCGCGCCTCCAGGGTTCTGCACCCGTCGACCGGACCGAGGACGGGGGCTCGAACTCCGGGTGCGCCTCGCGCAGCACCGCCGCCGCTACGTCCATGATCTCGGACGGCGTCCGGTAGTTGACCCCGAGTCGTGTGTGCTCGAAGCGGTCCTCCACGTACGGCGCGAGGATGTCGTCCCACGCTCCGACGCCGGCTTCCTCCGCCGTCTGCGCCGGGTCGCCCACCAACGTCATCGAACGCGTCGGTGACCGCCGCATCAGGAGGCGCCACGCCATCGGCGACAGCTCCTGCGCCTCGTCCACGATGATGTGGCCGAACGCCCACGTCCGGTCCGCCGCCGCCCGCTCCGCCGCGCTGCGGTGGTCCTCCTCCTCGTACCAGTCGGCCACCCGGTCCGCGTCCACGATGTCGTGCGCGGCCAGGACCTCCGACTCGTCCTCGTCCTCGAACTCGTACGTCTCCGAGCCCCGGGACAGGTCAAGCACGCCCTGCGCGTACGCGATCCTCTCCTGCCGCGCCGCCTCCGCCGCGGCCCGCTCCGCCGAGTCGTCGTGGCCGAGCAGCTCCGCCGCCTCGTCGAGCAGCGGTACGTCCGCCGGGGTCCAGTCCGCCGGGCCCGTCGCCGCCCTGCGGAGCGCCTCCGCGTCCTCATCGGTGAGGTGTACGGGGTCCGCCAAGTACTCCGCCACGACCTGTTCCGGCGTCAGCGTCGGCCACAGCTCCTCGATCGCCGCGTGCACCTCCGGGCTCGCCGCGACGCCCTTGCCGAGCTGGGCCAGGTCGTCCGGGCCCAGGAAGTTCGGGCCGCCGTACGGGTCCGCGCCGATCCGCTCCGCCAGCTGGTCCGTCAGCGCGTCGATGATCCGGAACGCGAAGTGCGGGCGGGCCAGATTGTGCGGCAGCAGCGTGTCGCGGGCCGCCTGCCTCGCCTCGTACGCGATCTCCCAGTCCAGGATCAGGTCGCCGTCGTCGTGGGGGATGATCAGCGGGGCGCCCGGTTCGGGGAGCTGCTGGCGGTCCCTGATCGCCAGGGACAGCGCCTCCGCCATGTGCGCCGCGCCCTTCACCGCCGCCGCCCGCGGGGGGTCCTGCGCCGTCGCGTGGATCCCCGGGTACAGCTCCCCCACCGTCGCGAGGAGGACGCCCGTCTCGCCCAGCGCCGGCAGCACCTCGCTGATGTAGGAGAGGAACGCCGGGTTCGGGCCCACGATCAGCACCGCCCGCTTGGCCAGCAGCTCCCTGTGCTCGTACAGCAGGAACGCCGCCCTGTGCAGCGCCACCGCCGTCTTGCCCGTGCCCGGGCCGCCCTCCACGACCAGGACGCCCCTGTGGTCGTGGCGGATGATCCGGTCCTGCTCCGCCTGGATCGTCTGCACGATGTCGCCCATGCGGCCGGTTCTCGCCGAGTTCAGCGCCGCGAGGAGTACCGCGTCGCCGCTCGGGTCCTCGAAGCCCGTGCGCTCGTCGTCGCCCAGGTCGAGGATCTCGTCGTGCAGCTCCGTGACCGTGCGGCCCTCTGTCGTCAGGTGGCGGCGCCTGCGCAATCCCATCGGGACATGGCCCGTCGCCAGATAGAACGGGCGGGCCACCCCTGCGCGCCAATCGATCAGAATCGGCGTGTGGTCGGAGTCTTCTTCCCTGATTCCGATACGGCCGATGTGGTGCGCCATGCCGTCCGTGAGATCGATGCGGCCGAAACAGAGCGAACCGTCCACCGCATTCAGCGCGGCGAGCAGGCCCGAGCGCTCCACCAGCAGCAGGTCGCGCTCCAGGCGGGCCTGCTGACCTGTGCCGACGGGCGTCAAGGCGTCCTTGACCGAGTCCGCGGCGGCGCCGCGCAGCGCGTCGACCCGCGCGTAGAGCCGGTCGATGAATTCCTGTTCCTTTTGCAGTTCTTTCTGCGATGCGGCGGATTCCCGGCTTGACAAAACTGCTCCCTGCCCGGTACGGTGTGTTTAGTTGGCCCCCGGTGAGGGGCCTTTTCTGTGGGCACACAGAAACACCGAATATACCCCGGGCAGGGGTTGATTCCAACTTCGGTTTTCTTCTCAGACGGTGCCTGACAATTCCTCCAGCAGGCGGCGCTTGGGCCTGGCTCCTACTCGGGACCAGACCGGTTCGCCCTGCTTGAAGACCATCAGCGTCGGCATCGACAGCACGTTGTACTTCGTCGCCGTCTCCGGGTTGGCGTCCACGTCGATCGCCACGACGTCCAGGTGCTCCTTCTCCTCCTCCGCGATCGACTTCAGCACCGGGGCCAGTTGCCTGCACGGCCCGCACCACTCGGCCGTGAACTCCACGAGCACGGGTAGCTCCGCCTTGAGCACCTGCTCGTCGAAGTCGGCGTCCGTCACGTCCCGCATGGTCAGTCCTCTTCCTGTTGTGTGGCGAGTTCGCAGCGCGGGGCCGGGTCTTCCTCGGCTGCCAGCGCGGCGACGGCCTGCTCCGCGCGGTGCAGCTGTGCTCCGACCTTCGCCCGTACTGCGGTCAACTCGTCGATGAGCGCGTCCAGTTCGGTGAGCTTGTTCCTGTACACGGCCAGCGATGCCGGGCACGAGTCGCCCTCGGGGTGGCCTGCGCGCAGGCACTCCACGAACGGGCGGGTCTCCTCCAGGTCGAACCCGAAGTCCTGCAACGTACGGATCTGCCGCAGTGCGCGCAGGTCCGCCTCGTCGTAGGTCCGGTAGCCGTTGCCGCCGCGCCGCGCGGGGAGCAGCCCGCGCGACTCGTAGTACCTGAGCGTCCGCGTGGTCGTGCCGGCGCGGGCCGCGAGCTCTCCGATGCGCATGCCTATGACGGTAGACGTTGACGCTGACGTCAAGGCCAGTGCGCCGGCAGGTGGGTGGGTACGGGGACGGTCGGGGTATGTGCGTCCTCGCCATCTTGATGGCGTCGTTCCTTGCTTCGGGTGCCCCCACCGCGTGAACCGTGCTGCGGGCGCACATACCCCGACCGTCCCCTCCCGTCTCGTACGCGGCTGAACGCAGAAAAGCCCCGTGCCATCGGCACGGGGCTTTCCCTTAACAAATAGTTCGGCGGCGTCCTACTCTCCCACAGGGTCCCCCCTGCAGTACCATCGGCGCTGTGAGGCTTAGCTTCCGGGTTCGGAATGTAACCGGGCGTTTCCCTCACGCTATGACCACCGAAACACTATGAAACTGTCAACCGGAGCCGTGACCGTGGCTACGACGGTTGTTCGTGGTTTCAGAACCAACACAGTGGACGCGAGCAACTGAGGACAAGCCCTCGGCCTATTAGTACCAGTCACCTCCACCCGTTACCGGGCTTCCAGATCTGGCCTATCAACCCAGTCGTCTACTGGGAGCCTTAACCCCTCATGGGGGTGGGAGTCCTCATCTCGAAGCAGGCTTCCCGCTTAGATGCTTTCAGCGGTTATCCTTTCCGAACGTAGCCAACCAGCCATGCCCTTGGCAGGACAACTGGCACACCAGAGGTTCGTCCGTCCCGGTCCTCTCGTACTAGGGACAGCCCTTCTCAAGACTCCTACGCGCACAGCGGATAGGGACCGAACTGTCTCACGACGTTCTAAACCCAGCTCGCGTACCGCTTTAATGGGCGAACAGCCCAACCCTTGGGACCGACTCCAGCCCCAGGATGCGACGAGCCGACATCGAGGTGCCAAACCATCCCGTCGATATGGACTCTTGGGGAAGATCAGCCTGTTATCCCCGGGGTACCTTTTATCCGTTGAGCGACGGCGCTTCCACAAGCCACCGCCGGATCACTAGTCCCGACTTTCGTCCCTGCTCGACCCGTCGGTCTCACAGTCAAGCTCCCTTGTGCACTTACACTCAACACCTGATTACCAACCAGGCTGAGGGAACCTTTGGGCGCCTCCGTTACTCTTTAGGAGGCAACCGCCCCAGTTAAACTACCCATCAGACACTGTCCCTGATCCGGATCACGGACCCAGGTTAGACATCCAGCACGACCAGAGTGGTATTTCAACGACGACTCCCCCTGAACTGGCGTCCAGAGTTCACAGTCTCCCACCTATCCTACACAAGCCGAACCGAACACCAATATCAAACTGTAGTAAAGGTCCCGGGGTCTTTCCGTCCTGCTGCGCGAAACGAGCATCTTTACTCGTAGTGCAATTTCACCGGGCCTATGGTTGAGACAGTCGAGAAGTCGTTACGCCATTCGTGCAGGTCGGAACTTACCCGACAAGGAATTTCGCTACCTTAGGATGGTTATAGTTACCACCGCCGTTTACTGGCGCTTAAGTTCTCAGCTTCGCACACCCGAAAGTGCACTAACCGGTCCCCTTAACGTTCCAGCACCGGGCAGGCGTCAGTCCGTATACATCGCCTTACGGCTTCGCACGGACCTGTGTTTTTAGTAAACAGTCGCTTCTCGCTGGTCTCTGCGGCCACCCCCAGCTCAGACAGTAAATGTCATCACCGGTGATGGCCCCCCTTCTCCCGAAGTTACGGGGGCATTTTGCCGAGTTCCTTAACCATAGTTCACCCGAACGCCTCGGTATTCTCTACCTGACCACCTGAGTCGGTTTAGGGTACGGGCCGCCATGAAACTCGCTAGAGGCTTTTCTCGACAGCATAGGATCATCCACTTCACCACAATCGGCTCGGCATCAGGTCTCAGACTCATGTGAACCGGATTTACCTGGATCACGTCCTACACCCTTACCCCGGGACAACCACCGCCCGGGCTGGACTACCTTCCTGCGTCACCCCATCACTCACCTACTACCAGATCGGGCCGGCGGCTCCACCACTTTCCATTCCCCGAAGGGTCCGGAACGGCTTCACGGCCTTAGCATCACTGGATTCGATGTTTGACGCTTCACAGCGGGTACCGGAATATCAACCGGTTATCCATCGACTACGCCTGTCGGCCTCGCCTTAGGTCCCGACTTACCCTGGGCAGATCAGCTTGACCCAGGAACCCTTAGTCAATCGGCGCACACGTTTCTCACGTGTGTATCGCTACTCATGCCTGCATTCTCACTCGTGAACCGTCCACCACTAGCTTCCGCTGCGGCTTCACCCGGCACACGACGCTCCCCTACCCATCACAGCCGCCGTTGGGCGTATTGCTGCAATGACACGACTTCGGCGGTACGCTTGAGCCCCGCTACATTGTCGGCGCGGAATCACTAGACCAGTGAGCTATTACGCACTCTTTCAAGGGTGGCTGCTTCTAAGCCAACCTCCTGGTTGTCTGTGCGACTCCACATCCTTTCCCACTTAGCGTACGCTTAGGGGCCTTAGTCGATGCTCTGGGCTGTTTCCCTCTCGACCATGGAGCTTATCCCCCACAGTCTCACTGCCGCGCTCTCACTTACCGGCATTCGGAGTTTGGCTAAGGTCAGTAACCCGGTAGGGCCCATCGCCTATCCAGTGCTCTACCTCCGGCAAGAAACACACGACGCTGCACCTAAATGCATTTCGGGGAGAACCAGCTATCACGGAGTTTGATTGGCCTTTCACCCCTAACCACAGGTCATCCCCCAGGTTTTCAACCCTGGTGGGTTCGGTCCTCCACGAAGTCTTACCTCCGCTTCAACCTGCCCATGGCTAGATCACTCCGCTTCGGGTCTTGAGCGCGCTACTATGTCGCCCTATTCGGACTCGCTTTCGCTACGGCTTCCCCACACGGGTTAACCTCGCAACACACCGCAAACTCGCAGGCTCATTCTTCAAAAGGCACGCAGTCACGACGCAAGGAACAAGTTCCTTGCGCGACGCTCCCACGGCTTGTAGGCACACGGTTTCAGGTACTATTTCACTCCGCTCCCGCGGTACTTTTCACCATTCCCTCACGGTACTATCCGCTATCGGTCACCAGGGAATATTTAGGCTTAACGGGTGGTCCCGCCAGATTCACACGGGATTTCTCGGGCCCCGTGCTACTTGGGTGTCTCTCAAACGAGCCGCTGACGTTTCGACTACGGGGGTCTTACCCTCTACGCCGGACCTTTCGCATGTCCTTCGCCTACATCAACGGTTTCTGACTCGTCCTGTCGCCGGCAGACGACAGAAGAGAGATCCCACAACCCCCACGACGCAACCCCTGCCGGGTCTCACACGTCGTAGGTTTGGCCTCATCCAGTTTCGCTCGCCACTACTCCCGGAATCACGGTTGTTTTCTCTTCCTGCGGGTACTGAGATGTTTCACTTCCCCGCGTTCCCTCCACACTGCCTATGTGTTCAGCAGCGGGTGACAGCCCATGACGACTGCCGGGTTTCCCCATTCGGAAACCCCCGGATCAAAGCCTGGTTGACGACTCCCCGGGGACTATCGTGGCCTCCCACGTCCTTCATCGGTTCCTGGTGCCAAGGCATCCACCGTGCGCCCTTAAAAACTTGGCCACAGATGCTCGCGTCCACTGTGCAGTTCTCAAACAACGACCAACCACCCGTCACAACCCGCTCACGCAGATCTTCACCGGGGCCGGCATTGAGGTCAGGAACAAGTCCGTACCCTCAGATACCCAACAGCGTGCCCGACCCGGTCCCGTCCGGAGATCATGCTTTCCACGCCCCGAGGGGCAGTACTCACAGCCTCCGACCCGACAACCAGGTCGAATAGTCAACGTTCCACCCATGAGCAACCAGCATCGAACGTGCGCCGATGTACTGGCCCCTGACCCGGACAAGTCCGAGTAAGAAGTGCTCCTTAGAAAGGAGGTGATCCAGCCGCACCTTCCGGTACGGCTACCTTGTTACGACTTCGTCCCAATCGCCAGTCCCACCTTCGACAGCTCCCTCCCACAAGGGGTTGGGCCACCGGCTTCGGGTGTTACCGACTTTCGTGACGTGACGGGCGGTGTGTACAAGGCCCGGGAACGTATTCACCGCAGCAATGCTGATCTGCGATTACTAGCAACTCCAACTTCATGGGGTCGAGTTGCAGACCCCAATCCGAACTGAGACCGACTTTTTGAGATTCGCTCCACCTTGCGGTATCGCAGCTCATTGTATCGGCCATTGTAGCACGTGTGCAGCCCAAGACATAAGGGGCATGATGACTTGACGTCGTCCCCACCTTCCTCCGAGTTGACCCCGGCGGTCTCCTGTGAGTCCCCATCACCCCGAAGGGCATGCTGGCAACACAGAACAAGGGTTGCGCTCGTTGCGGGACTTAACCCAACATCTCACGACACGAGCTGACGACAGCCATGCACCACCTGTACACCGACCACAAGGGGGACCCTGTCTCCAGGGTTTTCCGGTGTATGTCAAGCCTTGGTAAGGTTCTTCGCGTTGCGTCGAATTAAGCCACATGCTCCGCTGCTTGTGCGGGCCCCCGTCAATTCCTTTGAGTTTTAGCCTTGCGGCCGTACTCCCCAGGCGGGGAACTTAATGCGTTAGCTGCGGCACCGACGACGTGGAATGTCGCCAACACCTAGTTCCCACCGTTTACGGCGTGGACTACCAGGGTATCTAATCCTGTTCGCTCCCCACGCTTTCGCTCCTCAGCGTCAGTAATGGCCCAGAGATCCGCCTTCGCCACCGGTGTTCCTCCTGATATCTGCGCATTTCACCGCTACACCAGGAATTCCGATCTCCCCTACCACACTCTAGCCTGCCCGTATCGACTGCAGACCCGGGGTTAAGCCCCGGGCTTTCACAACCGACGTGACAAGCCGCCTACGAGCTCTTTACGCCCAATAATTCCGGACAACGCTTGCGCCCTACGTATTACCGCGGCTGCTGGCACGTAGTTAGCCGGCGCTTCTTCTGCAGGTACCGTCACTTTCGCTTCTTCCCTGCTGAAAGAGGTTTACAACCCGAAGGCCGTCATCCCTCACGCGGCGTCGCTGCATCAGGCTTTCGCCCATTGTGCAATATTCCCCACTGCTGCCTCCCGTAGGAGTCTGGGCCGTGTCTCAGTCCCAGTGTGGCCGGTCGCCCTCTCAGGCCGGCTACCCGTCGTCGCCTTGGTGAGCCATTACCTCACCAACAAGCTGATAGGCCGCGGGCTCATCCTTCACCGCCGGAGCTTTTAACCACCGTCCAGGAGGACGGAAGTGTTATCCGGTATTAGACCCCGTTTCCAGGGCTTGTCCCAGAGTGAAGGGCAGATTGCCCACGTGTTACTCACCCGTTCGCCACTAATCCCCACCGAAGTGGTTCATCGTTCGACTTGCATGTGTTAAGCACGCCGCCAGCGTTCGTCCTGAGCCAGGATCAAACTCTCCGTGAATGTTTCCGGGATATCCCGGTGACACCACGAGAGCGGACCGGGCGGGAGGAATAGTCCCGTCCGGTCACAGCGTCCTCGCTGTGTTTTGTTTCAAAGGAACCTCGTCCCAACCATCAGATGACGGCCGGAGACGGGGTAATCAACATATCTGGCGTTGACTTTTGGCACGCTGTTGAGTTCTCAAGGAACGGACGCTTCCTTTGTACTCACCCTCTCGGGCTTTCCTCCGGGCGCTTCCCTTCGGTCTTGCTGTCTTGCGTTTCCGACTCTATCAGATCTTTCCGATCCGATTTCCTCGGGGTCTTGCTCGGTACTTCTTTCGCTTTCCGGCCTTCGGCCTTCCTGCGGTGTTGACTCTATCAGATCCTTTCGGGCCTGATTCCCTGTCAACCGGGTTTGCCTTCCGGGCCGTTGGGCCGTTCCGACGTCCCTGACATTAGCTGATTCCCGCTCTCGTTCCTAATCGGGCCGAGGCGAATTGAATTCGGGCACGCCGAAAACAATCCCAGGGGGAGATCATGCTGATGTGTGGGTGCCGCTTTGAGCGGCGGAAGTGTTGCCGGCGGGGCCGGTCGGCTCCGTGACAACTCGAAGGACCTTACGCCATCGACCGCCGGTCGTACAAGCGGGGCCGGGCACATCTGTG
This sequence comes from Streptomyces sp. R818, assembly GCF_056172735.1. Lineage (NCBI taxonomy): Bacteria > Bacillati > Actinomycetota > Actinomycetes > Kitasatosporales > Streptomycetaceae > Streptomyces > Streptomyces sp. R818. The sequence continues at coordinate 376,155 of NZ_JAOCNE010000001.1, forward strand.
CCCGGCCCCGCCAGTTCTACTTCTCGGTCAGGCTGTGACCGGCTCCTTCGCCCCGTCCGCGCGCGGCGGCGAGGGCTCGGTGTCGCTCTTGTCGTCCTCCGTCGTGTCGAGGAGGGTGCGCTCGTCGAAGGGCAGGTCGCCCGCGAGGACCCGCTGGACCCTCGCGCGGTCCACCTCGCCCGTCCACGTGCCGATCAGCAAGGTGGCCACGGCGTTGCCCGCGAAGTTCGTCAGGGCGCGGGCCTCGCTCATGAAGCGGTCGATGCCGACGATCAGGCCGACGCCGTCCACCAGGGCCGGCTTGTGGGACTGGAGGCCGCTCGCGAGGACCGCGATGCCGGAGCCCGAGACGCCTGCGGCGCCCTTCGAGGCGATCATCATGAAGAGGAGCAGGCCGATCTGCTGGCCGATGCTCATCGGCTGGTCCATGGCGTCGGCGATGAAGAGGGACGCCATGGTCAGGTAGATCATCGTGCCGTCGAGGTTGAAGGAGTAGCCGGTCGGGACCGTGATGCCGACCACCGGGCGGCTCACGCCCAGGTGCTCCATCTTCGCGATCAGGCGGGGCAGCGCCGACTCGGAGGACGAGGTCGAGAGGATCAGGAGGAACTCTCGGCCCAGGTACTTCAGGAGGGCGAAGATGTTGAAGCCTGCCGCGAAGCGGAGGATCAGGGCCAGGACGATGCCTACGAACAGGGCGCACGTGACGTAGAAGCCGACCATGATCGTGGCCAGGGCCTTCAGGGCGTCCACGCCCGTTTCGCCGATGACCGCCGCCATCGCGCCGAACGCGCCGACGGGGGCCGCCCACATGATCATGCCGAGGACGCGGAAGACCAGCTTCTGGATGTGCTCGACGCCGCGCAGGACCGGTTCGCCGGAGCGGCCCATGGCCTGGAGCGCGAAGCCTACGAGGAGAGCGACCAGGAGGGTCTGGAGGACCTCGCCCTCCGTGAAGGCCGAGACCAGGGTGTGCGGGATGACGCCCAGGATGAAGTCGACCGGGCCCTCCGCCGCGTCCTTGGCCGCGGTGTGGCCGACCTCCTTCGTCGCCTCGGTCAGGTGCATGCCGTCACCGGGGTGCAGGATGTTGCCGACCAGGAGGCCGATGGCCAGGGCGACGCCCGACATGACGATGAAGTAGGCGAGGGCCAAGCCGCCTACCTTGCCGATGCTCGCCGCCTTGCGGACCGAACCGACGCCGAGCACGATCGTGCAGAAGATGATCGGGGAGATCATCATCTTGATCAGGTTCACGAAGCCCGTGCCGAGGGGCTTGAGCTCCTTGGCGAAGTCGGGCCAGATGAAGCCGACGGCGATGCCGAGCAGCACCGCGACGATCACGGCTATGTAGAGGTAGTGCGTGCGGTCCCGTTTTGCGGCGGGGGGCTTGGTCGCGGGCGCGGTCTCGGCCACGGTTCCTCCTGACGACGACGTCGGCGTACTGGAACGGTTGGGAAGGGTTCTTGTACGCACAGGCCGTGCGGCTCACGGTCTGCGAATCCCGGTGACTATCTCCCAGGCCGTGAGGACCGTCACCCTTCCGTTCATTTAGTTCGCGCTTATACGACCCGGCACACTGGCCGTATGCGCCTCCCCCTTCCGCGTAGCCTCGCCGGCCAGCTCTTCGCGATGCAGGCCGTGCTTGTCGCTGTTGTCGTCGCGGGGTGCGCCTTGTTCACGTACGTCAGTGACCGGGGGCAGGCGCAGCGGGCCGCTCAGCGGCAGGCGACCGCGGCCGCCCGGGCTGTCGCCGACTCGCCGTCCGTGCGGGCCGCCATCGAGGGGGGCGGTGATCCGTCCGTCCGGCTGCAGCCCTACGCCGATGACGTGCAGCGGCACACTGGGGTGGACTTCGTGACGATCATGGATCCGCGCGGGATTCGGTGGACGCACCCCGATGAGACGCAGATCGGGAAGCGGTTCCTCGGGCACATCGGGCCCGCGTTGGAGGGGCGGACGTTTCCCGAGACGTATACGGGGACTCTCGGGCCCTCCGTGCGTGTCGTCACCCCGGTCTACGGGGCCGGGCGGGAAGTCGTCGGGCTCGTCAGTGCCGGGATCACCATTGAGGAGATAACCGCACAGGCGCGGGGGCAGGTGCTTGCCGTCACCAGTGTGGCGGGGGCTGCCCTTGTGCTCGGAGGGATCGGGACCTACTTCATCAATGCCCGGCTTCGGCGGCACACGCATGGGATGAATGCCGGTGAGCTGAGCCGGATGCACGCCTATCACCAAGCCGCCCTTCATGCCGTGCGGGAAGGGCTCGTCATGCTCGACGGGCAGCGGCGGGTCGCTCTCATCAATGACGGGGCCCGGGAGTTGTTGGGGGTCGGCGAAGAGGTCGTGGGGCTCGGGGTTGCCGAGCTCGGGCTTCCTGCTCCGCTCACCGGAGCGCTTCTCGCCGCCGAACCCCGGGTCGACGAAGTGCATCTGACCGCCGACCGGGTCGTGGTCGTGAACACCTCGCCGGTGGCCAGCGGCGATCGGCGCGGCACTGTCGTCACCCTGCGCGATCACACCGAACTCCAGTCCGTGATGGGTGAGTTGGATTCCGAGAGGGGCTTCACGCAGGCTCTTCGGTCGCAGGCTCATGAAGCGGCGAATCGGTTGCACACCGTTGTCTCGCTGATCGAGCTGGGGCGGGCCGATGAGGCCGTTGATTTCGCTACTGCTGAGCTTGAGCTTGCTCAGGCGCTCACCGATCAGGTGGTGGGGGCCGTGAGTGAGCCCGTGCTTGCCGCCCTGCTGCTCGGTAAGGCCGCTCAGGCCAATGAGCGGGGCGTCGAGCTGGTCGTCGCCGGTGATACGCGGATCGATGACGGGGTGCTGCCGCAGGCGCTGGCTGCCCGGGACCTTGTCACCGTGCTCGGCAATCTCGTCGACAACGCCGTTGACGCTGCTCAGGGGTCCTTGCGGGCGCGCGTCACCGTGACCGCTCGGGCCAGCGGTGATGTGTTGGTGTTGCGGGTCGCCGACAGTGGGCCCGGCGTCGATCCGGAGCACTCCGACGCCGTCTTCGAGCGGGGCTGGTCGACCAAGCCGGCGGGGCCCGGCGGTCGCGGGCTCGGGCTCGCCCTCGTACGGCAGGCCGTGCGGCGCAACGGGGGGACGCTCGAGCTGGCACAGTCGGGGGAAGGGGGCGCCGAGTTCAGTGTGCGGCTGCCCCTGCATTCGAGCGCTGCCACTCTTTCTCAGGACGGGACCACCACGCCATGACCGAATCGCGGATCAGTGTGCTCGTGGTCGAGGACGATCCTGTCGCCGCCGACGCGCACGCCCTGTACGTCAACCGGGTGCCCGGGTTCGTCACCGTCGGCAAAGTCCACAGCGCGGCGGAGGCGCGGCGGGCCCTGGAGCGGGCGCCCGTCGAGCTGATTCTGCTCGATCTGCACCTGCCCGACGGGCATGGGCTCGCGCTCGCCCGGTCCTTGCGGGCCGCCGGGCATCACGCGGATGTCATCGCCGTCACCTCGGCGCGTGATCTGGCCGTGGTGCGGGAGGGCGTGTCGCTCGGTGTCGTGCAGTACGTGCTCAAGCCTTTTACCTTCGCCACCTTGCGGGACCGGCTGCTTCGGTACGCCGAGTACCGGACGTCGAGCGGGGAGGCGACCGGGCAGGCCGAGGTCGATCGGGCCCTCGCCAATCTGCGGTCGCCCGCGCCCGCCGCTCTGCCCAAGGGGCTCAGCGCCCCCACCCTTGAGCGGGTCACTCAGGCGTTGCGTGAGGTGGCGCCCGAGGGGATGACCGCCTCCGGTGCCGCCGAGGCCGTCGGTGCCTCGCGCATCACCGCCCGGCGGTATCTGGAGCATCTGGTGGACTCGGGCCTGGCCGTACGCAGTCCGCAGTACGGGCAGGTCGGCCGGCCCGAGTTGATCTACACCTGGAAGTGATCAGCCGATGCGGAAGCGGGTGAGCTGGTCCTCGCCCGTCGGGCCCGTGCCGGACTTGTCGACCACATAGGCCGTGCCGTTCGCGGTCTCGACGTGGTTGGGGTTGGCGCCCGTGGTGATCGTCTTGGTCACCGTTCCCTTGCGCGGGTCCACGACCGTGGCCGTGGCGGCCGTGCGGTTCACCGTGACGACCTTGCCGCTGCGGGCGTCGGTGGCCACCGAGAGCGCGCCCGCGCCGGTCGCGACGGACTTCGTGACCAGGCCCTTCTCCAGGTCGACGACGGAGACGGTGCCCGCCGTGTTGTCGGCCGTGTACGCCGTGCGGCCGTTGGCGGAGAGGGCTACGGAGAGGGGGCCGTCGCCGGTCGGGATCAGGCGGGGGGTCGCGGACCTGCGGTTCACCACGATGAGCTGGTCGTTGGTGAGGTCGGCCGCGTAGACCGTGCCGGTGCGCTCGTTGACGGCGATGCCGGTCGGGCCGGCGCCGTCCACGGTGACGCGCTTCTTCTCCTTGTACGTACGGCTGTCAAAGGCGACGAGGCTGCCGTCGCCGAAGGCGCTCGCCCACACGGTGTCGTGCTTCTCGTCGACGACTATCTCGCGGGCGTGGGCGACGTCCGGGAGGGTCGCGAGGTGGGCGCCGGTGCGCTGGCTGTAGACCGCGACGCTGTTGTTGCGGGTGTTCGTCACCCAGACCGTGTTGTGCTCGTCGTCAACCGCGACGCCGTAGACCGCCTCGACCGCGCCCGTGGCCTCGTCGGTGACCGGCGGCGTGTAGGTCGCGAGCACCTTGAGGGTCTTCGGGTCGACCTTGGTGAGGGCGGAGGTGGTCACCGGAGGGCGGCCCACCGCCGACGCGGTCCACAGGACGTGGTTCCGCTCCGAGTACGCCGACTGGTAGAGGCCTTTGGTGACGGGCGCGGCGACGGCGGCGGTCCCCGGGGCGGCGACGGCGGCGGGCGCCGCCGAGGCACCGGCGACGAGGGCCACGACGACGGCGGCGGAGCGGCGGATCCTGGGCGTGATGCGAGGCATGCGGCGTCAATCTCCCTGAGAGATGAGTGTGTTGGGTGAGCAACCGAGAGTTAAGTTAGCTTAGGCTTACCTAACTTTCCAACCCGGCCCCCGTGTCACAGGTGCCTCAGGCGGCCCTGCGCACGCCCATTGACCTTGGTCCGGAGCCGCCCTTACGTTTCCGGGCAGCCCCGCGCGGCAACGATGCCCGTGAGCTCCGTAGGAGGTCGTGCCTGTGCGCCCCACCGCCCCTCTCCTCGTCGCCACCGCCTTACTGGCCGCCGGAACGCTCACCGCGTGCGGCGGCGGCTCCGGCAGCGACGCGAACACGATCAAGGTCTCGTTCAAGCAGTCGACGGACAACCAGATCAAGGTCATGGACACCTATCTGGCCGCGATGAAGAAGCAGTTCGAGAAGGACCACCCGGGGAAGAAAGTCGAGCTCGTGCCGATCAAGGCCCCGGACGCGGAGTACTACACGAAGCTCCAGCAGATGCTCCGGTCGCCGAAGACCGCGCCCGACCTGGTCTACGAGGACACGTTCCTCATCAACTCGGACATCACCAGCGGGTATCTGAAACCGCTCGACCAGTACCTCGCCAAGTGGGCCGACTGGGACCAGTTCATCGGCACCGCGAAGACCGCGGCGAAGGCCCAGGACGGCAAGACGTACGGCGTTCCGGACGGAACCGACACCCGCGGGCTCTGGTACGACAAGGCCATCTTCGCCAAGGCCGGCATCGCCACGCCCTGGCAGCCGAAGAACTGGGCCGAGGTCCTCGACGCCGCCCGCACCATCAAGAAGAAGGTGCCCGACGCAGTCCCGCTGAACGTCTACACCGGCAAGCCCAACGGTGAGGCCGCGACCATGCAGGGGTTCGAGATGCTCCTGTACGGGACACCGGGCGCGAGCAGCGGCGATCCGCTGTACGACACCTCCTCGAACAAGTGGATCGCCGGGTCCGAGGGGTTCAAGGACAGCCTCCGGTTCGTCGAGACCGTCTTCAAGGAGAAGCTCGGGCCCGACGTCTCCGACGCGCTCGACCCGAACTGGGCGACCCGCGTGCGCGGCGAGATGCTGCCCAAGGGCAAGCTCGGCATCAACCTCGACGGCTCCTGGCTGCCCCAGGACTGGCTGAAGGGCAGCGGGCACGAGTGGCCCGAGTGGTCGCAGAAGCTGGGGCTCGCCACCATGCCGACGCAGAACGGGCAGGCGCCCGGCAAGGTCTCCATGTCCGGCGGCTGGACCTGGGCCGTGCCCAGCAAGGCGGGCAACCCCGACCTCGCCTTCGACTTCATCAAGACGATGCAGACCAAGGCGAACGCCCAGCGCTGGTACATCGCCAACTCGGGCATCGCGGTCCGCAAGGACGTCGCCGCCGAACCGGCGTACGTGAAGGCGCAGCCCGGCATCAAGTTCTTCACCGACCTGGTCGCCACGACCCATTACCGGCCGGCGTACCCCGCGTACCCGAAGGTCTCCACGGCGATCCAGGAGGCCATGGAGTCGGTGACCACCGGGGACGCCTCGGTGGACAAGGCGGCCTCGTCGTACGACGAGGAGCTGAAGACCGCGGCCGACGGCAAGGTCGTCAGCAAGCCCTAGCCGTGGGCCGGTTGTGGTCCGGTAACTGGAAGGGGTCCACCGTCACGTGATCCGTCGCCGCTCCGCCCTGCGCGCCCTGCCCGTCGCGCCGGCCACGATCATCATGGCCCTGTTCCTCGCGGGCCCGATCGCCTACTGCGCGTACATCGCCTTCACCGACCTCCAGCTCACCGGCCAGGCCAGTTCGTCGTTCGTCGGGTTCGACAACTTCCGGGCCGCGTTCAAGGACGACGCGTTCCTGAACGCGGTGCGGCTCACGCTCGTCTTCACGTTCCTGTCGTCGATCGTCGGCCAGAACACGCTGGGGCTCGCGCTCGCCGGGCTCATGCAGCGCGCCTCGAAGCCGGTCCGTACGGTCACGGGGGCCGTGGTGATCACGGCGTGGGTGCTGCCGGAGGTCGTCGCCGGTTTTCTCCTGTACGCCTTCTTCCGGCGCGAGGGCACGCTCAACGCCATCCTCGACTGGCTCCATCTGCCCGGTCAGAACTGGCTGTTCACGCTGCCGATCCTGGCCGTCTCCTTCGCCAACGTGTGGCGCGGCACCGCGTTCTCGATGCTCGTCTACTCGGCGGCGCTGTCCGAGATCCCCAAGGAGATCACCGAGGCCGCCGAGGTCGACGGCGCGAACGCGTGGCAGCGGCTGTGGCATGTCATCCTGCCGATGATCCGCCGCTCCATCGGCACGAACCTGATGCTCAACACCTTGCAGACACTGTCCGTCTTCGGGCTGATCTGGGTCATGACCAGGGGCGGTCCCGGCAACCACAGTCAGACGCTGCCGCTGTTCATGTACGAGCAGGCCTTCCAGAAGAGCATGATCGGCTACGGCACGGCCGTCGCCCTCCTCCTGCTCGTGGTCGGCTCCCTGTTCTCCCTGGTCTACATGCGCCTGCTGCGCTCGGAGGCATGAGTGGCCCGTAGCCGTACCCGCCGCAACCGGGTCACCGCCGACGCGACGCTGTTCCTCGTCGCCGTCGCCTTCGCGCTCCCGCTGGCGTGGGTGGTGCTGTCCTCGCTGGACGCCGACGCGAACCTGAAGGTGAAGTTCCCGTCGCACGCCACCTTCGACAACTTCGACGCGGTCCTGAAGCCGGACATCACCTTCACACCGTTGTTGAACAGTCTGATCCTGTGCGGCGGCGCGACCGCCCTGACGGTCGTCTGCGCGGCGCTCGCCGCGTATCCCCTGTCCCGGTACCGCTCGCGCCTCAACAACCCGTACCTGACGACCATCCTCTTCGCGACGTGTCTGCCGATCACCGCGGTCATGGTCCCGGTCTACGCGCTGTTCGTGCAGGTCGATCTGATCGACACGATGGCGGGCACGATCTACTTCTTCACCGCCTCCCAGCTCCCGTTCGCCATCTGGCTGATGAAGAACTACATGGAGGGCGTCCCCAAGGAGCTGGAGGAGGCGGCGTGGACGGACGGCGCGGGCACCTTCCAGTCGCTTGTGCGGATCGTGCTGCCGCTGATGGGGCCCGGCGTCGCCGTCGTCACCGTCTTCTGCTTCGCCATGATGTGGGGCAACTTCTTCGTCCCGTTCATGCTGCTGCTCTCCCCCGACCAGATGCCCGCCTCGGTCAGCATCAACGACTTCTTCGGCAACCGCGGCACCGTCGTCTACGGCCAGCTCGCGGCCTTCTCCGTCCTCTACTCGACGCCCGTCATCCTGCTGTACGTGCTGGTCTCACGGCGGTTCGGCGGGGGCTTCGCGCTCGGAGGTGCGGTCAAGGGGTGACGTCCTTCAGAGCTGTACGTTCCTACGACATGTCACGCATGTTGAACGCACCGTAGCCAAGCGGCCCGTTCCCCCCTACTTTGTGCCCGTGCACACCGCCGCGGCGCAACAGCCGACCCCGCCGTTCAACGCCCCTGCCGCCCGTCGCCTGCGCGAGGCGCTCGGCATGGCGCCGGGCCATGTCGCGTACGGCATGCGCGCGTCCTACGGACTCGCGCACATCACGCCGGAGACGATCATCGCCTGGGAGCGCGGCGAGGCGACGCCCCTGGCCGGGGAACTCACCGCACTGGCCGGGGCGTTGTGGTGCTCCCCCGGTGAGCTGATCGGCGCGCCGCGCACCCTGCGCGAACACCGGCTCGCGCTCGGGCTCGCCCCCGAGGACGTCGCCCGGGAGGTCAATGTCGACCTCCACGCGTACCTCCGCATGGAGGAGACGGGCCAGTGGCGCGGCAACGACCGCCAGTCCAGCGCCCTCGCCACGACCCTGCGGCTCGCTCCGCGGGCCTTCACGACGGTCACCGGCCGGGACGCCCAGCTCGCGGACCTCCTCCGCAGCGCGGCCACCACCCGCTGGCAGGCGTACGTCCGCCCGCTCACGCGACTCGTGCCGGTACAGCGCCGCGAGGCGGAGGACGTCCTGCACGAGATGCACCTGGAGTACCAGGCACTGATGACCTCGACCCTGAGCTGGGGCGGCGGCGCGTCCGCCGAGTCGGGCGACGCGGGCAGGAACTTCCTGGACCGGATCCTGGACGAGTTCTGGTCGAGGGTCCGCCACGGGTAGCCCTGAGGGATGTCGCACGAAGTGCGCATCCCGGGGGCGCGGGGAACTGCGCGACCAGCCACGACGGACGCGCACCCGGCGACGAAAGCCCGCCCCGCAGACGCGACCCCGCGCCTAGAAGACCGACTCCGCCTCGTCCATCCGGTCCTTGGGCACAGTCTTCAGCTCGGTCACCGCGTCAGCGAGCGGCACCATCGTGATGTCAGTACCGCGCAACGAGGTCATCTTGCCGAAGTCCCCCCGATGGGCGGCCTCCACCGCATGCCACCCGAACCGCGTCGCCAGAACCCGGTCATACGCGGTCGGCGTACCACCGCGCTGGACGTGGCCCAGAATGACGGGCCGCGCCTCCTTGCCGAGCCGGGACTCGAGCTCGTAGGCGAGCGCCGTCCCGATGCCCTGGAAGCGCTCGTGCCCGAACTGGTCGATCGCCCCCTTGCCGTAGTCCATCGTCCCCTCGGCGGGATGCGCTCCCTCGGCGACGCAGATGACGGCGAACTTCTTGCCGCGGGCGAACCGCTCCTCGACCATCTTGACCAGGTCGGCGGGGTCGAAGGGCCGCTCGGGCAGGCAGATGCCGTGGGCACCGCCGGCCATGCCGGACTCCAGGGCGATCCAGCCCGCGTGGCGGCCCATGACCTCGACGACCATGACGCGCTGGTGCGACTCGGCGGTGGTCTTCAGACGGTCCATCGCCTCCGTGGCGACGCCGACCGCCGTGTCGAAACCGAAGGTGCGGTCGGTCGACGAGATGTCGTTGTCGATCGTCTTCGGGACGCCGACGACGGGCAGGCCCGCGTCGGAGAGCATCCGGGCCGCGGTGAGCGTGCCCTCGCCGCCGATCGGGATGAGGACGTCGAAGCCGCCGGCCTCGGCGAGCTGCTTGACGTCCTCGCACGCCGCGCGGAACTTGTCGCGCTCCAGACGGGACGAGCCGAGGATGGTGCCGCCACGGGCGAGTATGCCGCTGACCGCGTTGAGGTCGAGGGGCCGGGCGCGGCCGTCGAGCAGGCCCGCGTAGCCGTCCTCGAAGCCGATCACCTCGTCGCCGTAGTGCGTGACGGCTCGGTGCACGACCGACCGGATCACTGCGTTCAGTCCAGGGCAGTCGCCGCCTGCGGTCAGAACTCCGATGCGCATCGTGCTGTGTCTCCTGCTCGCTGCCGGTACGTGTGAGCCACTGCAATTCTTCCACGCCCCGCGAGGCGCCGCGTTCGCCCCCGCCGGGCGGGGCGCTTCGGCATGCTGTGCGGGGGCGTGGGAACCCTGCTGCACAAGGGGCTGTACAGGGCTTTTGTCCGGCGGGCGACTTAGCCAGCGCCAGAGGTATTGTCAATAGGGCACAGCTTTCGATATGGCCATTTTTTTGGCCGCGGACGGCCGGCCCCCAGGACGACGACGGAAACGTCACGACAGGAACGGAGAGCACGCGTGACGCGCAGCGTGTACGTGACCGGGATCGACCGGGGCGACGGCCGCCAGGTCGTCGAGCTGGGAGTCATGGAGCTCCTGACCCGCCAGGTCGACCGGGTGGGCGTCTTCCGTCCGCTCGTCCACGACGGTCCCGACCGGCTCTTCGACCTGCTGCGGGCGCGGTACCGGCTCTCCCAGGACCCGGCGACCGTCTTCGGCCTCGGCTACCACGAGGCCGCCACGATCCAGGCCGAGCAGGGCACCGACGAGCTGCTCTCGCTCCTGGTCGACCGGTTCCACGTGGTGGCCCGGGACTACGACGTCGTCCTTGTGCTCGGTACGGACTACGCCGACACGCAGCTTCCGGACGAGCTGGCGCTGAACGCGCGCCTGGCGAACGAGTTCGGCGCCTCCGTGCTGCCCGTCGTCGGCGGCAAGAAGCAGACCGCCGATTCGGTGTGTGCCGAGGTCCGCAACGCCTACCGCGCCTACGACGGCCTGGGCTGCGACGTCCTCGCCATGATCGCCAACCGGGTCGCCGCCGAGGACCGGGACGCCATCCACGAGCAGCTCGCCGGTCACCTCCCGGTCTCCACCTACGTCCTGCCCGACGAGCCCGCACTCTCCGCGCCGACCGTCGCCCAGATCACCCACGCCCTCGGCGGCACGGTCCTCCTCGGCGACGACTCGGGGCTCGCCCGCGACGCCCTGGACTTCGTCTTCGGCGGCGCCATGCTGCCGAACTTCCTCAACGCCCTGACCCCGGGCTGCATGGTCGTCACCCCCGGCGACCGCGCGGACCTCGTCGTCGGCTCGCTCGCCGCGCACAGCGCCGGGACGCCGCCGATCGCGGGCGTCCTGCTCACCCTGAACGAGCGGCCCGGCGAGGAGATCCTCAAGCTCGCCGACCGGCTGGCGCCGGGCACCCCGGTGGTCGCCGTGAGCGGTGGCTCCTTCCCCACGGCTGGTGAACTGTTCGCCCTGGAGGGCAAGTTGAACGCGGCCACGCCCCGCAAGGCGGAGACCGCGCTCGGCCTCTTCGAGCGGTACGTCGACACGGCCGGGCTGCTCAAGACCATCCAGGCGCCGTCCTCGGACCGCCTCACGCCGATGATGTTCGAGCACAAGCTCCTGGAGCAGGCCCGTTCGCAGCGGCGCCGCGTCGTCCTGCCCGAGGGCACCGAGGAGCGGGTGCTGCGCGCCGCCGACGTGCTGCTGCGCCGCGGCGTCTGCGACCTCACGCTGCTCGGCCCCGTCGAGCAGATCCGCAAGAAGGCCGCCGACCTGGGCATCGACCTCGCGGACACCGAGGTCATCGACCCGCAGACCTCCGAGCTGCGGGACCGGTTCAGCGCCGCGTACGCGGCGCTGCGCGCCCACAAGGGCGTCACGGTCGAGCTGGCCCACGACGTGGTCGCCGACGTGAACTACTTCGGCACGCTCATGGTCCAGGAGGGCCTGGCCGACGGCATGGTCTCGGGCTCCGTGCACTCCACGGCCGCGACCATCCGCCCCGCCTTCGAGATCATCAAGACCAAGCCGGAGGCCGCGATCGTCTCCTCGGTCTTCTTCATGTGCCTGGCCGACAAGGTCCTCGTCTACGGTGACTGCGCCGTGAACCCGGACCCCGACGCCCAGCAGCTCGCGGACATCGCCATGCAGTCCGCGGTGACGGCCGCCCAGTTCGGCGTCGACCCGCGCATCGCGATGCTGTCGTACTCGACCGGCACGTCCGGCTCCGGCGCCGACGTCGACAAGGTCCGCGAGGCCACCGAGCTGGTCCGCGAGCGCCGCTCCGACCTGAGGATCGAGGGGCCGATCCAGTACGACGCCGCCGTGGAGCCGTCCGTGGCCGCCACCAAGCTGCCCGGGTCCGAGGTCGCCGGGCAGGCGAGCGTGCTGATCTTCCCGGACCTGAACACCGGCAACAACACGTACAAGGCGGTGCAGCGCTCGGCCGGCGCCATCGCGGTCGGTCCGGTCCTCCAGGGGCTGCGCAAGCCGGTCAACGACCTGTCGCGCGGCGCGCTCGTCCAGGACATCGTGAACACGGTCGCCATCACGGCGATCCAGTCCCAGACGCCGACCGGCTGACCGCGCCCGTTACTTCGAACGCACGTACCCGACGAAAAGGCATCCTCATCCGTGACTGCGACCCGAGTCCTCGTCCTCAACTCCGGCTCCTCTTCGGTGAAGTACCAGCTGCTCGACATGGGCGACGGCAGCAAGCTCGCCGCCGGCCTCGTCGAGCGGATCGGTGAGGAGACCTCGCGCCTCAAGCACACCCCGCTGACCGGCGAGGGCGGTGGGGCGCGGGAGCGGGAGCAGCGCATCGCCGACCACGAGGAGGCGCTCAAGGCCGTCGCCGACGAGCTGGCCCGGGACGGGCTCGGCCTCGACTCCCCCGACCTGGCCGCGATCGGGCACCGCGTGGTCCACGGCGGGCTGTTCTTCTCCAGGCCGACCGTGATCGACGACGCCGTGCTCAAGGAGGTGGAGCGGCTCATCCCGGTGGCGCCGCTGCACAACCCGGCGAACCTCACGGGCATCCGTACGGCGATGGCGCTCCGCCCCGACCTGCCGCAGGTCGCCGTCTTCGACACCGCGTTCCACACGACGATGCCGGAGTCCGCGGCGCGCTACGCCATCGACGTGAAGACCGCCGACGAGCACCGGGTGCGCCGCTACGGCTTCCACGGCACCTCGCACGCGTACGTCTCGCGCAAGACGGCCGAGCTGCTCGGCAAGGAGCCCGAGGACGTCAACGTCATCGTCCTCCACCTGGGCAACGGCGCCTCGGCCTCCGCGGTACGCGGCGGGGTGTGCGTGGACACGTCCATGGGCCTGACGCCGCTCGAAGGTCTGGTGATGGGGACACGTTCAGGCGATGTGGACCCGGCCGTCATCTTCCATCTGATGCGGGTGGGCAACATGTCCGCGGACGCGATCGACGACCTCCTCAACAAGAAGAGCGGCCTGGTCGGTCTGTGCGGCGACAACGACATGCGGGAGATCCGGCGCCGTGTCGACGCGGGCGACGAGGAGGCGAAACTCGCCTTCGACATCTACATCCACCGCCTGAAGAAGTACATCGGGGCCTACTACGCGGTGCTCGGGCGGGTGGACGCGATCGCGTTCACCGCCGGGGTCGGTGAGAACGCGGCGCCGGTGCGGGAGGCTGCGGTCGCGGGTCTTGAGGAGCTGGGCCTCGCGGTCGACGGCGAGCTCAATTCCGTACATTCCGACGAGGCGCGGATCATCTCGCCCGAGTACGCCCGGGTCACGGTGGCCGTGGTGCCGACCGACGAGGAACTGGAGATCGCGCAGCAGACCTACGCACTGGTCGCGCCCGGCAACGACTGAGCGCGCGCCCGCCCATTTGTAGATTCCGCCAGACGGAATATTCCGTAGCGAAACAAACCGATAGGATCGCCTCCATGCGCCGTTCCAAAATCGTCTGCACGCTGGGCCCAGCCGTCGACTCCGAAGAGCAGCTCGTCTCGCTGATCGAAGCCGGTATGAACGTGGCCCGCTTCAACTTCAGCCACGGCACGCACGCCGAGCACCAGGGTCGGTACGACCGGGTGCGGGCCGCCGCCACGAAGACCGGCCGCGCCGTGGGCGTCCTCGCCGACCTCCAGGGCCCGAAGATCCGTCTGGAGACCTTCGCCGAGGGCCCCGTCGAGCTGGTGCGCGGTGACGAGTTCACCATCACCACCGAGGACGTGCCCGGCGACAAGTCGATCTGCGGCACCACCTACAAGGGGCTGCCCGGCGACGTCTCCAAGGGCGACCAGGTCCTGATCAACGACGGCAACGTCGAGCTGCGCGTCGTCGAGATCGACGGCCCGCGCGTGAAGACGATCGTCGTCGAGGGCGGTGTCATCTCCGACCACAAGGGCATCAACCTGCCCGGCGCGGCCGTCAACGTGCCCGCCCTGTCGGAGAAGGACATCGAGGACCTGCGCTTCGCCCTGAAGATGGGCTGCGACATGGTCGCCCTGTCCTTCGTGCGCGACGCCAACGACGTCAAGGACGTCCACAAGGTGATGGACGAGGAGGGCCGCCGGGTCCCCGTCATCGCCAAGGTGGAGAAGCCGCAGGCCGTCGCCAACATGGAGGGCGTCGTCGCGGCGTTCGACGCGATCATGGTGGCCCGTGGCGACCTCGCCGTCGAGTATCCGCTCGAGAAGGTCCCGATGGTGCAGAAGCGCCTCGTGGAGATGTGCCGCCGCAACGCCAAGCCGGTGATCGTCGCGACCCAGATGATGGAGTCGATGATCACCAACTCGCGCCCCACGCGCGCGGAGGCGTCCGACGTCGCCAACGCGATCCTGGACGGCGCCGACGCGGTCATGCTCTCCGCCGAGTCCAGCGTGGGCGCGTACCCGATCGAGACCGTCAAGACGATGTCCAAGATCGTCATGGCGGCCGAGGAGGAGCTGCTCTCCAAGGGCCTCCAGCCGCTCGTGCCGGGCAAGAAGCCGCGCACCCAGGGCGGCGCCGTGGCCCGCGCCGCCGCCGAGATCGCCGACTTCCTGGGCGGCAAGGCGCTGGTCGCCTTCACCCAGTCCGGCGACACGGCCCGCCGTCTGTCCCGCTACCGCGCGGCCCAGCCGATCCTGGCCTTCACCACGGACGAGAACACCCGCAACCAGCTCTCGCTGAGCTGGGGCGTCGAGTCCTACGTCGTCCCGCACGTGGACACCACCGACGCGATGGTCGAGCTGGTCGACACCGAGACGGTGAAGCTGAACCGCTTCAACGACGGCGACACCGTCGTCATCACCGCCGGTTCGCCCCCCGGCGTCCCCGGCACGACGAACATGGTGCGCGTGCACCACCTGGGCGGCCGCGACTGACCCGCCGCCGCACCGTCTGACGGAACACGCACCGAGGGCGCCTCCTGTACGAGACAGGGGGCGCCCTCGGTGGTGTGCGGCTCCCGGAGTGGTTCTTCGGGTCGGTACGCCGGTCAGTCGTCCTCGATGGAGATCGTCAGACCGGGGATGTGCAGGTTCCCGCCGAACTGCGCGGCCTGCGTGACCTTCACGTTCGTGAAGTACAGGATCGGCAGGTTGATCGGCGGCGGGTTTTCGGCGTTGAACGTCGCGGGGATCAGTCCGAGCAGGTTGCCCGACAGCTCCTCGGTGTACATCGTCGTCTTCCCGCCCCGGATGGTGGACGTCGAGCCCTTGTCCGAGCGGATGTGGGAGGACTTGCCGCCGGAACCCGGGGCGATCTGGTGCAGGTCCCCGATGTCCGTACCGTTCGAGATGACGTACTTCATGACGCGCTTGACGGTGCCGTCGGCCATCCGGACGTTGACGATGCCCTGGTAGTCCGCGCCCTTGAGCAGCAGCGAGCTGGCCTCCAGCCGCCACGGCTTGTCCGGCAGCGCGACCGGGGTGGTCTCGTCGGCGCCCTCGGCGTCGGTGGCGACCGGGCAGTCCTCGGGGATGCCGGTGGCGCTGGCGCTCGGGGAAGGGGTCGGGGTCGCCGACTCCGCCGCTCCCTCGGCCTTCTCCGTGGCGTCCTCGGTGTCCTTGACCGCGTCGCCGGCCTTGTCGGTGACCTTGCCGGTGGCGTCCTTGGCGGTGTCGCCGACGCCCTCGACGGTGTCCTTGACGGCGGAGCCGAGGTCGTCCTTGGTGTCCTTGGACGGGGATTCCGAGGCCGACGCCGACGCCGAGGGGGTCGGAGTCGGAGTGGCCGTCTCCTTGTCCTTCGGCGTGAAGATGTCCTTGAGCGCGTCACCGAGACCCAGCGGGTCGAGCGGGTTCTTGGTCTCGGAGGCGGAGGGCGAGGGGGACGGCGTGGCGGTGTCCTGAGCCGCCTTGCTGTCCTTGTCGTCCTGGCTGCTTTCGGTCTCCGTGGTGCTCTTGCCGCTGCTCTGCTTCTCGGCGGTGGGGGTGGGCGTGGGCTCGGCCTGATCCGTGCCCTCGCTCTTGGTCCCCTCGCCCTTGGTCCCCTCGCCCTTGGTGCTGTCCTTGTCGGCGTCCTTCCCCGTGGACGCCGAGGCGGACGGTGACGGAGTCGCGGACGCCCCGTCCTTGTCCTTCTCCGTCTCGGACTTGCCGTCCTTGGCGTCGCGCTCCGCCTGTACGGCGTCGGCGCATGCCTTGTAGTCGTCCACCGAGAACTTGGTGGGGTTGTCCTTGGCGGACGCCAGCGTGGGCGTGAGCCCCATCCCCATCAGTACGGCCGTGGGCATGGCCGCGATGGCGATCGCTTTGCCCGCGGGCATGTGCAACCTGTTGAAAAGATGCTTCCTCGGTGCTGCATGCCGCGGCCCGGTTCTCGCACGGGACTCCCCCGCGGAGTCCTCGTGGTGCACCTCGTCAGCCGGCACGGTGCCTCCCGTTCGTCCCGTCATCCGGGCTCGTCCCTGACTCGTCGTGGTGTGCGCCCGCGACGCGGTAGGTGGCGCCGGATACCGGCGGCACGTAGTCGGCGTCACCGGTCTCGGCAACGGCGGTGTCCGCCACCGGTGCCACCTCCTGCGGCTTCGCCGGGGCCCAGGAGACGGCGAGGGCGCCGCCTATCAGGGCCAGCAGGAAACCGATGACGAATCCGCCGAAGTTGGAGACGACAAGGGAGACCAGAGCGAGCAGGATCGCCGCGACACCCGCGAAGACGCGGGACTGGTACTGGAACCACATCGTGAGGCCGAGCACGACGAGCAGGACACCGATGATCAACGATCCGGCGCCGGCCGTGGTGGCCATCCGGATCGTCATCGAGCCGAGCGTGAGGTTCGCGTACGGGAAGTACATGATCGGAATGCCGCCGAGCACGGTCAACAGGCCTGCCCAGAAGGGGCGTTGGCCGCGCCAAGTGCGGAACGTCCGGCGTGCGTGGCCGAACCTGTCGCCTGCTCCTGCTTGCGCTTCGGCGCTCATGTCGTACAGCTCCTCAGGACTGGCGTTCTGTTCGGTGGTGATGTGCGGATACGGGCGCGGGACCCCGGCCGAGCGGTGCCGGCCATGCCCCCGCGCCCCTCCGTGCGATGCGGTGCGGGTGATCGTGGCTGCTAGGCGGTGAGGCCTAGAAGCACTCGATGCCCTTGCCGCTGCCCCTCTTCAGGCTCATGTTCAGCCCGTTGAGCTTGAAGGTGCCGGCGCTCGTCGCCCAGGCGGTCTGCTCGACGCCCTTCAGGGTGGCGTGCTCCGCCTCCTGCGCGAAGCCGTTCGGGTCGGCCTGCTCCTTGCCGCCCTTCATGCCCGGGCCGAGGCTGGAGGACCCGGCACCGACACCGATGTTGATGTTGGTGAACTCGGCGTCCGCCTTGAGCTGCGCGACATCGATGTAGATCTTGTCGGCGTGCGCCGGCTTACCGCCGCCACCGGCCTTCAGCTGCAGCGTGATGTCACCGAGGACCGGCACGTGGGTCACCACGGACTGGCACATGTTGGTGAGGTCGGCCGAGTTGAACGCGGAGACCGAGACCGGGTGAGGGGTCCCGTTCTTCTCAGCGTCGACGGCGCCGTACTGGATCATGCCGTCGGCTTCGAGCTTGTCGACACTGACCTTGAACGACTGACCCGACACACTGAACGACGCCGCGAGAGCGCCCTGCGCGAGGGCGACGCCTATCGCCGCGGTGGCCGCAACGCTCGGCACCATGACGACGGCGAACCGCTTCCATCTTGTTCCACCACGAGCCACGGAATTCATGACTGTCTTTTCCTCCTTCTCGGACGTACATCTCCGGCCCTGACTCGCCCTCTGCGAAGGCTCAGCCGGGCAGGGATGGGAGAAGTGCTACGTCCTCGGGAAGGAGAGCGCCTGTGTCGGAGGCGCTCATTCGCACCTTGATCACCGGCGATCACCCCCGAGCGACAACCACTGGTCGCACCTGATCCATCACGCGCAACCTGCTGGACAGGCTCAGCCGAAAATCGACCGAGACCCCCCTGTCCCAGACCGACGGCGCTCCCCAAGGCTTCACCGCCGACCTGCTCGGTGGGGACCCAGAACCCTCGCTGCCCGAGTGGTTGTCGGGAAAGTGAGGAAGTGGACCGAGCGTGCCCGATCGTGGTGCATTCCCGGCGCTCGCACAAGGGGGTTCGTTACTCATGGGTAACGGACGAGTAACCGCGCCACGACGGCCCGACATCGGACAGCAACGCAGGGTGCCGCCCACAGCGGCGGCAAACAGATTGATATCGGTACGAAACCGGACGGAAGGAGAGCTTCGACTTACTCCAAGTAACAGCGGCCGCGTTTACCAAGTTTTGGTAAAGCGCGGCCGCTGCGGGCCCTTGGGGCCGAAATTTTCACCTCGGCATCACATGCCGCGGGTTTAAGGGCACGTAGCTGTCAGCTCAGAAAAGAACCCGGGCCAGGGCCGTACGCGCGGTGATCACGCGGGGGTCGTCGGCACCGACGATCTCGAACAGCTCGAGGAGACGGACGCGCGCCGCCGTGCGGTCGTCGCCGGCGGAGCGGGCCACCGCGTCGACAAGTCGGCCGAAAGCATCCTCGACATGTCCGCCCACGAGGTCCAGGTCGGCGGCGGCGATCTGCGCCTGCACGTCGCCGGGCTTCTCGGCGGCGTCCCTGCGGACCGCCTGCGGGTCGAGGTTCTGCACGCGCTGCAACAGCTCGGCCTGGCCGAGGCCGAGCTTGGCCTCGGTGTTGGCGGGGTCGTCGGAGAGCACGTTCTTGTACGCCTGGATGGCACCGCCGAGGTCGCCCGCGTCGAGCGCCTGGACAGCGGCTTCGAGCAGCGCGTCGTACGGACCGGCGGGCGTCTCGGCGACCGGCGCCGCGCCCTCGGCGCCCGGGTCGACGGCGATGCCCGTGAGCCCGAAGCGCTCCTCGGCGACCTGGATCAGCTGGTCGAGGGTGCCCCGGATCTGGGCCTCGGGGGCGGCACCCTGGAAGAGGGGCAGCGCCTGCCCGGCGACGACCGCGAAGACGGCCGGGATGCCCTGCACGCCGAACTGCTGCATCAGCATCTGGTTCGCGTCGACGTCGATCTTCGCGAGGAGGATGCGCCCGCCGTACTCGACGGTGAGTCGCTCCAGGAGGGGGCTGAGCTGCTTGCAGGGCTCGCACCACTCGGCCCAGAAGTCGATGACGACGGGCACCTCGGTGGAGCGCTGCAGGACGTCGCGCTCGAAGTCCGCCTCATTGACGTCGATGACGAGGCTGGACGGCGACACGGCGGCGGGGCCGCCGCCCTGCCGGGCGGCTTCGGCGCGCGCCTGCTCCGCCTTGGCCTTGGCCTCCTGGGCCGCCTTCACCGCGGCGAGATCGACGACTCCGCTCATGGACATGTTCCGTGGCTGCATGCGTGCATTCTCCCCCTTCGGCGGCCCGCTGTGGGCCGGGTACCGCTCCGTGGCCTCCCGCCGGATTGCGAGACGCAATGAAGAGACACGGAGCGGACTCGGCCTGGTACTTCTTTTCCTGAGGTGCGGCGCCGGGTCCCCACCCGGCGCCTGTGATGCCGGGTCCCCACCCGGCATCCGTGGTTGCCGCTCGTCCGGACCGGCTCCGGGTGCAGATCGGAGTTCGGGCCGCGGCGAGATCACACTATCGAGCTTTCGCTACGGCTCGTAGCGTAACTGTCCTACGCAGGACGCGGAGGGCGGGCCCGGGTGATCTGGCTCACGCGCGCCAACCCACCTACTGGCCGGTATGGTCGCGACCATGCAGAGCCGCACGCCGCCGTCCAGCGCGGGTCGACTCGGCCGGCCGCGCTCAGCCGCGGCGGACGAGGCGATCCTCGAAGCCACGCGTGCGGCGCTGGTCGACCTGGGCTGGTCGAAACTGACGCTCGGCGACGTGGCGACGCGGGCGGGTGTCGCGAAGACAACGCTCTACCGGCGCTGGGCAGCGCAGAACAACTCGTGGTCGACGCGGTAGCCGTCCTCTTCGATGAACTCGAACTCCCCGACAATGGTTCCCTGGCCGCCGACATCGAAGGGGTCGTCCTCCAGTTCGCGGCGATCCTGGACCGCCCGGAGACGAAGACGGCGCTGATGGCGGTGGTCGCCGAATCCACCCGCGACGAACCCCTCCGCGAACGCATCCGCACCTCGATCGTGGACCGGCAGAAACGTCTCGTCCTGGAGGGCCGCGCCCGAGCCGAGCGCCGAGGCGAACTCCCCACCTCCCCCGACCCCGCCGCCGCCGCGGCCACGGCGGACCTCATCTTCGACGTGGCGGCGGGCGCGGTGGTGCACCGGACGCTGGTCAGCGCAGAACCGGTGGACGCGAACTGGGTCCGCCGCTTCACGGCCCTGCTGCTCGGCGGCCTGGCGTCGCATCGACCTGACCCGGCGGCCGGCTCCCCGGACCGCTGACAGCCGCACGAGCGTCAGACGCGGGTCCGCAACCAGACCGAGGAGATGCGCCCCGCGCGCAACCCGATCCCGGTGTGTGCCGCGATCATCGTCACCGCCTCTCCCTGCCCGGCCGCCTCGTGCCCCGACGTCACCGCGACGCGCAGCCGACCGGACCGTTCGTCGTGCTCGACCTTCCAGTCCTCGCCGGGCTCCAGCGTGAACGGCACGCCGGGCAGGAAGGGTCTGTCGGGCGTTACGTGGACGGTTCCCGGCTCCGCGAGCGGCGCGGGAAGGCTCGCGGGGAGCCAGGTCGGGCGGGGCGCGTGGCCTCGTACGTACAGCAGTTGCCCTGTCGTGACGCCTACCGCGATCCGTACGGCCCCCAGGAGGATCGAGGTGGAGCCGGTGGAGCCGGCCCTCGCCAGGGGCGCCGAGCGGTCCTCGGGGAGGAAGTCGATGTTCCCGTCCCGCGACCACAGGAGGCGGCCCGCGAGCGGTGCTCCGGGGTGGGCCCGCGCGCTGAGGGCCGTCGGGCCGAGGGGTTCCGCGGCCCCCCGGCCCGACGCCGTACGGAGGGCGAGACTCCGTTCGGCCATGTCCGCCAAGGACTTCGCGCGGGCCACGAAGACGTCCGCGTAGTCCATGCCGCGGACCACGGCAGGCGGGTAGATCTCCCTGTCCACATAGGCGGGGAAGTCGTCGCGGAGCGCCGTCAGGACCTCGGCCCGCGTGGGTTCGGGGAGGTCCGCCACGAAGAGGTGTCCCGAGGCCGCCGCGCCGGCCAGTTCCTCGGTCAGGCGCGGGTCCTGGACGCGGTCCAGGATGAACACGGCGGCGTCCTCGAAGAAGGCGCCGGTCGCGAACCAGTTGAGGTCGTCCGTCACACCCCAGCCCGGGAGGGACACCAGCTTGGTCATCGTGGTCCTTTCGCCGGTCAGACTTGATACCTGCCCGGTGCGACCCGATCAAGGTTGTTCGCCGCCCAGTCCGATGTGCGCGGTTGCGTTGCGAAGCGCGGGTGGTGCCGTGGCTGGTCGCGCAGTTCCCCGCGCCCCTGAAGGCTTGCGGCTACGCCGCGCCTTCCCCCTTGGGGCGCCCTGCGATGGCGCACTCCCAGACGCGCATCCGGGTTGGCGCACACCCGTGCCCACGCCCTGAGATGGCGCACGAAGTGCGCATCTCAGGGGCGCGAGGAACTGCGCGAGCAACCACGACGGAAGGCGCACCCGAGGACGACGCCAAAGGGACACCCCCCTAGGGGGCGCGGGGAACTGCGCGACCAGCCACCACAGGCCTCGCACCCAACAGCGACGCAAGAGGGCACCCACCCAGGGGCGCGGGGAACCCCGCCACCAGCCACGACGGGGCCCGCACCCGGCAGCAGCGTCCACAGGCGGGCGCCCGGGACCTCGTCCCGGTCAGAAACCGGCCGGCTCCGTGTACACCCCCCACTCATCCCTGAGCACCCCACAGATCTCCCCGAGCGTCGCCTCCGCCCGCACCGCATCGAGCATCGGCGCGATCATGTTGGACTCGTCGCGGGCGGCGGCCAGCATCCGGTCGAGCGCGGCCCGGACGACCGACTCGTCCCGCGCCGCCTTCCGCTCCCCGAGCACGCGGACCTGGTCCCGCTCCACCTCGTGGCTGACCCGCAGGATTTCCAGGTCCCCGGTGACGGAACCGTGCGCCACGTTCACGCCCACGACCCGCTTGTCGCCCTTCTCCAGGGCCTGCTGGTACTGGAACGCCGACTCGGCGATCTCACCCGTGAACCAGCCGTCCTCGATGCCGCGCAGGATGCCGGAGGTCATGGGGCCGATGGGGTGCCGCCCGTCGGGGTGGGCGCGCAGGCCGCGTTCCTTGATCTGGTCGAAGATCTTCTCGGCGTCGGCCTCGATGCGGTCGGTGAGCTGCTCGACGTACCAGGCACCGCCGAGCGGGTCGGCGACGTTGGCGACGCCGGTCTCCTCCATCAGCACCTGCTGGGTGCGGAGCGCGATCTCGGCGGCCTGCTCGCTCGGCAGCGCGAGGGTCTCGTCGAGGGCGTTGGTGTGGAGGCTGTTCGTCCCGCCGAGGACTGCCGCCAAAGCTTCAACCGCCGTACGCACCACGTTGTTGTAGGGCTGCTGCGCCGTCAGCGAGACGCCCGCCGTCTGGGTGTGGAAGCGCAGCCACTGTGCCTTGTCCGTCTGGGCCCCGTACACGTCGCGCATCCAGCGCGCCCAGATCCGGCGCGCGGCACGGAACTTGGCGATCTCCTCGAAGAAGTCGAGGTGCGCGTCGAAGAAGAAAGAGAGGCCGGGGGCGAAGACGTCCACGTCGAGGCCGCGGGACAGGCCCAGTTCCACGTAGCCGAAGCCGTCCGCCAACGTGTATGCCAGCTCCTGCGCGGCCGTCGAGCCCGCCTCGCGGATGTGGTAGCCGGAGACCGACAGCGGCTTGTACGCCGGGATGGACGCCGCGCAGTGCTCCATCAGGTCGCCGATGAGGCGCAGATGCGGCTCGGGCTGGAAGAGCCACTCCTTCTGCGCGATGTACTCCTTGAAGATGTCGGTCTGGAGCGTGCCGTTGAGGACGGCCGGGTCGACGCCCTGGCGTTCGGCGGCCACCAGATACATGCAGAAGACGGGGACGGCGGGCCCCGAGATCGTCATGGACGTCGTGACGTCGCCGAGCGGGATGTCCTTGAAGAGGACCTCCATGTCGGCCGCCGAGTCGATCGCGACGCCGCAGTGGCCGACCTCGCCGAGCGAGCGCGGGTCGTCGGAGTCGCGGCCCATGAGCGTCGGCATGTCGAAGGCGACGGAGAGGCCGCCGCCACCCGCGGCGAGGATCATCTTGTAGCGCTCGTTGGTCTGCTCGGCGTTGCCGAACCCGGCGAACTGGCGGATGGTCCAGGTGCGGCCGCGGTAGCCGGTCGGATGCAGCCCGCGCGTGAAGGGGTACTCGCCGGGCCAGCCGATCCGCTCGAACCCGTCGTACGTGTCCCCGGGCCGTGGCCCGTACACCGGATCGACGGGGTCTCCGGACAGCGTCGTGAAGTCGGCGTCCCGCTTGCGGGCGGAGTCGTACCGGGCCTGCCAGCGGCGGCGGCCCTCCGCGATGGCGTCAGCGTCCATGCTTCCCATGCCACCCAATTTACTTGGACGTCCTAGTAAATGTCGATGGCGAACCGCTCACACTCCCGAGTGCGAGCGGTTCAGTGGTACTCAGCGGCACGCGGCCACGAAGAAGCTCACGCCTTGGCGAGCTTCCCGCCGTCCTCCGTGACCTTGGCCTCCAGCTCCGCCGAGACCTTGCGCTCGACGAAGAACGCCGCCGTCGGGATCGTCCCCGCGATCAGCACCCAGAGCTGCTTGCCGACCGGCCACTTCGCCTTGGACCCGAGGTCGAAGGCGAAGACCAGGTAGATGACGTACAGCCAGCCGTGCGCGATGGCGATGACGCGCGTGGCGTCCGCCGCGCCGTCCATACCGAGCGCGTACTTGGCGATCATGCCGAGACACAGGAGGACCAGGAGCACACCGGTCACGTAGGCCATGATCCGGTAGCGGGTCAGCACGCTCTTCTTCATGGGACGAGCGTAACCGCCCGATTTGCGCGATCTTCAGCCGGGCCCGGGGAGCGGAATCCGCCGCCTCGTTCCTCGTCGACGTCGTTGGCCGCCCCTCGCAGGGGCCGCCTCATTCCTCGTCGAAGTCGTTGGCCGCCACCCGCAGGGGCCGCAGCATCGCGAAGATCTCCCCGCACTCCTCGGCGTCGTACACCCCGAGCCCGAAGTCCATCGCCATCAGGTCGCGCGTCGCCGACTCGACGACCTCGCGGCCCTTGTCGGTGATGGTGGCGAGCGTGCCGCGGCCGTCGTTGGGGTTGGGGCGCTTGGCGACGAGGCCGGAGCGCACCAGGCGGTCGACCGTGTTGGTGACCGACGTGGGGTGCACCATGAGGCGCTCGCCGATCTTCGACATGGGCAGCTCACCCTCCTTGGAGAAGGTGAGCAGCACCAGTGCCTCGTAGCGCGCGAACGTGAGCCCGTACGGCTTCACGACGGCGTCGACCTCGCCGAGCAGGATCTGGTGCGCGCGCATGATCGAGGTGATGGCGCCCATGGAGGGCACGGATCCCCAGCGCTGCTTCCAGAGTTCGTCGGCGCGGGCGATGGGATCGAAGGCAAGACTGAGCGGCTTCGGCACGTCTCCGACCTTACCGGCCGGTCACATGGTGGTCAGCCCTGTCTCGCTCTTTGGCCGGTCGGCTCCGTCCCGGCCGGCCCACGCGGCTCAGCCGTCGGCGCGACCGTCGGCGCGTCCGTCGGCGCGTCCGTCGGCGAGGTGGCGCTCGACGGTCGCCACCTTCGACGTCATTCCGTCCGTGACGCCCGGCCGGATGTCCGCCTTCATGACCACCGACACCCGGGGCGCACGCGCCTCGACCGCCGCGACGGCGCGCTTGACGACGTCCATGACCTCGTCCCACTCGCCCTCGACGGAGGTGAACATCGCGTCGGTGCGGTTCGGCAGGCCGGACTCGCGGACGACGCGGACCGCGTCGGCCACGTACTCCCCCACGTCCTCGCCGACCCCGAGCGGGGTCACGGAGAAGGCGACGATCATGCGTTCACGATCCCTTCCTGGCGGGCCCGGGCGGCGATGACCTGGCTGACCGCGTCGTCGGCCTCGCGCTTCAGCTTGCGCTCGGCGAAGAAGCCGCCGGTCGGCAGGACGGAGAGGACGAAGTAGAGGGCCGCGCGGCCGAAGCTCCACTTCGTACGGTTCCAGGCGTCCAGCCAGAAGAGCACGTAGAGCACGAAGAGGATGCCGTGCACCATGCCCATCACCGGCACCGCGTTGAAGTCGGTCGTGCGCTTGAGCACCGAGCAGACGATGAGCAGGAGGAAGGAGACGGCCTCCGGCGCGGAGACGAGGCGGAGGCGGCGGAGGGCTGAGGCGGTCTTGATGTCCACGGGGCACCTTCGGCGTGAGAAGCGGGAGCGACGGGCGGGTGGTGGTACGGGCGGTGCGGCGTGCGCGTCGATCTTGTGAAAGGACGCACAAGCGTTCCTCATTGTGGCATCGCGCGCCTCGGGCCCTGTCGGCGGGCTCCCCGGCCCGGTTACCTTCGACCCGTGGCAACGTTCCGGCTGCAGGGCAGCAAGATGCTCGCCGTCGACATGACGGGCGACAGCGTCAAGGCGAAGAACGGGTCGATGGTCGCGTACGACGGCCGGATGACGTTCAAGAAACTGACCGGTGGCGGTGAGGGGATCCGCGGGATGGTGACGCGCCGCATCACCGGTGAGCAGATGGTGGTGATGGAGGTGAAGGGGCAGGGCACCTGCTGGTTCGCCGACCGGGCGAGCGAGATAAATCTTGTGGAGCTGCGCGGCGACAAGCTCTTCGTGGAGTCGAGCAACCTGCTGTGCACGGACGCGGGGCTGCGCACCGGCACCAGCTTCACGGGGATGCGCGGCGCCTCGCAGGGCAACGGGCTCTTCACGACCACCGTCGAGGGGCACGGCCAGGCGGCGATCATGAGTGACGGCCCGGCCGTGGTGCTCCGGGTCAGCCGCGACTACCCGCTGACCGTCGACCCGGGCGCGTACATCGCGCACCAGGGCAACCTCAACCAGTCGTTCCAGTCCGGCGTCACCTTCCGTACGTTCCTGGGGGAGGGCGGCGGCGAGGCGTTCCAGATCCGGTTCGAGGGCGACGGGCTCGTCTACGTCCAGCCCAGTGAGCGCAACACGATCGCGGGTGATGTGTGATGCCGCCGGCGAACTTCCGGGAGATCAACTCCAAGATGGTCGAGGTGACCGTCGTGCCGGGGCAGCGGCTCTACAGCCAGCGCGGCGCGATGCTCGCCTACAAGGGCGAGGTCTCCTTCACGCCCAACGTGCAGGGCGGGCAGGGCGGCCTGATGTCCATGCTCGGGCGGCG
This sequence comes from Streptomyces sp. R818, assembly GCF_056172735.1. Lineage (NCBI taxonomy): Bacteria > Bacillati > Actinomycetota > Actinomycetes > Kitasatosporales > Streptomycetaceae > Streptomyces > Streptomyces sp. R818. The sequence goes on from NZ_JAOCNE010000001.1 coordinate 402,843, forward strand.
CGTGGCCAACGAGGCGACGCCGCTGATGACCGTCGAGGGCAGCGGAACCGTGCTGTTCGGGCACGGCGGCCACCACGTGCAGGTGATCACGCTCTCCGGCGACACGCTGTACGTGGAGGCGGACCGGCTGCTCGCCTTCGAGGGGACGCTCCGGCAGGGCACGATGTTCATGGGCTCGCAGGGCGGCGTCATGGGCATGGTGCGCGGCCAGGTCAGCGGACAGGGTCTGTTCACGACGACGCTCAAGGGGCACGGGTCCGTCGCCGTCATGGCGCACGGCGGTGTCATCGAGGTGCCGATCACCCCGGGCCGGTCCGTGCACGTCGACCCGCAGGCGTACGTCGCCCACCACGGGGACGTCCGCAACAAGCTGTCCACGGCGCTCGGCTGGCGGGACATGGTGGGCCGCGGCAGCGGCGAGGCGTTCCAGCTGGAGCTGAGCGGGAGCGGCGCGGTGTACGTCCAGGCCTCGGAGGAGAAGCTGTGACCGGCGTGAGTGGCGTGAGTGGCCCTGTGGTCTTCGACCCGATGACGTTGCCCGTCGACGACAACGTCAACGCGTACACCTTCTGTGTGGAACTCAAGAGCAGTCAGTGGTTCCTGCAGAAGGGGAAGATGATCGCCTACTACGGGCGGATGGAGTTCAACGGCATCGGGCACGGCCGGCTCGACCGGCTCGTGCGCACCTCGTTCCACTCGCCGCTGCACGCGAGCGACTGGGTGGTGGCGGAGGGCAGCGGCAAGATGCTCCTCGCGGACCGCGCCTTCGACGTGAACTCCTACGACCTGGATGACGGCAATCTGACCATCCGGGCGGGCAATCTGCTCGCTTTTCAGCCAAGTCTCGCGCTGAAGCAATCGATTGTGCCGGGCTTTCTGACACTCATTGGCACCGGCAAATTCGTCGCGGCTTCAAACGGTCCCGTGGTGTTCATGGAACCGCCCGTGCGGGTAGACCCGCAGGCGCTGGTGGGCTGGGCCGACTGCCCGTCGCCGTGCCACCACTACGACCATGCCTATCTGACCGGCGTGATCGGCGGTCTACGTGCGATGACGGGCGTCGGCGGGGTCTCCGGCGAGGAGCACCAGTTCGAGTTCGTCGGCGCGGGGACGGTCCTGCTGCAGTCCAGTGAGGCGCTGATGCCCGAGCGGCTGACGGGTGACGTGCCTCACCAGGCGGGCGTCCCGGGCGGCGCACCCGGTGCAGGCGCAGGTCAGCCACCGGCACCGCGCCTTCCCGGACAGCTCGGGGACCTCCAGCGTCGCTTCGGGCTGTGAGCGGTAGTCTGCGGAGTGTGACGTCGAACGCGTGACCCCATAGCGATCGGCAGCGGTCGCCAGGGGTGCGAGGCGTCACAACCCCCACATTCGTTCGCCTTTCAACTTCTTAGGTAGAATCGATTTATGGAGACCGACACGGCCACGCAATGGCTGACCGACGCGGAGCAGTGCGCCTGGCGCACCCACCTGGAGGTCAACAGGCTGCTCAACTACCAGCTGGAGAAGGATCTCCAGCCCTTCGGCCTGACGATGAACGACTACGAGATCCTCGTGAACCTCTCCGAGGCCGAGGAGCTCCGGATGCGGATGAGCGACCTGGCCGCGGCGACGCTGCAGTCCAAGAGCCGGCTCTCGCACCAGATCACCCGCATGGAGAACGCGGGCCTGGTACGCCGCGAGAACTGCGAGTCGGACCGGCGCGGCCTGTACACCGTGCTCACCGACTTCGGCCTGGAGACCATGCAGAAGGTCGCCCCGCACCATGTGGCGTCCGTGCGCCAGCACTTCGTCGATCTCGTCCCGGCGGAGGACCTGGCCAACCTCACCAAGGCGCTCGCACCCATCGCCGAGCATCTGCGTTCGCAGCGCGGCAAACCGTGACAGCTGCGAATCGTGTGAGGTACGGAGGACCGCCGACTTCCCCCGTGCCGCACCTTTTCCGAACAGTTTTCCCCAACTAATTCGCACCGGTCACTTCAAAGGCAGTACGAGTTCGAACAGGGCTCCGCCGTCCGGCGCGGCGCGCACCGTCAGGGTGCCGCCGTGCCGCTCGGCCACGTCCCGGGCGATGGCGAGGCCCAGACCGGCCCCGCCGCCGTCCCGGGACCGCGCGTCGTCGAGCCGGACGAACCGCTCGAAGATCCGCTCCCGCTCGCCCGCCGGCACGCCGTCCCCGTCGTCCGCGACGGCCAGGACCGCCCGGCCCCGCCCGGCGGACAGGGTGACGCGGACGCTGGTACGGGCGTGCCGCTGCGCGTTGTCCACGAGATTGCCGAGCACCCGCGCCAGCTGGCTCCGCGAGCCGCTCACCCGCGCACTCCCCCGCGCCTCCACGGCGACCGGGAGGCGGTCACCGCTCCGCTGGGACAGCTCCTCGCGGACCAGCGCGGCGAGATCGACCTCGGCCGCGCCCGGCTTCTCCCCCGCGTCGAGCCGCGCGAGCAGCAGCAGATCGGCCGCCAGCTCCTGCAGCCGTACGGTGTCCTCCACCGCGCCCGGCACATCGAGCAACTCGGGGTGCGCCGCGCCCACTTCGAGCTGGGTACGCAGGCTCGCGATCGGGCTGCGCAGCTCGTGCGAGGCGTCCGCGACGAACCGGCGCTGCCGCTCGACGGACTCCTCAAGCGCGGCGAGCGTCTCGTTCGTGGTCCGCGCCAGGCGGGCCACCTCGTCGTGGGTGTCCGGCTCGGGCACGCGGCGCGCCAGGTCGCGGGAGGCGGTGACGGCGGCCATCTCGGCGCGGATCGCCTCGACGGGCCGCAGCGCGCGCCGGGTCACCAGCCAGGTGACGCCGCCGACGACCACGAGCAGCACCGGGAAGCCGATCAGCATCGCGGTCAGCGCCGTGGAGGTCGCGCCCTGTTCGGCGGAGAGCGGGGCGCCCGCGTACACGGTCAGTTCGCCGTAGGCGGTGTCGTCGACGGTGACCTCGGCGAACCGGTAGTCGGCGCTGTCGCCGTCGACGGTGGCGCTGCCGCCGCTGTAGTCGGTGGAATCGGAGACCTTGCCGGGGCCGGTGCTGTCGTCCTCACCCGGACCGCCGTCGCCGCCATTGCCGCCGTCGCCGCCATCGCCGTTGCCGTCGCCGTCGCCGCCATCGCCGTTGCCGTCGTCGCCGTCCTCGCTGTCGTCCTGGGCGGCCTTCGCGGGGACGGGCCGCACCGCGCGCGTGCCGGTGCCGTCGATCCGCTCCAGGTCCTCCGAGGCGGCCACGAGCCGTCCGTCGCCGTCGACGACCTGGACGGGCTGGTCCTCGTCGTCCAGGTCGAGGGCGCCGGGCGCGGTGCCGGTGGCCAGGGCCGTGGCGACGCGGCGCGCGCCCGAGTCGGCGGTGCTGTCCGCCTGTTCGGTGAGGTTGGCGCGCAGCGCGAGCAGCACGGCGGCGCCCGCCGCGACCAGGGCGATCGCGACGACGAGGGTGGCGGCGAGCGCGGCACGCGCGCGTACGGAGCCGAAGGCGCGCCTCACCTGGGCACCTCAAGGCGGTAACCGGCGCCGCGCACGGTGCGGATGAGGGAGGCGCCCAGTTTGCGGCGCAGGGCGCTGATGTAGACCTCGACGATGTTCGGGTCGCCGTCGTAGGCGAAGTCCCAGACGTGCTCCAGGATGTCGGCCTTGGAGACGACCTCCCCCGCGCGCGTGACGAGCTGTTCCAGGACGGAGAACTCCTTGGCGGTGAGCGGGACCTCCCCGTCCCCGGCGTGGGTGACGCGGCGCGCGGCGGTGTCCACCGCGTACGGGCCGACGGTGTGCACGGGCGAGGCGCTGCCCGCGCTGCCGCGGCGGCGCAGCAGGGCCTTCACGCGGGCGACGAGGACCACGTACGAGAAGGGCTTGGTCAGGTAGTCGTCGGCGCCGGTGTCGAGCCCTTCGGCCTCGTCGTACTCGCCGTCCTTGGCGGTGAGCATGAGGATCGGCACGTCGTTGCCGGCGGCGCGCAGGGCGGCGCAGACGCGGTAGCCGTTCATGCCGGGCAGCATGATGTCGAGGAGGACGAGGTCGTACGCCCCCTCGCCCGCCCGGTGCAGCCCTTCCAGGCCGTCGTGGACCACGTCGACGGCGTAGCCCTCGGCGGTGAGCCCCTTGGCGAGCGACAGGGCGAGCCGCTTTTCGTCCTCCACGATCAGCAAGCGCATGGCAGCAAGGGTGGCAGGCCGAACCTGAAGAAACCTTCAGGGTGCTTCAGCGGGGCTTCAGGGTCGCTTCGGCAGGTTGGTTCCCGGCACCACACGGAGCCGACCTGACCGTCTCTGCGAACGGGAGAACCTCATGAAGCGCCGTACGACCGTCATCTCCGCCCTCGCCGCCGTCGCCCTGCTCGGCGGGGGCGCCGCGACCGCGGTGGCCGTCGCCGACGACGACGGCTCGGCGGGCCCGAAGTCGAGCGTGCGTGTCAAGGACGACGGGGTCAGCGACGCGCGGGAGAACGCGAACGAGGCCAAGGGCGCCAAGGTGAAGGCCGAGGACGCGATCGCCGCCGCCCTGAAGCACACGCCGGGCACCGCGACCGGCGCCGATCTCGACTCCGACGACGGCCGCCTGGTCTGGGAGGTCGACATCATCGGCTCCGGCCACACGTGGCACGACGTGGACGTCGACCCCGGTACGGGGAAGGTGCTCGGCGCGCACAGCGAGAAGGACGACGACGGGGACGCGGCGCGGGTCGCCTCCGCGCTGAAGGGGGCGTCCGTCTCCGCCGAGGACGCGGCGCGCGCCGCCGCGGCCAAGGGGACGGTGACCTCGGTCGACGCGGATGACGACGGGGCCGTCAAGGCCTGGGAGGTCGAGACGACGTCGGCGAACGGGAAGCAGCAGGACTGGCGGGTCGACCTCCGGTCGGGTGCGGTGTCGCTGGACCGCTCGGCCGACGACGACGGGGACGACGACTGAGCGGTACCGGGTGCTCGTCCGGGGCCGAGGCGCGGGTCACCGGGCTCCGCCCCGGACCCCGCTCCTCAAGCGCCGGAGGGGCTTGATTTCGCCGGGCACCGGCCCCGCGAGTCGGGGCGTCGCGGCGAACAGCCCCGCGAGCAGCGGGGCCACCGCCGCCGCCGCGAAGCAGACGGGCAGCGGGGCGTGGCCCACCAGGAGGCCGATGCCCGCCGCGCCGCCCGAACTGCCCGCGTTCACCGCGGTGTTGACCCAGGCGCCCGCCTGTGTGCGCAGGCCCGGGTCGACCGTCTCGTCCGCGATGAGGTACGCGGTCGTCAGCGCGGGTGCGACGAAGAGGCCGACGCAGGCCGCTGCCCCCGTGAGGGTGAGCAGGCCGGGGGCGAGGGCCGCGGCCCCGAGCGCCGCCGCGAGGCCGAACGCGAGCAGGGTCAGGCGGGTACGGGCGGGGCGCCGCCAGTCGACGGCGCCGTTGACGAGGCCGCCGACCGCGCTGCCCGCCGACAGCGCGGCGAGGACCCAGGCCGCCGCGTCGGCCCGGCCCCGGTCCTCGGCGAAGGCCAGCACCAGCAGGTCGGCCGCGCCGAGCGCGATGCCGACGCCGAGGGTCACGAGCACGGGGCGCCTGATCCGCCCCAGGACGCGGGCCCGCTCCCGCCGCTCCCGTCGCACCGGAACCGCCGTCCCGACCATGGGCGAGGCGACGAACCCCAGGGTCCCGACGGCGACGAGCCCGGCGCTCAGGGCGACGCCGAGCGCGGCGGGCGCGACCAGCACGAGCACGCCCACGATCAGCGGCCCGGACACGAAAAGCAGCTCCTCGGCGACTCCGTCGAGGCTGTAGGCCCGTTGCAGGAGCCGCCGGTCGGTCAGGCTCCGGGACCACACGGTCCGCATGGCCGGGCCGAGCGGCGGCGTCGCGGCCCCCGCGCACAGGGCGAGCCCGACGAGCAGCGCGCCGGGCGCCCCCGGCCGCCAGGTCACGGCGGCGACCACCGCGAGCAGCGCCGCGTACCCGAGGGCCATCGGGGTCAGCGCGCGACGCGGCCCGTACCGGTCGATGTACTGGGCGCGCAGCGGCGACAGAAGGACACTGGCGGCCCCGAACACCGCCATGACGGTGCCCGCGACGGCGTACGAGCCGGTGGCGGCCTGCACCGCGAGCATCAGGGAGAGGGACACGACCCCGTACGACAACCGCCCGAGCAGGGCGGCACCGAAGGTGCGCAGGGCATACGGGGTTCGCAGAACAGCGGCGTACATGATGGATTTCCTCCGGGCACACGTGAACTCAACGGGGCGTCGACGCACCGGAGTTCTACGCACGAAGGAAGGTCACACGGCCAAGCTAGCAGAGGCGCCAGGCGCCGCAGAAGAGCGCGGGGTGCGCGGGGGCGCGGGCACCCGGTGGGGGCTCGGCTCAGCGCGGGCAGCGCGGGGGCGCGGGTACCGGTGGGGGCTCGGCTCAGCGTGGAGAGCACGGGGTGCGCGGGGGTGCGGGCACCGGTGAGGGCTCGGCTCAGCGCGGGCAGCGCGGGCGCCGGTGAGGGCTTTGCTCAGCGCGGAGGAGCGCGGGGTGGGGCCTCAGCTGCCGATCGGCTTTCTGCCCCGAGGCGGCGCGGGCGGCACCCGGAGGTTGCAGCTGGGGCGAGCCCGTCGACCAGCGCGGAGAGGCGCAGAGGGCCCTCGCGGGGCCTCAGGGAGAGCCCCCTCGACCAGCTCGGAGAGGAGCCCACGACGCCCGTCGGCCACAGCATTGGCGAGGCCTTCGCCCAGCCCCGAGCGGCACCGAGAGCGCCCACGAGCCCGCGAATGCCTGCGAGCCCCTCCGCCGACACGGCGCGGCGCCGAGAGCGCCCAGGGCCCGCACATGCCCGCAAACCCCTCCACCCGCACGGCGCGGCATCTAACACCCGCGGGACGCACATACCAGCGGGGCCCGCCCCGCCCGCCCGTGCCCGGAGGGCTCAGGTGTTGGTCAGCCCCTCCACCAGCTCGTCCGCCGCGCTGTACGGATCCAGTTCACCCGTCACGATGCGGTCCGCCAGGACGCCGAGGCGGCGGTCGCCGGAGAGGTCGCCGATGCGTTCGCGCAGGGCCGTGACCGCGATCGTCTCGACCTCGCGGGCGGCGCGCGCCGCCCGGCGCTCGGTCAGGACGCCGCGCTCCTCCATCCAGGCGCGGTGCTTCTCCAGGGCCTCGACGACCTCGTCGACGCCCTCGCCGCGCGCCGCGACGGTCTTCACGATCGGGGGGCGCCAGTCACCGGCGGCGCGGGCCTCGCCGAGGCCGAGCATGTGGTTCAGCTCGCGGGCGGTGGCGTCGGCGCCGTCGCGGTCGGCCTTGTTGACCACGTAGACGTCGCCGATCTCCAGGATTCCGGCCTTGGCCGCCTGGATGCCGTCCCCCATGCCCGGGGCGAGCAGTACGACGCTCGTATCGGCCTGCGCGGCGATCTCGACCTCGGACTGGCCGACGCCGACGGTCTCCACCAGGACGACGTCGCAACCCGCCGCGTCCAGGACGCGGATCGCCTGCGGCGCGGCCCACGCGAGGCCGCCGAGATGGCCGCGCGTGGCCATCGAGCGGATGTAGACGCCCGGGTCGGACGCGTGCTCGGACATCCGCACCCGGTCGCCGAGCAGCGCACCGCCGCTGAACGGCGAGGACGGGTCGACGGCGAGCACCCCGACCCGCTTCCCGGCCCGCCGGTACGCGCTGACCAGCGCGGACGTGGACGTGGACTTGCCGACCCCGGGCGATCCGGTGAGCCCGACCACGTACGCGTTCCCGGTGAGCGGCGCGAGCGCGGCCATGACCTCACGGAGCTGCGGGGACGCCCCCTCCACCAGGGAGATCAGCCGGGCCACGGCGCGCGGCCTGCCCTCTCTCGCCTGGGCGACCAGCGTGGGGACGTCCTGCATCACAGCTCCGTTCGGTCGGACTCGTACAACGTGTCGCGGTTACGCCTTCGGTACCCGTACCACCAGCGCGTCACCCTGACCGCCGCCGCCGCACAGCGCGGCCGCGCCGACCCCGCCGCCGCGCCGCTTCAGCTCCAGGGCGAGGTGGAGGACGATGCGGGCGCCGGACATGCCGATGGGGTGGCCGAGGGCGATCGCGCCGCCGTTGACGTTGACCTTGTCGGAGGTGACGCCGAGGTCCTTCATGGACTGGACGGCGACGGCCGCGAACGCCTCGTTGATCTCGATGAGGTCGAGGTCGCTGACCTCCAGGCCCTCCTTCTTCAGGGCGTGCGCGATGGCGTTCGACGGCTGGGACTGGAGCGAGTTGTCCGGGCCCGCGACATTGCCGTGCGCGCCGATCTCGGCGATCCACTCCAGGCCGAGTTCGATCGCCTTGGTCTTGCTCATGACGACGACGGCGGCGGCGCCGTCGGAGATCTGCGACGACGTGCCCGCGGTGATCGTGCCGTCCTTGGCGAACGCGGGGCGCAGCTTGCCGAGCGTCTCCGTTGTGGTCTCGCCGCGGATGCCCTCGTCCTTGCTGAAGAGGACCGGCTCACCCTTGCGCTGCGGGATCTCGACGGGCGTGATCTCGGCCTCGAAGACGCCGTTCTTCTGTGCGGCGGCGGCGCGCTGGTGGGAGAGCGCGGCGACCTCGTCCTGCTCGGGACGGGCGATGCCGAGGCGGGTGTTGTGCTTCTCCGTCGAGGCGCCCATGGGGATGTTCTCGAAGGAGTCGGTCAGCCCGTCGTGCGCCATGGCGTCGAGCATCTCGATCGCGCCGTACTTGTAGCCCTCGCGGGACTTGGGCAGCAGGTGCGGCGCGTTGGTCATGGACTCCTGGCCGCCGGCGACGACGACGTCGAACTCGCCGGCGCGGATGAGCTGGTCGGCGAGGGCGATCGCGTCGAGGCCCGAGAGGCAGACCTTGTTGATCGTGAGCGCCGGGACGTTCATGGGGATGCCCGCCTTGACGGCTGCCTGGCGCGCCGGGATCTGCCCTGCCCCGGCCTGCAGCACCTGGCCCATGATCACGTACTGCACCTGGTCGCCACCGATCCCCGCACGGTCGAGGGCGGCCTTGATCGCGAATCCTCCGAGATCGGCTCCGGAGAAGGACTTGAGGGACCCGAGGAGGCGGCCCATGGGAGTCCGCGCTCCCGCGACGATCACTGAGGTGGTACCGGTCGTTCCAGTCATGAGGCACGGCCCCTTGGGGATGAGAAGTGAACGAGGGTTTACTCGAATGTACTGAGCGGTACGCCGCACGTCATCGCCGGACAAGTGTGATCGCGCGCACGTTGCGTAATCGCCCCGGACCGCGCTGCACTTACCACATGCTGACGCGAATCGACCACATCGGGATCGCCTGTCACGACCTCGACGCGACCGTCGAGTTCTACAGGGCCACGTACGGCTTCGAGGTGTTCCACACCGAGGTCAACGAGGAGCAGGGCGTGCGCGAGGCCATGCTCAAGATCAACGAGACGAGCGACGGAGGCGCCTCCTACCTGCAGCTGCTCGAACCCACGCGCGAGGACTCCGCGGTGGGCAAATGGCTGGCCAAGAACGGGGAGGGCGTCCACCACATCGCCTTCGGCACGGCCGACGTGGACGCGGACTCCGCCGACATCAGGGGCAAGGGCGTACGCGTTCTGTACGACGAGCCGCGCCGGGGGTCCATGGGGTCGCGCATCACGTTCCTGCACCCCAAGGACTGCCACGGTGTGCTCACCGAACTCGTCACCGCCGCCCCGCAGGAGAAGACGGAGCACTGACCTCCGCATACTTGGGCCGGTAGGGTTGGGGGGCGGCTGTCGCGTGCAAGCGGGACGACGGGGCAGCCGTGGGCCGGGGTCCGGGTATCGGGGGACGAGGGTCGGCGGAGTCGGGCTGCGCACACGCAAGCCCGGGGCGCCGCCGTTCTCGATCTGACACCATTCCCCGGTGAGCCCCGTCCGGCGGACGGACGGAGCTCGTCAGGCAGTACTTGCGACCAGGGGACGGATGGGACCGCGCAGTGCGGGGCTACGAGAGCCAGGACGGCCACAAGCCGGCTGAGACCGACCATCTCTCGCGGTTCGAGGCCGAGATGGACCGGCTGAAGACCGAGCGGGAGAAGGCCGTCCAGCACGCCGAGGACCTGGGCTACCAGGTGGAGGTGTTGCGCGCCAAGCTGCACGAGGCGCGGCGCAGCCTCGCGATGCGGCCGTCCTACGACGGGGCGGACCTCGGCTACCAGGCCGAGCAGCTGCTCCGCAACGCCCAGATCCAGGCCGAGCAGCTGCGCGCGGACGCCGAGCGCGAGCTGCGGGAGGCCCGCGCGCAGACCCAGCGCATCCTCCAGGAGCACGCCGAGCAGCAGTCGCGGCTCCAGGCGGAACTGCACGCCGAAGCGGTCAACCGGCGCCAGCAGCTCGACCAGGAGCTGGCGGAGCGCCGCCGCACGGTCGAGAACCACGTCAACGAGAACGTGCAGTGGGCCGAGCAGCTCCGCGCCCGCACCGAGCAGCAGGCCCGCCGCCTCCTCGACGAGTCCCGCTCGGAGGCCGACCAGACCCTCGCCGCCGCCCGCGCGGAGGCCGAGCGGGTCGCCGCCGAGGCCCGCCGGCGCCTGACCGACGAGGCGGAGAACGCGTCCGCCCAGGCGCAGGCGCTCCTCGCCCGCGCCCGCCAGGACGCCGAGCGGCTTCTGAACGCGGCGTCGACGCAGGCCCAGGAGGCCACCGACCACGCCGAGCAGCTGCGCTCCACGACGACCGCCGAGTCCGACGCCGCCCGGCGCCGGGCGAGCGAGCTGAGCCGCGCCGCCGAGCAGCGCATCAGCGAGGCCGACGCGGCGCTGCGCGAGGCCCGCGCCGAGGCCGAGAAGGTACTGAGCGAGGCCAAGGAGGCCGCGGCCAAGCAGCTCGCCGGCGCCGAGTCCGCCAATGAGCAGCGCACCCGTACGGCCAAGGAGCAGGTGGCCCGGCTCGTCGCGGAGGCCACCAAGGAGGCCGAGGCCACCAAGGCGGAGGCCGAGCAGCTCGTCGCCACCGCGCGCGCGGACGCCGAGACGCTGATCGCGGAGGCCAAGGAGAAGGCCCGTACGGCCACGGCGGAGGAGACCGCGGGCGAGCTGGCGAAGGCCGCGCGCACGGCCGAGGACGTGCTCAACAAGGCGTCCGAGGAAGCGAAGTCGACGACGAAGGCCGCCGCCGAGGAGGCCGAGCGGATCCGCGCCGAGGCCGAGGCCGAGGCCGACCGGCTGCGCGCCGAGGCGCACGACATCGCCGAGCAGCTCAAGGGCACTGCCAAGGACGACACCAAGGAGTACCGCGCCAAGACGGTCGAGCTCCAGGAGGAGGCGCGGCGGCTGCGCGGCGAGGCCGAGCAGCTGCGGGCCGAGGCCGTCGAGGAGGGCGAGCGGATCCGGGCCGAGGCCCGCCGCGAGGCCGTCCAACAGATCGAGGAGTCCGCCAAGACCGCCGAGGAGCTGCTCGCCAAGGCGCGGGGCGACAGCGATGAGCTGCGCAGCGCCGCGACCGCCGAGAGCGAGCGGGTGCGCGCCGAGGCGATCGAGCGGGCCACCTCCCTGCGCAAGCAGGCCGAGGAGACCCTGGAGCGCACGCGCGCGGAGGCGGACCGGCACCGCACCGAGGCCGAGGAGCAGGCGGAGGCCACCCGCGCCGAGGCGGAGCGCGCCGCGCAGGAGCTGAAGGACGAGGCCGAGCGCGCCATAAGCGCCCGCCAGGAGGAGGCCGCCGCCGAGCTGACCCGGCTCCACACGGAGGCCGAGGAGCGCCTCACGGCGGCCGAGACGGCGCTGAGCGACGCCCGCGCGGAGGCCGAGCGGCTCCGCAAGGAGGCGGCCGACGAGGGCGACCGGCTGCGCGCGGAGGCGGCCGAGCGCGCCCGGACGGTGCAGGCGCAGGCCGAGACCGAGGCCGAGCGGCTGCGCACCGAGGCGGCGACGGACGCGGCGACGGCCCGTTCCGAGGCGGAGAACGTGGCGGTGCGGCTGCGCTCCGACGCCGCGACCGAGGCCGAGCACCTCAAGACCGAGGCGCAGGAGTCCGCCGACCGCATCCGCTCCGAGGCGCAGAACGCGGCGGAGCGGATCGCCACGGAGGCCGCCGAGACGCTGGCCGCCGCGCAGGAGGAGGCCGCCCGCAGGCGCCGCGAGGCCGAGGAGACGCTCGGCAGCGCGCGCGAGGAGGCCGACCAGGAGCGCGAGCGGGCCCGCGAGCAGAGCGAGGAGCTGCTCGCGGTGGCGCGGGCGCGCGTCGAGGAGGCGCAGGCCGAGGCGGCCCGGCTCGTCGAGGAGGCGGACACCCGGGCGACCGAGATGGTGGCCGCCGCCGAGCAGACCGCACAGCAGGTCCGCGACTCCGTGGCCGGGCTCCAGGAGCAGGCCCAGGAGGAGATCACCGGCCTTCGCTCGGCCGCCGAGCACGCGGCGGAGCGCACGAAGCAGGAGGCGCAGGAGGAGGCGGACCGGGTCCGCGCCGACGCGCACGCGGAGCGCGAGCGCGCCACCGAGGACGCCGCCCGCGTCCGCACCGAGGCGAACACCGAGGCGGAGGCCGCGAAGGCGCTCGCCGAGCGCACCGTCGCGGAGGCCATCGCCGAGTCCGAGCGGCTGCGCACGGACGCCTCCGAGCACGCCCAGCGGGTCCGCACCGAGGTCTCCGACCTGCGGACGGCCGCCGACCAGGACGCGTCCCGTACGCGCGCGGAGGCCCGCGAGGACGCGAACCGGATCCGGTCCGACGCCGCCACGCAGGCCGACACCCTGATCACCGAGGCGACGGCCGAGGCCGAGCGCCTGACGGCGGAGACGAACGCGGAGGCGGAGCGCGTCCGCGCCGAGTCCACCGCGAAGGCCGAGGAGCTGGTGGCCGCCGCCACCACCGAGGCGGAGCGGCTGCACGCCGAATCGACGGCCGCCGCCGAGCAGTTGGCGAACGACACGCGCGCCGAGGCCGAGCGGGTGCGCGCCGAGTCGGTCGCCCAGGCCGAGAAGCTGATCTCGGACGCGACCGGGGACGCGGAGCGGCTGCGCGCCGAGGCCGCCGAGACGGTCGGCTCCGCGCAGGCGCACGCGGAGCGGATCCGCAGCGACGCCGAGCGGGTCAAGGCCGAGGCGGCGGAGGAGGCCGAGCGGCTGCGGTCCGAGGCGCGCGAGGAGGCCGAGCGCACCCTGGACGAGGCCCGCAAGGACGCCAACAAGCGCCGCACCGAGGCCGCGGAGCAGGTCGACAAGCTCATCACGGAGTCCACCGCGGAGGCCGAGAAGCTGACGCGCGAGGCGCAGGAGGCGGCGCAGAAGACGACGGCGGACGCCGAGGCGCAGGCCGACACGATGGTCGGCGCGGCCCGCAAGGAGGCCGACCGCCTCGTCGCCGAGGGCACGGTCGAGGGCAACACGCGCGTGGAGAAGGCCCGCACGGACGCGGACGAGCTGCTCGTCGGCGCCCGCCGGGACGCGACGCAGATCAGGCAGCGCGCCGAGGAGCTGCGCGACCGGATCACGGCCGAGATCGAGGAGCTGCACGAGCGCGCCAGGCGCGAGTCGGCGGAGGCGATGAAGAACGCGGGCGAACGGTGCGACGCGCTGGTCAAGGCCGCGGAGGAGCAGCTCGCCGAGGCGCAGGCCAAGGCCAAGGAGCTGGTCGCCGACGCCAATTCGGAGGCGAGCAAGGTCCGTATCGCGGCGGTGAAAAAGGCCGAGGGGCTGCTCAAGGAGGCCGAGCAGAAAAAGGCCGAGCTGTCGCGCGAGGCGGAAAAGCTCAGGGCGGACGCGGAGGCCGAGTCCACGGCCATGATCGAAAAGGGTCAGCGCGAGCTGGACGTCCTGGTCAGGCGCCGCAAGGACATCAATGCTGAGATTTCCCGTGTCCAGGACGTGCTGGAGGCGTTGGAGACTTTTGAGACGTCGTCCGGCAGCGGGGGCAAGGACAGCGGCGTCAAGGCGGGCGCCGCGGCGGGCGCCACACGTTCGAGTGGCAAGGGGGCAGAGGGGTAGCCAGGAGCACAACTACCGTGCTTCGCACTGACCTTCGACCCTGTATCTGGCAAGTACTTCCGGGGCCACGCCACTCAAAAGGAGTGTCATTCTCCAGATCAAACGGGCATACGCTCGATGACACGCCGCTACGACCCCTAGGATTCCCTCTATCACCTCACCGGTCTCATTCGACAGGAACCCCATGAGCGACACTTCCCCCTACGGCTTCGAGCTTGTGCGGCGTGGGTACGACCGCGCTCAGGTGGACGAACGAATCTCCAAGCTCGTCTCCGACCGTGACAGCGCTCTTGCTCGAATCACTGCTCTGGAAAAGCGCATCGAGGAGCTCCACCTCGAGACGCAGAACGCCCAGGCCCAGGTGAACGACGCGGAGCCGTCGTACGCCGGGCTCGGCGCGCGCGTCGAGAAGATCCTCCGCCTCGCCGAGGAGGAGGCGAAGGACCTGCGCGAGGAGGCCCGCCGCGCCGCCGAGCAGCACCGCGAGCTGGCCGAGTCCCGCCGGGCGCCAGCAGTGTGCCCGCCAATAACCGGGACGAGCCCGAGTCGGTTCGCCCGGCCGAAGGAGCCGCAGAGGCGAGTCGCCGCCCGACTTCGGAGACGAACCTGGCCAAGCGCCGCGAGCAGTCCGAGCGCGACCCTGGCCTCCGCGTCAAGGCCAAGGCCGAGAAGCGCCTCGCGGAGATCGAGCACCGCGCCGAGCAGCTCCGCCTGGAGGCGGAGAAGCTGCGCACCGACGCCGAGCGCCGCGCCCGCCAGACGGTGGAGACCGCTCAGCGCCAGGCCGAGGACATCGTGGCCGACGCCAACGCGAAGGCGGATCGCATCCGCAGCGAATCCGAGCGTGAGCTCGCGGCGCTGACGAACCGTCGTGACTCGATCAACGCGCAGCTCACCAATGTGCGGGAGATGCTGGCCACGCTCACCGGGGCGGCTGTCGCTGCCGCTGGGGCCCCGGCTGATGATGAGCCCGTCTCGCGTGGTGTGCCTGCGCAGCAGTCCCGGTAGTCCCGGTACTTCCGGTTGTGGGGTGACTGCGGGCCGGTCGTGGCTGGTCGCGCAGTTCCCCGCGCCCCTGGGTGGTTGAAGTCCCTGTGCTGAATAAGTGGCAGGGGGCTTCTTCACGTTCTAGCGTTGCCGCATGATCGAGGTTGCGGGGCTCACCAAGCGGTACGGCGAGAAGACGGCCGTCGACGACCTGACGTTCTCCGTGCGGCCCGGCATCGTGACCGGTTTCCTCGGGCCGAACGGCGCGGGCAAGTCGACCACCATGCGCATGATGCTCGGCCTGGACAACCCGACCGCCGGCACGGTCAGGATCGACGGCAAGCGCTACGCCCAGCTCAAGGACCCGCTCCGGCACATCGGCGCGCTCCTGGACGCCAAGGCGATGCACGGCGGCCGCAGCGCCTACAACCACCTGCTGTGCCTGGCGCAGTCCAACGGGATCCCCCGCGGCCGGGTGGACGAGGTCCTGGACACGGTCGGCCTGACGGCGGTCGCCAAGAAGAAGTCCAAGGGGTTCTCGCTCGGCATGGGCCAGCGGCTCGGCATCGCGGGCGCGCTCCTCGGCGACCCGCGCATCCTGATGTTCGACGAGCCGGTCAACGGGCTCGACCCCGAGGGCATCCACTGGATCCGCACCCTGATGAAATCGCTCGCCTCGGCCGGGCGCACGGTCTTCGTCTCCTCGCACCTGATGAGCGAGATGGCGCTGACCGCCGATCACCTGGTCGTCATCGGCCAGGGCCGGCTCCTCGCCGACACCACCATGGCGGACTTCATCCGGGAGAACTCGCGCAGTTACGTACGGCTGCGCTCACCCCAGCGCGAGCGGCTCCTCGACGTGCTGCACGGGGCCGGGATCACCGTCGTCGAGGCGGGCAACGGCACGCTCGAGGTCGACGGGCACTCCGCCGAGGAGCTCGGCGAACTGGCCGCGGGCCACCAGCTCACCCTGCACGAGCTGAGCCCGCAGCAGGCCTCCCTCGAAGAGGCGTTCATGCAGCTGACCGCCGAGTCGGTCGAGTACCACGCGCACTCGGGGCCCGCCGCCCCGCAGTGGGGCGCCAATGAGAAGGGGGCCTGACATGGCCGTCGCCCAGGTCCTGCGCTCCGAGTGGACGAAGATCAGGTCGGTGAACTCGACGGCCCTCACACTCGGCCTCGCCATTGTCGTCTCCGTCGGCCTCGGCATGCTGATCAGCGCCCTGTCGAAGAACGAGTTCGACAACATGTCCACCGAGGACAAGCTGACCTTCGACCCGACCTTCACCGCCTTCGCCGGGCTCACGCTCGGCCAGCTCGCCCTGGTCGTCTTCGGCGTCCTGGTGGTGGCGAGCGAGTACAGCACGGGCATGATCCGCACCTCGCTGGCGGCGGTCCCGCGGCGCGGCACGTTCCTGTTCTCCAAGATCGCGGTCGCCGCGCTGCTCGCGCTCGTCGTCGCCCTCGTCACCAGCTTCGCCGCGTTCTTCCTCGGCCAGGCGATGCTCGGCAACCACAGCACGGATCTGGGCTCCCCGAACGTGCTGCGGGCGGTCATCGGCGCCGCCCTCTACATGACGCTGATGGCGGTGTTCGCCATGGGCGTCGCCGCGATCCTGCGCTCCCCCATGCTGGCGCTCGGCATCCTCATGCCGTTCCTCTTCCTGGTCTCCCCCATCCTCGGCAACGTCTCCGCGACGAAGAAGGTCGCCCAGTACTTCCCCGACCAGGCCGGCTCGAAGATCATGCAGGTCGTGACACCGCCGAACGACGACACCCCGTACGGCCCCTGGGGCGGGCTGATCATCCTGGTGGTGTGGGTCGTGGTGGCCTTGCTGGTGGGATATGCGCTGCTGAAGAAGCGCGACGCGTAACGCCTCGGGAGGCGCGCGGAGAGCCGCCGAACCCTTTACTCACTCTTGGCCGGAACCGTCAGCGCCCGGATATCCTCCTAACCCTTACGGGGGCGTGTGCCCCGGAGTCCTGAACCTTTTCAGAACCTTCCGATGGGTGCGGAGAATGATCGAGGCAGTCGGCCTGACGAAGCGCTACGGCGCCAAGACGGCCGTGTACAACCTTTCCTTCCAGGTGCGGCCGGGGACCGTCACCGGCTTTCTCGGACCCAACGGTTCGGGCAAGTCGACGACGATGCGCATGATCCTCGGCCTCGACCAGCCGACCACCGGACATGTGACGATCGGCGGCTACCCGTACAACAAGCTGCCGAACGCGCCGCGGCAGGTCGGCGCCCTGCTCGACGCCAAGGCGATGCACGGCGGCCGGGCCGCCCGCAGCCACCTGCTGTGCCTGGCCCAGCTCGCGGGCATCCCGGCCCGCCGCGTCGACGAGGTGCTTGGCGTCGTCGGCCTCCAGGACGTCGCCAAGCGGCGCTCCAAGGGGTTCTCGCTCGGCATGGGCCAGCGGCTCGGCATCGCCGCCGCCCTCCTCGGCGACCCCCAGGTCCTCCTCTTCGACGAGCCGGTCAACGGCCTGGACCCCGAGGGCATCCTCTGGGTCAGGAACCTGATGAAGACGCTCGCCGCGGAGGGCCGCACGGTCTTCGTCTCCTCGCACCTGATGAGCGAGATGGCGCTGACCGCCGAGCACCTCATCGTCATCGGGCGCGGCCAGCTCCTCGCCGACATGAGCGTCAGGGACTTCATCTCGCACAACTCGGCCGACTTCGCCCGGGTCCGCACCCCCGACGCCGAGCCGCAGCAGCGCGAGAAGCTGACCTCGGCGCTGACCGAGGCGGGCGGCCAGGTCCTTCCCGAGCAGGACGGCGCGCTGCGTGTCATGGGCCTGCCGCTGCCGCGCATCAGCGACCTCGCCCACGGCGCGGACGTCCGCCTCTGGGAGCTCTCGCCGCACCAGGCGTCCCTGGAGGAGGCGTACATGCGGATGACGCAGGGCGCCGTCGACTACCGCTCCACCGACGACCAGCTCGCGGGCTTCGCGCAGCCGCTGCCGCCCGGCGCGCTGCCGCCACAGCCGATGCCGGTCGCCGGACAGGGCCAGCCCGGCTGGTACGCCCCGCCGCCTCCCCAGGCACAGCCGCAGCAGGCACCGGTCGCCAACCCGTACGCCGCACCGGCGCCCGCGGCCGCCCCCGCGCCCGTACCGGCACCCGCCGCACCCGCGCCCGAGGCCGCCCCCGCACCCGCGCCGCAGCCGCCCGCCGCCGCTCCGACCATGGACAAGGACGACGCCCGATGAGCACGCCGCCCCCGCCCTACGCCGCCCCGCAGCAGCCCCCGGCGACGCCTGTCGGGCAGGTCTTCCCGGGCTCGTACACCTCGCCGATCCCCGTGCGCCGCGCGCACCTCGGGGACGCGCTCGCCTCGGAGTGGACGAAGATCCGCTCGGTGCGCTCCACGATGTGGACGCTCGGCGTGATGGTGCTGCTCATGGTCGGCATCGGCCTGGGCTCCGCGGCGATCGTCACCGCGGCCGACACCACGCAGCCGAAGCCGGACGAGGTGCTCAGCCTCGGCTTCTTCGGCGTGCTCCTCAGCACCATCTGCGTGATCACGCTCGGTGTCCTGACGATCGCGTCGGAGTACGGCACCGGCATGATCCGTACGACGATGACGGCCTGCTCCAGCCGCAGCCGGGTGCTCGCCGCCAAGGCGATCGTCTTCTTCTCGCTGGTCTTCGTCCTGACGACGGTGCTCACGGCGCTGGTCTCCGTGCTCCAGGTCGGCATCGTGGGCGTCGACTCGCCGAGCGGCTCGCAGTGGTTCAAGGCGACCGTCGGCGTCGGTCTCTTCGTCGGGCTGCTCGGCCTGGTGGGCCTGGCCGTCGGCACCCTCGTACGGCACTCGGCGGGCGCCATCACCATCATGATCGGCATCGTGCTGCTGCCGCTGGTCCTCGCGATGTTCATGTTCTCGGACTCGCTCGCCGACCTGCAGCAGGCCCTCTTCGAGTACTCGATCCCCAGCCAGCTCGCGGTGCTTTACGGCGACTCGGTCGCGGGCGGCTCTGGGCCGTCCGGCTGGGACCCGCTGTGGATCATGGGAGTGATCGCGGCGGTCGCGCTCGGCGGCGCCTTCTTCACCCTGAACAACCGCGACGTGTAGTCCGCGCTCGATGCCGCGCCCTCAGTGGCGCGGCGCGCTCCGGGACCGCTGCACCTTCGTGGTGCGGCGGTCCTTCGCGTTCCAGCACGCCTTGTGCCAGTGGCGGCGGTCGTCCACGCCGCCGTACTCCGGCCACGCCACGACGTGTGCGACCCTGGACGGGATCTCCTGGTCGCAACCCGGGCAGCGATACGTCTTCCCGGCCGCGCTCGCCCCCGCCACGTGCCGTACGCACCACTCCTCGCCCTGCCAGCTCTCGGTGGACTGGAACCCGCCGTAGCGCTGCCCCTCGTCCTCGCTGCTGCCTGCGGGCGGCCCGCCGGCCTTCGGACGGTTGCGGCGCGGGGACACGGCTCACCTCACGGAGTGTGCGGGTACGGGGGCGGAAACGCGCGTCCAGCGTACGCCGACCGGGCAGGGGTACCCGCCCGTCACCGTTCGGGCGCCCTGTCAAGGTTCTGCGGAAAATCCGCAAATCTGCATGCGCAGCCGTGCCTTTGGCACTTGTCAGCCGTTATTGCCTTCAGGGGGAGTGCGGCGTCGGCGCCGAGAGAGGCAGGAAGGCGATGCGCGTAGGAACTTTTGTACTGGCGGCCCAGTTCCCGGGTCAGGGGCAGGGGGAGGCGCTGCACCGCGCGGTGCGGTCCGCCGAGGTCGCCGAGGAGGCCGGCCTGGACTCGGTGTGGCTCGCCGAGCACCACTTCGTACCGTACGGGACATGCCCGTCGGCGATCACCCTCGCCGCGCTGCTGCTCGGCCGCACCCGCACGCTGCGCGTCGGCACGGCGGTGAGCGTCCTGCCCACGGCGCACCCGGTGGCCCTGGGCGAGCAGGCGGCCCTGCTGCACCTCACCTCCGGCGGGCGGTTCTCGCTCGGCGTCGGGCGCGGCGGACCCTGGGTCGACCTGGAGGTCTTCGGCGCGGGCGTCGAGGCGTACGAGCAGGGCTTCCCCGACTCCCTCGATCTGCTCCTGCGCTGGCTGCGAGAGCCCCGGGTGGCGGGCGAGGGCGAGCGGTTCGCCTTCCGCGAGGTGCCGGTCGTGCCGCGCCCCGCGGAGGCGATCGGCGGGACGGACCCGGCGGGCCCCGAGGTCGTCGTCGCGTGCACGTCGCCGAAGAGCGTGCGGCTCGCCGCCGAGCGCGGTCTGCCCATGCTCCTCGGCATGCACATCGGTGACGAGGAAAAGGCCGAGATGGTCGCCCTGTGGCGGCGCTGCGCCCGCGATGCCGGGCATCCGGCGGCCGACATAGTCACCGCACCCCATGTCTCCGCCGGGGTCGCCCAGGTCGGTGACGGCCGCGCGGAGGCCGCGGAGGCGCTGCTGAAGGCGATGCCGGGCTGGCTGAAGCAGGGGCTCGACGCGCATGTGACGGTGGACGGGCGGGCGCGCTCGATGCGGGACCCGTTCGCCTACACGGAGCTGCTGTGCGGGCTGCACCCGGTCGGCACGCCGCAGTTGTGCGCGGACCGGCTCGCGGCCACGTCCGAGCGGACCGGTATCACCCGGTTCGCGCTCCTGGTCGAGGGCTCGGGCGATCTCGCGACGACGGAGGAGAACGTGCGGCGGATCGGCTCGGAGGTACTGCCCCAGCTCAGCTGAGCGCGGTGGCTGTTCCCGTGATGCCTGTCGTCCCGTACTGATGCACCTCCCGCGTACGGGACGGCAGGCATTCCGGTTCAGCCGTCAGCAGTCACGGAATTCGGGTGACTGGTTGAGCAGCTGGTTACGGACCGAGGTGAAGCGGGCCAGTGTCCCGTCCACCGCCGGGTCCTGCGGGAACACCGCGACCCGGTGGCAGTTCTGGAAAGCCAGCCGTACACCGAAGTGCCGCTGCAGCGCGCCGCGAATCGCGTCGCTCGCGAGCGCGCGCAGCAGCTGCCCACGTGCCTGCTCGTCCGGCGGCGGCGTCTGGTTGTCGGCGAACTCTCCGCCGTCGACCTTCAGCTGTGCCACCAGCGAGCTGACCATCTCCCACGCGTAGGGCAGGGAGGTCCGGACGCAGTCGACGAAATCCGCTTCGTCGACCTCGCCTCGCTCGGCCTGTTCCAACAGTGCCGGTGAGACGTCGAGCGACATGGGTTCTCCTCTCGCACCCCCAACGGAGCGGGGGTTGACGGACAGACCAGGAGCCCACGGCACGACCCTCCGAACACACAGCGTGCACGCGCCGCGACCTCCTGCTTCTACGGTAGGCAACGCATCCGGGCCGCAACAGGGCGTGCAGAGCCTGGTTCGCACACAACCGGCCAATAACGAACGGGTGGGTTCCGGATGATAAAGGGCGCCCGGTGGGGCGCCCGTAGCGTGCTGGGGGCCATGGGGCGGGCGAATCGCGTGGACCCGTCGGCGTCGAGTAGCGTTGCCGACCATGCGTCTTGTCATCGCCCGCTGCTCCGTGGATTACGCGGGCAGGCTCACCGCCCATCTCCCTCTCGCCCCGCGCCTCATCCTCGTGAAGGCCGACGGCAGCGTCTCCATCCACGCGGACGACCGGGCCTACAAGCCCCTCAACTGGATGTCGCCCCCGTGCACCCTGAAGGAAGGGACCGGGGACGACGCGGGCACCTGGACCGTCATCAACAAAGCGGGCGAGAAACTCATCATCACGATGGAGGAGATCCTGCACGACTCCTCCCACGAACTGGGTGTCGACCCGGGGCTCATCAAGGACGGCGTGGAAGCGCACCTCCAGGAGCTGCTCGCCGACCGTATCGAGACGCTCGGCGAGGGGTACACGCTGATCCGCCGCGAGTACATGACCGCCATCGGGCCCGTCGACATCCTGTGCCGGGATGCCGAGGGGCAGACCGTGGCGGTCGAGATCAAGCGGCGTGGGGAGATCGACGGGGTCGAGCAACTCACGCGGTATCTGGAGCTGTTGAACCGGGATCCGCACTTGGCGCCGGTGCGAGGCGTGTTCGCCGCGCAGGAGATCAAGCCGCAGGCCCGGGTTCTGGCCACCGATCGGGGTATCGGCTGCACCGTGCTCGACTACAACGCCATGCGTGGCATCGAGGACGACAAGCTCCGCTTGTTCTAAGCCGCCCAGGGGCGCGGGGAACTGCGCGCTCAGCCATGACAAAGCCGCGGTCGCGTCTGCTCATGTACCGAGCAAACGCGACCGCGGCTTTTCTGTGGTTGCTCGCGCAGTTCCCCGCGCCCCTTACGGGGCGCTGGTCGACGTCAGAGGTGCCGAGTTGGTCGTCGTTCCCGGCTGCTCCGGGGGCGTGGTCGTCGGGCCGGGGTCCGGCTCGCTGGTAGACGGGTCGGGGTCCGGCTCGCTGGTCGACGGGGTGGGGCTGCTCGGCGGCGGCGTCTTGCTCGGCGACTTGCTGGGGCTCTTGCTCGGCGACTTGCTCGGCGACGTCTCCGGGTCGTCCGGTGTGGCCGAACCGCTCGGGATGCTCGACGGTGAGGCGCTGGTGCGGGACGTGGGCGTCGGGTCGTCCGCCGTGCCCGGGATGCCGTCCGCGCCGGGGTCGGACGGGGTGGACGAGGCCGGGCCGCTGGTGGTGCCGCCACCGCGTGGGGCCTCGTCCGCGCCGAGGTCGCCGCTGTTCTCCCCTGCCGTCGCCGACGGATTCGTACCGACCTTGTCGGACGGCGGATCGTCGTTGCCGGACGTGGCGCCGAGCGTGACGACCGTGCCGAGGACCGCCACGAGGAGCGCGCCGGCCCCGGCGGCGACGAGGTTGCGCCGGGTGCCGCCGACGATGGACTTACGGGTGGGCGCCTTGCCGCCGACGACGGTCGGGGCGGGTACGGGCGTGGGCACGGGCGGCACCCTGCGGGTGGCGACCGTGTCCGGCTCGGGGACCGGCACCGGGAAGGGGTACGCGGCCGGAGTGCCGCCGGGCGGCGACGCCGACTCCTCGTACATCGCCTCCGGGACCTCCTCGCCCGCGGCGGTGCGCCCGCCGGGCAGGACGCCGCCGGAGCGGTCCGCGACGAGCGCGAGGGCGCGCCGGCCCGCGATGGTGCCGCGCTTGTCGGCGAGGGCGCCGCGCAGGCCGATGGAGGCCTCCAGTTCGGCGCGGGCCCGGTCGAGGTTGCCGCCGAGGAGGGCGAGGATGCCCAACTCGTGGTGGAAGTAGGCCTCTTCGGGCACTTCGCCGGAGAGCCGGGACGCCTCCTGGCCCGAGCGCAGCGCGCGCTCCCAGGCGCCCCAGGCGAACCCGGCGGCGAACGCGGGCGCCGCCGCGCGGGCCAGCTCCACGGCGGGACTCACCTCGTCCTCGCCGGGTGGTGTCGTCCCGGGGACGAGGACGGAGAGCGCGGCGAGCACGGCGTCGGCCTCGGCGGCGACCCGCTCGGGGCCGACGGAGGGGTGCGCGGCCCACCAGGCGTAGTGCCGGGCGGCGGTGTGCGCGTACTCGACGGTCTCCTCGCCGAAGCCGACGGCCTCCAGCTGCACCTGCACGCCGGACGCGAGGCGGTAGCGGGCGCCGACGGAGGTGACGAGGGCGCAGGAGACGAGTTCGGCGAGCGCCGCGTCGGCGTGGGTGTCGCCGACGAGCGCGGGCAGGTGCGCCTGGTGCGGGACCTCGCCGCCGAGCGCGACGGCGAACCGCAGGGTGGCGCGGGCCGACGCGCTCATCCGGGAGGCGAGCAGCGCGGCGGGCGCGGCCCCGTCGGCGAGCGAGGGCAGCGGGACGTCGGGGCCGTCCTCGATGGCGTAGGAGGTGTCGAGGAGGGGCGGGTCGGCCGGGGCGGCGCCCGCGTCCTCGCCGAGGCCGAAGGCGTCGAAGCCGTCGGGGTCGGCGCGGAGCACGTCGCGCTGCCGCAGCAGGGCGCCGGCCTGCGCGAACCGCAGGGGCAGGCCCTCGGACTCGAACCAGAGGTCGCCGGCCCACTGCGCCTCGTCGTCGGTGAGGACGCGGCCGACGGCGCGCTCCAGGAGTTCGAGTCCGGCGCCGCGGCTGAGGCCGGCGAGGAAGACCTCCTCGACGAGGGAGTCGGCGGACGGCGCGGCGATGTCGGGTGTCGTGGCCAGGAGGAAGGCGCACTCGGGTGTCGCCTCGAGGAGTTCGTCGAGCGCGGCGCCGCCGAACTCGAGGTCGTCGAGGACGACGACGGCGCCGATCTCGTGGACGAGTTCGAGCAGGAGGGCGCGGTCCGGGCGGTGCAGCGGCGCGTCGTGGACGGCGGCGAAGAGGTCGTACAGGAGGTCGGTCGCGGTGCGGCGGTGTCCGGAGAGGCGGACGACGCCGTCGGGGGCGATGTCGGCGCAGTCCTCGGCGACCTGGTCGAGCAGCGCGGTGCGCCCGGCGCCCGAGGGTCCGGTGAGCCGTACGGAGCGCCCGCGCGCGAGGAGGCGTACGAGGCGCTCGCGCTCCTCCTGGCGCTCCAGGAGCGGCAGGCGGGGCAGTGCGGGGCCCGGGGGCAGCGGCGGGCGGGCGGCGCGCGCGAGCTCGGCGCGGTCCGCGGCGTCGTGCTTGCCGGGCCGGCCGGGGCGGCGGTCCGGCGGGCAGGCTTCGATCTCGCTGCCGTCGACGGGGTTGACGGTGAGGAGGTAGTCGCCGGAGACGAGCTGCACGGTGCGGGCGAGCGCGGGCGACGGCTGGCCGAAGTCGGGCGTGAACTGGTCGCGCGGCGGGCGCCTGCCTCCGGCGGGCGTGTCGTCGCGCTGGTCCTGGCCGAAATTCTCCGGTCCGCGGTTGTTCGGGTCCATGGTCAAAGCCCCCCAAAAGCGTGGTGCGCCTTCTGCCCTCCCGGCCTGTGCACACTGCGCTGTCGCTTCTGGTCCGGTCCCGCGTGGCGGGTTCGTCATGACGCGGGCGACCGAACCCTAGACCTTGGCACAGTATCTATGAACACTCGGGGTCCCGCGCCGTCCGAGACGTCACAGTCTCGTGAGGATTGTGGGCGCTGCCCACAGGAACGGCGTATTCATCCCAGGGTCACACACCGGGGCGGCCCCGGGTCACACCCGGGGCAGCGATTCGACGCCGATGCCGCCCTCGATGGCCAGGATCCGGTGCAGCCGGGTCGCGACGAGGAGGCGCTGCATCTGGGGCGGCACGCCGCGCAGCACGAGGCGGCGGCCGCAGCGCCCGGCGCGGCGGTGGGCGCCCATGATGACGCCGAGGCCGGTCGCGTCCCAGGAGTCCAGTTCGGACAGATCCAGTACGAGGTCGCCGAAACCGTCGTCGACGGCGGTGTGCAGGACCGTACGGGCGTCCGCCGCGCTGCGGACGTCGAGGCGGCCCCCGACGATCAGCTCGGCGTGGTCGCCCCTGATGTGCATATGCGCTCCCCGTGTGAGGCGGAAGTACTCGGGTACTCAGCTGGTCATGTGGTCCGGGTGAATTCGGTGGTCCGGGTGATCTGGGTATGTCACAGCAACTGACGGGCTCGGTGAGCCATAAGTTGCCGTCTGTAAGCGAACCGATACCGAATTCACCCCGACGGGTGACATGGCGTCAGGCGCCGCGTCACGCGTGCTTGTAGAAGCCCTGCCCGCTCTTGCGTCCGATGTCACCGGCGTCAACCATCCGGCGCATCAGCTCGGGCGGCGCGAACTTCTCGTCCTGGGACTCGGTGTAGATGTTGCCGGTGGCGTGGAGCAGGATGTCGACGCCCGTGAGGTCGGCGGTGGCCAGCGGTCCCATGGCGTGGCCGAAGCCGAGCTTGCAGGCGGTGTCGATGTCCTCGGCGGTGGCGACGCCCGACTCGTACAGCTTCGCGGCCTCGACGACGAGGGCCGAGATGAGGCGGGTGGTCACGAACCCGGCGACGTCGCGGTTGACGACGATGCAGGTCTTGCCGACGGACTCGGCGAACTCCCGCGTGGTGGCGAGGGTTTCGTCGCTGGTCTTGTAGCCCCGCACGAGTTCGCAGAGCTGCATCATCGGCACCGGCGAGAAGAAGTGCGCGCCGACGACGCGCTCGGGGTGGTCGGTCACCGCCGCGATCTTGGTGATCGGGATGGCGGAGGTGTTCGAGGCGAGCACGGCGTCCGGGCGCACGATCTTGTCGAGCGCACGGAAGATGTCGTGCTTGACCTCGAGCTTCTCGAAGACGGCCTCGACGACGATGTCGGCGTCGGCGACCGCGTCCAGGTCGGTGGTCGTGGTGATGCGGGCGAGCGCCTTCTCGGCGTCGTCGGCGGCGAGCCTGCCCTTGCTCACGAACTTGTCGTACGACGCCTTGATGCCGTCCGTGCCGCGGGTGAGGGCCTCGTCGGTGACGTCGCGCAGGACGACGTCCCAGCCCGCCTGGGCGGAGACCTGAGCGATGCCGGACCCCATGAGACCGGCTCCGATGACGGCGAGCTTCCCTGCCACGTGCGCTTCCCCTAACCGCGTTGTCACGTTCCGCGCGACCACTGTTCGCGACCACTGTTTACGTTGCTCTTTTGCGGACCCTAGCGTCCGTGAGGGGCCGTGTGACCGCTTAGAGATGCGCGTCACGTCTCGAATGACGGACATCACACCGGTGCGGGGCGCCCCGCGCCATCAGGCGTCGCGGACGGCGTAGTTGAGCACCTTCTCGCTCAGGAGTCCCTCGATGTCGTCCAGGACGTCGAGCATCTCCCGCGAGACGGCGGCGGGGGTGCCGCCGTCGAGCATGCGCCGCCCGATGGCCGCCATGACGGTCGACTGGACCCAGCCGATCTGACCGGCGATCAGGTCGGGCAGCGGGTCGCCGTCGCCCGCGCCGGTCTCCTCGCGCAGCGTCGCGGTCAGGTTCTCGATGACCTCCTGCTGGATGGCCCACAGGCGGGAGCGCAGGGCGGGGGCCGCTTGCACGACGCGCATGAAGGCGCTGTAGCCGTCCATCAGCCCGACGTGCGGCGAGACGGCCTCGATCTCCTCGCGCAGCTCCCGCAGGACGGCGACGGCAGCGGACTCGCCCGGCGCACGGCCGCGCACCCAGCGGGACAACCGGTCGACGATGCCCTTGGAGCGGTCGAAGAACAGGTCCTCCTTGGCCGGGAAGTAGTTGTAGACGGTGTTCACGGAGACGTCCGCGGCGGCCGCGATCTCCGCGACGGTCACCGCGTCGAAGCCGCGCTCCAGGAAGAGTCCGGTCGCGACGTCGGAGATGTATTGCCTGGTCTGCCGCTTCTTCCGCTCTCTGAGCCCCTCTGCCATGCCGTCGATCCTACCGATTGGCTGGACCCTTTGAATTTTTGGAGGCGTTGCAAAATTCCAGTGACTCTGTTTTTCTGAGGCGCATGGCAGTCATCAGCGCGTCCGGCCTCGCCCGGACCTTCCAGACCAAGCGGGGCCCGGTGGAGGCCGTCCGCGGGATCGACCTGCGCGTCGCCCCCGGCGAGATCCTCGGCTTCCTCGGGCCGAACGGCGCGGGCAAGACCACCACCCTGCGGATGCTCACGACCCTGCTCGCGCCGACGGGTGGCGCGGCCACCGTCGCGGGCTGCGACCTCACGACCGACCCGGCCGGGGTCCGGCGCGCGGTGGGCTACGTGGCCCAGTCCGGCGGCGTCGACCCGACCGTCTCCGTGCGGGAGGAGCTGGTCACGCAGGGCCGCCTGTACCGGCTGACGAAGGCTCAGGCGAAGGAGCGGGCGGACGAACTGGCGGCGGACCTCGGCCTCACCGAGCTGATGGACCGCAGGACGGCCGCGCTCTCCGGCGGCCAGCGCCGCCGCCTCGACATCGCGATGGGGCTCACCCACCGGCCGCACGTGCTGTTCCTCGACGAGCCGACGACCGGGCTCGACCCCGGCAGCCGCGCCGACCTGTGGGACCTGGTGCGCAGGCTGCGCGCCGCGCACGGCACGACCGTCTTCCTCACCACCCACTACCTCGATGAGGCCGACGCGCTCGCCGACCGGATCGTCGTCGTGGACCAGGGCGTGGTCGCCGCCGAGGGCACGCCGGGCGCGCTCAAGCTCCGGTACGGCGGCTCCGTCGACGCGACGCTCCAGGACACCTTTCTGGCCATCACCGGGCGGGCTCCCGCGCCGGTGGACGCGGCCCCGGTGGCGGTGTGACCGCGATGGGAACCCTGGCCTCGGACACGTTCCTGATCTTCGGGCGGTACGCCCGGCAGACCCTCTCCTCCCGCTTCCAGATGCTCTTCGGCGTCCTCATGCCCCTGCTCTACCTGCTGTTCTTCGGCCCGCTTCTGACCGATCTGCCGCTCAGCCCGGACGCCGACTCCTGGCAGGTCCTGGTCCCTGGGCTGCTGCTCCAGCTCGGCCTGTTCGGCGCCGCGTTCGCGGGCTTCGGAGTCCTCCTGGAGAAGAACTCCGGCATTCTGGAGCGGATGCGCGTCACGCCGGTCAGCCGGCTCGCGCTGCTGCTCGGCCGGGTCCTGCGGGACACGCTGCTCTTCCTGTTCCAGGCCGTGCTGCTCGTGCTCGCCGCGCTGGTGATGGGCCTGCGGGCGCCGCTCGCCGGCATCCTGATCGGCTTCGGCTTCACGGCGCTCCTGACCGTGTCCCTCGCGTCGCTGTCGTACGCGCTCGCCGCGAAGGTCACCAAGCCGCAGGAGTTCGGCCCGGTCGTCAACGCGGTCACCATGCCCTCGATGCTGCTGTCGGGGCTGATGCTGCCGATGGCGCTCGCGCCGGGCTGGCTGGACGCGCTCTCGCACGTCATGCCGGTGCGCTATCTGGTGGACGCGGTCAGGGACGCGTACGTCGGCCAGTACGCGACGGCGCACATGCTGTACGGGACCGTGGCCGCACTCGCCTTCGCCGCGCTCTCGGTGACAGTGGGCACACGCGCCTTCTGCCGGACGAACGGCTAGCTAGGCTGGCCGGATGGTCAATCTGACGCGCATCTACACCCGTACCGGAGACAAGGGCACCACCGCCCTCGGCGACATGAGCCGCACCGCCAAGACCGATCTGCGGATCTCGGCGTACGCGGACGCCAACGAGGCCAACGCCGTGCTCGGCACCGCCATCGCGCTCGGCGGCCTCGACGAGGAGGTCGTCAAGGTCCTCACCCGCGTCCAGAACGACCTCTTCGACGTCGGCGCCGACCTGTCGACGCCGGTCGTCGAGAACCCCGAGTACCCGCCGCTGCGCGTCGAGCAGTTCTACGTCGACAAGCTGGAGGCGGACTGCGACCGCTTCAACGCCGAGCTGGAGAAGCTCCGCTCCTTCATCCTCCCCGGCGGCACGGCGGGCGCGGCGCTCCTGCATCAGGCGTGCACGGTGGTGCGCCGCGCCGAGCGCTCCACGTGGGCGGCGCTCGAAGCGCACGGCGAGACCATGAACCCCTTGACGGCCACTTACCTCAACCGCCTCTCCGACCTCCTGTTCATCCTGGCGCGGATCGCGAACAAGGAGGTCGGGGACGTGCTGTGGGTGCCGGGCGGTGAGCGTTAGGCCGTGCCCGCCGGCGCCTTCTTCGGGAACACCGTGTAGCTCACCGCGATGATCACGTTGATGGCGATCACGAACAGCATCCTCTGCTGCCAGGCTTCGAGGGAGCTGGTCGAGCCGTCGTCGCCGACGTACCAGATCGCGCCTTGCAGCAGCCCCATGGCGATCAGTGCGGCCAGGGTCCACAGGGCGGCCACACGCCACTCGTGCAGGGCGCGCGCGGTGCCGTACTTCGGGGTCGACGGGGGCGGGCCGCCCGCGAAGCGGTGGGCCACGCGGACGTCGACCCACTTGATCGTGTAGTGGCCGAGGGCGATGGAGTAGCCGATGTAGACGGCGGCGAGGCCGTGCTTCCAGTCGGGCTCGGCGCCGTTCTTCAGGTCGACGGCGGTGACGACCAGCAGCAGCACTTCGAGGAGCGGCTCGCACAGCAGCACGGCGACGCTCGCGCGCGGCATCCGCGCCCAGTAGCGCAGCGCGAGACCGGCGGCCAGCAGCACCCAGAAGCCGACCTCGCAGATGATGATCAGGGTGACGATCACGGCGAACTCCTCTCGTCCTCCCCTCAAGCCTCGCCCCGCCACGGCCCGTGATCGTCGTCGCCGGTGACGAAGTACGACTGCATCCTTCGATGTAGCGACCGGCCGCTCCGCTTCGTCCCCGCGTCCCATGCCGAGCCCGCGCCCTGCGTGTTGGATGGGGGTCATGCACCTGCCGCAGCCCCGCCCGCACCGCGACGACGTCCGTATCGCCGCGGTGGGCCTGCTCGGCGGGCTGGCGCTGTGGGGCATCGGGCTCGGGATGAACCCCGGACGGCTGCTGAACGGCTCGTGGCTGCTGATCCCGCTCGTCCTGATGTCCGCCCTGGAGCTGCTGCGCCGGACGCGCCCGCAGTTCGCGGTGGTGGCGGGCACGCTCGTCCTGGTCGCGGACCAGTTCACGCAGGGCAGCCTGGCGACGGTGCTGATGTTCACCGACCTGATGTACGCGGCCGCGCTCTACGGCACCCCGGCCATGGCCCGCCGCCTGCCCGTCTCCACCGGCCTGGTCACCGTGGCCGCCACGCTCGGCTTCCTGGCCTGGTGGCGCGAGCCGGAGGCGGTCCTGGTGGGCGTGGCGACCGGGCTCGTCGCGTTCGGTCCCGCGGCGACCGGCGTCCTCGTCCGCAACCACCGCGACCGCGCCGCCGAGGAGCGCCTTCGCGCCGAACAGACCGCACTGCTCGCCGAGATGGACCGGGCGCAGGCGGTCACGGCGGAGCGCGCGCGGATGGCCCGCGAGCTGCACGACATGGTGGCCAACCACCTCTCGGCCATCGCCATCCACTCCACGGCCGCGCTCTCCATCAACGAGCCCGCCACCACCCGCACCGCCCTGGAGACGATCCGCGAGAACAGCGTCGACGGGCTGGCCGAAATGCGCCGCCTCATCGGCATCCTGCGCGACTCCAGCGGTGACACGGGACCCGCCGCCGCACCCACCCTCGACGGACTCGGCGCCCTCGTCGAGCAGTCCCGTACGAACGGGCTGGACGTCGCCCTCACCCTGACCGGCTCGACCGAGGACCTGCCCGCCCCCGTCGAGCTCGCCGCCTACCGCATCGTCCAGGAGTCCCTCACCAACGCCCTCAAGCACGCCGCGAAAGGCCAGGTCACGGTCGTCGTCGAGCGCCGCGGCGACGAGCGCGTCGAGGTGTGCGTGAGCAGCCCGTACGGGGACCGGGACGGCCCGCGCGCGCCCGGTTCCGGCGCCGGGCTCGTCGGCATGCGCGAACGTACGGCGCTGCTCGGCGGCGCGTTCGACGCGGGCCCCGAAGGCCGCTCCGACGGGGGCAAGATCTGGCGGGTGAGAGCCGTGCTGCCGCTGGAGAACCCCGCGAACCCCGCCCCCGAAGGAGAGCCCGCGTGATCCGCGTACTCGTCGCCGAGGACCAGACGGCCGTGCGCGCCGGGCTCGTCCTCATCCTGAACAGCGCCCCCGACATCGAGGTCGTCGGGGAGGCGGCGGACGGCGAGGAGGCCGTGGAGCGGGCCCGCGAACTCCGTCCCACCGTGGTGCTCATGGACGTACAGATGCCGCGCCTGGACGGTGTCTCGGCCACGCGCGCGGTGGTCGGTGAAGGGCTGGCGGACGTGCTCGTCCTGACCACCTTCGACCACGACGAGTACGTCTTCGGGGCGCTGCGCGCGGGCGCGGCCGGGTTCCTGCTGAAGAACACCGACGCGAAGGACCTGATCGAGGGCGTGCGGACCGTGGCGCGCGGCGAGGGGCTGATCGCGCCCGCGGTGACCCGCCGGCTCATCGCGGAGTTCGCGACGGGCGCCGCGCGGGCGGAACCGCCCGCCGCTCCCCCGGAGCTGGAGACCCTCACGCGGCGCGAGCGCGAGGTGCTCGGGCGGCTCGGCGAAGGGCTGTCGAACGCGGAGATCGCGGCGCGTCTCGACATGGCGGAGGCCACCGTGAAGACGCACGTCAGCCGCTTGCTGGGAAAACTGGGGCTGCGGAGCCGGGTGCAAGCCGCCGTGCTCGCGCAGGAGTTGGGTCTGTAGAGGTTTAGACGCTGCTCAGCAGGTTGGCCGAAACCTGTAATTGGTTTAGACCTTGACCGCTGGTCCAGACCTTTCTATTCTCGCCGCACTGCGGTGAGCACACCCCCCACTTCCGGTGCTCACGGGCGTCGCAGGGTTCCGTCCCCCGTCATAGCGAACCCAGGAACACCCGAGGAGCCAGCAATGCGCTCAAGTGACGTACCCCGACGAAGACTTCGGCACCGCACCACCGCGGTCCTGGCCACCATGCTGCTGCCGGCGGCCGGTCTGGTCGCCCTCGCCACCCCGTCCCAGGCCGCCGCCGAGGCGAGCGCGGTCACCGCCACGTTCGCCAAGACCCAGGACTGGGGCAGCGGCTTCGAGGGCAAGTGGACCATCAAGAACTCCGGCACCACGAGCCTCAGTTCGTGGACCGTCGAGTGGGACTACCCCTCCGGCACGAAGGTGACCTCGGCGTGGGACGCCACCGTCACCAACTCCGCCAACCACTGGACCGCCAAGAACCTCTCCTGGAACGGGACACTCGCCCCCGGCGCCTCCATCTCCTTCGGGTTCAACGGCTCCGGCACCGGCGCCCCCACCGGCTGCAAGCTCAACGGCGGCTCCTGTGACGGCGGCGACGTGCCCGGCGACGCGGCACCCTCCGCGCCCGGCACCCCGACCGCCTCCGGCATCACCGACACCTCGGTCAAGCTCTCCTGGTCGGCCGCCACCGACGACAAGGGCGTCAAGAACTACGACGTCCTGCGCGACGGCGCCAAGGTCGCCACGGTGACCGGCACCAGCTACACCGACAGCGGCCTCACCGCGGGCACCGACTACTCGTACACGGTCCAGGCGCGCGACACCGCCGACCAGACGGGCCCGGTCTCCGGCGCCGTGAAGGTCCACACCACTGGCGGCGGCACCGACCCGGGCAACCCCGGCACCGGCGACAAGGTCAAGCTCGGGTACTTCACCGACTGGGGCGTCTACGGCCGCCAGTACTACCCGAAGAATCTGGAGACCTCCGGCTCCGCCGCGAAGATCACGCACATCAACTACGCCTTCGGCAACGTCCAGGGCGGCAAGTGCACCATGGGCGACGCCTACGCCGACACGGACATGGCCTACACCGCGGCCAACTCCGTCTCCGGCCAGGCCGACACCTGGGACCAGCCGCTGCGCGGCGCCTTCAACCAGCTCCGCCAGTTGAAGGCCAAGCACCCGAACCTGAAGATCCTGTGGTCCTTCGGCGGCTGGACCTGGTCCGGCGGCTTCGGTGAGGCCGCGAAGAACCCGGCCGCGTTCGCCGAGTCCTGCTACAACCTCGTCGAGGACCCGCGCTGGGCCGATGTCTTCGACGGCATCGACATCGACTGGGAGTACCCGAACGCCTGCGGCCTGACCTGTGACACCTCCGGGCCCAACGCGCTGAAGGGGCTCACCTCGGCCCTGCGCGCCAAGTTCGGCACGAAGAACCTGGTCACCGCCGCGATCACCGCCGACGGCTCGGCCGGCGGCAAGATCGAGAAGACCGACTACGCAGGCGCGGCCCAGTCCCTCGACTGGTACAACGTCATGACGTACGACTTCTTCGGCGCCTGGGAGGCCAAGGGCCCGACGGCCCCGCACTCCCCGCTCACCTCGTACTCGGGCATCCCGCAGCAGGGCTTCACCTCCGCGGACGCCATCGCCAAGCTGAAGGCGCAGGGCACCCCCGCGTCGAAGCTGCTGCTCGGCATCGGCTTCTACGGGCGCGGCTGGACCGGCGTCACGCAGGACGCGCCGGGCGGCACCGCCACGGGTCCGGCCGCCGGCACGTACGAGCAGGGCATCGAGGACTACAAGGTCCTCAAGACCAAGTGCCCCTCGAACGGCACGATCGCCGGTACGGCGTACGCCCACTGCGGGTCCGACTGGTGGTCCTACGACACCCCGGCGACGATCAACTCGAAGATGAGCTGGGCGAAGTCGCAGGGTCTGGGCGGGGCGTTCTTCTGGGAGTTCTCGGGAGACACGACGAACGGTGAGCTGGTCAGCGCGATCGACTCCGGCCTGAAGTAGTCGGCCGGGGTTCACAAAGACTGAAGCCGGGCTGGTGGGAACGCCCCCTACCAGCTCGGCTTCTTCCATGCTCACGTCACGGGGCGCTGCCCCGGACCCCGCTGCCTCTCGTTCGAAGAGCGGGGCTTGAATTACTCAGGCCACGTTCACTCGCTGGCCGGGCGGCGCCGCCTCCAGCCACGCCAGGAAACCGGTCAGCGCGTCCTCGCTCATCGCGAGCTCAAGCCGGGTCCCCCGGTGCACACAGGCGAGAACGATGGCGTCGGAGAGGAGCGCGAGCTCCTCCTCGCCCTCCGGGGCGCGGCGGCCGGTGACCTCGATGGCGGCCCGCTCCAGGATCCGCTTGGGGCGCGGGGCGTACGAGAAGACGCGGAACCACTCGATCCGGTCGCCGTTGTAGCGGGCGATGCCGTAGCCCCAGCCCTTGCCGGAGGTGTCCTCGGCGTCGGGGCCCGGCGCGTCCCACCGCAGGGAGCAGTCGAACGTGCCGCCCGAGCGCTGGATCAGCCGGCGCCGCAGTCCGAAGACAAAGAGCCCCAGCAGTACGAGTACGACGACCGCGACTACGCACAGCACGAGAACGAGGACCATCTGCACCGACCTCCTCGCTTCTCGACAGATCCAAACGCCAGATAACGGAACAGCAAAAACGGGTGTAGATGCCCTCAGCCGCGACCCGGTCCGGAGAGCGTATCTCCGGTCCGGGCCGCGGCTGAGTCGCGTCTACGGGTGCGCTGGGATCAGCGCGCCGCCACCGCGCGCAGGCGGACGTCCGCGCGACGCTCGGCGGAGGCATCGCCCTCCGCCTTCGCGCGCTCGAGCTCCCGCTCCGCACGCTGGACATCGATCTCGTCCGACAGCTCGGCGATCTCGGCCAGCAGCGACAGCTTGTTGTCCGCGAACGAGAGGAAACCGCCGTGGACAGCTGCCACGACCGTTCCGCCCTCGCTGGTGCGGATGGTCACCGGGCCCGACTCCAGCACACCGAGCAGCGGCTGGTGACCGGGCATGACGCCGATGTCGCCGGACGTGGTACGCGCGACGACCAGGGTGGCCTCGCCGGACCAGACACTGCGGTCCGCGGCGACGAGCTCGACGTGCAGCTCAGCAGCCAAGGTGGGCTCCTCGGGTCACCACCCGGCGTTGCTGCCGGGTGTTGGGTCAAAGTCTAGTGGGCGTCGCGGGAGGGCCGGGTACGGACCCGGCCCTCTCGCGGACTACGGGGTCAGGAGACGCCGAGGTCCTTGGCGTTGGCCTTGAGGTCCTCGATGCCACCGCAGAGGAAGAACGCCTGCTCCGGGAAGTGGTCGTACTCACCGTCGATGATCGCGTTGAAGGCCGCGATCGACTCGTCCAGCGGGACGTCCGACCCGTCGACGCCGGTGAACTGCTTGGCGACGTGGGTGTTCTGGGACAGGAAGCGCTCCACGCGACGGGCGCGGTGGACAGTGAGCTTGTCCTCCTCGCCGAGCTCGTCGATACCGAGGATCGCGATGATGTCCTGGAGGTCCTTGTACTTCTGCAGGACGTTCTTCACGCGCATCGCGGTGTTGTAGTGGTCCGCCGCGATGTACCGCGGGTCGAGGATGCGGGACGTCGAGTCCAGCGGGTCCACGGCCGGGTAGATGCCCTTCTCCGAGATCGGACGGGAGAGCACCGTCGTCGCGTCGAGGTGGGCGAAGGTGGTGGCCGGGGCCGGGTCGGTCAGGTCGTCCGCGGGCACGTAGATCGCCTGCATGGACGTGATCGAGTGGCCACGGGTCGACGTGATGCGCTCCTGGAGGAGCCCCATCTCGTCGGCCAGGTTCGGCTGGTAACCCACGGCGGACGGCATACGGCCGAGCAGCGTGGAGACCTCGGAACCGGCCTGCGTGAAGCGGAAGATGTTGTCGATGAAGAACAGCACGTCCTGCTTCTGCACATCGCGGAAGTACTCCGCCATGGTCAGACCCGCGAGGGCCACGCGCAGACGGGTGCCCGGCGGCTCGTCCATCTGACCGAAGACAAGCGCCGTCTTGTCGATGACGCCGGACTCGGCCATCTCCTCGATGAGGTCGTTGCCCTCACGAGTGCGCTCACCGACACCGGCGAACACGGAGACACCGTCGTGGTTGTTGGCGACGCGGTAGATCATCTCCTGGATGAGCACCGTCTTGCCGACGCCGGCACCGCCGAACAGGCCGATCTTTCCACCCTTGACGTACGGGGTGAGAAGGTCGATGACCTTGACGCCGGTCTCGAACATCTCGGTCTTCGACTCGAGCTCGTCGAAGTTCGGCGCCTTGCGGTGGATGCCCCAGCGCTCACCGGTGTACTGCTCGTCGACGTTCAGGACCTCGCCGAGGGTGTTGAACACCTTGCCCTTGGTGAAGTCGCCGACCGGCACCGAGATGGAGGAGCCGGTGTCGACCACCGTGGCCTGGCGGACCAGACCGTCGGTGGGCTGCATCGAGATCGCGCGGACCAGGCCGTCACCCAGGTGCTGGGCGACTTCCAGGGTCAGCGTCTTCTTCGCGCCGTCCTGCGCCGGGTCGGCGACCTCGACGTGCAGGGCGTTGTAGATGTCCGGCATCGCGTCGACGGGGAACTCCACGTCGACGACCGGGCCGATGACCCGGGCGACGCGGCCCGTGGCAGCGGCCGTCTCAACAGTGGTCGTCATTACTTGTCACTCCCCGCGGTCGCGTCGGCCAGGGCTGCAGAGCCACCGACGATCTCGCTGATTTCCTGGGTGATTTCGGCCTGGCGGGCCGCGTTGGCAAGTCGGGAGAGCGTGTTGATCAAGTCTCCCGCGTTGTCGGTCGCCGACTTCATCGCGCGGCGCGTGGCGGCGTGCTTGGAGGCAGCCGACTGGAGCATCGCGTTGTAGATACGGCTCTCGACGTAGCGCGGCAGCAGGGCGTCGAGGACGTCCTCCGCCGACGGCTCGAAGTCGTACAGCGGGAGGATCTCGTCGCCCTTCGACGACGACTCCTGCGCCACCTCTTCGAGGCTGAGCGGCAGCAGGCGGCTGTCGACCGCCGTCTGCGTCATCATCGAGACGAACTCGGTGAAGACGATGTGGAGTTCGTCCACGCCACCCTCGGCCGTGTCCTTCTCGATGGCCTCGATCAGCGGGCCCGCCACCGTCTTGGCGTCCGCGTACGTGGGCTCATCGGTGAAACCCGACCACGACTCCACGACCTTGCGCTCGCGGAAGTTGTAGTGGGCCAGACCACGGCGGCCGACGATGTACGTGTCGACCTCCTTGCCCTCGGCCTGGAGCCGCTCCGTCAGCTGCTCCGCGGCCTTGATCGCGTTGGAGTTGAAGGCGCCGGCCAGACCGCGGTCGCTCGTGAGGAGCAGCACCGCGGAACGGGTCGCCGTCTCCGCCTCGGTGGTCAGCGGGTGCTTGGTGTTCGAACCAGTGCCGACCGCCGTGACCGCGCGCGTGAGCTCGGTCGCGTACGGCGTGGAGGCCGCCACCTTGCGCTGCGCCTTGACGACACGCGAGGCGGCGATCATCTCCATCGCCTTGGTGATCTTCTTGGTCGCCGTGACGGATCGGATGCGACGCTTGTAGACCCGGAGCTGGGCTCCCATGAGTCAGGTCCCTTCCGTCGTCACTTGCCGGCGGCGGCCGGGGCGTCCTCGCCGAGAAGCTTCCCGTCCGAGGTCTCGAACTGCTTCTTGAACTCCGCGATGGCGTCGGCGACGGCCGTGAGGGTGTCGTCCGACATCTTGCCGCCCTCCTTGATGGAGGTCATGAGGCCCTGCTCCTTGCGGTGCAGGTACTCGAGGAGCTCCTTCTCGAAGCGGCGCACGTCGGCGACCGGCACGTCGTCCATCTTGCCGGTGGTACCGGCCCACACGGAGACGACCTGGTCCTCGGTCGGCATCGGCTGGTACTGAGCCTGCTTCAGCAGCTCGACCAGGCGCTGACCGCGCTCCAGCTGCGCCTTCGACGCGGCGTCCAGGTCGGATCCGAAGGCGGCGAACGCCTCCAGCTCGCGGTACTGGGCCAGGTCCAGACGCAGACGGCCGGAGACCTGCTTCATCGCCTTGTGCTGCGCGGAACCACCGACTCGGGAGACGGAGATACCGACGTTCAGCGCGGGGCGCTGACCGGCGTTGAACAGGTCCGACTCCAGGAAGCACTGGCCGTCGGTGATGGAGATGACGTTGGTCGGGATGAACGCGGAGACGTCGTTGGCCTTCGTCTCGACGATCGGCAGACCCGTCATCGAACCGGCGCCCAGGTCGTCCGAGAGCTTCGCGCAGCGCTCAAGCAGACGCGAGTGCAGGTAGAAGACGTCACCCGGGTAGGCCTCGCGCCCCGGCGGGCGGCGGAGCAGCAGGGACACGGCGCGGTAGGCGTCGGCCTGCTTCGAGAGGTCGTCGAAGATGATGAGGACATGCTTGCCCTCGTACATCCACTGCTGGCCGATGGCCGAACCGGTGTACGGCGCCAGGTACTTGAAGCCGGCCGGGTCGGACGCCGGGGCGGCGACGATGGTCGTGTACTCGAGCGCGCCGGCCTCTTCGAGGGCACCGCGCACGGAGGCGATGGTGGAGCCCTTCTGACCGATGGCGACGTAGACGCAGCGGACCTGCTTCTTCGGGTCGCCCGAGCGCCAGTTGTCACGCTGGTTGATGATCGTGTCGACGGCCAGGGCGGTCTTGCCGGTCTGGCGGTCGCCGATGACCAGCTGACGCTGGCCACGGCCGATCGGGGTCATCGCGTCGACGGCCTTGTAGCCGGTCTCCATCGGCTCGTGCACCGACTTGCGCTGCATGACCGTGGGGGCCTGCAGCTCGAGGGCGCGGCGGCCGGACGTCTCGATGTCGCCGAGGCCGTCGACCGGGTTGCCGAGCGGGTCGACGACGCGACCCAGGTAGCCCTCGCCAACGGCGACGGAGAGCACCTCACCGGTGCGGTGCACCGGCTGGCCCTCCTCGATGCCGCTGAACTCGCCGAGGACGACCGCACCGATCTCGCGCTCCTCGAGGTTGAGGGCGAGACCCAGGGTGCCGTCCTCGAACTTCAGCAGCTCGTTGGCCATGGCCGAGGGGAGACCCTCCACCTTGGCAATGCCGTCGCCGGCCACGGTGACCGTACCGACCTCCTCGCGCGAGGCCGCGTCCGGCTTGTACGCCTGGACAAAGTTCTCCAGCGCGTCCCGGATCTCCTCCGGCCGGATCGTGAGCTCCGCCATCTGGGTTCCCTGCTCTCCTTGTTGGGCCCGAAGTGTTCTTGGGGGGTCTGGGGTCAGCCCCCAGGAATCCTCTGCACGGCCCAACTAGGGCCGTAGGTAGTACGTGGTGAGTGCGGTCAGCCGGCCATACGGCGGCTGGCCTCCTCGATGCGGTCCGCGATGGAGCCGTTGATGACCTCGTCGCCCACCTGCACCTTGATCCCGCCGAGGACCGTGGGGTCCACGTCCAGGTTCAGGTGCATCTGGCGGCCGTAGAGCTTCGCCAGGGACTGGCCCAGGCGCTGCTTCTGCTGGTCGCTCAGCGGGACCGCCGTGGTGACGACGGCCACCATGCGCTCCCGGCGCTCGGCGGCGAGCTTGGAGAGGGACTCGAGTCCCGCTTCCAGGCTACGTCCCCGCGGCACGGTCACAAGACGCTCGACGAGGCGCTCGGTGGTGGGCCGTGCCCGGCCGCCGAGCAGCTCCTTGACGAGTCCGCCGCGGGCGGCGGCCGACGCGGTGCGGTCCGTGAGCGCGGAGCGGAGCGCGGCGTTCGAGCCGACGATCCGGTCGAACCGGAACAGCTCGTCCTCGACGTTGTCGAGGTCACCGCTCTTCTGCGCCGCGGTCAGGTCCGCGGTGTTCGCCAGCTCCTCCAGGGAGTCGACCAGGTCACGCGAGGACGACCACCGGGAGCGGACCAGGCCGGCCACCAGGTCGACGGCCTCGCCGCTGACCTGACCGCCGAGCAGTCGGCCCGCAAGCTCGGCCTTGGCGTCGCCGGCCTGCGACGGGTCGGTGAGGACCCGGCGCAGCGACACCTCGCGGTCGAGCAGCGCGGTGACCGCGGCCAGGTCGCCGGCGAGCGCCGTGACGTCGACCGACGTGTTGTCGGTCAGCGCGTCCAGACGCTCACGCGCGGCGACGAGGGCCTCGCGGCTCGCTCCGTGCACGGTCATCGAGCAGCCTCTGCCTTCGTCGCGGCGTCGTCGAGCCCGTCGAGGAAGCGGTCGATCGTGCGCGACTGCCGGGCGTGGTCCTCGAGGGACTCGCCGACGAGCTTGCCGGCCAGGTCGGTGGCCAGCTGGCCGACGTCCTGACGCAGCGCCTGAGCGGCGGCCTTGCGGTCGGCCTCGATCTGCGCGTGACCGGCGGCGATGATCTCCTCACGCTGCCGCTGGCCTTCCGCGCGCATCTCGGCGATGAGCGTGGCGCCCTGCTCCTGCGCCTCCTGGCGCAGCCGCGCGGCCTCGTGCCGGGCCTCGGCGAGCTGAGCCTTGTACTGCTCGAGGACGCTCTGGGCTTCGGTCTGAGCGGCCTCGGCCTTCTCGATACCGCCTTCGATGGCCTCGCGACGCTCTTCCAGAACCTTGTTGATGTTCGGGAGGAGCTTCTTGGCGAGGAAGCCGAAGACGATGACGAAGGCGATCAGGCCGATGACAAGCTCGGGGATCGGCGGGACGAGGGGATTCTCCATCTCCTCGGCCGCGATCGTGAGCAGCTGGCTCATTTCAGTGCCTTTCGTCTAGTCGGCGGTTCGTAAGTCCGCGAATTACTTGCCGTAGACGAACGGCATGACCAGACCGATCAGGGCGAGCGCCTCACAGAAGGCGAAGCCGAGGATCTGGTTGGCGCGGATGAGGCCGGCCGCCTCGGGCTGACGGGCCAGGGCCTGCGTGCCGTTACCGAAGATGATGCCGACGCCGACGCCGGGGCCGATGGCAGCGAGGCCGTAACCGATGGAGCCGAGCGAACCGGAAACAGCGGCAAGGGTCTGGGACATGCCAGTTCTTCCTTTTCTGTGCGAACCGGTGGGGGTTGGCCACCGGACGTCTGAGGGGGTGTGGGTGAGGGGCACTCAGTGGTGCTCGGCGAGCGCGCCCTGGATGTAGGTGCACGTCAGCAGGACGAACACGTAAGCCTGAAGTGCCTGGATGAACAGCTCGAACGCGGTCATCACCAGGGTCATGATGAAGCTGACGCCGGCGTAGGCGATGCCGATGCCGTTCAGCAGGTACCAGCTGGCGATCGTGAAGAGCAGCAGCAGGGTGTGACCGGCGAACATGTTGGCGAAGAGTCGCACGGCGTGCGTGAAGGGGCGGACCAGCAGGTTCGAGAAGAACTCGATGACCATGGCCAGCGGCAGAACCGGGCCCAGCGACTTGTCGTAGCCGGTGACGTTCTTGAAGAAGCCGACGAACCCGTGGCGCTTGAACGTCAGCGACACCCAGAGGATGTAGACGATTACGGCGAGTACGGCCGGGTAGGCGATGATCGACGTGACCGGGAACTGGGCGACCGGGATGATCGACCAGAGGTTCATCATCCAGACGAAGAAGAACAGCGAGACGATGAGCGGTACGTACTTCTCGCCCTCCTTCTTGCCGATCGTCTCGTAGACGACGCCGCGCCGGATGAAGTCGTAACCCGCCTCCGCGACCATCTGCAGCTTGCCGGGGACCATCTTCGGCTTGCCGAAGGCGGCCCAGAAGAAGCCGACGATGATGAGCGAGCCGAGCAGCGCCAGCAGCATCGGCTTGTTGAAGTACATGTTGCTGTCCGCGTCGCCCCACAGGGGTTCGAACAGGAACGAGTGCAGGCCGGGAGCCGGGAAGCCACACCCATCAAAAAGGTGGCAGTCGGTCTCGAAGGCGAGCACCTGCGTCGGGTCAGCACTCACCGCGGGCTCCTTCAGCGTGGCGCATAGGTACGGCAACCTCGTTGTGTCGGCGCGGCGCGCAGCCGCGGTTCGGCACGGGACTGGTGGTTCGGATGTGGGGGCGGCGGTCGGGCATCGAGCCTCGCGCTACAGCAGGCGTCAGCTCAGTTGCCCGCGCCCGCGATGCCGCAGTTGGCACCGGACGATAGCAGGGTCGTGAACCCCCACTTATCCCGCCCCTACGCTTCACGACTTCGGCCCCGTCTTCTCGGGCTTCTCGCCCTTCTGGGAGTCGGGCTCGACGTAAAGGATCTTGGCCTTCATGTGGGCGCGCGTCTGAGCGCCGATCCACGCGAGGGTCGAGACGACGAGGGCGATCGCGAAGGCCCTCGGGTTGAACAGCGTCGTGTCCTTGAAGAGGGCCATGAAGACGACCATCAGCAGCAACTGGGCCGCGTAGAGCATCAGGCCCATCATCTGGAACAGGTGCGGAAGAGATTTGGCGGTGCGCTCGAGGACGAAGAGCCCGAGCCCCATGAAGACGATCGCCACCAGCGTTCCGACGAGCGCGCCGAGGGCCCCCTTGCCGCCCGCGACCACGGCGCTGACCACGATGGTGATCACGCCGACGGCAGCCGGGGGTACGGCAATTTTCAGAAGGGTCCGTGCGTCGTTGGACGGCATGGCGGCAGCTCCGCTTATTGATGGGGGCAGGGTGTCGTCATGGACGAGCGTAGTCCGGGGCCGAGTGAGAGATTCGGGCCAAGGGACCGTCGCACTACGGTCTTTCGGCTCTATCCCCGGGTTTCGTGAACGGTATCACAAACTATTTGATGCGGTCTTTACCTAGGACGTG
Organism: Streptomyces sp. R818; assembly: GCF_056172735.1. NCBI lineage: Bacteria > Bacillati > Actinomycetota > Actinomycetes > Kitasatosporales > Streptomycetaceae > Streptomyces > Streptomyces sp. R818. The sequence continues at coordinate 445,367 of NZ_JAOCNE010000001.1, forward strand.
TGCCAACCGTCACACGTGAGAGGGAACCTGCGCGTCTGTGCGCCCGGGAAGGCAACTCATCCTGTATTGAGCGACTTTGTGGCCCGTTGCCAGGCACCCACCACCCGAACGATCGCCCTCACGTTGACGCCCCCGGGATCCTCAGGGATCCCGGGGGCGTCAGGCAGAACTCGCTCAGCAGGTGACGACCTTGTCCCAGTCGGCCCACGGCTGGGTCGACGAGAGCAGGGCCGTCTTGTCCTTCTTCACGGCCGTGCAGGACGAGTCGTAGCCGTACTTGAAGATGCCCTTGAGCTTCTTCGTGCCGGAGCACTTGTTGGTGACCTTGAAGGTCTTGTACCCCTCGTCCTGGCGGGTCTTCTTCACCTTGACGCAGCTGGGGGCGGCCCCCTGGGCGCTGACGGCCCCCGCGGCAACGGTCTGCGTCTGGGGAGCGGCCACGGCCGCGGTCCCCAACGAACCGCTGAACGCCACGACAGCGACGCCGAGCACAGCAAATCTACGCATGGATCATCCTCTGCTCATGAATGAGTGAGGAGGGTGCCGCCCTGGTCAGGAGCGGCGCGTTCCCCCTATGACGTGAACATTCCTAACACAGGACGATCACGCAGGGCACCCGGTTTTGATCACAGAGCCACGGCCGCGCCCCGTGCTCAGCTGTAGCTCTTGTCCTTGCTGCGGTCCGTGAAGCGCGAGCGAGCGCCGATGGCTGTCGCTCCGTTGATCCCCGCGGGGACCGGAGTGCGGTCCTCGTCCTCGGCCGGTGCGTCGCAGGAGGCCTCAGGGGCCCCGCTCGCGGCCGTACGGCGTCGATAGCGCGGCGGTACCACCCGCTGGGCCCACACGGGGACGCGTGGGGTGAAGCGGGGCAGGAGGAGGAGGATCAGGCCGACGAAGCTGAGGGCGACGATCGTCAGGACGACCCACATTCCGGATGCGGAGTGGACGGAGTAGGCGACCGCGCCGAAGGCGATGAGCGCCGACCAGAAGTACATGATCAGGACCGCGCGGCTGTGGGAGTGGCCGATCTCGAGCAGGCGGTGGTGGAGGTGGCCTCGGTCGGCGGCGAACGGCGACTGGCCGTTCCAGGTGCGGCGCACGATGGCGAGGACGAGGTCCGCGAACGGAATCGCGATGATCGTCAGCGGCATCACCAGCGGGATGAAGACCGGGAGCATCGCGTGCGTGGTGTCACGGGTGGAGCCGCCGAGGTTCAGCTTGAGCGCGTCCGGGTCGATCTGGCCGGTCATGGAGATCGCGCCCGCTGCCAGGACAAGGCCGATCAGCATCGAGCCGGAGTCGCCCATGAAGATGCGGGCCGGATGCATGTTGTGCGGCAGGAAGCCCAGGCACATGCCGATCAGGATCGCCGCGAAGAGCGTGGCCGGGGCCGCGGCCTCGATGCCGTAGCCGTACCAGATGCGGTACGCGTACAGGAAGAACGCCGCCGCCGCGATGCAGACCATGCCCGCCGCGAGCCCGTCGAGGCCGTCGACGAAGTTCACCGCGTTGATCGTGATGACCACCAGGGCGACGGTCAGGAGCGTGCCCTGCCACTGCGTCAGGCCGACCGTGCCGACGCCCGGGATCGGCAGCCACAGGATCGTCAGACCCTGCATCACCATGACGCCCGCGGCGATCATCTGGCCGCCGAGCTTGATCAGCGCGTCGATCTCGAACTTGTCGTCCAGGACACCGATCAGCCAGATCAGCGCGGCCCCGGAGAGCAGCGCCCGCGGCTCGTTCGACGAGTCGAAGACCTTGTCCAGATTGGTGAGGTGGTCGGCGACGAGCAGGCCCGCGCACAGGCCGAAGAACATGGCGATACCGCCGAGCCGCGGCGTGGGCTCCCGGTGCACGTCACGCGCCCGGATCTCCGGCATCGCGCCGGCCACGATCGCGAACTTCCGCACCGGGCCTGTGAGCAGATAGGTCACCGCGGCCGTGATGCAGAGCGTCAGCAGGTATTCACGCACGGGCTTCCCCACAGGTATCGCTGGCCATCTCAGCCCCACACCCTAGTCTCGCGTGCTTAGTGGTGGGGACTTCCGGGTAGCGACGATGGTTGCACGAGTTACCGTACGGTCACGCCACGGTGGCCCGCCACGGACGGTTTCGGCCCTCCGGCCGCCCGTCACCGGGGCGCGTACGGCGGGAAGAGCGCGGTCAGTGCACGGACCTCGCCGCGCACCGCGCCCGCGTCGAGATCACCGCGTACGACGCCCGTGAGAAGTTCCGCGATCCGTGCCATCTCCGCCTCGCCCATGCCCTGCGTGGTCACCGCGGCGGTGCCAAGGCGCAGCCCCCGGCCGTCCCCGTGCGGCAGTGCGCAGATGTCCAGGACCATTCCGGCCGAGGCCAGACGGCCGCGGGCCATCTGGCCCAGTACGCCCAGCGGCGCCGGGTCCAGCGTCACGAGGTGGGTGTCCGTACCCCCGGTGGTCACGGCGAAGCCCTGGGCCGCCAGCGCCCCGGCCAGCGCCTTCGCGTTGGCGACGACCTGATGCGCGTACGCGGTGAACGCCGGTGTCGCCGCCTCGCCGAACGCGACGGCCTTCGCGGCAATCGTGTGCATCTGCGCGCCGCCCTGCGTGAACGGGAAGACGGCCCGGTCCACCCGGTCGGCGAGCTCGGCGCGGCACAGCAGCATGCCGCCGCGCGGGCCCCGCAGCACCTTGTGCGTGGTGGCGCAGACGATGTCGGCGTACGGGACCGGGTTCGGGGCCGCTCCCCCGGCGACGAGCCCGATGGGGTGCGCGGCGTCCGCGACGAGGCTCGCGCCCACGTCGTCGGCGATGGCGCGGAACGCCGCGTAGTCGATGTGGCGCGGATAGGAGATCGAGCCGCACACGATGACCTTGGGGCGGTGGGCGCGGGCCGCGTGGTGCACCTGGTCGTAGTCGATGAGGCCGCTCTCGGGGTCGACCCCGTACGGCGCGAAGTCGAACCAGCGGCCGGAGAAATTGGCCGGGGAGCCGTGCGTGAGGTGGCCGCCGGACGGGAGGCCCATCGCCAGGACGGTGTCGCCGGGGCGCAGCAGGACCGCGTACGCGGCGAGGACGGCGGAGGAGCCGGAATGGGCCTGCACGTTGGCGTGCTCGGCGCCGAACAGGGCCCTCGCGCGTTCGATCGCCAGGCGTTCGGCCATGTCGACGAGTTCGCAGCCGCCGTGGTGGCGGGCGCCGGGGTAGCCCTCCGCGTACTTGTTGGCCAGGGGCGAGCCGAGTGCCTCGAGGACTGCCTGGCTGACGAAGTTCTCTGCGGCGATGAGCTGGAGGGAGTCGGCCTGGCGGGTCGCCTCGCCGGCGAGCAGTTCGGCCAGTTCGGGGTCTTGACGCGTTAGCTCCGCCAGGGGTGCGGGTCCTGTCGTGACCGGCATTTTCGGCTCCGGGCCTTTGAGTGGGAGAGGTGCTACCCAATGTAGGTCCGGAGGGCTCAGGGCGCCTGGGCTCGCCGTCACGGGGCTCCGCCCCGGACCCCGCTCCTCAAACGCCGGAGGGGCTGGATTTGCCCGTCAGTGCCGCCACCACCGGGTCCAGCGCCTCGCTGATCTCCCCTCCCACCGAGCGGAAGAACGGCAGGGGCGCCCCGTACGGGTCGTACACCTCGTCCGCCTCGACGCTCGGGGCCAGGAGCCAGCCGCGCAGGGCCGCCGCCGCGCGGACCAGGGAGCGGGCGCGTTCGACGACGCCGCCCGCCTTGGTGTCGAGGGGGTCGGGCAGGGTGGCCGGGTCTATGGCCTGGACGAGCCGGGTGAACTCCTTCAGCGTGAAGGTGCGCAGGCCCGCGCTGTGGCCCATGGAGATGACCTGGGCGCGGTGGTCGCGGGTCGCCGTGAGGACGAGGTCGGCTCTTATGACGTGGTCGTCGAGGAGCTCGCGGCCGACGAAGCCGGAGGCGTCCGCGCCGAGCTCGGCGAGGACCTGTTCGGCGTTGGCCTCCATCGGGGCGCCCTCGTGGCCCCAGGTGCCCGCGCTCTCCACGATGAGACCGCCGGCGAGCGGGTCGCCGAGCCGGTCCGCGAGGGCGTGCCGGGTCAGCCGCTCGGTGATCGGGGAGCGGCACACGTTGCCGGTGCTGACGTGGAGGATGCGGAAGGAGTCGCCGGGAAGCGCGAGCGGCGCTCCGTAGTCGGTGCCTATGCCACGCCCCGTCTCAGGGGCTGTCAATTCGCCACCTCGAGGTCGGGTACGACCTTGCGCAGCTCGTCGGCGGTGAGGGCGCCGGCCCGCAGCAGCACCGGGACCTTGCCGGTGACGTCGACGATTGAGGAGGGGACGATGCCGGGGGTGGGGCCGCCGTCGAGGTAGACGGAGACGGAGTCGCCGAGCATCTCCTGCGCGGCGTCGCAGTCCTCGGGGGCGCGATGACCGGTGAGGTTGGCGGAGGACACCGCCATCGGGCCCACCTCCGTCAGCAGCTCGATGGCGACCGGGTGCAGCGGCATCCGGACGGCGACGGTGCCCCGGGTCTCCCCCAGGTCCCACTGGAGGGACGGCTGGTGCTTGGCGACGATCGTCAGGGCGCCCGGCCAGAACGCGTCGACCAGCTCCCAGGCCATCTCGGAGAAGTCCGTGACGAGGCCGTGCAGCGTGTTCGGGGAGCCGATGAGGACCGGGCTCGGCATGTTGCGGCCGCGCCCCTTGGCCTCCAGGAGGTCGCCGACGGCCTCGGCGGTGAACGCGTCGGCACCGATCCCGTAGACGGTGTCGGTGGGCAGCACGACGAGTTCGCCGCGGCGGACGGCGGACGCGGCTTCGCGCAGACCGGTCGCGCGGTCGGTCGCGTCATTGGTGTCGTAACGCCGTGCCATTTAGCGGGCCTCCTGCTCGAATGCCTGTACTGCGGTGGTGGGGAAGTCGGAGAAGTCGGAGAAGTCAGAGGTGGTCACGGCATCGCCTTGCGGGCGGTCGCGAACCTCGGGCGGTTGTTGAGGTCGGGGTGGTCGGCGGCGTCCGCCCAGCCCCGCTCCTCGGTGAAGATCCACGGCACGAGGCCGCCCTGGGTGTCGGCGTGCTCGATGACGACGACGCCGCCGGGGCGCAGGAGCCGGTGGGCGGTGCGTTCGATGCCCCGGATCAGGTCGAGGCCGTCCTCGCCGGAGAACAGCGCCATGTCCGGGTCGTAGTCGCGGGCCTCGGGGGCCACGTACTCCCACTCGGTGAGCGGGATGTACGGCGGGTTGGAGACGACGAGGTCGACCTGGCCGTCGAGGTCGGGGAAGGCCGTCAGGGCGTCTCCCTGGCGCAGGTCGACCCTGGACCCCTCGACGTTCTTCCGCGTCCACTGGAGGGCGTCCTCGGACAGCTCCACGGCGTGCACGCGCGAGCGCGGGACCTCCTGCGCGAGCGCGAGCGCGATGGCGCCGGAGCCGGTGCACAGGTCGACGATGAGCGGTTCGACGACGTCCATCGCCCGTACGGCGTCTATGGCCCACCCGACGACCGACTCGGTCTCCGGGCGCGGCACGAAGACGCCCGGTCCGACCTGGAGCTCCAGGTAGCGGAAGTAGGCGCGTCCGGTGATGTGCTGGAGCGGTTCGCGTGCCTCGCGGCGCGCGGTCGCCTCCCAGTAGCGGGCGTCGAAGTCGGCGTCCTTGACGGTGTGCAGCTCGCCCCGCTTCACGCCGTGCACGAAGGCGGCGAGCTCCTCCGCGTCGTTGCGCGGCGAGGGCACGCCGGCGTCGGCCAGCCGCCGGGTGGCCTGGGCCACTTCCGCGAGCAGCAGGTTCACGCTGGTCCTCCGGGTCGAACTGTGGACGTACGGGGATACGTACGGGGTGTTACGCGGCGGCGAGCTTCGCCGCCGAGTCCGCGTCGACGCACGCCTGGATCACGGCGTCGAGGTCACCGTCGAGCACCTGGTCCAGGTTGTACGCCTTGAAGCCGACGCGGTGGTCCGAGATGCGGTTCTCCGGGAAGTTGTACGTGCGGATCTTCTCGGAGCGGTCGACGGTGCGGACCTGGCTGCGGCGGGCGTCGGCCGCCTCGGCCTCGGCCTTCTCCTGAGCCGCGGCAAGGAGCCTGGAGCGCAGGATACGCATCGCCTGCTCCTTGTTCTGCAGCTGGCTCTTCTCGTTCTGGCAGGAGGCGACGACGCCGGTCGGGAGGTGCGTGATGCGCACGGCGGAGTCGGTCGTGTTGACGGACTGGCCGCCGGGGCCCGAGGAGCGGTAGACGTCGATGCGGAGATCGTTCATGTTGATCTCGACGTCGACCTCCTCGGCCTCGGGCGTCACGAGGACACCGGCCGCGGAGGTGTGGATACGGCCCTGGGACTCGGTCGCCGGGACGCGCTGCACGCGGTGCACGCCGCCCTCGTACTTCAGGCGGGCCCAGACGCCCTGGCCGGGCTCGGTCGCGCCGTTGCCGCCCTTGGTCTTCACGGCGACCTGGACGTCCTTGTAGCCGCCCAGCTCGGACTCGGTGGCGTCGATGATCTCGGTCTTCCAGCCGACGCGCTCGGCGTAGCGCAGGTACATGCGCAGCAGGTCACCGGCGAACAGGGCGGACTCGTCGCCGCCCGCACCGGCCTTGACCTCCAGGATGACGTCCTTGTCGTCGGACGGGTCGCGGGGCACCAGGAGAAGGCGCAGCTTCTCGGTGATCTCCTCGCGCTGCTTCTCCAGGTCCTTGACCTCGGCGGCGAAGTCCGGGTCGTCGGCGCTCAGCTCGCGCGCGGTCTCGATGTCGTCGCCGGTCTGCTTCCAGGAGCGGTACGTCGCGACGATCGGGGTGAGCTCTGCGTAGCGCTTGTTCAGCTTGCGCGCGTTGGCCTGGTCGGCGTGGACCGAGGGGTCCGCGAGCTTCTGCTCCAGCTCGGCGTGCTCGCCGATGAGGTCCTCGACGGCCTCGAACATCTCCGGCTCCTGCGTGTACGAAGTGGCTGTGTCGCTGCGGACACAAGGGGGGCTGCACCGCAAAGCGCCGGTCCCGGTGCCCCTGCGATCGGGGCACCGGAGACCGGCGCTGAAGCCTCGCTACTTGTTGGCAGCGGCAGCCTTGCCGAAGCGGGCCTCGAAGCGGGCCACGCGGCCACCGGTGTCGAGGATCTTCTGCTTGCCCGTGTAGAACGGGTGGCACTCGGAGCAGACCTCGGCCCGGATGGTGCCGCTGTCGATGGTGCTGCGAGTGGTGAACGACGCGCCGCAGGTGCAGCTGACCTGGGTCTCGACGTACTCGGGGTGAATGTCGCGCTTCAAGGGTGTCTCCTAGGTTCGGGAGGGCGCCGGGTCGCTGACGCGGATTGCGGGAGCGTGAACCGGAGCCGACGTACCAGTCTGCCAGGACTGTTCGTATCTCCCAAAACGGGGGTGGGCCCGGATCTATTCCGGCGGCCCTCCGACGGTCCTCCGACGGTCCTCCGGCGACTCCGCGCGTCAGCTGACGACGCCGTCCGCGGCGCCCTTCGCCGTGCCCTCGACGGCCGACCTCGGGACCGTCCTGTCCGCCTTCAGGGCCTTCCACACCAGGTCGGCCTTGGCCCGGTCGACCAGGACGCGGTTGGCGTCGGCGGTGTCGTACTGGACCGGCAGCGTCACCATGTTCATGTCGCCGGAGCCGATGCCCTTGAGGCCGCCCGCGAACGAGGTGAGGTTCTTGACCGAGGCCAGGTCCGAGTCGGTGGTCACGGATTTCGTGGCGGTGTTCGCGAGGTCGTAGAGCTTCTTGGGGTTGCCGAAGACGCCCACGTGCCCCAGCTGGTCCATCAGCGCCTTCATGAACGCCTGCTGGAGCTGGATGCGGCCCAGGTCGCTGCCGTCGCCGACGCCGTGCCGGGTGCGGACGAGGCCGAGCGCCTGCTCGCCGGTGAGCTGGTGGGTGCCCGCGTCGAGTTCGAGGTGGCTGTCGGGGTCGTCGATCGCCTTGCTGGTGGTGACCTTCACGCCGCCGAGGTCGTCGATGAGCTGCTCGAAGCCGCTGAAGTCGACCTCGACGTAGTGGTCCATGCGGATTCCGCTGATCGACTCGACGGTCTTGACGGCGCAGGCCGCGCCGCCGGTCGAGTAGGCGGAGTTGAACATGACGTCGCTCTGCGCCGGGTGCTCGGTGCCGTCCTTGTCGGTGCAGGACGGGCGCTCTATGAGGGTGTCGCGGGGTATGGAGACGATGCTCGCCTTCTTGTGCCCCTTGTAGACGTGGACGACCATCGCGGTGTCCGAGCGGGCACTGCCGTCGTCGATCCCGCCGCCGGCCTTCTTGTTCTTGCCCGCCCGGCTGTCGGAGCCGAGGACGAGGATGTCCTCCGAGCCGTTGTCGACGTTCTCGGGCCGGTCGGTGCCGAGCGCCTGGTTGATGTCGACGCTTCTGATGTTGCCGTTGAGGTGGAACCAGAGGTAGCCGGCGCCCGTGCCGCCGAGGACGACGACGCCCGCCGCGCTCCACGCCACGACGCGCAGCGCCTTGGATCCGCCGGAGCGCGGTTTGCGGCGGCGTCCCTTGGCGCGACGGCGCCCGGGCTTGCTGTCACTGTCCGGCATGTGCTCCTCGTTCGCTCTGGCTGCGTTCCCGTCCGCTGCACTCTTCACTCGGTGTGACGGCGGACCGCCATGAAGGGTTGCACAGCGTTCTGTCCCCGCAGCGGGAGCGCGCGGACCGCACAGCGTGCGGGACGATGCCCGTAACACCGCTCTCACCAGCACATTCACCCTCGTACGGCGCATGTTTCACGGGTGCGCCGCATCCTTATGCCTGTGGTGAAGGTCTCCGGCGCGCGGGGAAACGGGCGGGAAAAAGGGCTGGGCCCCGTCGCGTACTGCGACGGGGCCCAGCCCTTGCGGTGCTGCCGTGAAGAACGTCAGTCGTTGCCGTTGCCCGGCGCCGGCGTCGTCTTCTGGATCTGCAGCAGGAACTCCGCGTTCGACTTCGTCTGCTTCATCTTGTCGAGGAGCAGCTCGATCGCCTGCTGCTGGTCGAGCGCGTGCAGCACGCGGCGCAGCTTCCAGGTGATCGCCAGCTCGTCGCTGCCGAGCAGGATCTCCTCCTTGCGGGTGCCGGACGCGTCGACGTCCACCGCGGGGAAGATGCGCTTGTCGGCGAGCTTGCGGTCGAGCTTGAGCTCGGCGTTGCCCGTGCCCTTGAACTCCTCGAAAATGACCTCGTCCATGCGCGAGCCGGTGTCCACGAGCGCGGTGGCGAGGATGGTCAGCGAGCCGCCGTCCTCGATGTTGCGCGCGGCACCGAAGAAGCGCTTCGGCGGGTACAGGGCGGTCGAGTCGACACCACCGGACAGGATGCGGCCCGAGGCGGGCGCGGCGAGGTTGTACGCACGGCCCAGACGGGTGATCGAGTCGAGCAGCACGACGACGTCGTGACCCAGCTCCACCAAGCGCTTCGCACGCTCGATGGCGAGCTCGGCGACCGTGGTGTGGTCCTCGGCGGGGCGGTCGAAGGTCGAGGAGATGACCTCGCCCTTCACCGACCGCTGCATGTCGGTGACCTCTTCCGGACGCTCGTCGACCAGGACGACCATCAGGTGGCACTCGGGGTTGTTGTGCGTGATCGCGTTGGCGATCGCCTGCATGATCATGGTCTTGCCGGTCTTCGGCGGGGCCACGATCAGACCGCGCTGGCCCTTGCCGATGGGGGCGACGAGGTCGATGATGCGGGTCGTCAGCACACCCGGGTCGGTCTCCAGACGGAGCCGGTCCTGCGGGTACAGCGGCGTGAGCTTGTTGAACTCGGGACGCCCGCGGCCGGACTCGGCCGCCATGCCGTTCGCCGAGTCCAGGCGCACCAGCGCGTTGAACTTCTCGCGGCGCTCGCCGTCCTTGGGCTGGCGCACGGCACCGGTGACGTGGTCGCCCTTGCGCAGGCCGTTCTTGCGGACCTGGGCGAGGGAGACGTAGACGTCGTTGGGGCCGGGCAGGTAGCCCGACGTACGGATGAAGGCGTAGTTGTCGAGGATGTCGAGGATGCCCGCGACGGGGATCAGGACGTCGTCCTCGGAGACCTGCGGCTCGTTGCCGAAGCCCTGCTCGTCGCGGCCGCGGCGGCCACGGCGGTCGCGGTAGCGGCCACGGCGGCCGCGACGGCCGCCGCCGTCGTCGTCGTAGCCGTCGTCCTGCGGGCCGTTGTTCCGGTCGCGGTCACGGTCCTGGCGGTTGCCGCCCTGCTGCTGACGGTCCTTGTTGCCCTGGCCGCCCTGGTCGTCGCCCTTGCCGCGGCGGTCGCGGTCGCGGCCACCACGGTCACCGCGGTCGTTCCTGTCGCCCCGGTCGGCACGGTCACGGCGGTCGCGCCGGTCACGGCGGTTCTCGTTGCCGCCGTCCTGGCCGCCGTCGCCCCGGTTGTCGCCGCCGTCCTGCTTGTCGGCCTTCGGCTCGGTCTTCGTGGCGGCCTGGGCCTCGGCGGTGACGGTCTCCGGGCTGCCCGCCTCGGCGGTGGCGCGGCGACGGCGGCGCTCACCGGCCGGCTGCTCGTCCCCGGCGCCCTGGCCGGGGATGTCGATCTGCTGCTGGCCCGTGGCCTTCTTCGCCTTGGCCGCGCCGCTGTCGGGGGCCTCGGCCTTCGCCGCCTTGGCGTCCGCCTTGGCCTGCGCGGCGTCGGCCGCGGGCTCCTCGCCGGTACGGGCCTTCGAGGTGGCCCGGCGCTTCGGCTTGGTCTCGGCGGCGTCGGCGCTCTTCGCGGGGGCTCCGCCTCCCGCCTGCGCCTCCTTGATGACCTCGATCAGCTGGCTCTTGCGCATGCGCGCGGTGCCCCTGATGCCGAGGCCCGATGCGACCTGCTGCAGCTCGGCCAGCACCATGCCGTCGAGGCCGGTACCGCGGCGCCGCCGGGAGCCCGAAGCACCGGTGGCAGGCGCAGCGGATCCATCCCCTGCGGATGCGGCGGGCGCGGCAGCGGAGCTGTCGGCAGTCACGCCCATCAGATCGGTGGTGTCGCTCACGAAGGGTCCTTCCCTGGAGCGGACGTCGGCCTTCTGGCTCGGCGACCGGTCGTGCTGTCCGGCGGTGGTCCTGCAGTTACGGACCGTGCCGGGGCGGTTGTCCGCCGATGAGGCGGAAGAATTCATTGGTGACGGCGATTCGCGATGTCCGCGGGTGCACTTGATCTCTGTGTCACGCGGTTCGGTCACACCGGTTCCGGAGCATGCTCGCCGTCGTTCAGCACCGCGTCCTGGCATAGCGGGACGCTGTGCGGAATTGCTGGGGAGGCTCCCGGAAGAATGGCTGTCCCGGACGGGGACACACAGCACCGCGCCATGGTGAGGTCGGGTGCAGACTTGAGGTTAACACTACCGGATCCAACAAACATTCCCCCTCTCGAAATCCGGCAACCGTACGTATGGATCAGTCGGGCGAGGATCCGAGCGGCAGTACGCTCGCCCCGCCGGCGTCGAGGGCCAGGCGATTGGCCGCCCATCCCTCTCCGGCGAGCCGGGCGACCTTGTCGGCCGCACCGTCCTCCACCAGGGCGATGACCGTCGGCCCCGCCCCGGAAATCATCGCGGGAACCCCGTCGGCCCGCAGCCGCTCGACGAGCGCGGCGCTCTCGGGCATGGCCGGAGCCCGGTATTCCTGGTGCAGCCGGTCCTCGGTGGCGGGGAGCAGCAGCTCGGGGCGGCGGGTCAGCGCCTCGACGAGGAGGGCGGCCCGGCCCGCGTTGGCCGCCGCGTCCACATGGGGGACGGCGCGCGGGAGCAGGCCGCGCGCCATCTCGGTGAGAACGGGCTTGCCCGGCACGAAGACGACCGGCACGACGGTGGGCGCGGCGTCGAGGCGGACCGCGCGGCCCGCGCCCGCCTCCATCCACGCGATGGTGAAGCCGCCGAGCAGGCAGGGCGCCACATTGTCGGGGTGGCCCTCGATCTCGGTGGCGAGTTCGAGCAGCGCGGCGTCGTCGAGGCGGGCGTCGCCGCCTATCGTCACGGCGCGCGCGGCGACGACCGCGGCGACGATGGCGGCGGAGGAGGAGCCGAGTCCGCGGCCGTGCGGGATGCGGTTGGCGCAGACGATCTCGAGGCCGCGCGGCTGCCCGCCGAGCAGGTCGAAGGCGGTGCGCAGGGACCGTACGAGAAGGTGCGACTCGTCGCGCGGCAGGGTCTCGGAGCCCTCGCCCGCGATGTCGATGTTCAGCCCGGAGTCGGCGACCCTGACGACGACGTCGTCGTAGAGCCCCAGCGACAGGCCGAGGCTGTCGAAGCCGGGGCCGAGGTTGGCGCTGGTTGCGGGAACGCGCACCCTGACGGCGGCGGCGCGGAACGCGGGACCGGCCATCGCTCGATGACTCTCCTTGAGCTGCGGGATGTTTCGAGAACTTCCGAGACGAGAACTTCCGAGACTTCCGATGTCTTGTGCTGCGTACGGCTCGACCCGGGCCGCTGACGACGGAACCGCGGCGGAACTTCGTCGGGGAACGACGGAACGGCGGCGGCACCGCGGCATATGCGGCGGGCGGGTTCGGTACAGCCTATCGAAGGAAGGTTCTGTGGCGACATAGGGCGCACAGGAGGCGCACGATGCGTGTCGTGAGCCCCCCGTGCACCCCCTGTACCGACTCCGTACCGACGCAGCGCCGATTCAGGCGGTTTCGGCTCAGGCGAGGCCGAGCCGCGACGCCGCCGCGGCCGCGTCGACCGGCACGGTGACCGGCTGCGGGGCGCCGGAGACGGCCCAGTCGGGGTCCTTCAGGCCGTTGCCGGTGACGGTGCAGACGATCTTCTGGCCCTTGTCGACCTTGCCCTGCTCGGCGGCCTTCAGCAGACCGGCGACGGACGCGGCGGACGCGGGCTCGACGAAGACACCCTCCTGGGACGCCAACAGCTTGTAGGCGCGCAGAATCTCACGGTCCGTCACCTCGTCGATGAAGCCGCCGGACTCGTCGCGCGCGGCGAGCGCGTAGTTCCAGGAGGCCGGGTTCCCGATGCGAATCGCAGTAGCGATCGTCGACGGGTCCTTCACGATCTCGCCGCGCACGATCGGCGCGGAACCGGAGGCCTGGAACCCCCACATGCGCGGCGTACGGGACGCGACCGAGTCGGCGGCGTACTCCTTGTAGCCCTTCCAGTAGGCGGTGATGTTGCCCGCGTTGCCGACCGGCAGGACGTGGATGTCGGGCGCGTCGCCGAGCGCGTCGACGATCTCGAACGAGGCGGTCTTCTGCCCCTCGATACGGAAGGGGTTAACGGAGTTGACCAGCGCGACGGGGTAGTTCTCCGAGAGGCTGCGAGCGAGATTCAGGCAGTCGTCGAAGTTTCCGTCGACCTGGAGGATCTTCGAGCCGTAGACGAGCGCCTGGCCCATCTTGCCGAGCGCGATCTTGCCCTGGGGCACGAGCACGGCGCAGACCATGCCGGCGCGCACGGCGTAGGCCGCGGCGGAGGCGGAGGTGTTGCCGGTGGAGGCGCAGATGACGGCCTGCGCGCCCTCCTCCTTGGCCTTCGTGATGGCCATGGTCATGCCGCGGTCCTTGAAGGAGCCGGTGGGGTTGGCGCCCTCCACCTTCAGGTGGACCTCGCAGCCCGTGCGCTCGGAGAGGACCTGCGCGGGCACGAGCGGCGTGCCGCCCTCGCGCAGCGACACGACCGGTGTGGTGCCCGTCACCGGGAGCCGGTCCCGGTACTCCTCGATGATGCCGCGCCACTGGTGGGTCATTCCGGTCATCGCTGCTACTCCCCTTCAACACGCATGATGCTGGCGACACCGCGCACGGTGTCGAGCTGACGCAGCGCGTCCACGGTCCCGGTGAGGGCCGCGTCCGCCGCGCGGTGGGTGACGACGACGAGACTTGCCTCGCCGTCCTTCCCCGACTGCCGCACGGTGTCGATGGAGACCCCGTGCTCGGCGAAGACCGTCGCCACCTGCGCGAGAACACCGGGCTTGTCGGCCACGTCGAGGCTGATGTGGTACCGCGTCACGGAGTCGCCCATGGGTGAGACGGGCAGTTGCGTGTACGCGGAGTCGCCGGGTCCCGTCGCGCCGTTGAGGCGGTTGCGGCAGACGGCGACGAGGTCGCCGAGTACGGCGGACGCGGTCGGCGAGCCGCCGGCACCGGGTCCGTAGAACATCAGTTGCCCGGCGGCCTCGGCCTCGACGAACACGGCGTTGTAGGCGCCGCGCACGGAGGCGAGAGGGTGGTCGAGCGGAATCATGGCGGGGTGCACGCGGGCGGTGACGGAACCCCCGTCGGCGGCCCGCTCGCAAATGGCCAGCAACTTGATGGTGCAGCCCATTTCCTTCGCGGAAGCGAAGTCGGCGGCGGTCACCTCGGTCATGCCCTCGCGGTAGACGTCGTCGAGACGCACCCGCGTATGGAAGGCGATACCGGCGAGGATGGCGGCCTTCGCGGCGGCGTCGAACCCCTCGACATCGGCGGTCGGATCGGCTTCGGCGTACCCGAGGGCGGTGGCCTCGTCGAGGGCTTCCTGGTATCCGGCGCCGGTGGTGTCCATGGCGTCGAGGATGAAGTTGGTCGTGCCGTTCACGATGCCCAGTACGCGGTTGACCTTGTCGCCCGCGAGGGATTCACGGAGGGGCCGGATCAGCGGAATGGCACCGGCCACGGCAGCTTCGTAATACAGATCGCGCCCGTGGTCGACGGCGGCCGCGTGCAGGGCCGCGCCGTCCTGCGCGAGCAGCGCCTTGTTGGCCGAGACGACGGAGGCGCCGTGCTCGAAGGCGGTGGTGATGAGGGTGCGCGCGGGCTCGATCCCTCCGATGACTTCGACGACGACGTCGATGTCTCCCCGTTTGACCAGGGCGGTGGCATCGGTGGTGACGAGCGCCGGGTCGATCCCCTCGCGCACCTTGGAGGGGCGCCGCACGGCGACGCCCGCGAGCTCGACCGGGGCACCGATGCGGGCGGCGAGGTCGGCGGCGTGCGTCGTCATGATGCGCGCCACCTCTGAGCCGACTACCCCACAGCCCAGCAGCGCCACCTTCAGCGGACGCGTACGCATCATCCGACCTCGTTTCCCTACGGCATGTGTGTCCGGCGTTCGGATACGCCGTTCTCGTACGGTTGTTTTCGTACAGCGTTTTCGTACGGTGGATCCAGTCTCACCCACCGGACCGGGGTTTCTGTCCTCGGTCCGGATGGCGAGACGTCTATTTCATCATCCGACGTCGAGACGCAGGAGATCTTCCTCCGTCTCACGGCGGACGATCACCCGTGCCTCGCCGTCGCGCACGGCGACGACCGGCGGGCGAAGTGCGTGGTTGTAGTTGCTGGCCATGGAGCGGCAGTACGCGCCGGTGGCCGGGACGGCGATGAGATCTCCCGGCGCGATGTCGGCGGGCAGGAACGCGTCCTTCACGACGATGTCCCCGCTCTCGCAGTGCTTGCCGACGACACGGACCAGCATCGGCTCGGCGTCGGAGCGCCGGGAGACGAGCGCGACGGTGTACTCGGCGTCGTACAGAGCGGTCCTGATGTTGTCCGACATGCCGCCGTCCACGGACACGTACGTCCGCAGCCCTTCGAGCGGCTTGACGGTGCCGACCGTGTACAGCGTGAAGGCGGTGGGCCCGACGATGGCGCGTCCGGGCTCGACGGAGATCCGGGGGGTCCGGAGCGAGGCGGCCTCGCACTCGCGGGTGACGATCTCGCTGAGCGCCTTGGCGATCTCCTGCGGCTCGCGCGGGTCGTCGTCGCTGGTGTAGGCGATACCGAGCCCGCCACCGAGGTCGATCTCGGGCAGCTCGACACCGTGCTCGTCCCGCACCTCGGCGAGCAGCCCGACGACGCGCCGGGCGGCGACCTCGAACCCGGCCATGTCGAAGATCTGCGACCCGATGTGCGAGTGGATGCCGATGAGCTCGAGCCCGTCGAGCTTGAGGGCGCGCCGCACGGCCTCGGCGGCCTGCCCCCCGGCGAGCGCGATCCCGAACTTCTGGTCTTCATGAGCGGTGGCGATGAACTCATGGGTGTGTGCTTCGACGCCGACGGTCACGCGGATCTGCACGCGCTGCCGCTTGCCGAGGCTGTCGGCGATGTGCGCGACGCGGACGATCTCCTGGAAGGAGTCGAGCACGATCCGCCCGACCCCGGCCTCGACGGCGCGGTGGATCTCTTCCTCGGTCTTGTTGTTGCCGTGGAAGGCGATGCGCTCGGGGGGCATCCCGGCGGAGAGAGCAGTGGCCAGCTCCCCTCCGGAACAGACGTCGAGATTGAGCCCTTCCTCGTGCAGCCACCGGACGACGGCGCGGGAGAGAAACGCCTTACCGGCGTAGAACACGTCCGCGTCCGGGCCGAAGGCATCCCGCCACGCAGCGCACCGGGCGCGGAAGTCGTCCTCGTCGAGGAAGTAGGCCGGGGTCCCGAACTCCTCGGCGAGCCGGGCCACTTCGATGCCGCCGACGTGTACGCCGCCCTCCGGTGTACGGGCGACGGTCTGCGCCCAGACCTTCGGGTCGAGGACGTTGAGGTCGGCGGGCGGGGCGGTGTAGTGCCCCTCGGGCAGGACGTCGGCGTGGCGGGGTCCTGCGGGGTGTGCGGAACGGCTCATGACTGCGGGGCGCTCTCTTCGTCTTCTCGTGTGCCGGAGCTGTGTGCCGGGGCTATAGATGTGCGGGGGCGTCGATGCCGAGCAGGGACAGGCCGCCGGCCAGCACCGTCCCGACGGCTTCGGCGAGCGCGAGCCGGGCGCGGTGGGCGGCCGAGGGTTTCTCCTCACCCATGGGGAGGGCGCGGGCGTACACGTCCGGGTCGGTGAGAAAGGCGTCGGCGAGAACGACGAGGTGCCGGGCGAGCCGGTCGGGGGCACGGTGGCGCGCGGCGCTGAGCAGGATGCGGGGGTGGTCGGCGAGGGGGGTGAGGAGGTGGGGGCTGGTTCCGTCGTCGTCGCTCGGGTCGACGGTGAAGCCCAGGTCGGCGGCGTTGCGGGTGAGGGCGGTGGCAAGGACGTCCGCACCGCCGGACGGGTCATCGAGGGCACTCACGAAGCCGAGGTCGGCGGCGTTGCGGGTGAGGGCGCGGGTGCGGGCGTGGGCGTAGCGGACGCGGAAGAGGGGGTTGGACTCGCGCTGGGCGAGGTGCGTCCGTGGGTCCTCGCCGAGGTGGGGGTGATCGTGCGGGGCGGGGTGGAGAAGGGCCCAGCGCCCGGCGTCGCGGCCGAGCCCGAGGGGGTGGGGGTCGCCGGGAACGGGCCGGAAGGTGACGTCGCGTGGGGCCGCGGCGTGCTCGACGCGGACCTCGGCGCCCTGGCTGCGCCCGATACGGCCGATGACGTCGGCGAGGATCTCGGCGCGGGGTTCCCGGGGGATGCGCAGGTCGATGTCGTGCCCACGGAGGGCGTGCCCATGCCCGTAGGCGAGTCCTTCGCGCCGAATGCGGAGGAGGAGGTCGCGGGTGGCGTCGGCGGGGGCGCCGGGGCTGAGGGTGAGGTTGAGGAACCCGGGCCCGGAGATGTCGACGGCATCGATGCCGGGGCTCTCGGCGAGCCGCTGCCTGAGAACCTCGGCGACCTGCCGCGGGGGCCGTCCGGCCGGGCCCGCGAGTTGCAGGGCGACGTTGGTGGCGTAGTCCCCGTGCCCGCCGGGCCGGGGCCGCTCGATGACGATACGGGCACGGGGCCGCCGCGCGCCGCTACCCGCCTCCGGCTGCTCCAGGATCCCAAGTGCCCCGCCCGCCAGCTCACCGTCGTCCACCGCGCGACGCACGGCGTGCAGCACGGTGTGGGAGATCTCGGCTGGGGTCACGGGGCAAGCGTAGGGGAGGAGGGGGGTGGGTAGGCGAGTCGATTTGGCGGATCGTCCGGGATGCGGACGCGGGTGGCTCGGCGAGCGGGTCAGGCGCCGGGGGCGGGGCTGGAGGAATCCGGGCTCGGGGCCGGGTGGCCCGGGTCGTCGGCGGTGTGGGCGGAGTCCGAGATGGGTGGGCGGGGCTGGTCGCTGGCCGTGGACTCGCTGTCGTGCCGGGATTCGGCGGAGGAGGGGGTGCTGGAAGTGACCGGGCCCACGGAGGTCATGGGGTTCACCGGAGCCACCGAGGTGACCGGGACCTCGACTCCCCTCCCCCGCTTACGCAGCTCCCCCACCACTCGCACAAGCTCATTGGGCTCGAACGGCTTGGCCAGAAAGGCATCGACGCCGACTTCGAGCCCGGTCTCGACCTCGACCTGATTGCATGCGCTGACGACGACGATGGGCAGCCCGCTGGTCCGGGCATCCCCACGCAACCTTGCGGCGGTCCGCAGCCCGTCGAGCCGCGGCATGACGACATCGAGGGTGACGACATCGGGCTGCACCTGATGAACGACATCGAGGCATTCGGCACCGTCAGCGGCGGTCACCACCTCGAAGCCCTCCAGCTCGAGGTTGACCCTGATCAATTGCCGGATCACCTTGTTGTCGTCGACAACGAGGACCCGGCCCGAGGCGCCTGGCACAACTCGAGAGTAGGTCGACACCCACCACCGCGTCCGGGTTTTCCCCACTTCCACCCCGTACAGGGGAACTGAGCGCACACCCCGCCCCTGGCCACCCGAAATACCTGTTCCTGAGGACCCCGGATGAGCTGGTAGGGTTCTACCCGTCGCCGCCCACAGCGGCACACGCCCCCGTAGCTCAGGGGATAGAGCAACGGCCTCCGGAGCCGTGTGCGCAGGTTCGAATCCTGCCGGGGGCACCTTGCATGAGGTGTCCAAAGACCCCGTCACCAGCGGAAACGCTGAGAACGGGGTCTTCGCGTATGTGCAGGCGTATGCAGCCCAGAGTGGGCGTATGTCAGGGCTTGTGGACGAGGCGTGGACGGGATCTTGGCACATCGTCGCAGGTGAGCCCCTGAAAACGACGAGGCCCCTGGACTGGACGCCAGGGGCCTCAGAGACGGTCGGGTTGATCACTCGTACTCGCGCAGCAGGTCCTCGATACGCCGGTTGGCGACCTCTTGCCGCCCGTCGAGGCACTTCGCGTAGCGGGTCAGCAGGACCTCAACGCTGTTGCCCGCGCGCTCGGCCACCTCGGTTGGGTCGACGCCCGCATTGAGCCATGTGGAGAGCGCCGAATGCCGAAGGTCGTAGGGGCGGCTCGCAAGCGGTGAGGCCGCCACGGTCGGCGGCAGCGCAAGGAGTCGAGCCTCCTGCCACACGCGATAGTAGGTCGAGGACGGCACGACCGATCCCTTCTCGCTGAAGAAGAGCCGTCCATCGTCCGCCGTGCCAAAGGTGGCCAGGTGTTCACGGAACGCGGCGACGAGTTGAGGTGGAATCGGCACGCGCCGGATGTCCTCAGTCGGTCGATTCTTGAGCCCGCGATCGTCGTGCGTCTCCCCCGAATCGGTCCACCGCTTGCCGACGGATGGACGGGTCCGGTGTAGCAGGGCCGACCCCCACCCACGCTCAGGCAAGCTCAGATCCGTTTCGACTAGGCCGACCGCTTCCGCCGGCCGGAGACCACCGAAGTACATCGCTGCGAATAGGCCCACGAGGCGACGGCCACGCGCACGCCGGTAGCCGCCCACGTAGGAGACAGCCGCCAGAAGGTTCCGCGCCTGCTCCGGGTTGGCGACGGCCCGCGGGTCGACTTGGTTAGACACCTTCGGCTTCTGCCAGCGGACGGCCGTGATCGGGTTCTCGCGCAGCTCCCCCAGGTCGACGGCATAGTTGGCGGCGTTGACCAGGGTCCGGCGCTTACGCCGCACAGTTTCCGCCGCGGCCGCCGTGCCATCGAGCTTGAGCTTTAGCGAGTCGAGGACCGCGCGGGCCGTGGCGGGCTCTGCGAGATCAGCCAGAGGCCGGGAAGCCTTGGACACCCAGTGGAGGACGTTCCGCACGTCGTCCGGGGCTTCCTGATCGGGGCCCGGTAGTACGAAGGCCCAGTTGCGCAGAGTCTTGCGGATCACCTCGTCCGAGGGTCGGCCGGGACGTTCGTCGAGGAGCTGCATCGTCACGCTCGTGAGCGATTCGTTGATGCCGTCCCGCGTGTTGGGCGCTGCATGCGGCCACTTCATCGCGAGGTACCTCAGGGCGAAGTCGTACCAAGACAGGGTCGGCTTCTGCTCTTCCAGCGAGGCCGGAAGGCCGGACTCCGTGTCGAATTCCTCTCCGTCCCTCATGGCTCGCATGAGCTTGTTGCGGTAGTGATCAGCGAGCGCCTTGGTACGGAAGGAGTCCGAGAACACGTTGCCCGCTACGGACCAGCGAACGCCGTACGAAGGCGTCTTGGTATCGCGCTTCCGGACGCCCCAGACCTTCACATCGAGAGACTTCACGCTGCTGCCTCCAACTGCCGCAGCCACGTGCTGAAGTCACTCCGCCAGACCCGGAGCTCCCCATTAGGCAGCTTGAACGCCGCCGGACCCTGGCCCAACTCGCGCCACCGGTAGAACGTCCGGCGGGATACGCCGCCAAGCTCGTCCAGGACCTGGCGAACGGTCATCAGCTCGTCACGGCCGGAGTTCACGTCGGTTCTCCTTCGGTTCCGAGGGCGGGTTCGAGCGTTTCGGCGAGCCAGGTCTCGGTGTCCGTGAGGCCGGTCCCGGCAAAGACCCAGTGGGCGAGGACGAGGGTCGTGTCCGGGGCTGCCTGGTCGTCGGTGGCGGCTTGGGCGCGGCGCCATTCGGCTCGGGCGTCGCGGAGGGCGCCGAGGGTGACGGAGTAGCGGCGACTCTTGGTGGAGAAGTGGCCACGGAAGCCGAGCATGTGGGCCCAGGCGCGGAGCCGGAGGTCTGCGAGTTCCTTTCGTGCACCGAGAGTCCAAGCGGTTCGGACCATGCGGCGGGCGTGATCGCTGATGTCGAGCTGGGCGAGTTCGGCGAAGAACTTGAGCGGGCGGTCGAGAGCTCCCGTGGCGGTTTCGGCGCCCTTGGTGGCGTACTTGGCGATGTAGGCGGCGACGGCCCGTTCAGTGAGTTCCTGACCGCCGTCGAAGTCGGCGGAGCGGATGGTGCGGACGTCGAGTTGGCGGCCGAAGGTGAAGGCGTGGGCGCGGTTGTCGATGATCGGGCCGTCTACGCGGGCGTTGGTCGCGGCGGCGCGGATGGCGTCGGTCAGCAGCTCGGCGCTTGCCCAGGAGGGTGGTGGGGTGTCGCCGCCGTCGGGGCCGTCGATGCGGATGACGGCGTGGAAGTGGACGGCGCCGCGTTTCTGGTACTCGGCGACCTTGGCGAAGGAGACGCGGGCGTAGTCGCGGAGGGCGCGTTGGGTGAGTCCGGCGCGCTTGGCGACCTCGCGGCGGAGGTAGATGGAGAAGCGGCGCCAGAGCAGGCCCGCGTGCGCGTTCCAGAGGACGGCTGCCTCGTAGTCGTAGGTGTCGGGGTCGAGGGGTGTGCCGAGGGCGGGGTCGTCCTGGTCGTGGAGGACGCCGCAGCGGCAGGGGCGGATGGTTCGGGCGGGGCCGGTGGGGCGGTTGTGGACCGAGCCGAAGCCGGGGGCGGTGAAGGTGGCGAAGACGCGGGGGTGGGCGGCGACGCGTTCGGGGACGCCCTTGCCGCCGCGCAGGCCGGAGGTGATCAGGTGGAAGGTGTCACGGCGGTAGACCTCGGCGCAGGCCGGGCAGCGGGTGGTGCGGCGGTTGTTGCAGCGGACCAGGAGGTGACCGGCCGGGAGGTCGGTGGAGTCGAGGCGGTGGAGGACGTTGCCGATCTCGCCGGTACGGGTGTCGACGGCGTGTTCGGTGCGGTGGCCGTCGAGGCGGATGGGGCGGGTGCAGCCGCCGAGGCCGGAGAGCTGGCGTAGCAGCGCGGGCATGGTGCCGGAGGCGGCCAACTGTCCCAGTTCGGGCAGCGGGGGCGGGGTGGCGCGGGTAATGATGGTTTCTCCTTCTGGCTTCGGTCAGGAGGGACAGGGCTCCCGGGGCGGCGGATGCTTGGCGGTATCAAGGCCGCCCCGGGGGTCTGCGTACGGACTGAGTCCGTGTGGGTCAGCGGTGGCGCTGGTCGCGGAGCATCGAGCGCAGGACCACGGCGGTGATGGCCACGGAGATGGCCGAGACGGCGACGGCGGCCAGGAGCGCGGTGAGCACGACGCCGCCGACGAGGACGGTCACGACCGCGCCGGTGCTGACGGAGATCTGCGGGACCGGTCGCCGGGCGGGAGCCGGGTCGCTGGGCGCGTGCGTGTGGGCGGGCGGCGGCGTGTGGCTGTCGGGGTACTTGGGCAGGAACACGGTGAAGTTCTCCTTACCTACTCGTCTAGTTATGTGAGCCGTTGACGATGTCCACGCCGGAGCGCGTGCCGGACTCGATGGCCGGGGCCATGAACGTGTGCGAGAGCCAGAAGCCGAACAGTGCGATCACGACGACGATCCACGTGCGGACGCCGAGGAACTTGACCGCTCCCCAGGCGAAGCAGCCGAGGACGAAGACGAGCGGCAGGCTGACGGTCACGGTGATCGGTCCTTTCAGCGGACGGGGCAGCGGTGGGTGCGAGCGGCCAGCTCGGCGGCGGCGCGACTGTCGTAGTCGGCGGAGAAGCCGCAGCGCGGGGCGGTGCAGGCGGCGGTGTGCTTCTCGCGGCCCCGGTTGTCGTAGGCGGTGCCGACCTGGACGGGGCCGATACGGGTGACGTTGCGGAAGCGCTTCAGAGGAGTCATGCCTCAGCCCTCCCGGCGAAGGCTGAAGCTGGAGAAGTCGCGCAGGATTTCGGCGGCCTGGTCGGGGTCGGCGGTGCGTGCGGCGGCCTCTTCGGCGAGGAGTCGCGCCAGCGTCGGGCGGCCGGTGGCGGCCATCTCGCGGGCGGCGTCGTAGTAGTCGGCGGCCGTGTCTCGGTCGAGGTGTGGCATCGGTGGAGCCTCCTTCTCAGGTGAGTTGGGCGGAGATGGCCTCAGCCATCGGCGCGGGGACACCGAGCCGGGCGCGGAGCGTCGGGGTGTCGATGACCGTTCCGGTCCGGGTGTGGTGTTCGGCGGCGACCTTGCGGGCGTGCTCGACCAGGGCGACCGGGACGGGGACGGCGGGCGGAGGGGGCGAGGCGGGCACGGGGAGCGGTGTCGGCGGGAGTTCCGGGGCGGGCTCGGGCGTGGCGTCGTCCTGGTGCTCGACGTTCTCGGTTGTCTGGCTCTGGTTCTCGGTGGCGCCGGTCCCTTCGTGCGGGGACGGCGTCGAGTGGGCGAGGAGCGTCCCGCCGAGGAAGGCGACCGCCGGCCAGCCCGCGACGAGGATGCGGAGCCAGGCCGGTACGTGGGTCATGTCGAGCAGTCCGGCGGTGGCGATGTTCGCGCCGAGGGAGGCGGCGAGCGCGATGACGAACCAGCACCAGCCCGCGGCCTTGCTGTCACCGGTCCGCAGTCGGCGCCAGGCGGCGACGAGCAGCAGGTCGACCGAGACCGGGTAGGCCCACGCTTTCCATCCGTCCTGTCCGGCCGCCGAAGCGACGTCGTGCAGATGGGCGAAGGACAGCGCGGCGGCGATGACGGCCTGGACGAGCACCGCGTCGACACGGGCCAGTTGGGCGCGCATGCTGCGGCTCCTTCCGGGTTCAGGCATGGGAGGGGTAGGGACATGGCGCGAGACGGTCACGCCGACCGGAGTGCGGGAGGTGCGGGTCAGCTAGTCGCCGGACGCGGTCGCACGGCCGGTGCCGGGGACGCGACCGGCGGCGCTACGGGCACGGACGGCCGGAACGGCTTCAGCGCGGGCAGGTCGGGGACC
Source organism: Streptomyces sp. R818 (assembly GCF_056172735.1). Classification (NCBI taxonomy): domain Bacteria; kingdom Bacillati; phylum Actinomycetota; class Actinomycetes; order Kitasatosporales; family Streptomycetaceae; genus Streptomyces; species Streptomyces sp. R818. The sequence continues at coordinate 468,895 of NZ_JAOCNE010000001.1, forward strand.
ATGTCAGCCGACGCGCGGCAAGTCGCGGCGGCATCAGCGAGCGAGAGATACGGCGTACGGATACGGGACCAGCCACCGGAGGTGTCCCCGGCGACGGCGAGGCCGGGCCGCTCGGCCGGGATAGTGCAGGCGGCGGAGACGGCTTCCGGCGCGATGTCGCCAAGAGCCATCTTGGCGGAGGCTTCGTCGTTGACGCGGTGGCAGACCCGCCCGCTCAACTGGGCCCGCAACATGGTGGCGCCCTTGCCGAGTTCGGCGCCGAAGCGCTGCCCGCAAACTTCGAGGTAGATTCCGGCGGCGCGGCCGAGTTGGGCGAGGCGGATGAGCTGGGTGACCATCTCGTCCCGCCGCTCTTCCTCCTTCTTGGTGGCGACGAGGAAGAGTTCTGCGACCTCATCGACGACCAGCACGATCGGTACGGGACGTTCGTGCTCGGGCAGGCCCCAGATGTCGGACGTGATGACCTCATCCGGGGTGCTCGGGGCAATCCCCTGCCGAGCCTTGATCAGGTCGTACCGGTCCTCCATTTCCCGGATGAGCACGGGCAGCAGCTCGGCAGCCTGGTCGGGGTCGGTGGCGAGCGCCGACAGTCGCGGGGCGAAGGGCGCCAGCTCCACCCCGCGCTTGCAGTCGATGCCGACCAGGGCGACCGGCTGTCGCGCGAGCCCGGCGACGAGGTGCCGCAGGTACATGGACTTGCCGGACAGGGTGGCGCCGAGGGTGAGCCCGTGCGGTGCGGCCCGGTAGTCGCGCATGAAGGGTGTCGCGTCCTCCCGCAGCGCCACGGGCACCTTCAGGAAGCCGCCCACGGCTTTGCGCGGCATGCGGACCTTGCGCAGGACGTCGTAGCCGACGAGCCGCAGGTCGACCACGCCGGGTTTGACCGGGGTCACGTAGACGCCGTGCACACCCCAGGCGTGCCGCAACCGTTCGGCGGAGGCGGCCACGTCGGCGGGTTCCTGGCCGGGCGCGAGCCGCAGGCGCAGCCGGAGCCCGGTCGTGGTCGGGCGAATGAGTCCGCGACGCGGTGGAACGGGCCGGACCTCCCCCGGGTGGTGGCCTTGACCGCCAGCACCCGTAACCGCGACGGCGTCACGGTCAGCCCGCAGGACTCCATGACCGAGCCGTACGAGCCGAGCAGGCGAGCCGTGGACATGGGCAGGCCGACCGTGGACCAGTAGAGGCCGGGGTTCTTGGCTCGGGCGTAGGCAGCCCCGCCGCCGAGTGCGGCGACAGGACCACCCACCTCCAGGAGCGTTGTCAGGTCGGACATCAGGCCGACGCCCCCATGGCGGCCGGGAAGGCGGCCGGAGTGACGGCGGCGCAGCGGTAGGCGATGCCGTGCCGCTGCTGCCCGTTGAACACGCTCTCCCACGGCCGGGCGACGAGCCCCGGCAGCGAGACCGGCGCCCCGAGCGTCAGCCCGTCACTCACACCGCTCTCCGGAACGGTCACCTTAATCAGGGACGACTCCCCCTCCTCGATGTAGACGACGCCGAGCGTCATCAGCGCCTCACCGCTGTTGGCGTCCTTGGCGATCTCGCCGGTCTGACGGTCGCGGACCTTGGGCTCGGGCGCCTCGGTGAGCAGGATCGTCGCGGCCGAGGTCTCCACACGGATGGTTCGCAAGGTTCTTCCCATCTACTCGTCTATACAAGATGCAGCCTTCGAACCCGATCTCCGGGAACGGCGACCACCTTGCCACACAACTTGCCCACTCGTCTATACGAGTATGCCTGTCGGCGTGTACGAGTTCGGGAAGCGCCCCGCGCCGCGCCACGACCGTCAGGCCCTCACGTGGCCGGGAGCTGGTACGACAGCACGTAGGCGTCCGCCGCCATGACCGTGTCGCAGACCTCGACCGCTCGCCCCTCGGTGTCGAACGCGGTGCGGACCAGATGGATCACGGGCACACCGGAGGCCAGCCGGAGCGTCTTCACCTCGGACGGCGAAGGCATCCGGGCCCGGATCTCCTCCTCGAAGTGGTCGAGGTGGTGACCCAGTTCCTCGAGACGGGCGTAGATGCCGCCGGGGCCGGGGTTGGGTTCGGCGATCTGCGTACCGCGCGCGATGTCGAGCGGAAGGTAGGAGGTGGCGAACTCGACCGGCCGGCCATCGAGGAGATACCGCCGACGACGAGCAAGCACCCGCCGCACCGAGCCGAGCCGGGTGGAGATGTCCTGACTGGCCTTCTCTTCCTTGACCTCCAGGCTGTCGACCTGGGGGTGGCTGCCCGCCGCGTCGGCCTCGACGATGAACGCGGACTTCCCCTGGTCGCGGTGGCGCCGGGCGAAGCGGTCGGAGGCGAGACGCCGCACGGGTGGCCGTGGTCGAACGAAGACGCCCTTTCCGTGTTCGGCGTGGACCAGGCCCTCACCCTGAAGAACGGAGAAGGAGTTCCGAACGGTCATCCGGGAGACGCCGTAGTGCTCGACGAGTTCCGCCTCGGAAGGCAGCTTCTCGCCTTCCTTGAATCGCCCGCGGTCGATGGACTCGCGCAGCTGGTCAGCGATCTGCCGGAAGACCGCGCGATCACTCGTGGGGTCAATGGCACCAAGCAGGCCAGGAAGGGACGTCACGTGCACTCCTTTAGGTATCTAGACGAGTGGGCGAGTGTTGTTGCTACGGTGGAGAGCCTAGCTATTCGAGAGGGCCGAGGACCTTGAGCACTGACCGTCCGCACTCCGTGAGCGTTGCTGGAGTCATCGTCGACGACCAGGGCCGCGCCCTCTTGATCAAGCGCCGGGACAACGGCCACTGGGAGCCCCCGGGCGGCGTCCTCGAAGCCGAGGAAACCATCCCCGAGGCCCTGCAACGCGAAGTCCTCGAAGAAACCGGCATCAAGATCGCACTCCCCGCGACCCTCACCGGCATCTACAAGAACATGACCGGCTTGATCGTCTCCATGGTCTTCCGCTGTGAGGCCGCCGACGGCACGCCCACTACCGGAGACGAGACCCGCGCCCTGCGCTGGGCCACCCGCGAAGAAGTCACCGAACTCGCCGACGAGGCATACGCGATCCGCGTCCTGGACGCACTCGACGCACCGTGCCCGCCGGCCGTCCGCGCCCACGACGGCGTCAAACTCGTCTAGCTCTAACCCGCTGCACATGGCGGCCTACCAGCACGAAGGAACTTGTATGCACGAGTATACGAGCACAATGCGAGTCTGGGGCCTCACTTGCCCAGGTTTCCCCGAAGAGGTGAGCCGGGCCCGACGCTGGACGCGGGACATCCTCCAGGGCTCGCCCCTGGTGGACGACGCCGAGCTGATCGTGAGCGAGCTGAGCGCGAACGCGATCCTGCACACCGCCAGCGGTCGCCTCCCAGGCGGCAACTTCCATCTCTCCGTCGCGGTGACACCGCACATGGTCGCGCTGTCGGTGACGGACGACGGGGGCGCCGGATCAACCCCCAAGGTCGAGCACCTCGACCAGGAGGCAGAACACGGCAGGGGCCTAGGAATGGTCAGCATCCTCGCGCACCGGGTCGTGGTCCACGACAGCGACCGGGGCCACACGGTCATGGCGGAACTCTTCGTCAGCCTGCACCCCGAAGCCCGCTCGTGCTAACCGACCAACCTAGGCCGCGGCCCGGCTTCTGGTGTGAATGCTGGACCGAAGACCTCACCGACACCGAGGCAGCACCCCCAAGGCTGCGAGCATCCTTCGACGCCTACTCAGCGCCCCAGGCCGACAGGTGGGTAGCAATCGCACTGCGCACCATCTCACCGACGCTCGACGCGGACGCCTCCGAAGAAGCCTGGAGATGGCTGTACGAGGGGCGCATCCACACCCGACGGGCCCTCCTACGCATAGAGCCGTGCACGGTCTCAGTGACCCACGCGAACACCCGGATCACCTGGACGATACGCCCGGTCCTCTTCCTGCCCCTGGCTCACAGGCAGGCTGCCGAACTCCCCACCTGCGCATACGACTTCAAGTCCCAGTGGCCAGACTGAGTTACAACTTTCTCTACTGGTTCAAGGCGGCTCGCTCCGCTCACCGCGCGCGGCCCGGCCCCCGGCCGGGCCTGCGCTCCTGTCTCCGCCCCGCTCCAGCCCGGCCGGCGCCCGTGCCGCGCGCACAGAAACCAGCCGCCTGATGCCAGAGAAGGGGTACGTCGTGGCTGGGGTGGTCGGCTCCACGGCTTTAGGCAGCCACTTTGGCGCGAGCCTCGAAGATCATGGCCCCAACGTCGTGCTTTACCGGGCAGGTCCACAGACTGCCCGACGCGCCGGAAGCTTACGGGGCCATGATCACTCGCGCCAAAGCAGCTCCAGCCCAAAGCCGCTCCGCCGACCTGTTGCTGCACTTACGGATGAGTAGCCCGAACGCAGTAATTAGCTTTTCAAATAGGCATTCACCGTAGCCGCATTCTTTAGCTGGTTTGCATATGTATCGATTAGAAGACGAACGCCATCAATGCGATCCCTGACGTCTCCCGCATCGAAGCTGACCAGTTCGCCGTGAGCGACCTGATTCCGCGCCAAGACAATTCTTTGATCGATGAATACGCTGCGAGTTTCATACAGGGGGAGGATGTCCAATCCGACACCCTGGACGATTTCCTTGAAAACACTGGAAGAGAGATTACTCTCGGTATCTATGCATTTATCTGGGGAGACCGTAAAAATCTCGGCTCGCCGAACATCGATCTCTTCCAGGAGCTCACCAAGGTACCGCGCCTTTACGCTATTTGAGGCCCTCTTGAAAGTAGAGAGTACATACGCGGCCTGGAAAGGGAACTTGAGGTCAGCGACTTTGACGCCCGCATTGTTGACGAATCGCACGTAGGAGCCACTTCCTCCTTTCACAAAACCTTCCCAATGAGCGTATGCGAGGACTACAGCAGACCTCGCAATGCAGCTGAGTCGGTGCGGGTCGGGGTTCTGCTCTGAGACCATAATGCTCAGGTTTGAGAGCTCGACCTTTCTGCGCGCTAGCTGGCGATCAATACCCTCGATGAATCGCGTCGGATCCACGAATCCCCCAGTCACGCAGAGAACAGTCGTCGTCCGTACGGAATGGTCCTCTTCATTCGCTGATCGGCGCGCTGCCCAGTCGCATGCCCGGGGGCGAATGCCGGATCATTCCATAGTGATTCGCGAGCCCGCTGCACATCGTCTGATCCGATTACAAGCCCGGGGGAATAGTGCCCCAATCCGAGAGCAAGCACTTCGAAGGCAGTAGAGGAAAAGGCACCTTCTGTACGGCCAGTGGTGGGGTTCAGCTTGCGCATTGCGTCACCCCCGAGGGCGTCGTTCAGCGTTCTAAAGCAGATATCGAAAGCTTCCTTCTCTGCCCGCAGTTCAGAGTATCCCTTCTCCACAAGAGACAGGATCTCTGCAGAAAGAAACTCCCCGATGTTTCCGATGCTGGAGATTTTTTCTTCAGGCAGCAAGCGCAAGGTGATGAATCGGAGGGCCAGTTCGAGATGGTACTGCTCTTTAATGAGCCGTTCTGGCAGATTCAGCACATCCTTGAAATCCTTCGATGATGCTACGTCCTGAAGCCAATCGAAGTGAGTTCTGCTGAGGCTAACAAGGAGGCAGTTTCGGAGCTCTTGGGGGGTCGCAATGCTTCCGTAAGAATTGAGGCGCTGAAAGAGGTCATACTTGGCTCGATTATCGCTCTCACGCTTAATAATCTTCACATCGACGCGCGACCGCTTGAAGTCGAGCTGCTGAGCGCGAGTCAGCGATTTCCCTGCCCCCTCGAAGGGTTCGAACGCCACTCCTTCGAGGCTGGTCAGGAATGGGGCGGCCTCGCAGACAAAAGGTTCGACGAGTTCTCCTTCATCATCTCGGAGAATCCCCATGAATTGGAAGATCGTGGACAGCCTCTGAACGCCGTCCACTACGTCCCAAACCCCATCCTCGTTCTGAGCTACAAATATGCTCGGAAGAGGGATTCCCAGCAGGACACTCTCAATCAGCTTGGTCCTCTGGGCACCAGACCACCTGAAGATACGCTGAAACTCCGGATGGATGTCCATCTCGCCGTCGCGATAGAGATTCGCGATCTCGCTAATTGACATTGGGTACGAATCGGTGGTGATTCGCTGCCGATAAATTTCGAGTTCGGATTCCAGTGTCATTCCGCGATGCTAGCATTCATAGGTTCCCGAAGTCTCTAGTTCTCCTGAACATCACCCCATGCGGCTCTGCGCGCTTGAGCGGAGCGTCTGCCGGCGCCCTGAAGGCGCCTACGGTGTGCGGACGTCTGTGGACCATCGCAGGAGGCGAGAGGCGCACCAGTCCAGGGTTTGGCAGCCGCCCATGTCGCTTCGGTACTGGGGTCTCCCGCCCGTACATGTGGCTCAATGGAGCGATCCGCTCAGGATGCTGGACGCGATCAGCCCAAGCCCCTTCGCCATGCGTACCGGGACGGCATTGCCGATCTGGCGCTCGATAGAACCGTAGTGACCGTAGAACTTGTAGTTCACTGGAAACGTCTGAAACGTAGCTGCCTCACGCAGTGTCAAGCCACGGTTCTCGGTCGGATGTATGAACGTGCCACAGGCTGGAGTAGTGCACCGTGTGGTCATAGTGGGGGCAGGTTCATCAAGCTTGACCCTGCCGTAAGAAGAGCTGGCGTTACGCGAAGCTAGTCGCTTGTGACAGTCCAACTGGTGCTCCTCCGGTAGATCGAAACGGTTGCCACCCACCGGAATGGCTGCAATCCGCGCTTCGACGGAGGCCGAACTCTTGCGGTGCACGTTCAGCGGGTCGTCGGGACGGGAACGGCGCGCCAGGTGTGCGAGCGCCTGCCCGGCGGTCCGCGGGGACCTCTGGAAGCCACGAGGCAACAGATCCGTGAGATTGCCATCGAACGCGAAGGGGACATCTTCCCTGATAGCGAAGCAGATGAAGCGCTTGCGACGCTGGGGCACCCCGAACGCGGCGGCGTCCATTGTGCTTGTCCTTATTTGATACCCAGCCTCCACTAGGAGGGCTTGGAGCTTAGGTAGTCGACGATCCCTGGCCAGTCCCGGGACGTTCTCAAGCAAGACGATTCGCGGCCGCAGCGCTTCGACGAAGCGGAAGGTATCCAGCACGAGGTCGTTCCGCCGCTCGTCGACCAGTCCCTTCGCGAGGGTAGAGAACCCCTGACAGGGCGGGCAGGCCTTGAGCAGATCAAGTTCTCCTGGAGCGAGGGCGGTGCCGGCAAGGAGTGCCTGCGGTTCCACAGTGCGGATGTCCTCAACGGAGAGGGCCACTCTGGGGTGGTTCCTACGGTAGGTTGCGGCCGCCTCCAGGTCATTCTCCACGGCGGCGAGCATCGCGAAACCGGCATCTCTCAGGCCTCGTGTTGCGCCCCCCGCCCCAGCGAACAGATCCACAGCGCTGTACGTGGGCATGGCGTGATCTTAGTCTGTCAGGGCGTCAACGCGTCAGGTACATCTTTTGACAGGCTTTCAGCTGTGCTTAGCTGGCGGGTACTTGATGACACCGGGGGGTGGGTTCGTGACGCATGTGGGTCCGGAGCGGCCGGAGACTGATGGCCTCTTCCCAGTAGTGCCAAGGCAGAAAGACCGGAGCCACGACGTTCCTGGTAGGAGCGCTGCCGCCTCAGGCGATGCCACCGGGCCCTACCGCATGCGGATCAGCCGGCTCACCGTCGATAAGCTCGGCATCAGGCTGTATGACCGCGTCTCCGCGGTCCTCGCAGAGATCATCGCCAACGCCTACGACGCGGACGCCACAGAGGTGAAGGTCCGTCTGCCGTTCGGGACTTGGCTTGCTTCACTGCCCGGCAAGCCGACTGCGGATCAGTATGAGATCACCGTGGAGGACAACGGGCACGGGATGACGGCCGATGAGGTCAACACCCATTACCTGCTCGTGGGATCCGATCGGCGTGGGCGGTTCGGCAAGGACACCTCCCGCCTCAAGGGGCGGCGCGTCATGGGCAGGAAGGGAATTGGAAAGCTGGCCCCTTTCGGCATCTGTCGGACCGTAGAGGTAATCACAGCCGGGGGCGACCCGACCGACCAGGGATATCGTGTATCCCACATAAAGTTGCATCTAGACGACATGATGTTTGACTCCGAGGACGACTACATCCCCAAAGTCGGCCATCTCGACGGCACATTTCGGCAACATCACGGCACGAGCATCCGACTCACAGAATTTAACCGGAAGCTAGTCCCCAAGGGCGATGAACTGCATCGGCAACTCTGTGCTCGCTTCGGAATCCGGCGCGATGACTGGGATGTAGAAGTATTCAATACGCGAGAAAGTCAAGCACTCCCCGGACTTCTGCAGGAGTCTTTTCGTCTCGGCGAATTGAGTATTGATCTTCAGGAGGACACCAAGGTCACATTCGACCGAACCCCTATCGGGCCGGAAGGTTCGGATCCGCTTCCGGTTTCAGGTTGGCTCGCCTTTGCCAAAGACCCGTACAAAGACGAGGTGATGGCTGGCGTGCGCATCTATGCTCGCGGAAAGATCGTAGCCACGACCCGAGACTTCGGGGCAACGGCTGGTTTCACGGGGGAATGGAGCGTTCGATCGTATTTAACTGGTGAGATCCACGTCGAGTGGTTGGACGAGGGTGAAGATCTAGTCCGCTCCGACCGGCAGGACATCATCTGGACATCCGATCTTGGCCAAGTACTCCAAACTTGGGGCGCGAAGCAGGTCAAGGCGCTGGCCAAGCGGGGCAGGTCGTCGGTCCGGAGACGGACCCGTGAGGTATTCGAGCAAGCCGCGGATCTCGATGCGCGACTTCTTGTCGAGGCCCCAGGAGACCCGCAATACCGAAATTCAGTGAAGGAGGCATTCCGTGTCTTGGTCGCCGACAGCGACCGTGAAGCGGCATCAGACCCTCAGCGAGTTGAGCGCTACCTGCAGTTGTCCAGGAACATCGCACCGCACAAGGAACTGCTGGAAACACTGCACCAAGTTTCCAAGGAAGTAGACAGTCCACTCGACATAGTCCTCGCACTCTTCCAGAAGGCCAGGGTCGCGGAATACTATGCTCTCGGCCAGGTGGCGCAGGAACGGGTGGAGGTTGTCACCAGGCTACGGCAGCTGATCACAGATGGAGCCACGCTAGAACGTCCTCTTCAGGAGCTTATCGAGAAGGCTCCGTGGCTGCTGGCACCCGAATGGACCCCGCTGGGGATGAACGAGGCACTCGAACGCGTACGCAACAGTTTCGAGTCCTGGTACTTCAAGAAATCGAACCAGCTGATCGCTACCACTGCTATACGGGACCCGGAACGCCGACCAGATTTCGTTCTCCTCAACGGCCCCAGAGGAACAATTTGGGTAGTCGAAATCAAAAGAGTCGACTATCACCTTACCGACGATGAGTTCACCCGGGCGGTCGATTACCTAGAGAGCCTCGAAGAATTCTTGGACGACACCCCGGAATTTGGGGCTCACTTCCCCATCCGCCGGCTCACCTTCATCGTGGATCACATCGATCGTCTGAGTCGCACCAACCGCAGACTCCTCAAAGAGAGTGCAAACGTCGAACGGCGTAGCTGGTACGACCTGTTGGAACAAACTGATCAGGCGCATCAGGACTTCCTACGGAAGGTCGAGAAACTGCGGCGCGACCCGGGAGGGCTCGACACCCCGTAGGCCTCAGCAAGTCCATTGGCGGACTGCGCATCGAGGCGTGGACTATGAGTGGACCAGCACCGTCCAGAGGCGACGCTACAGCCCCGTGACCTGCGCACACGCCCAGGACCAACGCGGCCTCCGGAGCCGTGTGCGCAGGTTCGAATCCTGCCGGGGGCACACTGTGCAAGTGTGTCTGAGACCCCGTCATCAGCGGAAACGCTGAGGTCGGGGTCTTCGTGTATGTGCAGGTACTTGCAGGTCCGTGGCCGGGTTGCCTACAGCGGTGTCGCCGCTTGCAGGATTGTGATCAGGGTGACCGTTGAGGTTGCTGAGGCTGTTGCTGACATGAGCGTGCCCGCCAGGGCTGCCCATGCCGCTGCGCCGATTGCTGTGAAGTGGGGTGGCCAGGTGCGTGGGGCGGGGGGCGGGGACAGTAGGGCCGCCACTCTGCGGGGGACCGGGCCCGCAGGCACCGCGAAGGGGGTGCCTGGTGCGGTCGGTGGGGACAGTAGGGCCGCCTTGCCTACCGCTTGTGCCGTGACTCTGCGGCTGCCCACCGCTCGCGCCGCCTCCTCGTCCGCCCAGCGTTCCACCGTGTACGTCACGCTCGTGTGCAGGGGGCGGAGGAAGGGGTTCGCTCGCGCTGCCAAGCCCGTGAGGAGCAGGTGGCGGTGGTGGTGGGCTGACTGGTGGGCCCGTTCGTGGGCGAACAAGGCTCTGCGTTCCGGGGAGTTCAGCCCCGCCAACATGCTCGTTGAGACGACGATTCTGCCATTGGGGAGTGTGTGGGCGTAGGGGGTCGGGTCCGGGAGCACCGCTATCCGGTGGTGGGGTGGGAGGCCGGACAGGGCCTCTGACGCCTTGCGGGTTGTCGCGTTGCGGTGGTGTACGAGTGCTGCGCAGGCTGTGACCGCCGCTGTCAGGCCGGCGATCGCTGCTTTGCCCACCACCTCGTCGTGCGGGACCGCCGCGCGTACCTCCGGGTCCGCCCAGCCGTCCGGGAGGGGGTTGCCGGGGAGTTGGGCCGTGCCGACTACCGCCAGCAACGCCAGGGAGAGCGTGCTGCAGATGGCCAGGACTACCGCTGCCGCCGTGAGGAGGAGTGTCGCCGCGCGCGGGTGCAAGTGGCGTTCCGCCAAGCGCGACACCGGCCACGCCGTCAGCGGGAGGATCAAGGGGAGGAAGACCGCTACGCCCATCAGGATCAGGCGTCTCCGGCGGTTTCCGTGCCGTCCTGCGGGGCCAGCAGGTCGCGCAGGAGTTGCTCGTCCCCGTCCGACAGGCTCGACACGAAGCTTGCCAGGACCGCCGCCCTGTTCGTCTCCCCGTCCAGGACCCTGCGCATGCGGTGGGCCGCCAGGCCGGCCTCGTCCGAAGCGGCTGTCCAGGTGAAGGAGCGGCCCTCTCGTTCGCGGGTCACGGCGCCCTTGGCCTGGAGGCGGGTGAGGATCGTGATGACTGTGGTGTAGGCGAGGGTGCTGCCCAGGTGTTCGCGTACCCAGCCTGCCGTCACCGGGTGCGGGGCCTCGCACAGGGCCGTCAGAACCTGGCTCTCCAGTTCACCCTGGCCGCGCCTGCGTCCGCCCTCCCCGTCCCCCCGGCGGCGTCCGCTTGCGTTCTGATTCGGCACGGTATGCGTCATTCTCCCTGTCGCCCTCGCCCGTCCACGTCATCGTAGGGGCGTGCCGGTCGGGCACGAGGGTGTCATGTCCGGGTTCGTGGGCCGAGTTCGTGTGACAGGCGCCACCCATGACCAGCACAGGTTTACGTGCGCCTCGATAGGTGACTACGGTGCGTTGAATGTCTCGCAGCCACATGAACCCCGTAAACCTTGGAAGATGCGAAATCTGGAGTCGGGGTTCCACGCGGGAGGGAACGTGAGCGAACAGGTTCAGCTGAGCGCCACGCGGGCGCCCCTGCCGCCACAGCAGCGGGCCGACTCCCCTCCAGTCCCCTCGCGCGCACCGGGGAAGGCCCCCGCGTCCAAGCCGCGCGCCTCGCGTGACTCCTACTTCGACAACGCGAAGTACCTCGCCATCGTGCTCGTCGCCATGGGGCACGCCTGGGAGCCGTTGCGGGACGGCAGTCGTGCCGCGTCGGCGCTGTACATGACCGTGTACGCGTTCCACATGCCCGCGTTCATCGTCATCTCCGGGTATTTCTCGCGGAGTTTCGACGCCAGTCCGGGGCGGCTCAAGCGGCTCATCACCGGCGTCGCCGTGCCGTATGTCGTTTTCGAGTGTGCTTATACGGTCTTCAAGCGGACCGCCGGGGACGATCCGGACTATCCGTTCAGTCTGCTCGATCCCTGGTATCTGACGTGGTTCCTCATCGCGTTGTTCGTGTGGCGGCTCTCCACGCCGATCTGGAAGGTCGTGCGCTGGCCGTTGCCCGTCGCGCTTGCCATTGCTGCGCTTGCGTCCGTCTCCCCCGATATCGGGGATGACCTCGATCTGCAGCGCGTTCTTCAGTTCCTGCCCTTCTTCGTGCTCGGGCTTCGGCTCAAGCCCGAGCATTTCCGGCTCGTACGGCGGCGTGAGGCCCGGATTCTGGCCCTGCCCGTTCTCGCTTCCGCCCTGCTCTTCGCCTACTGGGCCGCTCCTCGTATGAACGCCGCCTGGTTCTATCGCCGAGACAGCGCACAGGAGTTGGCCGCTCCCGGGTGGGCCGGGGTCGTCATGACGCTCGCCATGTTCGGGTGCTCGATGCTGCTCGTCGCCTGTTTCCTCGCGTGGGTGCCCGGGCGCAGGCTCTGGGTCACCGCCCTTGGTGCCGGCACCTTGTACGGGTATCTGCTGCACGGGTTCCTCGCCAAGGGGTCCCGGTTCTGGGACTGGTACGACGTGCGGTGGGTGCATACGCCGGTGGGTGAGGTTGTGGTGACATTCGTCGCCGTTGCCGTCATCACCTTGTTGTGTACGCCGCCCGTTCAGCGCGTTTTCCGGTTCGTCATGGAGCCCAAGATGGAGTGGGCGTTCAGACGGGACGCCGGGGACTTGGCGCGGAAGCGGTAACCCTTTCCCGTTCCCCGCTCGCCACTGCTCGCCACTCCCCTCGTCCCGTCAGGCCGTGTTTTTCTTCCGGGACGTTGATTTCTTTTTCGTCCCGGTCGAGTCCGAAGCCGTCTTCTTCTTCGTATTCGCGGCACCGGACGCCGTCTTCTTTTTCGACGTCGCCGGTGCCGCTTTCTTGCGCGTACGCGTACGGCCTTCCATCGACGTCACCTCCGCCATCTCCTCGCCTGGTGAGCCGCCCTGCGAGCCGTCCCGCGCCTCCTTCGCCGCGCGCACGCTCCGCTCCAGTACGGCGACCAGGTCGATCACCTTGCCTTCGCCGCTCGGGGCAGGCTTCGTGGGCTCCGCCGGGAGTTCGCCGGCGGCCTTCGCCGCGATTAGCTCCTCCACCGCCGCGCGGTAGTCGTCGTGGAGCGTGGCCATGTCGACCTCGCCGAGTGTGTCCATCAGGGCGTCCGCCAGGTCGAGTTCGGCGTCGCGGACCGTGACGTGGGTGTCGGGGGCGACCTCGTCGGGTGAGCGGATCTCGTCCGGCCAGAGCAGGGCGTGCATCGCGATGACGTCGTCCACCACGCGCAGCATTCCGAGGCGTTCCTTGCCGCGCAGGGCGAATTTCGCGATGGCCACCTTTTTGCTCTGCTTCAGGGCCTCGCGGAGGAGTGTGTACGGCTTTGTGGCGTGGACGCCGTTCGCCGAGAGGTAGTACGCCGTGTCCATCTGGAGCGGGTCGATGCTGTCCGCGGGGACGAAGGCGAGGATCTCGATCGTCTTCGCCGTATGGGTGGGGAGCGCGGCCAAATCCTCGTCCGTGATCGGGATGACCGAGCCGTCGGCGTCCTCGTAGCCCTTGCCGATCTCCGCCGTCTCGACCTCCTTGTCCTCCAGCTCGCACACCTTGCGGTAGCGGATGCGGCCGCCGTCCTCCAGGTGGACCTGGCGGAAGGAGACGGAGTGGTTCTCGGTGGCGGTCATCAGCTTGATCGGGATGCTGACCAGGCCGAAGGAGATGGCACCGTTCCATATGGAGCGCACGAGCAGACTCACTCCCTTCCTGTCCACCGACCCTGTCCAGCAACCCACCGGCTCACCGGCCCGCCGATCGACCCGCCCGGCGCGCCGCTTTGGCATGGAATGTCAGAGTATTACGGTATGACGCCGATCACAGAAGTGGAGGGGCGGCGGCTGCCGCTCAGCAATCTGGAGAAGGTGCTCTATCCGGCCACCGGGTTCACCAAGGGCGAGCTGCTGCACTACTACGCGACCGCTGCGGATGCCTTGCTGCCTCATCTGCGCGACCGGCCGATCTCCTTCCTCCGCTTTCCCGACGGGCCCGACGGCCAGCACTTCTTCGCCAAGAACGTGCCGCCGGGGGCGCCCGACTGGGTGAGGACGACCGACGTGCCACGCTCCGACGGCGTGTCCCGGCAGGTCCTCGTGCAGGACCTGCCCTCGCTGATGTGGGCGGCGAACCTCGTCACCGAGTTCCACACGCCGCAGTGGCAGGCGGGCGCGCCCGCGCAGGCCGACCGGCTCGTCCTCGACCTCGATCCCGGGGCGCCCGCCGACGTCGTGCAGTGCTGTGAAGTGGCGCTGTGGCTGCGTGAGCGGCTCGCGGGTGACGGGCTCGACGCCTACGCCAAGACCTCCGGGTCCAAGGGGCTGCATCTGCTCGTACCGCTGGTTCCGGTGCCGTCCGAGCGGGCCAGTGCGTACGCGAAGAAGCTCGCGCAGGAGGCCGAGGCCGAGCTGGCGGGGCTGGTCGTGCACCGGATGACGCGGAGTCTGCGGCCCGGGAAGGTGTTCGTCGACCACAGCCAGAACTCCGCCGCCAAGACGACCGCCGCGCCCTATACGTTGCGGGCCCGGGCCGAGCCGACCGTTTCGGCGCCCGTCACCTGGGAGGAGGTGGAGGGCTGCCGGGACAGCGGGGACGCATCTGACCTGGTGTTTCTCGCTGAGGACATCGCGCCTCGGCTGCAGCGGTACGGGGATCTGCTCGGGCCGCTGAACGACGCGGAGCGGGCCGGGCGGCTGCCGTCGTGAAGGTGCCGGTCGCTGTGGCGCTCGCCGAGTCCGTGGAGTCGTTGCCGTCGGGTGACGGGTGGGCGTTCGAGCCCAACTTCGACGGGCATCGGCTGGTCGTGGCCCGGAGTGCGGAGGGGGAGGTCTCGCTGCACGCGCGCTCGGGGCGGGAGGTGTCGCGGGCGTTTCCCGAGCTCGTCGCCGCCGCGCACGGGCTGCCCGCCGGGGCCGTGCTCGACGGGGAGGTCGTGGTCTGGCACGAAGGGCGTACCGACTTCGCGATGGTGCAGCGCCGGGCGGCCGCGGCGTCGGCGGGCCGCGCGCGGGCGCTGGCGCGCGAGCTGCCCGCCTCGTACGCGGCGTTCGATCTGCTCGCCGGGGAGGGCGGTACGGATCTGCGGGCGCTGCCGTACCGCGAGCGGCGGGAGCGGCTGGTCCGGGTCCTCACGCCGCTCGGGCCGCCGTTGCAGCCGGTTCCGTCGACGACCGACCGGGAGACCGCTCTGACCTGGTACGAGTTGCTCCCCTCGTCCGGCATCGAGGGGCTGGTCGCGAAGCGGGTCGACGGGGCGTACCGGGGTGGCGTCCGCGCCTGGCGGAAGCTGCGGCACAGCGACACCCGGGATGCCGTGGTGGTCGGGTTCACCGGTCCGGCGACAGGGCCGCGGGCCCTCGTCGTCGCGCTGCCCGGTGATGGCGCTCCGCTGCTGACCACGCCGTTGCCTGCGGGGTTGCGGGCGGACGCGGCGGCGGTGTTGCCTCCGGCGACCGGGGAGGAGGCGGCTGTGATCGCGGTGGGGGTGGGCGAGGTGACGTACCGGGTGCTGCCGGTGGCTCCGCCGGTGACGTTGGAAGTCCGGCAGCGGACGACCCGGCACGGGGCGTTCACGGCGGAGGCGGTCAGGTTCCGGTGAGGCCGAGCGCCGGCCCTGCCGGGCTCGGCCCCGCCCCGCCCCGCTGAACCGGAACCCGCACCCTCGGGCTCCCGGCCCCCAGCCCGCTAGACCCGGACCCACGTCCCCCGATCCCGCGCCATCGCATGGAGCGCCTCCACATCCGCCGGCTTCAGCAGACCGCCGGACCTCGCCAGGCCGGTGACCTCCCTGTCCGTCAGCAGGCGGACGCCCCTCGGTGCCACCTGCACGTCCACGAAGGACGGTTCGACCAGCACCAGGCCCGCCCGTACCTCCGCCGTCAGGGCGAACGACGCCCGGGACGCGTCCGCCCGTACGTCGCGGAGCAGCGGGCGCGACTCGCCCCGGCCCGCCGTGACCGTCGGGTCGCTCACCCGTACCCGCTGGCGGTGCGCCGGGAGGACGTGCAGGGCGAACAGGCCGCCGGGGCCGATCACCAGGTGGTGGATGCAGGCGCCGCCCGGCAGCGGTACCGAGTGCAGTACGCGCCAGCCCGCCCCTTCGAGCGCGTCCAGCGCCTCGCCGACGAGCTGCTGAGCGGCCAGGGCCCGGCGCCGGGGGTCGGTGCGGAGTCTGCGCTGGGGGGCCGGGTCGCGGTCCAGGGCGATCACGAGGGCCTCGCCGGGGCGGTTCGGGGCGAGGTCGTCGTCCGGGTGGAGGCTGAGCCGGGCCAGTTCGGCGGGGGTCGGCACCGGCGGGGGCCCGACCGCCACAGGCCCGGCGATGAACGGGCGCAGCGCCGCGAGCACCGCCTCCCTGTGCGACTCGGCGAGCAGGTTGACCCGGCCCGCCTCCCGGTCGTACCAGGCGACGTTCCTGCCGTCGTCCCCGTACACGTAGAGCCGTTCCTGACCGTGGCGCCAGGTCGGTACGACGCGCAGTCCGTTCATGGCCCATCACCCCCCGACCATGGGAGCAGCAAGCCCGCCGCAGGGCAAGAAGGCGGGGTGCGCCGGAGCGCACGGTCGAGGCGCGGGGCAGCGGAAAAGGACTTCCCCGCCATTGCGCCACCATTGCGGCCAATAAGGTGTACTGGACGACATCACCCTCATCCGCTACGACATCACCCTCGCCCTCATCCGCCACGACATCACCCTCATCCGCTAGGCAGGAGTGCAGTGCCGCCCAGGCGCCCCGGTCCCACCGCCCTCACGGCCCTCGCCGTGTCGGCCGCCCTGCCGCTGCTCGCGGGGTGCGGCGACGCCGGCGGGCTCGAAGGCGCGGGTCCGGCCCCGACGGCGGTGGGGCCCCGCGACCTGTGGCCGACACTCACCCCCGCGTCCGCGCCCGCCGACGACTACGGGGCCGGCGAGACCGAGGTGGTGAAGGGCGTCGACGTGCCGGGCGGCGACCTCCGCAAGGTGGACCCGGTGACGGTCGTCCGCGCGCAGGCGGACGCCGACCCGGACGCGTACAAGGACATCGCGGAAGGGCTCGCCACCTGTGGCGCATCCGGGCATGACAGCACCACCTGCCCCGTCCTCCACGCCTACTACTCCGACCTCACCGGCAACGGCCGCGAGGACATGGTCGTCGGTGTGCGCGCCCCCAAGGGGCAGCTTTTCGTGCGGGTCTACATGTACGCGGACGGCAAGCTGACCCAGATCATGGACGACGAGGACGCCGTCATCAGCGTCCAGCTCGCCGACCGAAGCGTCGTCGTCCGCGCCGTCGCCGACCTCGCTGGCTACGAGTACCGGACCTCCTGGTCGTACGACAGCCACCAGCGGGCGATGCTGCCGACCCGCGACGAGATCGTGCGGACGGGGCCGCCGAAGACACCCGTGCCGGAGACGCCGTCCGGGGACGCCACCCGTCCGGGAACCCCCTCGGCAAGCCCCTCGGCAAGCCCTTCGGCGCGCCCCTCCGCGAGCCCCTCGTGACGCGCCGCGCCCCGCGCCTTACCGCGCTGCCCGCGTGGACGGCGTCCCTGACCTGGAAGGCCGTCGCGTTCCTCGCGGTGATCTGCTGTGCGCTCGCCGCGCTGCTCGGCATCCTCGTGCACGTCTCGGTCACCGAGCAGACGGTGCGGGAGGCGCGGGAGCGGGCGTTGTCGCGGCTCGACGAGGCGACGGCCGCGTTCCAGGCGGGCGGGCGGCAGGTGCCGGGCGCGGCGCTCGATCCGCCGGGCCTGCCCGCGTCGCTGCGGGAGCTCGCGGTGAGCGGGCAGCGCGGCACGATGGTCGCCCGGTACGAGTCGCGCCCGACGATGTGGGCGGCGGGCCCGGCGGCGGGCGGCAAGGCGCTCGCGGTGCAGGTCGACTACGCGCAGGGGGCCCGCACCATCGACGGGCTCGACCGGGCGATCCTCGGCTCGTCGGCGCTGGCCATCGGGGCGACGCTCCTGGTCGGCGCGTTCGCGGTGACCCGGGTGACGCGGCGCCTGCACACCACGGCGCGGGTCGCCCGGAAGATCAGCGCGGGCGCCCTCGACGCCCGGGTCAACGATCCGCGGACCCGCGACCCGCACCGCCACCAGGACGAGGTCGCCGCGGTGGCCGGGGCGCTGGACCGCATGGCGTCGTCGTTGCAGGCCCGCATCCTCACCGAGCAGCGGTTCACGGCGGACGTCGCCCATGAGCTGCGTACGCCGCTGACCGGGCTGCACGCCGCCGCCGAACTGCTGCCTCCCGGCCGCCCCACCGAGCTGGTGCGCGACCGGGTCGCCGCGCTGCGCACGCTCACCGAGGACCTCTTGGAGATCTCCCGGCTCGACGCGCGCAGCGAGCGGGTCGATCTCGACGCGACATGGCTGGGGCCGGTCGCCGAACGGGTCGTGCGCGCCACCACGACGGCCGCCACGACGCCCACCACGGCGCCCACCAAGACGCCCTCCGTCGTCATCGTCCGCGACGTGTGCGTGGTGACCGACCGGCGGCGCCTGGAGCGCGTCCTCGGCAACCTCGTCGCGAACGCGCACCGGCACGGCGCGCCGCCCGTCGAGCTGACCGTCGAAGGACCGGTGATCAGCGTCCGCGACCACGGCGACGGCTACCCGGACTACCTGGTGGAGCACGGGCCGCAGCGTTTCCGTACCGAGGGCGGTACGAAGGGGCACGGTCTCGGGCTGACCATCGCGCGCGGCCAGGCCGAGATCCTCGGCGCCCGGCTGGCCTTCACGAACGCTCCGGGCGGTGGCGCGCTCGCGACGCTGACCCTCCCCTACGACGAGCCCGTCGGCTGAACAGGGCCCGTGCCGCTCACTCCTGCGGCGGTCTCCTCACCCCTCCGGCGGCCGTCGCCGTGCGCATCCGCGTGCCGCCCCTTAGGTATGAGGCGGGGCCAAGGCGCCGGGCCGGCCCTGTCCGCACGTTCGCACGTCCGCACGTCCCAGGAGGCCTCCATGCACGTACAGAAGACGCAGGTACAGAGACTCGCCGTCGCGTTCGCCGCGTTGTCCCTGACCGCGGCCGCCGCGTCCCCCGCCCTCGCCGACGGCACCCCGGGCGGAAAGCCGGAGCAGAAGCAGGAGCAGCAGCAACAGCAACAGCAGGCACAGAAGCCGAACACGAAGCCGAAGCCGGAGCCGGAACCGAAGCTGACGCTCGCTCAGAAGAAGCAGCAGGAGGCGAAGCAGGGCCACTCCCCCGTCTACAAGGGCCGCATCACCGCCAGGTCCGGCCTCCTGCTGCGTGACTCGCCGACCCGGGGCAGCAAGGTGATCCGTTCGGCGCCGTACCGGGCGATCGTGCACATCAACTGCAAGACGCGCGGGCAGGACGTGGGCGGCAACCGCCTCTGGTACCTGCTGACCGACGGCACCTGGGCCTGGGGCGCCGCGAAGTACATCGACAACATCGGCGCCGCGCCCCGCTGGTGCTGACATAAGCGGATATCGCGGACCGGCTTGCTACGTTCCCCGCATGACCGGTTCACCGGGATCAGCAGGACCGGCGGGGCCGGCGAGACCGGAGGCCGGGCCGCCGCCGGTTCCCGCCGTACGCGTCCCCCGGCGCCGCGGCACCGAACTCGCCCTGCTCGTCCTCGCCGTGCTGCTCAGCGTGTACGGCTACTGCGACGTGGGCCTCGCCCGCAACGGCACTCTCCCGCCCGGCGCCGCCGGTTACGGCGCCGGGCTCGGCGTGCTCGCGCTGCTCGCGCATGTCGCCGTCCGGCTCCGGGCCCCGTACGCGGATCCGCTGCTGCTTCCCATCGCGGTGCTCCTGAACGGGCTCGGCCTCGTCCTCATCTACCGCCTCGACCTGTCGACCCCGGGCGACGAGGCGGCGTTCACCCAGCTCGTCTGGTCGACGCTCGGCGTGGGCCTGTTCATCGTCTGCGTCCTTCTGCTGCGCGATCACCGGGTGCTCCAGCGGTACGCGTACCTGAGCGTCGTCGTGGCGCTCGCCCTGATGATCCTGCCGATCTTCTTCCCGGCCGTGAACGGGGCCCGGATCTGGCTCCGGATCGGCGGGTTCTCCATCCAGCCGGGCGAGTTCGCCAAGATCCTGCTCGCGGTCTTCTTCGCCAGCTACCTCGCCGCCAACCGCACCGCCCTGCGCTACACCGGCAAGAAGCTGTGGCTGCTGCAACTGCCGACGATGCGCGTCTTCGCGCCGATCCTCGCGATCTGGCTGCTCAGCGTCGGTGTGCTCATCCTGGAGACCGACCTCGGGACCTCGCTGCTGTTCTTCGGTCTCTTCATCGTCATGCTCTACGTGGCCACGGGCCGGGTCAGCTGGATCGCCATCGGGCTGCTGCTCGCCGCGGCGGGCGCGTTCGTCGTCGCCTCCTTCGAGCCGCATGTGCACGGCCGCGTCGAGGACTGGCTGCACCCCTTCGCCTCCGTCGACGCGGGGAACGGTCCCGGCCAGCTCGCCCAGTCGCTGTTCGCGTTCGCGGCGGGCGGGATGCTCGGCACCGGGCTCGGGCTCGGGCACTCGATCCTCATCGGGTTCGCCGCCAAGTCCGACTTCATCCTGGCGACGGCGGGCGAGGAACTGGGTCTGGTGGGACTGACCGCGATCTTCCTGCTCTACGCGCTGCTCGTGGAGCGCGGCTACCGGGCCGGGCTCGCCCTGCGCGACCCGTTCGGCCGGCTGCTCGCCATCGGCCTCGCCTCGATCGTCGCGCTCCAGGTCTTCGTCATCGCGGGCGGTGTCATGGGTCTGATCCCGCTGACGGGCATGGCGATGCCGTTCCTCGCGCAGGGCGGCTCGTCGCTCGTCACCAACTGGATCATCGTCGCCCTCCTGGTCCGGGTCAGCGACCGGGCCAGGAGCGGCGGCCCGGCGGAGGGCGCCCGGTGACCAGGTACATCCGGCACGCCGCCGCCTTCTGCCTGCTCCTCCTCGCCGCGCTGCTCGTCAACGCGGCCCGGGTGCAGATCTTCCAGGCGTCCGCCCTCGACGACAACGCCGCCAACCGCCGCCCCACCATCACCCGGTACAGCCAGCCCCGCGGCGACATCCTCGTACGGGGGAAGAGCATCACGGGGTCGAGGGACACCGGGCAGCCGCTGCGGTACGAGCGGACGTACAAGAACGGGCCGCTCTACGCGCCCGTCACCGGGTACGCGTCGCAGACGTACGGCACGACGTTCGTGGAGAACGCCGAGGACGGCATCCTGTCCGGCACCGATCCGCTGCTCGCGCCGATCCCGTTCTGGAACGAGATCACCCGCTCGCAGCAGGCCGGCGGCGACGCGGAGACGACCCTGCTGCCCGCCGCGCAGCAGGCCGCGTACGCGGGGCTCGGCGGCAAGAAGGGCGCCGTCGCGGCGGTCGATCCGTCGAGCGGGAAGATCCTCGCGCTGGTCTCCACGCCCTCGTACGACCCCGCGGAGATCGCGGGGACCGGGCGGGCCTCGACCGGCGCGTGGGCGCGGCTCACCGGCGATCCGGACCAGCCGATGCTGAACCGGGCGATCCGGCAGACGTATCCGCCGGGTTCGACGTTCAAGGTGGTCACGGCGGCGGCGGTGCTCGACAACCGGGTCGTCGACTCCCCCGACGAGAAGACCGACACGCCCTCCCCCTACACGCTGCCGGGCACCACGACCCGGCTGACCAACGAGTCCTCGTCCGACGACTGCGAGGACGCGACCCTGGAGTACGCGCTGCGGTGGTCCTGCAACACCGTCTTCGCCAGGCTCGGGGTGAAGGTGGGGCTCTCCGGCATGGTGCGGACGGCGCGGAAGTTCGGCTTCAACGACAGCGGGATCCGCATCCCGATGAGCGTCGCCGCGTCGAACTTCGACACCGGCATGAACAAGGCGCAGCTCGCGCTCTCCTCCATCGGGCAGTACGACACCCGGGCCACCCCGCTGCAGATGGCGATGGTCGCGGCGGCCGTCGCCAACGGGGGGACGCTGATGTCCCCGTACCTCGTCGGGAAGGCGACGGCGAGCGACGGTTCCCCCGTGCGCACCACGTCCGGCAAGACCTACAAGCAGGTCATGTCGGCGTACACGGCGAGCCGGCTCCAGCAGATGATGGTCGATGTCGTGACCAAGGGCACCGGCACCAACGCGCGGATCCCCGGGGCGACCGTGGGCGGCAAGACGGGCACCGCGCAGAACGGCGTGCGCAACGAGGGCGTGCCCTACGCCTGGTTCATCTCCTACGCGCAGGCCGCCGACGCGTCCACGCCGCAGGTGGCGGTCGCCGTGGTGGTGGAGGACGCGGCGGCGGACCGCGCGGACATCAGCGGCGGCGGCAGCGCGGCGCCGATCGCGCGGTCGGTGATGCGGGCGGTGCTCGACACCGGGGACGGCTGACCGGTCCCGGTCCATCGCTGCCCTCAGGGCTCAGCCCTCCGCGCCCGCCCTGATCGCCTCCTGCACCTCCGCGACCCGCCCCTGCTCTTCGGCCGCGAACCGGTCCGCGTCCAGCTTCTCGGCGATCTCCTCGTCCTCGTTCATGAGCGCGTCGAGGTTGGAGTTGCCCATCTCGAAGACGCCCATGTCGACGTAGGCCTGCTGGAGGCGCGGACCCCACAGGCCGATGTCCTTGACGCAGGGCACGATCCGCGAGAACAGCAACTGGCGGAAGATCGCCAGGAACTCGGACTGCTCGGAGTACTCCACCGCCTGCGCCTTCGGGATGCCGAAGTCCGCCAGGACCTCTTCACCGCGCAGCCGGTCGCGCATCAGGTAGCAGCCCTCGATGACGAACTCCTCGCGTTCGCGCAGTTCGGCGTCGGTGAGCTGCTTGTAGTAGTCGCGCAGCGCCATCCGCCCGAAGGCGACGTGGCGGGCCTCGTCCTGCATCACATAGGCGAGGATCTGCTTGGGCAGCGGCTTGTCGGTGGTGTCGCGGATCAGGCCGAACGCGGCGAGCGCGAGCCCTTCGATGAGGACCTGCATGCCGAGGTAGGGCATGTCCCAGCGGGAGTCACGGAGGGTGTCGCCGAGGAGGGCCTGGAGGTTGTCGTTGATCGGGTAGAGCATCCCGATCTTCTCGTGCAGGAAGCGGCCGTAGATCTCGGCGTGCCGCGCCTCGTCCATGGTCTGTGTCGCCGAGTAGAGCTTGGCGTCGAGGTCGGGGACGGACTCGACGATGCGCGCCGCGCACACCATCGCGCCCTGCTCCCCGTGCAGGAACTGGCTGAACTGCCAGGAGGCGTAATGCTTGCGCAGTTCGCCCTTGTCCTTCTCGGTCATCTTCGCCCAGTGGGGCGTGCCGTACAGGGACATCGCCTCGTCCGGGGTGCCGAGGGGGTCGTAGGGGTCGACCTCCAGCTCCCAGTCGATGCGTTTGGCGCCGTCCCACTGCTTGTCCTTGCCCTTCTGGTACAGGGCGAGCAGGCGGTCGCGCCCGTCGTCGTATTCCCAGCTCATGCGGGCCGAACTGGCCGACGGTATCTGCCAGTTGGGCTCGCTCGGGGCCCTGGTGTACAGCTCGTGCGTCGACATACCGGCAGGCTCACACGGTGTTGTACGCGGGGTCAACAAGTCGTGCGGGAGGGATTGACGTGCTTACTGACGCGCAGTCTCATAAGACGGGCACACCGGGAAGCGGATCAGGGAACAGGGAGTTCGGCGATGACCACCATGACGGATGCGGACGCGGTGGACGGACTGCGGGACGCGCTCGGTCTGCTCAAGGACCGCGAGCAGGTGGCCGAGCGGCTGCTCGACTCCTCCGCCAAGCACTCCTTCGACCCCGACAAGGAGCTGGACTGGGACGCCCCCTTCGAGGACGGCAAGTGGTTCTGGCCGCCAGAGCTGGTCTCCCTGTACGACACGCCGCTGTGGCGCCGGATGAGCGAGCAGCAGCGCATCGACCTGTCCCGGCACGAGGCGGCGGCGCTCGCCTCCCTCGGCATCTGGTTCGAGCTGATTCTGATGCAGCTCCTCGTGCGGCACGTCTACGACAAAGCGGCGACGAGCCAGCACGTCCGGTACGCGCTCACCGAGATCGAGGACGAGTGCCGGCACTCCAAGATGTTCGCGCGGCTGATCACCCGCGGCGAGACCCCGTACTACCCCGTGGCGCCCGTCCACCACGCGCTGGGCCGCCTGTTCAAGACGATCTCCACGACGCCGGGATCGTTCACGGCGACGCTGCTCGGCGAGGAGATACTCGACTGGATGCAGCGCCTGACCTTCCCGGACGAGCGCGTGCAGACGCTCATCCGCGGCGTCACCCGCATCCACGTGGTCGAGGAGGCGCGGCATGTCCGGTACGCGCGTGAGGAGTTGCGGCGCCAGATGGTGACGGCGCCGCGCTGGTCGCAGGAGTTCACGCGGCTCACCTCGGGTGAGTTCGCGCGCGTCTTCTCGGAGGCGTTCATCAACCCCGAGGTCTACACGAACGTCGGACTCGACCGGCGGGAGGCCGTCGCGCAGGTCAAGGCGAGCGGGCACCGCCGCGAGATCATGCAGACCGGCGCGAAGCGGCTCACCGACTTCCTCGACGACATCGGCGTGCTGCGCGGCGTGGGCCGCCGCATGTGGCGGTCGTCCGGGCTCCTCGCCTGAGCCTGACGGGACGGACCAGGTGACGGCTACTCTTCCGGGCATGACGTCGGCAACGGGCACGCCCGCCTACAGACGGCTCAGCGTCGGGGAACGGCGCGCGCAACTCCTCGAGACGGCCCTCTCGCTCTTCGCGCACCGGGCACCCGAGGAGGTCTCGCTCGACGACGTGGCCGAGGCGGCGGGCGTCTCCCGGCCGCTCGTCTACCGCTACTTCCCCGGCGGCAAGCAGCAGTTGTACGAGGCCGCGCTGCGCTCCGCCGCCGACGTCCTTGAGGGGTGCTTCGCCGAGCCCGCCGAGGGCCCGCTGACGGCTCGCCTCGCCCGCGCGCTCGACCGCTACCTGGCCTTCGTCGACGGGCACGACATGGGGTTCGCGGCGCTGCTCCAGGGCGGCAGCGTCGTCGAGACCTCCCGTACGACGGCGATCGTGGACGGCGTCCGGCGCGCCGCCGCCCACCACATCCTCAGCCACCTCCTGGCGACGGAACCGGGCCCGCGCCTCCGGATGACGGTCCGCATGTGGATCACCGCCGTCGAGGCGGCGTCCCTGATCTGGCTCGACGAGGGCAAGCAGCCCCCGCTGAGC
Organism: Streptomyces sp. R818; assembly: GCF_056172735.1. NCBI lineage: Bacteria > Bacillati > Actinomycetota > Actinomycetes > Kitasatosporales > Streptomycetaceae > Streptomyces > Streptomyces sp. R818. Next base: position 493,931 of record NZ_JAOCNE010000001.1, read on the forward strand.
GAGCTGCGCGACGGCCTCGTCGACCAGTTCATGGCGGCCCTCACGGCCACGGCGACCCGCGACCCCCAGACCGCCGAGGTCGTCCGCCGCGCCCTCGACATGGAGGAGCCGGACGGCCCGGTGGGCCATCTGGCGCGGCGCGTGCTGCCGGTGGTGAGCGGGGCGGTGCATCTGCTGTGACGCAGGTGGCGTGCGCCTGCGGCGACGCGGTGTGCATGCGCATGCCGTGACGCGGTGTGCATGCGCCCGCGGTGACACCGGGGGCCGCCCGCTGTGACGCCGATGGCGTGAAAGCGGTGACACTGGTGGCGTGAAGAGCGAAGACATCCCCTTTGTCGGCGGGCCCCTCGACGGGCGGTCGCTGCCCGTTCTGGTGACCGCCACCGGGAACCCGCCCAAGGTGTACAAGGTGCCCGTGCCGGACGCGGGTGGTGGGCCCGACACCGTGCTCGTGTACGTGCGTGAGCCCGTGCCCGACGGGAAGGCCGTGCGGCTCGTGCAGAAGTGGCGGTACGCGTTCGTGCCCGACGGGAAGGTGCGGCGGAGCGTGCGGTGGCCCTGGTCGAGGTCGGGGGCGTGAGGGGCGCCGCCCGCCCGCAGGAGTGGTGTCGTTGGGCCGAACCGCGCAGCCCCGCGCGTAGGGACGGGCGGGGGCTGTGATGTTCACGGTGCGGGGCGCGCAGGGCGGTCCGCGCCGGAGGTGATGAGGTGTCGGGCAGAGTGGTGCGCGGGGTGTGCGCGGTGGCCGTCATGGGGGCGGTCCTCGCGCCGGGTACCGCGGGCGCGGTGCCGGGGCCGCCGGGTGGGGAGCCGTCCGTCGCCGGGCTGCTGACGGAGCTGCGGGGCCTGTACCGGCAGGCCGAGGAGGCCACCGAGGCGTACAACGCCACCGAGGAGGAGCTGAGGGAGCGGCGGACGCGGGCCGAGTCGCTCGCCGAGGAACTGGCCGCCGCGCGGGGCTCGCTGCACGGCAGCCGTCTCGCGGCCGGGCGGCTCGCGCGGGAGCAGTACCAGGGGCGCAGCGACATCTCCCCGTACGTACGGCTGCTCCTCGCCCGTGACCCGCAGCACGCGCTCGACCAGGGCCATGTCGTCCTGCGGGCCGCCCGGGACCGGATGGCCACCGTCGACCGGCTGACCGGCGACGAGAAGAAGGCCGACACGCTCGCCACGCAGGCGCGGGCCGCGCTCGACGAGCAGCTGCGGCTCGCGGACGCGCGGAAGAAGGACCGGGACGCGGTGCGGGGGCGGCTCCGCGAGGTGGAGGAGCTCCTCGCGTCCCTCACCCCCGAGCAGCTCGCCGAGGTGAGCCGTCTGGAGGACGCCGGGACCGCGGTCGCGCAGCGGGCGTTCATGGCTTCCGGAGCGCTCAGCTCGGTCGGGCGGGCGCCGTCGAAGGCGGGCGGGGCGGCGCTCGCGTACGCCCTGCGACAGGTCGGGAAGCCGTACGTGTGGGGCGCGGAGGGACCGGAGTCGTTCGACTGCTCGGGGCTCACCTCGCAGGCGTGGGCGCACGCGGGGCGGAAGATCCCGCGCACCTCGCAGCAGCAGTGGGCGAATCTGCCGAAGGTGGCGATGGACCGGCTGCGCCCCGGCGACCTCGTCGTCTACTTCCGCAAGGCCACGCACGTCGCCCTGTACCTCGGCAAGGGGCAGGTGGTGCAGGCGCCGCGGCCCGGGTCCCGGGTGAAGGTGTCGCCGATCGCGGCGAACCCGGTGCTCGGGGCGGTCCGCCCGGACCCGGAGGCCAAGGCGATGACCGGGTACCGGCCGCCGCCGCTGCCGCGCGGAGCGACAGCGGGCGACGACACGGGCTATGACGCGGGCTATGACACGGGTGACGCCGGCGGCTGACCGGCTCAGCTCACCGAGGCCAGGTACGCGGCCGTCTTCTCCGGCTCGTAGAAGAAGTTCTCGAAGTCGGCCGGGTTGTTGAACCCGTTCGCGAAACGGTCGGCGACCGGCTGGAGCTGACCGGCCGCGCCGATCAGGTTGAGGACGTGCTCCGGCGGGGCGCCGAGCATCGCGTTCGTCCACTTCGTGACGTGCTGCGCGGTCTCCCAGTACCGGTCGAACGCCGACTGCATCCACTCCTCGTCGAACGGCTGGTCGGCGCGCTCGACGATGGACGCCAGGTACGAGGCCGCGCACTTGGACGCCGAGTTGGAGCCCTGCCCGGTGATCGGGTCGTTGGCCACGACCACGTCGGCGACGCCGAGGACCGCGCCGCCGCCGGGCAGCCGCCCGATGGGGTTGCGGACGGTCGGGGCGTAGCGCCCGGCGAGAGTGCCGTTGGCGTCGGTCAGCTCGACCTTCGTGGCGCGCGCGTACTCCCAGGGCACGAACCTCTCCATCAGTTCGAGCGTCAGCGCCAGGTGCTTGGAGGGGTCCTTGACACCCTTGAACACGTCGAGCGGGCCACCGGGGACGCCCTCCCAGAAGAGGATGTCGGCGCGGCCGGACGTCGTCAGCGTCGGCATGATGAACAGCTCGCCGACGCCGGGTACGAGGTTGCAGCGGACGGCGTCGAAGTCCGGGTGCTCGGGGCGGACGTCGAGCCCGTGCACGTACGCCACCGCGAGGGCGCGCTGCGGCTCGCTGTACGGGGAGCGGGAGGCGTCGCGGCCGAACATCGAGACGAGTTCGCCCTTGCCCGCCGAGACGAGCACCAGGTCGTAGGTGCGCGAGAAGTAGTCCAGGTCGGAGACGGCGGCGCCGTGGATGACGAGCTGGCCGCCGCGCTGCGCGAACGTCTCCATCCAGCCGGCCATCTTCACGCGCTGGTCGACGGATTGCGCGAAGCCGTCGAGCCTGCCGACCCAGTCGATGGCGCGCTGCGAGGGGCCCGGGTCGAAGGAGCCGGGCGCGGCGACGGAGACGCCGAGGCCCTCGATCTTCGGCGCCTGCGACTCCCAGAAGTTGAGCTGGAGGTCGCGCTCGTGCTGGAGCGCGGTGTGGAACATGCACTGCGTCGACATGACCCGGCCGGAGCGGATCTCGTCGGCGGTGCGGTTGGACATCAGGGTGACCTCGTAGCCGTGGGACTGCAGGCCCAGGGCGAGCTGGAGACCGGACTGGCCGGCTCCGACGACGAGTATCTTCCGCGACATACGCTGCCTCTAACTGATCACTGATGAGTAGGGGGACGGGAGTTCGGGGTCACTCGGGGGTGACGTCCAGGGCGTGGCCGACCAGGGCGAGCAGGGTCTCGATCGCCGATATCCGGCGGCGCGCGTCCATGATCAGTACGGGTACGTGCGACGGCACCGTCAAGGCCTCGCGCACGTCCTCCTCCTCGTACTCCTCGGTCCCGTCGAAGTGGTTGACGGCCACGACGTACGGCAGTCCGCAGCTCTCGAAGTAGTCGAGGGCCGGGAAGCAGTCGTCCAGCCTGCGGGTGTCGGCGAGGACGACGGCGCCGATCGCGCCGCGCACCAGGTCGTCCCACATGAACCAGAAACGGTCCTGCCCCGGCGTGCCGAACAGGTACAGGACCAGATCGTCGTCGAGCGTGAGGCGGCCGAAGTCCATGGCGACGGTCGTGGTCGTCTTGTCCGGCGTCGCGGAGAGGTCGTCGGTGTCCTCGCTCGCCCGCGTCATCAGCGCCTCCGTCTGGAGGGGCTCGATCTCGGAGACGGCGGTGACCAGGGTCGTCTTGCCGACGCCGAAGCCGCCCGCCACCACGATCTTCGTGGCGACGGGGGCCCGGGTGGTGTCCGTCTGCCAGGGCTGCAGCTGCTCCTCCTCGCCGGGCAGACCGGCGAGGAGGTCAGAGACGGCGGAGTCCACTCAGCACCCTTTCGAGCAGCGCGCGGTCCGGCTGTCCCGGGCCGTGACCGGTTCCGTACACGCGGATCTTTCCCTGGTCGGCGAGGTCGCTCAGCAGGACGCGGACCACGCCCAGGGGCATCTTCAACAGCGCGGCGATCTCGGCGACCGTGCGCATGCGGCGGCACAGCGCGACGATGGCGCGCATCTCGGGCATGACGCCCGCGAGCGTTCCCTTCCCTATTTCGAGGCGCTCGTCCGGGCCCTCGATCGCGGCGGTGCTCGCGATGAACGTCTCCACGAGGAGGACGTGGCCGAAGCGGGTGCGGCCGCCGGTCAGGGAGTAGGGGCGTACACGGGCCGGTTTGCGGTCGGCGCCGCGTACGGGGAGTTTGGGGCTGGTCACCGGGTGCTCTCTCCGCTCTGATGACTCTGGTCGCCCTGGTTCTGCTCCATGGACTGGCGCAGCTCGCTGCGGAGTTCGGGCGTCAGGACGTGTCCGGCGCGGCCCACGAACAGCGCCATGTGGTACGCGACGACGCTCATGTCGCAGTCCGGGGTGGCGTGCACGCCGAGCAGGGAGCCGTCGCTGATGGACATGACGAAGAGGCTGCCGTCCTCCATCGCGACCATGGTCTGCTTGACGCCGCCGCCGTCCATCAGCTTCGCGGCGCCGATGGTCAGGGAGCCGACGCCGGAGACGATGGTGGCCAGGTCGGCGCTGGAGCCCTTCGGGCCGCCGGTGCGGTCGACGGGGGCCTCGGTGTTCCTCCCGGGGTCGGAGGAGAGCAGGAGCAGCCCGTCGGACGAGACGACCGCGACGGAGAGCAGCCCTGGCACCTCCTCTACGAGATTGGTCAGCAGCCAGTGCAGATTGCGTGCCTCGCTGCTGAGCGCGGGGTTGTTGAGTGCAGGGGTGGGCGCAGTCAACTGCTTGCCTCCTCGGCTGTGTCCCCCTTGGCTTCTGCGAAACGTTCCCGGGTCCCGGCCCGGGTCGCGGGCGCCCCGTCCTCGATCTCGGCCTCCACGGCGCGGCGGCCCTTCTGGGCGCCACTGTGGAACCCGCCGAGCCTGCGGCGCAGCGCGTCCGCGTCGACGGCCCCCGTACGCGGCTTCGCGACGGCGGCCGGCGCGCTCACCTTCGGGGTCCGCTTGGGCAGCCCCTTGTCGGTGACGCGCTCCCAGCGCGGGGGCGGGGGGCCGGAACGTGGCCCTCCGGGGGGTCGGCGGGGGGATCGTCCGGGGTGCGGGTGCCAGTGCCGGGGGCGGGGGTCTGCGTGGACGCGGGGTCCTGGTCCTGGGCTGGCCCGGGGAGCTGGTCGCTCGGGTCCTGGGCGGGCGCGGGTGCCTGCTCGCGCTGGGGCGCGGGGTTTTGGGCGCGCGGCGGCGTGAGCTCGGCGTCCTGCTCGCGCTGGGGCGCGGGGTTTTGGGCGCGCGGCGACGCGAGTGCGGCGTTTTGCCCGCGCGCGGGCTCGGCGTCCTGCTCGCGCAGGGGCGCAGGGGTCTCCGGCGGGGGCGGGGCGAGGAGCTCCATCGTGGTCTCGGACTCGGACTCGGACTCGGGTCCACGGGCGACCCGGGGTTCGGCCTGCGCGGCGTCCTCGTCGCCGCCCTGGGCGCCGGAGTCGAGCCCCGCCTCCCGCACGGCCTCCTCGGCGGCCTCGATGAGCGGGTCCGCTATGCCCTGGGCCGCGGTGGCCCGAGCCCGGTCGGCGGTGTCGACCGGGTCCGGCACGGGCCCGTCCGGTGCGGGCCCGTCCGGTGCGGAGGCACCGCCTGTGTCCGGACCGGAACCGTCGTCCGAGCCCTGCTCCAGGTCGGCGGCGGACGCCTGCTCCGGGTCGGCCACGGGTGCCTGCTCCGGGTCGGCGCTCACCTGACGGCCGTTCAGGACGTTGGAGTTGGCCTCCGCCTCCGAGCCGGGGAGGTGGACCGCCGGGGCGCCGCCCGGGACCGGGACCGGCGGGGGTGCCGCCACCGCGGGGACGGCGGCGAGGAGCGCGGTGGGGAGGACGACGACCGCCGCGACCCCGCCCTGCTTCTGCTCGCGCAAGCGGACCCGTACGCCGTGCCGCGCCGCGAGGCGGGCGACGACGTAGAGGCCGAGGCCGAGCCCGTCGGAGTCCTCGGGGTCGTGGGTCTGGTCGGCGGAGAACTCCGAGAGGCGCCCGTTCAGCTCGCGCAGCTTGTCGTCGGCGATGCCGATGCCCTCGTCCTGGACGGAGAGCATGACCTCGCCGTTCTCCAGGAGCCAGGCGGAGACCTCGACGGCGGCGTCGGGCGGCGAGAACGAGGTGGCGTTCTCCAGGAGCTCGGCCACGAGATGGCTCAGGTCGTCCGCCGCGAACCCGGCGATGTGCGCGTGCGGCGGCAGCGCGGCGATCCGGACCCGCTCGTACCGCTCGATCTCGGAGACGGCGGCGCGCAGCACGTCGACGAGCGGCACGGACCCGGCGTGCTGCTGCCCGTGCTCGGCGCCGGCGAGCACGAGGAGGTTCTCGCTGTGGCGCCGCATGACGGTCGCGAAGTGGTCGAGCTTGAAGAGGGTGGCGAGCTGCTCGGGTCCTGCTCGCGGTCCTCCAGGCTCTCGATGATGCCGAGCTGGCGCTCGACGAGCCCGAGGGTGCGCAGCGCGAGGTTGACGAAGGTCCCGTTGATGGAGTGCTTGGCCCGCTCCAACTGAGCTGTCGCGTCCGCCAGTTCGGCGCGGAGCTTGTCCCGGTCGTCGGCCATGCGCTGGCGCTCGCCCACGAGGTGCTTGCGGTCGGCCTCCAGGGTCCCCTGCCGCTCGTGGAGGGCGACGGCGTGCGCGTGGAGGGCGTTGACCGAGCGGACGACCTGGGCGAACTCGTCGTTGCGCCCGGTGAACTTGACCGGCTCCTCGGTCGCCGGGGACTCGGCGACCCGCGCGGACCCGATCCGGACCACCGCGAGCGGCCGCGTCAGCGACCGCGCCGCGCCCATCGCGAAACCGAGCGCCACGAGCAGGCAGACGCCGACGAGGGCGATCCGGATCTCCAGGTCGTCGACGTCGTCGTCGCGCAGCCGCTCCAGGCTCTTGACGCGCTGGTCACCGAGCGCGGACTCGGCGCCCCGCATCGCGTCGATCCGGGCGGTGAGCGCGGCGTCGACGTTCTTGGCGTTGTACCCCAGCTCGTCCTCGGAGAGCGTCGGCGCGTCCGTCAGCCGGGCCAGGTACGTGTCGGCCTTCTCGATGTCGGCGCCGGTGACGGTGGAGTCGTACGCGGAGACGGACGCGGCCGGGGCGGAGTCCCGGAAGTCGTCGAGAGCGGCCTGTTCGCGGACGCGGGCCCGCTGGGCGGCGGCGCTCAGCCCGTCGCGCTGCTTGCTCTCGGGCGAGTCGGTGTTCCGGACGGTGGTGGGCAGCCCCGTGATCGGGTCGATGGTCGTCGTGGTGGAGGACTCGGGGACGGCGTACGCGGCGAGCAGCAGCCCGCGGGCGGCGGAGGCCTGGTCGACGGCGCGGTCGAGGTCGGCGAGCGCGTGCGCGCCGGCACCCGCGCGGGGCGGCATCGCGTCGGCCAGCTCCTCGGCGAGCCGGTGCAGCTCCGTGATGGCCTCGGAGTACGAGGTGTGGGCCTCCAGGGCGGTGCCCTTGCCGGTGAGGGCGGCGCGCCGGACGGCGGCGATGTCGTCGACGGTGCGCCGCAGCGACCCCTCGGCGTCGGTCCGCAACTCCTCGACCTGCCGGTCGACCCGGGCGCTGCGCTGCTCGCTCAGCCCCTTCCCCTTGGGACGTCCGGCGGCGATGAAGGCGCTGACCTCGTCGCGTTCGTCGGAGAGCGCGTGCGACAGGGCGACGGCGCGCTGGGTCCGCTCCGCGTCGTCCACGAGCCCCTGGGACTCGGACACGCGTCCGGAGGCGGTGAGGAGGGCGGGCGCCCCGGCACCGACGACGGCGGCGGCCACGACAGCCACGGCGATGATGAGCCGGTTCCGCACCCGGGCCCGCTTGCCCTTGCCGACGGGCACGGCGGTCGCGGGGCCGGGCTGCTTCACACCCGGCCGGACCGATTCCTCAGACGCCCGGCCCGAGGCCGAGGACGCGGCCGCTTCCGTCACAGAGGGGGCCGATTCCAAGCCACCCGCACCCTCCGGCCCACCCGTCCCGCTGGCCACGTCACTGCCGGAGGTGTTCCGCACCTGGTGCTCGCATTCCTGACTCGTCCTACCCATGGGCGCAGGTGACGGTCCGACAACCCACGCGCCCCTCTGGCATGGCTCCCGACCATTCCAGTGCCCGTGAGCAGGGGGCGCACATCACCTTGCCCGCCACCCGAAGGAGTGAACATCGAGCGGGAGTTGAGGAGCAAGTTCCCCGGGCACCGTGTCGGGGCCCCGGCGGTGCGCCGGTTGGACGTCTCCCACAGGCTTTGAAAAGATGCCCCGCCACGCTCCGACGGAGCCGATCATTCCGCCCCAAAACACCCGCCCGACCTGCCCGTACGCCCCGAACCCCGCGCTCACGGCGCGCCATCGCACCCCTCGGGCAGACTGGCCGAATGCGCATCGAACTGGCCACCGAACCCGGCACCCAGGACCGCCCGAACGAGGACTACGCGTCGGTCGCGGTTCCGGCCTCCGGACAGGGCGGCACCCTGGTCGTCCTGGACGGTGTCACCCCTCCGACCGGCGACGACGGTTGTCTGCATTCCGTCCATTGGTTCACGTCCCGCCTGGGTGGCGCACTCGCCGAACTGTCCGCTTCGCGCCTGGATATGACGTTGCGTGACATCCTCGCGGCGGCGCTCGCGCGCACCGCCGACGCACACCGCGCGACCTGTGACCTTTCTCACCCGCGCACGCCTCAGGCAACCGTCGTACTGGCCCGCTGGGACGCGGAGCGCGTCGCCCACCTGGTGCTGTCGGACTCCGCACTCCTGGTCGAGGCGCCGGACGGCACGGTGACGGCCCTGCTCGACGACCGCCTGGACCGGGTGCCCCGAGCGAACCTCGTCTCCGACGCGGTGGCCGACGCGACCGCACGCAACAAGGAGGGCGGCTTCTTCACGGCCGCGGCAGACCCGACGGTGGCGACCCGCGCCGTCACCGGCACCCTCCCCCGCTCCGAGGTCCGAGCGCTGGCGGCGATGACCGACGGGGTGACGCGCTGGGTGGAGAAGTTCAAGGAGGGCGACTGGCCCGCCTTGTTCGCGCTCGTACGCAAGGAGGGCGCGGAGGCGACAGTGGCCCGGGTCCGGGCACTGGAGGACGCGGACGCGGAGTCCCGTACATACCTGCGCCGCAGCAAGCTCCATGACGACGCCACCCTGGTATACGCCGAGTTGTGACATGTCAGCCCCTCCGGCGATTGAGGAGCGGGGCCCGGGGCGGAGCCCCGTGACGGTGCGCCCGACAAACCCGAACTACTCCGCCCCGGCATTCAACTGATGCAGCAGCCGGGCAAGCTCAGCCACCTCCACCCGATCCCACCCGGCAAGCTGCCGCACATACCGCTCACGCCGGGCATCCCGAACCCGCCCGAAATCAACCCGCCCGCGCTCGGTGAGCGAGACGAGCCAGGCGCGCCCGTCGGCGGGATCGGGCTCCCGGGAGACGAATCCCAGCTCCTCGAGGGCGCGCAACTGCCGGCTCATCGTCGCCTTGCCGACCCCGATGTACGCGGCGAGCTCGGTGGCCCGCTGCGCCCCGCACTCCTCAAGGCGCACGAGGAGCCCGTACGCGGCCGGCTCCAGATCGGGATGGACCTCGCGGGCCATCTCGCCGGAGGAGGCGCGGGCGCGGCGCAGGAAGACGGTCAACTCCCGTTCCAGTGCGAGGAATTCCTGGTCCACACCATTTCGCCCCGGCGCGGAATTCCCGCCGCGTTCGGCGGCGCGCCGCTCCCCGTTCCCGTCTTCGTGCACGTCAGCACCCATGGCCAGAGTTTCCCCGGGTTTCCCAGTTCTGAAAGTTTTCGCCAATCGCGGCAATCACCGCAGCTCCGTCAGTATTTCGCAGGAGTAGACCAACGGCGGCATCCGGACCCTCTTCCCTCCCCCGGGTCTACATGCGTAGCGTCGTGCATGGCATGTCCACACCAGCGGCGTCCAGGTCAGTGACGTACACGGACGTCCACGGTGCCATCCCCACCTGTGACATGCCGAGAGGTCGCACACCCGGCACAGGTCCCCGACCGGCGCCTCGCTGGTCCCCCACGGCCTTCATGGAGGCATGCAATGCCCGTGCACAGACCCGGATCCCGCAAGCGCAGAACCGTCGCCACCGGCGCCTTGTTCGCCGCGCTCTCCCTCCTCTTCGCCCTGCCGAACGCCGCACAGGCCGCCGATGTGCCCGCCCGCGGCACGGCCCACCTGGGCATGGGCGTCGCCGCGCACGACGGCGACACCGGCCAGGGCCCGATCGGCCGCGCCACCCAGACGGAGGGCGTCGACGTCAGCAGCCACCAGGGCAACGTGGCCTGGTCGACCCTGTGGAACAGCGGCGTGAAGTGGGCCTACACCAAGGCCACCGAAGGCACGTACTACACGAACCCGTACTTCGCGCAGCAGTACAACGGCTCGTACAACGTGGGCATGATCCGCGGCGCCTACCACTTCGCGACCCCCGACACCACGAACGGCGCCACGCAGGCCAACTACTTCGTGGACCACGGCGGCGGCTGGTCCAAGGACGGCAGGACGCTGCCCGGCGTGCTCGACATCGAGTGGAACCCGTACGGCGCCGCCTGCTACGGCAAGACGGCCGCCGGCATGGTGACGTGGATCCGCGACTTCGTGAACCAGTACAAGGCGCGCACCGGCCGCGACGCCGTGATCTACACGGCGACGAGCTGGTGGACCCAGTGCACCGGCAACTCCAGCGCGTTCGGCTCGACGAACCCGCTGTGGATCGCCCGCTACGCCTCCACGGTGGGCACGCTGCCCGCGGGCTGGAGCTTCCAGACGATCTGGCAGTACACGTCGAGCGGCCCGACGGTCGGCGACCACAACAAGTTCAACGGCGCCCTCGACCGAGTCCAGGCCCTGGCGAACGGTTGAGCCCTTAAACGCCACGTCCGCCACACTCAAGCCCGTCCGGCGATTGAGGACCGGGGCCCGGGGCAGAGCCCCGTGACGGCACGCGAAGACCCGGGGCTCGCAAATGGAACCCCGGGCCTTCACCATCCGGCCGCGCCCGTCACGCCGCGACCGGAACCTCCAGGTCCGCCGAGGCGGAGGCGGGAGCGAGGGCCAGTTCGAGCACCTGCCGCACATCCGTCACCGGGTGCACATCGAGCTTCTCCAGGACCTCGGCGGGGACATCGTCGAGGTCCGCCTCGTTCCGCTTCGGGATGATCACCGTGGTGATCCCGGCCCGGTGCGCGGCGAGCAGCTTCTGCTTGACGCCGCCGATGGGCAGCACCCGCCCGGTCAGCGAGACCTCCCCGGTCATCGCCACATCCGTACGGACCAGACGCCCGCTGAGCAGGGAGGCGAGGGCGGTCGTCATGGTGACGCCCGCGCTCGGCCCGTCCTTGGGCACGGCGCCCGCCGGGAAGTGGATGTGCACGCCGCGCTCCTTCAGGTCGGCGACGGGCAGCTCCAGCTCGGCCCCGTGGGAGCGCAGGAACGACAGGGCGATCTGCGCGCTCTCCTTCATCACGTCACCGAGCTGACCGGTGAGGGTCAGGCCCGCCGCACCCGTCTCCGGGTCGGCGAGGGACGCCTCGACGAAGAGGACGTCACCACCGGCGCCGGTCACGGCGAGTCCGGTCGCGACACCCGGCACCGCCGTGCGCCGTTCGGCCGGGTCCTGTGCCGACTCGGGCACGTGGTGCGGGCGCCCGATGAGGTCGCGCAGGTCGGCGTCGGTCACCGTGAACGGCAGCTCGCGCTCGCCGAGTTCGTGCTGCGCCGCGACCTTGCGGAGCAGCCGGGACACGGCGCGCTCCAGGTTCCGGACGCCGGCTTCGCGGGTGTACTCGCCCGCGAGCTTGCGCAGCGCGCTCTCGTCGATGACGACCTCGTCCTTCGCCAGTCCGGCCCGCTCCAGCTGGCGCGGGAGCAGGTGGTCGCGGGCGATGACGACCTTCTCGTCCTCGGTGTAGCCGTCGAGCCGGACCAGCTCCATGCGGTCGAGCAGCGCCTCGGGGATGGCTTCGAGCACGTTCGCCGTCGCGAGGAACACCACGTCGCTGAGGTCGAGTTCGACCTCCAGGTAGTGGTCGCGGAAGGTGTGGTTCTGCGCCGGGTCGAGGACTTCGAGCAGGGCCGCGGCCGGGTCGCCGCGGAAGTCGGAGCCGACCTTGTCGATCTCGTCGAGCAGGACCACCGGGTTCATCGACCCGGCCTCCTTGATCGCCCGCACGATGCGGCCCGGCAGGGCACCCACGTACGTACGGCGGTGGCCGCGGATCTCCGCCTCGTCGCGGACGCCGCCGAGGGCGACGCGGACGAACTTGCGGCCCATGGCGTGCGCCACGGACTCGCCGAGCGAGGTCTTGCCGACGCCGGGCGGGCCGACGAGGGCGAGCACGGCACCGCCGCGACGGCCGCCGACGACCCCGAGCCCGCGGTCACTGCGCCGCTTGCGCACGGCCAGGTACTCGGTGATGCGCTCCTTCACGTCCTGGAGGCCCGCGTGCTCGGCGTCGAGGATCCGCTGTGCGCCCTTGATGTCGTAGGCGTCCTCGGTGTGCTCGTTCCACGGCAGTTCGAGGACCGTGTCGAGCCAGGTGCGGATCCACGAGCCCTCGGGGGACTGGTCGCTGGACCGCTCCAGCTTCTCGACCTCCTTGAGGGCGGCCTCGCGGACCTTCTCGGGCAGGTCGGCGGCCTCGACGCGGGCGCGGTAGTCGTCGGACTCCTCGCCCTCGGCCTCGCCGTTCAGCTCGCGCAGCTCCTTGCGGACCGCGTCCAGCTGGCGCCGCAGCAGGAACTCGCGCTGCTGCTTGTCGACGCCTTCCTGGACGTCCTTGGCGATGGACTCCGCGACGTCCTGCTCGGCGAGGTGCTCGCGGAGCTGCTCGGTGGCGAGCTTGAGGCGGGCGACCGGGTCGGCGGTCTCCAGGAGTTCGATCTTCTGGTCGGTGGTGAGGAACGGCGAGTAGCCGGAGTTGTCGGCGAGCGCGGACACGTCGTCGATCTGCTGGACGCGGTCCACGACCTGCCAGGCGCCGCGCTTCTTCAGCCAGTTCGTGGCGAGCGCCTTGTACTCCTTGACCAGCTCGGCGACGGCGCCGGGCAGTGGCTGCGGCACCTCTTCCGCGACGGTCAGGCCCTCCACCCACAGGGCGGCGCCGGGCCCGGTGGTGCCCGCGCCGATGCGCACGCGGCCGCGGCCGCGGATCAGGGCGCCGGGGTCGCCGTCGGCGAGCCGGCCCACCTGCTCGACGGTGCCGAGCACGCCGGTGTTCGCGTACGTGCCGTCGATCCGCGGAACAAGCAGCACCTTCGGCTTGCTGTCGCCGTCGGAGCGCGCGGCGGCCTGGGCGGCCTCCACGGCGGCGCGTACGTCCGTGTCGTTCAGGTCCAGGGGCACGACCATGCCGGGCAGCACGACCTCGTCGTCGAGCGGCAGCACGGGCAAGGTGAGCGGTGTGGACGTCGAAGCCATGATCTCCCCTTCGGCATTCAAGTTGAGCTATGTGGACTCAATGCTTGGGTGCCTCCGGATGTTCCCCGGTATGTGTTCGCTCTCAGCGATCGCCCCTGCCGCCAGGGAAAACGACGTAAGTAAGGTGCGGAAGTCAAGAGGAACCATTACAGGGGGTAACGCATGGCAGCCGTCGATCACGTACGGGACTGGGTCGACGGCTGGGTCGTCAGCCGCGGCGCCTCCGCCCCGCTCACCGAGCCCTGGGGCTACACGGTCCATGTGGGCCTGGTGGAGCAGCCGGGCCGGCATGTGATCGGCGCTGTCAACGACGCCGTCCGCGAGGACGACGTGCGCAAGGTCGCCGAGTCGACGCACGCGCGCGCATGGCACCTCAAAGTCTTCGCCGACCCGGAGCGCGTCCTGCCCTGGCTCGGCCCCGCGTGGGAGCCGTACGGCTCGGGCGACTTCCTGATGACGAAGGACCTCACCTCCACCAGCGCGCCCACCGCCCCCGCCGGGTACCGCCTGCACACCTGGAACCGCGGCGGCGTCACGCGCGCGCTGCTCACCGACGCGGACGGCGGCTTCGCCGCGCGGGGCCAGGTCGCCCCCGTCGGCGCGAGCGCGACCGTCGACCAGATCGAGACCTCCGAGCACCACCGCCGCAAGGGCCTCGGCACCGTGATCATGGGCGTCCTGCACGCGGCGGCCCACGCCCAGGGCGCCACCCGCGCGGTCCTGGCGTGCACGCCGGAGGGGCGCCTGCTCTACGAGTCGGTGGGCTGGCGCATCGTCGCGCCGCTGACCAACGCGAAGCATGGGGGCGCGCAGGCCGCCGACTGACGGCGGTTCCGGCGGCGGCGCAGCAGTGGCCAGGTGGCGATCCCGGCCGCCAGGGCGAAGAGGTGGCCCCAGCTCGTCATCGGGTCGCTGAACGAGAGCAGGTCGCCGACGAGCATCGCGCCGAAGACGAGGAGCACCGCGTAGCGCGGCCAGGGCGTGAGCAGCCCGGCGAGCGCCCCGATGCTGGCGGCGAGGCCGAAGCTGACGCCGTAGTCGAGCCGGTGCAGGGACGTGTGGGGCAGGTGGCCCACCATCACCGACAGGCCGACGGGGACCTCGGTGGCCAGGGTGGCGAGGACGTGGCCGAGCACGAAGACGGCGGCGGTGCGCAGGCCGCCCGTGCGCCGTTCGAGGGCGGTCAGCACGACCACGAACGCGACATGAACGGTGAGGCGATGCCCGACGATCCACAGCGCGCTGGCCGTCAGCCGAGCACCGGCGACTGAGCAAGATGAGTGACATCGGTGCTGGACGCCCGGAGCGCCCGGCGACCGTGTCCGGGTCGGCGAACTCCGTGAAGAGCGACGTGCCGACGAGGATGAGCGGTACGTGAAGGTGAACGGCGTGCCGGTGGGGGTCGGCAGCAGGCGCAGGAGCCGGCGGCGGCGCGTCGCGGGGCGCCGCGGCGCGGTCTCGGCGGCGGGCGGTCCCGGCTGCGCCGGGACACCGATCAGCGCAGGCCGGGGCCGCGTCTCGGCGACGGGCGTCGTCCCGTCGCCGGCTGTCGCGCCCGGTTTCACGCGAGACACCCTTATCGCCCGTTACGGATTTCACCACGGCCTCAAATGTGACTGGTTTCACAGCAACCTCATGGACTTCGCTCGCGTCCGCACCGGTCGCGCCTTTCCTCTCCTGTCCCGGAACTCCCCTCCATCGCGGCCCGCCAGAATGACCACATGTCCGACAGCATTCTCACGGAACAGCCCACTGTCCTGGACCGCCGTACGGGCCCGTACGGGGAGGTCGTGCTGCGCCGCCACGGCGACCTGCTCCAGATCATCGCCAACGGCACCTTCCTGATGGACACCTCCGACGGCCGCTCCGAGCGGCTCCTCGTCGACGCGGCGCTCGCCGCCCTGCCGCCCGAGCGCCCCGCCCCGAGCCTGCTCATCGGCGGACTCGGCGTCGGGTTCTCCCTGGCCCGCGCCGCCGCACAGCCCCGCTGGGGCCGCATCACCGTGATCGAGCGCGAGCGGGCGGTCATCGACTGGCACCGCGAGGGAGCGCTCCGGCCGCTCTCCGCCGAGGCGCTCGCCGACCCCCGTACGGAGATCGTCGAGGCCGACCTCGTACGGCACCTGCACGAGGCGCCCGCCCCCTACGACGCGCTCTGCCTGGACATCGACAACGGCCCGGACTGGACCGTCACCGAGGACAACGGCAGCCTCTACTCCCCCGCCGGACTCGCGGCCTGCCGGGCCCGGCTCAACCCCGGCGGCGTGCTCGCCGTCTGGTCCGCACAGCCGTCCGCAAATTTCGAAGGAACCTTGCGGAATGCCGGATTCCGGGCGGTCCGCACCGAAGAGATCCCCGTTGTCCGGGGCGTACCCGACGTGGTGCACCTCGCAGTACGGGCCGCGTAGCCGACCGGCGGTAACTCCCCGTACGCTGACGTCCGAAACCCAGATCATTCAAGCGTCAAGCGCGCCAGGACGGTGCGCGCACTCAGGGGCGGGCGATGGAGCAGACACACACCTCCCACAACGGCAGCACGGCGACCCCGGGCGCCCAGCGCCGGGTCCTGGTCGTCGAGGACGACCCCACGATCGTGGACGCCATCGCCGCCCGGCTACGGGCCGAGGGATTCCTCGTGCAAACCGCACAGGACGGCCCCTCGGCGGTCGACACGGCGGAGGCCTGGCAGCCCGATCTGCTGATCCTCGACATCATGCTGCCCGGCTTCGACGGGCTCGAGGTCTGCCGCCGCGTGCAGGCGCAGCGGCCGGTGCCGGTCATGATGCTGACCGCGCGGGACGACGAGACGGACATGCTCGTCGGGCTCGGCGTCGGCGCCGACGACTACATGACCAAGCCGTTCTCCATGCGGGAGCTGGCCGCGCGGGTCCACGTGCTGCTCCGCCGGGTCGAGCGGGCGGCGCTCGCCGCCGCGACGCCGCGCAGCGGCATCCTGCGCCTCGGCGAGCTGGAGATCGACCACGCGCAGCGCCGGGTCCGGGTCAGGAGCGAGGACGTGCACCTCACCCCGACCGAGTTCGACCTGCTCGTGTGCCTGGCGAACACCCCGCGCGCGGTCCTCTCCCGCGAGCAGCTGCTCGCCGAGGTCTGGGACTGGGCCGACGCCTCCGGCACCCGTACCGTCGACAGCCACATCAAGGCGCTGCGCCGCAAGATCGGCGCCGAGCGCATCCGCACCGTGCACGGTGTCGGCTACGCCCTGGAGACGCCGACGCCATGAGTGGCGGGGACCGGACACCGCACGCCCGCGCCGCGCGGCCGCACCCCCTCGGCCCGCACTGGGCGACGGGCGGTCTGCGCCCCTTCTCGGTCAAGGCGAAGCTCGGCACGCTCGTCGTCGTCTCCGTCTTCATCACCACGGGCCTGATCATGGTCGCGATGTACACGGCGACGGAGCTGCGCTTCATCACCGTGTTCTCGATCATCGCGACGCTGCTCATCAC
The DNA here is from genome assembly GCF_056172735.1 of Streptomyces sp. R818. Lineage (NCBI taxonomy): Bacteria > Bacillati > Actinomycetota > Actinomycetes > Kitasatosporales > Streptomycetaceae > Streptomyces > Streptomyces sp. R818. The sequence continues at coordinate 510,742 of NZ_JAOCNE010000001.1, forward strand.
GCAGTTCGTGGCGCACAGCCTCACCGCGCCGCTGGACGAGATGAACACGGTGGCCCGCTCCATCTCCAACGGCGACTACACGCGCCGCGTGCGCGGCGCGGACCGCCGCGACGAGCTGGGCGACCTCGCGGTGACGATCAACCGCATGGCCGACGAGCTGGCCGCGCAGGACCTGCAGCGCAAGGAGCTGGTCGCCAACGTCTCGCACGAGCTGCGCACCCCCATCGCGGGGCTCCGCGCGGTCCTGGAGAACGTGGTGGACGGTGTCATGGCCGCCGACCCCGAGACCATGCGCACGGCCCTGAAACAGACGGAGCGGCTCGGCCGCCTCGTCGAGACCCTCCTGGACCTGTCCCGCCTGGACAACGGCGTGGTGCCGCTCAAGGCGCGCCGCTTCGAGGTCTGGCCGTACCTGTCGGGCGTGCTCAAGGAGGCGAACATGGCGGTCTCGCAGCGCGCGGGCATCGCCTCGGGATCCGGCACCCATACGCGTACGGACGTCCATCTGCACCTGGACGTCTCACCGCCGGAACTCACGGCCCACGCCGACCCCGAACGCATCCACCAGGTCGTGGCGAATCTCATCGACAACGCGGTGAAGCACTCCCCGGCGCACGGCCGCGTCACGGTGCGCGCGCGACGCGGGCTGACCCCTGAGTCCCTGGACCTTGAAGTGCTCGACGAAGGGCCCGGGATACCCGAGTCGGAGTGGCACCGGGTGTTCGAGCGTTTCAACCGGGGCAACGCCGGACACTCGGCGAACGGCAAGGGTGACGGTGGCACGGGTCTCGGCCTCGCCATCGCCCGCTGGGCCGTGGACCTGCACGGCGGCAAGATCGGCGTGGCCGAATCGGAGCGCGGCTGCCGGATCAGGGTCACCCTTCCGGGACAGGCCGGGACCGCAAAGTTGACGTAGGGTTCCGGTCAGGCGGAGGTCAAGCCGCGCCCAGTCGCGCCCGGCGCGCCGGGCGCGCGATGGAACGTACGTGAACCCCGGTTGTTTCCCGCCATTTCGCGGCCCGAAACCCGATCTCCAGTGTGACTTACGCGACGGATCACCGGCCCGGTCTGCACGTCCCGCTCATGGAGGCGTAGCCTTTATTCCCGCTGTCCATCACCTTGTGAGAAGCGGAAGAGGGCGGTTACCGCCGTGTCGCCACAGTCCCCCAGTAACTCGAGCATCTCCACCGAGACCGACCAAGCCGAGCAGGGCAAGAGCCCTGCCGCGGGCTTCGGTCCCAATGAGTGGCTCGTCGACGAGATCTATCAGCAGTACCTCCAGGACCCGAACTCGGTCGACCGAGCCTGGTGGGACTTCTTCGCCGACTACAAGCCCGGTGCCGCAGCCACGGGGGCTGCGCCGACTGAGCCTGTGAAGGCGCCGGCCCAGAAGGCCCAGGCCACGGCCCCGTCGGCGCCCGCCGCGCCCCCTCAGGCCGCACCCGCCGCGCCGGCGCCCGCCAAGGCCGCCGAGCCCGCGAAGCCCGCCGCCGCGCCCGCGAAGCCCGCTCAGGCGGCGCCCGCCGCGAAGGCCGCCCCCGCTCCCGCCGCCCCCGCTCCGAAGAAGGCTGAACAAGTGACGACCGAGGCCCCCGCCGGCCCCGAGCTCGTGACGCTGCGCGGTCCCGCCGCCGCCGTCGCGAAGAACATGAACGCCTCCATCGAGGTCCCCACGGCCACGTCCGTGCGCGCCGTCCCGGTGAAGCTGCTGTTCGACAACCGCATCGTCATCAACAACCACCTCAAGCGCGCCCGCGGCGGGAAGATCTCCTTCACGCACCTCATCGGGTACGCGATGGTGCAGGCCATCAAGGCCATGCCGTCGATGAACTACTCCTTCGCCATGAAGGACGGCAAGCCGACGCTGGTCAAGCCGGAGCACATCAACTTCGGCCTCGCGATCGACCTGGTGAAGCCCAACGGCGACCGCCAGCTGGTCGTCGCGGGCATCAAGAAGGCCGAGACGCTCAACTTCTTCGAGTTCTGGCAGGCGTACGAGGACATCGTCCGCCGCGCGCGTGACGGCAAGCTGGGCATGGACGACTTCACCGGCGTCACGGTCTCCCTGACCAACCCCGGCGGCCTCGGCACCGTGCACTCCGTGCCGCGTCTGATGCCCGGACAGTCGGTCATCATGGGCGTCGGCTCGATGGACTACCCGGCGGAGTTCCAGGGCACCTCCCAGGACACCCTGAACAAGCTCGGCATCTCGAAGGTCATGACGCTCACGTCGACCTACGACCACCGGGTCATCCAGGGCGCCGCCTCCGGCGAGTTCCTGCGCATCGTCGCGAACCTCCTCCTCGGTGAGAACGAGTTCTACGACGAGATCTTCAAGGCCCTGCGCATCCCCTACGAGCCGGTCCGCTGGCTCAAGGACATCGACGCGTCGCACGACGACGACGTCACCAAGGCCGCCCGCGTCTTCGAGCTGATCCACTCCTACCGGGTCCGCGGCCACGTCATGGCCGACACCGACCCGCTGGAGTACAAGCAGCGCAAGCACCCCGACCTGGACATCACCGAGCACGGGCTCACCCTCTGGGACCTGGAGCGCGAGTTCGCCGTCGGCGGCTTCGCCGGCAAGTCGATGATGAAGCTGCGCGACATCCTCGGCGTGCTGCGCGACTCGTACTGCCGCACCACCGGCGTCGAGTTCATGCACATCCAGGACCCCAAGCAGCGCAAGTGGATCCAGGACCGCATCGAGCGCTCGCACTCCAAGCCAGAGCGCGAGGAGCAGCTGCGCATCCTGCGCCGTCTGAACGCCGCTGAGGCGTTCGAGACGTTCCTGCAGACCAAGTACGTCGGCCAGAAGCGGTTCTCCCTGGAGGGCGGCGAGTCCGTCATCCCGCTGCTCGACGCGGTCATCGACTCCGCCGCCGAGGCCCGCCTCGACGAGGTCGTCATCGGCATGGCCCACCGCGGCCGCCTGAACGTGCTCGCCAACATCGTCGGCAAGTCGTACGCGCAGATCTTCCGCGAGTTCGAGGGCAACCTCGACCCGAAGTCGATGCACGGCTCCGGCGACGTCAAGTACCACCTGGGCGCCGAGGGCACCTTCACCGGCCTGGACGGCGAGCAGATCAAGGTCTCCCTCGCCGCCAACCCGTCCCACCTGGAGACGGTCGACCCGGTCATCGAGGGCATCACCCGCGCCAAGCAGGACATCATCAACAAGGGCGGCACGGACTTCACCGTCCTGCCCGTCGCCCTGCACGGTGACGCGGCCTTCGCGGGCCAGGGTGTGGTCGCCGAGACGCTCAACATGTCGCAGCTGCGTGGCTACCGCACGGGCGGCACGGTCCACATCGTCATCAACAACCAGGTCGGCTTCACCGCCGCCCCGGAGTCCTCGCGCTCCTCCATGTACGCCACCGACGTGGCCCGCATGATCGAGGCGCCGATCTTCCACGTGAACGGTGACGACCCCGAGGCCGTCGTCCGCGTCGCGCGTCTGGCCTTCGAGTTCCGCCAGGCGTTCAACAAGGACGTCGTCATCGACCTCATCTGCTACCGCCGCCGCGGTCACAACGAGTCGGACAACCCGGCGTTCACGCAGCCGCTGATGTACGACCTGATCGACAAGAAGCGCTCGGTGCGCAAGCTCTACACCGAGTCCCTCATCGGTCGCGGCGACATCACCCTGGAAGAGGCCGAGCAGGCGCTCCAGGACTTCCAGGGCCAGCTCGAGAAGGTCTTCACCGAGGTCCGCGAGGCCGTCGCGCAGCCGGGCGAGGCCCAGATGCCCGAGCCGCAGGCCGAGTTCCCGGTGCCCGTGCAGACCGCGATCTCCCAGGAGGTCGTCAAGCGCATCGCCGAGTCCCAGGTCAACATCCCGGACAACGTCACGGTGCACCCGCGTCTGCTGCCGCAGCTGCAGCGCCGTGCCGCGATGATCGAGGACGGGACGATCGACTGGGGCATGGGCGAGACCCTCGCCGTCGGCTCCCTGCTCCTGGAGGGCACCCCGGTGCGCCTCTCGGGCCAGGACTCGCGCCGCGGCACCTTCGGCCAGCGCCACGCCGTCCTCATCGACCGGGAGACCGGCGAGGACTACACGCCGCTGCTGTACCTCTCGCCCGAGCAGGCCCGCTACAACGTCTACGACTCGCTGCTCTCCGAGTACGCGGTCATGGGCTTCGAGTACGGCTACTCGCTCGCGCGCCCCGAGTCCCTCGTGATGTGGGAAGCGCAGTTCGGTGACTTCGTCAACGGCGCGCAGACGGTCGTCGACGAGTACATCTCGGCCGCCGAGCAGAAGTGGGGCCAGACGAGCGGTGTGACGCTGCTCCTCCCCCACGGCTACGAGGGCCAGGGCCCGGACCACTCCTCGGCCCGTGTCGAGCGCTTCCTCCAGCTCTGCGCGCAGAACAACATGACGGTCGCCATGCCGACGCTCCCGTCGAACTACTTCCACCTCCTGCGGTGGCAGGTGCACAACCCGCACCACAAGCCGCTGGTGGTCTTCACCCCGAAGTCGATGCTGCGCCTCAAGGCCGCCGCGTCGAAGGTGGAGGAGTTCACGTCGGGCGGCTTCCGTCCGGTCATCGGCGACGACTCGGTCGAGGCGAGCGCGGTCCGCAAGGTCGTCTTCGTCGCGGGCAAGCTGTACTACGACCTTGAGGCCGAGCGGAAGAAGAGCGGCCACACGGACACCGCGATCATCCGCGTCGAGCGCCTGTACCCGCTGCCGGGTGCCGAGCTCCAGGCGGAGATCGCCAAGTACCCGAACGCCGAGAAGTACCTGTGGGCGCAGGAGGAGCCGGCGAACCAGGGTGCCTGGCCGTTCATCGCCCTCAACCTGATCGACCACCTGGACCTGGCCGTCGGCGCCGACATCCCGCACGGCGAGCGGCTGCGGCGCATCTCGCGCCCGCACGGCTCGTCCCCCGCGGTCGGCTCCGCCAAGCGCCACCAGGCCGAGCAGGAGCAGCTCGTGCGCGAGGTGTTCGAGGCGTAGGCGCCCCGGTCACTCCGCTCTTCGTGCAGGGCCGCAACCCCGTCAGGGGGTGCGGCCCTGCCGCGTATCCGCCGTAATTCCCCCGCTTATCCTGGGGGTATGTACTTCACGGACCGTGGCATCGAAGAGCTGGAGAAGCGGCGCGGCGAGGAGGAGGTCACCTTCGAGTGGCTCGCCGAGCAGCTCCGGACGTTCGTCGATCTCAACCCGGACTTCGAGGTGCCGGTGGAGCGCCTCGCGACGTGGCTGGCGCGCCTGGACGACGATGAGGACGACGACGAGTAGGTCCGTCCTACGGGGTGGTCCGTCCTAGGGGTGGTCGGCCCTAGGGGTGGTCCGTCCTAGGGGTGGTCCGGCCTACGGGTGGTCCGGCCTACGGGTGGTCCGGCCTACGGGTGGTCCGGCCCACGGGTGGTCCGGCCCACGGGTGGTCCGGCCCACGGGTGGTCGGTGCGGCGTCAGTCGCGGGCCGCGCGCACCCTGTCGTACGCGAGTCCGAGCACGCCGTGCACGAGCAGCAGGCCGCCCGCCGTGAGCCAGCCGCCGCTGCGCCGCCGCAGGCCGTACGCCGTGAGCGGCACCCCGGCCGCGAGCTGGGCGGCGGCCAGGCGGCGCCCCTTGGGGCCGCGCATCCAGGGGCCGATGCCGGTGGTCTCCACGACGTCCAGCTCGGCGTGGACGGCGTCCCGCCAGCCGGGCCACTCGACGGTCTCGGCGCCGCCGCGCTGCGCGGCGCCCCGCAGGCGGTCGGACGATGCGCCGGGGTCGAGTCCGGGCGGCAGGGCCAGGCCGGTACGGGTGAGGATCGCGAGCAGGCCACGCAACCGGGCACGGGCGTCGGCCGCGGTGTCGGGCGTGGTCAGCACGTCGAGGGACTGCATGTCGAGCACCGGGTCGAGACCGAGGCGGGCGGCGAAGGTGCGCATGGCCTCCTCCTCGCCGACCGGCGTACCGTTCGCGAGCCACTCGTAGCCGACGGGGCGGCGGAAGCCGGAGGCGAGCGTGAAGCCGCTGCGCTCGGCGTCCCACCACAGGGCGAGCACCGGCCAGGGTGCGCCGACGGCGAGCGCGCCCGCCCAGCCGCCGAGGACCCGGTCCACGACCTCGCCGGGGTCGCCGGCGCCGTCCGTCGTGGCCCGCCACGGCTCGCCCTCGGGCACGAGCACGCTCCACTCCGACCCGGCGCGGGTGAGCAGCATCCGCTGGCGGAGCAGGCGGGCGGCGGGGCCGACGACGTCGGGTTCGGCGCGGCAGAGCAGCAGGGCACCGGTGGCGGATCGCGGGGACGGCATGGCTCCACGCTAAGACAATGACGTCACTTATCGCCATAAATGCCGCAGCACTACTTGGCAGCGATCGCGACAGTCTTGACTTCCCGTGCCCGCGATATATCGTGTTGTGCAGAGGGCGCGATATGGCGCGTTCACTCCGGAGGAGGTCGCACCATGTCCGAGTGGTCCGTCGCGGAGCCGCAGAAGCTCGTCTTCGACGAGCCGGTCACGGCCCTGCACGTACGCATCGTGAACGGCACGGTGAACGTGGTGGGCACGGAGGGGGACTCCGCCCGCCTCGAGGTCTCGGAGATCGAGGGGCCGCCGCTGCGCGTCACGCAGGAGGGCGGCACGCTCACCGTCGCCTATGACGACCTGCCCTGGAAGAACCTCCTCAAGTGGCTCGACCGCAAGGGCTGGCACCGCAGCGCGGTCGTCTCGCTCGCCGTGCCGAGCGGCACCCGGGTCGAGCTGGGCGCGGTGGGCGCGGGCGCCATCGTCTCCGGTGTCGAGGGCCGCACCGAGGTGAAGAGCGTCACCGGCGACACCACGCTCGTGGGCGTCACGGGGCCGGTGCGCACCAGCACGGTCTCCGGCAGCGTCGAGGCGCAGGCCGTCACCGGTGGCCTGCGGTTCAACTCGGTCTCGGGCGATCTGACGGTCGTCGAGGGCTCGGGCCCCTTCGTGAAGGCGGAGACCGTCAGCGGCTCGATGATCGTGGACCTGGACCCGGCGGGCCCGACGGACGTGGCCCTGACGAGCGTCTCCGGCGAGATAGCCATCCGCATCCCGCACCCGGCCGACACCGAGGTCGAGGCGAACACCGCGAGCGGCGCGGTGTCCAACGCCTTCGAGGGGCTGCGCGTCTCCGGCCAGTGGGGCGCCCACAAGATCGCCGGCCGCCTCGGCGCGGGCACCGGCAGCGTGAAGGCGACCACGGTCTCCGGCTCGATCGCCCTGCTGCGCAGGCCACCGGGCGAGGACGAGGCCCCGACCCCCGACGCGGCGCCGCCGAGCGGGGTCCCTTCCGACGCCGGCCCTGTCGACACCGGTCCCGCCAACCCCAGCCCCGCTGACGCCGGTCCTACCGACACCGGCCCCGCCAACGCCAGTCCCGCAGACGCCACCCCCGCCGACACCGGCCCTACCTACACCGGTCCCGCCGGCCCCGGCCTGGCAGACGCCGCCCCCGCCGACAAGAAGGTGCTCTGACATGCCCCCGTCTTCGCCCACGGCCGCCTGCGGCTCTACCTCCTCAAGCTCCTCGACGAGGCCCCGCGCCACGGCTACGAGGTGATCCGCCTCCTGGAGGAGCGCTTCCAGGGGCTGTACGCGCCTTCGGCGGGCACCGTCTACCCGCGCCTCGCCAAGCTGGAGTCCGAGGGGCTCGTCACCCACACCACCGAGGGCGGCCGGAAGGTGTACGCGATCACCGACGCGGGCCGCGCCGAGCTGGCCGACCGCAGCGGCGAACTGGCCGACCTGGAGTTGGAGATCCGCGAGTCGGTCGCCGAGCTGGCCGCCGAGATCCGGGACGACGTACGCGGCGCGGCGGGTGATCTGCGCCGCGAGGTCCGCGCCGCCACCTCCCAGACACGCGGCGCCCGTGGCGGCCCGGCGCCGGACCTGAGCAGCCTCATGGACTTCACGGACAAGGAGTCCTGGCGCACCGCCAAGGAGGAGCTGCGCCGCGCGAAACAGGAGTGGAAGGAGCAGGCGCGGCGCGCGAAGGACGAGAGCCGCCGGGCCCGCGAGGAGGCCCAGCGGGCGCGCCGCCAGGCCAAGGAGGCGCAGGACAAGGTGCGGGCGCAGGCGCAGGACGAGTTCCAGCGGATGGCCAAGCGCGTGCAGGACCAGGTGCAGGACCACTTCGCGCGGGGCGACTGGCCGTCGGGGGTGCGGGAGGGGTTGTCCGAGCTGGCGAAGGAGTTCGGCGAGTTCGGCAGGAACTTCGGCGCCCCGGCGTCGACCTCGACCCCGGCTTCGGAGAAGGAGCCTGCATACCGTCCGGCGTCGGAGCGGGTGTCGGCGGAGTACGTCCCGTCCTGGGCGACGGAGGACTCCACCGGCGACCCGGCCCGCGACCTGGACCGCCTCCTCGACCGCTTCCGCGACGACATCCGCGACACGGCCCGCGACCACGGCGTCACGGAGGACCAGTTCCAAGCGGCCCGGGAGGCACTCTCGGAGGCGGCGGCACGGATCACGGGGGTACTGCGAACGCCGAAGGGGTGAGGGTCAGCGGGCTGAGCCGCGAGGGCCCGGGGTGCCCGAATCCTGGGCCCTGGGCTCGGCCCCGCCAAGGGCGCAGGTCGGGCCCAGGGATCTGGGCCCGACTCCCCCCAAGCCCCGGGGCGCCGGCGCGGGCTCACGGTTCAGCCCGCTGCCGCCTCCCCGCCCCCATAAAGCACCCGCTCCACCGCCGGCACCGTCACCCCGTGCCCGGCCAGGGTTTCGGCGGCGATGCCGGGGCGAGCCGCCAGGGCGAGGAGGAGGTGTTCGTCGCCGATCGCGCGGTCGTGGTGGGCCAGGGCCATGCGCAGGGACGATTCCAGGACGCCTTTGGCCTCCTTGGTGAAGGGGCGCCGTCCGCCGAGGCGACGACCCCCGCTCAGCGCCCCGACGCCATGGGCGTCCTCGACCCGGGCGACGATCTGGTCCACGTCGATACCGAGCCCGGCCAGGGCCTCCGTGTCGGCCTGGCTGAGCCCGGCGCGACGGCGCGCGGTGAGCAGCGCCTCGCCGATCGCCGCCCGCTTCCCCTCGGCGTCCGCGCCGAGCGCGCCCAGGGCGAAGGAGCCCCGGGTGCCACGGGCGTCGAGGAGTGCGAGGAGGAGGTGGCCCTCGTCGATGTGCGGGGCGCGTTCTCGTTCCGCGTGGGTGACGGCGCCTTTGACCACGTCCCTGGCGCCTTCGGTGAACCGCTCGAACATCATCGCCTCCCGTACTTCTTGTGCACGGCCTGTCGGCTGACCCCGAGCTCGGCCGCGATCTCCTGCCACGACCAGCCCTGATTGCGCGCGCTGCGCACCTGTACCGCTTCCAGTCGCTCGAGCAGCCGTCGCAGGGCGGCGACGGAGCGCAGCCCGACGCGCGGGTCGGGGGCGCCTGCCTGCTCGGCAAGATCTGTGGCCTCGGTCATGGTGTCAATGTAGGTTGACGGAGCGCTGGCGTCAACCACAGTTGACAGATACCCCGCGAAAAAGGGGCGCCGCAGCGCCCCTTCCCCGACCGGCCTCCCCTCCAAGGCTCAAACGGTCAGCACGACCTTCCCGAACAGCTCCCCGCCCGCCATCTTCTCGAACCCCTCCCGCGCCCGGTCCAGCGGCAGCGTCTCGTCGATGACGGGCCGCACCCCGGTCGCCGCGCAGAAGGAGAGCAGGTCCTCCAGCTCGTCCTTGGAGCCCATCGTGGAGCCGACGACCTTCAGCTCCAGGAAGAAGATGCGGTTCAGCTCGGCGGACTTGGGGCTCGGCCCGCTGGTCGCGCCGGAGATGACCAGCGTGCCGCCCGGCTTGAGCGACTTGACGGAGTGCGACCAGGTCGCGGCGCCGACGGTCTCGATCACGGCGTCCACCCGCTGCGGCAGCCGCGCCCCGGACTCGACGGCCTCGACGGCGCCGAGTTCGAGGGCGCGCTTGCGCTTGGCCTCGTCGCGGCTGGTGGCGAAGACCCGTAGCCCTGCGGCCTTGCCGAGGACGATCGCGGCCGTGGCGACACCGCCGCCCGCGCCCTGCACGAGGACCGAATCGCCCGGCCGCACGCCCGCGTTGGTGAAGAGCATCCGGTACGCGGTCAGCCACGCCGTCGGCAGGCACGCGGCCTCCTCGAAGGAGAGCTCCTTGGGCTTGGGCAGCACGTTCCACTCGGGCACCGTGACCTGCTCGGCGAAGGTGCCCTGGTACTTCTCGGTGAGGATGGAGCGGCCCTCGCGGGGCCCGACGCCGTACCCGGACTGCCCGATGACGGAGTGGAGCACGACCTCGTTGCCGTCGCGGTCGACACCGGCGGCGTCGCAGCCCAGGATCATGGGCAGCGCCTCCTCGCCGAGCCCGACCCCGCGCAGGGACCAGAGGTCGTGGTGGTTGAGGGAGGCGGCCTTGACGTTCACGGTCGTCCAGCCGGGCCGGTCCTGGGGGGCGGGCCGCTCCCCCAACTCGAGTCCGTTCAGCGGCTGGTCGCGGTCGATGCGGGCGGCGTAGGCGGCGAACATGACCTTGACGATAGGCGCCGGGCGGGACCCAAGGAACCACCTCCGCCTGTGACACACATCCTGTGGACACCGAGGCGGCGAGCAAGGAAAGGAAAGGAAAGGGCCCCGCCGTTCGGCGGGGCCCTTGTCAAGAAGCAGGACGCGGGACTCAGCGTCGCGCGACACCCTCGGCCCGAGCGGCCGCGGCCACGGCCGCCGTCACCGCGGGAGCGACCCGCTCGTCGAACGGCGACGGGATGACGTACTCGGCGGACAGGTCGTCGCCCACCACCGCGGCCAGCGCCTCCGCCGCGGCGATCTTCATCGTCTCGGTGATCCGCGACGCCCGGACCTGCAGCGCGCCCGCGAAGATCCCCGGGAACGCGAGGACGTTGTTGATCTGGTTCGGGAAGTCCGAGCGCCCGGTCGCGACGACGGCCGCGTACTTGTGCGCCACGTCGGGGTGGACCTCGGGGTTCGGGTTGGCCATCGCGAAGACGAAGGCGCCCGGCGCCATCGAGGCGACCGCGGCCTCGGGGACCGTACCGCCGGAGACGCCGATGTAGACGTCGGCGCCCGCGAGGGCGTCCTCCAGGGAACCGGACAGGCCCGCCTTGTTGGTGATCTCCGCCAGCTCGCGCTTGACCGCGGTGAGGTCCTCGCGGTCGCGGCTGACGATGCCCTTGCGGTCGGTGACCGCGACGTCGCCGAGCCCCGCCTCCAGGAGGAACTTGGCGATGGCGACACCCGCCGCACCGGCGCCGGAGATCACGGCGCGCAGCTCGCCGAGCGTACGGCCGCTGAGCCGGGCCGCGTTCTTCAGCGCGGCCAGCGTGACGACGGCCGTGCCGTGCTGGTCGTCGTGGAAGACGGGGATGTCCAGCTTCTCCTGGAGTCTGCGCTCGATCTCGAAGCAGCGCGGTGCCGAGATGTCCTCCAGGTTGACGCCGCCGAAGGACGGGGCGAGCCGCACGACGGTGTCGACGATCTCGTCCACGTCGGTCGTCGCGAGGGCGAGCGGCACCGCGTCCACGCCGCCGAACTGCTTGAAGAGAATGGCCTTGCCCTCCATCACCGGGAGGGACGCCTCGGGGCCGATGTCGCCGAGGCCGAGCACGGCCGTGCCGTCGGTGACGACGGCCACGACGCTCGACTTCCACGTGTAGTCGTGGACGAGCTCCGGCTGCTCCGCGATCGCGCTGCACACCTTCGCGACGCCGGGCGTGTACGCCAGGGACAGGTCGTCCTTGTCGCGGACCGGCACGGTGGCCTGCACGGCCATCTTGCCGCCGCGGTGCAGCGCGAACGCCGGATCGAAGGGATCGGCGAGGTCGCTGCTGCCTTCGGTGCCGGTACCGCTGTCGCTGCGAGGATTGACGATCTCCGCTGCCACTTGTCTTACCCCTTAGGTTTTGAACATCAGGTGAGGGTGGATCCGCTCCTGGTTGAGGAGCGGGCGGGCACCGCGTACGCCCCACTCGGTTCCTGTTGGGGAACCGCTGCACAGGTGCGTACACGACGGGCGCGCCGCACGCGCGCCCTGAGCCCCGGATGAGGGGTGTAAAGAACCTTCTTACCCGACGGAGCAGGGTGCGGACGACCCCATACGTGATCGATCACAGCCCGGTGACATGACTCATAGCCGAATATGTGGACAAGTCCTCAAGTCGCGCTCGACGTCCGCCGGAAAGCGGTTCAAATGGTGAGACGACGGACGGTTCGCCGGAGAATTTCCCGTCGCCGCGCGGCGGACCCGCAGAAGATGCGGCTCCATGCACCCTGATGTGCCGCCGTGTTGGCCGTCTTGGCGGACCTGTTATCCGATTTTGACATCGCCGACCCCCTGCGGCCGCCCGTCCGAATGGCAAGATGCCGTTCATCGCAACGACATCGCACGAGGTCGCGACACCCGAAGGTGTGTGCCCAGGCGACCGAACGGCAACTCCACCCATTCCGCCGGAGGACCCCACCATGACCGCAAGCACCACCCGTCGCACGACCGCGAATTCCGCGAAGTCCCGGATAGCCGCGGTCGGCGCGATCGCGGTCGCCGGCGCCCTGCTCCTGACCGGCTGCGGCGACCAGACGAAGTCGAAGGACGACGACTCGTCCTCCGCGTCCGGCTCGTCGAAGTCCGCGCCGCTCGCCGACAAGCTGCCGGCGCAGATCCGCGACAAGGGCGTCATCAACGTCGGTTCGGACATCGCGTACGCACCCGTCGAGTACAAGGACGACTCGGGCAAGGCCGTCGGTATCGACCCGGACATCGCCGCGGCGCTCGGCAAGCAGCTCGGCGTGGAGTTCAACTTCCAGAACGGCAAGTTCGCCGACCTCGTGGGCGGTCTGGCCTCCAAGCGCTACGACATCGCCATGTCGGCCATGACGGACACCATGGACCGGCAGAACGGCATCGACAGCGACACCGGCAAGAAGGTCGGCAAGGGCGTCGACTTCGTCGACTACTTCACCGCGGGCGTCTCGCTCTACACCAACAAGGGCGACGACCAGGGCATCAAGACCTGGGACGACCTGTGCGGCAAGACGATCGCCGTGCAGACCGCGACCTTCTCGCAGGACCTCGCCAAGGACCAGGCGAAGAAGTGCGCCAAGGACGGCAAGAAGGCGCTGAAGGTCGAGGACTTCGCCACCAACCCGGAGGCCGAGACCCGGATGCGCTCCAAGGGCGCCGACGTCGTCTCCGCCGACTACCCGATCGCCGCGTACTCGGTGAAGAAGTCCGGCGGCGGCAAGTACTTCGAGATCGTCGGCGACCAGGTCGAGGCGGGCCCCTACGGCATCGCCGTCGCCAAGGACAACACGCAGCTGCGCGACGCCCTCCAGGCCGCCATGACCGCGATCATCGAGAGCGGCGAGTACAAGAAGATCATCGCGAAGTGGGGCGTCGACGATGGCGCCGTCACCGAGTCGAAGATCAACGGTGGTTCCTGACCCCTGTCACCCCGGCCCGCCCCCGAACCGGCGGCGGGCCTCTCCCCTCTGACGGGCACTCTGACAGGCCTGAAAGGCACCACCCATGACTCCACCCCTCAGCAAGGCGAACGAGCCCGCGGACAGCGCGTCCGCGGGTGCCCCGCCGGAGGCCATCAAGGCCATCCCGGTGCGGCACCCGGGCCGCTACGTCTCCGCGGCCGTCGCCCTGGCGCTGCTCGGCGCCATCGTCTACGCCTTCTCGCAGGGCAAGATCGAGTGGGGCACGATCCCGGACTACTTCTTCGACGACCGGGTCCTCACCGGCGTCGGGAAGACGCTCGAACTGACCGTCCTCTCGATGATCATCGGCGTGGTCGGCGGCATCGTCCTCGCCGTGATGCGGATGTCCAAGAACCCGGTGACCAGCACCATCGCCTGGTTCTACATCTGGTTCTTCCGCGGCACCCCGGTCCTCGTCCAGCTCTTCATCTGGTTCAACCTGGGCCTGGTCTTCGAGTACATCAACCTCGGGTTCATCTACAAGGACTACTGGTCCTCGTTCATGACCCCGCTGCTGACCGCGCTCCTCGGGCTCGGCCTCAACGAGGCCGCGTACATGGCGGAGATCTGCCGCTCCGGCCTCCTCGCCGTCGACGAAGGCCAGACCGAGGCCGCGCACGCGCTCGGCATGAGCCACTCCAAGACCCTGCGCCGCATCGTGATCCCGCAGGCCATGCGCGTCATCGTGCCGCCCACGGGCAACGAGGTCATCAACATGCTGAAGACGACCTCGCTCGTCTCGGCCGTGCAGTTCCTCGACCTGTTCAAGGTGGCCTCCGACATCGGCCAGTCGTCCGCCTCCACGGTGGAGATGTACTTCCTGGCCGCCGCCTGGTACCTGGTCCTCACCTCGATCTTCAGCGTCGGGCAGTACTACATCGAGCGGTACTACGCGCGCGGCACGTCCCGTTCGCTGCCCCCGACTCCGCTGCAGCGCCTGCGCACCGTCGTCGGCCGCCCGAAGGGAGGCACGGCATGAGCACGAACAGCTCCGCGAGTGCTGCCATGGTCAAGTCCGAGGGCGTGCACAAGTCCTTCGGCAGCGTCGAGGTCCTCAAGGGCATCGACCTGGAGGTCAAGCAGGGCGAGGTGTTCTGCCTCATCGGCCCGTCGGGCTCCGGCAAGTCGACGTTCCTGCGCTGCATCAACCACCTGGAGAAGATCAACTCCGGGCGCCTGTACGTGGACGGGGAGCTGGTCGGCTATCGCCAGAAGGGCGACAAGCTGTACGAGCTGCGCGACAGCGAGGTCGCCCTCAAGCGCCGCGACATCGGCATGGTCTTCCAGCGCTTCAACCTCTTCCCGCACATGACGGCCCTCGAGAACGTCATGGAGGCGCCGGTCCAGGTCAAGGGCGTCTCCCGGGCCCAGGCCCGCGAGAAGGCCGGGCAGCTCCTCGAACGCGTCGGCCTCGCCGACCGGGCGAAGAACTACCCCTCGCAGCTCTCCGGCGGTCAGCAGCAGCGCGTCGCCATCGCGCGGGCGCTCGCGATGGACCCGAAGCTGATGCTCTTCGACGAGCCCACCTCCGCGCTCGACCCCGAGCTGGTCGGTGACGTCCTCGACGTCATGCGCGGGCTCGCCGAGTCCGGCATGACGATGGTCGTCGTCACCCACGAGATGGGCTTCGCCCGCGAGGTCGGCGACAGCCTCGTGTTCATGGACGAGGGCGTGGTCGTGGAATCAGGCCATCCCCGCGATGTCCTGACCAACCCGCAGCACGAGCGGACGCAGGGCTTCCTCTCGAAGGTCCTCTAGCCGTCCTGACAGCGCGGCTCTCGTCGTGGTTGCTCGCGCAGTTCCCCGCGCCCCTGACATGCGCACTACGTGCGCCATGTCAGGGGCGCGAGTGCGCGGGGCTCGCGTGCGCGGGACATGTGATCGCGGGGTCACCCATCGGGGAAGGCACGGCGCGCCCGCATGCCTTCAGGGGCGCGGGTACGCCGAGGGGAAGGCGCGGCGCAGCCGCACGCCTTCAGGGGCGCGGGGAACTGCGCGACCGGCCACGACGAGAGCCGCACCCCGCGACGCACCAGAACCCCGCAGACGCGCCCGGCACCTCACTCCAGCACCGCGCCAACGTCACTTCAGCGCCAGCACCATCGCATCGGACGGCGACCCCCACACCGCCCGCGCCTCGGAGAACCCCGCATCACGCAGCGCCCCCACATGCCACCCCACGGACGGCGTATCCCCCTCCGCATGCTCCCCGTAGATCTCGAACCGCCGAGCGGTGGGCCCGGCCAGCAGAGGATCCGCGCCGGCCAGCTCCCACCACGCGGCCCAGTCGAGCGCCCCCCGCGCCTTCGCCGCCTCCATACCCGCGTGCCGAAGCGCCCGCTCCGCGGCGTTGATCCGCGGCGTCGACTGGTCGATCATGTGGTCCGCGTTCATCAGGACGCCGCCGTCCCGGACGACTCCGGCGACCTGGCCGTAGAGCGTCGCGAGGGGTCCGGAGTGCAGCCAGTGCAGGGCGGTGGCGGTGAGCACGGCGTCGTACGAGGTGTGCGGCAGCGCCTCCGTCCAGCGCGGGTCCTTGAGGTCGGCGGTGACGAGTTCGACGCGCGGGTCGCCCTCGAAGGTGCCGCCCGCGATGGCGAGGAGCGCCGGGTCGAGGTCGACCCCTACGCTGGTCGCCTCCGGGAACCGGGCGAGGAGCCGCGCGGTGATGCTGCCGGTGCCGCAGGCGAGGTCGAGGACGCGGGGCGCCCGCCCGACGCACGCCTCGACCATGTCGAGCATCACCCGGAACCGCTCCTCGCGGTCGGGCATGTACCACTCCTGCTGCCGGTCCCAGCTCCGCTGCCAGGCCTGCCAGTCGGTACCTGCGGCGATCTCGGTCATGAAGCCCTCCCGTACGGGCATCGTGTGCGTGATGCCCTGCGTCAGCCAGTGCGTAATACGCTGAGTAATACCCTGAAAGCCAGAACAGGCATTACAAGCGCCCTGCTCGGACCCTAGCCCGCCCCCGTAAGGACTACAAGTGGAACTGGCCTATTACTCGGACTACGCCGTGCGCCTCGTCAACACCGAGGAACCGGTCCGCGGCAAGGACAGCCTGACGTCCGTGAACGCGGTGCGCGCGCTGTTCGGCGCCAACCAGGAGGCGGCCCGCCGCGCGGCGGACGCCGACCTGACCCGGTTCAGGAGCGTCCGGGCCCGCCTGCGCGCGGTGTTCGAGGCGGCCGACGGCGGCGACGAGACCCTCGCGGTCAACCTGCTGAACTCGCTTCTCCTGGAGTTCCCGGTGAGCCCGCAGATCTCCGGCCACGACCACCGCGACGACGACGGCCGCCCCCTGTGGCACATGCACCTCGCCGACCACCCCTCGAACGCGTCGGCGGGCTACGCCGCGATCGCCGCGATGGGCCTCGCCTTCCACCTCACCGAGTACGGCGTGGACCGCCTCGGCCTGTGCGAGGCGTCCCCGTGCCGCAACGCGTACCTCGACACCTCCACCAACCGCTCCCGGCGCTACTGCTCCGACCGCTGCGCGACCCGCGCCAACGTCGCCGCCTACCGTGCCCGCAAGCGCCTGGAGGCCGAGCGGCCCGACCGGCCCGAGAGCACGGGCCGCACCGCGCCCAGCGCCCAGGACACCACGGCGGCCGCCGAGCGCTGACCCTCGCCCTCGGCCCACGGCCTGCGCCGCCGCAGCCGCCCGCGGACCTTGGCGAGCACGAGGTCGTCCGGCACGACCCCGTACACCGTGCTGTCACCGCCGGCGCCCGGGTTGTCGCCGAGCACCCACCAGCCGCCCTCGCGCCGCTCGGCGATCCGCTTCACCACCAACAGGTCCTGCTGGAAGGGGTGGCGCAGGACGACGACGTCGCCGGGCCGCACCCGCGCGCCGTACTGCACCAGCATCCAGTCCCCGTGGTACAGCGTCGGCACCATCGACGGGCCGTCCACCTCGATGATCTGAAACGGCACCTTCGTCCCGCGCCCCTCTTCGATCGTCTCGGGCATCTGCCGACCTCCCCGGTTTCCGTCCGCCGGTCCCATCCTCCACCTGTCCCAGTGTCACCCTGGACTTTTGGCCTAAGCCCCCGGGGGCACCCGCGAAAACACGTGCTGCACGGAGTAATGTCGCATCCGAGAAGACGATCACGAGGAAGGACAGCACATGCTTTCCCGCCTGTTCGCCCCCAAGGTGAAGGCCAGCGCCCACTGCGACCTCCCCTGCGGCGTGTACGACCCGGCCCAGGCCCGTATCGAGGCCGAGTCGGTCAAGGCCGTCCAGGAGAAGATGGCCGGCAACGACGACCCGCACTACCAGGCGCGCGCCACGGTCATCAAGGAGCAGCGTGCCGAGCTCGCCAAGCACCACGTCTCGGTGCTGTGGAGCGACTACTTCAAGCCGCCGCACTTCGAGAAGTACCCGGAGCTGCACCAGCTGGTCAACGACACCCTGAAGGCCCTCTCGGCCGCCAAGGCGTCGACGGACCCGGCCTCGGGCCAGAAGGCGCTCGACTACATCGCCCAGATCGACAAGATCTTCTGGGAGACCAAGAAGGCCTGATCAAGGCCTGATCAAGATTGATCACGGTCTTCACAGCCTGATCCAGGGCTGCTGAATTCACCGGTTCCGGTGACCGGCGGGCGGTGCACCCTCGCGGGCCCCGGACCGATAGAAGGGGCTCGGCCGACAGAACTCGGCCGGGCCCCTTCGGCGTACACCACCTCCAGGAGACCCGTGCCCCGCCGCCCCCGCGTCCTGTACGTGACCGACCTCGCCTACCAGGCCCGTGGCCGCCGCTACTGCGACGAGGACATCCACCTCACCTCGCGTCTGCGGCCGGCCTTCGACCTGGCGCTCTGTCACCCCCTGGACGCGACCGCGCTCATGGACGGCTTCGACGCCGTCGTGGTCCGCAACAGCGGCCCGGTCCTCGCCCACCCGGAGGCGTACGCGGCCTTCTGCGCCGCGGCCCTCGCCCGCGGCACGACCGTCTACAACCCGCTGACCGGCCGCGCCGACATGGCGGGCAAGCAGTACCTGCCGGACCTGTCCCGCGCCGGCCACCCGGTGATCCCGACGGTCGAGAGCACCGCCGACCTCGACCGCCTCCCCGAGTCCGCCGCGTACGTGGTGAAGCCGAAACTGGGCGCGGACTCGACAGGTATGCGCGTGGTGTCCCCGACCGAACTCCGCGACCTCCCCGCCACCCACTTCACCCACTCCGCCCACGCGCTCCTGATCCAGCCCCGCATCGACTTCGTCTACGAGGTCTCGTTCTACTTCGTCGACCGCACGCTCCAGTACGCGCTCCACGCCCCCGACCCCGAGCGCCGCTGGCAGCTGCGCCCGTACGAACCCACCGCCGCCGACCGCGCGTTCGCCCAGCACTTCATCGACTGGAACGCCCTGCCGTACGGCATCCAGCGCGTCGACGCCTGCCGCACCCGCGCCGGCGACCTCCTCCTCGTCGAGCTGGAGGACCTGAACCCGTACCTCTCCCTCGACGTCCTGGACGCCCCGGCACGCGACGCGTTCGTGACGGCGATGACCGCCTCACTCCGCGCCGCCCTCACCCACTAGCGGGCCACTGCCACCGCGGCACCTCACGCAACGGGTGCAACTCCTCCTCGCTCCCGGCCAGGGAGTTCTGCCGGGCGACCTGGGTACCGAACTCGATGTGCGAGCGGAACGCCTCCCGGAACGGCCCGTCGTCGGGCAGCCCCGCCTCGTCCAGCGACTCCTCGTACAGCTCGGCGAAGCGCGCCCGCTGCTCCTCGGTGATCGCCAGGTTCCTGTGCACGTCGATGAGGTGGCGGAAGCCCAGGTCACGGGTGAAGCGGTCGGGCCCGCCGAGCGACTCGGCCGTGAACCAGGTCAGGTGCTCGACATGGTGCGGACGGCGGCGCGGGAAGAGGGCCTTGAGCACCGGATCGGCGAGGACCTTGGTGTAGAAGATCTCCTCGAGCCGGTGCAGCCCTTCGTCGCCGCCCGCGTGCTCGTACAGGGATCCGGTGTGCTCCGTCATGCTCGGCACCCCCCAGCGCCAGGGCCAACGTGACCGTCACGGCGGAAGCTACCCGACGGCCCCGGCCCGGGGAACTCCTCAGAAGCCCTCCGGCCCCAGCACCTCCCGCACGTTGCCGAGCAACCGGTCCCGGTCCGTGCGTACGGAGTCGAACTCGGCGCGGCGCACCGCGAGTTCGCGTCGCTGAAGGCGGTCCGTGACCGTCCACCACACCCCGGCCGTATGGTGGGCGCGCTTGCACTCGATGTCGGCGACGGCCGTGCCGACCTCGCGCCGGGTGTGCTCCGTGTTGCCGTCCTGTCCGCGCCGCCACGCCTTGTCCGTGGAGGCGGCCACGGGATCGGCGTACCGCGCGAACCCCTTGCCGACGACGCAGTCCGCCCAGGTCCGGTAGGCGCGACGCAGGCGCGGGTCCCGCTCGGCCCGCTCGCGGACGGCGTACTCGCGTTCGGTGACGTACGTCCACACGCGCTTGACGTCACGCACCCCGCGCTGGATCCGCCGGTACGCCTCCCCCGAGCAGCCGCTGTACCCGGCCCGCCGGTCGCCGTAGTAGACGTCGGACTCCTCCGGCGTCATCATCCGTCCGGCGTGGCGACGCGGGCCGATCCTCCTGGCCGGGTCCCAGCCGTACCCCCAGCGCCCGGCCTGCTCCAGGTCGTGGGAGCCGACCGGACCCGTGTCCACGGAGACCGCCGTCAGCGTGGTCGAGAACGTGCTGGCCATGGTGTACGGCTTCGGATCCCGGGGGAAGTCGGCGAAGCCGTGCCGGACCATGCAGCGCTGCGCGAGCAGCCCGACCGCCGACTCCATCCTCCGGAACGCGTCCTTGTCGCCCCCGTCGAACTCGTACCGCTCCAGCGGCAGCGCGGGCATCTCGTCGCCCGACCGCACAACCGGCGTCCCGTCCGCCCAGCTCCTCGCGTGCCCGGCGCCGCCGTCGCCCCCCGCGCAGCCGATCGCCACCACCGCGGCCACCGCCGCGACGCACACCACCCCCCGGCGTCTCACTCCCCCGCCGCCCCGATCTTGCGGACGACCCGCGCCGGGTTGCCCACGACGACGACGTCCGGCGGCAGGTCACGGGTGACGACGGACCCGGCGCCCACCACGGTGTTCGCGCCGATCGTGACGCCTGGGCAGACGATGACGCCGCCGCCCAGCCACACGTTGTCGCCGATCGTGATGGGCTTCGCCGCCTCCCACTTGGCGCGGCGCGGCTCGGGGTCGACGGGGTGGGTGGGCGTGAGGAGCTGGACGTTCGGACCGATCTGCACGTCCTCGCCGATCCGGATGGGCGCCACGTCCAGGAAGACGGCCCCGCAGTTGACGAACGTCCGTGCGCCGATGCTGATGTACTGCCCGTAGTCCACGGCGAGCGGCGGACGCACCACGACGCCCTCGCCCACCTCGCCGAGAAGCTCGCGCAGCAGCGCCCCGCGGGCCGGCAGGTCGGTGACGCTGCTCGCGTTGTACCGCTCGGCGAGCTCGGCACCGCGCAGCGCGTCGGCGGCGAGGACGGGGTCGTCGGCGAGGTAGAGGTCCCCGGCGAGCATCCGCTCCTTCTGGCTACGGTCCTGGGGGCGCGGCCACTCCCGTACCTCGGTCACCGCGCCGACCGCTAGCGGCCCGTACAGATGCGGGAACTCCTCACCTCCCGGCACCCCGGGCTCCACGCGCACCGGCACGTCGAGCCGCTCCCGGTCGATGACCAGGACGACGAGCTCCCCGGCCGCCCCGCCCTTCCCGGCCCCGTACAACATGTCGGCGACGGACCGGAGTTGGTGCGGGAACGAGCAGTGGATGAACCCGACCTCCTCGAGGGTCTTGCCACGGGTCGACATCGTGTACGCGCCGGTCGCCCGGGCGCTCTCCCACAGGGCGCGCTCGGTGAGGTGCAGCAGTTCGATCGCCATGGGCCCAATCTATGGGCTCGCCGAGGGCTAACGCCGCCTGCTGTACCGGCGGACGACCGCGCCCTTCGCGAAGGTCCGGTTCTCCGTCAGTTCGAACTCGGTGAGGGCGTACTTCCGGCCCGCGAACATGGGCATGCCGCCGCCGAAGACCACCGGATACGTCTTGATCACCAGCTCGTCGATGTCGTCCGCGAGCACCCCGGCCAGCTGCGCGCCCCCGCAGAGCCAGATGCCCAGCTCGCTGCCGCTCTCCGCCTTGAGTTCGCGCACCTTGCCCACGACGTCGTCATGGATCAGCTCCACGTTCGGGTGCGGGGACTCGGCGAGGCTGCGCGTCGCGACGTACTCGCGCAGATGCCCGTACGGACTGAGCAGCCCGGTGTCGACGCCGACCTGGTAGCTGCGGCGGCCCTGGAGGACGGTGTCGTACTTCTTGTTCTCAACCCCGTCGAGGCCGAGGATGCGGCGCCCTTCCGACGAAATGGTCTCCGGGTACTCCTCGACGAGGAAGTCCCTGAACTCCTCGTCGACGTAGGACATGAACATCATTCCGTCACCGGACTCGTCACCGATGAAGCCGTCGACGGAGGCGGCGATGAAGTACGTGAGCTTGCGCAAACCGGTCTCTTTTCGCAGAGGGATGGAGGGCGACCGCCCAACCACTTCAGTTATAGTGCTTCAGGTGTAGTGGTTGCAAGGGATTACGCGTGGTCTCAAAGGATGACGAGTGGTTCCAAGGGATTACGGGGACTGGGAACGGAGTCGGAGACATGGTGAAGAACCCGGAGCGCCGGGCCGCCCTCGTGGACGCGGCCGTCGAGGTGCTCGCGGCCGAGGGGGCGCGCGGGCTGACCTTCCGCGCGGTGGACACGGCGGCGGCTGTCCCCACGGGCACGTCGTCCAACTACTTCACCAGCCGCGACGACCTGCTGCACCAGATCGACGCCTGGCTGCACGAACGGCTCGCGCCCAAGCCGGAGGACGTCGCGGAGCTGCTGAAGCGGCCGAGGGACCGCGCGCTCGTCACGGCGTTCATGCACAACTTGATGGGCCGGGTGCAGGGCGACCGCACCGGGTTCCTGGCCATGATGGAGATGCGCCTGGAGGCGACCCGCCGCCCTGCGCTGCGCGCGTCCCTGATGACGTCCCTCCGCGGCGACCTCGACTTCGGCATCGCGTTCAACGCCGAGTCGGAGCTGCCCGGCGGCGCGGAGGAGATCACGCTGCTCTATCTGGCCATGCTCGGGCTCATCCTGGAGCACCTCACGATGCCGGGGATGCTGGACGGCGCGATCCCGGGCGTGAGCGTGCCGGATGGCATCGTGGAACGCCTGGTCGAACGGATCGTGCCGACCGCCTAAGGGGTGGCGACCTGAAAGGTGGCCGCTGAAAGGTCGCCCTTGGAAGATGGCCGCCTGAAAAGTGGCCACCTGAAAGATGGCCGCTTGAAAGGCGGTCAGTGGCTCTGCGGCTCCCGCCACATGGGCCACAGCGACGGGCCGTCGGGCAGGTCGACAGCCGTCCCGGTGAACACGAAGCCGAGCCGCTCGTACAGGGCGCGGCTACGGGCGTTGCTCGCCTCCAGGTAGGCGGGCACCCCTTCGCGGTCGCACCGCTCGAGGACCGGCGCCATCATCGCGGTCCCCAGCCCCTCGCCCTGCCGCTCCGGCTTGACCCCGATCATCCACAGGTAGACGTGGGCCCGGCCCGTGGGATGCGCGGCTTCGGTCAGCCGAGCGATCTGCTCGACGCGCTCATTGTCGGGATCGACGGCGGCACGCACTTGCGAGGGCCCATCCTCCCCCTCCCCACTGGGCGCCGCCTCGGGTATGTCCATCCACAGGGCGACGGCGGTGCCGTCCTCCGCGAGGTCTATGTAGCCGTCGGCGAAGGTGGCGTCGGTGAACGCCCCCATGAGATACGCGTGCCGCGCCCGCCTGTGCTCCACCTCGGGGAACACCCAGCTGCTCACGGGGTCGTCCAGGAACACCTCGTCGAGCAGCTCCACGACGAAGTCCCGCTCACTGGCCCGCGCCCGCCGAATCCCCACACCCACGCCAACCGTCCCCTCGATGCGCACCCGTCAACCGGTACTGCGCGACCGGCGGTTGGCAGCCTAAGCGATCACTCGCGGGGGCGACTACGGGATGGGGCGGGGCCCGGGTGGCAGGAGCACCGGGAACGGCAACGAGCAAGGGACCGCCGAGCCGAGGGACGGCGGGGCCGGAAGCGGCGGGCCCGACGAGCAACCGGCAAGGGGCCGCCGCCCCGGGTCCCCCGACCCCTGTAGCGGCGGCCCTCCTGAGCGGCAGCGGCCCGCGCCCGATGGCCCGGCCAGCTCTCAGTACCCCCGGCGCGTCACGAACTCCGCCAGCGACAGCAACCCGCCCGCCGCCTCGGGCACCGGCACCGCCCGGGACAGTTCGTGCAGGGCGCGGGCCATCTCGTCCGCGGCTCGCGCCTGCGCCCAGTCGCGGCCGCCCGCGCGCTCGACGGCCAGGGCGATGGCCTCCAGCTCGGCGGGGCTCTCCTTCTCGGGGCCCGGAGCCCCGTACAGCGCGGCCAGTTCCTCAGCCGCGGGGCCGCCGGAGGCGAGCGCCGCGACGACCGGCAGGGACTTCTTGCGGACGGCGAGGTCGGCCCCGGCGGGCTTGCCGGTGCGGGCGGGGTCGCCCCAGATGCCGATCACGTCGTCGATGAGCTGGAAGGCGAGGCCCGCGGCCCGCCCGAACGCGTCGAGCGCCGCGGCCTCCTCCGCGCCCGCGCCCGCGTACAGCCCCCCGATGGCGCACGCGCACCCGAGCAGCGCCCCGGTCTTGGCCTCCGCCATGACCAGGGTCTCCTCCAGCGACACCTCCCGGGGCCCGCGCCGCTCCAGGGCCACATCCGTGGACTGCCCGGAGCACAACTCCACGACGCACGCGGCGAGCCGGGCCGCCGCGGCCGGAGCCGCCGGATGCGGGTCCTCGGCGATCATCCGCTGGGCCTGCGCCTGCAACGCGTCCCCCACCAGGATCGCGTCGGCGTCCCCGAACACGGTCCAGGCGGTCGGCCGGTGCCTGCGCGTCTCGTCCCGGTCCAGGACGTCGTCGTGCAGCAGGGTGAAGTTGTGCGTCAGCTCCACGGCCGCCGCCGCCCGTACCGCCCGCTCGGCCCGCCCCCCGAGGGCCCGCGACGCGGCGAGGACGAGCGCGGGCCGCACCGCCTTGCCCGCGCTCCCCGCCACGGGCGTGCCGTCCGCCTCCTGCCAGCCGAAGTGGTACAGGGCGACATCGCGCATGTGCCCCGGCAACGACTCGACGGCGCGCCGCAGTTCGGGCCCGACCGACGCCCTGGCCTGCGCCAGGATGACCTCCGCCTCGGCGGTCTCCCGCACATCCGGGCTCAGCTCCCCGCGCCCGGCGACGCCCTCGTCGGACACCGCGGGCCCGGGTACCGCCCTGGCCGTCCTCGCACGGCCCGTGGTCGACTCGGCAGGCCCCGCTGCCCCTCGCGTCTCCGCCGTCTGCGTCATGAACTCACCCCGGTCAGGGCGCGGACGGTGGCGGGTCCGCTGGTGTCGGGCGCGTACCCCCTGGGTGTACCCGCCCTGCCGGGCGGGGACACGGCAGACCGTGCACGGCGCGTCACTGCCACCGGCCGATCTCGACGTTCTCAAGCACCCCGAGCGCGTCCGGCACCAGGACCGCCGCCGAGTAGTACGTGGTCACCAGGTACGAGATGATCGCCTGCTCGCTGATGCCCATGAACCGCACCGACAGGCTCGGCTCGATCTCGTCCGGGATGCCGGTCTGCTGGAGCCCGATGACGCCCTGCTCGTCCTCCCCCGTACGCATGCAGATGATCGACGTGGTCCGCGCGTCCGAGACCGGGATCTTGGCGCAGGGGTAGATCGGCACACCGCGCCAGGTCGGGATGCGGTGCCCGCCCATGTCGATGCTCTCGGGAACGAGACCCCGCTTGTTGCACTCCCGGCCGAACGCGGCGATGGCCTTCGGGTGCGCCAGGAACAGCTTGGACCCGCGCCGCCTGCTGAGCAGCTCGTCCATGTCGTCGGGGGTCGGCGCCCCGTTGTGCGGCTGGAGCCGCTGGTCGTACTCGCAGTTGTTGAGCAGCCCGAACTCGGCGTTGTTGACCAGCTCGTACTCCTGGCGCTCCTTCAGCGCCTCGACGGTCAGGCGGAGCTGGTGCTCCGTCTGGTTCATCGGGTGGTTGTAGAGGTCGGCCACGCGCGTGTGGACGCGCAGTACGGTCTGCGCGACGCTCAGCTCGTACTCGCGCGGCGCCGACTCGTAGTCGACGTACGTGCCGGGCAGTACGGCCTCGCCGACATGGCCGGCGGAGAGGTCGATCTCCTTCTCGCCGAAGTCGTTGGCCCGCTGCTCCGGGATGGCGCGCAGCTGCTGCAGGTGGTCGCCGAGCGACTCGGACCGCTCCGCGACCTGCTCCAGGTCCCGGCGCGGCAGGACGAGCACGGTGCACGCGGTGATCGCGCGGGCCGTGAACTCCCACATGCTGTCGGGGTCGACGAGGGCCTGTTCGCCGAAGAAGGAGCCGTCGGCCAGGACGCCGAGGCGCGCGTCGTCCCCGTAGGGGCCCGTCCCGATCTTCTCCACGCGGCCGTGCGCGAGCAGGTAGGCCTCGTCGGCCTGGCTGCCGAAGGAGGCGAGCACGTCACCGGGGTTGAACTCCCGCTGTGTGCACCGCTGGGCCAGCTCGGCCAGGACGTCGGGGTCCTCGAAGCCGCGCAGCGCCGGCAGCTCCCCCAGCTCGGCCGGGACGACCCGCACCTGGTCCCCGGTCTTCACGAACGTGATCCGTCCGTCCCCGACCGTGTAGCTCAGGCGCCGGTTGACCCGGTACGTGCCGCCCTTGACGTTCACCCAGGGCAGCGCCCGCAGCAGCCAGCGGGAGCTGATCTCCTGCATCTGCGGCGCGGACTTGCTGGTGGTGGCCAGATTCCGCGCGGCGGAAGTGCCGAGGCTCTTCTGTGACCCCGACTGCTCCGTGCGGACCTCTTCGCCTACCGACATGGAATGCCTCCTGATCAGGTACCGACCTGCGACGGCACACACTTTCAGCACGTTCCGTGATCGCGCCATTACACAAACGAGGGGGAATGGATCAACCTCCGACGGGGCATTAGTCGCGTTTTGCGGAACTCCGCGGTCCAGCGGGGCGTTGATCGGACAACAAGCACGACGGCACCACTCGCGACGGCAAGAGGAGACGACCATGGCGGGCTTCCTGGACCGTGCCAAGGAGCAGGCGCAGCGCGGTCTGACGCAGGGCAAGCAGAAGCTGGACGACGTGCAGGCGCAGCGCGCCGGCGGCGATCTGCTGAAGAAGCTGGGCGCCGCGTACTACGAGGAGCGCAAGGGCACCGGCAGCCCGGACGCCACGCAGCGGGCGCTGCAGGCCCTGGAGGCGCACATCGCGGCGAACGGGGACGGGTTCCTGCGCGGCTGAGAGCCCCACGCGGCGGGGGCGGCCGGTCGCCGGTGTCCGGAACGGCTCGCACGGAATCCGAACGACTGGTCCCCGCACGGTAGTTACGGGTAAAAGCAGCGTACGAGACGGTGCGCGACGGGCGGCCGTCGCGCCCGTGAGGAGACGGTCATGGCCCCACCCATGTCCGCGAACACTTTTCTCGCCGTTCTCAAGAACGAGGGGCTGACGGTCGTCCAGGTGGGCGACTGGAAGCATCACAACCGCAACAGCAAGGGCGCCTGGGGGCCGATGCACGGGGTGATGATCCATCACACCGTCACCAAGGGCAGCGAGGCCACGGTCCGGATCTGCCGCGAAGGGCACCCGAGCCTGCCCGGGCCGCTGTGCCACGGCGTCATCACGAAGGACGGCCGGGTCCACCTGGTCGGGTACGGGCGGGCGAACCACGCGGGCCTCGGCGACGACGACGTCCTGCGCGCCGTCATCGCCGAGAAGGCGCTGCCGCACGACAACGAGGCGAACACCGACGGCAACCGCCACTTCTTCGGCTTCGAGTGCGAGAACATGGGCGACGGGCAGGATCCGTGGCCCGCGGTGCAGCTGGAGGCCATCGAGAAGGCGGCCGCGGCGGTCTGCCGCCACTACGGCTGGACGGAGCGCTCGGTCATCGGCCACCTGGAGTGGCAGCCGGGGAAGATCGACCCGAAGGGGTTCACGATGGCGTCGATGCGCAAGCGCATCGGTGACCGTCTCAAATAGCCCTAGCCCGTACCGCACCGTCCCGAGCAGCACGTCGCGCGCGGTCTCGCACAGCACACCGCGCGCGGGCCGGTGCCCGGACAGATGTCCGATGTCCGACAATGGCCGGGTGCCCCGCCCGATCACCGGCGCCCTGCGCCCCCGGCTGCCGTCGCCTCTGACCGAGGTCGACGACGGCCGTTTCGCGCGCCACGGCGTGCGTCTGCTGCTCAAGCGGGACGACCTGGTCCACCCGGATCTGATCGGCAACAAGTGGCGCAAACTCGCCCCGAACCTGGCGGCGGCGCAGGGCCGTGCCCTCGTCACGTTCGGCGGCGCCTACTCGAACCACCTGCGGGCCACGGCAGCCGCGGGACGCCTCCTTGACGTGCCCACCCTCGGCGTCGTCCGCGGCCAGGAGCTGGCGGAGCGGCCGCTCAACCCGTCCCTGGCCGCCTGCGCGGCCGACGGCATGAAGCTGCACTTCGTCGACAGGGCGACCTACCGGCGCAAGAACGACCCCGACGTCCTGGTTGCGCTCCTGGCCGCCACCGGTGCGACGGACGCCTATGTCGTCCCCGAGGGCGGCAGCAACGCCCGCGCGGTGGCGGGCTGCGAGGAGCTCGGGCATGAACTGCGCGGCCGGGCCGACGTCGTCGCCGTCGCCTGCGGGACGGGCGGCACCCTCGCGGGCCTCGCCGCCGGGCTCGCCCCCGGACAGCGCGCCCTGGGCGTCTCCGTCCTGAAGGGCGGCTTCCTGACGGCCGAGGTCCGCGCCCTGCAAGAGGCGGCGTTCGGCGGCCCCCGGGGCACGTGGCACATCGAGGACCGCTTCCATTGCGGCGGCTACGCGCGCGTGCCCGCGTATCTGGTGGAGTTCGCCGACGACTTCGAGCGGCGCCACGGTGTCCCGGTCGAGCACCTCTATGTAGCCAAGATGCTCCACGCCCTTGTCACGCTCACGGAGGAGGGCGCGTTCGCGTCGGGGACGACGCTCGCCGCCGTCGTCACCGGCGCTCCTTTCGAGGGCGCTCAGTCGTCGACCTCGCGGTAGGCGGCGGCCTCCTCCAGGTCGAGCTTGCGCAGCAGGGTGCGCATCATCTCGTCGTCGATCCGCCGCTCGTCCCGCATCCGTACGAAGACCTCGCGCTCGGCCGCGATGGCCTCGCGCGCGAGCCTGCGGTACGTGTCGTCGGCGGACTCCCCCGTCACCGGGTTGGGCTGGCCGAGCCGCTCCCAGACGGAGTTGCGGCGCCGCTCCAGGACGGTGTGCAGACGGTCCTGGAGGGGCTGTGGCAGGCAGTTGCGCTCGTCCTGCATCAAGGTGTCCACGCGCTCCTCCGCGGCGGTGGAGGCCACGTTCTGGGCCTGCGCCTCCGCGAGCGTCTCGCGCTGGACGTCGCGCCCCGGCAGCCTCAGGGCCTTGATGAGCGCCGGCAGGCTGAGCCCCTGCACCACGAGGGTGCCGATGACGGTGGTGAAGGTCAGGAAGAGCACCAGGTTGCGCGCGGGGAACGGCTCACCCTCGTCCGTGACGAGCGGGATGGAGAACGCGATGGCCAGCGACACCACGCCGCGCATCCCCGCCCAGCTCACGATGAGCGGCCGCTTCCAGTCGGTGTCGTCCTCGCGCTCCCTGATCCGCGCCGACAGGAAGACCGGCAGGTAGGTGGCCGGATACGACCACACGAAGCGGACCACGACCACGAGGACGAAGACCCCGACCGCGTACCAGACGGCCTGCGCCACGCTGTACTCGCCGAGGCCCCCCAGGACCACGCGCAGTTGCAGACCGATGAGCGCGAAGACCGACGACTCCAGGATGAACGAGACGACCTTCCAGACGGCCGCCTCCTGGAGCCGCGTCTCGAAGTCGACCTGCCAGGAGTGGTGCCGAGGTACAGGGCGACGGTGACGACCGCGAGGACCCCGGAGGCGCC
>NZ_JAOCNE010000001.1:542514-571006 GCF_056172735.1 Streptomyces sp. R818
GACGAGGCCCTGGAGGGGCGTCGAGTACCGCGAGTCCCTCAAGCCGCTCCTGGAGGACCTGCCGCCGCGCGAGAAGCGCATCCTGCTGCTGCGGTTCTTCGGGAACATGACGCAGTCGCAGATCGCGCAGGAGGTGGGCATCTCCCAGATGCACGTCTCGCGGCTGCTCGCCCGCACCCTCGCCCAGCTGCGGGAGAAGCTCCTCGTCGAGGAGTGAGCGAACGGAGTGAGCGGCGGCGGCCCCGCCTACTCCGGACTGGTGTGCGCTCCCCGGCGTGCGGATGCCGAGCGCGCGCGTGGTCGCCGGATTGACCAGCAGGACCAGCGCCGCGATCGCCACCGCGGCGAGCGCGATCCCGCCGGGGATGGCCATGCTGTCGGCCTGCAGCAGCGTGTAGGCGACCGGCAGCGCCATGATCTGCGTGATGATCGCCGGACCCCGGCTCCAGCTCTTGCGCCCGAGCAGCCCGCGCGCGGCGAGCAGCGGCAGCAGGGCGAGCACGATCAGGGTCACCCCGCCGGTGACGGCCTGCTCGGGGTTGTCGGGGCTCCCTGAGACCCCGGCGACCAGCATGTAGCCGCCGCCCACGACGAGCGCGGCTCCTTCGAGTCCGGCCAGGGCCGCGGCGGCGGTCAGCCGGCCGGGTCGCGGGCCGTCTTCTTCGGGGGTCTCGGGGGCGGGATTCTGCTCAGAGGTCACCTTTGCAGGGTAGCCCCCGGCCAAGCGTTCTCCGCAGGGCGCTGGGTACCCTGCTTCGCATGCGTGCACTTCTTGTGGTCAATCCGGCGGCTACCACCACCAGTGCGCGCACGCGCGATGTCCTGATCCACGCGCTCGCCAGCGAGATGAAGCTCGACGCGGTCACCACCGAGTACCGCGGGCACGCGCGCGACCTGGGCCGGCAGGCGGCGGAGAGCAAGGACATCGAGCTGGTCGTCGCCCTCGGCGGCGACGGCACGGTCAACGAGGTCGTGAACGGGCTGCTGCACCACGGCCCCGACCCCGACCGGTTGCCGCGCCTGGCCGTCGTCCCCGGCGGCTCCACCAACGTCTTCGCACGCGCCCTGGGCCTGCCGAACGAGCCCGTGGAGGCCACCGGACAGCTCCTGGACGCCCTGCGCGAGGGCCGTGAGCGCACGGTCGGCCTGGGCCTCACCGCGGGCACCCCGGGCACGGAGGACGAGGCGGTGCCGTCGCGCTGGTTCACGTTCAGCGCGGGCGTCGGCTTCGACGCGGGCGTGGTGGGTCGCGTGGAGCAGCAGCGGGAACGCGGCAAGCGTTCGACCCATGCCCTGTACGTGCGACAGGTCGTCCGGCAATTCCTCGGGGAGCCGGACCGCAGACACGGCACCATCACGCTCGAACGGCCGGGCGAGGACCCGATCACGGATCTGGTCGTCTCCATAGTCAGCAACACCTCGCCGTGGTCGTTCCTGGGCAACCGGCCGCTCTATCCGACACCCAAGGCGTCCTTCGACACCGGCCTTGACGTGCTCGGACTGAAGAAACTGTCGACTCCGGCGGTGGCCCGTTACGGCACCCAGTTGCTGACGTCCTCACCCGAGCGGGGACCTCACGGTAAGAACGCGGTCACGCTCCATGACCTCACGGACTTCACCTTGCATTCGAAGGCGCCCCTGCCCCTCCAGATGGACGGTGACCACCTGGGGCTGCGTACCAGCGTGACGTTCACAGGCGTACGCCGTGCACTGCGTGTGATTGTGTGAGTGGAAGGGCCCAAAGTCCTTTATCTCGAACGTTTGGGCCAGGTCCCACCCCATGGAATGACGGCTGTGACCTAGTCGACACCGAGGAATCAAAAAAAACTTTCCGGAAGGGGTTGTATCCGCCGCCGAGGTTTGCGAATCTCTACATGGCGCTCGGGACGGCCCGCAACATCGGCCCCACAGAGAGCCCGAATCCCCTCCTCAAAGCAACGGACACCCGTCGCCCATGTGACGTTCGTCCCTTCACTTGTTGAGGGATTCGTGAAAGCGTTCACATTCACAAGCAACCCGCATGTCATACCAAGGAGAGGTAGCAGCCATGGACTGGCGTCACAACGCCGTTTGCCGCGAAGAAGACCCCGAGCTCTTCTTCCCCATCGGCAACACTGGTCCTGCGCTGCTGCAGATCGAGGAAGCCAAGGCCGTCTGCCGTCGCTGCCCCGTCATGGAGCAGTGCCTGCAGTGGGCGCTCGAGTCCGGCCAGGACTCCGGCGTCTGGGGTGGCCTCAGCGAGGACGAGCGCCGCGCGATGAAGCGCCGCGCCGCTCGCAACCGGGCCCGTCAGGCCTCCGCCTGATTCCCCACCCCCTACGAGCCTGAGCCCGGCGGCGCGTACAGCGAGTACGCATCCCCCCGCCCCCGAGCCGCAGCGCGCAGTACCCCCCGATGCTCCCCCAGGCTCAGCCCGGGACAAGACCCGAGCAACGCGAGCAGAGAGCCCCGGAACCGTTCCACGGTCCGGGGCTCCTTGCTGTGCTCGTACGTATGGTGGCGGCCTGGCGGCTACTTGGTCGAGCGCACCGGGATGTCGAGGACGACCTGGGTGCCGCGCTCGGGTGCGGGGACCATGTCGAACGATCCGCCCAACTCGCCCTCCACCAAGGTGCGTACGATCTGCAGCCCCAGGTTGCCGGCGCGCTTCGGGTCGAAGCCCTCGGGCAGGCCGACGCCGTCGTCCTGGACGGTGATGAGGAGCCGGGCGTCCTTGCTGGTGCCGCCGCGCACCGCGGAGACCTCGACGGTGCCGGTGTCGCCCTGGCGGTAGCCGTGCTCAAGCGCGTTCTGCAGCACTTCGGTGAGGACCATCGACAGGGGCGTGGCCACCTCGGCGTCCAGGATGCCGAAGCGGCCCGTGCGCCGGCCCGTCACCTGGCCGGGCGAGATCTCGGCGACCATGGCGAGGACCCGGTCGGCGATCTCGTCGAACTCCACGCGCTCGTCCAGGTTCTGCGAGAGCGTCTCGTGGACGATCGCGATGGAGCCGACGCGCCGGACCGCCTCTTCGAGCGCCTCGCGCCCCCGGTCCGACTCGATGCGCCGGGCCTGGAGGCGCAACAGGGCCGCCACGGTCTGCAGGTTGTTCTTCACCCGGTGGTGGATCTCCCGGATGGTCGCGTCCTTGGTGATCAACTCCCGCTCGCGCCGCCGCAGTTCGGTGACGTCGCGCAGCAGGACCAGTGAACCGATGCGCGTGCCCTTGGGCTTGAGCGGGATCGCCCGCAGCTGGATCGATCCTTCCTCGCCCTCGATCTCGAACTCGCGCGGCGCCCAGCCGCTGGCCACCTTGGCGAGCGCCTCGTCCACCGGGCCGCGCGAGGGCGCCAGTTCGGCGGTGGTCCTGCCGAGGTCGTGGCCGACCAGGTCGGCCGAGAAGCCGAGGCGGTGGTAGGCGGAGAGCGCGTTCGGGGACGCGTACTGGACGACACCGTCGGCGTCGAGGCGGATCAGTCCGTCGCCCACGCGCGGGGAGGCGTCCATGTCCACCTGCTGGCCGGGGAACGGGAACGAACCGGCGGCGATCATCTGCGCCAGGTCGGACGCCGACTGCAGATAGGTCAGTTCCAGGCGGGACGGCGTGCGGACGGTCAGCAGATTCGTGTTGCGCGCGATGACGCCGAGGACCCGGCCCTCCCTGCGTACGGGGATGGACTCGACCCGTACGGGGACTTCCTCGCGCCACTCGGGGTCGCCCTCGCGCACGATGCGGCCCTCGTCGAGCGCGGCGTCCAGCATGGGGCGACGGCCGCGCGGCACCAGATGCCCGACCATGTCGTCCTGGTACGACGTCGGGCCGGTGTTCGGGCGCATCTGCGCCACGGAGACGTACCGGGTGCCGTCGCGCGTGGGAACCCACAGGACGAGGTCGGCGAAGGAGAGGTCGGAGAGCAGTTGCCACTCCGAGACCAGCAGGTGGAGCCACTCGAGGTCGGAGTCGCCGAGGGCGGTGTGCTGGCGTACGAGATCGTTCATGGAGGGCACCAGGCGAGCGTACCCGCAGGTCCGCGCGGGCCCGAAAAGACCGACGGGCCGCGGCGCCGGGGGGAGGGACCCTCGACCCTTTCCCTGGCACCGCAGCCCTTCAGGTGCATCGGCTGCCAGGTGTGCGGTGCCCGGCTGCCGATCGAGGAGCCGCCGCAGTCAGGGCAGAGAGCGGGGTTCCTCTGTCCGTCCTCCTGTGCGGGGAGGGCGGAGGCCTTTCGTACGCATTGTGGACTAGACCATTCGCCGATGTCTATGCGTCGGCACGGCTTTATTGTCGTCTCTTCCTCCGGCTCCGGGGGCGGGTTCGGGGGACCTGTCCGCAGTGGCGTCCGCCTCTGTCCACGGGCGCCGGCGCCGGCCGGTTCACTCGCGGGCCGGGCGGCCCTCGCGAGACCCCCTCGGCAGGGCTGTTCGCCACCCCCTTCCGTCCTCGACATGCCGAGGCCACCCGATGCGCTGAGCATGGACGGAGCGGGGCCGTGGAGGGCCTGACCGGCAGGGGGTCGCTCTGCTAGATTGGTCTCGATTGGTCTATACCACATGCTCCCCAACCCCTCCTCCAGTCTCCTCTGACCAGAACGGCAGGCCCAGCGTGGAAGTTGTGATCGTTCCGGACGCCAAGGCAGGTGGCGAACTGATCGCCGAGGCCATGGCCCAGCTGCTGCGGCGCAAGCCCGACGCGCTGCTCGGCGTCGCCACCGGCTCGACGCCGCTGCCCATCTACGAGGCGCTGACGGCCAAGGTGCGCGCCGGTGACGTCGACGCGTCGAAGGCCCGCATCGCCCAGCTCGACGAGTACGTGGGCCTGCCCACGGGGCACCCCGAGTCCTACCGGGCGACGGTGCTGCGCGAGGTCGTGGAGCCGCTCGGGCTCGGCGAGGCGGCGTTCATGGGGCCCGACGGCAGCGCCGACGACGTGCAGGCGGCGTGCGAGGCGTACGACCGGGCGCTGGCCGAGGCGGGCGGGGTCGACCTCCAGCTGCTCGGGATCGGCACCGACGGGCACATCGGGTTCAACGAGCCGTGCTCGTCGATCGCCTCGCGGACCAGGATCAAGACGCTGACCGAGCAGACGATCGCGGACAACGCGCGGTTCTTCGACGGGGACCTCAGCCAGGTGCCGCGGCACGTCATCACGCAGGGTATCGGCACGATCCTGGAGGCGCGGCACCTGGTGCTGCTCGCCACCGGTGAGGGCAAGGCGGACGCGGTGGCGGCGACGGTGGAGGGGCCCGTCGCCTCGGTGGTCCCGGCGTCGGCGCTGCAGCTGCACCCGCACGCGACGGTCGTCGTCGACGAGGCCGCCGCGTCGAAGCTGAAGCTCGCGGACTACTTCCGGCACACGTACGCCAACAAGCCGGAGTGGCAGGGGCTGTAGGCCCGACCGTCCCGGCCGCCCGGGGCGCGCGGAAGGGGCCGGTCATCCCCCGTACGGGATGACCGGCCCCTTCGTGTATGGCTCACCGGTGCGGGTACGCCCCGCGCGCCGACTACCCCGCCACGATGACCTCAGCGGCAGCGACCCCGCACACCCGCGCCGCCCCGTGCGTAGCGATGTGCAGTGCCCCGCGCGGAGCCGCCCCCGGGACGCCCATCTCGACGACGACCGTGTCCGGGCGGGCGGCGAGGAGGGTGGTCAGGGCGTCGGACATCCAGGGGTGGCGGTGTTCGTCGCGGACCACGGCGACGAGGCGCCGGTCCCCCGCGGCGGCGAGCGCGGCGGCGCCCGCGTCCGGGCCCGAGTAGGAGCCGGTGGTGGTGCCGGGGAGGAGGCGTTCGAGTTCGGCGCCGACGCCCCAGGGGGTCTCGTCGCCGACCGCGATGTTGGCGAGCGGCGAGAAGGCGGCGACGTGCACCGGTCCTGAGACCGGCGGGGCGTACTCGCCGCGCGTGACCGTGACCGCGCGGCGGGCCGCGACCAGGCCGACCTCGGGGTCGGAGACGGCGCCCGGGCCCGCGCCCGCCGCCCGCGTCCACTCGGCGAGCGAGCGCACCCGGGCGGCGGCGTCCGCGAGGCGTTCCTCGGGGAGGTCGCCGGAGCGGACGGCGGCGACCAGGGCGTCGCGCAGCCGGGTGACCGTGCCCTCGTCGTTGAGGCCGCCGCCGACGCAGATGGCGTCGGCGCCCGCGGCGATGGCGAGGACGCTGCCGCGCTCGATCCCGTAGGCGGAGGAGATGGCCTGCATCTCGATGCCGTCGGTGACGATGAGGCCGTCGTAGCCGAGTTCCTCGCGGAGCAGGCCGGTGAGGATGCGGCGGGAGAGGGTCGCCGGGCGGTCCGCGTCGAGGGCCGGGACCAGGATGTGGGCGCTCATCACGGCGCGGCTGCCCGCCGCGATCGCCGCGCGGAACGGGGCGAGGTCGCGGGCGTTCAGGACGTCGAGGCCGACGTCGATGAGCGGCATGTCGTGGTGGGAGTCGACCCCGGTGTCGCCGTGGCCCGGGAAGTGCTTGGTGCAGGCCGCGACACCGGCGGCCTGCATGCCCTCCACGTAGGCAGCGGTGTGCCGGGCGACGAGCGCGGTGTCGGCGCTGAAGGAGCGGACGCCGATGACCGGGTTGTCGGGGTTGGCGTTGACGTCGGCGGACGGCGCCCAGTTGAGGTTGACGCCGCACTCGGCGAGCCGCCGGCCGAGCTCGAAGGCGACGGAGCGGGTCAGCTCCACGTCGTCGACCTTGCCGAGCGCGTGGTTGCCGGGGAACGAGGAGCCCGTACGGACCTCGAGGCGGGTGACGTCGCCGCTCTCCTCGTCGATGGCGACGAGGAGGTCGTCGCGCTCCGCCTTCAGCTGGGCGGTGAGCGCGGCCACTTGGTCGGGTGTCTGGATGTTGCGGCCGAACAGGCCGACCGAGGCGAGGCCCTCGCCGAGGCTGCGCAGCACCCAGTCCGGGGCGGTGGTGCCGGCGAAGCCGGGCTGGAGGACGGCGAGCGCGTCGCGGGTGAGCGTGTCTGTGCCGCTGGTGACAGTGGTCATCGGTGGCGTTATCCCTTCACGGCGCCGGAGGTGAGGCCGCTGACGGCCTTGCGCTGCAGGAAGACGAAGACGATGAGGATCGGGATGGCGAAGAGGGAGGCCGCCGCCATGGTGGCGCCCCAGTCGTCCCCGAACTGGCTCTGGAACTGCGACAGCCAGAGAGGGAGGGTCTTCGAGCCGGGTTCCTTGTTCAGGATCAGCACCAGCGGGAACTCGTTCCACGCCGTGACGAAGCCGAAGAGCGAGGTGGCCATCAGGCCGGGCGCGAGCAGCGGGAGGATGACCTTGACGAAGGCCTGCGGGCGGCTGCACCCGTCGACCATCGCGGACTCCTCCAGCTCCTTGGGCACCGCGGCGACGTAGCCGCGCAGCGTCAGGACGGTGAAGGGCAGCACCATCACCATGTAGAAGAGGGTCAGCGGGAGGAGGCTGTTCAGCATGTCGGCGTCGCGCACGATCATGTAGATCGCGATGACCATGACCTCCCAGGGCGCCATCTGCGCGATCATGAAGACCAGGATCATGCCCTTGCGCCCCTTGAACCGCATCCGGGCGAGGGCGAACGACGCGCACAGCGCGATGACGAGGGAGAGCAGCACCGCACAGACGGTGACGGTGATCGAGTTGGTCACCAGCTGCCAGAAGTCGGGCGCGTCGACGGCCGTCCTGAAGTGCTCGAAGGTGACGTCGGTCGGGAACCAGACCGGGGTGTCCGTGACGATGTCCGCGGTCGGCTTGAAGGCCGTCGTGAACATCCAGTACACGGGGAAGACCATGAACACGAACAGCACGAGCGCCGTGGCGTTGGGCCAGATGCGGCCGAGCAGGGAGCGCTTCACTACTCGTCCTCCTCTTGCTTGAGAACGATGCGGAGGTAGTACGCGGTGAGGACCAGCATGACCACGATGGTGAGCATCGCGATCGCGGCGCCCTTGCCGTAGTGCTGGTTGCCGACGCCTTCGACGAACGCGTAGACCGGCAGGGTCTCGGTGAGCCGGTCGGGGCCGCCCTCGTTGATGGTGAAGACCTGCACGAACGCCTTGAAGACCCAGATGACCTCGAGGAACGTCGTGGCGTAGAGGAAGGGGCGCAGGAAGGGGAAGGTCACCGAGGTGAACTGCTTCCACGCGCCGGCCCCGTCGAGCGCCGCGGCCTCGTACAGCTCGCGCGGGATGGTGGTCGTGGCGGCGTACAGGTTGATCGCGACGAACGGGATGGAGCCCCAGACAATCAGCAGGCCGATCACGAAGAACGTGGAGATCTGCGAGCCGGTCCAGTTGTAGTCGGCCATGGAGTGCCAGCCGAGCTTGTCGAGCACCCAGTTGACGATGCCGAAGCGGGACGCGAACAGCCACTGGTAGACGGTGGACGACGCGACGAGCGGCATGGCCCAGGCCAGGACGAGGCCCAGCATGAGCGTCAGGCGCATCTTCTTGCCGAGACGCGCGAGCAGCAGCCCGACGAGGGTGCCCGCCACCATGATCAGGACGACGTTGATCGCCGTGAAGATCGTGGAGCGCAGCGTGACGCGCCAGAAGTCCTCGCCGCCGAGGACCTCCTTGTAGTTCTCTACGCCGTTCCACTCGGTGACGTGCTGGATGAGCTGGCCCATGTTGAGGTTCTGGAACGACAGCAAGCCGTCCTTCACCAGGGGCCAGCCGAGGAAGATCGCCGTCACCAGGAGGGCGGGGAGCAGCAGCAGGTACGGGACGGTGTTCGCCGCGCCCTTCCGCTTCTCCCCCCGCGGTCCGGGTGCGCGACCGCTGCGCTGCCCGCCGGGCGCGATCTTGTCGACCGCGTCCGCCGGGTTGGTCTGCACTGCCATGCTCGCCATCTCTTCCAAAGCCGTGACTGGACGATGCGTCGGGCCGGGGCGGCGGCCCGGGTCGGGACCCGTTCCGCCGCCCCGGCCCGGGCGACTACTGCTGCTGGCTCAGCCGCTTGTTGAGCTCGCCCTCGACCTGCTTGGCGGCGGCGGCGGGGGACTTACCGTTCAGGACCGCGGTCATGTAGGTCTTGATCGGGTTCGGCGGGTTCTCCACCGGCGCCCACTCCGGGATCAGCGGGGTGGTGCCGCCGGACTTGGCGGCGGCGGGGGCACCGGCCTGCGCGGCCGGCTGGTCCTTGGCGTAGGACTCCAGGGCCGGGGACTTCGGCACCCAGCCGGCCTCCTTGACCAGCTGGCCGTCGTTCTCGACGGAGAGCGCGACCTTCAGGAACTCCTTGGCGAGGTCCTGCTTCTTGGAGCCCGCGGCGACGGCGAGGTTGGAGCCGCCGAGGAAGACGCCCTCGGGCTTGTCGGCCGTCTCACCGGGGATGGTGAAGAAGCCGATGTCCTCCGCCTTGAGCTTCTTGGCCTGCAGCGCGGTGCCGGCCTCGTAGCCCATGGCGATGATCGCGCCGGTGTTGCCCTTGCCGAAGATCGTGGCCTGCTGCGGCGTGGCCTCGTCCTTGTCCTTGGGCGCCTTGGAGAAGGCCTGGTACTGCTTGTAGATGTCCATCGCCTTGGCGACCTTCGGGTCACCGAGGTTGGAGACCCACTTGTCGCCGTCCTGCTTCACGGGCTCGACGCCCTGGCCGACGAGGAGGCCGTCGAAGAAGTACCAGTTCTGGCCCGGCAGGTAGAGCGGCTCGGCCTTGGTCTTCTCGCCGATCTTCTTGAGGTCGGCGAAGAGCTCGGCGCGGGTCTTCGGCGTCTCCGTGATGCCGGCCTGCTTCCAGATCTTCTTGTTGTACATGACCGTGCGGTTGCCGAAGTACCACGGCAGCGCGTACTGCTTGCCCTCGTAGACGGCCGGCTCGTTGACCGCGTCGGCCCAGTCCTTGCCGATCTCGCTCTTGAGGTCGGACAGCTCGGCGAGACCGCCGGTCTTGGCGTACGCAGGTGTCTGCGTGTTGCCGATCTCCAGGACGTCCGGCGGGTTGGACTCCGAGAGGGCCGTGGTGACCTTCTGCTGGATGCCGTTCCACTCCTGGACCTGGATGTCCAGCTTCGCCTTGGTCTTCTTCTCGAACTCGGCGGTGACCTTCTTGGTCCACTCCGGCGGGTTGGAGCCGGACATGGTCCAGACGGTCAGCGTCTGCCCCTTGTACCCGTCCGCCCCCGCCTTGCTCCCGCTGTCCTTGTCGTCGTCACTGCCACAGGCCGCGATCGAGACCAACATGCCCGCGACGCCGATGGCCGCAATGAGCTTGCGCTTCACGTCACCCTCCTCAGGGATGCCAGCAACCCCCCACCCACAGCGACGCATACGACGAGCAGTGCTTCGTGGGACTGGGACCCGGTCTCCGTTTAATGGTGTAGACCAGTACGGGGAGCTTGGCCCAGACCAATAGAGGTGTCAAGGGTGGCTGAGAAAGACCTGTGCGTCCGTTATCGGAACGACACCCGCCCGTCGAGACAAGGGCGTTGGGCGGTTCGGGGGACCGCTCCCATCCGAGGGTGCGTGGACTAGACCAGAGAGTCAGCGGGCGGTATAAGGAGGGATCACGGAGCGTACGGGGAGTCCCCCGGAGCGAGCCGTGCCACGATGTGAGCCGTGGCCGATGGGTACGTCGGCCGCGTCGGCACCGGAGCCGGGAAGGCGGAGCATGAGCACCGACGTGAGCAGTGCGGAGAACGAGAGCGGGGCGCCCGTCCGTACCGCACGCGTGCCCAAGTACTACCGCCTGAAGAAGCATCTGCTCGACATGACGGAGACCCTGCCGCCGGGCACGCCGGTGCCGCCGGAGCGCACGCTCGCCGCCGAGTTCGACACCTCCCGCACCACCGTCCGCCAGGCCCTCCAGGAGCTGGTCGTCGAGGGCCGCCTGGAGCGCATCCAGGGCAAGGGCACCTTCGTCGCCAAGCCCAAGGTCTCCCAGGCGCTGCAACTCACCTCCTACACCGAGGACATGCGGGCCCAGGGCCTGGAGCCGACCTCGCAGCTGCTCGACATCGGCTACGTCACCGCCGACGACACCCTCGCCCAGCTCCTCGACATCTCCGCCGGCGGCCGCGTCCTGCGTATCGAACGCCTGCGCCTGGCCAGCGGCGAGCCCATGGCCATCGAGACGACGCACCTCTCCGCCAAGCGCTTCCCGGCGCTGCGCAGATCGCTCGTCAAGTACACCTCTCTCTACACGGCCCTCGCCGAGGTCTACGACGTCCATCTCGCCGAGGCCGAGGAGACCATCGAGACCTCCCTCGCCACCCCGCGCGAGGCCGGACTGCTCGGCACCGACGTCGGCCTGCCGATGCTGATGCTCTCCCGCCACTCGATCGACGGCTCGGCGCAGCCGGTGGAGTGGGTGCGCTCGGTGTACCGGGGCGACCGGTACAAGTTCGTGGCGCGCCTCAAGCGCCCCATCGACTGACGATCACCCGTCGGCGGACCGGAAGGGTCTCGTCCGTTATCCGGACAGGGGTTCCAAAGACCAAGACTCTCGCACTAGATTTCCCGCACGTTAAGCGTGAGATAAGTGGGATCAGCGAGGGGACGGAGCCCGAGATGTCCGATGCGCCGGAAGTGGCGAACAAAGCAGCAAGACCGGTGGTGACACCGGTCCGCGTGGTCATCGGGCTGTGCCTGGTCGCACCGTTCGTGGCGATGCTCTGGGTCAGCTCCTACTCGAAGATCGACCCGACCTTCATCGGCATCCCGTTCTTCTACTGGTACCAGATGCTCTGGGTGCTGATCTCGACCGGGCTCACGATGATCGCGTACCAGCTCTGGCAGCGTGACCAGCGCGGTCGCAGGGACTCGGCCGTCCGCTCCGCTCAGGAATCGGAGGGGCAGCGATGAACGACGGCGTCAACGGTGTCGCGCTCACCGTCTTCATCATCTTCTTCGTGGCCGTCACGGTCATGGGCTTCCTCGCCGCGCGCTGGCGCCGCTCCGAGACCGACTCGCTCGACGAATGGGGCCTCGGCGGGCGCTCGTTCGGCACCTGGATCACCTGGTTCCTGCTCGGCGGCGATCTCTACACGGCGTACACCTTCGTCGCCGTCCCCGCGGCGATCTACGCGGCGGGCGCGTCCGGCTTCTTCGCCGTGCCGTACACGATCCTGGTCTACCCGCTGATCTTCACGTTCCTGCCGCGCCTGTGGTCGGTCTCGCACCGCCACGGGTACGTCACGACCTCGGACTTCGTACGCGGCCGCTTCGGTTCCAAGGGCCTCTCCCTCGCCGTCGCGATCACCGGCATCCTCGCCACGATGCCGTATATCGCGCTCCAGCTCGTCGGCATCCAGGCCGTGCTCGACGTCATGGGCGTCGGCGGCGGCGAGAACACCAACTGGTTCATCAAGGACCTGCCGCTCCTCATCGCCTTCGGCGTCCTCGCGGCGTACACGTACTCCTCGGGCCTGCGCGCCCCCGCGCTGATCGCGTTCGTCAAGGACGGTCTGATCTACCTCGTCATCGCGGTCGCCATCATCTACATCCCGATCAAGCTGGGCGGCTTCGACGACATCTTCGCCGCGGCGGGCGAGAAGTTCGAGCAGCTCAATCCGGCGACAGGGAAACCCGTCGGGGCGCTCGCGCCGGGCGAGGCGGGCCACTGGACGTACGCGACGCTCGCGCTCGGCTCGGCGCTCGCGCTGTTCATGTACCCGCACTCGATCACCGCGACGCTCTCCTCCAAGAGCCGTGACGTGATCCGCCGCAACACCACGATCCTGCCGCTGTACTCGCTCATGCTGGGCCTGCTCGCGCTGCTCGGGTTCATGGCGATCGCGGCCGGGATCAAGGTGCAGAACGGGCAGTTGGCGATCCCGCAGCTGTTCGAGGACATGTTCCCCGACTGGTTCACGGGTGTCGCGTTCGCCGCCATCGGCATCGGCGCGCTCGTGCCCGCGGCCATCATGTCCATCGCCGCGGCGAACCTCTTCACGCGCAACATCTACAAGGACTTCATCAAGCCCGACGCGACCCCGGCGCAGGAGACCAAGGTCTCCAAGCTCGTGTCGCTGCTCGTGAAGGTGGGCGCGCTCGTCTTCGTCCTCACCATGGACAAGACCGTCGCCATCAACTTCCAGCTCCTCGGCGGCATCTGGATCCTGCAGACCATGCCGGCGCTGGTCGGCGGCCTCTTCACCCGCTGGTTCCACCGCTGGGCGCTGATCGCGGGCTGGGCGGTCGGCATGGTGTACGGCACGCTCGCCGCGTACGGGGTGGCGTCGCCGACGCAGGCGCACTTCGGCGGGTCCTCGAAGGAGATTCCCGGCATCGGGGAGATCGGGTACATCGGTCTGACGGCGTTCGTGATGAACGTGATCGTGACCGTCGTCCTGACCTTCGTCCTGAGGGCGGCGAAGGCCCCCGAGGGCATCGACGAGACGTCGCCCGGCGACTACACGGCCGACGCCGGCGACAAGGGCGTGCAGACGGACCTCCCGGTCGTGGGGGCGGGCTCCGGCCACTGATCCAGTCGTACGTTCCTTAGGACGGGCCCCTCTGCTTGCGCGGAGGGGCCCGTCCTCGTACGTGCCGCTGAACGACACGGCCGACACAAGATATGGGCCCGTCACTCGCACCCGGCACAACATGTATGCTCGCTCTCGCTGCAGCCGCAGGGGAATCCGGTGCAAATCCGGAACTGTCCCGCAACGGTGAACGTAGCGCGCATACCGCCGCGCCCGCGTGAGTCCGACGACCTGCCGCAGCCCGTCCGAGCCGTCCGGCCCGGACGGAGATGACGTCCGGGCCTCGCGGAATGGGCCGGTGACGACGGCGCCCCCCTGCGTGCGCGCCCGAGCCACTCCTCCCCGCAAGGCCCCGAGCCGAGCGAGGGAGAGCCCCCAGTGACCATCGCGCCGCCCGCCGAACCGGTCTCAGCCGCAGAAGAGCAGGACGCTCCGGGCACCGCGCTGCTGCGCACCCTGACCGAGCTGACCGCCGACCTCCCGGGCGCCGACCCCGGCCGCGTCGCCGCCGCCGCGCTGCGCGGCCGCAGCGCCCGCGCCGACGAGGCCGAGCTGCGCGAGCTGGCCACCGAGGCCGCCGCCGGGCTGATCTCCGAGGACCCGGTCTACTCCCGGCTCGCCGCCCGCCTGCTCACGCTCACCATCGCCGCCGAGGCAGCCACGCAGGGGGTCACCTCCTTCACGGGGTCGATCGCGGTCGGCCACCGGGAGGGCCTGATCGCCGACCGCACCGCCGAGTTCGCCCGCGTACACGCGACGCGGCTCGACGCGCTCATCGACACCGGCGCCGACGACCGCTTCGGCTACTTCGGCCTGCGCACCCTGCACAGCCGTTACTTGCTGCGCCACCC
The DNA here is from genome assembly GCF_056172735.1 of Streptomyces sp. R818. Classification (NCBI taxonomy): domain Bacteria; kingdom Bacillati; phylum Actinomycetota; class Actinomycetes; order Kitasatosporales; family Streptomycetaceae; genus Streptomyces; species Streptomyces sp. R818. The sequence goes on from NZ_JAOCNE010000001.1 coordinate 556,737, forward strand.
GATCACCCGCCAGGTCATCGAGACGCCGCAGTACTTCATGCTGCGCGTGGCCACCGGTCTGGCCGAGGACGATTCCGTGCGCGCCCTGGGCGAGGTCGCCGACCTCTACGGCCTCATGAGCCGCCTGGACTACCTCCCCTCCTCCCCCACCCTCTTCAACTCCGGCACCCGTCACCCGCAGATGTCGAGCTGCTACCTGCTCGACTCCCCGCTCGACGAGCTGGACTCGATCTACGACCGCTACCACCAGGTGGCCCGCCTCTCCAAGCACGCCGGCGGCATCGGACTCTCCTACTCCCGCATCCGCAGCCGGGGTTCGCTGATCCGGGGCACCAACGGGCACTCCAACGGCATCGTGCCGTTCCTGAAGACGCTGGACGCGTCGGTCGCCGCCGTGAACCAGGGCGGGCGCCGCAAGGGCGCCGCCGCCGTCTACCTGGAGACCTGGCACTCCGACATCGAGGAGTTCCTGGAGCTGCGCGACAACACCGGCGAGGACGCGCGCCGCACCCACAACCTCAACCTGGCGCACTGGATCCCCGACGAGTTCATGCGCCGCGTCGCCGACGACGGCCCCTGGTCGCTGTTCTCCCCGGCCGACGTGCCCGACCTCGTGGACCTGTGGGGCGCCGAGTTCGACGCCGCGTACCGCGCTGCCGAGGCCGACGGCAAGGCGCAGAAGACGATCCCCGCGCGCGAGCTGTACGGCCGCATGATGCGCACCCTCGCGCAGACCGGCAACGGCTGGCTGACCTTCAAGGACGCCGCCAACCGCACCGCCAACCAGACCGCGGAGCCCGGCCACACCGTCCACTCCTCGAACCTGTGCACGGAGATCCTGGAGGTGACGGACGACGGGGAGACCGCTGTCTGCAATCTGGGGTCGGTCAACCTGGGCGCCTTCGTCGTCGACGGAGACATCGACTGGGAGCGGCTCGACGAGACGGTCCGCACCGCCGTCACCTTCCTCGACCGCGTCGTCGACATCAACTTCTACCCGACCGAGCAGGCGGGCCGCTCCAACGCCCGCTGGCGCCCGGTCGGCCTCGGCGCGATGGGCCTCCAGGACGTCTTCTTCAAGCTGCGCCTGCCCTTCGACTCGCCGCAGGCGAAAGCACTTTCGACGCGCCTTGCCGAGCGCATCATGCTCGCCGCGTACGAGGCCTCCGCCGACCTGGCCGAGCGCAACGGCCCGCTGCCCGCCTGGGAGAAGACCCGCACCGCGCGCGGAGTCCTGCACCCCGACCACTACCCCGACGCGCAGGTGACCTGGCCGGAGCGGTGGGCCGCGCTGCGGGAACGGATCGCCGCCGTCGGCATGCGCAACTCATTGCTCCTCGCCATCGCGCCGACCGCGACGATCGCCTCCATCGCGGGCGTCTACGAGTGCATCGAGCCGCAGGTCTCCAACCTGTTCAAGCGCGAGACGCTCTCCGGCGAGTTCCTCCAGGTCAACTCCTACCTGGTCGACGAGCTCAAGCGGCTCGGCGTCTGGGACGCGCAGACCCGCGAGGCGCTGCGCGAGTCGAACGGCTCGGTGCAGGGCTTCACCTGGGTGCCCGAGGGGGTCCGCGCGCTGTACCGCACGGCGTGGGAGCTGCCGCAGCGCGGGCTCATCGACATGGCGGCGGCCCGCACGCCGTTCCTCGACCAGGCCCAGTCCCTGAATCTGTTCCTGGAGACGCCGACCATCGGCAAGCTCTCCTCGATGTACGCGTACGCCTGGAAGTCGGGCCTGAAGACGACGTACTACCTGCGCTCGCGCCCCGCGACGCGCATCGCGCGGGCCGCTGCCCGGGTGCCGGTCCAGATGGCCGAGCCCGACGCCGTCGCCTGCTCCCTGGAAAACCCCGAGTCCTGCGAGGCCTGCCAGTAATGACGACCACTCCTGAGAAGACCGCGAAGAACCTGCTCGACCCGGGCTTCGAACTGACCCTGCGCCCCATGCGCTACCCGGACTTCTACGAGCGCTACCGCGACGCGATCAAGAACACCTGGACCGTCGAGGAGGTCGACCTCCACTCCGACGTCGCCGACCTCGCGAAGCTGTCGCCGGGCGAGCAGCACATGATCGGCCGCCTGGTCGCGTTCTTCGCGACGGGCGACTCGATCGTCGCCAACAACCTGGTGCTCACCCTCTACAAGCACATCAACTCCCCGGAGGCGCGGCTCTACCTCTCGCGCCAGCTCTTCGAGGAGGCCGTGCACGTCCAGTTCTATCTGACGCTGCTCGACACCTATCTGCCCGATCCGGACGACCGCGCTGCCGCGTTCGCCGCGGTGGAGAACATCCCGTCCATCAGGGAGAAGGCGGAGTTCTGCTTCAAGTGGATGGACTCGGTCGAGTCCATCGACCGCCTGGAGACCAAGGCGGACCGCCGCCGCTTCCTGCTCAACCTGATCTGCTTCGCGGCGTGCATCGAGGGCCTGTTCTTCTACGGGGCCTTCGCCTACGTGTACTGGTTCCGCTCGCGGGGCCTGCTGCACGGCCTGGCCACCGGCACCAACTGGGTCTTCCGCGACGAGACGATGCACATGAGCTTCGCCTTCGACGTCGTCGACACGGTGCGCAAGGAGGAGCCGGACCTCTTCGACGACGCGCTTGAGGAGCAGGTCACCGCGATGCTGCGGGAGGCGGTCGACGCCGAGCTGCAGTTCGGCCGTGACCTGTGCGGGGAGGGGCTGCCGGGGATGAACACCGACTCGATGCGGCAGTACCTGGAGTGCGTGGCCGACCAGCGGCTCCAGCGGCTCGGCTTCGCGCCGGTCTACGGCTCGGAGAACCCGTTCTCGTTCATGGAGCTGCAGGGTGTCCAGGAGCTGACGAACTTCTTCGAGCGCCGGCCCTCGGCGTACCAGGTGGCGGTCGAGGGCTCGGTCGGCTTCGACGAGGACTTCTAGGCGCTTCTACGAGGTCTTACGCGACCTTCGCGTACTCGGGGCCGCGGGTCAGGCTCTCCCTCTCCCGCGCGTCCCGGGCCTGCCGGATCTCCCGGTCGATCCGGCGGTCGTGCGCGGCGCCCCACAGGGACGGGGCGGCGAGGAGGAGGAAGACGAAGAGGACGGTGAGGTAGTTCATCGCTGTGTTCATGTCCTCTACTCTCCCGCCGTCCGGCCCCGCGCGGCAGTGGCAGTCCTGTCACTGACCCTCGAATTACTGCCAGCTCTGCGGCACACTGGCAGACATGCTGAAGAACGTGGCCGCAGTGCTGCTCGACGGTGTGCACCCCTTCGAACTCGGCGTCGTGTGCGAGGTGTTCGGCCTCGACCGCAGCGACTCCGGGCTGCCCGCGTACGACTTCGCGGTCGCCTCCGTGGAAGGGCCCTCGCTCACCACTCACGTACCGGGCATGACGGTCTCCACCCCGTACGGCCTCGAACGCCTGGAGGAGGCCGACCTCATCGCGATCCCCTCCGCGGGGCGGCGCTTCGACCAGTACCCGCCGGTGCTGCTCGACGCGCTGCGCCGGGCGGTCGACCGGGGCGCGCGCGTGCTCAGCCTGTGCGCGGGGGTGTTCGTGCTCGGCGAGGCCGGACTGCTCGACGGCCGCCGGACCGCGGTCCACTGGCGGTACGCGCACGATCTCGCCGTCAGATATCCGCGCACCCGGGTCGACCCCGACGTCCTGTACGTGGACGAGGGCTCGGTGATCACCAGCGCGGGCACGGCGGCCGGGATCGACGCCTGCCTGCACATCGTGCGCACCGAGCACGGCTCCGAGGTGGCCAACGCGGTCGCGCGCCGCATGGTCGTGCCGCCGCACCGCGACGGCGGCCAGGCCCAGTACGTGGAGCGGCCGCTGCCCGCGACGCGCTGCGACACCGTCGGCGAGGTCCTCGCCTGGATGGAGCGGCACCTGGACGAGCCGGTGACCGTGGAGGATCTTGCCGCGCGGGCGCTCATGTCACCGCGCACCTTCGCCCGCCGCTTCCAGCAGGAGACGGGCACGACGCCGTACCGCTGGCTGCTTCGCCAACGGGTGCTCTTCGCCCAGGAGTTGCTGGAGCGGACGGACGAGACGGTGGACGCCATCGCCGCGCGCGCCGGGTTCGGCAACGCGGCGGCGATGCGCCACCAGTTCATGAAAGCGCTGGGCACGACGCCCAACGCCTTCAGGAGGACCTTCCGTGTACGCCTGGCCGGCTAGGGCCTGTCCCGGCTAGCCCCGCGCCTCCACCCGCAGTACGGCCCGCTTCGGCTGGAGCGTGATCCCGATACGGGCCGTGCTGTCCGTCTCGTCGGTCGGCACGAGCCGCCAGCGCGAGACCACCGTGCCCAGGATGATCGACAGTTCGGCCATGCTGAAGTGGTCGCCGGGGCACTTGCGGTTGCCGACGCTGAAGGGGGCGTGCGCCGCGGGTGTGACGTCCGCGGCGCGCTCGGGCAGCCACCGGTCGGGGTCGAAGGCGAGGTGGTCGGCGAACGCGCGGGGGTCGCGCTGCATGGCCAGCGGGCTGTAGACGATGTCCGACCCGGCGGGAATGCGATATCCACCGAGCGTCGTGTCGACGGCGGCGAGCCGCGTCAGAATCCAGACAGCGGGCCGAATCCGCATCGACTCGGTGAGCAGATTCCGCATATATGCGAGTTCTTTGACGTCACCGAAAGCGACCGGTCCGCCACCCGTCACGGATTCAACCTCCGTGTACAACCGCTTTTCCGCCTCCGGGTGTTCGGCGAGAAGCTGGAACACCCACGTCAGCGTCTTCGCGACATTCTCGGCACCGGCCACGACGAGGGAGACGACTTGGTCGTGCACCTCTTGCTCGTTGACGGTTTCACCATTCTCGTCGCGGTCCTCGAGCAGAGCCGCGAGAAGGTCACCCGGATTGCTGCCCGACGCCCTTCGCTCGGCCACGATCTCATCGACCAGGCGATGCAAATCGGCCAGCGCGTTCTCGAATCGCCGGTTGGCCGGGGTCGGCAGCCGGTACAGCGGCCCGAAGGAAAGCACCATCCTGCGGTACAGGCCCTCGAACACGGTGTGCAGCGCCGCGCTCAGCCGGTCGGCGCGCTCGTCGACGGACTCGATGTGGAGCACGGACCGGGCCACGATCCGGGTCGCCGTGCGGAACACCTCGGCCGCGATGTCGACGTGCTGCCCGTCGCTCCAGCGGGCGGCCATCGCCCGCGCCTCCTCCTCCATCACGGCCGCGTACGCGTGGATCCGCTCCCTGCGGAACGCGGGCTGGACGGCGCGGCGCTGGCGCCGGTGCAGCGGCCCGTTGCTGGTCGCCACGCCCTTGCCGAGCAGGACGCCCATGGTCTCCCAGAGCGGGCCTCCGACCAGGAAGTCCGGGCTCTTGAGCAGCGTGGCGACCAGTTCGGGGTCGCACACCGCGTACGCCGTCCTCGGGCCCAGCTTCAGCCGGACCACGTCGCCGCCGTCGCGCAGCCGCGTCAGGAAGCCGAGCGGGTCGCGCAGCAGGTTCCAGGCGTGGCCGAGCAGCGGCGCGCCACCCGGGGCGAGTGGGGGGCGCCCCGGCTCCGCGCCGGGCGACGAGGGCGCCGGCAGGGTCGACTCGACGGTCATGCGCACTCTCCCACTTGGTCCGTCTGTTCGACCGGCTCGACGTCCGTGACGTAGGGCGGGGTCGCCCGGTCGTCCCAGCTGTCGACCGCGTACCGCCCCGACTCGTGGTGGAACCAGTACACGGAACTGAACCAGTTCCGCATATTGCCCACGCACGACCGTAAAGCCCTCGCGAGGTCCTTGCCGTGGGCGCCGATATTCTCCGTGGCGACCGCGAGCTGTTCCACCTCCGCCTCCGCGGCGATGAAGTCGTCGATGGTCCCCTCGACTCTGCGCCGCACTTCCTCCGTCGCCTGCCGAAGAGAAAGCCCCTCGTGTTTGATGAGGCTTATCCCGAGGTTGTGCAATTCCTCGCCCGCGATTTCCTTGGGCAATGAGCACAGGTCGTTGTACCAGGCCGCGAAATCCTGGCAGGCGAGCGCCGCGCGGCGATACGCCTCGTTCTTCCGCACCCAGCCCGGGAGTTCGTACTGGGCGCTCAGCTCGAGCAGGTCGAGCCAGATCCAGTGCGCGAACGTATTGCGGCGCAGTGCGATGTATTCGTCGACCGACGGGACAGTGCCCGTCATTCGGTTGTGGAATTCCTGGTCGTACGCGTCGATCACCACGTGGAAGTGGCGGGCGAACCGGGCGTTCCACGTCCGGCCCAGCGTGCCGTAGAGCCGGCCGACGCTCTCGGCGAACCCCGCGACCACGGGGTCCTTGTGGTTCAGGTGCAGCTGTGGGGCCTCGGTCGCCGCGTGCAGCTCGACCGCGAGCCGCCGCCAGTTGGCCGTCCGGCCGTGGATCACGTCGCGGTCGTGGCGGTCGTCCCAGACGAAGAACCACGCGCTGTAGTCGCATATGGCGGCGAGCACGTCGTCCGGTGCGTCCGTGTAGTAGCCCGCCATCAAGTCCGTGTAGCACAGACCGTCGGCATATTTCTCCACCTTGTCGGCGGGCATCAGACGCTTTTCGAGCAGCCAGGCCCGCGTTGTCTCCTGGAGCCTCGGCCAATAGGGGTGCAGATTGCGAGGAAACGCGTCCTCGATCACCGGTAGCGCCAGCGCCGGTGGGACCGCTGTCTCTGGATAAGCAGGCACGAACAAACCCCTCTCTGCCGCCTGATGGCGTGCGCCCCTCCCGCGATGCCGGGCGCGCGCCGTTGCGTATCCCCGCGCTTTCTATTCAGCACTACAACTGACCGTTCTGGGAATGGATTTGCTCCCCTCACTACCCCCAGTCGCCGGAATCGTCCCCTTACATGTCTGAATATGGGTCACGATCGGCCGGTCCTGTTCGCACACCCGGGCGTACGAATGTGAGCGCGGGCGCACACAAGAGCGGCGCCCGGCTCGGAAACATCCGTACCGGGCGCCGCTCGGCGCTCAACTGTCCAACGGCGTCTCAGCTGTTGGGAACCACAGGGTAGCGCGGGGTGCCCTCCTCCATCTGCTTCAGGGCGTTCTTGCGCTCCCGCTTCGACAGGCGGTCGATGTAGAGGTACCCGTACAGGTGGTCCGTCTCGTGCTGGAGGCAGCGCGCGAAGTACCCGGTGCCGCGCACCGTGATGGGGTTGCCCTTCTCGTCCTGCCCGGTCACCACCGCGTAGTCGGGGCGCGCGAGCTCGGCGTACGCCGTCGGCACGGACAGACAGCCCTCGTTGGAGTCGTCGAGCCGGCGCTGGTCCGCGGGCAGCTCGCGCAGGACCGGGTTGCAGACGACGCCGGTGTGGCGCACGCCCTCGTCGTCCGGGCAGTCGTAGACGAAGACCTTGCGGTCGACCCCGATCTGGTTGGCGGCGAGACCGACGCCCTCGGCGGTGCGCTGGCTGGCGAACATGTCGTCGACCAGGGCGGCGAGCTCGTCGTCGAACTCGGTCACGTCCTTGCACTCCTTGTGCAGGACGGGGTTGCCGACGACGGTGATCGGCCGCGACGTCCCCCGCTCCCGGTAGGCCGCCTCGCGGGCCTCGCACTCCTCGGTGTCGATGACGAAGCCCTCGTCGTCCACGGGGAGCACGCCCGCGCGCTGCTGATCGGTGTCCTGCTGGGCCATGACCGAGGTATGCCTTCCTGGAATGTACGGGGAAACCCTTACAGGGTACGGGGAACCCTGGCGGCCCCGCTGAGGACCGCCCCGCCAGGGGCGCGGGGAACGGCGCGCTCAGCCCACCACGACCGGCGGCCGGCAGCTCACCTCAACAGACCTCTTCAAGATCCCGCCAGTCACGCGAATCGGGCGAGTCCGCAACCCACCCGTCCAGCAACCCCCGAACCAACGAAGCCGGCGCAGCCACCCCGCACTCGCGCTCCGGCACCCACAACTGCCCGTCCGTCCGATGCCCCAGCGGCCCGGGATGCCCCGGCTCACTGTGATCGTGCGGATCGAGGTGCTGCCCGTCCCCCTCGTCGGACGGCATCCGCGACTCGGAGCACATCCGGCAGAGCAGCCGCACCGACGACGACCAGTCCTCCGCTGCGAACCCGGCGTCGGCCGCGAGCCGCTCCAGCGCGTCCCGGTCGGACTCGGTGGCGGCCTCCAGAAGCACCACCCAGGTTGGCACCGGCGAGGGCGCCCACAGCTCGATCTCGTCGAAGACGGGGTACGAGTGCCCGGCCGCGGTGGTCCGCTCCCCGTGCGGCACGCCGTCGTGGAGCACGACCTCGCCCCAGCGCCGCCCCGAAGAGGGCAGCGGGATGGAGAGCACCTCGATCCGCGCGGGGTCGAGCCTGCGCCCCCACACGACCTCGGCCTCACCCTCGGGCGACAGCCGGACGGCGGCGCTGCCCAGGTCCATCCCGGTCGGCTCACCCGCGGCGGCGGCGCCCCCGGGCACCTTCAGCCCGTACGCCTGCCAGGCCCGCCGGGCCAGCGGCCAGTCCTGCAGAGCGGTCGCGGCGATCCCGACGTTCCACCAGTCGGGGGCGCCGGTCTCGCGCTCCAGCAGGGCGACGGCGCGCAGGCCGGTCGTGCGGGCCTGCTCCCAGTCGTGCCGGAACTTGTGCAGCAGCGCGAGGTTGAACCAGGACTCGGACAGCCAGGGCTCCAGATCGGCGGCGCGCGTGAGCAGCGCCCCCGCGTCCTCGTAGCGGCCGTCGCCGATCAGCGTGAACGCGCGATCTGTGGCCTGCCGCCATGAGGCGGAGGGCCGGTGTCGTCCCTTGCCGAAGATCCTCACGATTCCCGCCTGCCGATACTCGAGGCCCGTGCCCCCGGAACACCCTCTTCTTCGCATCCAACCACGTACGGTCGGACGCTCGCTCATTACCCATGGGTTACCCAGCCGACCCCGGACTCAGACCGGGGTGCGCCACCACCCTGGCCAGCGCCTCCACGACCTCGGACGAGTAGTCCCGGCCCGTGCCGAGACGCAGCCGTTCCAGGGCCGCGAGCGGACCTTGAGGGCCCTCTTCCCTGGCCATCTCGTCGTACGCGTTCGCTGTCCGCACAATCCGTGCGGGCAGCGGCTGTTCACGGTACGGGTCGGCCTGCCGCTCCACCACCACGGCGACCTGGGCGTCCACCCCCGTCTGCCGTACGACGGCGCCGCCGAGCAGGGCGATACGGCGCTGCTGTGCGGTCGGCAGCGCCGCCGTGGCCCCCTGCGCGACCGGGTCGACGAGCGAGAGCTGCCCGATGTCGTGCATCAGGGCCGCGTACTCCAGAACGGTCAGGTCCGGCTCGGAGAGCCCCAGCTCACGCCCGACGGACCGGCTGAGCGCGGCGACCCGCAGGGCGTGCCCGTGCGGCGTGTACCCGGCGATCTCGGTAGCGCGGGCGAGCGAGGTGATGGTCTGCCGGTACGTGGCCCGCACGGCGGCGTAGCGCCGGAACGCCAGCTGGGTGAGGAGCAGCGGAAGGCTGATGACGGGCAGCGCCCACAGCCCGGCCACGCCGACGGCGAGCGCCATGACGGCCCCGGTCGCGCAGACGGCGGAGCCGATGCCGAGCATGGCCCGCAGTTCGTCGCGGAGCAGCGGTCCGAACGGCCAGCGCGTGCGCGCGTGCGCGATGGCGGCGGCGAGCACGGCGTCGCACAGCGCGGTGAGCGCGAGCAGCCCGGCGACGAGCAGCGCGTAGTACGCCCCGCCGCCGACCCACCGCTGGACCACCCCTTCGTTGTAGAGCGGCTGGAAGCAGACGGCGGCGAAGGCGACGCTCAGCACGCGCCGCGCCATGTGGTCGAGCGCGGGCCCGCGCCCCCTGGCGATGTGCGGCACGCAGCCGAGCAGCGTGCCCGCGACGGTGATGGCGACGACCTGCGCCACCCCGTGCTGGGACGGCTCCCCGCCCGCCTGCCCGAGCAGCGCGTACGCGAGCGCCCCGGCGGCGCCGAGGGGCGCGGGCTCCCGGTCCCCGCCCCCGCCCCATCGCGCCAGCTCCCCCACGACGATGAGCAGCCCGAAGGCGAGCGCGACCCCGGGCCGGTCGAGCCCGTGCCGGGTGGTGGACGCAAGGGCGACCAGCGTGAGCAGGCCCGCAGCCGCGTAGAGGCCGGCCACCATGGGAGGACGCCCGGAACCGGACCGCGTCACCGGGAGGCCGCCCCCGGCGCGGCCACGCCCGCACGGCGGGCGGCGGGGACCGTGCCCTCGTCGGCGGTGACCACGGGGTGCCAGCCCTCCCTGCCCAGGACATCGACCAGGGCCCGCACCATCACCGGGTCGAACTGCGACCCGGCGCACCGCTCCAGCTCCGCCAGTGCGACCGGCACGGGCCGCGCCCGCGAGTACGTACGCGTGGAGGTCATGGCGTCGAAGGCGTCGGCCACCGCGACCACGCGCGCGAACTCGGGGATCTGCGCCCCGGCGAGCCCGTAGGGGTACCCGCTGCCGTCGAGCCGCTCATGGTGGTGGAGGATCGCGGCGCGCGCCTCCCCCAGGAACCCGATCCCGCGCACGATCTCGTGCCCGTACTCGGGGTGCAGCTGGATGATCTCGCGCTCCTCGGGCGTGAGGGGCCCGTCCTTCCGCAGCAGCCGGGTCGGCACCCCGAGCTTGCCCACGTCGTGCAGGATCCCGGCGAACCGCAGGATCTCGACGCGCTCGTCGGCCATCCCCAGCTCGCGGGCGATCATCATGGACGCCTGCCCGACGCGCTCGCTGTGCCCGCGCGTGTAGCCGTCCTTGATGTCGACGGCCTGGACGAGCGCCCGGATGGTGGCCTGGTGGGCGGCGCTCTCACGCTGGTACTGGGCGAACACCCAGCAGGAGATGTACATGGGCAGCAGCACGAGCAGCGCGGCCACGGCCCCGTACGGACTGGCCCACAGGACGGCCATAAGCAGCCCGGCGAGCCCGTGCACGCCGACGGGCGCGAGGGACCGCAGGAAGAGCCCGCGCCAGGCGGCCGACAGGGGCACACGCTCGGCAAGGGCGAGGATGAACCCGTCGAGCACAGTAAGTACTGCGCAGAAGACGAGCACACCGGCGGCAGCGGGCGAGAGCGCGTACGACAGACGCCCCCCGGAGACGGCGTCCGGCCCGCCAAGCACCGCGAACACCCGGGCGGCCGCCCAGATGCCCAGCACGAGCTGAGCGCCCCGCCAGAGCCGCCGCAGGGCGGCGGGCCGCCGGTCCACCCGTACGAGGAGGGCCCCGGGCACGACGACGAGCGCAGCGGCGGAGGCAGGCAGCAGAAACGCTCCTGCGAGGAGCACGGGAAAGAAGGTCCCCATCCCCGCGGGAGCCCGCCGCCCAAGAACACGGCACCGCCCGACCTGCTCACACCCGGCATACACACAGGCGAGCAACGCGACGACGCCCCAGGCGGTGTCATCGAGGAAGACGGGCGCGATACACGCGACAGCCCCACCGCCGGTCAGCAGAACGAACACACGGGCCACCGGCGGTACCGACCGCATGCCCACCCCTCCCCGTCCCCCCTGTGAAGACCAATTCAGGGAGGATAGGAGGGCGCGCAGGGGTCAGAGCGGCGCGAAGGCACCGATTAGCACGTTCGAGTGAACGTAGGGAAACAGGAACTCCCGTACAAGCAACGGAAGTTCACGCCACCCGGACGCACGGGTCACATCGCAAACACCAGCCACTCCTCAGCCGATCGAGGAGGTGCCCTCTTCGGAGGCCGGGGAGGCGGGCTGCCCGGAACGGATCAGATCGATCCGCCCCATGACCTTGGCCCGCAGGTCGGCGGGTACGTCGTCATGCCCGCAGCACCGCTTGACCAGCTTCTTCACGGCCTGCTCCAGGCCGTACTTCTCCAGGCACGGGGAGCACTCCTCGAAGTGCACCTCGAACTTGGTGCAGTCGGAGTCCGGCATCTCTCGGTCAAGAAACTCATAGAGATGGTCGAGGACCTCACTGCAGTCCGTCTCGTGCGGCTCTCCGCAGCTCATGAGCCCGAGCCTTTCGCTTCGTTCGACTCTCCGGCGCCGGCCGGGACGAGCCCGCGGTCACGGGCGTAGTCCTCGAGCATGCCGCGCAGCTGGCGACGCCCCCTGTGCAGCCGGGACATCACCGTACCGATGGGTGTTCCCATGATGTCCGCGATCTCCTTGTACGCAAAGCCCTCTACGTCGGCGAGATAGACCGCGATGCGGAATTCCTCGGGGATCGCCTGCAGGGCCCGCTTCACGTCGGAGTCGGGCAGGTGATCGAGCGCCTGCGACTCGGCCGAGCGCAGACCGGTGGACATGTGCGACTCGGCACGCGCCAGCTGCCAGTCCTCGATCTCCTCGGCAGCGCTGCGCTGGGGCTCGCGCTGCTTCTTGCGGTACGAGTTGATGAAGGTGTTCGTCAGGATCCGGTACAGCCAGGCCTTGAGGTTGGTCCCCTCGCGGAACTGGTGGAAGGACGCGTACGCCTTGGCGTACGTCTCCTGCACCAGATCCTCGGCGTCCGCCGGATTGCGCGTCATGCGCAGCGCGGCCGAGTACATCTGGTCGAGGAACTCCAGAGCGTCCCGCTCGAAGCGAGCGCTGCGCTCGGCGGCGCTCTCCGCGGGCTCCGGGCGCTCGTCCGCCTGGCCGTGCTCGGTCCCTGCGTCGGTCCCTGTGACCGGACCCACCTCCTCCGAAGACGTCGCGAGACCCGGGAAGGTCCCGCCCGAATCGGAGGATAGACGACGATCCGGTCCGCCCGCCGCCCGAATGGGAGCGGTCTTGGCCGCACTCAGCACGCTCCACTCCAGCTCAGGAGTGGTGGCGCGGCCCGGGCAGATGGTCGAACCCATGCGGCGGACTTCCTCTCGTACGCAGTGTCACCGACGCTTCCGACAACACACGCCCCGCACAGGACATTCCCGCGTTACGGAAGTGACGCAACCCACGCGACGACACCACCGGTGATGACGTCCAGGGTCTCGCTCTCCCCCACGGGCGCCCGCTTGGGAACACCGAACGAATGATCCCCGTAAGGAACTTCGACGAGCTGAAACCCACCAGCCTCCGGAAACTCCCCGGGCTTGCCGAACGGATCATTACCCCCCTGGACAACCAACGTCGGCACGCCGACCCCCACCAGCTCATCAGCCCGGGACTTCTCGGGCCTGCCGGGCGGATGAAGCGGGAAACTGAGGGCGAGCACAGCGACGGCCCCCAACTCCCCGGCGGTCCGGCAGGCGACGCGGGCCCCGGCGCTGCGCCCTCCGGCAATGACCGGAAGCCCTTCCTCGGCAAGCGCGGGCCACAGACCACGCCACCCCGCATCAAGCGTCTTGGGCGCGGGGGCGACCTTCTTCCCGGCAACGCGCCAAGGCTGCTCGACAAGCGCAACGCTCACGCCGCACCCCGGCAGGACCCGCGCGAGGGCCTGCAGATCGCGAGTCTCGATGCCGCCCCCGGCCCCATGACCGACGGCGAGCACGAGACGAGGCTGATCAGCGACATGCCAGGTGATGCGGGCATCGCCGGTTTCGGTGGACACGGTCTCCGTATGGCTCACAAGATCATGGTGCACCGGCCGTCACACGCCCGACGACAGGAGGGGACGTGTCGGTGTGCCCCCGCAGGACTCCGCAGGAACGCAGCGCCGGACCACCCGCCCACGGCGTTCAGCGGGCAGAAAGCGCAATCCGGCCGAGGAGGTACACCGGCACGTCCCCACCCCCGCAGATCAGAAGGCGTCAGAACAGGGTGCCTTCCTCGGGCCCATCGATCTCCTTCAGAAGCTCGGCCCCGTTGTTCCGCACATTGCTGACAGCGCTGCTCACGGGGTAGGCCCGCATGAGCCCTTCCGGCGGAGGCGCGAGAAGCGCCCGCAGCTCCTCCACCTCGGTGCGGCGTGGGTCGAGCCAGGCATCCCACAGATCAGGCGTGAGCATCAGGGGCATCCGCGGATGGATCTCGGCAAGAGACCCCGGCCCGCCTTCGGGCGCGACCCCGAGCGGAGCGACCTCCGCCTCAGTAGTGATCACCGAGCAGGTGACCCACCAGGCCAGCGGATGCTCATCGCCCAGCGTCCGGTCCCGCCAGAACTCGTACAGCCCGGCCATCGCGAACACGGACCCGTCCGCCGGCGTCACGAAGTACGGCTGCTTCCGAGCCCGCTTCCGCTTCCCCTCGACCTCCAGTTCCCGCTCCCGCTCCCCGGTGACCCACTCGTAATACCCGTCAGCGGGAAGAACGCAGCGCCGGGCGGCGAAGGCCCGCCGGTACGACGGCTTCTCGTGCACCGTCTCGGCCCGCGCGTTGATCATCCGGGCGGCCCCCTCGGGCGTCTTGGCCCAGGACGGCACGAGCCCCCACCTCAGTTTGCGGAGCTGGCGAACCGGACGCGGATCGTCGGCGTCTTTCAC
>NZ_JAOCNE010000001.1:572329-624518 GCF_056172735.1 Streptomyces sp. R818
ATGCCGTAGCACTGTGCTCACTGCTCGGCGGAGGCCGCTGGCTGCTCAGCCTCTGAGCAGGTGCCCCGGCCCGGGCCCACTAAAGTGGGGGCATGACCACGCACCCCGCGCCCACCGCCCTCTGGCCCGCCCCCGTCGCGAGCGGAGCCGTCGACGCGACCGTAGCGGTGCCGGGGTCGAAGTCCGTCACCAACCGCGCCCTCGTCCTGGCCGCGCTCGCCGCCGAGCCGGGCTGGCTGCGCCGTCCGCTGCGCTCGCGCGACACCCTGCTGATGGCGGGCGCACTGCGCGAGATGGGCGTGGGGATCGAGGAGGGCGTGGGCCCGGACGGTTCGGGCGAGGCGTGGCGCGTCATCCCGTCGGGCCTGCAGGGCCCGGCCACGGTGGACGTGGGCAACGCGGGCACGGTCATGCGCTTCCTGCCGCCGGTCGCGGCGCTCGCCGACGGCCCGATCCGGTTCGACGGCGACCCCCGCTCGTACGAGCGTCCGCTGCACGGCGTGATCGACGCGCTGCGCACGCTCGGCGCCCGCATCGACGACGACAACCGCGGCGCGCTGCCGCTGACGGTGCACGGCGGCGGGGCGCTCGACGGCGGCCCGGTGGAGATCGACGCGTCGTCGTCGTCCCAGTTCGTGTCCGCGCTGCTGCTGTCGGCGCCGCGCTTCAACCAGGGCGTGGAGGTCCGCCACACGGGCTCGACGCTCCCCTCGATGCCGCACATCCGGATGACGGTGGACATGCTGCGGGCGGTCGGCGCGCAGGTCGACACCCCGGAGTCGGGCGGCGAGCCGAACGTCTGGCGGGTCACGCCCGGCGCCCTGCTCGGCCGGGACATCGTCATCGAGCCCGACCTGTCGAACGCGCAGCCGTTCCTCGCGGCGGCCCTGGTCACGGGCGGCCGGGTGACGATCCCCGACTGGCCGGCGCACACCACGCAGCCCGGCGACGCGCTGCGCGAGATCTTCACGCGGATGGGCGGTTCCTGCGAACTGACCGAGCAGGGGTTGACGTTCACCGGCTCGGGCACGATCCACGGCATCGACGTGGACCTGGGCGAGGTCGGCGAGCTGACCCCGGGCATCGCGGCGGTGGCGGCCCTGGCCGACGGCCCCTCCACGCTCAGCGGCGTCGCACACCTGCGCCTGCACGAGACGGACCGCCTGGCCGCGCTCACCAAGGAGATCAACGAGTTGGGCGGTGACGTCACCGAGACGGCGGACGGCCTGCACATCCGCCCGCGCCGCCTGCACGGCGGGATCTTCCACACGTACGACGACCACCGCATGGCAACGGCGGGCGCGATCATCGGCCTGGCCGTGGACGGCGTGCAGATCGAGAACGTGGCGACGACGGCGAAGACGCTGCCGGACTTCCCCGACATGTGGACCGGGATGCTCGGGACGCCCGAGGCATCCGGGACGCCCGGAACATCCGGGACGTCCGAGGCGGACCGGCCGTAGGGACCGCGGAGCGATGCGCCGCTACGGCAAGCACACCGACGAGGACGACATCCGCCAGCGCCCCAACCGCAAGGGGAACAGGCCGCGGACGAACATCAGGCCGAAGCACGAGGACGCGGCGGAGGGCATGGTCCTCACCGTCGACCGGGGCCGCCTCACCGTTCTGATCGACGACCGCCCGGTCCACGCGATGAAGGCCCGCGAGCTGGGCCGCAAGGCGGCGGTCGTCGGCGACCAGGTGGCCGTCGTCGGCGATCTGTCCGGCAAGAAGGACACCCTCGCGCGCATCGTCCGCATCGAGCCGCGCTCGTCGGTCCTGCGCCGTACGGCGGACGACGACGACCCGTACGAGCGGGTGGTCGTCGCCAACGCCGACCAGCTCGCCATCGTCACGGCCCTCGCCGACCCCGAACCGCGCCCGCGCATGATCGACCGCTGCCTCGTCGCGGCGTTCGACGGCGGCCTCACCCCGCTCCTCGTCCTCACCAAGTCGGACCTGGCGTCGCCGGACAAGCTCCTGGAGCTGTACGGGGACCTCGACATCCCCTACGTGGTGACCAGCCGCGAGGAGCTGGAGGACGGTACGGCGGTGGCGCGGGTGCGCGAGCAGCTCGACGGCAAGGTCACCGCGTTCGTCGGCCACTCGGGCGTCGGCAAGACGACGCTGGTGAACGCCCTGGTGGCGCAGGACCAGCGCCGTACGACGGGCCATGTCAACGCGGTCACGGGGCGCGGCCGGCACACCACCACGTCGGCGCGGGCGCTGCCGTTGCCGGGTGAGGCGGGCTGGGTGGTCGACACCCCGGGCGTACGCTCGTTCGGCCTGCACCACGTGGACCCTTCGCGGGTGATCCACGCCTTCCCCGATCTGGAGCCGGGCACGGAGAACTGCCCGCGCGCGTGCAGCCACGACGAGCCGGACTGCGCCCTGGACGCCTGGGTGGCGGAGGGCCACGCGGACCCGGCGCGCCTGTACTCGCTGCGCCGTCTGCTCGCCACGCGCGAGCGGCGCGAGGGCGACTGACCTCTGTCTTGTTTGCTGCCCCCGGGCATGGGTGAAGGCATAATCACACCAAGCCGGACGCAAGATCGAAACCGTACGTTTCTCAGTCGGAGTCAGCGGGATCCTCGGAACCTTCGGGATCTTGGGGATCCTCGGGATCAGCGGAGCACGGGAGGCACATCACATGGCGTGGCTGCTGGTCATCGTCGCGGGGTTCCTGGAGACGGGGTTCGCCGTCTGTCTGAAGCTCTCGCACGGCTTCACCAGGCTGTGGCCGACGATCGCCTTCGCCTCGTTCGCGCTCGGCTCCTTCGGCCTGCTCACGCTCTCCCTGAAGAAGCTCGACGTGGGTCCGGCGTACGCGGTGTGGACGGGCATCGGCGCGGCGGGCACCGCGATCTACGGAATGATCTTCCTGGGCGACGTGGTCTCCACGCTCAAGATCGTCTCGATCAGCCTGGTGATCGCCGGCGTGATCGGCCTGCAGCTGTCGGGGTCGGCGCAGTAGCGCGCGCTCCGGTTCAGGCGTGCGCCCGCCCTTGCCGGATCGTCTCGCGCACGAGGCGCGCCACGCCCCCCTCCCCCGGCGGGACCATGACGCACGACAAGGCGAGCCGCACCGCCAGTTCGCAGTCGCGCGCGAGCGCCTCGCTCTCCGTCTTGGCGCCGCCCGCCGAGCCCAGCGCGGCGAGCGTCCGGTCCCGTACGAGGGCGAGGAGGTCGGCGGGGGCGGGCAGTGGTCCGTCCGCGCGGCGCTGCGCGGGCACGGCCGAGGAGGACGGCACCGCGGACAGGGTCGGCGAGGGCAGCCGCTCGCTCCAGCAGCCGGTGAGCGCGGCGCGGACCAGCGGATTGCGCCGGGCGCTGGCCACGGTCCACTCGGCGACCGTGTCGAGGCCGCCCTCCTTCAGGGCCCGGTCGACGCCCGCGAGGTAGGCGTCGGCCTCGCGCCGCACGAGGGCGCGGGCGAGCCCCTCCTTGGAGCCGAACTCGTTGTAGAGGGTCTGCCGGGAGACCCCGGCGACCGCCGCCACGTCCACCATGCGCACCCCGGACCAGGGGCGCCGCGCGAGCGCCGTGTACGCCGCGTCCAGTAGGGATTCCCGCGCTGCAGGCATCGTCGCCTCCCCGGGCCGCCGTCATCAGAACGGCTTGTTCCGCCAGAGTTGACGGGCCCGACTGCCCTGTCAATAGCGCGTACGCGGACCCGTACGCGCCCTTGTGCACGCCCCTGCCGCGCCCCACGCGCGCGGAGGCCGTGTGGCTCTCGGGCGACCACGATCGATACTGTGCAGTCATGCCCGACTACCACGATGATCTGCGCCTCGCCCACGTCCTCGCGGACGCCGCCGACGCCGCGACGATGGACCGGTTCAAGGCCCTCGACCTGAAGGTGGAGACCAAGCCGGACATGACGCCGGTCAGCGAGGCCGATAAGTCCGCCGAGGAGCTGATCCGGGGTCACCTCAAGCGCGGCAGGCCGCGGGACGCGATCCTCGGCGAGGAGTACGGCGTCGAGGGCACCGGGCCGCGCCGCTGGGTCATCGACCCGATCGACGGCACCAAGAATTACGTACGCGGTGTCCCCGTATGGGCGACGCTCATCTCGCTGATGGAGGCGGGCGAGGGCGGCTATCAGCCGGTCGTCGGCGTGGTCTCCGCGCCCGCGCTCGGCCGGCGCTGGTGGGCGGCGAAGGGCGCGGGCGCGTTCACCGGCCGCAGCCTGACGTCCGCGACCCGGCTGCAGGTGTCCAAGGTGGGCCGGATGGCCGACGCCTCCTTCGCGTACTCCTCGCTGACGGGCTGGGAGGAGCAGGGCCGCCTGCCCGGCTTCCTGGACCTGACCCGGACGGTGTGGCGCACGCGCGGCTACGGCGACTTCTGGCCCTACATGATGGTGGCCGAGGGCTCGGTCGACCTCTGCGCGGAGCCGGAGCTGTCGCTGTGGGACATGGCGGCGCCCGCGATCGTGGTGACCGAGGCGGGCGGCTCGTTCACCGGCCTCGACGGGCGCCCGGGCCCGCACAGCGGCAACGCGGCGGCGTCGAACGGGCTGTTGCACGACGAGATGCTGAGCTACCTCACCGGGCACTGAGCCGACCGGCGTCCGCAGCCGTGCGGGCGCCCCTCAACTCACCTCGCGCGCCCTCTTGTTGACGCTCCCTTTGCCTGTAACTCTGAGAGTCCCCCCACTTGTGAACTTGTGAATCGTTTCCCGTACCCGGCCGTGACCGGGGCGGAGCGGGTCCACAGGTGCCTCCCAAGGAAGGTGGCTCCATCCATGCTCGTCCGCGACGCCATGAGCACGATGGTCCTCACCATCGGCCCCAACCACACCCTGCGCCAGGCGGCCCGGCTGATGTCGGCGCGCCGCGTCGGCGCGGCCGTCGTCCTCGACCCCGACGGCTCCGGCATCGGCATCCTGACCGAGCGCGACGTCCTCAACTCACTGGCCCTGAACCAGGACCCGGACCGCGAGACGGCCGGCACCCACACCACCACCGACGTCGTCTTCGCCACCCCGGTATGGACCCTGGAGCAGGCGGCGGACGCGATGACCCACGGCGGCTTCCGCCACCTCATCGTGCTCGACGGCGGCGAGCCCGTCGGCATCGTCTCGGTCCGCGACATCACGCGGTGCTGGACCCCGGCGAGGCGCAAGGCGCCGACGCTGGCCGTCTAGCGCGAGAAGGGCCGGCTCCCCTCGGGGAACCGGCCCTTCTTCACGCCTTGTTCACGGGTCGGGTCAGACCAGGTCGAACCGGTCCAGGTCCATGACCTTGCTCCACGCCGCGACGAAGTCCCGCGCGAACTTCTCCTTCGCGTCGTCGCTCGCGTAGACCTCGGCCACCGCGCGCAGCTCGGAGTTGGAGCCGAAGACCAGGTCGGCACGGGTGCCGGTCCACTTGACGGCGCCGCTCGCGTCACGGCCCTCGAACTCGTCCTGCGCCGCGGACGTCGACTTCCACGTCGTGCCCATGTCGAGCAGGTTGACGTAGTAGTCGTTGCTCAGGGTGCCCGGACGCTCGGTGAGCACGCCGTGCTTCGACTTGCCTGTGTTGGCGCCGAGGACGCGCAGGCCGCCGACGAGGACGGTCATCTCGGGCGTGCTCAGCGTCAGCAGGTTCGCCTTGTCGAGCAGCAGGTACTCGGCCGGGAGGCGGTTGCCCTTGCCGACGTAGTTCCGGAAGCCGTCGGCGGCCGGCTCGAGCGCGGCGAACGACTCGACGTCCGTCTGCTCCTGCGTGGCGTCCACGCGCCCCGGCGAGAAGGGCACCTCGATGTCGTACCCGCCGTCCTTGGCCGCCTTCTCGACAGCCGCGGAGCCCGCGAGCACGACGAGGTCGGCGAGGGAGACCTGACGGCCGCCCTTGGCGTTGAAGGACTCCCGGACGCCTTCGAGCGTACGGAGGACCTGCGCCAGGTCGTCGGGGTTGTTGACCTCCCAGTTGCGCTGCGGCTCCAGGCGGATGCGGCCACCGTTGGCGCCGCCGCGCTTGTCGCTGCCGCGGAAGGAGGAGGCGGACGCCCAGGCGGCCGAGACCAGCTGCGCGACCGTCAGGTCCGAGGCGAGCACCTGCTCCTTGAGGGCGGCGATGTCCGCGGCGTCGATGACCTCACCGGTGCGCGCGGGCAGCGGGTCCTGCCAGAGCAGCTCCTCGGCGGGGACCTCGGGGCCGAGGTAGCGGACGACCGGGCCCATGTCGCGGTGCGTCAGCTTGAACCAGGCGCGGGCGAAGGCGTCCGCGAACTCCTCGGGGTTCTCGTGGAAGCGGCGCGAGATCGGCTCGTAGATCGGGTCGAAGCGCAGCGACAGGTCGGTCGTCAGCATCGTCGGGAGCTGCTTCTTCGACGGGTCGTGCGCGTCGGGGATGGTCGCCTCGGCGTCCTTCGCGACCCACTGGTTGGCACCGGCGGGGCTCTGGGTCAGCTCCCACTCGTAGCCGAAGAGGTTGTCGAAGAACCCGTTGCCCCACTGGGTCGGGGTGCTGGTCCAGGTCACCTCGAGGCCACTGGTGATGGCGTCGGCGCCCTTGCCGGTGCCGTGGCTGTTGGCCCAGCCGAGGCCCTGCGCCTCGATCGGCGCGGCCTCGGGGTCGGGGCCGACGGCGTCCGCCGGACCGTTGCCGTGCGTCTTGCCGAAGGTGTGGCCACCGGCGATGAGGGCGACGGTCTCCTCGTCGTTCATCGCCATGCGGCGGAACGTCTCCCGGATGTCACGCGCCGCGGCGATCGGGTCCGGGTTGCCGTTGGGGCCCTCCGGGTTCACGTAGATGAGGCCCATCTGCACGGCGCCGAGCGGGTTCTCCAGCTCGCGGTCGCCGGTGTAGCGCTCGTCGCCGAGCCAGGTGGTCTCGGGGCCCCAGTAGACGTCCTCCTCGGACTCCCACACGTCGGGGCGGCCGCCGGCGAAGCCGAAGGTCTTGAGGCCCATCGTCTCCAGGGCCACGTTGCCGGTGAGGATCAGCAGGTCGGCCCAGGAGATGGACTGGCCGTACTTCTGCTTGACCGGCCACAGCAGACGGCGTGCCTTGTCGAGGTTGCCGTTGTCGGGCCAGCTGTTGAGCGGCGCGAACCGCTGCTGACCGGCACCGGCGCCACCGCGGCCGTCACTGATCCGGTACGTGCCGGCGCTGTGCCAGGCCATCCGGATCATGAGCGGGCCGTAGTTGCCGAAGTCCGCGGGCCACCAGTCCTGCGAGGTGGTCAGTGCCTCGGCGATGTCGCGCTTGACCGCCTGGAGGTCGAGGGCGTTGAACGCCGCCGCGTAGTCGAAGTCCGCGCCGAGCGGGTTGGCCACCGCCGGGTTCTTGGCGAGGATCTTCAGATTGAGGCGCTCGGGCCACCACTGCGTGTTGCCGCCGCCCTGGGTCGGGTGCTTGGCGCGGCCGTGCGCGACCGGGCAGCCACCCGTCTCCTCCGTTTTCGCGTCCGTGACGATTGCTTCATGGTTCTCGGTCATGCGAACCCTTCCGGGGAGTGTCCTGTCGCTTGGCCTCAGCCAAGAGAGATCCTAGTATGGACACTGTCTAAGTCAAGGAAAGCTCCAAAGTCACATTCGATCGGGATCTTGTCCCCTTGCTGTTAGGCTGGTTGTCATGAGTGACCTCCTGGAACGACTGCGCGAGCGCGGCTGGCGCATGACCGCGCAGCGACGTGTCGTGGCCGAGGTCCTCGAAGGAGAGCACGTCCATCTGACCGCGGACGAGGTCCATGCCCGCGCGGTCGCGAAGCTCCCCGAGATCTCCCGGGCCACGGTCTACAACACGCTGGGCGAGATGGTGTCCCTCGGTGAGGTCATCGAGGTGGCCACCGACAAGCGGGCGAAGCGGTACGACCCGAACGCGCACCGTCCGCACCAGCACCTGGTCTGCGCCCAGTGCGGCCAGATCCGTGACGTCCACCCGACGGGCAATCCCCTGACGGCCCTGCCCGACTCGGAGCGCTTCGGCTTCACGATCTCGGACGTCGAGGTCACATACCGGGGCGTCTGCCCGAACTGCGCGTCGTAGCCGTCGCCGCACGCGACAAGGCCCGCATCTGCTGATGCGGGCCTTTTCTTCGTAGCCGCGGAGGCGGAAACGGCTCAGGGCCGGAATCCTTGGATTCCAGCCCTGAGACCTTGAGTAGCGGGGACAGGATTTGAACCTGCGACCTCTGGGTTATGAGCCCAGCGAGCTACCGAGCTGCTCCACCCCGCGCCGTTGAATGCAACTCTACGGGACGCCCCCGACCAGCGCAAATCCATTCCGCGCCGGCCTACGAGGGCTACGCCGACAGCTCCTGCCGCAACGCGTCCCGCAGCCGCCCGGCCCGCTCGGCGACCTCCGCAGGGCCCAGCTCCACCGCCCGGGACGCCCACTTCTGCCCCTCCACGAGATCGCCGCGGCGCGCGCGCAGC
Source organism: Streptomyces sp. R818 (assembly GCF_056172735.1). NCBI lineage: Bacteria > Bacillati > Actinomycetota > Actinomycetes > Kitasatosporales > Streptomycetaceae > Streptomyces > Streptomyces sp. R818. The sequence goes on from NZ_JAOCNE010000001.1 coordinate 580,698, forward strand.
AGGGCGAGCCGGAGCGCGGCCCGGCCGTGCCCCGCGTCGGCGGCCCGCGTCCACCACAGCGCGGCCTCCGGCTCGCTGCCCTCGCGGGCGAGGAGCAGGCCGAGGTTGAACGCGCCGTTGCGCGAGCCCGCCTCCGCGGCCTGCCGGTACCAGCGGGCCGCCTCGACCACGTCGCCGCGCACGGCGGCGAGCATCCCTACGCGGACCTGCGCGCGCCGGTGCCCGTGCTCGGCGGCCCGCTCGTACCACTCCTCGCACTCGCTCTTCTCGGTGACCGGCTCACCCAGCTCGTGCCGGGGCGCGGGCGGACGGCGCACGTCGAGCAGCTGGGCGAGCCGGTAGGCGGCCTCGGGGCTGCCGCCGCCCGCGGCGCACCGCAGGTGCCGCTCGGCGCTCGGCTCGTCGCCCTCGCGCAGGCGGGCGATGCCGGCCTGCAGCGCGGCCTCGGTGTGCCCACCTGCGGCAGCGCGCTCGTACCAGCGCAGCGCCTGCTGGGCGGCGTCCGGCTCGTCGCGGCCCGCGTAGAGGATGCCGAGGTTGAAGGCGGCGTCGACGCTGCCCGCCTCGGCCGCCTTGGAGAACCAGGGCTCGGCGCCGACCGCGTCCCCGTTCTGCAGGAGCAGCACGGCCAGCGCGTTGGCGGCCTCGCGGTGGCCCGCGTAGGCGGCGCGGCGGTACCAGCTCTCGGCCTGGGCGGTGCGCTTCTGCTCGGCGCAGAGCAGGCCGAGGTTGTACGCGCCGTTGTTGTCGCCCGCGTCCATGGCGGCCCGGTACCAGCGCTCGGCGGTCTGCGTCTCGCCGCGCTCGGCGTGCAGCGCGCCAAGGGCGTTGGCCGCATTGCCGTCGCCGTCCTGGGCGGCGCGCAGCCACCACACGGCGGCGCTCTCCTCGTCCCCGGCGTCACGCAGCAGGAAGGCGAGGGCGCACGCGGCGCGCGGCTCGCCGTCCTTGGCGGACGTCAGGTACCAGCGGCCGGCCTCCTTCAGCTCGCCGCGCTTCTCCAGGATCGAGCCGAGGTGGAGCGCGGCGCGGCGGTGCCCTTTGGCGGCGGCCTGCCGGTACCACTGCTCGGCCTCGGCGGCGGGCTGCTTGTTCTCGTCGGTGACCAGCACATCCTCGGGGCCGAGGCGGGCGGCCTGCCGGTCGAGGGCGCGGGCGAGCCGGTACGCGGCCTCGCGGTGCCCGCGCTGGGCGGCGACCCGCATCCAGCGCTCGGCGCCGACGTCGCTGCGGTGCTCCAGGAGGTCGGCGAGGGCGTACGCGCCGAGCGTGTGGCCCTGCTCGGCGGACTGGCGCAGCCAGTACTCGGCGCCGGGCTCGTCGCCGCGCTCGCGGAAGTGGCGGCCGAGCGCGTGCGCGGCGGCGGCCGAACCGGCGACGGCGGCGACGCGCCACCATCCGGCGGCCTCGTCCGGGTAGCCGCGCTGGTGCAGCAGGACGCCCAGGTTGTTGGCGGCGGCGCGGTCGCCCTCGCCCGTGGCGCCGCGCAGCAGGGGTTCGGCTCCGTCGAGATCACCGCGGCGCAGCAGCATGGCGCCGAGGACACTCATCGCCTCGACGTCGCCGGCCTCGGCGGCCAGCCGCTGGCGTGCTTCTTCCGCCGCCTCGCCGGGTTCGTCCCGGTCGGAAGGCTGCACAAACCGCCCTGTATCCAACAGAGTTGCCTTGTCCCCCATAACGTCCATCGTCGCACCACCCGCAACCCGGGTACACCTGGTATACCGCAGCCATTGAGGTCACTTCAGCGTTTTGTCGACATGCCCACAGGGCGACAAGTGAAACACAATTCCCCGAACTGTCCCCGGGCGGAGCAGTGTTCGTATCGTCTTGATACAGAGTCCGCACATGCCGGTGGCTCGTGACGCCCGGGGCCCCGACGCACCGAAGGCCCGGAAGCTGATGCTTCCGAGCCTTCGATCATCAGTAGCGGGGACAGGATTTGAACCTGCGACCTCTGGGTTATGAGCCCAGCGAGCTACCGAGCTGCTCCACCCCGCGCCGTTGTGTACAAACCGTACCACGGCGCGGGGGCGGCAACGGAATCAGCCGCTGTCACCGGTCTTCCCGGTGTCCTTGTCGCTGTCTGCCTTGTCGCTGTCTGCCTTGTCGCTGTCTGCCTTGTCGCTGTCTGCCTTGTCGCTGTCTGCCTTGTCGCCCGCCTTGGAGTCGTCGGCCTTGGCGTCCTTGTCGGCCTGCGTCTGTGCCTTGTCGGCGCGCTGCAGGGCCTCCTGGAGCTTGTCCTGGGCCTCGCCGTACGCGGCCCAGTCGTTTTCCTTGAGCGCCTTCTGGCCGTCCTCGAAGGCCTTCTCGGCGTCGGCCAGTGCTTCCTTGACGGTGGAGTTCGCCGGTGGCTTCGTCGTGTCCCCACCAGGTTTCTCCGGCTCGGCCGGTTGCGCCCCGTCGACTTCGAAGGCCTGGTTGAGCGCCTCCGGCAGGGAGTCGGCGAAGCCCATCCGGTCGCCGTAGGAGACCGCGACCTTGCGCATCAGCGGGTACTCGGCGTTACGCCCTTGTGCGTAGATCGGCTCGACATAGAGGAAGCCCTTGTCGAGCGGGACTGTCAGCAGATTGCCGTACAGGACCGTCGAGTCGGCGCCCTTCATGTCGCGCACCCAGTTCGCCACGGGGTTCGAGGAGTTGAGCTTGTTCTGCACCTGCTCGGGTCCGTAGACCTTGTCCTCGGTGACTCTCAGGAGCCTTATGGTCCCGTAGTCCTTGCTCGTGGCGTCGGCGTCGACGGCCATAAAGGCCCGCAGGTTCGGCCGCCCGCTGGGCGTGAACGTCGTCGTCAGCGAGAACTGCTGGCTGGTCTGGCCCGGCATCTTCATGGACAGGTAGTACGGCGGGACCGCGCTGTTGTCCTTCTTCGTCGGGTCGTTCGGGACCTGCCAGGCGTCGGACGCGTTGTAGAACTGCGCCGGGTTCGTCACGTGGTACAGGCTGAGCAGCTCGCGCTGGACCTTGAACATGTCCTGCGGGTAGCGCAGGTGCTCCTTCAGGTCCGCCGGGATGGCGCTCTTCGCCTCGACCGTGCCGGGGAACGCCTTCTTCCACGTCTTCAGGACCGGGTCGTCGTCGTCCCACGTGTAGAGCTTGACCTCACCCGTGTACGCGTCGACGGTCGCCTTCACCGAGTTGCGGATGTAGTTGACCTGGTTCTGCTGGGCCACCACCGCGCGCTGGTTGTCCCCCTCGTTGAGGGAGTCGGCGGTCGTGTCGCCCAGCGTCGTCCGGGACGCGTACGGATAGCCGTTCGACGTCGTGTAGGCGTCGACGATCCACTTGATCTTCCCGTCGACGACGGTCGGATAGGCGTCGCCGTCGATGGTCAGCCACGGCGCGACGGCCTCGACGCGCTCCTTGGGCGTGCGGTTGTACAGGATGCGCGACCCGTCGCCGATGGCGCCCGAGTAGAGGATCTGCGGCTCGCTGAAGGCCACCGCGTACGCGGCGCGGTTGACCGGGTTCGAGAGGTTGACGCCGCTCTTGCCCGTGTAGCTCGTGGTCTTCTGCGTGCCGTCGTCCTGCTCGTAGTCCAGCTCCTTCTGCGGCCCGCCGACGATCGAGTACTGCGTCGTCTTCTCGCCGTAGTAGATGCGCTGGTTGTAGTCGCCCAGGTCACCGGTGGTCGGCAGACCCGACTCGGTGAACTGGGGGGCGCCCTGGGCCGTCGAGGTGCCCTTCGCCGTCACGGCGCCGTAGCCGTGCGTGTAGACGAAGTGGTCGTTGATCCAGTTGCGCTTGTCGAGCTTGCCGAGGTTCAGCTCGCGCAGGCCGACGACCGTGTCCACGCCGTTGTACCGGTCCACGTCCAGGGTGGTCGGGAACTGGTAGTACTTCCGCTGCTGTTCGAGCTGCTGGAAGGTGGGCGACACGATGTTCGGGTCGTTCAGGCGGTAGCTGGCGGCCGAGTCGGAGTCGGTGCGCTGCTGCTTGCTGTCGTCCCCGCTCTTGCCGCTGTAGTCGACGGGGTCCGCCTTGTCGATCCCGTACGCCTTGCGGGTCGCATCGATGTTCTTCTCGATGTACGGGGCTTCCTTGGACTGCTCGTTCGGCTGGACCTGGAACTTCTGGACGATGGCCGGGTACAGGCCGCCGATCAGGATCGCCGAGAGCACCATCAGGCCGAAGCCGATGACCGGGAGCTGCCAGGTACGGCGCCACAAGGTCGCGAAGAACAGCACCGCGCAGATGACGGCGATGCAGAACAGGATCGTCTTCGCCGGCAGATAGGCGTTCGCGTCGACGTACCGCAGACCCGTCCAGTTGTCCGTCGCCTTGAAGTCACTGGACTTCACGGTGAGCCCGTACCGGTCGAGCCAGTACGCGACGGCCTTCAGGGCCACGAACACACCGAGCAGGACGGAGAGATGCCCCGTCGCGGCCGCGGTGGCGCGCGCGCCCGGGCTGGTGACACGGAGCCCGCCGTACAGGTAGTGCGTCAGCGCGGCGGCGACCAGGCCGATGACGGTGGCCGCGAAGCCGAAGCCGAGCAGGAAGCGGTACCAGGGCAGGTCGAACGCGTAGAAGGCCACGTCCAGGTGGAACTGGGGGTCCTTCTGGTGGAACGGCACCCCGTTCACGAACATCAGCCAGGTGCGCCACTGGCCCGCGGCGGAGGCGCCCGCGATCAGGCCCACCAGGGCCGTGATGCCGAGCAGCAGCCACTTCTTGAAGGGCGCGATGCCCATGCGGTACCGGTCGAGGCTCTGCTGCTCCATCGACATGGCGCTCAGCGGCGGGCGCAGCCGGTGCGCCAGCCAGATGTTCACGCCGACGGCCAGCGCCATGAGCAGACCGAAGACGAAGAAGAGTCCGATCTTCGTCCACAGCGTCGTCGTGAAGACGGACGAGTAGTTGACCGATCGGTACCAGAGCCAGTCCGTCCAGAATCCGGCGAACATGACGAAGGCCATGCCGAGCACGGCCAGGACGCCCAGCGTCAGCAGCAGCGTCCGGGCCCGCCGCGACGGGCGGCCCACTCTGATCCGCGGCCCCGTCGGGCCTCCGCCGCGGTCCGGCATCTGGAAAGCCAAGGTGCGCACCTCGAAGTTGAGTAATCGATCGGCCGGGTCCCCGAGATCGAGAACCCATCACCTATGCAACTTACTCACGCTTTACTCAGTTCCCGGTTCGGGGGAGGAACGAGGCAGGATTGTGACCATGTCCAACACTCCCATGGCAGCGAGCCCCCTCACCCGGGCCGTACTCGAGATCGACGAGTACGCCTCCGGCCTCGGCTGGGACCAGCCCGCCCGCCTCTTCGCCCTTGTCGACACCGCCGCCCTGCGCGCCCAGGAACCCGCTCTCGCCTCCCAGCTCGGCCTGGACGGCGAACAGGAGAGCGCCGGCTACACCCCGATCGAGCAGGACGAGATCCCCGCGGGCAAGGCGCTGGACGAGTTCCTCGGCACCATCGCCTGGCCGGACGCCGTCGTGGGCTGCGCCCTGACGGTCGAGCGCCTCATGCTGCCGCCGTCGGCCGAGGCGAGCGTCCCGGAGGGCCTGAGCGAGAAGAAGCTGGCGGCCTGGGTCGCCGCGCACCCGGACCGCCAGGAGGTCCGCATGACGGTCGGCGTGCTCCGCGACGGCACCCGTGACTCGGCGCTGCGGCTGCGCGAGAAGGACTCCGCGACCGAGGTCCTGACCGGCTCGCAGCTGGTGCCGGGGCTCGCGGAGGCGCTGTCAGCGACGTTCGCGGACTGACCGCTGCCCGCCTACGCGCGCGTAGGCGGCCCGTACGGAGACCCAGAGGGGCGCGCCGGAGACTCCGGCGCGCCCCTCCGCACAGCTCTTGTCAGCTCTTCGCCGTGCACTTCGGCAGGGCGGCGGTGTTCCCGCTGCGGATGTCCTTCAGGGCGTCCATGGCGTCGTCGATGGTGTCCACCTTGACGAGCGTCAGGCCGTCCGGGGTGTCCTTCGCGGCCGTGGCGCAGTTGTCCTTCGGCGTCAGGAAGTACTGCGCGCCCTTCTGCCGGGCGCCGACGACCTTCATGCCGATGCCGCCGATGGGTCCGACCTTGCCGTCGTCGTCGATGGTGCCGGTACCGGCCACGAACTTGCCGCCGGTCAGATCGGTCGGCGTGAGCTTGTCGACGATGCCGAGGGAGAACATCAGGCCCGCGCTGGGCCCGCCCACGTCGGCGAGCTTGATGTCGATCTGGAACGGGAAGGTGTGGTCGGTCCCGGCCTGGATGCCGACGATGGCGCGGTCGTCCTCGGCCTTGGCCGTCTTGATGGTGACCTTCTCCGTGCGGGTCGCCTCCTTGCCCTCCTTCTCGGCGGCGGCGGCCTCCTTGGCGGGCACGACGGTGAAGACGACGTTCTCGCCCGCCTTGTGCTTGGTGACGAGCTTCGCCACGTCGGCGGGCTTGGTGACCTTGGTGCCGTCGACGGTCTTGATGACGTCGCCCGCGTGCAGCCTGCCCTGGGCCGGGCTGTCCTTGACGACCGTGGAGACGATCACCCAGGACTTCACGGGGATCTTCAGCTCGTTCAGGGCGGCGACCTTGGCGCTCTCCTGGGACTGGCTGAACTCCTCGGCGTTCTCCTGCGAGGACTGCTCCTCGGTCTGGCCGTCCGGGTAGAGCGTGTCGTGCGGGACGACGATGTTGTCGTGCGCCAGCCAACCGTAGACGGCCGAGACGAGGTTCATGTTGAAGTCGGCGCTGGTCACGCGGACCGTCGTCATGTTCAGGTGGCCGCTGGCCTCGTACGTCTTGTGCCCGGAGATCTGGATCACCGGTTCGCCCTCGTGGTCCCCGAGGGTGTTCACCGTCGGCCCCGGCGACATCTCCGCGTAGGGCACTTTGATGAGCACCCCTGCGCAGAGCAGCGCGATCAGCAGCAGGGTCGAGGCGAGCATCGTCGCGGTGCGGCGTGGCATGGAACGACAGTACGGGACGTGTCTGTCGGCGCACCTGTGGGGCCGGATGCCCGTCTCACGTCCCGGGTTCGGACTTCTCCATCGCCTCGCGGAAGCGCGCGTAACCGCTCAGCTCGCTGTGGTCGCCCGTCTGCGTACGGCGCCGGCCCGCCCAGGAGCCCCACAGGGCGGCCCCGACCCCGGCGACGACCGGGATGAGCAGCCACATGAGCGCCCCCATGCCGACCTCCCGATCCCGTGTGCGACCGCAATTGACTGATCAGCAGACTAACCGCCCTCGGCGTCAACCGTCACAGCAGGGGTGCCGTTTCGCAACCGGAACCACACGGGAGGCACAACGGGCGTCAGCAGGCGCCGACCCACTCCTCGGTCCCGTCGGAGAACGTCTGGTGCTTCCAGATGGGCACCTCGTGCTTGAGGTCGTCGATGAGTTTGCGGCACGCCTCGAAGGCCTCGCCGCGGTGCGGGCAGGAGACGGCGACGACGACGGCGAGATCGCCCACGCTCAGGTCGCCGACCCGGTGGACGGCCGCCAGGGCGCGCACGGGGTACTCGGCGACGACCTTCTCGGCGACGCGTCGCATCTCCGCCTCGGCGGTCGGGTGGCAGGAGTAGCCGAGCCGGTCCACGTCGGCCCCGCCGTCGTGGTTGCGCACCGTCCCCACGAAGAGCGCGGTGCCGCCCGCCGCGTCGTCCCCGACGGCCCGGAAGACCTCGTCGAGGGAGAGCGGCGTCTCACGGATGGCGAGCAGCGTGATCGGGTCCTGCGCCGCCTGCTCACCTGGGTGGTCGTGCTGGGTGGGTGCCATGCGCTCATCGTGCCGTACGCCGCCGACAACCGTGAATAGCGCTTTCGCCCGGCACGCGCGCGTGGCGGATTGGAGCCTTCTACGACTCCGTCGCTCCGTGGGCGACCGCGCCGGGGCTCAGATCCGCCGCCGCGCCTTGCGCACCCGCCGGACGACCGCCGCCGTACCGAGCAGCGCCACCGTCGCGCCCGCGGCGCCCGCCGCCGTCGCGTCCTTGCGGCCGAGACGCCGGCCCGCGACCGTGCGCCGCCCCGCGACCTCCTCGAGGAGCTCGGCCAGGACCTCCTCGTTCGTCCAGCGGGGCCGCCACCCGGCGTCGTGCAGCCTGCTGCCGCTGACGACCCAGGGGTACATCGTGTAGGCCAGGTCACCGGCCGGGGAGGGCGTCAGGCCGATGCGGTGCAGCCGCGCGGCGGCGCCGAGCGCGACGGCCGACGGCAGTTCCATGCGCCGGATGCCGCTGAGCTCCTCGACCTCCTCCTGCTCCAGCCAGCCGTCGCAGCCGACCGCGAGCTCCCCGTCGACCTGCTCCAGGACCGCGTACTCCAGGGCGCTGCACAGGTCTTCCACGTGGCAGAACTGCCAGGCGGGCCGCGACCCGGCCACCACCAGGAGGCGCGGCGACTCGAAGTAACGGGTCAGGGCCGTGTCGGTGCCGCCGCCGACGAGCACGGCGGGGCGCACCACGGTCACGTTGAGCCCGGGGTGCGCGCGCGGGGCGCGCCGGGCGAGCCGCTCGATCTCCAGGAGGTCGCCGACGCCGGTCGCCTCCGCCGTGGCGCGCAGCTCGGCGTCCTCGGAGAGCGGCAGCTCGTTGTCGTCGAGCGCGCCGTAGACCATCGCCGAGGTGCACAGCACGACGCGGTGGACCCCGGCCGCGGCGGCCGCGGTCAGCACGGTCTGGGTGCCGCGCACGTTGTACGCCGTGCGGGCCGCCGGGTCCGACTCCAGATCGAGGTCGAGCGCCAGGTGGACGACGACGTCCGCGCCGCGCAGCTTCTCCGCGATGGCCGGATCCCGTACGTCCAGGACGTGCCAGGTCGCGGAGGCGCACTCGCCGCGCCGCTCGTCGATGGCGAGCACCTGCTTGATCGCGTCGGAGGCCGCGAGCCGCTCGGTGAGCTGGGCGCCGACGCCGGACGCGGCACCGGTGACCGCGACGACGGGCCCGCGTGGGCCTTGACTGGTTGAGGGGTTTCGCGCTGCGCGAACCTGCGGATCTGGGGAACTCACCCGGCGTCTCCAGCGGTTGTCTTCAGTACGTACGCGTATGACACGTACGTACCAGGAGGCATCCATCCTGCCGCAGGACATCAGTCGGCGAAGCACCGAGGCCCGATCCCGTCACGGTGTCTACGCTGGGTGTGTGTAGTCGGGCAGTCGCCGCCGGGAGAGAACCGGTGGCCTTACCAGCCGAGGAATCCCGTGAGTGACACCCCATTTGGTTTCGGCCTTCCGCCGGAGGAGCCGGAGGACGGCGACGAGGGCAAGAAGAAGGGCCAGCAGGGCGGTGGCGGTCAGGGACCTGCCAACCCGCTCGGATTCGGTTTCCCGGGTCTGCCGGGCGCCGGCGGGCCGGGCGGCGCGGGCGGGGACAACCCGTTCGCGGCGATGTTCGGTTCGATGAACCCGAACGACCTGGGAGCGGCGTTCCAGCAGCTCGGGCAGATGCTCTCGTACGAGGGCGGCCCGGTGAACTGGGACATGGCCAAGGACATCGCCCGCCAGACGGTCTCCCAGGGCACGCAGGACGGCGTGAAGGACGCGAGCGTCGGCGCCGCCGACCGCACCGCGGTGCAGGAGGCCGTCCGCCTGGCCGACCTGTGGCTGGACGACGCCACGTCGCTGCCGTCGGGCGCCGGTACGGCGGTGGCGTGGAGCCGCGCCGAGTGGGTCGAGGCGACCCTGCCGGTGTGGCGCGAGCTGGTCGACCCGGTCGCCGAGCGCGTCGGTCTGGCCATGGGCGACGTCCTGCCCGAGGAGATGCAGGCCATGGCGGGCCCGCTCATCGGCATGATGCGCTCCATGGGCGGCGCGATGTTCGGCTCGCAGATCGGGCAGGCCCTCGGCGTGCTCGCGGGCGAGGTCGTGGGCTCCACCGACATCGGCCTGCCGCTGGCCCCGGCCGGCAAGGCGGCGCTGCTTCCGCTGAACATCGAGGCGTTCGGCAAGGACCTCGGCATCCCCAAGGAGGAGGTCCGCCTCTACCTGGCGCTGCGCGAGGCCGCCCACCAGCGGCTCTTCACGCACGTGCCGTGGCTGCGCTCGCACCTGTTCGGAGCGGTCGACGGGTACGCGCGCGGGATCAAGGTCGACACCTCGAAGCTGGAGGACGTGGTCGGCCAGTTCGACCCGCAGAACCCCGAGCAGCTCCAGGACGCACTCCAGCAGGGCATGTTCCAGCCGGAGGACACCCCGGAGCAGAAGGCCGCCCTGGCGCGCCTGGAGACGGCCCTCGCGCTGGTGGAGGGCTGGGTCGACGCCGTGGTCCACGCCGCCGCGAAGCCGCGTCTGTCGTCCGCCGACGCGCTGCGCGAGACGCTGCGCCGCCGCCGCGCCTCCGGCGGCCCCGCCGAGCAGACGTTCGCGACGCTGATCGGCCTGGAGCTGCGCCCGCGCCGCCTGCGGGACGCCTCGCGCCTGTGGGCCTCGCTCACGGACGCGCGCGGGGTGGACGGCCGGGACGGCCTCTGGGAGCACCCGGACATGCTGCCGACCGCCTCTGACCTGGACGACCCGGACGGCTTCGTCCACCGCGAGCAGCTGGACTTCTCGGAGCTGGACAAGATGCTCGGCGAAGCGGCCGGCGCCGACCGTTCGGGTGACGAGGGCGGCGACAGCGGCAAGGGTGACAAGGGCAGCACCGACGGCACCGACGGCAAGGACGACACCGACAAGTGAGCCTGTACGACGACGCGGTCCTCGTGCTCAAGGGCTACGAGGACCAGCCCGAGCTGCGCCAGGCCTACCTGGACCACCTCGCCGCCCACGGTGACGCCGCGATGTGGAAGCCCTGCACCGCGGGCCACCTGACGGCGAGCGCGCTGGTGATCGACCCCGAGCGCGGGCGCGTCCTGCTCACGCTGCACAAGAAGCTGCAGATGTGGCTCCAGATGGGCGGGCACTGCGAGCCGGGCGATCCGACACTGGCCGCCGCGGCGCTGCGGGAGGCGACCGAGGAATCCGGCATCGCGGGGCTGACGCTCCTTCCGGGCGGCCCGGTCCGTCTCGACCGGCACCCCATCCCGGGGCCCTGCACGCAGCACCTGGACACGCAGTACGCGGCGCTCGCCCCGGCGGACGCCATGGAGGCGATCAGCGACGAGTCCCTGGACCTGCGCTGGTTCCCGTACGACGAGGTCGCCGATGTGGCCGACGCGTCGGTGGTGCGGCTGGTGGAGGCGACGAGGGCGCGCCTCTAGCGTCTCGGCGCGACCGTGTGTAAGGGACGGGCACCACGGTGCCGACCGTGTGTAAGGGGCGGGCACCACGGTGCCCGCCCCTTACACCTGCCCTTGTGCGGCGTCAGCTCCAGACGTTGCCCTGGTTCTGGCCGCGGGCGCCCTGCTGTCCCATGCCGTACTGGGCCGCGAGCCCCTGCCCGACGACCGCGTTCTGCGGCGGCAGCAGCTCGCTGGGCTGGACGAGCGCGTAGCCGTGCCCCATGAAGCTGAGCTCCCATCCCTCGCCGGTGTTGCCGCGGCGCCGCCAGACGCCCGAGGAGTGCGTCTGGGCCTGCATCTGCACTCGTAGCCCGGTCGACCAGGCGACGACGGCGTCCGCGTCGGCGTTGACGTACTTGTCGGGCGTGACCTGGAGCATCAGCGGCTGGCCCGACGTCATCAGGGCGACCTTGCCGTGCCCGGTGATGTTGAGCTGGTACTTGCCGGAGCCGGAGATGCCGAACTGGCTGTCGACGGCGATCACCTCGTGGTGCAGCGTCGAGTCCATCGCGAGGACGTAGGCGCTGTCGACGGTCAGGCCGTCCTGTTCGACATCGACCACGTGGATGTACTGGGCGAGGTTGGCGAGGTAGACGGTGCCCTGTCCGTGGCACCGCATGAGGTCGAGTCCTTCGCCGGTGTACGCGCGCGAGCGGCGCTGCCCGGACGTCTGGACCTCGCCGTCGAACTCCATCAGGCCCTGGTAGGCGACCATCGAGCCCTTGCGGGCGAGGATGTCGTCGTGGCCGTCCAGGGCGACCCGCAGCATCTGCGGGTTCTGCACCGTGTAGCGCTCGTGGGTCTGCTGCTCGTTGTACGCGAAAAGCGGGCTCTGCATGGTGGTCCCCTCCCCCTCAGCCCCGTGCTCGGAGACGGTCGGTGCTGTCCTCACTGGGCTGGACGACGACGATGCCCTCCCCGGAGAAGCCCATCTGGTAGGCCTCGCCGCTGCCGCGCCCGATGAGCGAGCCGGCCCGGAAGCTGCGCTTGCCCTTCACCTTCAGCGTCGGTGACCAGGCGATGAGCGCGTCCGGATCGACGTACGTCTCGTCCTCGCCGCGGCCGCAGTCGACGACGATGGGGGTGCCGCGCGAGGTCAGGGCGACGTGCCCCTGCCCGCTGACCTTGATGTTCCACAGGCCCTGCCCCGCGAACTTGGCGAGACCCTTCACACGCTCGACGCCCCACTGCAGATGCGCGTCGAAGGCGAGCAGGTTGGTGCCGTTGACGGAGATCGAGTCGCCGCCGAGGTTGATGACGACGACGTCGGCGCCGTAGTCGGCGAGGTACAGCAGACCGTCACCGGAGCACTTCATGAGGGGCGCGCCCTCGCCGGTGATCCAGTCGCGCGCGACCTGGCGGACGGCGGGCGGATTGGGCTCGTACTGGACGAAGCCCTCGTAGGCGACCATCGAGCCCACGCGCGCGTAGAGGTCGTTCCCGGTCTGCATGGCGACCTTCAGCATGTTGCTGCCGTGGTTCTCCATGCGGGCGGCTACGGGTGTCGGGGCGAAGCCCGCGAGTGGCTGGTTCATGACGGGCTCCCTCAGACCTCGTACGGCTGGACGACGATGAAATTGCCGGGCGCGCCCCGGAACTGGAGGTTCACGCTCTCCCCGCTGTCCCCGGGGTAGGCGTTGCGGCGCATCCGGACCTGGCTGGAGACGATCGCCTGGGCGGCGGCGGACCAGGCGACGACCGCGTTGCAGTCGGCGAAGGTCGTCGGCGTCACCGGCAGCACGACGGGCGTTCCGTGCGTCTTCACGACGACGGTCCCCGTGCCCTGGAACTGCAGCACGAAGAGGGCGCCGCCGGGAATGCCGTGCCCCTCGATCCTGCGCACCTCGTGCTGCAGGCTCTCGTCGAAGGCCAGGACGTTCTCGGCGGACACGCAGATCGCGTCGCCCTGCAGCTCGATGGGGTGCAGGTAGGTGGCCTCCTCGGCGAGGAAGACCTGGCCGCGCCCGGTGCAGCGCATCAGCTGCATCTCCTGGCCGGTGGCGTTGCCGACAATGCGGCCCGCGAAACCCGCGCCCTTGTAGCTGAACTCGACCTTGCCCTGGTAGAGCACCATGCTGCCCTGCCGGGCGAGCACGGGCTGGTCGCCGGCGGCCCCGAGGTCGACACGGATCAGCTTCTTGTTCTGCAAAGTCCAGCGCTGCCCGGTGGGCGCCTCGCGGTACTTCTCGAGCGCGGCCGCGACGCCCGGGGTCCCGGCCTGCTGCGGAATGCCCTGAGGGGCGCCGTACGGGGACGGGGCGGCGGGCGGCTGTGCGTAGCCGGGCGGCGCCTGGGGCGGCTGCCCGTAACCGGGCGGCAGGGTGGCACCACCCTGGCCCGGGACCTGTCCGAACGAGGGCTGCTGCGGTGGCTGCTGGCCGTACGGAGCGGGGGCCGGGGGCGGCGGGACCGTGCCCGGCGGCGTGGTCAGCGGCGCGATGACGGTCGGCGCGGCGTGGACGGGAGGCGCGGCCGGGGCCGGGGCGGGCGGCGGCGTCCCGGGCGGCTCGTAGGGCTGTAGGGCCGGGGTCGACGGCGCTCCGAAGGCGGGCGGCGCGGGGGCCGGTTCCGGAGCGGGTGCCGACGGCGCGGCGAAGGCGGGCGGTGCGAAGCCGGGGGCCTGCGCGGACTGCGGCGGCGCGGCGGGCTCCTCCTCGGCGACCTCTCCGCCGAAGTTCCTCAGCAGGGCGTCCAGACCACCGTCGAAGCCCTGTCCGACGGCGGCGAACCGCCACACGTCCTTCAGGTAGAAGTCGCCCAGCATCACCGCGCGCTCGGTGGAGAACTCGCCCCCGTGGAAGGAGTACCGGGCGACCTCCTCACCACCGGCGACGATACGGAGGTACCCGGGCGCCACCTGCGACATCTGCCCGGCACCGTCGATGGTCGCGGTGAACGACAGCTTCTGGATCGACGGCGGGATCTTGTCGAGCGTGACGCGGAAGGACTCCGTGTCACCGGCCTGCGCGCCGAGCAGCTGGACGGACTCCTCGGGCGTCTTGGGCTGGTTGAAGAAGACGAAGTACCGGTCGTCCGACAGCCGTTCCTCGGCGTCGAGCCCGAAGCAACTGATGTCGAAGGTCAGTCCGGGGCCGGTGATCTGCACGCCGACGTACAGATCCGTACCCGCGGTGAGGTCGCTGATCTTGGCCTTGTGGCCGCGTTGGAATTCCCTGGCCATGCGTAACGACCGTCCCCCATCCCGATGGTGATTGCGTCGCGTCAGGCTAACTGCAAACGCCAGAAGCGGGAGATGTCGGTACAGCCCTGGTACAGAACCGGACCGGTGGGGCGACGGTGAGAGGTGTCACTCCCCGCGCGCGGGCGGCAGATGCGGAAGGCGGTCCGCCGCGACCACCCCTTCGAGGTAGCCGCGCGCCCGCTCGGTCCGCGGATACGCCTCCAGGAGCCGCCAGAACCGCGGGCCGTGGCCGGGCACGAGGAGATGCGCGAGCTCATGGACGAGCACGTAGTCGACGACGTACTCCGGCATTCCCTGCAAGCGGTGCGAAAGACGGATGCTGCCCTCCGCCGGGGTGCAGGAGCCCCATCGGGTGTTCTGGTTGGTGACCCAGCGCACCGAGGTCGGGCGGGCCTTGCCGCCGAGGTACTGCCCGGAGAGGCGCTGGGCGCGCTCGACGAGTTCGGTGTCGCCGAGGACCCGCTTGCTTTCCTGCGCCGCGAGCTTGTCGAGCATGACCGTCACCCAGCGCTGCTCCTCGGCCTCCGACATCCGGGCCGGGATGAGCACCACGGTGCGGTCGCCCTCGCGGTAGGCGGAGACCGTCCTGCGGCGCCGGGAGCTCCTGCGGACCTCGACCGCGCTCACTCCGGGGCCGCCCGGCGGCGGACTGGTCGTGCTGCGCTGCGGTTTCGTGGCACGGTGCAGAGGGTCGGCGGGCACGCCCCGACGTTACCGGTTGCGCGGTGCGGAAGTCCCGTCTCCTGAACGGTTCGGTGCGCTGCCACAGCTGTTCTGTGCGCCGCCCCGGCACCATCGTTCCACCAGTACGACTATCACCCCGCGCCTGTGGACAACCTTCGGCACGGTTCTCGCCGGGCGAGCATGCTGGCCATCGAGCGACCGACGGCTCGCTTCGGACTATTCGGCACGGGGGGACACAGCCATGCATCCGATCCTGAAACCCGGCCTGCGGCGCGGCTGGCACGACTTGAACACAGTGCAGTTCGGGCTCACCCCGGCGCACGCCGTGGTGCTCGGCCCGGTCGACACGGCCACAGGCAGCTTCCTGACCCTGCTCGACGGGACACGCGGCGTACCCCTGCTGCGGGAGGAGGCCGAGCGCATGGGCCTGCCCGACGGCCATGTGGACGCGCTCCTGGAACGGCTGAGCGGGGCCGGACTGCTCGACGACACCACCGGCGGCGGCCCGGACGCCGAAGCGCTCCGGAAACAGACGCAGGTGATGGACCGGCTCCGCCCCGACCACGCCGCGCTCACGGTGACCACGGCCGAGCCCGCCGAGGCGGTCCGGAAGCTCGCGGCCCGGCACCGCGTGCGGGTGCAGGTGCGGGGCGCCGGACGCGTGGGGGCGCTGGTGGCGTCCGTCCTCGCCGCCGCGGGCGTGGGCCATGTCGATGTGCGGGACGGCGGCTGCGTCGAACCGTGGGACGTGGCACCGGGCGGGCAGCCGGTGGAGGCGGTCGGCGAGCGCCGGGACGTGTCGGCGCGCCAGGTGGTGCGCGCGTCGGCGCCCGCGCGGCCCCCGCGCCCCGACCGGCGCAGGACGCAGGACCGGCCGGTCAGCCGGGAGCAGGAGGAGTCCGCCCTCTCCCTCGTGATCATCGCCCCGCGCGACGGACTCGCGGTCCACTCCCCTGCCCCCACGGCCGCCGAGGACCTGGTCGCGGCGGGCATCCCGCACCTCTACGCGGGTGTGGTCGAGGCCACCGGGATCGTGGGGCCCCTCGTCCTGCCCGGCGGCACCGGCTGCGCCCACTGCCTGCTGCTCGGGCGCACGGAGCGGGATCCCACCTGGCCCCGGCTGCTCGCCCAGTGGGGGTCGGGGCAGGCGAGCCGTCAGGTCCAGGCCTGTGACCTGGGGCTCGCCACCGCCGTCGCGGGTCTCGCCGCGGCGCATGGACTCGCCTTCCTGGACGGGGAGCTGCCGTCGTCGACCGGGGCGCGCTGGGAGGCGGCCGCGCCGGGGCTCGACTGGCATGCCCGGCCGGTCTGGCCACATCCGCAGTGCCCGTGCGGTGCGGGTGAGGGAGGTAACGGGAAGGAGACCTCCGTGGAGCGAGGGCCGCACGACACAATGGCGGTGTAAGCAACGGCTGACGGCGTCATGATGCCTGGGCATGCGCGGCACGGCTGTCCGGCACTTGGAGGGGTGTATGTCTGATCTTCCCCGGAAGGCGGTTACCCGTACCGCCAAGCTGGCCGCACTACCGATCGGCTTCGCCGGCCGGGCGACCTGGGGCATCGGCAAACGCATCGGCGGCAAGTCCGCCGAGATCGTGGGCCGCGAGCTGCAGCAGCGCACGGCCGACCAGCTGTTCAAGGTCCTCGGCGAGCTGAAGGGCGGGGCGATGAAGTTCGGGCAGGCGATGTCCGTCTTCGAGTCCGCCCTGCCGGAGGAGGTCGCCGGTCCGTACCGGGCCGCGCTGACCAAGCTCCAGGAGGCCGCGCCGCCGATGCCCACGCGCACCGTGCACGCGGTGCTCGAGGAGCGCCTCGGCGCGCAGTGGCAGGAGCTGTTCCAGGAGTTCGAGGACAAACCGTCGGCCGCCGCCTCGATAGGCCAGGTGCACAACGCCGTGTGGCACGACGGGCGCGAGGTCGCCGTGAAGGTGCAGTACCCGGGCGCCGGTGACGCGCTGCTCTCGGACCTCGCGCAACTGAGCCGGTTCGCACGGCTGTTGGGGCCCCTGATACCCGGCATGGACATCAAGCCGCTGATCGCCGAGTTGCGCGACCGGGTGACCGAGGAGCTGGACTACGAGCTGGAGGCGCAGGCCCAGCGCGCGCACGCCGAGGAGTTCGCCGGCGACCCCGATGTCGTGGTGCCGGACGTCGTGCACCAGAGCGAACAGGTCCTGGTCACGGAGTGGATCGACGGGACACCGCTCGCCGAGGTCATCACCGACGGGAGCGAGGAACAGCGGGACCGCGCGGGCCAGTTGCTGGCACGGTTCCTCTTCTCCGGCCCGGCGCGCACGGGCCTCCTGCACGCTGATCCGCACCCGGGGAACTTCCGGCTGCTGCCGGACGGCGAGGGCGGCTGGCGCCTCGGTGTCCTGGACTTCGGCACCGTGGACCGCCTGCCGGGCGGACTGCCCGCCACGATCGGCCGCGCCCTGCGGATGACGCTCGACGGCGAGGCCCTCGCGGTCTACGGGATGCTGCGCGAGGAGGGCTTCGTCCGGGAGTCGATCGAGCTCGAACCGGACGCGGTCCTCGACTACTTGCTGCCGATCATCGAGCCCGCACAGGTCGAGGCGTTCACGTTCACCCGCTCCTGGATGCGCTCCCAGGCGGCGCGGATCGCCGACATCCGGTCACCCGCGCACCAGTTGGGCAAGCAGCTGAACCTGCCCCCGTCGTATCTGCTGATACACCGCGTGACGCTCAGCACGATCGGTGTCCTGTGCCAGCTCGGCGCCACGGTGCGGCTGCGGGACGAACTGGAGGCGTGGGTACCCGGGTTCGTGGCCGACGCGGAAGAGGAGCCCGAGCGGGAGTCGGCCGCGGAGGCCTGAGCACCGGCGGCGGCCCGTTCACCACCAGTCCCCGGTCACCACCACTCGGAGTCGAGCCGGGCCTCGATGGCCCGGATGTGTTCGCGGGCGCAGGAGTCGCAGACGTGCCGGCCCACCCCGTCCTCCACGGAGTACGACCAGGTCAGCGGCGTGCCCTGGGCACTCGTGCCGCACCGGGCGCACACCACGTACTGCTGGTCGCCCGCCCGCTGGTTGTTCGGATGCGCGGAGTCCCCGCCAGGAAGAGACGTCACTCCGCGACGATAACTCCATGGACCGATGATCGTCCGGCACAACGCACCGCGGGGACCGGCCCTCTCGGACCGGCCCCCGCAGAACTGCGTGACGGTTGCGCCGCGTGACGGCTCTGCCGCGACGGCGCCTTACTGCATGACGGCCTGGGCCAGGGCCCGCCGGGCGCGCAGCGAGGCGCGCTCGGCGCGCCGCTGCATCCGGCGGGCGACCACCAGGCGCAGGGCCTGGCGCTCGCTGTGGGCGTCCCGCAGCTGCTCGTGCATATGCGCACGGGCCAGGGCTTCTGGGATGAGTTGCATCTGACGGGTCCTGTTCTGACGCGAGTCGTTCGCGTCGGACGTGGGGAAGTCTGGGATCGCGGAGCCGGCGGGCTCGCTCGTGGACGGCTTCATCGGGGCCTGCTTCTTGGGGTCGTGCGTCAGGGGGCGGTCGATCGTTCCTCGGGTGTTCATGCCGCGACCGGGTTCTTGCGCGGGCGGCCACGCGGCCGCTTCCGGGCGACAACGACACCCTGGACGAACAGCTCGCCACCCCAGACGCCCCACGGCTCGCGCCGCTCCTTGGCGCCGGCGAGGCAGGCCTCCATCAGCGGGCAGGTACGGCAGAGCGACTTGGCGTACTCGACGTCCGCCGGCGACTCCGCGAAGAAGACCTCGGGTCGTAGGCACGGCAGGGGACGGGCACGCCGAGGTTCTCGATGGCGTCATCGAGCGCGGTGAGCGCAGTCAGCGGGTTCAAGGTGGAGTCCTCCGTGGGGACGGGCGGGGGAAGAGGGTCCGAAGGCGGTACGGACGGGGCGTGCGCTTCGAGTTGCACGGTGGTGTCTTCCTCGTCTGGTTGTTCCGGCGGGTGTGCCGGGTGGCGGTGGTGCCGGGTTGTTGTGTTGTCCCGAGGCCCCTTCGAGCTGGTCCCTCGGAAGATCGCTGGTTCTTCCGGGAAAACAGAAGGGCCGCGGATCCCGGGTGGGGTTCCGCGGCCCTGAAGGCGCCTGCCTGATCGTCGATCAGGCTGGATCACTCCAGGGTTCGAGCCCACGGAAGGCCCACATCGTGTGGTGCTGCGTCGTCTGCTTCCGGAATCCGGCACCGGCCGCCGCGAAGGCATAGGCCTGAGCCTGTGCCGCCGCTACTGCTTCCGGTGCCTTGGTCGGTCGCTCATTGCCCTCGCGAATGGGAAGACCCGCGAGAGACAGGCCGGACTCCGGACGCATGGCGCTGACGCCAGACAGACCGGTGCCCAGGTTCGAGAAGCCGAGCAGGCAGGAAGCGACCACCGAGCGATCGGTCATTTTCACGGTGGTGACGGGGCTGGTGTTGATGCTGATCACTGGAATCGCCTCCTCTCGGCGTCTTGGGGACCGGGATGAACCGGTCCGACGGCTTGTAAGTACAGCACGAAACCAGTGCCTCCGAGAAGGCCGCTGCTTTCGTGCTTAAGAACCTATGGGGATCGCTGGGGCATGCGCAAACTATTTTTTCGACGAGTTTGAATCAGTCCCCCTCGGGGGCCTCCTGCTGCTCGTCCTCCAGGATCTGACCTGCACAAATGGCCAGCACATCGGATCCGTGGGCGCGAAACTTGCGTACGCCGACGCCCGGGATGCGGGACAGCTCCGCCTCGTCCTCCGGTGCCGCCTCGGCGATCGCGATCAGTGTCTTGTCGGTGAAGACGCAGAACGCGGGCTGGCCGAGGGCGGCCGCCGTGCGGGCCCGCCACTCCACGAGTCGCTCGTACACCCCCTCGTCCATGTCCGAGGGGCAGTCCTCGCAGCGCATCAGCTTCATCTCGACCGCTTCGAGCGTGCGCCCGCAGACCCGGCAGCGCGCCACCTTCCGGGCGCCTCTGCGGCGCACGGCGCCCAGCGGCTCGGCGGCGCCCGGCCGCGTCCCGTGCTCGACGCCGCCGCGGCCTCCGCCGCCGCTCCGGCCGGCCGAGCCGGTGGAGCCGGGCCGCAGGCCGTCGAGGAAGCGGCTGGCTCTGCGGGTGGGGCGGCCGCCGGGCGAGCGGGACAGGGCCCACGACAGACTCAGGTGGTGCCGGGCGCGGGTCACGCCGACGTAGAGCAGCCGGCGCTCCTCCTCGATCTGCTCCTCGGTCTTGGCGTAGGTGATCGGCATCATGCCCTCGGCGAGGCCGACCAGGAACACGACGTCCCACTCCAGGCCCTTCGCCGCGTGCAGGGACGCGAGCGTGACGCCCTCGACGGTCGGGGCGTGCTGGGTGCTGGCCCGCTCGTCCAGCTCGGCCACGAAGCCGGCCAGGCCGGCGGCGGGCTCGGCGCGCGCGTACTCCTCGGCGAGCCGGGCTAGCGCCGCGAGGGACTCCCAGCGGTCGCGCACGGCGCCCGAACCGGCGGGGGGCTCGGTCGTCCAGCCTTCGCCCGTGAGGACCGCTCTGACCTGGGAGGGCAGGTCCACGGCGTCGTCGAGTCCGGTGTCGTTCTGGCCGAAGCGCGCGGCTGCCCGCAGCCTGCGGTGCGCCTTGCGGACCTCGTCCCGCTCGAAGAACCGCTCCGCCCCGCGCAGCTGGTAGGGGACTCCGGCGTCGGCGAGGGCCTGCTCGTAGATGCCCGACTGGCTGTTCGTGCGGAACAGGATCGCGATCTCGCCCGCGGAGACCCCGGAGGCGATCAGCTCGCGGATGCGGCGTGCCGCGCCCTCGGCCTCGGTGGGCTCGTCGGCGTACTCGACGTAGACCGGCTCGGGTCCGCTCTCACGCTGCGAGATCAGCTCCAGGCGGTGCTCGGCGGCGCGCCCGCCCGCGCGCGCCAGGACCCCGTTGGCGAGGTGGACGACCTGGGGCGAGGAGCGGTAGTCGCGGACGAGCTTGACGACGGTGGCGTCGGGATGACGGGTGCGGAAGTTGAGCAGGTGGTCCGGGGTGGCGCCGGTGAAGGAGTAGATCGTCTGGCTGGCGTCGCCGACGACGCAGAGGCTGTCCCGGTCGCCGAGCCACAGGTCGAGCAGGCGCTGCTGGAGGGGGCTGACGTCCTGGTACTCGTCGACGACGAAGTGCTGGTACTGGGCCCTGACCTGGTCGGCGATGTCGTGCCGGTCCTGGAGGATGCCGACGGTGAGGAGCAGGACGTCCTCGAAGTCGATGACGGAGCGGTCCCGCTTCAGGGTCTCGTAGTGCGCGTAGATCTGGGCGATCTCGGCCGGGTGGCGGACGGTCTCCCGGCCGGCCTTGTGCGCCGCGGCCGCGTAGTCGGTGGGGACGGTCTGGGTGACCTTGGACCATTCGATCTCCGCGGTCACGTCCCGCAGCTCGCCGCGGTCGAGGCGCACCCCGCAGGCGGCCGCCGCGTCGGAGACGAACTGGATCTTGCGGTCGAGGAGCCGGGGCAGCTCCCCACCGACGGCTTTCGGCCAGAAGAACTGGAGCTGGCGCAGGGCCGCCGAGTGGAAGGTGCGGGCCTGGACGCCGCCCGCGCCCAGCTGGCGGAGGCGGCCGCGCATCTCGCCCGCGGCGCGGTTGGTGAAGGTGACGGCGAGCACACTGGCCGGCTGCAGGATCCCGGCGCGGACCCCGTAGGCGATGCGATGGGTGAGGGCGCGCGTCTTGCCCGTGCCCGCGCCCGCGAGCACGCACACCGGACCGTGCAGGGCCGTCGCCACGGCGCGCTGCTCGGGGTCGAGCCCGTCGAGCACCTCGTCCGCCGTCCGCGGGACCTGTGGGAACAGGGTGGAGTGCGTTGCTGCTGTCACCCCGCCATGCTGCCAGGTCGGCGGGGACGGATGCGTCGCGTTGTCCACAGGCGGCCGGTGTTAGTCGTACTAATGCGGAGGGCAGGCGGGAATGGCGGGCCCGCCGCTCGCGTTCGTCTGATTGCGAACACGCACCCCAGCCTTTAAGGAGCGCGAGGAACATGCCGGGCACTGTGACGATGTACAGCACCACCTGGTGCGGCTACTGCCAGCGACTGAAGAAGCAGATGGCGCGCGAGGGCATCGAGTACACCGAGATCAACATCGAGCAGGACCCGGAGTCCGCGGCCTTCGTCGAGAAGGCGAACGGCGGGAACCAGACGGTTCCCACCGTCCTCTTCGACGACGGCTCGACGCTGACCAACCCCTCGCTGGCGCAGGTCAAGCAGAAGATCGGCGTCTGAGCCCCGCACCGGCGAACTTACCGGCGCACGCTCACAGCGCGTCGCTGGGCTTCGGCAGGGGCTCGCCGTACCAGAGCTCGATCAAGCGGGCCGCAATCGAGATCCCGTAGGGAGGCATGACCTCCCCGGTCTCGAAGGCGGCCCGCAGTTCGTCGCGGGAGAACCAGCGCGCCTCGTGGATCTCGTCACCGTCGACATTGATCTCCGTCGAGGTGGCGTGCGCCATGAAGCCGAGCATCAGGCTGGAGGGGAACGGCCAGGGCTGGCTGGCCACGTAGGAGACGTCGCCGACGAGGACGCCCGCCTCCTCGAAGACCTCGCGGCGCACCGACTGCTCGATGGACTCCCCGGGCTCCACGAACCCGGCGAGCGTCGAGAAGCGGCCCTCGGGCCAGTGCACCTGGCGGCCGAGGAGGATGCGGTCCCGCTCGTCCATGACCGCCATGATCACGGCGGGGTCGGTGCGCGGGTAGTGCTCCGCCCCGCAGGCCGGGCAGCGGCGGATGTGGCCCGCGGCGGCGATGACGGTGCGTTCGCCGCAGCGGGAGCAGAAGCGGTGCAGGCGCTGCCAGTTCTCCAGGGCGACGGCGTGCACCAGGAGACCGGCGTCGCGCTGCGACAGCAGGAGGCCCGCCTCGCGCAGTCCGGCGGGGCGCGCGGACTGGTCCATGCGCCCGGGGAGGCTGTCCTTTTGGAGCGCGAAGTAGCTCACGCCGTCCTCGTCGGTGCCCAGGAAGTAGCGGTGGGCCTCGGTGAGGGGCGCCTCGAAGGCCGGGGTCATGACCAGTTCCGTCGCGCCGTCCGGCGTCTCGTCGATGAGCGCCTGACCGCCGGAGACCACGAAGACGCGGGTCGAGGGGTGGCTCCAGGCCGCGGCGAGCCAGGCCTCGTCGAGGCGGTGGTGCGCGGCGCGGTCGATCCCGCTCGTCGCGGCGAGCGTCAGCGGGCGGTCTCCGACAAGGTCGGCGGTGCGTTCGGTCCAGGTGGTCACAGGTGCTTCCAACTCCCCCGGTCGTGAAAAGGATGGTTCGGCGGGTGGTTCGACGGGTCGTGCGGCGGGGGCGGGGCTTCGTTCAGTGCGCATCCGTCCAGTTCTCCGCGAGGTCGCCCCACAGGTAGGCGGCTGTCTCGACGCCCTTCATGAGGAGGTCGAGCTCGACCTTCTCGTTCGGCGCGTGCCAGCCGTCGGAGGGGACGGAGATGCCCAGGAAGAGCACGGGGGCGTCGAGGACGTCCTGGAGGTCGGCCGCCGGGCCCGAGCCGCCTTCGCGCGTGTAGCGGATCTTCTGCTCGAAGGCGCGGCCCATGGCCCGTACGACGGACTGCAGGGCGGGGTGGTCGAGCGGGGTCAGGCACGGCCGCGTCGCGGCGCCGAAGGTGATCGTGTGGCTGATCCCGGCGGGCAGCTGTTCGGCGACCCAGGCGGTGATCGCCTTCTCGACGTGGTCGGGGTCCTGCCCGGCGACCAGCCGGAACGACAGCTTCAGCAGGGCGGAGGACGGCACGATCGTCTTGCCGCCGGGGCCCTGGTAGCCGCCCCCGATCCCGTTGACCTCCGCCGTGGGCCGGGCCCAGATGCGCTCCAGGGTGCTGTGTCCGGCCTCGCCGTGCGTGGCGTGGGACTTGGCCGTGCGCAGCCACTGGTCCTCGTCGAAGGGCAGCTCCGCGAAGAGGGCGCGCTCCCGGTCGGTGAGCTCCTGGACGCCGTCGTAGAAGCCGGGCACGGCCACGCGCGCGTGCTCGTCGTGGAGCGCGGCGACGAGGCGGGCGGCGGCGGTCGCCGGGTTCGGGACGGCGCCGCCGAACGAGCCGGAGTGGATGTCCTGGTCGGGGCCGCGCAGTTCGATCTCGCAGTCGGCGAGGCCGCGCATGCCGGTGCACACCGTCGGGGTGTCCTCGGACCACATGCCGGTGTCGGAGACGATCACGGCGTCGGCTGCGAGGCGCTGCGCGTGGCGCTCGACAAGGGCGCGGAAATGCGGTGAGCCCGACTCCTCCTCGCCCTCGATGAGCAGTTTGAGGTTGACGGCGGGGGCGGTGCGCCCGGTCACGGCGAGGTGGGCGCGCACGCCGAGTGTGTGGAAGAACACCTGTCCCTTGTCGTCGGCGGCACCGCGCGCGTGCAGCCGGTTGCCGATGACGACGGGGTCGAAGGGGTCGGTGTCCCAGCCGTCCTCGCGGGCGGCGGGCTGTACGTCGTGGTGTCCGTAGACGAGCACCGTGGGCGCGGCGGGGTCGCCGGAGGGCCACTCGGCGAAGACGGCGGGGGCGCCGGGCGTCTCCCACACCTCGGTGGTCGGGAAGCCGGTCGCGGCCAGCTGTGCGGCGAGCCAGTCGGCGCTGCGCCGCACGTCGGGAGCGTGGGCGGGCTGGGCGGACACGGAGGGGATCCGCAGCCACGCGGCCAGATCGTCGAGGAACGCCGCTCGGTTGTTCTCGATGTACGTACGGACCGTGCTGACCACGCTGTCAGCGTTCTCGACGGGCTTGCTCATGCTCACGAGCCTAGTCCCCCGCCGGGGCGTGCTCGGCCGGTGGCTCCTCGACGGGCTCCTCCGCCGTCCCCGGTCCCTGGGTGAGCAGTCGCTCCAGCTCGGCGCGGCCGGGCAGCCGCCGCGGCCGGACCGTCTCCCCGCTGCGTACGTAGACGAAGGCGGCGCTGACCGACTCCAGGGGCACGCCTTGCCGCTCGGCCCAGGCGAGCCGGTAGACGGCGAGCTGGAGGGGGTCGCCGTTCTGCTGGTGGCCGGTCTTCCAGTCGACGATCTCGTACGTCGCCTCGTCGCCGTCGCCCTGCTTGTAGACGGCGTCGATACGGCCGCGCACGACGCGGTCCGCGACGGCCAGCTGGAAGGGCAGTTCGATCCGGTAGGGGGTGCGGTGCGCGTAGGGGGTGCGCTCGAAGGCCTCCTTGAGCGCCTCCAGGTCCTGCTCGTCGGCGACCTCCGCGTCGCTGCCGGGCAGCTCCTCCGGGTCGAGCATGGGCAGCCGCAGCTCCTCGAAGCGGGCCTCGATCCAGGCGTGGAAGCGGGTGCCGCGGCGGGCCGCCGGCTGCGGCGGGCGCGGCATGGGCCGGGCCAGCTCCTGGGCGAAGCCGTCGGGGTCGGCGGCGAGGCGCAGCACCTGGGACGCGGTGAGCGAGTGCGGCACGGGCACGTCGCGCACCCCGGCGCGGGCGCGCAGCAGCTCGCCCGTGAGGGCGTCCAGATCGCGGTCCCAGGAGGCGATGGTGCGGGCCTCCTCCGCGGTGAGTGTCGGCTCCGGGGCGGGGTGCGGAACGGCCGGCAAGGCGGGCTCGTCCGCAGGCTCTGGCACGCGCGCGTGGGAGGGCGGTTCCGGTGTGGGGTGCGGGACGGCGGGCCGCTCAGTGGGCAGGGCGTCCCAGTCGTCCTGCAGCTCCTCGTCGGCGAAGGGCGGCTCCTCGTCGCCGAAGGGGGGTTCTTCGTCGGCGAAGGGGGGTTCTTCGTCGCCGAAGGAGGGTTCTTCGTCGGCGGGCGGGGGCGGCCAGTCCGGGTCCTCGAACGGGGGCTCGGCCTGCGCGGCGGGGTGCGTCTGCGTGTGCGCGCGGCCCTCCACCGGGTCGGCGGCGCGCTCCACGTGGGCGAGCACCGTGTCGGCCGCCGCGCGGCGGCGTGCCAGGGATGCCTCGTCGAGCGGCAGCGGCCAGGCGTGCTCGGCCGATGCCTCCTGGAGGGCCGGGTTCTCCGCGTCCTCCTCGGGTTCGTCGGCCCAGGCCTCGATCTCGCCGTACCCGGCGGCGCAGTGCTCGTACAGCGCCTGGAGGAAGTCGGAGGGGCCGCGCCGCCTCTTCTGGGAGGGGCCCCACCAGTGGCCGGAGCCGAGCAGCAGGGTGCGGGGGCGCGTGAAGGTGACGTAGCCGAGGCGCAGCTCCTCGGTGTGCTGGTGGTCCTTCATGTCGGCGTGGAACGCCTTCATGCTCCGGGAGTCCCACGCCTCGATGTCGGGCAGGGTGGCGGCGTCCCCGCGCAGTTCGTGCGGCAGCACCTTGCCCTGCGCGGTCCACTTCTCGCGGCCCTGGCTGCTCGGGAAGGTGCCGTTGACGAGCCCGGGGACGGCGACGACGTCCCATTCGAGGCCCTTGGACTTGTGGGCGGTGAGCACCTTCACAGTGTTCTCACCGCCAGGCAGCGCGTTGTCGAGGCCCTTCTCGTACTGGGCGGCGGTGCGCAGGAAGCCCAGGAAGGCGAGCAGGGACGCGGAGCTGTCGTTGGCCGCGAAGGAGGCGGCGATGTCGAGGAAGTTGGACAGGGTCTCGCGGCGGCGGGCCGCAAGGGCGTGCGGGGACGCGGAGAGTTCGACCTCGAGGCCCGTGACGGCGAGGACACGGTGCAGGACGTCCATGAGCGGGTCGGACAGGGAGCGGCGCAGATCGCGCAGTTCGGTGGCAAGCCGGGCGAAGCGCACGCGCGCGTCCGAGGAGAACGGCAGCCCGTCGTCGTCCCCGTCGGTCTCGACGGAGGTCTCCAGGAAGGTGTCGAGCGCGTCGGCGAGCGAGATGACCTCGGAGGGGTCGACGCCTTCGACGGCCTCGGCCAGGCGCCGGTCGAGGTCGTCCTCGTCGCCTCCACGCGCGTGGGAGACCAGCAGGCGGGCCCTGCGCCCGAGGAGGGCGAGGTCGCGGGGGCCGATGCGCCAGCGCGGACCGGTCAGCAGCCGCACCAGGGACGCGTTGGCGCCCGGGTCCTGGAGCACCTCGCACACGGCGACCAGGTCGGCGACCTCGGGAAGGTGCAGCAGACCCGACAGGCCGACCACCTCGACGGGGATGTCGCGGGCGACGAGGGCACCCTGGATCTCGGCGAAGTCGGTCGCGGTGCGGCACAGGACGGCGATCTCGCCGGGCTCCTTGCCGGTCCTGACGAGGTGGGCGAGGGAGTCGGCGAGCCAGGCGATCTCCTCGCTGTGGGTGTTCAGGAGGGCGCAGCGCACGATGCCGTCGCGCTCGGCCCCGGGGGCGGGCCGCAGGGCCTCCACGCCCGCGTGCATCGCGCGCAGCGGCTCGGCCAGGCCGTTGGCCAGGTCCAGGAGGCGGCCGCCGCTGCGCCGGTTCTCGCTGAGCGCCATGCGGGTCGCCGGGCGGCCGTCGGCGTACGTGAAGTGGCGCGGGAAGTCGTCGAGGTTGGCGACCGAGGCGCCGCGCCATCCGTAAATCGCCTGGCAGGGGTCGCCGACGGCGGTCACGGCGTGGCCGCTGTCGCCGCCGAAGAGGCCCGCGAGGAGGATGCGCTGGGCCACCGAGGTGTCCTGGTACTCGTCGAGCAGGACGACGCGGAACTCGTCGCGCAGGATCTCGCCGACCTCGGGGCGGGTCTCGGCCAGGGTGGCCGACAGGGCGATCTGGTCGCCGAAGTCGAGGACGTCCCGGGCCCGCTTGGCCTCCCGGTAGCGGCTCACCAGCTCGGTCAGTTCGAGGCGCGCGGCGGCGGCTTCGGGGACCTTGCGCAGGTCCGCGTTGCTGAGTTTGACGCCCTCCAGGGAGCGCAGCAGCTCATGGTCGTAGGCCCGGAGCCGGTCGGGCCGTACGAGGTGCTCGGCCAGCTCGGAGTCGAGGGCGAGGAGGTCGCTGACGAGGTCGGCGAAGGAGCGGGTGAGCGCCGGGTAGGGCCCCGGCGCCTCACGCAGCACGCGCGCGGCGAGCTGGAAGCGGGTGGCGTCGGCGAGCAGCCGCGTCGTCGGTTCGAGGCCGATGCGCAGCCCGTGGTCGGTCAGGAGCCGCCCGGCGAAGGCGTGGTACGTGGAGATCACGGGTTCGCCAGGAGGGTGGTCCGGGTCGATGGTGTCGGGGTCGGTGACGCCCGCCTTGATCAGGGCTTTGCGGACGCGCTCCGCCAGCTCGCCCGCCGCCTTGTTGGTGAAGGTGAGGCCGAGGACCTGCTCGGGCGCGACCTGCCCGGTGCCGACCAGCCAGACCACGCGCGCCGCCATCACCGTCGTCTTGCCGGATCCGGCCCCGGCCACGATCACCTGCGGAGCGGGCGGCGCGACGATGCAGGCCGTCTGCTCCGGCGTGAACGGGATGCCGAGGAGCTCCTTGAGCTGCTCGGGATCGGTGAGGCGGGTGGTCACCTCAACGAGGCTAACCGGCACCACTGACAGCGCCGGTCCGTTCCGTCCCGACGGAGGCGTACGTCACTCCACGACGTGCTGTCCCTCGGAGCGCGCGCTGCACGAGGCGCGGAAGGCGCAGTGCGTGCAGTGCTGTCCGGTGGTCGGGGTGAAGCGCTCGTCGAGGACCTTTCCCGCGGCGGTGGCCAGGAGGTCGCCGACCCACTCCCCTTCGAGCGGCTCCTGCGCCTGCACCTTCGGGAACGCCTCGCCGCCGGCCTTCTGGGCGGCGCCCTGGCGCAGCTGCACCAGTTCGGCGCCGCCGGGGTGCGGCCTGGCGCCGTCGAAGGGCTCGTCCACGGCGCCCTCGCGCACGGCGAGCTGGTACACGGCGAGCTGGGGGTGGCGGGCCACCTCGGCGGCGCTGGGCGCCTGCTTGCCGGTCTTGAAGTCGACGACGTAGGCGCGGCCCTCGGCGTCGCGCTCCACGCGGTCCATGGAGCCCCGGATCCGCACTTCGTACGAGCCCGCTTCGAGCGTCACGTCGAACGCGTGCTCACTGGCGACCGGGGTGCGCCCGGAGCGGTCCATGACGTGCCACTGGAGGAAGCGTTCGAGCGCCACGCGCGCGTGCTCCTTCTCCTGCGCCGACTTCCAGGGCGCGTCGAAGGCGAGCGCGTCCCACACGGAGTCGAGGCGCTCCATGAGGACGGCGAGGTCGGCCGGGGTGCGTCCGGAGGCGACCTCGTCGGCCAGGACGTGGACGACATTGCCGAAGCCCTGGGCGGCGGTGGCGGGCGCGTCGGCCTTCACCTCGCGGCCGAGGAACCACTGCAGCGAGCAGGTGTTGGCGAGCTGGTCGAGGGCGCTGCCGGACAGTACGACGGGCTTGTCCCGGTCCCGCAGGGGGACCTTGCTCTCGGTGGGCTCGTACATGCCCCACCAGCGGTACGGGTGGGCGGAGGGCACGAGCGGCCGGCCGTCGTCGTCGCTGAGCGCGGCGAGCCGGGCGAGGCGCCGGGCGGCGGCCTCCCGCAGGGTGTCGGAGACGCGCGGGTCGACCGTGGTGGCCCGCAACTCGGCGACCAGGGCGGCCACGGCCAGCGGGCGGCGCGGGCGCCCCGTGACGTCCTTGGGCTCGACACCGAGTTCGGTCAGGAAGCGGGAGGGCTGGTCGCCGTCGTCCGCGGGTGCCTTCACCGCGGTGACGACGAGGCGCTCCTTCGCGCGCGTGGCGGCCACGTAGAACAGCCGCCGCTCCTCGGCGAGCAGCGCGCCCGGGGTGAGCGGTTCGGCGAGGCCGTCGCGGCCGATGCGGTCGGCCTCCAGGAGGGAGCCCCGGCGGCGCAGGTCCGGCCACAGCCCCTCCTGGACGCCCGCGACGACGACGAGCCGCCACTCCAGGCCCTTGGAGCGGTGCGCGGTCATCAGCCGTACGGCGTCGGGGCGCACGGCGCGTCCCGCCAGGGTGTCGGCGGCGATGTCCTGGGCCTCCAGCTCCTCCAGGAAGTTGCGGGCGCCCCGGCCGCCGGTGCGCTCCTCCGCGCGGGCGGCGATCGCGAACAAGGCGCACACGGCGTCGAGGTCGCGGTCCGCATTGCGCCCCGCCGCGCCACCGCGGCGGGCGGCGCGCTCCAGACGCTGCGGCCACGGTGTGCCGTTCCACAGCTCCCAGAGGGCCTCTTCCGCGCTGCCTCCGTCGGCGAGCTTCGCGCGGGCCCTGGCGAGGAGGGCGCCGAGGCGCTGCGCACCGCGCGCGTAGGCGGGGTCGTGCAGGGCGAGGCGCTCGGGTTCGGCGAGGGCGCGGGCGAGCAGCGCGTCGGAGGGCGGCGGCACGGAATTGCCCGCGGCGCGCTCCTCCTCGCGCAGGGCGCGTCCCAGGCGGCGCAGGTCCGCGGCGTCCATGCCCGCCAGCGGCGAGGTCAGCAGGGTGAGGGCGGTCTCGACATCGAGCCGGAAAGCGGTGTCCCCGGCGTCCGCGTCGGCCGGGCTCTGCGCGACCGCCTTCAGGGCGGTGAGCAGGGGCGCGACAGCCGGCTCGTGGCGCAGCGGCAGGTCGTCGCCGTCGATGTCCAGGGGAACGCCTGCGGCTGTGAGCGCGCGGCGGACCGAGGGAATGCTGCGCGCGCCCGCGCGCACCAGGACGGCCATGTCGCTCCACGGGACCCCGTCCTCCAGGTGGGCCCGGCGCAGGATGTCCGCGATGTTGTCCAGCTCGGTGCCGGCCGTCGGGTACGTGTAGACCTCGGTCCTGCCGCCCTCACGCACCGGCGTGAGGGCGCGGTGGGCGCGCACCTTCTCGGCGGGCAGGCGGGTCAGCGGCATCCGCTGGGTGATGCGCCTGGTGGCCTCCAGGAGGCCGCTTGCGGAGCGCCGGGACGTGGTGAGGACCTCGACCGGGGCGGGCGTGCCGTCCGCGCGCGGGAAGGCGTCGGGGAAGTCCAGGATGCCGTTCACGTCGGCGCCGCGGAACGTGTAGATCGACTGGTCCGGGTCGCCGAACGCGACCAGGGTGCGTCCGCCGCCCGCGAGCGCGTG
Source organism: Streptomyces sp. R818 (assembly GCF_056172735.1). Classification (NCBI taxonomy): domain Bacteria; kingdom Bacillati; phylum Actinomycetota; class Actinomycetes; order Kitasatosporales; family Streptomycetaceae; genus Streptomyces; species Streptomyces sp. R818. Next base: position 611,529 of record NZ_JAOCNE010000001.1, read on the forward strand.
CAACAGCCTGACCTGCGACGGGTCGGTGTCCTGGTACTCGTCGACGAACACGGCGTCGTACTGCGCGGCCAGGTGTCCGGCGACCTCGGGGCGGTGGGCGAGGAGCACGGCGCGGTGCACGAGCTCCGCGTAGTCGACGACGCCCTGCATGTCGAGGACGTCCAGGTACTCGGCGAGGAACGTGGCGGCCGCGCGCCAGTCCGGGCGGCCTATGCGGCGCGCGAACGCGTCCAGGGCGGCAGGGCCGAGGCCCAGCTCCCGGCTGCGGGCGAGGACGGCGCGGACCTCGTCGGCGAACCCGCGCGTGGTGAGGCAGGCGCGCAGTTCGTCGGGCCAGCGGACGTGCGCGAGTCCGCCCTGCTCCAGGTCGATCTGGCCGACGAGCAGCTCGCGCACGGCGACGTCCTGCTCGGGGCCCGACAGCAGGCGCAGGGGCTCGACGAAGAGGTCCGTGTCCTGATGGGCGCGGACGAGCGCGTAGCAGAAGGAGTGGAAGGTCGTCGCCTGCGGGGCGCGCGCCGCGCCGATGCGCAGCGCCATCCGGTCGCGCAGTTCGACCGCCGCCTTGCGGCTGAACGTGAGCACAAGGATGCGTGCGGGCTCCGTGCCCTTGGCGACGCGCGCCGCCACCGCTTCCACCAGCGTCGTGGTCTTGCCCGTCCCGGGCCCGGCCAGGACGAGCAGGGGCCCGTGGTCGTGGTCAACCACAGCACGCTGCGGTGCGTCCAGACGAGGGGGGTCCACGGAGGCCGCCGGGGTGCGCACCAGTCGATACGCGCCCGGGATCCCCTGTCGGACCGGCTGGTGCGACAGCTGCCTGGTGGACGAAGTGGAGCTCACGTGGATCGCTGGTCCTGGTGGGTGTGCGGGTGGTCGAGGCGCCGGCCGTGCGAAACGGTGGCGGTGGGGTGAAGGAGGTGTCTGCCATCGACGGTGCCGTCGACGCTACGCCGTCGAGTGTGGCGGAAGCCGCGCTTCCGACGCGTTCCTCACGTCACTCCGGACGCAGGTGTGCCCAGTCTCACGAACGGACACGGTCGTGGCGAAGTGCCCCGGACGCGCCGTTTCCCCCGTACGGGCCACCGGCACCCCGCCCGCGCGCGGGATGGCCGAAGCTGTCAACTGTGAGCTTCCGTGCGGGTCCGGCCGTCCCATCGAGCCCGCTTCATGTCCAGGCGCGGCAGGTGGCCCTCGGCGGAGCGGGCGGCGTCCCGCAGGGGCGTGCCCTCGTCCCGGTAGTGGCCGAGCGCTCTCAGTTCGTGGCCCGGGAGCAGGGCCCCGTCCGCGCGCACCACGCGCCACCACGGCACGCCGCCGCCGTGGAGCGCCATCACGCGCCCCACCTGGCGCGGGCCGCCCTCGCCCAGCCACTCGGCGACGTCCCCGTACGTCATGACCCGGCCGGGCGGAATCAGTTCGGCGACCTCAAGGACCCGCTCCGCGTACTCCGGGTGGGCGGGCGGTCCACCCGCCGGTTCGCTCTCCTCGCTCATCCGGTCCATCCTGCCCCACGCCACCGACAACGCGGAGCCTCGTACGAAATGCACCCTGATGCCTCCCTGCGGCGGCGGGACATGCCACCATCGTGCGGGCGGTGATCGGTGATACGAGATCAACAAGAGACGACGGAGCAGCAGAGCGTGCACCCCGACAAGGCGGAGGGCACCTTTGTGACACCGGCGCGCCCTGAGAACGCGGCCGGGGAGGCCGCCGAGACGAAGCACGAGCGTCCCCTGCACGACCCCGACTGCGCCGACACGGACACGCACGCGGAGCGGGTCGAGGGCGACGAACCGTTGCTCCCCGCGCGCGTGCACCGCCCTTCCGACCTGATGCGGCTGCTCGTGGGCGTGCTCGCGATCGCCGTCCTGCTGGCCATCGCCGCGTTCGCGCACGCCACGACCTCGGGCTTCGCCCAGGACATCAACAAGGGCACAGGCCAGGCCCCCGACCTGCTGACCAAGTTCGCGGGGCTCGCCTCCAGCATCGCCATCCTGCTCGTCCCGGTCGCCTTCGCCATCGAGCGGCTCATCAAGCGCGACGGACTGCGGATCGCCGACGGAGTGCTCGCGGCCGTCCTCGCGCACGGGGTGACGCTCGCGACCGACCTGTGGGTCGCCAAGGCCTCGCCGCAGTCCATCCAGGACGCGCTCACCAAGGTGTCGCCGGGCGACATCCACGCCCTCACCGATCCGGTGCACGGCTACCTCGCGCCCGTCATCGCGTACATGACGGCCGTCGGGATGTCCCGGCGGCCACGATGGCGTGTGGTGCTGTGGGTGGTGCTGCTGCTCGACGCCTTCGCGATGCTGGTCACCGGCTACACCACACCGTTCTCGATCATCCTGACGATCCTCATCGGCTGGACCGTCGCCTACGGTACGCTGTACGCGGTCGGCTCGCCCAACGTGCGCCCCACCGGACAGACGCTCCTCGCCGGCCTGCGCCACGTCGGCTTCCACCCCGTCAGCGCCTCCCGCGAGGAGGCGCACGAGGGCGCCACGGAGAACGGCGACAGGGGGCGGCGCTACTTCGTCACCCTGGAGGACGGGCCACCCCTCGACGTCACCGTCGTCGACCGCGAACAGCAGGCGCAGGGCTTCTTCTACCGCGTGTGGCGCCGTCTGACGCTGCGCGGCATCACCCAGCGCCGCAGCCTCCAGTCGCTGCGTCAGGCCCTGGAGCAGGAGGCGCTGCTCGCCTACGCGGCGATCTCCGCCGGGGCGAACGCGCCGAAGCTGATCGCCACCTCCGAGCTCGGTCCCGACGCCGTGATCCTCGTGTACGAGCACATCGGCGGCCGGTCCCTGGACTCGATGGCGGACGAGGAGATCACCGACGACCTGCTGCGCGACACCTGGCACCAGGTGCAGGCGCTGCAGTCCCGGCGGATCGCCCACCGGCGTCTCGCGGGCGACGCGCTCCTGGTGGATCGTTCCGGCACGGTGTTCCTCACGGATCTGCGCGGCGGCGAGATCGCCGCGGGCGAGCTGGTCCTGCGCATGGACATCGCGCAGATGCTCACCACCCTCGGCCTGCGGGTCGGCGCCGGACGCGCGGTGGCCTCCGCCGTCGGCGTCCTCGGCCCCGACACCATCGCCGACTGCCTGCCACTGCTGCAGCCCATCGCGCTCACCCGCACCACCAGGGCGACGCTGCGCAAGCTCGGCCGGGAGCGTGCCCAGCGCGAGCGCGAGGCCGTCCTGGAGGCGTCCAGCAAGGCCAAACAGGCCCGCCTGGAAGAGACCGCCGCCACTGACGGCGCGCAGTCCGTACGCGCCGAGAAAAAGTCCGAGAAGAAGTCCGAGAAGGCGGAGCGGCAGGCCGAGAAGCGCGCCATAGACGTCGCCCTGGACGAGGCGCGCGAGGAGGACCTGCTCACCCAGATCCGCCACCAGGTGCTCCGCATCCGGCCGCAGGCACCGGTCGAACCGGCCCGCCTGGAGCGCATCCGGCCGCGCACCCTGATCAGTTTCATCGCGGGCGCGATCGGCGCGTACTTCCTGCTGTCGCAGCTCACGCACATCGACTTCGGCGCGATCGTCGGCGAGGCCGAGTGGGGCTGGGTCGGCCTCGCCGTGGTGTTCTCCGCGCTCAGTTACGTGGCGGCGGCGATGAGCCTGCTGGGCTTCGTGCCCGAGCGGGTGGCCTTCCCGCGGACCGTGGCGGCGCAGGTCGCCGGGTCGTTCGTGAAGATCGTGGCACCCGCGGCCGTCGGCGGCGTGGCGCTCAACACGCGCTTCCTGCAACGCGCGGGCGTCCGCCCCGGCCTCGCGGTCGCCAGTGTCGGCGCCTCGCAGCTGTTCGGCATGGGCAGCCACATCCTGCTGCTGCTGACCTTCGGCTACCTGACGGGGACGGAGAAGACGCCGTCCTTGTCGCCGTCCCGGACGGTCATCGCGGGTCTGCTGACCGTCGCCGTGCTCGTCCTTGTCGTGACGTCGATCCCGTTCCTGCGGAAATTCGTCGTCACGCGCGTGAGGTCGCTCTTCGCCGGTGTCGTCCCGCGCATGCTGGACGTGCTCCAGCGGCCCCGCAAGCTGCTCACCGGCATCGGCGGCATGCTGCTCCTCACCGCCTGCTTCGTCATGTGCCTGGACGCCTCCATCCGCGCCTTCGGCGACAACACGACGAGCCTGAGCCTGGCCAGCGTCGCCGTCGTCTTCCTCGCGGGCAACGCGCTCGGCTCCGCCGCGCCGACCCCGGGCGGCGTGGGCGCCGTCGAGGCGACGCTGACGGTGGGTCTGATCGCCGTCGGCCTGCCCAAGGAGGTGGCCGCCCCGGCGGTCCTGCTCTACCGCCTGCTCACCCTGTGGCTGCCCGTGCTGCCCGGCTGGCTGTTCTTCAACCACCTGACGCGCAAGGGCGCTCTTTAAGTCGCTTGAAGCGCGCGGGCGCTCCGCAACGCGCGCGTGCCTCCAGGAAACGCCCGGAACGACCTCACTCGCACAGCCCGCTGCCCGAGCGCACCGCACAGCGTCACCGCAGGATGGACGCATGCCCACTCCGTCCCGGCCCCGCGCCGCCGCTCTGGCCGTCACCGCCGCTCTGCTGTCCGCCTCGCTCGCGGCCTGCGGCGATTCCGGGGACGACGACGTGGATCTGCCGTCGCAGAAGCTGAGCTGGAAGGACTGCCCCGCGCCCGCCGACTCGCAAGGCGGCGGTGCGGCCCCCTCCCCCTTGCCCGGCGGCGCCGACTGGCAGTGCACCACCATGAAGGCGCCGCTCGACTGGGACGCCCCCGAAGGCCGGACGATCGGCCTCGCCCTCATCCGCGCCAAGGCGAGCGGCGACAAGGACAGGCGCATCGGCTCCCTGCTCTTCAACTTCGGCGGCCCCGGCGGCTCCGGCGTCACCGGCCTGCCCGCGTTCGCCACCGACTACGCGAAGCTGCGCACCCGCTACGACCTGGTCAGTTTCGACCCGCGCGGGGTGGGCGGCAGCGCCGGCGTCGAGTGCGAGGACGACAAGCAGCTCGACGCGTACTTCCAGCAGGACTCCACCCCGGACGACAAGGCGGAGCGGACGAAACTCGTCGACGGCATCAAGTCGTTCAACAACGCCTGCGAGAAGAACTCCGGCAAGACCCTCCCCCACGTCCGCACCACCGACGCGGCCCGCGACATGGACCTCATGCGCCAGGTCCTCGGCGACGACAAGCTGCACTACTTCGGCATCTCGTACGGAACCGAACTCGGCGGCGTCTACGCGCACTTGTTCCCCCGGCACGTGGGCCGCGCCGTGTTCGACGGCGTCGTCGACCCCACGCAGAACTCCGGGGAAAGCTCGCTCGGCCAAGCGAAGGGCTTCCAGCTCGCGCTCGACAACTACGCGAAGGACTGCACGTCCAAGGACGAGGACTGCCCCGTCGGCGACACCCCCGACGAGGTCAAGGAGAAGATCACCAAGCTGCTCAAGGAGCTGGAGGACGAGCCGATCCCTGGCATCTTCCCCCGCGATCTCACCCAGACCGCCGCCACCAACGGCATCGCCCAGTCCCTGTACTCGCAGGACTTCTGGGAGTACCTCACCGAGGGCCTGCAACAGGCGTACGACGGTGACGGCAAGATCCTCATGATGCTGTCCGACTCGATGAACGGACGCAACGAGGACGGCACCTACAGCAACACCCAGGCCGCCAACGTCGCCATCAACTGCGCCGACGACAAGGCGCGCTCCACGGCTGCGGACGTGGAGGCGAAGCTGCCCGAGTTCCGCGCCGCCTCCTCGCTGTTCGGCGACTACCTGGCCTGGGGCATGCTCGGCTGCACCGGATGGGCCGTCGACGGCGCCGCCGACCACCCGGATGTCAGCGCCGCCGGATCCGCGCCGATCGTCGTCGTCGGCAACACCGGCGATCCGGCGACCCCGTACGAGGGCGCGCGGAAGATGGCCGACGCGCTGGGCGACGGCGTGGGGGTCGAGGTGACGTACAAGGGCCAGGGCCACGGGGCGTACGACAGCGGGAACAAGTGCGTGCACGCCGCGGTGGACGGCTATCTCCTGAACGGGAAGGTCCCGAAAGAGGGAACGGTCTGCTCGTGATCATGGAGTTGTCCACAGGCTGAAGCGGATGTCGGCACCCCCTCCTACGATGGCCTGACTGCTCCTCGAAACGGGGCAGTTCAGGGGGGAGGTGCCGTGGCACCAGGACATGCACGTGCCCGCACGGGCACACGCACACGGGCGGGAAAAGGGGTCCGCGCCATCGCGCTGACGGCGGTGGCCGTGCTGACCACCGGTCTGGCGACGAGTTGCAGCGGGTCGGAAGGAAACGGTCCGGGCAGCGGCGGGAACGATCCGAAGCCGCCCTCGAAGAGCTCCGCCTCCCGTTCCACCGCCTCGGCCCCACCCCGAGCCGCCCAGTCGCCCCCGCTCCCCTCCTCGCTCACGGCCCAGCGCCTCGACTGGGGCCGCTGCGGAGCCACGGAAAGCACGCCCGCCCCCGGTTCCGACTGGCAATGCGCGACGCTCAAGGCCCCGCTCGACTACGCGAAACCGGACGGGCCGACGATCGGCATCGCGCTCATCCGGGCCGAGGCCCAGGGCGACCGGGACGACAGGATCGGTTCACTGCTGTTCAACTTCGGCGGTCCGGGCGGCTCCGGTGTCGAGCGCCTGCCTGCCTTCGCGCCGCAGTACGAGAAGCTCCGCGAACGCTACGACCTGGTCAGTTTCGACCCGCGCGGGGTCGCGGCCAGCGAGGGTGTGCGATGCCGCGGTGACAAGGACCGGCAGGCCGCCGAATCCGTCGACGCGACGCCCGACACCCCGGCGGAGGAGGCCGCCTTCCTCAAGGACGCCTCCGACCTCGGCAAGGGCTGCGCGAAGGCTGGAGAGCTGCTCCGCCACGTGTCGACCACCGAGGCGGCACGCGACATGGATCTGATGCGCCAAGTCCTCGGCGACGACAAGCTGCGCTACTTCGGCATCTCGTACGGAACCGAACTGGGCGGGGTCTACGCCCACTTGTTCCCCGGCAAGGTCGGCCGGCTCGCCCTGGACGCGGTCATGGACCCGACGGCGGGACGCATCGGGGAGGCCGAGAACCAGGCGCGCGGATTCCAGCGCGCCCTCGACAACTACTTCACATCGCGCGGCAAGGACCCGGAACAGGGCTCGCGCGGGATCACGGCGCTGCTCAAGCGGCTCGACGCGCGGCCACTGCCCACGGCCGGCACTCGCGAACTGAACGAGTCCCTCGCCCTCACCGGCATGGCGGTCACCCTCTACAGCAAGGACAGCTGGCCCGCGCTCACACGCGGTCTGCGGGACGCGGAGAGGGGCGACGGCACGACGCTGCTGTCCCTGGCCGACGCCTACAACGACCGCGACGAGAGCGGGCACTACGGCACCGCGAGCTTCTCGCAGCGCATGATCTCCTGCCTCGACGACAGGGCGCGGCCGACCGTGGCGCAGACGAAGGCGCGGCTCGACCGCTTCCGTACGCTCTCGCCCGTCTTCGGCCCGTACATGGGCTGGGACACCACGGGCTGGTGCCACGACTGGCCCGTCCCGGGCCACTGGGACGACATGGACGTGAGCGCGCCGGGTGCGGCGCCGGTGCTCGTCGTCGGCAACACCGGCGACCCGGCGACCCCGTACGAAGGGGCGCGCCGCATGGCCGACGAACTCGGTGAGGGTGTCGGCATCGAGCTGACCTGGAAGGGCCAGGGCCACGGGGCCTACGGCTCCGGCAGCTCCTGCGTCGACTCGGCGGTGGACGCGTATCTGCTGGAGGGTCGAATACCGCGCGACGGCAAGGTGTGCTCCTGACCGCGGACGCGACCGGCGCGCGGCGGGCCCCGGACACGACGGACGGGCCCCGAGCGCGGTGCGCGAGGCCCGTCCGGGACAGTCACGGCCGGGCGGTGACCCGGCGGTCCGGCTAGTAGACCGGCTTGTCCGGCTCGATCTGGTTGACCCAGCCGATGACGCCGCCGCCGACATGCACGGCGTCCGCGAAGCCCGCGGACTTCAGCACGGCGAGGACTTCCGCACTGCGGACACCCGTCTTGCAATGCAAGACGATCTTCTTGTCCTGCGGGAGGCCCTCGAGGGCGGTGCCCATGAGGAACTCGTTCTTCGGGATCAGCTTGGCGCCCGGGATCGAGACGATCTCGTACTCGTTCGGCTCGCGGACGTCGATGATCTCGATGCTCTCGCCGTCGTCGATCCACTCCTTGAGCTGCTTGGGAGTGATCGTCGAACCGGCCGCCGCCTCCTGCGCCTCTTCGGAGACGACGCCGCAGAAGGCCTCGTAGTCGATGAGCTCGGTGACGGTCGGGTTCTCGCCGCAGACCGCGCAGTTGGGGTCCTTGCGGACCTTCACCTGGCGGTACTGCATCTCTAGGGCGTCGTAGATCATGAGGCGGCCGACCAGCGGGTCGCCGACCCCGGCCAGGACCTTGATCGCCTCGGTGACCTGGATGGAGCCGATGGACGCGCACAGCACGCCCAGGACGCCGCCCTCGGCGCAGGAGGGAACCATGCCGGGGGGCGGGGGCTCCGGGTAGAGGCAGCGGTAGCACGGGCCGTGCTCGGACCAGAAGACCGAGGCCTGGCCGTCGAAGCGGTAGATCGAACCCCAGACGTACGGCTTGTTGAGCAGCACGCACGCGTCGTTGACCAGGTAGCGCGTGGCGAAGTTGTCCGTGCCGTCGACGATCAGGTCGTACTGGCCGAAGATGTCCATCACGTTGTCGGCCTCGAGCCGCTCTTCGTGCAGGACCACGTTCACGTACGGGTTGATGCCGAGGACCGAGTCCTTCGCGGACTCCGCCTTGGAGCGGCCGATGTCGGCCTGGCTGTGGATGATCTGGCGCTGCAGGTTCGACTCGTCGACCTCGTCGAACTCCACGATGCCGAGCGTGCCCACGCCGGCCGCGGCCAGGTACATCAGGGCCGGCGACCCGAGGCCGCCGGCGCCCACACAGAGCACCTTGGCGTTCTTCAGCCGCTTCTGCCCGTCCATCCCGACATCCGGGATGATCAGGTGGCGGGAGTACCTGCGGACCTCGTCTACGGTGAGCTCAGCAGCTGGCTCGACCAGGGGTGGCAGCGACACGGGGACTCCGTTGGTCGGTATCTACGTACGGTTGTTCTGTCTGCAACACTGCCACGCCCTCCTTCATTCCGAGACACCCGGTCCGATACGCGAGACGATCTCGTCCCAGTAGCCGGGCATCGCTTCCCAGGGGTCGCTCGCTCCCCCGCGATCCGTGTGGTCGGTGAACCAGATCGTGCCCGCGCCCTGCCAGCGGGCGATGCGCAACGCCTCGTCGAGATGGCCGCGGGGCGTGCCGTGGACGAAATGGCAGAACCGCTCGGGCGGATAGTCGGCGGTCCACTCCGCCACCTGCGACCAGCGGTAGTCGCTCCAGGAGCCGGAGAACGTCACCAACTGGTCGGCGGTCTCGGCGTATCCGGGATAGGGGTGGGTGCCGTGGCCGAGCACGATGTAGGCGTCGCCGACGAGCGCGCGCAGCGTCGCCACGGTGCGCCGGACCTCGGGCAGCGCGATCCGCTCGGTGGGGCAGCGGTCGAGGCTGAACCCGTCGACCTGGTACCAGTCGAGGAAGCGGTGGGCGTCCGAGACGAGCTCCCCGAAGGAGCGGGCGCCGTAGGTCATGTCGAGGTGACCGAGGACACGGACGCCCGCGTTGCGCAGGCGGCCGGCCGCCTCCAGGCAGTGCGGGTCGGGCCGGGCGCCCGGCCCGCGGGCGACATTGAGGACGACCCAGTGCAAGGGGGTGTCCGGGCGGGTCAGTTCGGCCCATTCGGCGGGCGCGACGAGGGGGTGCGCGAAGCCGGGGATGCCGAGGCCGAGGCGTACGTCGGTGCTCGACAGGCCGGTCGCGGCAGGGGTCAGATACGGCATGCCGCCTCCATCCAGATGTCGGCGAGGGACTCTTCGAGATTGATCCGCGGACGCCAGCCGAGCCGGTCGCGGGCCGTGCGCACGTCGGCCTGCTGCCAGCTCCCGCAGCCGTCCGGGTACGGGTACGCGGCGGGCGGCGGCCCCTGCGTCCCGTGGTCGGATTCGGAGCGGGGGTGGATGACGGATTGCCGCATCGGGCCCGCGGGGGCGTCGAGCTCGTGGAGGGCGCCGCCGAACCCGGCGACCCGGGCGAGCACGGCGGCGGCGTCGCGCAGCCGCACGGCGCGGCCCGAGCCGATGTTGATGACGCCCTGCGCGGCGGAGAGCGACGCGGCGTGCACGGCGCGCGCGACATCGCGTACGTCGATGAAGTCGCGCTGCGCGCCGAGGCCGCCGAGCTTCAGCTCACCGTCCCCGGCCTGCATCGCGCGGCGCATGGCCTCGGCGAGCCGGCCGAGCGGGGAGCCGGCGGGGGTGGCGGGCCCCGCCGGTGAGAAGACCCGCAGGACGACGGCGTCGAGGCCGGAGCCGAGGACGAGTTCGGTGGCGGCGAGTTTGCTGACGCCGTACGGGCCGCCGGGGCGGGGCACCGCGTCCTCGGCGGTGGACGAGCCGGGCTGTGAGGGCCCGTACTCCGCTCCGCAGCCGATCTGGACGAGGCGGGCGCCGCAGCTGCTGCGGCGCAGGGCCTCGCAGATGGTGGCGACGGCGACCGTGTTGTGCCGGGTGAGGTCGCGGGCGCCGCCGCGGGTGGCGCCCGCGCAGTTGACGACCACTCCCGGGTGGACGGCGTCCAGGAAGCGGGTCAGCGCGCCGGGACTGCCGGTGGCGAGGTCGAAGCGGACGTCGGCGTCGTCGCCCCGGCCGAGCGCGGTGAGCTGCACGGCGGGGTCCGCCAGGAGTCTGTCGGCGACGAAGCGGCCGAGGTATCCGTTGGCTCCGATCAGCAGGACCCTCATCGGACGCCTCCCGGGGTGCGCGCTCCGTGGGTGTCGCGCGGCCCGAAAGGTCCGGAGTATCCGGCGTATCCGGCGCCTCCGGGGGGAGGGGTGGTCATCTGGCGTTCTCCTTATGCGTTGTGCCGTGAGTCAGCGGGGGAGCCCGCGGTGTCGGCCCCGCGGGGAAGGGGTGTGCCTGACTGGAAGGCAGATGGCGCGGCGCGCTCGGTGCGGCGTGCCGCGGTGGTCAGGGAGCGCCCCCCGCTGCGGCGCTGTCCGCGCTCGCGTGGGCGGAGGCTCGGGTCAGCGTGCGCATCGCGTGGACGAGCAGCACCAAGGCGGCGGCGCCGCAGGCCGCACCGGGTACGACGCCCGCGCCGAGGGCGTCGACGGCTGCTTCGACGGGCGTACCGAGGGCGTCGCAGCCGGGCAGGCGCGCGGCGAACACGGAGGCGACGGCCAGGATCTCGACGGCCGCGGCGGCACCGAGCACGACGGCGGGGGCGTGCGTGCGCCCGTGCACGATGAGGAGGCGAGCGAGCAGCAGCAGTACGCCGAGCGAGCCCGCTCCCGCGTAGTCGACGTCCTGGTCGAGCAGGAATCCGGACAGGCCGAGCAGGGCCGTCAGGGCGAGCGCGAACAGGGCGAGGACAGCGAGGAGCAGCGGCCGCGCGGAAGAAGTGAACTCGGCGAGTCCACGGCTGGTGGCCAGGCGGCGGCGGGCTCCGGACGAGTAGAGCGCGGCGCACCAGGCGGCGGGCGCCACGGCCACGGCGAACGCGAGGAGCGGTGCGGTCGCCGGGGGCCAGGTGTCGTCGGGGCCGCCGGACAGGGCGGCGGTCAGCAGGCCGTCGCCGAGCAGGGCGTAGGTGAGGAGGCAGCAGATCCACCAGCAGGTGGTGAGCGTGGTCGGCCGGTGCTTGGCGCGCAGCGGGCCGTGCCGCAGGGCGGTGCGCAGCGCGACCGCGCCGGCCAGCACTCCGATGGTGCCGATGGTCAGTCGGGCGGTGCCGGAGGTGTGCGCGAGCGCGAGCAGGGTCAGGGCGCAGACGGTGCCGGGGAGGAGCGCGAGCAGGGCCCATGCGCCGCGTACGCCGGGGGTCGGGGTGAGGGGGGCGGCGAACGGTGCGTCCTGCTCGCCGTTGCGCGGCACGCGTGCGTACATCTCCTCGGCGAGCGAGAACACGTCCTTGTGCCGGTAGCGGGCCGCGGCCCGGTCGGTCACGCCGTGCGCCTCGAGCCCGGCGGCGATCTCCAACGGGTCGATGGCCCGCTCGCAGAGTTCACGGTGCCGGTGCATCAGCGCTTTGACGGGGTCGGCGTTGGTGCGGCGGTGGGGTGCGCGGGGGCTTGCCGCAGGGGCGGGGTGGGGGGTGACCGGTGGGCGCGGGGTCAGTGGGCGCGTGGTTGCTTGCCGGGGCCCGTCCGGTTCGGCGCGCCGATTCTGACCGGCGTGCGAGGCCTGGTCGAGACTGGCGTGCGAGGCCTGGTCGCGACCGGTGTGCGAGGTCTGGGTGCGACCGGCGTCGGGGGCCTGGGTGCGACCGGCGTCCGAGGCCTGGTTCCGACCGGCGTCCGATTCCGGGGCGTCGACATGACCCCGGCCCGCGCGGCTCAGCTCGGCGTCCGAGCCAACCCCGCCCGTGCGGCTCGGCTCGGCGTCCGAGCCAACCCCGCCCGCATCGGCGCCGGGCACCGCGCCAAGGCCCGATCCAGCGCCCCGCGCATCCCGGCCCGCGACACGCGACTCGTCCATCGGGGTGTGCGTCAGGGCCTGAGCCGATGCCTCGTCCGAGGCATCGGCGGCCGGGGGCACGCGGGGCGTGTCCGTTCCGAGGCCGATGTCGTCGGCGCCGGTGTTGGCGTCGGCGCTGTTCACGTCGTCGCGTGTTGTGTTCGAACGCCCTCTCATGCTTCGCCCTCTCCGCCGCGCCGGCCCACTCCTGCCAATCGCTCGCGCTCGCCGCCCCCGGCACCGCCCGGGGCCCAGCTGGGGACGCGGGCGGTGCCCGGGGTCCGTGCGGTCCAGTGGCCGGGGACGTGTGCCTCGGCCGGGTGGGAGAACGGGAGGGGATCGCCCGCGTCGTCCATAGCGTCCCGGCGTACCGGGCAGTGCGAGACGATGTCGAGGTAAATGCTGTGAAATGCCGCGACGTTCTGTTCGACGGTGAA
>NZ_JAOCNE010000002.1:0-94156 GCF_056172735.1 Streptomyces sp. R818
CCCGCATCCGGCCCTTGCGGGACGTGGCGTTCCAGGGCGAGTCCTCCGTCATCACGGCGCCGCCGGTCTCGCCGTACGGGTACAGCGTGTCGAGGACGACGAGGCGCGCCCCGCTCTCCTCGACGGCGCCGAGGACCGCCTCCTGGATGCCCGGCATCGCCGCGACCTGAAGGTGATAGGCGACGTTGACGCAGTGGTACACGACGGCGGCGCCCGCCACCGCGGCCCGTGCGCCCGCCGCGGTGCCGACGTCCGCGGCGAACCGCTCGACGCCCGCCCGCTCGGCCCCCTCGCCCTTGCGGTCGACGAGCCGTACGGGGTGCCCGCGGCGCACCAACTCCTCGGCGAGGGCGGTTCCGGCGGGGCCGGAGCCGAGGACGACGTGCAGTGATGGAGCGCTGGTCATGGTGGACCCCCTGAAGATGGCCTGACGGCCGGAACGTGATTGCTGCTTGCGTCTGTTAGAGACTCTAACCCTCGCGCAGGGGTCTATCAAGGGGCTGCTCCATGAGGGGCCCCGTCAGCGCGCGACCGGCGCCGCTGCCGCGCGGCGCGTCCACGCCAGCAGCACCAGCGAGCACACCGCCGCCGCCGCGCACCACGTCGACACGAACTCCCAGCGCCACAGCGCCGCGCACACCGCGGCGGCGGCCCCGACCAGCCCGCCGAGCAGGACCAGGCCCTTCTCGCCGGACAGGAGCAGGGAGCCGATCGTGGCCAGGAGGTAACCGGCGACGAGGATGCCCGCGTGCGGCAGGCCGATCGCGTAGGCCATGGTGTGGCCGCGGACGGTGGCGGTGACGGTCCTCGTCGCCAGGGCGTACGCGAGCGCGGCCGACGTCGCGACCCCGCACGCGAGCAGGGGCCACAGCCGCCGACGGGCCCCGGGCCGCGCCACGCACAGCACCCCCGCAGGGATCCAGAGCGGGAGCAGCGGCAGGGCGATCACCGCCCAGGCGGTGACGGCGGGGCCGTGCCCGCCGCTGTCGTTCCAGATCACCGCCTCGATGATCTGGTGGGCGCCCAGCAGCAGCGGGAGCGCCGCGAGCGGCAGGGCGCGCGGCCGGGTGCGGGCGGCCCGCGTCACACAGGCGACCCCCACCGCGGTGATCGCGCTCCCCGCCACGAGGTCGGCCGTCGCGCTCCAGCACATGCGGGCCACGCTACGTGTCCGGGGCCCGCCCGGCGCGTCGGCGGCCGGACCTCTCCGGTCAGGGGCGGGGAGACGGATCCGGCTCGATGTTCTGGTTGAGGCGGAACACGTTCTCCGGGTCGTACGCCGCCTTGATACGGGCGAGGCGGGCGTAGTTGCCCCGGTAGCTCGCCCGTACGCGCTCCTGCCCCTCGTCCATCATCATGTTCACGTAGGCACCGCCCGCCGAGAACGGGTGCAGCGCCTCGAAGTAGTCCACGGTCCAGCGCTTGATCAGGGCGGCGTTGGCCGGGTCCGGGTCGACGCCCGCGTAGACGCTCGCCCACCGGGAGTCCCGGTAGTGGAAGGCGGTGTCGGAGGCGGCGCGGTCGTGGACGGCGCCGTCGATCGGATAGAGGTGCATCGTGGACTGCATGCTCGGTACCTCGGGCCCGAACTTGGCGTGCAGCGCCACCGCCTCGTCCGGGATGTCCCGCACGAAGTCGGCCCGCCAGTACCACTGGTCGCCGGGCGGGTAGAGCCCGTCGAACATCGACTGCAGCGCCGGGTGCGGCATGGGTGCGACGGCGTGCAGCAGCGGATCCGGAACCGCGTCGAGGAGCGGGGCCATCGCCTGGTTCGCCGCCTCGGCGTCGTCGTGCGTGTGGCACCAGACGACCGCGCACACCTTGCGCAGGTGCAGCTCCTCGGGGAACGGCGGCGCGGGCGGCACCGTCGCGTACATGAAGAAGCCGTTGACGTCACGCGGCTGGGACGGGATGAAGTCCCGGTGGGCGGCGAGGACTTCGGCGCCCTGTTCGGCAGGCCAGAAGGTGGGCCCCGCGACGACCGTGGCCAGCTCGTGCAGCCGGAACGTGAACGCGGTGACGGCGCCGAAGTTGCCGCCGCCGCCCCGGATTGCCCAGTACAGGTCCGTGTTCTCGTCGGCGTCGGCGCGCACCTGGGCGCCGTCGGCGAGGACGACGTCCACGGCGAGGATGTTGTCGACGGTCAGGCCGAAGCGGCGGGTGAGGTGGCCGAGGCCGCCGCCGAGCGCGAGCCCGCCGACGCCGGTGGTGGAGATGATGCCGCTGGGCGTGGCGAGCCCGTGCGCGTGCGTGGCCGCGTCGACCTGCCCCCAGGTGGCGCCGCCGCCGACCCGGACGGTGCGGGCGGCGGCGTCGACCTCGACGGAGTCCATCGGCGACAGGTCCGCGACGACCCCGCCGTCACAGGTGCCGAGCCCCGCGCCGTGGTGGCCGCCGCCGCGCACGGCGAGCGGAAGGCCGTGGCGGCGGGCGAAGCCGATGGTGCGGGCGACGTCACCGGCGTCGGCGCAGCGTGCGACGAGCGCAGGGCGCCGGTCGATCATGGCGTTGTAGACGGCGCGCGCCTCCTCGTACGCGGAGTCCTGCGGCCCGATCAACTGGCCGCCGAAATCCGTGAGTTCGCGTTCCGCTGCCTGTGCGGGTGTGATGGTCATGCGGGCCCCCGGGAGACGTTGAGTGTGGTGCGCCCGTTCTACGGGCGTGGACCGCGGCCCGGCATGCGCGCCGGGTACTCACTTCTGACGTACCGGCTGCCTAGGTTCTGTCCGCGTCGAGCAGCCCGAGCTCCCGTGCGCGGGCGGCGGCCCGGTGCCGGGTGGGCGCGTCGAGCTTCTCCAGGACCGCGCGGACGTGGTTGTCGACCGTGCGGACCGAGACGACGAGCCGGTCCGCGATCTCCTGGTTGGTGAGCCCCTCGGCCAGGAACCGGACGACCTGGAGCTGCCGCGCCGTCAGCCCCGCCGGGTTGCGCCGCGTCGCCGCGTGCGGGCCGCGCGGCACGTGCCGCACCCCGAGCCCGCGCAGCTCGGCCCTGATGCGGCGGGCGAGCGGCAGCGCGCCGAGCGTGTCCAGCGTCGCGAGCGCGCTCAGCTTGTCCGCCGGGTCCGGGCTCTCCGCGAGGGCCGCCGCGTGCTCGTACGGGCAGCCTGCCTCCTGCCAGAGCCGGGCCGCCTTGTCCCACTGGCCCGCGGCCTGGAGCGCGTACGGGTGCCGCGACCCGCTGGGCGCCACGCTCCGGCCCGCCTTGGTGAGCCAGTAGCCGAGTTCGGGAAGGTGCGGCGGGGCGGGCAGCCGCCTGGCGTCGGCGCGGACCGGTTCGACGGCCTCGACGACGCCCGCCGGGTCGCCGCGCAGCCAGGCGGCCTCCGCGCGCGCCGCAGCCACCGGCGCGGTGCGCTGCAGCTCCCGGGTGCCGACGGCGATCCGCCACGCCTTGTCGAGCAGGTCGTCACCGCCCGGTGTGCCGCGCCGGATCCGGATGCGGGCGAGCACGGTGAGCGCGGGGCAGCGGGCGGGCGGGAACACGTCGGTGCCGAGCAGCGCGAACCGTTCGGCCGCCGCCCAGTCGCCCGCCGCGAACCGGTGCAGCGCCCGCTCGACCTCGAAGTAGGTGAGGAAGCCCAGGTGCTCGGCGCGGTCCGCGAGGTCGATCGCGGGCGTCAGGAACCGGTCGGCGTCGGCGAGACGCAGATCGTCGAGAAGGAACCAGACGATGTTGGCGTACGCGCGGCACGCGTGGTCCACCTCACCGGCGGCCAGCGCCACCCGCAGGCTCTCCTCCAGCTGCCGCTGCCCCGACGGGTCGCCCGAGCGCCAGCGGGCGCTGCCGACATTGTTGAGCGCGTGCGTGAGGATCGGCCTGTCGTCGACCGAGCGGGCGAGCGCCATGGCCCGCTCGCCGTAGTCGACGGCCTGCGCGTACTCATCGGCCAGCATCCGCAACTGGGCCGTGTTGCTCAGGGCGAGCGCCAACAGCCGCTTGTCGCCCGCCTGTTCCAGTACGTCGAGCGCCTCGCGCGCGGCGGACTCCGCCGCGGCGGCGTTTCCCGCCCACCAGTGGATGCGCGACAGCCAGCGCAGATCCGCGCCGAGCGCCCGCAGGTCACCCTGTTCGCGGCGGAGCGCGACGGCGTCGCGCTGCGCGGAGACGGCGGCCTCCGAGTCCCCGATGGTGTAGCTCTCCACCGCGAACTGCTCCAGGAGGCTCGCCCGCTCGGCCGGGCCGAAGCGGTGCCGGTGGCGCAGGACGAGCCGCAGATGGGCGGCGGCCTCCCGGTGCGCGCCCGCCCGGGTGGCGTCGCGGGCGGCTCCCGGGCCGAACCGCGTCACCGCCTCGGCGTCCCCGGCCGCCGCCGCGTGGTGCACGATCCGCGACGGGTCGGCGCCCGGGGTCGCGGCCAGCGCGGCGAGCACGGCCCGGTCGAGGGCGATGCGCCGCGCGGTGGGCAGCGAGTCGACGATCGCGCGCCGGATGATCTCGTGCCGGAACGCCACCCGGTCCACGGCCACGACGAGCAGGCCGGCCTGCTCGGCCGCCGCGAGCGCGTCGTCGCCGTCGTGGCGGGCGAGCAGGGTGTCCACGAGCGGGCGCTCCACCGCGGACGGCACCACGGCGAGCTGTTCGAGGGTGTCCCTGGTGGCGTCGGTGAGGCCGCGAAGGCGGGCCAGGACGGCGTCGACGACGGTCGGCGGCACGTCGCCCGTGTCGCCCGCCGCGATCACCTCGGCGACGAAGAACGGATTGCCCGAGGTCACCGTGTAGACGTGGGCCGGATCGAGGTCGGCCGCCGTGCTCAGGACGCGTACGGCGTCGGGCGAGAGCGGGGCCAGCGGCAGCCGGTGCACCCGGGCCGCCCCCGAGACGAGCCCGAGGAGCTGGCGCAGCGGATGGCCGCGGCCCAGCTGGTCGTCGCGGTAGGTGAGGACGAGCACGGCGGGCAGTTTCTCGACGCGGCGCACCAGATAGCGCAGGGCGTCCAGGGACGCCTCGTCCGCCCAGTGCACGTCCTCGACGACGAGGACGGCCGGGTGCGGGGCGCCGGCCAGCTCGGCGCGGAGCGCCTCGTGCACCCGGTGCCGGTCGCCGGCGTCGCGCAGCGCCCGGGCCAGCTCGGTGCCCACGCTGCCGACGAGGTCGCGCAGGGGTCCGAGGGGGCGGCCCGTGGCCAGATCGTCGCACTGGCCGACCAGGAACCTCGCGCCGGGCGGCAGCACCCCGGGCACCGCCCGCACCAGGGACGACTTGCCTATCCCGGCCTCGCCGAGGACGAGCACGACGGAGCCCGCACCGGCCGTGGCGTCCCGCACGGCGCGCGCCAGCCGGTCCAGTTCGAGATCCCGTTCGAGGATCCCTCCGTCCACGCCGGGATTCTCCCACCGTGGGGGCGGCCGGGGGAGTGGTCGGCCGCTCGTCGCGGGCGCGGCCGGACCCACGGAAAGTATTTGTACCTGGCATGTATATAATTTCCGTATGCATCTATCCTCGGAGCCCGCCGAGGCGCTGCGCATCGAGGGCGCCGCCCGTGGTCTGCTGCGCGGGATCGGACACCTCACCCAGACCCTCTTCAGGGCCGGGGACTACGGGCTCACCCGCAGCCAGGTCGCCCTCCTCGACACACTCGAAGCGGGCCCGCGCCGGGTGACCGAGCTGGCCGCCGCGACCGGCATGGCGCAGCCCCGGGTCACCGTGATCCTGCAGAAGCTCGAAGAGACCGGCCACGTCGAGCGGCAGCGCTGCCCCGACGACCGGCGCGCGGTGCGGACCTCGCTCACGTCCGCGGGCCGCGACGTGCTCGAACAGGGCCGCCAGCGCATGGCGCGGGCCCTGCTCACCGCCCTCGACGGCGGCATCGACGACTCGGAGCGCGCGGTCCGCACCGCGCGGGAAGCCATCGCCACACTCGTGAACGCCATGGAATCGGAGACCAGTTGACCACCCCGGACACCCTGCCGGAGACCGCCACCAGCCCGCACCCCGTCCCCGCCGTGGACCTCGCCCCCCACCGGGTCGCGGGCCCGCGCAGATGGTGGGACTGGGTGCTCGCGGCCGACCCCGGGCTCGGCCAGCTCCAGGCCGGCTGGCGGTCCCTTGTCGCCATGGTCACCTCCCTCGCCGTCGGCTACGCCATGGCCGAGGCGCTGCACATCCCCGACATGATCGGCATGATGGTCGCCGGGATGATGGGCCTGATGAGCGCGTTCGCCGTCGCCGAGAACACCTGGGACCGGCTCGCCCGCGCCATCCTCTGGATGCCGTTCCCGTACACCGCCGTGCTGTGGCTGTGCGCGAGCCTGAACGGGCAGCGCACCGCGCAGATGGTCCTCATGATCAGCGCCCTCGCGCTGACCTTCTTCCTCGCCCGCTTCGGGCCGCTGGCCCTGCTCACCGGCATGATGCTGTTCAACGGCCTGATGGTCGGCATGCTCGCGGGCATCCCCGCCGCGCTCGTCGGCAAGGCGTTCGCGGTCGCCCTGGTCTCCGCCGCCGCCGTCCTCGTGACCCGGCTCCTGCTCTGCTACCCGATGCCCCGCGAGGACCTGCTCCGTACGCAGCGGGCGTTCGTCGTGGAGGCGCGCCGGGTCGCCGACGCCGCCGTGGACGCGCTCGACCCCGACGCCGACCCCGAGCGCGCCGTGCGCCGCATGGACCGCTCGCTGCGCCGCCTGAACATCACGACCGTCACCATCGACGGCCGCCTCGCCCAGCCCGAGGTCGCCGCCGACCCGGCCGCCGCCGAACTCCTGCACCGCCACCTCTTCGACGCCGAACTCGCCCTGCGCGGCATCGGCCAGGCCACCACCGAACTGACCCGGCGCCCCGTCCCCGAGCCCCTGCGCGAAGCCCTCGCCGTCGGCCTCGTGCTTGCCCGTGACACCCCGCTCGGCCAGGCCGAGGGGCTCCGCCCGGTCGCGGCCCGCATCCAGGACGGCGCCGAGGCCATCCTGCGCGACGCCGCCGCACCGGCCGACGCCGTCGAGGCCGCCGTCCTCGCCCGCCGCATCGGCCACCTCCTGGAGTCGCTCGCCGACTCGCTGCGCAACTGGCTCACCGTCGGCCACGCCACCTCCACGAGCGCCGCCGACGTCCCCTTCCAGCCGACCGTCGCCCTGGAGAACAACCGGCTGCCCGGCTCGGCGGGCCCCGCCCGGCGCGTCCTCGCCGCGGGCTCGGAGACCGGCTGGCGCCGCGCCATCCCGTTCGTCCGCGTCCCCGCGCACGCCGCCGTGGCCGCGGCCGTCGTCTGCCCGATCGCCGACGCCATCGACCCGCACCGCTTCTACTGGGGCCTGGTCGGCGTCATGATCACGCTGTTCGGCACCAACACCACGCACGAACGCCTGCGCAAGTTCGGCCACCGCATGGTCGGCACCGCCATCGGCGCCGTCCTCGGCGTCGTCGTCCTGCACCTCATCGGCCGCGACCACGTCTACGCCACCCTCGCCGTCATCGTCGCCGGGCTCACCTTCGGCGCCTGGGGCATGCAGCGCGCCTACGCCTGCTGGGTCGTCGGCCTCGTCGTCGCGCTCGTCCAGCTCTACGCCCTGACCACACCCGACAGCGGCATGAACCACCTGCTCGGCGAGCGGCTCCTCGACAACGGCATCGGCATACTCGTCGCCACCGCCTGCGCCGCCCTGATCTTCCCGCTGTCCCGCCGCACCGTCGTCAAGGAGGCCGAACGCGGCTACGTCGATGCCCTCGCCCAAGTGATCATGCAGGTGGAACAGCGCTGGGCCCAGCCCGACGAGCCGGTCCGCCTTCGCGGCGCCGCCCGCGCGGTGGACGCCGCGCTGAGCCAGGTCCAGAGCGTCGTACGGCCCCTCGTGCGGATGCCGCTCGGCGTGCGCGGGCCCGCCGCCGAGCACCGCGCCGCGCTCCTGGCCACCGCGACCGGCCACGCCAGGGCGCTGGCCGTCGCCGCCGACATCGACGTGGACCTGGCGCCCCGGCTCGCCGAACGCGCCCGGCTGATCACCACGACCCTCACCGCGTCCCTCAGGGAGCTGGACCGGTTCTTCGCGAGCGGCGAGCAGGAAGGGGCGGACACCGCTGCGGATGCCGGTGCTCGTACGGGTACCGGCACCACCTCCGGCGCCTGGCGGCGCATCGGCCCGCTCGTCCGTGAGCTGGAGGCCGAACTCGCCCCGGCCGCGCCCGGCCCCCGTGCCCGCCGCCTCGCCACCGCGCTGCGCGAGCTCGACGCCCTCGACGAGACCCTCGCCGCCTACGCCGAGCAAGCCGGCCTTCCCGTCGCCGCGGAGGGCCGCACCGCGCAGGCCCCGGCCACCCCGATGCAGCGGCGCACCCGCTCCCTCATGGCCGCCTGGAACGAGCCGCAGCACCGCGAACCCGCCCGCACCGGCGCCGCCCGCATCGAGGGCGACGCCCACTGCGCGGCGCACCCCGACGGCTGCCCCGCCTGGGTGACGGTCATCAGCACCCGGGGCAAGCGCCTCGCCAAGTCGCCGGTGACAGACGGACGTTACGCGGTGGAGGGGCTGCCCCCGGGCACGCACACCCTGGTGATCTCCGGCTCCCGGCACACGCCGCGCGCCGAACTCGTCACCGTCGCGGGCCCGTCGGGGACGGTGCGCCACGATGTGGAACTGGGGGCGGGCGCCCGGATCTGACGTGTCTGACGTGGATTAAGGTTCCTCCGTTGCGATGACGTGGGGAGACGCAAGGTGAACAGTGGTCAGCGGCCGGAGCGGCGCCCGGCGCCCGACATCTTCCAGCCGCTCGGCACCGGCGACCCGGCGACCGTCGCCGGGTACCGGATCGCCGCTCGGCTCGGCGCCGGGGGCATGGGCAAGGTGTACCTGTCGTACACGCCCGGCGGCCGGCCCGTCGCCATCAAGGTGATCAGGCCCGAGTTCGCCGAGGACGCCGAGTTCCGGCGGCGCTTCGCCCAGGAGGTCAGGGCCGCGCAGCGCGTGCAGGGCCTCTACACGGCGCCGGTCATCGACGCCGACACCGAGGGGGAGCACCCCTGGCTCGCCACCGCGTACGTCCCCGGACCCTCGCTCGCCGACGCGGTCACGGCGCACGGCGCCCTGCCCGTCGAGACGGTGCTGCTGCTCGTCGCGGGCATGGCGGAGGCGCTGCACGTCATCCACGGCGCGGGCATCGTGCACCGCGACCTCAAGCCGTCGAACGTGCTGCTCGCCGTCGACGGCCCCCGCGTCATCGACTTCGGCATCGCACGCGCCGCCGACTCCACCTCCCTGACCGGCAGCGGCGTCACCGTCGGCACGCCCTCGTTCATGGCGCCCGAGCAGGCGGCGGCCCGCCCGGTCACCCCGGCCACCGACATCTTCGCGCTCGGCCAGATCGCCGCGTACGCCGCGACCGGCACCCCGGCCTTCGGCGAGGGCACAGGACACGGCGTGCTCTACCGCATCGTGCACGAGGAGCCCCAACTGGGTGCGATCCCGGCAGAGTTGCGGGAACTCGTCACGCGCTGCCTCGCCAAGGACCCGGCCGGGCGGCCGTCCCTGGCGGACGTCATCGGCCTGTGCCAGTCGGCCAACTCCCAGACCGTGCTGCGCCGCCCCGAGGACTGGCTGCCCGGCGCCGTCGCCGCCGACATCACCGTGCGGACCGCCGCCCCGGCGCCCGCGCGGACACCCCCGCCCGCCGCGTACACGCCGACGGCGCCTTCGGCCGGGCCCGCGCCCCAGGTGGCATACCCGCAGTACGCCCCGCACCAGCGGACGATGCCGCCCGCGCCGCCGAAGAAGTCGGGCCGCAAGACCGTCCTGCTGGTGCTCGCCGCCGCCCTGGTCCTCGGCGTTCTCGGCGCGACCGCGTACAACGCGGGTAGGAACAGCGGCGACGGCGGAGGCAGGAGCAACGGCGCGGATGCCGCGCAGGGCGGGCAGAAGGACACCGCCTCCCCGGGCGGCAGCGGCAGCGGCAGCGGCAGCGGTAGCGGCGGCGGCGACGGTGGCGGCCAGGAACCCGTCGCCGACCCCGAACCGGTCACGTACAAGGGCATCGATCTCACGGCCGGATACCACCTGACCCTGGGCGACGACCCGGTCCGCCCGCAGGAGGCGGAGAACGGCGGCGGAGAGCTGACGTACGTCAACGGGGACTTCCTCAAGGCCGAGGCCGAGGGCGGGAAGCTGGTGCTGCTCGACCCGGGCCAGGAGGGCTCCCTCGACACCTGCCGCAAGGACACGCGCTTCGCCGACAGCATCTACGACGTCCATCTGTCGAAGGGCCGGCAGGTCTGTGTCTTCACCGGCACCGGGCACATCGGCCTGGTGACGGTGCAGGGCTTCTCGGCCAAGGACTCGCCGAGCAAGTACATGTCGCTCGACCTGACGGTCTGGCGCAACGCGGCGACGTCGTAGCGAGGCGGCTCGGTGCCGGGTCTCAGCCGAGGCCCGGCACCACGAACGCCAGCCACACCGCCACCGGGGCCACGATCACGACGACCGCGCCGTAGAGCATCAGCTGCCGGAAGAACCGGTCCCGGTCGACGTCCTCCGCGTTGGCCAGGACCAGCGCCCCATTGGTGGAGAACGGGCTGACGTCGACCACCGTCGCCGAGACGGCGAGCGCCGCCACCATGCCCACCGCGCCGACCTCGCCCGCCGCGAGGAACGGCACCGCCAGCGGGATCAGCGCGCCCATGATGCCGACGGACGAGGCGAACGCGGAGACGATCGCGCCGATGTAGCAGAGCAGCAGCGCCGCGAGCAGCGGCACGCCGATGTCGCTCACGCCCTCGCCGGCCCACTTGATCGTGCCCATCTCGTCGAGCACGCCGACGTAGGTGAGGACACCGCAGATCAGGAAGACGGTGGTCCAGGAGATGTCGGCGACCGCCGTCTTGCTGGTCGCGGGCCATACGACGCTGAGGATCACGGCGATCGTGATGGCCGTCAGACCGACGTCGAGGTCGAACACCAGCGCGCCGACGACGAGTGCGACCAGGCCCGTGAGGGTGGCGATGCGGGGGCCGTCCAGCCGCGGGACGTCGGGCAGCTCCCGTAGGTGCTCATGCGGCTGGTCCGGCTGGTCCGGCTGGTCC
This sequence comes from Streptomyces sp. R818, assembly GCF_056172735.1. Taxonomy (NCBI): domain Bacteria; kingdom Bacillati; phylum Actinomycetota; class Actinomycetes; order Kitasatosporales; family Streptomycetaceae; genus Streptomyces; species Streptomyces sp. R818. The sequence continues at coordinate 11,004 of NZ_JAOCNE010000002.1, forward strand.
GGCTGGTCCGACTGATGCGGCTGGTCCGCCGGGCCGACCTCTTCCGGGCCGCCCGACCCGCCACCGGCACCGCCCACCGCCACCGCCGCCCGCTCCGGCGCCCGCGCGGGAACGCCCCCGCGCCGCATCAGGACCACGTACACGATCCCCGCCACGACCGTGTTCACGACGAGGCTGGCGAGGAAGAGGGCGCCCTCGTTGCCGGGCAGGTGCTCGCGGGCGACGATGCTGTTGACCGTCGAGCCGTAGACGCTGGTCGGCGAGAAACCACCCGCCTGCGCCCCGTGCACCACCATGATCCCCATGAGCAGCGGGCTGATCCCGTACTGCGCGGCGAAGCCGAGCGCGAGCGGCGCCACGATCGCGACCGCGCCGGGGCTGACGGCGCCGATCGCGGTGAGCGCGGCGGTGACGGCGAACATGACCCAGGGGATGAGCGCGACCCGGCCGCCGACCATGCGGACCGAGGCGTGCACCAGCCACTCGGTCGTGCCGTTGGCGCGGGCGATGGCGAAGAGGTACGTGACCCCGGCGAGGACGACGAACAGGTCCCCGGGGAACCCCGCGAAGACGGCGTCCGCGTCGAGATCGGCGGCGAGCCCGCCCACGGCGAACGCGGCGGCGAAGGCGAGGGCTCCCATGTTGACGGAGCGGGTGGTGGCGATGACGAAGATGACGGCCAGGACGAGGATGGAGAGCAGCTCTGCGGACATCGGCGACTCCGGATTGGTCGAGTGGCTCAGCCAATTTCCCCACCCTGCATGAGCCTGTCAATGAGGCGGACGTGAAAAGATCTCCCGATGACGACCGAGTACGCGCGCTACGAAGCCGCCACGCCCGACGAACACGGCCACCACAAAGGGGTGTTCGGCCTGGTCAACAACCTCGGCCGGGCCGGTCGGCTCACCCCTGAGCAGGAGCGGTTCCGGCGCGAGAACAACTCCTGGTACGACGCCGCGTACACGGACCCCTCCTCCGTCGACCCGACCGTCTACGACCCTGCGGTCAACCCGAACGCCGCCGCCTGGTTCAAGCCGACGGCCACGCACCTCTTCGCACGGCTCCCCGGATATCTGGAGATCCTCGACGCGCACGGCGTCGCCTGGCACCGCGCGGTCTCGGCCGACCCCGGCCGCGTCGTCTACGAGGACGACGTGCAGATAGTCGTCGTGCCGCACGCGCGCCGAGCCTGATGTGACGTGAGGTGATTGCGCCCCGGATGAGCGGATAAGCGGCCGACATGCGTGACCTGGCGCAGGCTGGTTACGTGACCGGAACGGGGGACGCAGTCCTACGGGGCGGAAAGAGACGAGGTGACACGGCATGACCGACGGGAACGACGACGCGCTCATGGGCGACGAGGTCTACCAGCCGAGCGACGAGCCGGAGGCGTTCGACGACGAGGGCAACCTTGAGGCGGAGGACACCCTCCTCGACCGCGGCGTCGACCCGCACGACGAGGGCTACTCGCCGCCGGAGCGGCCGCTGGGCGTCGACCACAAGGGCACCACGGCCGCCGAGCAGCGCGAGGGCGAGACCCTCGACGAGCGCCTCGCCGAGGAGCGCCCCGACCCCGTCGTGGACGAGTACGAGGCCCTGGAGTCCGGCGACGAGGAGGACGACGAGATCGGCGACCTGGAGGGCGGCGAGGGCGAGCCCCTCGACGACGAGGTCGGCGAGGACCGCGCGGGCCGCCTCCTGGCCCCGGACGAGGGCGCCCACGAGGACGCCGAGAAGGACATGCTGGCCGAGGACGTCGGCATCGACGGCGGCGCGGCGTCGGCCGAGGAGGCGGCGGTGCACGTGGTCGATGAGGACCCGGAGAGTCCCGACCGGCTCTAGCCGGGCCTCAGTGCCCGTACGCGGTGGCGGTCAGCATCAGGGCGACCGAGGTGAAGGCCGTCACGAGCGCGAGGACCGGCGGGCCGAGGGTGATGTCGTCCGTCGCGCACTGGCGGACGATGACGCCCACGCACACCAGGCTGAGCGCGCCCAGGACCATCGCGGCGATGATGAGCACGGCGTCGGCCTCCTCGGTCGGTTGCGCCCCCGTCAGGTCCACATCCTCGCCCGCCACCGCACCCCACGCCACGCAGAGGCGACGGGACGAAGGACGAACAAAGGACACGGAACATGCGGATCGATCTCAAGGGGCGCACCGCCCTGGTCACCGGCTCCACCCAGGGGATCGGCGCGGCCATCGCCACGGGTCTGGCGCGGGCCGGGGCGCGCGTCGGCGTCAACGGGCGTTCGGCCGGACGGGTGGAGGAGGCCGTCGCCGAACTGGCCGCGCGGACACCCGGCGCGGACCTGGTGCCGGTCGTCGCGGACGTCGCCACCGAGGAGGGCGCCCGGAGAGTCGCCGAGGCACTGCCCGAGGTCGACATCCTGGTCAACAACCTGGGCATCTTCGGCTCCGCCGAACCCCTGGAGATCAGCGACGACGAGTGGCGGCGCTACTTCGAGGTCAACGTCCTCGCGGGCGTCCGCCTCACCCGGATGTTCCTGCCCGGCATGATGGAGCGCGGCTGGGGCCGGGTGCAGTACATCGCCAGCGACTCCGCGGTCGTGGTCCCCGCCGAGATGATCCACTACGGCATGTCCAAGACGGCCCTGCTCTCGGTGAGCCGAGGCTTCGCCAAGCGGGCCGCGGGCACGGGCGTCACGGTGAACTCGGTGCTCGCGGGCCCCACCCACACCGGCGGCGTCGAGGACTTCGTCCACGAACTCGTCGACAAGGACCTGCCCTGGGACGAGGCGCAGCGGGCCTTCATGCGCGAGCACCGCCCGCAGTCGCTGCTCCAGCGCCTGATCGAGCCCGAGGAGATCGCCAACATGGTCGTCTACCTCAGCTCCGACCAGGCTTCGGCGACGACCGGAGGTGCGGTCCGGGTCGACGGCGGGTACGTGGACTCCATCCTGCCGTGAGGAAGGTGTCCGAAGCGGGACCGGAACTGGGGTGACAGGGGTGGGTGACTGATGGACGGCAACACGTGGTTCGTCATCGCGACGGTGGCGGCCGTGGTGATGCTGATCGCCGCGCTCTATCTGCTCGTACGGGTCTTCCAGGCGCGCAAGCTACTGCTCGACGCGGGGATCCCGTTGCGCAGCAAGGCCCTGTTCTGGACCGCCGTGATCTACACGATCTCCCCGGTCGACCTGCTTCCCGACCCCATCTACCTCGACGACATCGGGATCCTCCTCGTCGCGCTGAAGTCCCTGCACTCGGCGGCGCGCGCCGTCAGGCCGCCGTCGGAGCGGGTACGCCCTTGATCAGCGCCGTCAGTTCGGCGAGTTCGACGGGGGTCAGGTCGGTCAGCGGGGGCCGCACCGGTCCCGCGCTGTGCCCGGTGGCCGTCATGCCCGCCTTGACGATGCTGACCGCGTAGCCGCCGCGCCGGTTGCGGATCTCGGTGTACGGCAGGACGAAGTCGTTCAGGAGCTTGAGGACCGTGTCGTGGCGCCGCTCGCGCACGGCCCCGTAGAAGTCGAGGGCGAAGTCGGGCAGGAAGTTGAAGATGGCCGACGAGTAGGTGGTCACGCCGAGTTCGAGGTAGGGCAGGGCGAAGGTCTCGGCGGTCGGCAGGCCGCCGATGTAGGTGAGACGGTCGCCGAGGCGGGTGTAGATGCGGGTCATGGCGTCGATGTCGCCGATGCCGTCCTTGTAGCCGATGAGGTTCGGGCAGGAGTCGGCGAGGCGGGCGAGGGTGTCGGCGGTGTAGACGGCGTTGGCGCGGCCGTACACGATCACCCCCAGCTTCGTGGCGCGGCAGACCGCCTCGACGTGCCGGGCGAGCCCGTCCTGCGACGCCTCGGTGAGGTAGGGCGGGAAGAGCAGCAGGCCGTCGGCGTCCGCGCGTTCGGCGGCCCGCGCGTACTCGATCGCCGTACGCGTGCCGTATCCGGCCGGGGCCAGGATCGGGGTGGATCCGGGCGCGGCCTGGACCGCCGCCCGTACGGCCTGCTCGGTCTCGGCGGCGGTCAGTGAGAAGAACTCACCGGTGCCGCCCGCGGCGAAGAGGCCGCCGACCTCGTAGCCGGAGAGCCGCTCGATGTTGGCCCGGTAGGCGTCCTCGGCGAAGGAGAGGTCGTCGGCGTCGAAGTGGGTGACGGGGAAGGAGAGCAGGCCCGAGCCGATGCGGCGGCCGAGCTCTGCGGGGGTGAAGGACGTCATGGCTGGAGTGCTCCTGCTCCGGTGCGATGAGAGAGAGGGACGGGCCGGTCAGGCGCGCTTGCCGACCTCATGGGTGGCCTGGGTCCAGGCGCGGGCCTGGTCGGTGAGGGTGACGCCGAGTCCGGGCCGGGAGGGCACGTGCATCCGGCCCTCGCTGATCGTGAGCCGTTCCTCGAACAGCGGCTCCAGCCAGTCGAAGTGCTCGACCCAGGGCTCGATCGGGTAGGCGGCGGCCAGGTGGAGGTGGATCTCCATGGCGAAGTGCGGGGCGAGCTGCAGGTGGTGGTGTTCGGCGAGCGCGGCCAGCTTGAGGAACTGGGTGATGCCGCCGATGCGCGGGGCGTCGGGCTGGATGATGTCGCAGGCGTTCGCCTTGATGAGTTCGACGTGCTCGGCGACGGAGGCCAGCATCTCGCCGGTGGCGACGGGTGTGTCCAGGGAGGCGGCGAGCGCCGCGTGCCCTTGCGCGTCGTAGGCGTCGAGCGGCTCCTCGATCCAGCCGAGGCCGAACTCCTCCATGGCACGGCCCATCCGCTGGGCGGTCGGCCGGTCCCACTGCTGGTTGGCGTCGACCATCAACGGCACGTCGTCGCCGATGTGTTCGCGCACGGCGGTCAGGCGGCGCAGGTCCTGCCTGCCCTCCGGGTGGCCGACCTTGATCTTGATGCCGCCGATGCCGTGCGCGAGCGACGCGGTCGCGTTGTCCAGGACCTGCTCGGTCGGGGTGTGCAGGAAGCCGCCGGACGTGTTGTAGCAGCGGACCGAGTCGCGGTGGGCGCCGAGGAGTTTGGCGAGCGGCAGACCGGCGCGCTTGGCCTTCAGGTCCCACAGGGCGATGTCGAGCGCGGCGATGGCCTGGGTGGCGACACCGCTGCGGCCCACGGACGCGCCCGCCCACACCAGCTTGGTCCACAGCCGGCCGATGTCACTGGGGTCCTCACCGATGAGGTTGTCGGCGATCTCCTTGGCGTGCGCGAACTGGGCGGGGCCGCCCGCGCGCTTGGAGTAGCCGAAGCCGATCCCCGTATGGCCCTGCGCCGTCTCGATCTCCACGAACAGGAAGGCGACCTCGGTCATCGGCTTCTGCCGTCCGGTGAGCACCTTGGCGTCGCTGATCGGCGTGGCCAGCGGCAGGGCGACCGAGGACAGGCTGATCCAGGCGATCGAGTCGAGCGTGGCTTCGCCGCGGAGGCCGGTGACGGGGGTGGCTGCGTGCTTGGTCGTCATGGCGTTGACGCTAAAGTCGGCGATTGATCCACGTCAAACACTGTTTTTGGATGCGTTGATACCCGGAGGGCATCATTGTTCACGCTCGCCCAGCTCGTGAGTTTCGTGGCCGTCGCCGAAGAACTGCACTTCACCCGGGCCGCCGAGCGGCTGCGGATGACCCAGCCGCCGCTGAGCCGCCAGATCCAGCTCCTGGAGCACGAGTTGGGCGTGCAGCTCCTCGACCGCACCAATCGCACGGTCCGGCTCACCCCGGCGGGCCGCGCTTTCCTCCACGAGGCCCGCACCATCCTCCGCCAGACCGAGGCCGCCACCCTCGCCGCCCAGCAGGTGTCGGCGGGGGAGGCGGGCGCCATCGCCGTCGGCTTCACCGCGGCCAGCGCCTACTCCTCCCTCGGCACCCTCCTCGACGTGGCCCGTTCCGTCATGCCCGGCACCGAGATCGTGCTGCGCGAGAAGGTCACCCGCGACCAGCTGGAGGCCATCGCCGACGGCTCCCTGGACCTCGGCATGATCCGCCCCTCCAGTACGGGACCCGACCTCGTGACCCGGCCCGCGATCAGGGAAGGGCTGCTCGCCGCCGTCCCGATGGACCATGCGCTGGCCGAGGGCGAAGGGCCGCTCCTGATGAGCGACTTCGGCGGGCAGGACGTGCTCATGTACTCGCCCGTCGAGGCCCGCTACTTCCACGAGCTGCTCGTCAGCGTCTTCCGCACGGCGCGGGTCACGCCCCGCTTCACCCAGTACCTCAGCCAGGTGCACAGCCTGCTCGCCATGGTCAACGCTGGCTGGGGCATCGCCTTCGTCCCCGAGGCGGCGGCGCAGATGCGCTTCTCCGGCATCACCTTCCGCACGCTGGAACTGCCCGACCCGGCCCCGGTCGAGCTGCATCTGGCATGGCGGCGCAACAACGACAACCCCGCGCTGCACGCCCTGCTCCAGCACCTGTGACGCCGCGGCGGCCATGCTCGGAAGGTATCGCAGCCAACAAAAATCGATCTAGACGGGAATGGGCGCTGAACCTACGGTCGTCTCCAGCCACAGGTCATGTGGCTCGGACCACACGCGGCAGAGCCGCCGCCCTCCAGGTTCAGGAGATCGACCGCACATGACAGCGCCCCACCGTCTCCCTCGTCTCAGGTACGCGATCCTGGCCATGCTCTTCGTGGTCACCACCATCAACTACGCGGACCGCTCGACCCTCTCCATCGCCGGCGACACCATGCAGAAGGACCTCGGCATCAGTTCGGGCGAGCTGGGCGTGCTGTTCTCCGCGTTCTCCTGGTCGTACCTGATCGCGCAGATCCCCGGCGGCTGGCTGCTCGACCGGTTCGGCTCGAAGAAGGTCTACGGCCTGGCCATCTTCCTGTGGTCGGTGTTCACCATGGCGCAGGGCGCCATCGGCTTCTTCGCGGGCGCCGCCGTCGTCCTCCTGTTCGTCCTGCGGTTCGTCGTCGGCTTCGCCGAGGCGCCGTCCTTCCCCGGCAACTCCCGTATCGTCGCCGCCTGGTTCCCGACGAAGGAGCGCGGCTTCGCCTCCGCGCTGTTCAACTCCGCCCAGTACTTCGCGACCGTCGCCTTCGCCCCGCTGATGGGCTGGCTCGTGACGGCGCTCGGCTGGGAGCACGTCTTCACCGTGATCGGCGGCGTCGGCGTCGTCCTCGCGCTGATCTGGACCCGTGTCATCCACCCGCCGCGCAGCCACCCGAGGATGACCGCCGCCGAACTCGACCACATAGGCGCGGGCGGCGCGCTCATCGACCTGGACAACCCGGCCGGCCCGGCCGCAGCCCCGGCCGACCGCGACGGCGGCCTGCGCCACCTCAAGACGCTGCTGAAGAACCGCACCATGCTCGGCATCTTCGTCGGCCAGTACTTCATCAACACCATCACGTGGTTCTTCCTGACCTGGTTCCCCGTCTACCTGGTCCAGGAGCGCGGCATGAGCATCCTCGAAGCGGGCTTCGTGGCCTCGCTGCCCGCCCTGTGCGGCTTCACCGGCGGCGTGCTCGGCGGCTACCTCTCCGACCTGCTCGCCCGGCGCGGCGTGCGCCTCACCGTCGCCCGGAAGATCCCCATCATCACCGGCCTGCTGCTCTCCACGACCATCATGGTCTGCAACGTCGTGACCGCGTCCTGGCTGGTCGTCCTCATCATGTCGGTCGCCTTCTTCGGCAAGGGGCTCGGCGCCCTCGGCTGGGCCGTCGTCGGCGACGTCGCGCCGAAGCAGATCGCGGGCCTCGCGGGCGGCGTCTTCAACGCCTTCGGCGCCGTCGCCGGAATCGTCACCCCGCTCGTCGTCGGCTACCTCATCGACGCCACCGGCTCCTTCGACCTCGCGCTCGCCTTCGTCAGCGTCTGCGCCGCGCTCGCCGTCGTCAGCTACGCCGTCATCGTCAAGGACATCAGGCGACTGGACCTCGACGATCTCGACGAGCGTGAGCACACCGACACGGCGGCCGAAAAGGCACCCCGCACTGCGATCGGATAACGACATCGCGCGAGACTCATCAAGCCCCAAGAAAACACGCATACGCTCAGGAACCGACGGAAGCGATTGACCAGGCGTCCGGGCGGGGGAGCGATGCGATGAACGTGCCGACAAGCCGTGACGGGCGGGTGCTGCCCGCCCTGCCGTACTACGTGATGGCGCTGGTCGCCGTCGTCGAAATGGTCACACCCGCCGGATTCGGCCTCATGCCCCTGATGTCGCTCGGCCCCGCCTTCGCGGGCCTCGTCGGCAGCAAGCGGCGCACCGCCCGCATCGGAGCCCTCGCCGTCCTGCTCTGCGTCATGCTCGCCGCCTGCGAGGGCGAACTCGGCAGGCGGCGCGTCTACATCGCGTCGATCAGCATCGCGGGCGTCACCGCGGCGGGCCTCGTCGCCGTCGCGTTACGGGAGCGGCGCGACGCCGAACTGGCCAGCGTCCGCTCCATCGCCGAGGTCGCCCAGCGCGTCCTCCTGCGGCCCGTGCCCCGCGTCGCGGGCGAACTGCGCGTCGCCGTCTCCTACACCTCCGCCGTCGCCCAGGCCCGCATCGGCGGCGACCTGTACGAGGTCGTGGTCGCCGCCGGTGCGACGCGGGCCCTCATCGGCGACGTCCAGGGCAAGGGTCTCGAAGCCGTGGAGACGGCGGCGCTCGTCCTCGGCGCCTTCCGCGAGGCCGCCCACGACGAACCCGAACTGGCCGGGCTCGGGCGCCGGTTGGCCCGCGCCGTCGACCGGGAGCTGGAGGGCGAGCGGTTCGTCAGCGCCCTCCTCGTCGAGGTCCCGGTGGGCGGCCGTCACGTCACGTTCCTCAACTTCGGCCACCCGGCACCGCTCATCGTCCGCGCCGACGGCTCCACCCTCTTCCCGGCACCGCCCGCCTACGCGCTGCCGCTCGGCATCGGTGTGGACGGCGGCGAGCAGCCCGCCCCGTACTCCGTCGACTTCGCCCCCGGCGACCAGCTCCTGCTCTACACGGACGGGGTGAGCGAGGCCCGCGACGGCGCCGGGGACTTCTACCCGCTCGCCGAGCGCGTGGCCCTGCTCAAGGACCCCGACGCGGAGGCCGCCATCGAACGGCTGCGCACCGACCTCGTGGACCACGCGAAGGGGCCGCTGCACGACGACGCGGCGATGCTGCTCCTCCGCCACCGCGCGGGCTGACCCGGCTCTACCGGTCCTTGGCCTGCTCGGCCAGGGTCTGGAGCCGGTCGTGGTACTCCCGCCAGTACGCCGGATCGCGCGAGGGCAGGCTGTCGTTGTCCGCGCGCCAGCCCACCGCCCCGTCCAGGCCCTCCCGCAGGATGTCGGCGTGCCCGGCGTGGCGCTGGGTGTCGCCGAGCACCCGGACCAGGAGGTGGTGGAGCGTCGTCTCCCGCTTGCCCTCCTGCCACCACGGCACCGAGCCGACCGTGTCGAGGGGCAGCTCGCGCACCGAGGCGTCGGCGTGCGCCCAGGCCCGCCGGTAGCAGTCGACGATCAGTTCGCGCGGCTCGTCGGCGGTGGCGTACATGTCCTCCTCCGGGTCCGGCACCGGCACGTCGTGCGGCCTGCCGAAGATGTCGCAGAGGTACCCCAGCTCCACCATGGTCGCGTGCTTGACCAGGCCGAGCAGGTTCGTCCCCGTCGGCGTCAGCGGGCGCCGGACGTCGTACTCCGACAGCCCTTCGAGCTTCCACAGCAAGGCGTCGCGGGCCTGCTGGAGGTAGAGCAGCAGGTCATCCTTCTGTCCGATCTCAGTCATGCCGGGAGTCTGCCTCATCGGCCGTTGTCAGTGGTGGCTGCGAGGGTGGGGGCATGGACGAACAGGAGTTCCTGCGCGGCAGGGTGTACGGCGCCGACCACGAGGACGCGGGCCCGCGCCCGGGGCGTGCCTACGCGCAGTTGATCGGCGGCCCGCTGGACGGGCTGCTCCTTGACGTCACGGACCGGCCCGCCGAGGCGGAGCCCGCCGCCGTCGCCCTGCCGACCGAACTGGCCGCGTTCGGCCCGGGAGGCCGCGCGACGTACAAGCCCCTCGCCACGGACGCGCGCCGATTCGTCTGGCAGGGCGACAGCCCGTGAACCCCTGAACGAGGGGCCTGGCGCGGACCGGGCGCGTCGCCATAATGGCCGCGTGACCCTCTCGGAGAAGCACGAGAAGCACGGGCACCACATCCCGGTCGTGATCGTGGGAGCCGGTCCGGCCGGGCTCACCGTCGGCAACATCCTGCGCGCCGCAGGGATCCCCTGCGCGATCCTGGAGTGCGAGACCCGCGCCTTCATCGAGCGGCGGCCACGCGCGGGCGTCATCGAGGAGTGGGCGGTACGCGGCCTGGACCGGCGCGGCCTCGCCGAGAACCTGCTCGCGCGCGCGGAGCGCCACACCGCGTGCGAGTTCCGCTTCGAGGGCGAGCGGCACCCCTTCCCCTACGGCGAACTGACAGGCAGTCACCACTTCGTCTACCCCCAGCCGCTCCTCGTCACCGACCTCGTGCGCGAGTACGCCGATGTGCGCGGCGGCGACATCCGCTTCGCGGTCCGCGACGTACAGCTGCACGCCCTCGACACCGGCCGCCCCTCGGTCTCGTACACCTGCCCCGACACCGGCCGCCGCGAAGTGCTGCGCTGCGACGTCGTCGCCGGGTGCGACGGCGCGCGCGGGGCGACCCGGGCCGCGCTCCCCGCGAGCCGGGTCCGGATCGCGCGCCACGACTACGGCATCGGCTGGCTGGCGTTGCTCGCGCAGGCGCCGCCCTCGGCGGACCGCGTCCTTTTCGGCATGCACCCCGACGGGTTCGCGGGCCAGATGCCGCGCAGCCCCGAGGTCACCCGCTACTACCTCCAGTGCCCGCCCGGCGACGACCCGGACGGCTGGTCCGAGGAGCGCGTCTGGGACCAGCTCCACCGGCGCCTCGCGGCGGACGGCGCCGCGCCCCTCGTCCAGGGCCCGCTCCTCGAGAAACGCGTCCTCGACATGCACGACTACGTCGTCGAGCCGATGCGCCACGGCCGCCTCTTCCTCGCCGGTGACGCCGCACACCTGGTCGCCCCCATCGCCGCCAAGGGCATGAACCTGGCCCTGCACGACGCGTTCCTCCTCGGCGACGCCCTCACCGCCCACGTCCACGGAGCGCCGGACGCCGAGGACCTGCTGGCCGGCTACTCGCAAGCCTGTCTGCGCCGCGTCTGGGACTACCAGGAGTTCTCGCAGTGGCTCTCGGAGCTGTACCACGGCACGGCCACGGGCGACCCGTTCCGCACGGGCACCACACTGGCCAGGCTGCGCCGCCTGTTCACCTCGCGCCACGCAGCCGCCGCGTTCGCCGAGCAGTATCTGGGCACGGCGGAGCGCTACTGACGCCGCTAGCCTTGCGCCATGTACGAGACGCGCATGTCCCGGCACGTCGAGGCCGCTCCCGCCGCCGTCTACCGCGCGCTCCTCGACGCCGACGCGGTCGCCGCGTGGCGGACGCCGGACGGGATGCGCGGCCGGGTCCACACCTTCGAGGCGCGCGAGGGCGGCCGGTTCCGGATCTCGCTCACCTACGACACACCCACGGCCACCGGGAAGTCGGACGCGCACACCGACACCTACTCCGGCACGTTCGTCCGGCTCGTGGCGGACGAGCTGGTCGTCGAGGAGCTGGCCTTCGAGACCGACGACCCGGCGCTCGGCTCCACCATGACCATGACCACCACCCTGACCCCGGCCGGCGGCGGCACCGACGTCCTCCTCGTCCACACGGGCGTCCCCGACGCGGTCCCCGCCGCCGACAACGAGACGGGGACCCGGATGGCGCTGGCGAAACTGGCCCGGTACGTCGAGGGCACGGGCTGAGACACACACGTGTGCCCCGGCTGTTCCCCGGTACGGGAGAACGCCGGGGCACACATGTCGGCTCAGACCCCGGGCACCCTCTCCGCCGTGAGGCGGGCGTGCAGCTCCCGCCCGTGGCCGACCTCCCGCACCGCGCCCGTCAGCGTCACCCGCGCCGTGAGCAGCGGGCGCGTGCTCGACGCGCTCAGGCGCAGCTCCAGATCGCCGGGTTCGACGATGCGCCGCCCCGCGCGGCCCGTGAACGAGGCCAGGTCGGCGGGGACCCGCGCGCGGACGCGGACCGCCTCGCCCGGCGCCAGTTCGCCGAGGCGCAGATAGCCGATGAGCCGCTGCACGGGCTGCACGACCGAGGCGACAGGATCGTGCACGTAGAGCTGCACGACCTCGGTGCCGGGCCGCGAGCCGGTGTTGCGGACCGTGCACGCCACCTCGAACTCCCCGTCGGTCGCCGCCACGTGCGCGGGCACCTCCAGGTCCGTCCACGCGAAGGTCGTGTACGTCAGGCCGTGTCCGAAGCCGAACGCCGGGCCCGGGTCCAGGTTGGACACCTCGGAGGCGTGCCCGAGGCGTGCCGCGAGATACGTCGCGGGCTGCGCCCCGGACCGCCGGGGCACACCGACCGGCAGCCGCCCCGACGGACGCACCCGGCCGCTGAGGACACCGGCGATCGCGCGGGTCCCCTCCTCGCCGGGGAAGAAGGTCTGCACGACGGCGGCGGCCTCCTCCACCGCCCGGCCGAGCACGTAGGGGCGCCCCGCGAGCAGCGTCAGGACCACGGGGGTGCCGGTGTCCAGGAGGGCGTCGAGCAGCTCCTGCTGCGCCCCGGGCAGGGCGAGCGAGGCGACGTCGCAGCCCTCGCCGCTGGTGCCGCGCCCGAACAGCCCGGCCCGGTCGCCCAGCGCGGCGACGACGATGTCGGCGCCCCGCGCCAGGTCGACGGCCGCGGCGAAACCGTCCCCGCGTTCGGCGTCCACCGCGTCGAGCCCGGGCGCCGTGACGATCTCGGCTCCGGGGAACTCCGCCGCCAACGCCTCGTACAGCGTGGGCAGTTCGATGCCGTCCGGCGTGCCGGGCGTACGGCTGCCGACGTGCACGGGGAACGAGTAGCAGCCCAGGACCGCCCTGGGGACGTCCGCGAGCGGGCCGATCACGGCGACGCGGGGTGCCGCGGCCGGGGCGAGGGGGAGCGTCCCGTCGTTGGTCACCAGGACCACCGCCTCCTCCGCGACCCGGCGCGCCAGGTCCCGGTTGCCCGCGGGGTCCAGGTCGACCGTCCCGCGCGCGTGCTCCGCCTCCACCCCCGCGAGGGCCGCCGGGGTGGGGTCCCAGTCCGGGTCGAGGAGGCCGAGCTCGGCCTTCTGCGCGAGGACCCGGCGCGCCGCGCGGTCCACCAGGTGCTCGGGCACGAGCCCGTCGGCGATCGCCTTGCGCAGCGGCTCGCCGAACGCCTTGACCGTCGGCAGCTCCACGTCGACACCGGCCGCGAGCGCCGTACCGGCCGCCTCGCCGAGCGAACCGGCCACCCCGTGCAGGGTCTGCAGGAACGCGACGCCGAAGTAGTCGGCGACGACCGTCCCGGCAAACCCCCACGTGTCGCGGAGCAGCCCGGTCAGGAGCGCTTCGTCGGCGGCCGAGGGCATGCCGTCCGTGTCGGTGTAGGCGTGCATCACCGACCGCACACCGCTCTCCCGCACCGCCATCTCGAACGGGGCGAGCACCACGTCCGCGAACTCGCGCGGCCCCATCGACACCGGCGCCAGGTTGCGCCCGGCCCGCGACGCCGAGTACCCCGCGAAGTGCTTCAGCGTGGCGACGACACCCGCCGACTCCAGGCCCTGGACATAAGCGGTGGCGACGGTGCCGACGAGGTACGGGTCCTCGCCGATCGTCTCCTCGACGCGGCCCCAGCGCATGTCCCGTACGACGTCCAGGACCGGGGCGAGCCCCTGGTGGACGCCGACCGCGCGCAGGTCGCGGCCGATCGCCGCCGCCATCTCCCGGACGAGGGCCGGGTCGAACGTGGCGCCCCAGGACAGCGGCACCGGGTACGCGGTCGCGCCCCAGGCGGCGAACCCGGACAGGCACTCCTCGTGGGCGAGCGCGGGGATGCCGAACCGGTTGGCGGCGGCGATCCGGCGCTGGGTGCGGGCGAGGGAGAGCGCGCCGAGGGCCGGGTCGACGGGGGCGGAGCCGAACGGGCGGGTCAACTGGCCGAGCCCCTGCGGAAGGAGTTCGTCGAGGTCGACGGGCTCCTCCATGTCGTGCTGGTGCGGGGCGACGTCGCCGCCCTCCGCGGAGGCGCCCACCCAGACGCCGTAGAGCTGGGCGATCTTCTCGTCGAGGGACATCTCGGCGAGCAGGGCGTCGGCCCGGTCGCCGGGGTCGGCGCCGGGGTCGCGCCACAGCGGGGTGGCGGACTGGCCGGGTTCCTGGGCCGCTCGGGTCATGTGGTCGGTCACTTTCCTCCGACTCCCATCAGCCCCTGGACCAGGGCACGACGGGCGAACAGGTAGACGATCAGGATGGGGAGCATGGACAGCACGACCGCGGAGAGCAGGCCCGGGATGTCGACACCGTGCTCGGTCTGGAAGTCGAAGAGACCCATGGTGATGACCTTGGTGTCCGCGGACTGCGTGAGGACCAGCGGGAAGAGGAAGCCGTTCCACGCCTGGAGCGCGGAGTAGACGGTGATGGTCGAGAGCCCGCCGCGGGAGAGCGGGAGGACCAGCCGGAAGAAGATCCGCCACGGTGTCGCGCCGTCCACGGTCATGGCCTCGTACAGCTCCGGCGTGATGTCGCGCATGGCGCCCGTGAGGATCAGCGTGCACACGGGCATGGCGAACGCGGCCGTCGGCAGGATGACACCGATGAGGTTGTCGTAGAGCCCCGCCTCGCTGATCACGTAGAACATCGGCACGATGACGGCCTGCGCGGGGATCGCCAGGCCGAGCAGGAACAGCCGGAACACCCCGCCGGTCAGCCGCCCCGTGCCGCGCACGATGGCGTACGCGAGCGGCGGCACGAGCAGCAGCACGATGCCGACCACGCAGAGCGTGACGACGAACGTGTTGAAGAAGTACTGCCCGAAACCGCTGCTGAAATTGGCGGTGTAGTTGTCGAACGTGAAGTGGTGCGGCAGGGAGAGCGGCCCGCTCGCGCCGTAGTCGGCCCGCGACTGGAACGTGGCCACCAGCATCACGTACAGCGGAAGCCCGACCAGGAACAGCCAGACCAACGAGCCGAGACCGGCAAGGTAGTTGGGCCGCCGGCGACGGCCCTGCGTCCGCTTCTTTCCCGTAAGGACAGTGGTCACAGGCCCTCCATCTGGCTGCGCATCTTGTCGTAGCCGGACAGCCGCACCATGACGAGCGAGACGAGCGTGGCGACGAGGACCAGGAGGAGGCCGACCGCGGAGGCGGAGCCGTAGTCGAAGCTCTTGAACGCCTTCTGGTACATGTAGTACGCGCTGATGGTGGTGTCCGTGCCGGGGCCGCCCTGGGTCAAGATCAGCACCGTGTCGAACGTGGTGAGGCCGCCGACCACCATCAGGATTCCCGAGGTGATGATGGAGTTGCGCAGCTGCGGCAGGGTGATGGAGAAGAACTGGCGCACCGTGCCCGCGCCGTCGATCTGCGCCGCCTGGTAGAGCACCGGCGGCACCGCGCGGGCCGCGCCCTGGTAGATCAGCGTGTGCAGCGGTGTGAACTGCCAGGTGCTGACGAAGACCAGGACGCCGATGGCGCTGGCCTGGTGGCCGAAGAGGTTGCCGTCGCCGAACAGCCAGGTGGCCTGGGCCGGTACGCCGAAGTTCGGGTCGAGGACGGCCCGCCACAGGACGGACACGGCGGCGGCCGACAGGAGCAGCGGCACGAAGTAGATCGCGGACAGGACGGCCCGGTTGCGCTGGTGGCCCGCCGCCCAGACGCCGAGCAGCAGGCTGAGCGGTGTCTGCACGACGACGCCGAGGACGGTGAGCAGCACGCTCAGCCAGAGGCTCTGGAGCAGTACCGGGTCGTCGAAGATCTTGCGCCAGTTGTCGAGGCCGACGAACTCCGGGTCGGTCAGACCGTTCCAGCTCGCGAAGGACAGGACGGCGACCAGGATGAGCGGGACGAGCGCGAACAGGCCGAAGAAGACCGCGGCGGGGACGGCCCAGCCGACGCCGGGCCGGCCCACCCCCGCGCCGTGGCCCCTGGCCCGGCGCGGCGGCGTCGCGGGGGCGCCCGCGCGTCTGCGGGCCGGGCGCCGCTCGGTCTCGGTGATGAGGTCGCTGGTCATGACGTGGGCAGGGCCTGCATCGCCTTGACGAAGCCGTCCTCGTCGATGGAGCCGTTGAAGAACTGCTGCACGGCCTGGTGCATGGCGGTCGACGCGGACTGCGGATAGGCCTGGTCCCACGACAGCTGGAAGGACGGCGCCTTCTTCACCAGGTCGTACTGGAACTTCGCGTACTCGGGGCTGGTGGCCTCGTCCAGGTGGTCGGCGGTGTTGGTGGTGGTCGGCAGGTTGCCGATGCCGAGGTGGGCCTTCACGAACTCCTCGGAGTACTGCAGCTTCAGGAACTCGGCGACGGCCTCGGGGTGCTTCGTCTTCTTCAGCACCGAGTAGAAGTTGTTGGTGTTGCCGACGAGGTTGTCCTGCTCGCCCTTGCCGCCGGGGACGGTCGGGAACGCGGTGTAGCCGAAGTCCTTCTTCGCGAACTCCGGGTGCGCCTCCTGCTGCGTCGAGTACTCCCACGAGCCCATCAGCTCGAACCCGGCCTTGCCCGTGGCGAGCAGGGTGGGCGAGCCCTGGTCGGTGAACTTCACGGAGTCGTAGTTCTTGCCGAACGCCCCGGCGTCGACCAGTTCGCGGATCATCGAGAGCGCCTTCTTGCTGTCGGCGCTTCCCCAGGCCGACTTGTCGCCCTTGAGGGCCTTGTCGAACAGGCCGGGTCCGGCGATGCGGTCGTAGAGGTACTCGAACCACATGAGGGTCGGCCACTGGTCGCCGCCGCCGAGGGCGATCGGCGTGACGCCCTCGGACTTGAGCTTCTTGACCGTCGTGAGCAGTTCGTCCCACGTCTTGGGCGGGGCGACGCCCGCCTCGTCGAGGACCTTCTTGTTGTGGAAGAGCAGCACCGGCTGGGTGCCGCGCATGGGGATGCCGTACGGCTTGCCGTCGACCACGGCGCTGTTGAACACCGACGGCAGGAAGTCGGACTTGAGCTTCGGGTCCTTGGCGATGAAGTCGTCCAGGGGCAGCAGCAGACCGGCATCGACGAACGGCTTGATGGAGCCGCCGCCCCAGTTGAAGAAGACGTCGGGGGCCTGCTTGCTGCTGATGATCGTCTGCAGCTTCGCCTGGTACTCGGCGCCGGGGATGGTGTCCAGGACCGCCTTGACGTCCGACTTCTTGTTGAAGTCGGCGATCATCTGCTTCTCGACCTTGTTGGCCGCGTCCCCGTACACCAGGACGTGGATCTTCCCGTCGCCGTCACCGACCGAGTCGGAGCCGCCGCACCCGGCGAGCGTGAGCAGCAGGGCCAGAGCGGCACCGCCGGCGAGAGCAGTTCTCGGCAACCGTACGCGTGGAGTCATGGTTTCGCCTCTCGAAACTCTTTCGGCCTCAGCGCCGAAAGTTCACACGCCGGGACGCTAGGTGGCGCCCATAGAGGGGTCAACCCCGCGTCGGCGAGTTATCAAAGCGTTACGAGGCGGGGGAAGTTGGCGGTGCCTTATGCTCCTCACCATGCGAGAGGACGAAGAGCTGGGCCGCATCACCCTGGCGCAAGTGGCCCAGGAGGCGGGGGTCTCCATTTCGACAGTTTCGAAAGTGCTCAACGGGCGCCAGGACGTCGCCGGGCAGACACGTGTGAAGGTGGAGCGCCTCCTGGAGGAGCACGCCTACCGGCGCACGACCCGCGCCGCCCGCGAGGCCCCGCTCATCGAGCTGGTCTTCCACGAGCTGGAGAGCGTGTGGGCGCTGGAGCTGATCCGCGGTGTGGAGAAGGTCGCCAAGGCCCATCAGGCGAGCGTGGTCCTGACCGAGAGCGGGACGCGGCAGGCGCCGGGCCCCGAGTGGATCGAGGGGGTGCTCCAGCGCAGGCCGCGCGGGGTCGTCCTGGTCTTCTCGGCGCTGCCCACCGAGGTCAAGCAGCGGCTGCGCTCGCGCTCCATCCCGTTCGTCATCGTCGACCCGGCGGGCGACCCCGACCCGGACGTGCCCTCGGTCGGCTCGGCCAACTGGAACGGCGGCCTGGTCGCGACCCGGCACCTGATCGAGCTGGGCCACCGCCGCATCGGCATCATCACCGGACCCGGCGACATGCTCTGCTCCCTGGCCCGCCTCGACGGCTACCGCTCGGCGCTGAGCATGGCCGGCCTCGCGGCCGACCCCGCGCTCGTCCGCTACGGCGACTTCCACGTCGAGGGCGGCCGTGAGCGCGCCGTGGACCTGCTCGACCTGGCCGACCCGCCGACCGCGATCTTCGCGGGCAGCGACCTCCAGGCGCTCGGCGCCCTGGAAGCCGCCCGCCTGCGCGGCCTGCGCGTCCCGGAGGACCTGTCGATCGTCGGCTACGACGACGTGCCCCTGGCCCAGTGGTCGAGCCCGGCCCTGACCACGGTCCACCAGCCGCTGCGGCAGATGGCCGAGGAGGCGGTGCAGATGCTGATGCGGCTGCGCGTACGGGAACCGGTGACGACGCGGCTCGAACTGGCGACGAGCCTGGTCGTGCGGAAGAGCACGGCGCCGCCCGCGGGCTAGGACAGGCGCCGGGGAACTCCTCGGGGGCGGGCGCGCGACGGGTGCATGAATTGCGTGTACATGCCTTGACGGGTGGTCTCGACCCCCCGCACCGTTGCGGAGACTTCCGAGTCGTCCGTCGAGCGGTGTCCCGAGTGTGTCCCGTGGGGGGTTCGTGAACAGCAGAGTGTTCGGTGTCGGCGCGGCTTTGTGTGTCCTCGCCGTGATGGGCGCCGGAACCGCCCCGGCGTCCTCCGCGCCGCGCCACGGCCTCCCGCTCGGCGCCGCCGATCTCACCGAGACCCGCACCACGCGCACGCTCCAGCCGGGCGTCACGCTGACCCGGATCGTGCGCGGCGCCGACGCGCCCGCCCTCGCGTGGACGGTCGAGATGTCCATCCCGGGCGGCGCCACCTCACCCGACCCCGACGCGCCCCCGGCCGCCCTGAAGGACCGGGCCAGCGCCGCCGAACTGACCGCGGAGCTGCGGGCGGACGGGTTCGACGCGCGCGCCGAGGACGTCACCACCCCAGCCGTCGCCGACTTCGCGGGCGGCTCGCTGGGCTGGCGCGTCCGGGTCGGCAACTACCCGTCGCAGGCCGAGGCGACGGCGGAACGGGCCCGGCTGGCCGCCGCCGGGTACACCGGCTCGGCCACGTACACCGGCTGGGACGGGGGCGCCTCCGACCGCGGACCGTGGCGGATCGACGTGCTCACCATCGACCCGAGGACGTTCCGCGGCGCGCTCAAGGCGTCGTACGGGCCCGACCTGGAGCGGCGCGAGACGACCAGCGCGCTCGCGGCGGCGGCCGGTGCGAGCGCCGGGATCAACGCCGGTTTCTTCGTTCTCGACCCGAAGGCGGGCGCCCCGGGCGATCCGGCCGGTGTCGGGGTCTACGACGGCCGCCTGCTGAGCGAGGCCGTGAACGGGCGCCCGGGACTGGTGGTCCGGGACTCCGCGCGCGGCACCGCCGTCGAGCGCTTCACCTGGCGCGGCAGCGTCTCGGGCGCGGGCCGCACCCTCCCGCTCGACGGCGTCGACCGCGTGCCCGGCCTGATCCGAAACTGTGGCGGCACGGCCGACGACAGCCCCACCTCCCTGCCCCTGCACGACACGACGTGCACCGACCCGGACGAACTGGTCGCCTTCACTCCGGAGTTCGGCGCGTCCACCCCGCGGGGCGACGGTGTCGAGGCCGTCCTCGACCGGCGCGGGCGCGTTCTCGACGTGCGCTCCCCGCGCGGCGGCACGCTGCCGAGCGGCGGCAGTTCCGTACAGGCCACGGGCAAGGAGGCGAACCGGCTCGCGGCCGTCGCGAAGGCCGGCCGGCCGTTGTGCGTCGAGAGCGGCCTGCGTGACGGCAAGGGCCGCCCGGTCGCCACACGCTCCACCAGCATCCTCAACGGCGGTCCCGAACTGGTCCGCGACGGCCGCCTCCACGTCACCCCGGGCGCCGACGGCATGGTCCAGCCCGGCAACCCGAGCTTCTACTACGGCTGGGTGCACAAGCGGAACCCGCGCACCCTGGCGGGCGTGGACGGCCGCGGCCGGACCGTGCTCGTCACCGCCGACGGGCGCGGCACCGACGCGCTCGGGCTGAGCATCCCGGAGAGCGCCGCGGTCGCGAAGTCGCTCGGCCTGCGCGACGCGATCAACCTCGACGGCGGCGGCTCCACGACGATGGTCGCCGACGGCGGTGTCATCAACGACCCGTCCGACGCGACGGGCGAACGCCCCGTGGGTGACGCCCTGCTGGTCACCCCCGGCCGACCCGAGTAACCCCCGGCCGACCCGAGTGCCCCCCCCGCCGACCCACGTGGCCTCTGGCCGACCCATGTGACCTCCGACGGGAGCCGCCATGACCGCCACCCCGTACCGCCGCACCCGCACGCGCACCAGATCTCTGCTGCTCGTCCTCGCCGCCCTGCTGTGCACCCTCCTGCCCACCGCACCGGCCGTCGTCGCGAAGGACCGGGGCGGCGCCGAGGTCGTCGGCGTCACGCAGGTCGCCGAGCGGCAGGTGGACCTGTCCGTACGGTCATCGGCGCTCGGCGACCGGACGGTCAAGGTCCGCCTGCTCACGCCGGACGGCTGGAACCCGCGGGACCGCAAGCGGCACTGGCCGACGCTGTGGCTGCTGCACGGCTGCTGCGGCGACTACACGTCCTGGACGAGCCGGACCGACGTCGCCGGGATCGAGGATCTGCGGAACGTCCTCGTCGTCATGCCGGAGGCGGGCTGGAACGGCTGGTACAGCGACTGGTGGAACTACGGCGAGGGCGGCGCCCCGGCCTGGGAGACGTTCCACACCAAGGAGCTGCGCCATCTCCTGGAGAGCGACTGGGGCGCGGGCGGCCGCCGCGTCGTCGCGGGCCTGTCCATGGGCGGCCAGGGCGCCCTCCTGTACGCGGCCCGGCACCCGGGCATGTTCCGGGCCGCCGCGGCCTACTCCGGGTCCGTGCACCCGCTCCTGAACGACGAGTCGGTCGACCGGATCATGGGCTTCTTCGCGGGTCAGGGCGACGACCCGCGCAAGGTGTGGGGCGACCCCGTCGCGCAACGCGGCATCTGGGCCGCCCACGACCCGTACCACCTGGCCCGGCGCCTCACGCCCTTGCCCGTCTACCTCTCGTGCGGCGACGGCACCGCGGGGCCTCTTGACCAGCCGGGTGCCACCGACGCCCTGGAAGCGGACTTCAACCGGCAGAACCACGCCCTCGCCGACGCACTGCACCGCCTCGGCGCCCGCCGCCTGACCACCCACTTCTACGGCGCGGGCACCCACACCTGGGCGTACTGGCAGCGAGAGCTGCACGCCTCGCTGCCGATGCTCCTCGAAGGGCTCGGCGTACGCGGCTGAGGCAGGCCGGCTACTGCCCGCGCCGCACCCGCGCCGCCTTCCGCGCCTCGGCGAGCTTGCGGGCCTCGGTGGACTTGCGGGACGTGCCGCGCGACGCCGTGTCCTTGGTGGTGCCGATGCCGCGGAACGGCTTGTTCGGGTGGGCGGGCTTGGCCGCGGGGCCGCCGTCGAGCGGCTTGCCCGAAGGCGCCTTCGCGCCGGTGACGCGGCTCAGCTCGGCCTCGCCCGAGCGGACCTTGCTGACCTTCGCCTCGATCCCGGCGTCCGCCATGACCTTGGACAGTTCACGGCGCTGCCCGGAGAGGACCAGGGTGACGACCCGGCCGGACTCCCCGGCCCGCGCCGTGCGCCCCGCGCGGTGCAGATAGTCCTTGGGGTCGGTGGGCGGGTCGACGTTGACCACGAGGTCGAGGTCGTCGACGTGCAGGCCGCGCGCCGCGACATTGGTCGCCACGAGGACGGGCACCTTGCCGCTCTTGAACTGGGCGAGGGTCCGTGTCCGCTGCGGCTGCGACTTGCCGCTGTGCAGCCCGGCCGCGTCCACACCGCTGGCCCGCAGATGCCGGGTGAGCTGGTCGACGCCGTGCTTGGTGTCCAGGAACAGCAGGACGCGGCCGTCACGGGCGGCGATCTCGGTGGTGACGGCCCACCGGTCGGGCCCGTGGACGACGAGCACGTGGTGGTCCATCGTCGTGACGGCACTCGTCGCCGGATCGGCGCTGTGCACGACGGGGGAGTGCAGGTAGGCGCCGACCAGCCGCTCGACGTCGCGGTCCAGGGTCGCCGAGAACAGCATGCGCTGCCCGTCGGCGTGGACCTGGTCCAGCGCCTCCGTGACCTGCGGCAGGAAGCCCATGTCGCACATCTGGTCCGCCTCGTCGAGGACGGTGATCCGGACCCGGCCGAGACGGCACGCCTTGCGCTCGATCAGGTCGTGCAGCCGGCCCGGGGTGGCGACGACGACCTCGGCACCGTCCCGCAGCTCGGCGATTTGTCGACCGATCGACATACCGCCCACGACGGTGGCCATCCGCAGCCGCAGCGCCCGCGCGTACGGCGCGAGCGCCTCGGTCACCTGCTGCGCCAGCTCCCGCGTCGGTACGAGGACCAGCGCGAGCGGCTGCTTCGCCTCCGCACGCCGCCCGGCCGTCCGCGCGAGCAGCGGGAGCCCGAACGCGAGGGTCTTGCCGGAGCCGGTGCGCCCGCGCCCCAGGACGTCGCGTCCGGCCAGCGCGTCGGGGATCGTCGCCGCCTGGATCGGGAACGGCTCGCTCACCCCCTGCTCGGTGAGGGTGCGCAGGACGTCGGCGGGCAGGCCGAGGTCGGCGAAGGAGACGTTCATAGGGAGGAGCCTTCCGTAAGGAGGAACGTACCGAGGGAAGGCCCGGCCGACCGCACAAACGGCTGAGAGTAACACAGAGCGACGTGCGCTCAGCCGCCTCTGAAGGCGTCCAGGATGCGTTCGGCCGCCAGGGTCGCGGTGAGCTCACCGTCCCGTACCCGCCGCTCAAGGTCGGGCGCGAGCGCGCGCACCCCGGGGTCCGCGCGCAGGCTGCCGAGCAGCTCGTCACGGACCATCGTCCAGGCCCAGTCGACCTGCTGCTCCCGGCGCCGCTCCGTGAGCCGCCCCGTGGAGTCGAGCAGCGTCCGGTGCTGTTCGAGGCGCTCCCACACCGCGTCGAGCCCGGTCGATTCGCGGGCGCTGCAGCTCAGGACGGGCGGTGTCCAGAACGCGTCCTTGCCGTGCATGAGGCGCAGGGCGCCCGAGAGCTCCCGGGCGGCGGCGCGGGCGTCGCGCTCGTGCGGACCGTCGGCCTTGTTGACGCTGACCACGTCGGCCAGTTCCAGGACGCCCTTCTTGATGCCCTGCAGCTGGTCGCCGGTCCGCGCCAGCGTGAGCAGCAGGAACGAGTCGACCATGTTGGCGACGGCCGTCTCGGACTGCCCGACGCCGACGGTCTCCACGAGCACCACGTCGTACCCGGCCGCCTCCATGACGACGATCGACTCGCGCGTGGCCTTCGCGACACCGCCGAGCGTCCCGGCGGTCGGGGAGGGCCGCACGAACGCCGCCGGGTCGACGGCGAGCCGCTCCATCCGCGTCTTGTCGCCCAGGATCGACCCGCCGGTCCTGCTGGACGACGGGTCGACGGCGAGCACCGCCACCCGGTGCCCGAGCCCGGTCAGCATCGTGCCGAAGGCGTCGATGAACGTCGACTTGCCGACGCCGGGTACGCCACTGACACCGATGCGCCGCGCCTGCCCGCTGTGCGGAAGGAGTTCGGTCAGCAACTGCTGGGCGAGCGCCCGGTGCTGGGGCCGGGTGGACTCGACGAGAGTGATCGCGCGGGCGACGACCGCCCGCTTCCCGTCGAGCACACCTTTGACATACGTGTCGAGGTCGATGGCCATCGTGTCCGCGCCTCAGTGGTGCCCGAGGTCGGCCGCGAGGCGTTCCACCAGGTCGTGGGCGGCGTCCGGGATCACGGTGCCGGGCGGGAAGACCGCGGCGGCGCCCATCTCCAGGAGCGTGGTCACGTCCTGCGGCGGGATCACCCCGCCGACCACGACCATGATGTCCTCGCGCCCCTCCTCGGCGAGCGCCTCGCGCAGCGCCGGTACGAGGGTGAGGTGCCCGGCGGCCAGCGAGGACACCCCGACGATGTGCACGTCCGCCTCGACGGCTTGCCGCGCCACCTCGCCCGGGGTCTGGAACAGCGGGCCGACGTCCACGTCGAAGCCCAGGTCGGCGAAGGCGGTCGCGATCACCTTCTGCCCCCGGTCGTGCCCGTCCTGGCCCATCTTGGCGACGAGGATGCGCGGCCGGCGCCCCTCCGCCTCGGCGAACTCCTCGACGCGGCTCCGTGTGCGCTCCACTGCCCCGGACTCACCTGCTTCGTTGCGGTACACGCCGGAGATCGTACGGATCTGCCCGGCGTGGCGCCCGTACACCT
Source organism: Streptomyces sp. R818 (assembly GCF_056172735.1). Classification (NCBI taxonomy): domain Bacteria; kingdom Bacillati; phylum Actinomycetota; class Actinomycetes; order Kitasatosporales; family Streptomycetaceae; genus Streptomyces; species Streptomyces sp. R818. The sequence continues at coordinate 35,253 of NZ_JAOCNE010000002.1, forward strand.
TCTCCAGGGCGTCGGAGATCTCCCCGACGGTCGCCTTCGCGCGGGCGGCGCGCACGGCGAGTTCGAGGAGGTTGCCCTCGCCGTCGGCGGCGCGGGTCAGGGCTTCCAGAGCGGCCCGGCATGCGCTGTCGTCACGCTCCTCGCGCAGGCGCCGCAGCTTGGCGATCTGCTGGGCGCGCACCGAGGAGTTGTCGACCTTGAGCACGTCGATCTGCTCGTCGGAGTCGACCCGGTACTTGTTGACGCCGATGACCGGCTGCCGCCCGGAGTCGATACGGGCCTGGGTGCGGGCCGCCGCCTCCTCGATGCGGAGCTTCGGGATGCCCGCGTCGATGGCCTTGGCCATGCCGCCCGCCTGCTCGACCTCCTGGATGTGCTGCCAGGCGCGGCGCGCGAGGTCGTACGTCAGCTTCTCCACGTACGCGCTGCCGCCCCACGGGTCGATCACCCGGGCCGTGCCGGACTCCTGCTGGAGCAGCAGCTGCGTGTTGCGGGCGATGCGGGCGGAGAAGTCGGTGGGCAGGGCGAGCGCCTCGTCGAGCGCGTTGGTGTGCAGCGACTGGGTGTGGCCCTGCGTCGCCGCCATCGCTTCCACACACGTACGGGTGACGTTGTTGAACACGTCCTGCGCCGTCAGCGACCAGCCCGACGTCTGCGAATGGGTGCGCAGCGACAGGGACTTGGCGTTCCGCGGGTCGAACTGCTTGACCAGCTTCGCCCACAGGAGCCGGGCCGCGCGCAGCTTGGCGATCTCCATGAAGAAGTTCATGCCGATCGCCCAGAAGAACGACAGGCGCGGCGCGAACGCGTCCACGTCGAGCCCCGCCTCGCGCCCCGCGCGGATGTACTCGACCCCGTCGGCCAGCGTGTAGGCCAGCTCCAGGTCGGCCGTCGCGCCCGCCTCCTGGATGTGGTAGCCGGAGATGGAGATCGAGTTGTAGCGCGGCATCCGCTGCGAGGTGAAGGCGAAGATGTCGGAGATGATCCGCATCGACGGCTTCGGCGGATAGATGTAGGTGTTGCGGACCATGAACTCCTTGAGGATGTCGTTCTGGATGGTCCCGGCCAGCTTCTCGGGCGGTACGCCCTGCTCCTCCGCCGCCACGATGTACAGGGCGAGGACGGGAAGGACGGCGCCGTTCATCGTCATCGACACCGACATCCGGTCCAGCGGGATGCCGTCGAAGAGCTGCCGCATGTCGTAGAGGGAGTCGATGGCCACGCCCGCCATGCCCACGTCACCGGTCACACGCGGGTGGTCGCTGTCGTAGCCGCGGTGGGTCGGCAGGTCGAAGGCGACCGACAGGCCCTTCTGGCCCGCCGCGAGGTTGCGCCGGTAGAAGGCGTTGGACTCCTCGGCCGTGGAGAAACCCGCGTACTGCCGGATCGTCCAGGGCTGGTTCACGTACATCGTCGGGTACGGGCCACGCAGGTAGGGGGCCGTGCCCGGGTAGGTGTGCAGGAAGTCGAGGCCCTCCAGGTCCTGCCCGGTGTAGAGCGGCTTGACCGGGATGCCCTCGGGGGTCTCCCACAGCAGGTCGGCGCCGTCGGCGGCGCCCTTCACGGCGGCGCTCCACTCGTCGGTCCCGGTGTCGGGCGCCGGGGTGCCGAGGTCGATCGCGGAGAAGTCGGGGATGCGGGGCCCGGTCATGAGGAGACTCCCAAACGGTCGAGCGTGGCGGTGAGCACGGCCACGGCGTCACAGCCAGCGTAGACATAGGTGTCGACACCGGCATACGTGTGCGGGCGGCCCGCGAGGAACACATGCCGGGCACCTGCGGCCCGCAGCTCCTGGACGGCGGCCTCGGCCTGTTCCTCGTAGACCGCGTCGCTGGAGCACAGGCACACGTCCTGGGCGCCGCTCTCCGCGAACCCGCCCTCGGTGACGGGTTCGACGCCGCCCGCCTGGAACAGGTTGGCCGCGAAGGTGAGGCGGGCGGTGTGCGCGGAGGCGGAGCCGAGCGCGGCCAGATACACGCGCGGGCGCGCCCCGGTCTCGGCGAGATACGTGTCGGAGCGGGCCCGCAGCTCCTCGAACGCCTCGTCCCTGCGTACCCGGGGCAGACCCCCGGACTGCGGTGCGGGCACCGGCTCACGCTCCACCGGCTTCTCGGCCAGGTGCGGGAACTCGCTGACCCCCGTGACCGGTTCGCGGCGCGTGGCGAGCTTCTTGCTCCGCGCGGCCCAGGTGGCGGCGAGCCGGTCGTGGATCAGACCCGAGCGCAGGGCGGCGGCCTGGCCGCCCGCGCGCTCGATCTCCTGGAAGAACGCCCAGCCCGCATGGGCGAGTTCGTCGGTCAGCCGCTCCACGTACCAGGAGCCGCCCGCCGGGTCGATGACGCGGGCGAGATGCGACTCCTCGATGAGGATGCCGGAGGTGTTGCGGGCGATGCGCCGGGCGAACGCGTCGGGCAGGCCGAGCGCGTGGTCGAAGGGGAGCACCGTCACCGAGTCGGCGCCGCCCACCCCGGCGGCGAGCGTCGCGATCGTCGTGCGCAGCATGTTCACCCACGGGTCGCGGCGCGTCATCATCACCGGCGAGGTCACGGCGTGCTGCACCTGCGCGCCCGCCCGGGGCGCCCCGCACACCTCGGCGACGCGGGCCCAGAGGCGGCGCGCGGCGCGGAAGGTGGCGATGGTGAGGAACTGGTCGGCGCCCGCCGCGTAGCGGAACTCGAGCTGCGCGAGGGCCTGTTCGGTGCTCAGGCCCGCGTCGGTCAGCTCGCGCAGGTAGGCGACTCCGGTGGCGAGGGAGCAGCCCAGCTCCTGCGCGGCCGAGGCGCCGGCCTCGTGGTAGGGGAGCGCGTCCACGGTCAGCGCGCGCAGCCCCGGGTACCGCTGCGCGCACAGCCGGGCGAGGTCCCGTACCGGCGCGGTGACGTACGTCTCGCCGGTGCGGGCCTCGTGGCCGAGCGGGTCCGCGCCCAGGTTGCCCCGGACCGCGTCGGCGGCGACGCCCTTCTCCTCGTACAGGGCGAGCAACGCGCGTGCGGCGGCGTCGACTTCGGCGCCCGCGTCGAGCACGACGGGGGCCAGGTCGAGCAGGACGCCGTCGAGGGCTGCGGGCAGCGCGGAGACGGGGAAGAGGGTGTCGTCGCCGGTCGTCAGCCACAGGGAGGTGACGCCGTTCTCCAGATCCGCGAGGAGCTGGCCGGAGTCGGCGACCGTGTGGCGCTGGCGTACGTCCCAGCCGCCGGCGGTGTTGCCCTCGGCCCGGCCGCCTCTGACGAAGGGGGCGAAGCCGGGCAGCCCGGCGGGGGCGGCGGTGTCGTGGGCCGTGTACAAGGGGCGGGCGCGCAGCCCGTCCTCCAACGCGGTGGACAGGGCGTCTTCCGCCTCGTCGGCCGTGACTTCCTTGCCCGACTTGCGCAGCACACCCGCGACCAGGTGCTGCCACTGCTCATGTGTCGCGTCAGGGAACTCGGCTGCGAGGGAAAGCCCGTCGTCAGGCAGGACCGTCATGGTCGGGATGCTAGGGCAGACCGGCGGGCGCGCAGCAGGTGGGGCGGGTGTGACCTTGTTCTCCTTGTCTCCCGGGCGCCGAACCTCTAGGGGCCCGTGTCGCGCCCCGCGCCAGTTCCGCGGCAGCGCCGTGTCGGCAAAATCTGTCGTAACCGTTGACAGCCCTTACCCGTGACGCGAATCTGTCCACCGAATGAACGCAAAAAGTTGACAGAGCAACTCAATAGCTGGACGACGGGAGCGTCATGCTGCATATGTCAGGGGCACGTCATAGATGGCGATGGCTCGCGGGCACGGTGACGGCGGGGCTGCTGACCGTCGGCCTCGTGCCGGTCGCGGCCCACGCCGCGGCGGCCGACGAGAACGTGGCGCTGGGCAGACCGGTCACGACCGGCGGCGCCCACGACGGCTACCCCGCCACCAACCTGACCGACGGCAACCAGGCCACGTACTGGGAGGGGCCGGCCGGCTCGTTCCCGCAGTGGGTGCAGATCGACCTCGGCCGCGCGGTCGACGTCAGCGGCGTCGTCCTGAAGCTGCCCGCGTCCTGGGAGGCCCGCACCGAGACCGTCGCGGTCCAGGGCAGCACCGACGGGGGCACGTTCAGCACGCTGTCGGCGGCGGCGAAGCGGAGCTTCGCGCCCGGCTCCGGCAACAGCGTCGCCGTGGGCGTCACCGCCGAGACCCGTTACGTGCGGGTGCAGGTCAGTGACAACACCGGCTGGAACGCCGCCCAGTTGTCCGAGGTCGAGGTCCTCGGCGCGCCCGACGACGGAGGCGAGGACCCGCAGGAGCCGCCCGCCGGGACCAACCTGGCCCTGCGCAAGCCGATCGAGGCGACCTCGGTCACCCAGAACTACGTCGCGCCCAACGCCAACGACGGCAGCACCGACACCTACTGGGAGGCGAGCGGTCAGTCCTCCTCCCTGACCGTGAAGCTCGGCGCCGACGCCGACCTCAGCGGTGTCGTCCTCAAGCTCAACCCGAACGCCGCGTGGGGCACCCGCACACAGACCCTCCAGGTCCTCGGCCGCAAGGCGGGCGCCACCGACTTCACGTCGCTGAAGGCGAGCGCCCAGTACACCTTCAACCCGGCCACCAACAAGAACACGGTCACGATCCCCGTCACCGGCCGCTACGCCGACGTACGCCTGCAGTTCTCCGGGAACACCGGGGCGGGCGGCGGGCAGATCGCCGAGTTCGAGGTCGTCGGCGCGGCGGCGCCCGCCCCCGACCTGACCGTCACCGGGCTGACCTGGTCGCCCAGCTCCCCGTCCGAGGCCGACCCGGTCACCGTCGAGGCGACCGTCCGCAACGCCGGGACCGCCGCGTCCCCCGCCACCACGGTCGACGTCAGCCTCGAAGGCGCCGTCGCGGGCAGCGCCTCCGTCGGCGCGCTCGCCGCGGGCGCCTCGGCGAAGGTGCCCGTCAAGGCCGGCACCCACCCGACGGGCAGCTACACCGTCTCCGCCGTCGTGGACCCGACGGACGCCGTCGCCGAACTGGACAACAGCAACAACAGCCGCAACGCCGACTCCAAGCTGGTCATCGCCCAGGCGCCGGGCCCGGACCTCGAAGTCACCGGCATCACCGCCAACCCGGCCAACCCCGCCGTCGGCGCGAAGGTCTCCTTCGGCGTCACCGTCCGCAACCGGGGCACGAGCCAGGCGGCGGCCGGGACCGTCACCCAGCTCACCGTCGGCGGCACCACCCTGACCGGCACGACCGACGCCGTCGCCGCGGGCGCCTCCACCACCGTCGCCATCGGCGGCACCTGGACCGCCACCAACGGCGGCGGCGCGCTCACCGCCACCGCCGACGCGACGAACAAGCTGACCGAGACCAACGAGAACAACAACACCTACGCCCGCACCCTCGTCGTCGGACGCGGCGCCGCCGTGCCCTACACCGAGTACGAGGCCGAGGACGGCAGGACCAACGGCACCGTCCTCACGACGGACGCCAAGCGCACCTTCGGCCACACCAACTTCGCCACCGAGTCCTCGGGCCGCAAGTCGGTCCGCCTCAACTCGACCGGCCAGTACGTCGAGTTCACCTCCACGACGCCGACCAACTCCCTCGTCGTGCGCAACTCGATCCCGGACGCGGCGGCGGGCGGCGGCCAGGAGGCGACCCTCAGCCTCTACGCCAACGGCACCTTCGTCCGCAAGCTCAACCTGTCGTCCAAGCACAGCTGGCTCTACGGCACCACCGACGATCCCGAGGGGCTCACCAACCGTCCCGGCGGCGACGCGCGGCGCCTCTTCGACGAGGCCCACACGCTGCTCACCGACACCTACCCCGAGGGCACCACGTTCCGGCTCCAGCGCGACAGCGGGGACACGGCCGCCTTCTACATCGTCGACCTGATCGACCTGGAGCAGGTCGCCGCACCGGCCGCCAAGCCCGCCGACTGCGTCTCCATCACCCAGTACGGGGCCGTGCCCAACGACGGCATCGACGACGCCGACGCCATCCAGCGGGCCGTCAGCGCCGACCAGACCGGACAGATCCCGTGCGTGTGGATCCCCGCCGGCCAGTGGCGCCAGGAGAAGAAGATCCTCACCGACGACCCGCTCAACCGCGGCCAGTACAACCAGGTCGGCATCCGCGACGTCACCGTCAAGGGCGCCGGCATGTGGCACTCGCAGCTGTACTCCCTCATCGCCCCGCAGGACGCGGGCGGCATCAACCACCCGCACGAGGGCAACTTCGGCTTCGACATCGACGACAACACCAAGATCTCCGACATCGCCATCTTCGGCTCCGGCACCATCCGGGGCGGTGACGGCAACGCGGAGGGCGGCGTCGCGCTCAACGGCCGCTTCGGCAAGAACACGAAAATCACCAACGTGTGGATCGAGCACGCCAACGTGGCAGCCTGGGTCGGCCGCGACTACTCCAACATCCCCGAGCTGTGGAACCCCGGCGACGGCGTCGAGTTCAACGGCGTCCGCATCCGCGACACGTATGCCGACGGCGTCAACTTCTCCAACGGCACCCGCAACTCGACCGTCTACAACTCCACCTTCCGCAACACCGGCGACGACGCCATGGCCGTCTGGGCCAACAAGTACGTGAAGGACACGTCCGTCGACGTCGGCCACGACAACCACTTCCGCAACAACACCGTCCAGCTGCCCTGGCGGGCCAACGGCGTCGCGATCTACGGCGGCTACGGCAACACCATCGAGAACAACCTGATCTCGGACACCATGAACTACCCCGGGATCATGCTCGCCACCGACCACGACCCGCTGCCGTTCACCGGCACGACCTTGATCGCCAACAACGGCCTGTACCGCACCGGCGGAGCCTTCTGGAACGAGGACCAGGAGTTCGGCGCGATCACCCTGTTCGCCCAGGGCCAGCCCATCCCGGGTGTGACCATCCGCGACACCGACATCCGTGACTCCACCTATGACGGCATCCAGTTCAAGACGGGCGGGGGCGAGATGCCCAATGTGCAGGTGACGAACGTGACCATCGACAAGTCGAACAACGGCTCCGGCATCCTGGCCATGTCCGGCGCGCGCGGCAGCGCCACGCTCAAGGACGTGACCATCACCAACTCGGCGCAGGGCGACATCCTGACCGAGCCCGGCTCGCAGTTCGTCATCAAGCAAGGCTGAAGCAAGGCTGAAGCAAGCAGGGCTGATCCCGGCCCGCACCTGAAACCTTCGCCGCCGGCGTGTCCGACGCCCCGCTGTCCACGCCGGCGGCGAAGCCCTTCGCGTAAACGAGTGGCGGGCCCTCGGCCCCGGGGCCGACCATGGCCCGCATGACTGAGCAACCCGCACGATGGACCCGCGCGACCACGTACCCCGACATGTGGGTCGACCCGGACGACGACCCGCGCGACAGCGACGGGCCCGATCCCGAGGGCGAGCCCGCCACCCTCGACGACTATCTCTCCGGCTACCGCGCGACCCTCCGCATGAAGTGCGACGGCCTGGACGCGGAGCAGCTCGCCCGCCGTTCGGTACCGCCCTCCACGATGTCGCTGCTCGGCCTCGTCCGCCACCTCGCCGAGGTGGAGCGCGACTGGCGCAACTGGATCTCCGACGGCGACCCGCTCCCCAAGCTGTACGGGCGGCGCGACGCCGACTTCGACGACGTCGTCCCCGCACAGTCTGCGGTCGACGCCGCCTTCGCCGACCTGGAGCGCGAGCAGGCGGCGACGGACGCCGCGCTCGCCGCCCACCCCGACCTCGGGACACGCCTCGGCAAGGACGGCATCTCGGTCCGCAGCCTCCTCGTCCACCGCATCGAGGAGTACGCCCGCCATTGCGGCCACGCCGACCTGCTGCGCGAGTGCGTCGACGGCAGGGTCGGCCAGTAGACCCCGTACCTACACGGTGACGGCGATACCGATGTTCGGCTTCCTGCGGACACGGAAAAGCTTCAGGAACCCGTTGCCGATCCGGGAGAGCACGTACCTCTTGGCGAGCAGCGCCTGGGCGTCCTCGGTACCCGCCTCGTCGAGCAGGCGGGCGGTACCGGGGACCGGGGTGGCGTCCGGGGCGGTCCGGCCGCGGAGGTCGCACACGGTCACCGTCACCGCGCTGTTGTTGCGCAGCCGCTTCACCTTCCAGGAGTCGGCGGGTGTGACCACGAGCAACGTGTGCTCGTCGCGCACCACGTGCCAGACAGGTGTCGGGACCGGCGTCCCGTCCTTCCGGTACGTGGTGAGGCTGATGTATTTGCTGCGACGGATCTCGTCCATGGCTGACACACCCGGAGTCTATCGAGGGGGTGACGGCCGCCGGGATCTTGTGACGTTTCGGCCCCGGCCGGGCAGGTACCCGGTGCGCGTCCGCGCCGCGTACAGCGTCCGCGCTGCGCGTGCGGACCCGTGCCGGGTGACGAACAATGGAGGCTGCTGTGACTGATCATCGGCTCGACGACCGGAACGAGGCACCCGTCCCCCGGGACATGCCCGATCAGCAGGCCGGCGAGGAAGACGCGCACGACGGGCTCGACATCCCCGAGGAGCGCGGCGATGACGTCCCCGACACGGACGAGGCGGGCACCCGGCGGCGCGGCGCCGAAGGATCGGACACCGTGCATCCGGAGCACCCGGACCCCGACGAGTCGCCCGCCTGATCCCGCCCCCGGCTAGGAGTCCGCATGGGTGTCACCGACCGATTCCGCCGCTGGCCCGTCTACCGGCAGTTGACCGGTGACGACCCCCTCGGCCGGGGGAGCGCCGCCAAGTCGCCGTACACGGCGGACCTGCGGCCGCGCACCGACAGCGCCGACCGGGTGACGCAGTCGATCTGCCCGTACTGCGCCGTCGGCTGCGGCCAGCAGGTGTACGTCAAGGACGAGAAGGTCGTCCAGATCGAGGGCGACCCCGCCTCCCCGGTCAGCCGGGGGCGGCTCTGCCCGAAGGGCTCCGCGACGCTGCAGCTCACCACCGGCTCGGCCCGCCACCACCAGGTGCTCTACCGGCGCCCGCACGGCACCGACTGGGAACCGCTCGACCTCGAGACCGCCATGGACATGGTGGCCGAACGAGTGATCCGCACCCGGCGCGAGACCTGGGAGTGGGAGAAGGACGGCGCCCGCACCAACCGCACCATGGGCATCGCGAGCCTCGGCGGCGCCACGCTCGACAACGAAGAGAACTACCTCATCAAGAAGTTGCTGACAGGCCTCGGCGTCGTCCAGGTGGAGAACCAGGCGCGCGTCTGCCACAGCTCCACCGTCTCCGGGCTCGGCACCTCCTTCGGCCGCGGCGGCGCCACCACGTTCATGCAGGACCAGCAGCACTCCGACTGCATCGTCATCCAGGGCTCGAACTACGCGGAGGCCCACCCCGTCGGCTTCCAGTGGGTGATGGAGGCCAAGGCGCGCGGCGCGACCATCATCCACGTCGACCCCCGCTTCACCCGGACGAGCGCTCTCGCCGACCTCCACGTCCCGCTGCGGGCGGGCACCGACATCGCCTTCATCGGCGGGATCATCCACCACGTCCTGACCGAGGAGAAGGACTTCCGCGAGTACGTCGTCAACTACACCAACGCGGCTACGTTGGTCAGCGAGGACTTCCAGGACACCGAGGACCTCGACGGCGTCTTCTCCGGGCTCGACGAGGACATGCCCCAGTACGACCCGCACAGCTGGCAGTACGAGGGCGCCCAGCTCCAGCAGCCGACCGGCGACGTCGACCGGCAGTACGAGGACCGCATCGGGTCCGCGGGCCGCTCCGAGACCCACGGCTCCGGCGGCGCCCGCACGAGGCCCGACGCGCCCAGCGACCCGACGTTGCAGCATCCGCGCTGCGTGTACCAGGTCCTCAAGCGGCACTTCGCCCGCTACACACCCGAGATGGTCGAGGAGGTGTGCGGCGTCCCGCGCGACACGTTTCTCCGCGTGTGCGACGCGCTCACCGCCAACTCCGGCCGCGACCGCACCAGTTGCCTCGTCTACGCGGTCGGCTGGACCCAGCACTCCACCGGCTCCCAGAACATCCGCGCCGCCTCCATCCTCCAGCTCCTCCTCGGCAACATCGGCCGCCCCGGCGGTGGCATCCAGGCGCTGCGCGGCCACGCCTCCATCCAGGGCTCCAGCGACATCCCCACCCTCTACAACCTGCTCCCCGGCTACCTCCCGATGCCGCACGCGCACAAGGAGATGAGCCTGGAGAACTTCATCAAGACGTCCCGGACCGAGAAGGGCTTCTGGGCCGAGATGCGGTCCTACTTCGTGTCCCTGCTGAAGGCCTACTACGGAGACGCCGCGACCGCGGACAACGACTTCTGCTTCGACCACCTGCCGCGCCTCACCGGCTCGCACGCCACCTACGAGACGGTGATGTCGCAGCTCGACGGCGAGTGCAAGGGCTACTTCCTGATGGGTGAGAACCCCGCCGTCGGCTCGGCCAACACCCGGCTGCAGCGCCTGGGCATGGCGAACCTCGACTGGCTCGTCGTCCGCGACTTCTCCCTCATCGAGTCCGCCACCTGGTGGCAGGACGGCCCGGAGATCGAGACCGGCGAGCTGCGCACCGAGGACATCGGCACCGAGGTCTTCTTCTTCCCCGCCGCCGCGCACACCGAGAAGTCCGGCTCCTTCACCAACACCAACCGCTGGGTGCAGTGGCACCACGCGGCCGTCGAACCCGAGGGCGACGCGCGCAGCGACCTGTGGTTCATGTACCACCTGGGCCGGCGCATCAAGGAGCGCCTCGCCCACTCCACCGACCCGATGGACCGCCCGGTCCGCGACCTCGCCTGGGACTACCCCGTCGAGGGCCCGCTCCAGGAGCCGGTCGCCGCACACGTCCTCGCCGAGATCAACGGCCACGGCCCCGACGGCGCCCCGCTCACCGCGTACACCGAACTGAAGGACGACGGCTCGACCGCTTGCGGCTGCTGGATCTACTGCGGCGTCTACGCCGACGGCGTCAACCAGGCCGCCCGCAAGAAGCCGCACCAGGAACAGGACTGGGTCGCCGCCGAATGGGCCTGGGCCTGGCCCGCCAACCGGCGCATCCTCTACAACCGCGCCTCCGCCGCGCCCGACGGCACCCCGTGGAGCGACCGCAAGGCACACATCTGGTGGGACGCCGACGCCGGGCGCTGGACCGGCTACGACATCCCCGACTTCGTACCCGACCGCGCCCCGGATCACGTCCCCGAGGACGACGCCGGCGGTCCTGACGCGCTGCGCGGCGACGACCCGTTCATCATGCAGGCCGACGGCAAGGGCTGGCTGTACGCGCCCGCCGGCCTGGAGGATGGGCCGCTGCCCGCGCACTACGAACCGCAGGACTCGCCGTTCACCAACGCGCTCTATCCGAGCACCCCGCGCTCCCCGGTCCGCAAGGCGTTCCCGCGCGAGGGCAACCGCTACCATCCGAGCGGCGACGAGCCCGGCGCCGGCGTCTACCCGTACATCCTCACCACCCACCGGCTCACCGAGCACTTCACGGCGGGCGGCATGAGCCGCTGGTCCCCGTACCTGTCCGAGCTGCAGCCCGAGCTGTTCTGCGAGCTGTCCCCGCAGCTCGCCGCCGAACGCTCCCTGGAGCACGGCGGCTGGGCCACCATCGTCACCGCGCGCAACGCCATCGAGGCGCGCGTCATGGTCACCGACCGGATCAAGTCGCTGACCGTGCAGGGCCGCACCGTCCACCAGATCGGCCTGCCCTTCCACTGGGGCCCCAACGGCGTGGTCACCGGCGACGCCGCCAACGAACTCATGGCCATCACCCTCGACCCCAACGCGCACATCCAGGAGGACAAGGCGCTCACCGCCGACATCCGGCCGGGCCGCCGCCCCCGCGGACCCGAACTGCCGCGCCTGGTCGCCGCGTACCGACGCCGTGCGGGCATCACGGACACCACCGGGACGGAGACCCGCGCATGAGCCAGGACACGAGCACCGGGACGGAACAGGAGCGGGTCGGCTTCTTCACCGACACCTCCGTGTGCATCGGCTGCAAAGCCTGCGAAGTGGCGTGCAAGGAGTGGAACGCCATCCCCGAGGACGGCCTGTCGCTGACCGGCATGTCCTACGACAACACGCAGGCGCTCGGCGCCTCCACCTGGCGCCACGTCGCGTTCATCGAACAGCCCGCGCAACCCGCGCAGCCGTCGCAGCCGTCGCCGGACGGCCGTACGCAACTGCCGCTGGTGGAGGACGGGTCGCCCGCCTCCGGGCAGCAGAAGACCGGCTCCGACATGCGCTGGCTGATGTCCTCCGACGTGTGCAAACACTGCACACACGCCGCCTGCCTCGACGTGTGCCCGACGGGCGCGTTGTTCCGCACCGAGTTCGGGACCGTCGTCGTCCAGGAGGACGTGTGCAACGGCTGCGGCTACTGCGTGCCCGCCTGCCCCTACGGCGTCATCGAGCAGCGCCCCACCGACGGCCGCGTCTTCAAGTGCACCATGTGCTACGACCGGCTCGGCGCGGGCCAGGAACCGGCGTGCGCCAAGGCGTGCCCGACGGACTCCATCCAGTTCGGCCCGCTCGACGAACTCCGCGAACGGGCGGCGCTCCGCGTCGACGAGCTGCAGAAGGCGGGTGTCGCGGAGGCACACCTGTACGGCAACGACCCCGAGGACGGGGTCGGCGGCGACGGGGCGTTCTTCCTGCTCCTGGACCGTCCCGAGGTGTACGGACTGCCACCCGACCCCGTCGTCACCACCCGTGACCTGCCGACGATGTGGAAGCACGCGGGCGGGGCGGCGCTCGCCCTGCTCGGCGGCGTCGCGGCGTCCTTCGCGATGGCGGCCAGGAGGCAGCGATGACGACCCAGGACCGGACGACGGACTCTCGCCGCACAGGCCGCAAGGACCGCAAGGACCGTAAGGGCCGCAAGGGCGAGCAGATGATGGTGCCGAAGGCCGAGTTCGACTCCTACTACGGGCGCCCGGTCATCAAGCCGCCGTCGTGGGAGGCGCGGGACATCGCCGGGTACTTCTTCCTCGGCGGTCTCGCCGGGGCCGGTTCGGTGTTCGCGGCGGGAGCCCAGTGCACCGGCCGCGGGCGCACCGAGATCGCCCTGAAGGTCTCCTCGCTCGCCACGATCTCCCTGTCGGCCGCGGCCCTCGTCCACGACCTGGGCCGCCCGGCCCGCTTCGTGAACATGCTCCGCGTCTTCAAGCCCACCTCGCCGATGAGCATGGGCTCCTGGCTGCTGAGCGCCTACGGGCCCGCCGCCGGAGCCGCCGCGGCCAGCGCCGTCACCGGACGCCTGCCCAGAGCGGGCGCCGTCGCCACCGGCGCCGCCGCGCTGCTCGGGCCGATGGTCGCCTCGTACACCGCCGTCCTCGCGGCCGACACCGCCGTGCCCGCGTGGCACGGGGCCCACCGCGAACTGCCCTACCTCTTCACCGCGTCGGCGACGGCGGCGGCCTCCGGCATGGCGCTCGTCGTCGCTCCTCTGCGCGAGAACACGCCCGCACGGTGCGCGGCCGTGCTCGCCGCGCTCGCGGACACCGCGGCCATGAAGGCGGCCGAGCGGCGGCTCGGCCCGGTCGCCGAGACCTACCGCCAGGGCAGGGCGGGCACGCTGCTGCGCACCGCGCAGGCGCTCACCCTCACGGGCGCGGCGGGCGCGGCCGTCCTGGGGCGGAGGCGCCCGGCCGCGATCGCCTCGGGCCTCGCGCTGCTCGCGGGCTCGGCCTGCACCCGGTTCGGCATCTTCCGGGCGGGCGTCGCCTCGGCGGAGGACCCGAAACACACGGTGGGCCCGCAGCGCGCACGCCTGGAGGAGCGTGAGCGGCGGGCCCGGTAGACCGCGGTGGCCGTGCGCGTCAGCGCGGGGTGAGCGTGAACTGGCTGTCGAGCTCCTGGTCGCCGGAGGCGGACCCCGCGTCCTTGAGGTCGTACCCCTCGGCGAGGGCCTTGCGGACGGCGTCGACCTCGTGCGGCACGCCCTGGGCGCCGACGGTGACCTCGCCCTCGATCGGCTCTGCGCCGTTCCCGGAGGACGAGGAGCCGGCGCCGACGTCGAGCTGCGCGGTCCACACCGTGGTGGGCTCGCCGGAGCCGGTCCCGCTGTCGGTCGGCGCCTGGTCGGGGAAGACCGAGGTGAGGTAGGACAGCACGCGCCGGGCGTCCTGCTCCGCGCAGTTGCTCAGGTTGACGGTGACGAGGGTGTGGTCGGCGTCGGTCATGGACATCTCCTGGATCTGAGTACGGATTCGCGTACGCATGTGTGTGCGGATGGGTGTGAGGGGGCGGGTCACGGGACGGTCGTCACAGAGCCGCCCGCAGCGCGGGAAGCAGTTCGTCCTGTGCCCAGGGGAAGAAGGAGTCCTGGTGGTCGCCGCCGATCTGGACGAGGGCGACCTCGGTGAACCCGGCGTCGGCGAAGGGCCGCAGCGCCTCGACGAACTCCGGGACGTCGTTGCCGCACGGGATCGACTTGGCGACGTCCTCGGGGGAGACCAGCTCGGTCGCCCCGGCGAACGACACCGGGTGCGGCAGCTCCGCGTTGACCCGCCAGCCGCCCGCGAACCAGCGGAACTGCTCGTGGGCCCGCTTCACGGCGGCGTCCCGGTCGGGGCCGTAAGCGACGGGGAGCTGGCCGACGCGGGGCTTCCCGGCGCCGCCCGCGCGGTCGAAGGCGTCGAGCAGCTCAGCGCGCGGTTCGGTGGCGATGACCAGGTCCGCGACGCGGCCCGCGAGCGCGCAGGAGACCGGCCCCGACACGGCGACACCGATCGGGGGCGGGGTGTCGGGCAGGTCCCACAGGCGGGCCCGGTCGACCTCGAAGTGGCGCCCGCGATGGGTGAGTTCCTTGCCGTCGAAGAGCGCCCGGATGATGCCGACGGCCTCCTCGAACTTCTCCAGGCGGACGCCCGGCGCGGGCCAGCCGCCGCCCACGACGTGCTCGTTGAGGTTCTCGCCCGAGCCGAGCCCGAGCCGGAACCGGCCCTCGGACAGCAGCTGCAGCGTGGCGGCCTTCTGCGCGATCACCGCGGGGTGGTAGCGGGTCGTCGGGCAGGTCACGTACGTCATGAGCGGGATCCGCGAGGTCGCCTGCGCGGCGGCGCCGAGCACGGCCCAGGCGTACGGGGAGTGGCCCTGTTCGGCCAGCCAGGGGGAGTAGTGGTCGGACGTGACGGAGAAGTCGAAGCCGGCCTCCTCCGCCGCCACGACGTGCCGGACCAGGTCCCGGGGGCCGGCCTGTTCGGTCATCATCGTGTAGCCGATCTGCACGAGGGACACCTCCATGTCGCATCGGTTCTCTTGCGCGTACTCTCGCGCCTTCTCTTGCGCGTTCTCTGGCGCGTTCTCTTACGTGCCTTCTTCTTCGGTGTGCCGTCTGCGGACCCAGGCCGGCAGGACGAACCAGCACAGCAGGTACCAGGCGAGGACCACCGCCACGAGCGCCGGGACGAGTGAGTCGTGCATCGCCACCCGCAGGATCAGGAGCAGCGCCGACGTCAGCGTGCACAGCAGCAGGACGAGGCCGGTGAAGGTGAGCCGGGAGGCCCAGAGCACCGCCTGCGGCTTGATCCGGCGGCCCGCGACCTGCCGGTGCACGGCGACGGGACCGATCAGGGCCCCTGTCGCCGCGGACCCCAGGATCACCGTGGCGATGTAGATGGCGCGGTCGGTGTCGGACAGGCCGGGGAAGCGCGGCGTGAACACCACGGTCAGCAGGAACCCGAGGAGGATCTGCACACCGGTCAGGGCGACGCGCAGCTCCTGGACGAGCTCTGCCCACTGCCGGTCGGCCTTCTCCTCGACCGTCTCCGACCGGCCGCGCCGCCTCCCCGCCGTCCCGTCGCTGCCTATCCCGGCCACTGCCACTCCGTGACCTCGGGCATGTCGGTGCCGTGCTCGCGGATCCAGCGGTGGTGCCGGGTGCGGGCGTCGGCCATCTTCTGCCGGGTCGCGGCCGCCTTGACGGCGAGTCCGGGCACGCGGTCGATCACGTCCATGACCAGGCGGTACCGGTCCAGGTCGTTGCGGACGACCATGTCGAAGGGCGTGGTCGTGGTGCCGGACTCCTTGTAGCCGCGCACATGGAGGTTGTCGTGGCCCGCCCGCTTGTAGGTGAGGCGGTGGATGAGCCACGGATAGCCGTGGTAGCCGAAGATGACCGGCTTGTCGGCGGTGAACAGGCCCTCGTACTCGGCGTCGCGCATACCGTTCGGGTGCTCCGTGGACGGCAGCAGCGTGGTCATGTCGACGACGTTGACGACGCGCACGGCCAGCTCGGGCAGGTGGCGGCGGAGCAGTCCGGCGGCGGCGAGGATCTCCTGGGTGGGGATGTCGCCCGCGCAGGCCAGCACCACGTCGGGGCCCTCGCCGCTCTCCGTGCCCGCCCAGTCCCACACCCCGGCGCCGCGCGCGACGTGGGCGCGCGCCTGGTCCAGGGGGAGCCAGTCGGGCCCCGGGTTCTTGCCCGCGACGATGACGTTGACATGGTCGCGGCTGTTCAGCGCGGACTCGGCGACCGTGAGCAGGGTGTTGGCGTCCGGCGGCAGGAAGACCTGCACGACCTGCGGGCTCTTGTTGAGCACGTGGTCGATGAAGCCCGGGTCCTGGTGCGAGAAACCGTTGTGGTCCTGGCGCCACACGTGTGAGCTGAGCAGGTAGTTGAGCGAGGCGACGGGGGCCCGCCACGGCAGCTCGCGGGAGGTCTTCAGCCACTTGATGTGCTGGTTGACCATCGAGTCGACGATGTGGACGAACGCCTCGTAGCAGGAGAAGAGACCGTGCCGCCCGGTGAGGAGATACCCCTCCAGCCAGCCCTGGCACATGTGCTCGGAGAGCACCTCCATGACACGGCCGTGCGGGTCGAGGTTCTCGTCGACCGGCAGCAGGCCTTCCTGCCAGGTCTTGCCACTCGCGCCGTAGACGGCCTGCAAGCGGTTGGAGGCCGTCTCGTCGGGGCCGACGAGACGGAAGTTCCGCTCCCGTGCCGTGTCCGCCATGAGGCGTTCCAGGTACTCGCCGAGGAGCCCGGTGGGGGAGTGCAGCGTGGCGCCGGGCTTCTCGACGGGCACGGCGAAGTCGTCGAGCGGCGCCAGCGGAAGGGCGCGCAGCCGCAGACCGCCGTTGGCGTAGGTCGTCGAGCCGAGGCGCCGCGAACCCTCCGGCACACAGGCCAGTACCGCGTCGCTCGGGCGGCCCTCGGCGTCGAACAGCTCGTCCGGCCGGTACGAGCGCAGCCACCTCTCCAGCTGCGCGAGGTGCTCCGGGTTCTCGCGGACCTCGGGGAGCGGCACCTGGTGGGCGCGCCAGGTGTTCTCCACGGGCTTGCCGTCGACCTCGGCGGGGCCCGTCCAGCCCTTGGGAGTGCGCAGCACGATCATGGGCCAGCGGACGGGCGCCGCCGCCTCACCCGTTCTGGCCGCGCGCTGGTGGTCGGTGATGAGGTCGATCGCCTGGTCCAGGGCGCCGGCAAGGGCCTGGTGGATGCGTTCCGGGTCGTCGCCCTCCACGTAGAGCGGGTGGTGGCCGTAGCCGCGCAGCAGGGCGTCGAGCTCGTCGTGCGGCATCCGGGCGAGGACCGTCGGGTTGGCGATCTTGTAGCCGTTGAGGTGCAGGATGGGCAGGACGGCGCCGTCGTTGACGGGGTCGAGGAAGCGGCCCGAGTGCCAGGACGCGGCGAGGGGTCCTGTCTCCGCCTCGCCGTCGCCGACGACACAGGCGACCAGCAGGTTCGGGTGGTCGAACGCGGCGCCGTAGGCGTGGGCGAGGGAGTAGCCCAGCTCGCCGCCCTCGTGGATGGAGCCGGGCACCTCCGGGGCGACGTGGCTGGGCACGCCGCCGGGGAAGGAGAACTGTTTGAACAGCCGGCCCATGCCCGACGCGTCGCGCGCCACGTCCGGGTAGATCTCGCTGTAGCTGCCCTCCAGCCAGGAGCCCGCGAGCACGGCCGGGCCGCCGTGCCCCGGCCCCCACACGCAGAGCGCCTCCAGCTCACGCTTCTTGATCACCCGGTTCAGGTGGGTGTACACGAGGTTGAGCCCGGGCGAGGTGCCCCAATGGCCGAGCAGGCGCGGTTTCACGTGCTCGGGGCGCAGCGGCTCGCGCAGCAGCGGGTTGGACATCAGATAGATCTGGCCCACGGCCAGGTAGTTGGCGGCGCGCCAGTGGGCGTCCACCTCGCGCAGTTCGTCGGCGGTCAGGACCGGGGCGTCGTGGTCGGCCGTAGTCATCGAGTGCTCCAGAACCGTGTCGGCGGGCGTCGTCGGGCGGATGCGGCTGCGGGCGTACGGGTCCGAGGGCCCGGCCCCTGGGGCCGTTCCGGCGGGGCCCGCACTCCCCGCGTTCCCACACATGTCAACGGCACTCACCCTTTTCCCGTGCCTTCTCCATCGTGACCTGCGCCGATGGCCCGCGCACGCGGTGTGCGCCCGCATGCATCGCAGGGGCGCCACCTGGGTACCCGGGGCGGTCACCGGCCCTGGTGGCCGTGTGGCGGGAGCGTCACATGTGTGTCCAGCCTGGTAGGGGCCGCAGTGCGAGGAAAGAGGGTTTCGTGCCATGACCGGAGGACCGGTGGAGAAGCGGCCGTGTGCGCTCATCGTCATCGACATGATCAACACGTATGACCATCCGGACGCGGACGCGCTCCTGCCGTCGGCCCGCAAGATCGTCCCGGTGGTGGCCGATCTGTTCCGCGCGGCGCGGGAGCGGGACGTGCCCGTGGTCTACGTGAACGACAACTTCGGGCAGTGGCGCTCCCACCAGGGCGCCCTCGTCGACGCGGCGCTCGCGGGACCGCACGCGGAGCTGGTGGAACCGATCCGGCCGGACGACGACGCCCTGTTCGTCGTGAAGGCGCGGCACTCGATCTTCTACGAGACCCCGCTGACGTATCTGCTGTGGGAACTGGGTGTGCGCCAGGTCGTCCTGACGGGTCAGGTCACCGAGCAGTGTGTGCTGTACTCGGCGCTCGACGCCCACATCCGGCACCTGGACGTGACGGTGGTCTCCGACGCCGTCGCCCACATCCACCCCGAACTGGCCGACGCCGCGCTGGAGATGATGCGCAGGAACATGGGCGCGCAGGTCGTCACGGGTGACGAGGTCACCTTCGAGGACCCGGCGGACGCCGCGCCGGATTCCGGGCGCGCGAACGGTTGATGTCCCTGGGGTTGTGGGTACCCGCGCTGCTTCCGACACCCATGAGGAGGCGCGACATGGACGAGATGGAGTGGTTGAACCGGGCGGCGTGCGTCTGGGAGGACCCGGAGCTGTTCTTCCCGGTCGGGGGCTCAGGACCCGCCCTCCAGGACGAACACGACGCCAAGGAGATCTGCCACCGGTGCCCGGTGACGGCCCAGTGCCTGGAGTGGGCCCTGGACACGAAGCAGACCTCCGGGGTCTGGGGCGGCACGTCGGAGACCGAACGCGCCGCCCTGCTGAAGGCGCGCCGCAGGAACCGGCAGAAGGCGCACGCCGGTTGAGGGGAGTGCGCCTCGGAACCGCCCGGTTCAGGAGGACGCGGGTCAGGACCGCGCGGATCAGGACTTGAGGAACTCGATCAGGTCCTTGTTGAACCTCTCCTTGTCGCCGGGCACGAGTGCGATGCCGTGGGAGCCGCCCTCGTAGACCTTGAGCTGGGCATCGGGCACCAGCTCGGCGGTCTTGCGGCCGGTGGCGTCGATGGGCACGACCTGGTCGTCGTCGCCGTGCACCACCAGGAGCGGGATGTCGAACTTCCGCAGGTCGTCGTGGAAGTCGGTGTACGCGAAGGCGTCCACGCAGGCCACTCCGCCCTCGATGGTCTCGGCCATCGCCATGTACCAGAAGGCGTCCTTGTTGCCTTCGGTGACCTTGTTGCCGGGCCGGTTGGCGGAGAAGAAGCCGACGGCGGTGTCCTTCCAGAACTGCGAGCGTTCCTTCAGGATTCCGGCCTTGAGGTCGTCGAAGACGCTCTCCGGGACGCCTTCCGGGTTGTCCGGGCCCTGCACCATGAGCGGCGGGATCGCGGACAGCAGCACCGCGGACCTGATCCGGGACGTGCCGTGGCGCCCGATGTAGCGGGCGAGTTCGCCGCCGCCCATGGAGTGCGCGACCAGGGTGACGTCCCGCAGGTCGAGGCCGGTGATGAGGTCGTTCAGGTCGTCGGCGAAGGTGTCGAAGTCGTAGCCGTCGAAGACCGGGGTCGAGCGGCCGTGGCCCCGGCGGTCGTGCGCGATGCCGCGGAAGCCGGCGTCGGCGACCGCTTTGAGCTGGTCCTGCCAGGCGTCGCCGTTGAGCGGCCAGCCGTGGATGAAGACGACCGGACGGCCGCTTCCCCAGTCCTTGTAGAAGATCTCCACACCGTCACGGGTCTTGCAGATGGGCACGATGTTCTCCTCGCCGGTCGGCGGGTGGGGGACAGCATGCCGCGGCTCGCACAGCCGTACGGGCGGCACGCACGCCCCTCATTGAACCGGCTCGCCGCATACGCCGCATGTCGGACGTGCTCGCCCTTCCGTCGCCCGGCCGGTGATGATGGATCACATGGATGTGACCTACGAAGAAGAGCTGCCGGCTCCCCTGGTGCGGGCCGAGGGCGCGCTGGACAGTCTGCTGGCCCGCTATGCCGAGCGGATCGAGCGGCAGCGCGCCGCCGCCGCCCCCGACCCCGAGCGCCTCGCGCAGCTCGTCGCCGAGCGGGAGGAGCTCCTCACCGACAGGGACCTTCTGCGCGGCCTCAGCGAGGAGCAGCTGGTGCAGGTGACCGCCATCTACGAGACCCGCAACGACTCCCTGGACTCCCCGCAGCCCGACGCGCAGTGAGGGACCGCCCCGTAGGCTCGCGGTATGTTGCGACTCGGATATCCCGTCATCGGCGTCACGGACCTGCCCCGCGCGGTGGCCTTCTGGACGCGGGCGCTGCCCCTGGTCGACACCGGGGAGTGGGCGAGCGACACCTGGCGGACCCTGCACCACGCCGACGGTTCCGGTCGCGCCCTGGGCCTCATGGTCAGCGCCTCGCCCGCCGAGCCCCGCCCGCGGCTCCACCTGGACCTGTTCGCCGACTCCCCGGAGGAGCAGCGGGCGGAGGTCGAGCGGCTCGTCGGGCTCGGCGCCCGCGCCGTCGACTGGGACTCCTACCCGCCCGACCCCGACTTCGTGGTCCTCGCCGACCCCGACGACAACATCTTCTGCGTCGTCGACCTGAGCCGGGCACCCAGCGGCAGCCAGGGATAGTTCAGCCGGTGTCGATGCGGCGCAGGGCGAGCAGTGTCGCGTCGTCCGTGCGGTGCGGCCCGTCGAGACGGGTGACGAGCCGCTCCGTGAAGTCCTGGAGCGCGGCGTGCCCGGCGGCGGGCTCCGCCTCGGCCAGACACTCCTCGGCGGCGTCGAGGAGGCGCCGGGTGTCCGCGTCGGGGTCGGAGTCGCGGCGCTCGGTCAGCCCGTCCGAGTACATGAGCACGATGTCGCCGGTCCGCAGGGTGGCGGTGGCGGCGACATACTCCATGTCGCACAGGACGCCGAGCGTGAGCCCCGGCCCGCCCTCGGGGTCCGGCAGCTGTGCGGCGCGGCCGTCCCGCAGCAGGACGGGGCGCGGATGCCCGGCGCACGTCCAGCGCAGCAGGGTGCGCTCGGGGTGGTATCTGGCGATGATCGCGGTGGCGGTGGACTCGGTGCCGTCGGCGCAGGCCACCTCGTTGAGCCAGTGCGTGAGGCGCTCCACGGGCTGCTCGGTGTAGGCGAGCCCGGCGAGGGCGTAGCGGAGCTTGGCCATGAGGGTCGCCGCCTCCAGGCCGTGTCCGCGCGCGTCGCCGAGCGCGATCAGCGGATGCCCGTCCGGGGTCTTGCGGGCCTTGTACCAGTCGCCGCCGACCCGGGCCTCGCGCGCGTCGGGCCGGTACACGGCCGCCGCGTCGAGGCCGAACGCGGCGAGTTCGTCCTGGAAGTGCGGCAGGACGACGTCGCGCAGGACGTCGGCGACCTCCGTGACGGCCTCCGCCCGTTCGAGCTGCCGGTGCGCCTCGCGCGTCGCGCTCTCCGCGTTCTCGCGCCGCCTGCGCTCGGCGGTGACGTCGATGAGCACCGCCCGCAGCGCCCACACCAGGCTGCCGGGCGCGATCCGCACCGGCTCGGCGACCATCCGGAACACCCGGGCCCCCGAGTCGGCGAACCGCAGCTCGCACTCCGTCTTCCGCTTGCGCAGGATGACGTCGTACAGCGTCTGGTAGAGCCGGGGCAGGCTGTCCGGGGTGACGAGGCCGGCCAGGTCGAACAGGGTCGGCACCGATGTGCGGTCGGTGAGCCCGAGCACGTCGCGGAAGCCGTGCGACGGCTCGACGTGCGAGTCCCCGAGGTTCCACTCCGCCCAGCAGGTCCGCACCAGCTCCTGCGCGGCCTCGGCCATCCGCAGCCGGTGCCCGCGCTGCCAGGTGAGCAGCAGCTGGTCGCCGCACGGCGCCACCCGTACCTCGTCGTTGAGCCGCACCGGGCCCGCGTCCGTGCTGACCAGCCACTCCACCGTCTCGGGGCCCTGCGGTGCGCGCTCGCGGTGGGCGCGGGCCAGCATCGCGGGGACGGCCGTGTCCGCGAGCGCGGGAAAGTGCTCGAACAGGGAGAGCGGGCCCGACCAGCGCGGCAGCCTCGCGTCCGGGAGCCGGTCCGCCCCGTAGGCGCGGGACGCCGCGTTCTGCCCGAGGTAGTAGGCGTCGCGCAGGGCGCCGTCGGGACCGAGGACGGGCGCGACGAGCAGCGCGGGCAGCGGCACCGCGTCGAGCACCTCCTGCCTGCTGGGCAGGGCCGGGTCGGCGGGCGGGGCCGGGGCGCTGTCGCGGACCCGCGCCGAGGGCCGCTGCAGTTCCGTGTACGCCTGGATGCGCCGCCGCTGGGAGTCGAGCAGCGCCTGGATCGCCCGCAGCTCCAGGCGTGCGCGCGCGTCGCGTCTGGAAGGGGCTGCGTCCATGGGCGTGGGGCCTTCTGTACGGGTGCGGTCCGCGGTGCCGCGGGGGCCTGGACCCTCGTCGACGTTCGGGCGGGGCGGTGTCGAACACGATCGGCGCGGCGGGCGCCGACGGCCAGTCGGCCTGCGCCATGTGGCGGTGTCGGGGGCGACGCGGACCGCCGAGTCAGCCCCGCGCCCGGCGGCCGCTGCGGCGGGGAGTGGGGGCCGCGCCGTTGAGCAGGGTGCGGCGCCGCTCCTCGCCCGCCTCCTCGACCTGCTGCACGACGCGCCGCAGGCCGTCGGCGAGGCCGCGGCACTCGTCGTCGCTCAGCCGGGAGGTGACGAAGGCCTCCTCCTCGTTGAAGGCGGGGAACACCTCGCGCATGAACTCCTCGCCCTCGTCGGTGAGGCCGAGCAGTACGAGCCGCCCGTCGCTGGGGTGCCCGGTGCGGCGCAGCAGGCCGCGCGAGGCGAGGGTGCGGGAGACGCCGGTCAGCGTGCCCTTGGAGATGCCGGCCTCCTCGGCGACGTGGCGGGTCTCGGACTCGCCCCACACCCAGACGACCCACAGGACAGAAGCCGTCAGTCAGGTCCGAGCCGGCAGCACGAGTTCTCCAGGTGCTGGGACGGCGGACGCCGCGGTAGATGGCCACGGCCGCATCTGCTCCCGCCGACGGGAGCCGCCACTTCGCCTCGCGAGCCGCTCCGCCTGGCTGATGGCCGCTGGCTGGCAAGGGCGCTCCTGTCGCAGATCATTCGTCGAGCCCGCATCATACGGGGTGCGCCCGCGCGCCCCCCCGTCCACGGGCCGCGCTCCAGGGCGTCAGGTGAGCGCACCGTCAGGGCAGCTCCTTGATGCGTTCACGAAGTTGGGCGGACCCGGCGACGGACCGTCAGGCGCACGTCGCGAGGCGCGGATCAGCTCCTCGACATGATGCGGAGGTCCGGTACGGCGAGCAGGTTGCCAGGGCAGGGCACAGGTGCGGGCTGGGTCTATGCCGAAGGTGCACATGGTCGTTCGGGGTGCGCCCGGCACCGTCGAACGGGGCGTAGGGGTCGGGGAAACACGTCCTCGATCCGCGGTTGCCCGGAGGCGTACCACATGACGACCTGTCACCCTCCTTGAACGGTGCGCGAGTTCGGTGTCGCGGGTCGCGGTGCGGCCGGAAGTGGTAGACGGGCCGGGCGAGGGCCAGCGCAGGAACTCCTCGACGGCGGCCGGGATCAGCGCGGGCTCGCGGCGCAACAGGTCGAGCTGGTCGGGGTGTTCGGTGAGGGCCAGCATGGAGTGGCTGATGGCGTGGCGCGTCGTCTCGTTGCCCGCGACTACCAGGAGCAGGAAGTAGTTGTCGAAGTCCTGCGCGGAGAGCGGCACACCGTCGCGCGGGGTCTGGTTGACGAGCCGGGAGACCAGGTCGTCGCCGTCCTTGCCGTGGCGCTCCCGGGCCAGTTCACGCCCGTACGCGAAGACCTCGGTGGCGGCGGGGGAGCGGAACGGCAGGTCGCGGTAGCGCTCGCTGTCCGGGTCGGAGAGGAGCACGTCGGCGTAGTCGGGGTCGGTGTTGCCGATGAGCCGGTTGCCCCAGTCGATGAGCTGCCGGTTGTCCTCGGGCGGTACGTCGAGGAGCCGGGCGAGGACGTTGATGGGGAAGTCGGCGGCGACGTGCCGGACGAAGTCGAACTCCTTCAGGGGGAGCGCCGCGTCCAGGGTGCGGGCGGTCAGGCCGCGCAGGAAGTCGGTGTAGCGGCTGATGACGCTGTGCCCGAACTGCCGTTGCAGCAGGGCGCGCAGGGCGCGGTGGCGGACGCCGTCGAGCTCCAGGATCGAGGCGCGCTTGGCGATCTGGTCGTCGTCGACCTCTTCGAGGTTCACGAACCGCGTCGAGGTGAAGGTCTCCGGGTCCCGGTCGACGGCGACGATGTCCGCGTGCCGGGTCACCGCCCAGAACCCGGAGTTGGGCGCCGCCTCGGGCTGCCAGTGCACCGGGTCCTCGTGGCGCAGGGTGTGGAACATGCGCCAGGGCTCGCTGCCGTCGGTGAAGCGGTCGAGGTCGGTGAGGTCGACCGCGTCGAGGGGCAACGGCTCGACCTGGGCGGATGCCGTCATCGAGGCTCCTTCGTTCCTGTCGTTCCTGTCGTTCCCGGCGATCACAGGTGGTCGGCGTACTCGGCGAACTCCCAGTCGGTGACGTGGCCGTGGAAGCGGGCCACCTCGTCGCGCTTGTACGTGAGGTAGGCGGCGGTGAAGTCCTTGCCGAGGAGGTGGGTCAGGTCCGTGTCCGCCTCCAGGGCGTCGAGCGCGGCGGGCAGGCTCATCGGAAGCAGCGCCGCCCGCGCGGTGTCGTACCCGTACCCCTCCAGGGGCGCGGGCGGTTCGGCCGCGTCGGCGACGCCGAGCAGGGCCGCCGCGCACGCCCCCGCGACCAGCAGGTACGGGTTGGCGGAGGCGTCCCCGAGCCGCAGTTCGAGCCGGGCGCCCGCACCGCGCTCGGGCGGCACACGGACCATGGCGCTGCGGTTGTCGAGCCCCCAGTCGATCAGCCAGGGCGCGAGGGTGTCGGGGCCGAACCGCTTGTAGGAGTTGACCGTGGGGTTGAGCAGCGCGGCGAGCGCCGGGGCGTGCGCGAGGAGCCCGGCGACGGCGTGGCGCGCGGTGTCCGAGAGGCCGTACGCGCCCGCCGGGTCGTCGAAGGTGTTGCCGCCCTCGCCGTCGGCGGACGACAGGTGGAGGTGGAAGCCGGAGCCGCCCGCGTCGTTGAACGGCTTGGCCATGAAGGTGGCGAGCCTGCCCTCCTGGCGGGCGAGTTCCTTGACGGCGGACTTGAGGCGGAACGCCCGGTCGGCGGCGTCGAGGGCATCGGAGTGGCGCAGGTTGATCTCGAACTGCGCCCCGTCGAACTCGTGGTTGCCGGTCGTGATCCCGATGCCGAGATCGCGCAGCGGGCGCAGGACGCGCAGGAGGTGGTTGTCCGGGTCGGCGCGCAGACCGGCCGTGTAGACGGTGCCGGTCGCCGTGGAGTAGCGGCGCCAGCCGCCCGCCGCACCGGGCTCGGGATCACACAGGAAGTACTCCAGCTCGGGTCCGGCCACCGGGGCGAGGCCGTGCTCCGCGCAGCGCGCGAGGACCGTGCGCAGCAGGTCGCGCGGCGACTCCGCGGCGGGCGCTCCGGTCCGCGCGTCGGTGACGTCGCCGAGGCACGAGGCCACCCCCGGCTCCCACGGGAGCGGCGCCAGGGTCTCCAGGTCCGGCCTGACCAGCATGTCGGGCAGGCCCGCGTCCAGACCGCCCGCCACCGGCACGACGTCGCCGCGCGGGGTCGTGTGGTAGACGGCGCGGCAGAAGGCGAGCCCGTGCGCGCAGGCCGTCGGCAGATGGTCGAGCAGCACGTCGCGGGCGCGGTCCGTGCCGAGCAGGTCGGGGTAGACGACCCGGACCACGTCGATGCCCGCTTCCGTGAGCCGCTCGGTGTGCCGGCGGAGCCGGGTCGGATCGTGTGCGCTCACCGCTGCCTCCTCGGGAGCCGCTTGTTTGGTCCCAAACGGTAGGTCGACCGTAGGAACTCCGCGGGCTCCCGGCAAGCCCCGCGGCCCAACTCCACGCAGAACGGCGGGGATTGACCCCACCGGACGGCTCACCTATGTTGTTTGGCACCAAACGAACTTTCGGTCGTGTCCGGTGCCCCACCGACCACCGAGGAGCCGGGATGTCGGCCCAGACCCCGCAACAGCCCGTCACCGAGCGCCGCCTGAGGCCCAACGCGCTGGGCGTCGTCGGCGTCCTCTTCCTCGTCCTGTCCGCACAGGCCCCGCTGACCGGGATAGCGGGCGCCGTACCGCTCTCCGTCGCGCTCGGCAACGGACCCGGCGTCCCGGCCGCCTACGTCGCCGCGGGCGCGGTCGTCCTGCTGTTCTCCGTCGGCTTCGTCGCGATGAGCCGCTACGTGGTCGACCCCGGCGCGTTCTACACGTACATCGGCACGGGGCTCGGCCGGGCGGCGGGCACGGGCAGCGCCGCCGTCGCCCTCTTCGCGTACTGCACCATCCAGGCCGCGATGTACGGCCTGTACGGCGCGACCGTCGCCCAGCTCATGGACGTCCACGCGGGTCCGGACTGGCCGTGGTGGGTGTGGGCCCTGCTCACG
Organism: Streptomyces sp. R818; assembly: GCF_056172735.1. Lineage (NCBI taxonomy): Bacteria > Bacillati > Actinomycetota > Actinomycetes > Kitasatosporales > Streptomycetaceae > Streptomyces > Streptomyces sp. R818. The sequence continues at coordinate 62,187 of NZ_JAOCNE010000002.1, forward strand.
ATGGCCCTCGTGCAGGTGCTCGGGGTCGCCGGGATCGACATGGGCGCGCGCGTCCTCGCCGTGTTCGTGGTCGCCGAGACCAGCATCCTGCTGGCGTTCGCCCTGGTCACGCTGGTGCAGGGCGGCGGTCCCGAAGGGCTCGGCATCACCGACAGCTTCTCGCCGTCCGCCGCGCTCGACGGCGCGCCCGGGGTGGCCATGATGTTCGCCGTCGCCTCGATGTTCGGCTTCGAGGCGACCGCCATCTACGGTGAGGAGGCCCGCGAACCGGCCCGGACCGTGCCCCGCGCCACCTACCTCTCCATCACGCTGATCACCGCGTTCTTCGCGCTCACCTCCTGGATGGTGATCTCCGCCCACGGCGCCTCGCACGCCGCGGACGCCGCGGGCAGCGCCCTGGAGAGCGGCGACTCCTCGGCGTTCGTCTTCCAGCCCATCGAGGACCTCTTCGGCGCCTGGGCGGGCGACCTGCTGCCCGTGCTCCTCGCCACCTCCCTCTTCGCCGGCATCCTCGCCTTCCACAACTCCGCCAACCGCTACCTCTTCGCCCTGGGCCGCGAGCGCCGCCTCCCGCACGGTTTGAGCGGCCTCAACCGGCGCGGCGCGCCCTGGGCCGCCGGTGTCGTCCAGACGGCGCTCGCGGTGCTCCTCGTCATGCCCTTCGCGCTGGCGCACAAGGACCCGGTCGTGACGCTGTTCTCCTGGTTCAGCGGTGTGGCCGTCCTCGCGATCATGCTCCTGTACTTCCTGACGTCCGTCTCCGTCGTCGTCTTCTTCCGCCGCGCCCGCCTGGACCGTCGCCCGTGGAACACCGCCGTCGCGCCCGCCCTGGGCGCCCTCGGCATCGCCGGGGCGATCTGGCTCGTCCTGGACAACCTCACCACCCTCATCGGTGGCGACCGCACCACCGCCACCTGGCTCGCGCTGGCCGTCCCCGCGGTCTGGCTCCTGGGCGCCGCCGCCCACCTTCTCCGCCCGGGCACGCCCACGCCCGCGCGCTCCGCCCACCCGGAGGACCCGCCCTTGACCTGAACCCCCTGCACCGAACTCCCCCCGAGGAATGCCTGTGACCCGTCCCGTCCCCCCAGCCCGTCCCCTCATCGCCATCCCCGCCCGCTTCGCCGTCTCCACGTCCGCGCTGCGCCACGCCGCCGAGGTCGTCGGGCGCGCACTGGTCGAAGCCGTCTGGCGGGCGGGCGGCGAGCCTGTGACCCTCCATCCGCACGCCCCGAACGGCAGCTGCGACCCCGCGCTCGTCGCCGACCGCTTGACGCGCTTCGACGGCGTCCTCCTGCCGGGCGGCGGCGAACTGGCCACGGGCCGCTACGGGGCCGCGCCGGTCCATGGCACCCCCTACGACGCCGACGCCGAGCAGGACGGATTCGACCTGGCCCTGGTCCACCACGTGCTCCGCACCGAACTGCCGCTCCTCGCGATCTGCCGCGGCCTCCAGGCAGTCAACGTGGCGCTGGGCGGCACCCTTCAGGAGCACCTCGCGGGCTGGCGGCGCGAGCACCACAACCTCGTCCACCAGGTCACCGTCGAGCCCGCGACCCTCCTCGAACTGAGCATGGGCGCCCAGGTGGTCACCGCCTCCTGCCTGCACCACCGCCGGGTGGACCGGGTGGGCGCGGGCCTGAAGGTCAGCGCGCAGGCGGCCGACGGCACCCGCGAGGCGCTCGAACTCCCGCACCGGCGCGCCTGGTTCGCGGGTGTGCAATGGCACCCGGAACACACGGCCGTGCACGACCCGGCCCAGCAGGCGCTGTTCGAGGCGTTCGTGCGGGCGACGGGGGTGCCCCGGTGACGTCCTCTCCGGCAACGACAGCAGCGGCACCACGGAACGCACCCACAGCCCGAAGGGAAACCTCACCATGAAACGTGCCCTCGTGGTCATCGACGTCCAGAACGAGTACGTCACGGGCGCCATGCCCATCGCCTTCCCGGCGCTCACCGAGAGCCTCGGGAACATCGCCGTCGCCATCGACACGGCCGTCCAGGAGGGCGTCCCGGTCGTGGTCGTGCAGCACGCGGCCCCGGCGGGCTCACCCATGTTCGCGCGCGGCTCCCACGGGTTCGCCCTGCACGACGTGGTGGCGGCCCGGCCGCACGACCACCTCGTGGAGAAGACCCTGCCGTCGTCGTTCGCCGGCACCGACCTCGACGCGTGGCTGCGGCGCGAGGGTGTCGACACGCTCACCATCGTCGGCTACATGACGCAGACCTGCGACGAGTCCACCGCCCGCGACGCCGTGCACCGCGGCTACCAGGTGGAGGTGCTCGCGGACGCCACCGGCTCCCTGCCGCTCGCCAACCGGACGGGGACGCTGTCGGCCGCGCAGATCCACCACACGGTCCTCGTGGTCCTGCAGTCGTTCTTCGCCTACGTCGCCTCGACTGCCGAATGGGTCGGTGCCGTCCGCACGAAGACACCTCTCGGCCGCCCGGACTTTGCGGCTGCGACAGACGCGGGACACGCTTAGGCCAAAGGCTGACTTTATGTCAGCATGGGCCCCGGCGCACTTCGCCGGGGCCCATCCTTATGCAAGCGCTTGAACTTCGAATAAATGTCCTATGTGCCGGTCGGTCATGGCCGGAAAACGCGTCGGAAAAGACGGCCCGCCGATCACGGGGCCGCGCCCGGTGTCCGGCGGGAAACGGCGCCCTCCGGATACCGCTTGCGTTCGGTTCCCCACGACCGCCTGCGGGTTCCACTGTCATATGCGGCGGAATCAGTAATTCTCCTTGCCTGAATACAGCGCCTGACTCGGGCGCGTACATGACAGGCGGCTCCGTCGCTCCTGCGCGGCGATCGGGCCAGATCAAGATAGTAGAAGGCGAATTGTATATTTCCGTGTCACGGGGATCTACGGTGGTGCCGCTCCACTGCTCCTGGCCCCCTGTCCCCGGGCCGACTGCTTTCGTTGCGTTCTAAACCATTCGGCAGCCGGTAGGGAATGTGCGAGGGAGGCCCCTGTGACGGAATCGCTGCACAGTGGATTGTTGCACAGTGGATTGTTGATCGAGGCATTTGATGTACAACAGTTCAGGGAAAGCGCCGAATCCGTTCTCGCCAAACTGGAGAAGCACCTGGCCGATCTCTCCATCCGCGGCCTCGAACTGATCGAACCCGCCCAGCTGACCCGGGCGGCGCGGGCGCTGATGACCAAGGAGCGCGAGCGGCCCGCCGCGTTCGACGAGGCGCGGCTCTCGGAGATCGTCGACCTCTACCTCAGGACCGGCATCCAGGTGCACTCGCCGGGCTACATGGGCCGCCAGTTCTCCGGCGTCGTCCCGCTCTCCGGGGTCGTCGACTTCGTCGGCTCCGTCGTCAACCAGCCCTCCTCCTTCTACGAGGCGGGGCAGCTGCCCAACGTCGTCGAGCGCATCATGGCCGACGAGCTGAACAAGTTCATCGGCTACGAACCCGGCACCTTCGCCATGGTGACCACCTCCGGCGGCTCCCTGGCCAACCTGACCGCCCTGCTCACCGCCCGCAACAGGGCTTTTCCCGGGGTCTGGGCGCGCGGCAGCTCGGAGCTCGCGGGCCCGGCCAGGCCCGCGATCGCGGTCGGCGCCGACACCCACTACAGCGTCGCGCGGGCCGCCGGCATCCTCGGCATCGGGGAGGACCGCATCGTGCGCCTCCCGCTCGACGCCGCGCGCCGCATCGACGCCGCCCGGGTCCGCCCCGCCCTGGACGAGGCCGCCCGGCAGGGGCTCAACGTCTTCTGCCTGGTCGCCTCGGCGGGCACCACGCCGGTCGGCGCCTTCGACCCGCTCGACGCACTCGCCGCCGTCGCCCGCGAACGCGACCTGTGGCTCCACGTGGACGGCGCCCACGGCGCGAGCCTGCTCGTCTCGGACGACCTGCGCCACAAACTGCGCGGAATCGACCAGGCCGACTCCCTCGCCTGGGACGCGCACAAGATGATGTTCGTGCCCGCGCCGTGCACCCTGCTTTTCTACAAGGACCGGAACGCCAGCCGGGACGCATTCCGGCAGACCGCGAGCTATGTGTTCGACGCCCAGCCCTCCGTGTACACCGAGCTGGACAGCGGAGACAAGAACTTCGAATGCACGAAACGCCCCATGATCATGAGCCTATGGGTGCTCTGGGCGATGTACGGACCGGCCCTCTTCGCCGAGAAGATCGAATACCTGTGCCGGTTGACGAGGTACGTCCACGCGATCCTGGAGGAACAGCCGGACTTCGAGACCGTGCACCGGCCCGAGGCGAATATCCTCTGCTTCCGTTACCGGCCGGAATGGATCGGCGAAAAAGAGGTGGCCGATTTCCAGGTACAGATAAGGGACCGGATCAAACACCGCGGGCAATTCTTCATCTCGAAAGTGGACGTCGACGGAGTGGCCGCCCTCCGCGTGGTCATGATGAACCACCAGATCACCACCGGGCACTTCCATATGCTGCTCGACGAGATACGGAAGGCAGGAAAAGCACAGTGACGGACACGTATGCGGCCACGACGCCACCCGCCGACGTCCAGGCCATGGTCGACTGGCTCATCCCGGACGCCGAACTGACGCCGCACAGCGCCGAAGCGGTGACGCACCTTCCGCCCTTCGCCGAGAAGATGCGCGAATGCGAACGGATCTGCGGGCAGCCGTACAGCGAGATCCCCCACCAGATCCAGGACGCCCTGGTCCTGCGCCGACTGCAGCAGATGATCCACACCATCCGGCTCAACCCGCTCTGGCGCGCCCGCCTCGACGCCGCCGGGGTGATCAGGCCGCCGGAGAGCTACAAGGAGTGGCAGCACATCCCGCTCTCCGACAAGGAGACCCAGCGCGACCTCTTCATGGGCAGCCGCGAGGGGCTCGTCGTCCCGCACGGCGGCGGCGGGTTCGAGGTCGTCGCCAGCGGCGGCACCACCACCGGCAAACCGCTGGAGACCGTGTACTCGCTGCGCGAACTCCGCGACACCTACGAGGTCGCGGGCCGCTTCCTGGGCGCCTACCAGCTCGCCGGCCACCTCGCGGGCGGCGATCCCAAGTGGCTCCTCACCACGCTCGCCGACTACCAGATGTGGAGCAGCGGCACCATGGTCGGCGGGGTGCTGCAGAGTGTGCCGGGCGTGAACTACATCGGCGCGGGACCCGTCACCGCCCCCGTCCTGGAGCACCTCTTCTCCTACCGCGGCCCGAAGGCGCTCATGGGCATCTCGGCGGGCATCGCCATCCTCGCCGAACTGGGCGCGGGCATGAGCCAGCAGGCCAGGGAAAGCTTCCGCGTCGCGCTCTACGGCAGCGGGGTCCTCGCCCAGCGCAACCGCGCCGAACTCAAGGCCCTCTACCCGAACCTGGCGATCCTCAGCTACTTCGCCGCCACCCAGGCCGAGACCATCGGGCTCCAGCTGGACGAGGAGAGCCCCGCCCTGACCGCCGTACCGGGCCTGCACTTCATCGAGATCGTCGACGAGGCCGGGTACTGGGTCCCCGAGGGCGAGGAGGGCGAGCTGGTCGTCACCCGGCTGCACGCCCACGAGGCGCCGCTGCTGCGGCTGAAGCTCGGCGACCGCATGATCCGCAGGCCGCGCCTGGACGGACCGACGGGGCCCAAGGCGCTGCAGTTCGAGTTCGCGGGCCGCACCGGCGACATCCTGCACCTCAACGACAGCCAGTACTCCGCGGTCCGCGCGTACGGCGCGCTGCGCGACGAACTGAAGGCCGCCGGCGTCGTCGACCTGGACCAGTCGGCCCACGAGATCCAGTTCGCCAACCACCGCGAGAACCGGATCCTCACCCTGTACGCGGCCGTGGACGACGTGCTCGGCCTGACCTACCGCGTCGACTCCCTGCTCGGCACCGAAGGGCTGCACAAGGTGCTCGTCACCGCCCTGCCGCGCTCCCTGTCCCTGTTCAACGACGGCGAGGCCAACCCCGCCTCGATCGCGAAGACCGGCTACCGGCTGCAGATCAGCTTCGTGCCCCGCCACTCGCCCGACATCCAGCGCACGGCGGTCGGCAAGGTGCCGCTGGTCCGCGACCACACCTGAGAGTCCGTCCCGCACCGAAGACACCCGCAGGAGGAACGAGTGGCATACAAACCGCAGGTCAACATCATCGCCGTGGTCGATGTCATAGGTGCCCTCTCCGGAGGGACCCTGCTCAACGGCAACCTCTGCATGATGGACAACAGCGACCACGACAGCACCGGCCAGGGCACGCCGTACCTGTGCACCGCCGTCCGCCCCGGGCAGGTCGTGCAGTGGACCGTCACCGCCGTCGACCTGCAGACGCCGGTCGAGATCAAGAGCATCACCTTCCTCGGACAGAACGGCGACGAGGCGGTGCCGGGCGAGCGCGTCTCCGAGAGCGACGGCGACACGCTCGACCTGGCGCACTGGGCGGGCATGGTCCCGCCCACCCTGGCCCCGGGCACGCCGCACAAGTACCGCTTGGAGCTGCAGATGTACGAAGGCGCGCACAGTGTGCTGCACATCGACTCGCCCGCCCTCATCGGCGTGTGAGCGGGGGCGAGCGGCTCAAGAGCGCCCGGCCGACCGGCGACCAACCAGAACGACGAGGTGAAGCATGGCTCAACAGCTGGCGATCATCGTGCTCGTGGACATCGGCAACGCCCTGGAGAACAACACCCTGCAGGGCAACACCTATCTGTTCGACAACATGAAACTGCACGGCTCGGAGGGACAGGGCACCGGCGATCTCGTCACCGCCATCCACGGCGCCTACTGGCGCGACGGCTCCCAGGCCACCGAGCAGGTGCTCAACTGGCTGCCCTACAGCCTGGGTTCGATCCCGCCGACCGTGCCGCGCGGCTACGAGGCGGACCGGGCCCGGCAGAGCGACGCCCGGGCTCTCGAGGAGCTGGACGAACTCACGGCCAAACCCGGCGCCCTCAGCTCGGACCCCGCGGCCGACCTGCGCAAGATCCGCCAGACCGTCGGCACCCGGGTCAGGACCACCCGGCGCACCAAGGGCCGCCTCTCGGGCCAGAAGGTCCTCGACGTCACCGGTGAGGTCGTCACCGACGCCACCGCGGGCGCGTACAGCTACCCGGGCCCCGTGATCACGGACATCTACGGCCAGGCCGTCGACGAGAAGATCATGTACCCGGCCGAGTACGGCTCCCCGGACCTGGTCACCGACGGCTGGTACTGGTCCGCCACCGTCGACTCCTCCCGGCCGGGCACGTACGCGTACACGATGCGCATCCAGCTCCACAAGCTGGTCGTGCGGGGCGGCGAGTCGCTCTGGGAGCCGGTGAACATGACCTGCGAGTCCAAGCTCAAGGTTACCAGCCAGCCCAAGGTCAACGGCTTCACGGGGGCGGGCCTCGGCCTGCTGCCGATCCCGCCGTCCACCCGGGGATCCGCCTACGGGTCCGGTCCGCACGACACCACCGCCTAGCCGAGGAGCGGCAGATGACCACCAGGAAGAGGCTGGAGACCAACGTCGGCAAGCGCCCCATCTCGATCACCGCGGTGGTGGACGCCGTGGGCGCCCTCGCCACCGGCACCCTCCACGGCAACCTGTACTTCTACGACACCAACAAGGCCGGCGGCTCCACCGGGTTCGGCACCGAGGAGCTGCGCACCCGCGTCCGCGCCGGCGACCAGCTCCTGTGGGGCGTGCTCGCCCTGGAGTGCGAGGCCTACCTGGCCATCGACGGCATCATCGTCGACCCCGAGCTGATCGAGCCCGAGCGCCGGGTCTACCCCGGCACCGACGTGGCGTACTGGATCGGGACGGTGAAGAAGAACACCACGGGCGCGGTCCCGTACCAGATCAAGTTCAAGGTCGGTTCCCGGGACGAGGCGCTCACCACCCCGCTGTCCCGAGCCTCGTCGGCTAGCCCAGGAGGAGCGATGAGTACGAGCACAGCCCCGCGCACCAGCGGTCTGGAACAGAAGCAGAACCCGGGCCAGCTGAACTCGGTCCAGCTCAACATCGTCACCCTCATCGACATGGAACGGGCGACGGCGACCGGCTCGCTCAATGACTCGATGTGGATGGTGGACAACAGCATCGGCGGCGACGGCCAGGGCACCAACCATCTGCAGACGGTCTGCAAACAGGGGCAGGTCCTGAACTGGATCATCCGCCCCATCGACATGGAGAAGCGGCTCGACAACACCTGGCCGCCCATGCCGAAGATCAACAGCATCGTCTTCCTCGACACCGAGTCCGGGGACGAGGAGGACGTGGCCGAGCGCAAGATATTCACCGAGCTGAAGATCTATGGAGCACCGGACCGCATGCGCGACAAGTTCACCCCGGTGTACTACTACTGGGCCGGCACCATCCTGAGCACCGCCAGGCCCGGCCTGTACCGCTACCGCCTGGTCCTGGAGCTGGAGCAGGAGAACACCCGCGAGAAGCTCTACCTGAACACCACCCAGCACCCCTCGATCCGCGTCCTCGCGGTGTGAGCGGTTCTTCCGGTGTGAGCAGTTCTTCCGGTGTGGGCGGATGACACAGCGGGGCGGGGCGGCCGAAGCCGTCCCGCCCCGCTGTGCGCGTCACGCCGTGGTGGCTCAGCCGCGGATGATGTTCTCCGCCTGCGGGCCCTTCTGGCCCTGCGTGATGTCGAAGGTGACCGTCTCGCCCTCGACCAGCTCACGGTAGCCGTTGCCGGAGATGTTGCTGTAGTGGGCGAACACGTCGGGGCCGCCCCCGCTCTGCTCGATGAAGCCGAAGCCCTTTTCGGAGTTGAACCACTTCACGGTGCCGCTGGCCATACTGCTGTCCTTCTTCTCACGCCCGAACTCGGGCGAGCTTGAATGGTCAGGCCGCGCTCCCAAGATCGGGATTGCGCCCTGATCCGTCCTACCCCCGTTCGATCGCCGTCACACCAACCGATCTGAACTCCGGACAGTAATCGCGCAGTGGCGAGCGGTGCGGGCGGCCCCGTCGCGCCCTCCGAGGGGGATTGTCAGTGGTGGGCGGCAGGATGGAGGGCATGACGACGACTTCTGCCGTTCCTTCCGCGCTGCCCGCACACCCGGCACTCTCGGACGCCGCCGCCTACGCCCAGGCGGTCGAGGAGGCCACAGCGGCCGCCGCCGCGTACTACGAGGGCGGCACCTCGCGCCTCGACGACGACGCGTACGACCGCCTGGTGCGCGCCATCACCGCGTACGAGGACGCCCACCCGGAGCAGGTGCTTCCGGACTCGCCGTCGGGGAAGGTCGCGGGCGGCGCGGTCGAGGGGGACGTGCCGCACACGGTGCCCATGCTGAGCCTGGACAACGTGTTCTCGGACGAGGAGTTCACCACCTGGACCGCGTCCCTGGAGCGGCGCATCGGCCGCGAGGTGGCGTCCTGGAACGTGCAGCCGAAGCTCGACGGGCTCGCGATCGCCGCCCGCTACGAGGACGGCCGCCTCGCCCGCCTGATCACCCGGGGCGACGGCACCGCGGGCGAGGACGTCTCGCACGCCATCGGCACCGTCGAGGGGTTGCCCGCCGAGCTCCCCGAGCCGGTCACGGTCGAGGTGCGCGGCGAAGTGCTGATGACGACCGCCCAGTTCGAGTACGCCAACCAGGTGCGCACCGAACACGGCGGCGAGCCGTTCGCCAACCCGCGCAACGCTGCGGCGGGCACCCTGCGCGCCAAGGACCGCGCGTACACGGTGCGGATGACGTTCTTCTGCTACGGGCTGCTCCCGCTGCCCGGCACCGGCGAGGCGCTCACCACAGAGCTGACCGAGGCGGCGCACGGCGCGCTGATGGACCGCGCGGCCGGGTACGGCATCAACACGCCCGCCAGTACGCGCGTCGCGGGCGTCGTCGTCCCCACGGTCGAGGAGGTCCTCGCGCGGGTGAAGGAGATCGCCGCGCTCCGCGCCGAGCTGCCCTTCGGCATCGACGGGATCGTCGTCAAGGCCGACCTCGCCGCCGACCAGCGGGCGGCGGGCAGCGGCTCGCGGGCGCCGCGCTGGGCCGTCGCCTTCAAGCTCCCGGCCGTCGAGAAGATCACCAAGCTGGTCGGCGTGGAGTGGAACGTGGGGCGCACCGGCATCATCGCCCCGCGCGCGGTGCTCGAACCCGTGGAGATCGACGGCTCCACCGTCACCTACGCCACCCTGCACAACCCGGCCGACATCACCCGCCGCGACCTGCGCCTGGGCGATCACGTCATGGTCTACAAGGCGGGCGACATCATCCCTCGCATCGAGGCCCCCGTCGCGCATCTGCGCACCGGCGAGGAGCAGGAGATCGCCTTCCCCGCCGAGTGCCCGCAGTGCGGCTCCGGCATCGACACCAGCGAGCAGCGCTGGCGGTGCGAGCGCGGCCGCAACTGCTACCTCGTCGCCTCCGTCAGCTACGCGGCCGGGCGCGACCAGCTCGACATCGAGGGCCTCGGCCACACCAGGGTGGTGCAACTGGTCGAGGCGGGGCTCGTGGAGAGCCTGCCCGACCTGTTCGACCGCCTGACGCGGGAGCAGCTGCTCGGCCTGGAGCGGATGGGGGAGACCAGCACCGACAACCTGATGGCCGCCCTGGAGGCCGCGAAGCGGCAGCCGCTCTCCCGGGTGCTCTGCGCGCTCGGCATCCGCGGCACGGGGCGCTCCATGTCCCGCCGCATCGCCCGGTACTTCGCCACGATGGACCTCATCAGAGCCGCCGACGCGGAGGCGATGCAGCGGGTCGAGGGGATCGGCGCGGAGAAGGCCCCGGTCATCGTCGCGGAGCTGGCCGAGCTGAGCGGGCAGATCGACCGGCTCGCGGCCGCCGGGCTCTCGATGACCGAGCCGGGCGCCACCCCGCCCCCGCCGCCCGGGGAGGCGGAGTCCGAGGCCGACGCGGGCCCGCTCGCCGGGATGAAGGTCGTCGTCACCGGCGCGATGACCGGCCCCCTCGCGGAGCTCTCCCGCAATCAGATGAACGAGCTGATCGAGCGGGCCGGCGGCAAGTCCTCGGGGAGCGTCTCGAAGAACACCAGCCTCGTCGTCGCGGGTGAGGGCGCCGGCTCCAAGCGCGCCAAGGCCGAGTCCCTCGGTGTCCGCCTCGCCACCCCCGACGAGTTCGCGGGGATGGTCGCCGGTCTGATCGGGTGACGGGCCCTCAGGCCGCCGCCACCTCGTCGGCGATCAAGCGGTCCTCGCCCGCCGGGTGCGTCACGTGGTGGACGAGGGCCGCGAGCAGACCGCCGACCAGCGGCGCGACGATGAACAGCCACAGCTGCGACAGCGCGGAACCACCGGCGAACAGGGCCGGGCCGAGGCTGCGCGCCGGGTTCACCGACGTGCCCGTCAGCGGGATGCCGATGAGGTGGATGACGGCGAGGGCGATACCGATCGGCAGGCCGTCGAAGCCGACGACCGCGACCCGGTGCGTCACCCCGAGCACCACGAAGACGAGGAGGAAGGTCAGGACGACCTCGGCGAGGAACGCGCCGCCGGTGTTGATGTGCACCGCGGACCGGTCCCCGTAGCCGTTGCTGCCGAAGGCGCCGTCGGCCTGGAATCCTGGCACCTGCTTGGCGAGCAGGAAGAGCAGCGCCGCCCCGGCGATACCGCCGACGAACTGCGCGATCCAGTAGCCGATGGCGGTGGCCACGTCGATGCGGCGGGCGCACAGCATGCCGAGCGTCACCGCCGGGTTGACGTGGCAGCCGGAGATCGGCCCGAGCGCGTAGGCGAGGGCGAGCAGCACGAAGCCGAAGGCGAGCGCGATGCCGAGGGTGCCGATGAACTCGACCCCCAGGACCGCGCAGCCCACGGCGAAGAAGACCAGAAGCAGAGTCCCGAGGAACTCCGACACCAACGCCCGTGTGCGCATCGCCATCGCCACCACCCTCACCTACGTCGATTTCACTCGTGTCGTAAGGAGAGCGTCGGCCGGACGGGGCAGGGGCGCCTGCCGGGGGCGGTGCCGCGGGGCCGAAGGGGTGAAGATCCGGGTCCTTGTCGGCCGCGCCTCAGGCGTCCTGAACCGGCAGCGCGTGCAGCTTCGGCAGGTTCACGACGATCGCCTCCTGTGTGCTGCGCGCGATGACGACGACGGCCTCGTCGGCCGGGTCCGGGTTCTCCTCGCGGTGCGGCACGTACGGCGGTACGAAGATGTAGTCGCCCGGCGAGGTGCGGAGGCGGATCTCCTTCTCCCCGTCGCCGGTGTCCTCCAGGAACACGAACTCGGGGTGCCCGCTGACCACGTAGATGGCGGTCTCGGACTCGCCGTGGTGGTGGTCGGAGGAGGAGGTCGACGGGGCGACGTGTGTCTGGCCCATCCACAGCTTCTCCGAACCGACGGCCCGCCCGCTGACGGCGGCGAACCTGCGCATACCGCCCGTCTGCGCCGTGTCGCCGTCCAGGGCGTCGGCGCGGATGTGGTGCAGACGGCTCCGCAGCGGGGCCGCCGAGACGTCCGGGGCGTCGTGGAGGTGGGGGTGGAAACCTTCGCCGGGGGTGGTCAGCGGATCGCTCATGGCCGGGACGCTAGAGCGCCCGCGAAAAGGATGTCAAGAGGTGTCCATTGGCTCTCACCTGCGGCAATGTTCCCGCAACAAAGCGGTGGGGGAGGGCGGGGCGCCTTGTCGTGGCCGATGGTTCGGGCATGATGGGGCGCATGCATATCTCCGCGAAGGCGGACTACGCCACGCGGGCGCTCCTGGAGCTCGCCCGCGCTCCCGAACACCCGCTGACTTGTGAGGCCATCGCCTCCTCGCAAGGGGTCCCGTTCCGTTTCCTGAAGTCCGTCGTCGGCGAGTTGCGCAAGGCCGGTCTGGTGCGCAGCCAGCGCGGCTGCGAGGGCGGCTACTGGCTGGGCCGCCGCGCCGGGGAGATCACCCTCCTCGATGTCGCGCGCGCCGTCGACGGCGACCTGCTCACCCTGCGCGGCGCGCCGCTCGACGGCCTGGACTACCCGGGCGCCGCTGCCGGCCTGCCCGACGTGTACCGCCGCATCGAGGCCGACGCGTCGGCGGTCCTGGCCGGGGTCACCCTGGCCTCGCTGCTGCCGGCCGGGGCGCGCGAGACGGAGCCGGACAGGAGCGCCGCGTGACCTCGGCCGACCCGGCGGAGCTCGAAGTCGTCGAGTACACCGACCCGTTCTGCCCGTGGGCGTGGGGCTCGGAGCCCGCGTTCCGCCGGTTGCGGGCGGCGCTCGACGGGCGGGCCCGCTGGCGCCGCGTCTACGGCATCCTCTTCGACGACGACGATGACCAGCCGCCCGATCCGGTGGCGGAGGTCCGCTGGTACAACGGCTACATCGAGCGGATCAGCGCCCACACGAAGGCGCCGCGCCCGGCCCTGATGTCCAGCGTCCCGGCAAGCTCCTGGGACGCGTCCTTCGTGGCCAAGGCGGCCGAGGAGCAGGGCGAGCACGTCGCCGACCGGGTGCTGCGGCGCCTGCGTGAGGTCATGTTCCTGCACGGGCACCCTCCCGTCTCCCTCGACAGCGCCATGTCCGCCGTGGAGGGGGTGCCGGGACTGGACGCGGACCGGCTGCGGGCCGACGCCGCGTCCGACGCCGTGCGCGAGCGCGTGCGCGCCGACTGCGCCGAGACGCGCAGACCGGTCCCCGAAGCGCTGCGGGCCGACGCCGGTTCGCCGCACCCGGGCGCGGCCAAGGAGACCCAGGACGGCCAACTCCGTTACGCCATGCCGACGTTGCTCTTCCGTACGCCGGTCGGCCATCGCCTCGTACCCGGCTGGCGCCCCTACGAGGCGTACGCGGCGGCGGTCGGGGAGCTGTGCCCCGGCCTGCTGCCGGAGACCGCGCCACGGCTGCCCGCGGCCGAGGCGCTGCGCCACTACACGAGCCTCACCGGGCCCGAGGCCGAGGCGCTGACGACCGGTCCGTGGCCGCCGCCCGGGGCGCTGCGGTACGACACGGCGGGCGGCCCGCTGTGGTCCCTGCCGGACAGCGGGCACCGCGCCCAACCGCTGGACGCGCCCGTGACCAGCGAAGGAAGTCCGTCCGCCGAATGAGACACCTTTTGGTGTCCATTGACACGGGCCGATGACCGGCCCCAGGATGTGGCACATGCTTACGACGCACCCCGGTGTGGTGTGCCGCTACGTGGATCTGCGGCGCACCTGTAGCGCCCTCTGTCGCTGAACCGACCGAGTCCACCGTCTCCGCGCTGCCCGCGCGATGCACCGGCCGAGCGCGAACTCCCCTCGCGCGGCCGCTTCTTCACTCCGCACTTCGCACTTCGCATTCCGCAGGAGTGACGCCCCGTTCTTCCGGTCCACCCCGTGACCCGCTGACGCCCGCGCCCCGCTCCGTCGTGCCCACATGCCCGTGCGCGACGACCCGCGTCCGTGCCGGTCCCCGGGGTGCCGCCGCTCGCCCGCGCCTTCGTGGGCCCTCGACGAAAGAGAACCATGTCCGGACGCCGCACGCCCCGCCGCCCCGCCCGCCCCGCCGCCCGGCTCCGTACCGCAGGTCTCGTGACCGGCCTGGCCGCCCTCCTCGTACCGGCTCTCGGCGCCTGCGGCGGCGACGCCGCGGGGGCCGGCGGGGGCTCCGCCCTGAAGTGGACGTCCTCCTACTTCCCGACCCACTGGGACCCGGTCGTCGGCGGCAGCGGCGCCCAGTTCCGCGAACTCGCTCTCGTGTACGCCTCGTTGACGCGCACCGACGAGAAGGGCGACGCGGTGCCCGACCTCGCCGAGAGCTGGGAGTACAACGCAAAGGGCGACCAAATCACCTTCCATCTGCGCTCCGGACTGAAGTTCAGCGACGGCGAACCGGTGGACGGCGCCGCGGTGAAGGCCGCCGTCGAGCGGGCCAAGAAGCAGAAGAACTCCGCCCTCTTCGGTGACCTGACCTCGATCGAGTCGGTGGAGGCGAAAGGGCTCGACGCGGTGGTCCGGCTCAATCAAGTCGACTACCAGATACCGCAGTTGTTCGGGCAGCGCGTCCTGCAGATCGCCAGCCCCAAGGCGGCGAGGTCCCCGGCGAAGCTCGACCAGAACCCGGTCGGCGCGGGCCCGTTCACCGTCACCCAGATCGTCCCCGGCACCAAGGCGGTCCTGAAGAAGAACCCGGAGTACTGGGACGCCGACAACATCCACATCGACACCGTCGAACTGACCTCGGCGCCCGACGCCGCCACCGTCATCTCCGGCCTCCAGACCGGCGTCTACAACTTCGCCGACATCGAGCCGAGCCAGGCGAGCGCCGCGAAGAAAGCCGGCCTCGACGTCTTCGTACAGCCCGGCTTCAACGCCTCCAACATCAGCCTGAACATCAACAGGAAGCCGTTCGACAACGACAAGGTCGTCGACGCCGTCCGCTACGCGGTCGACCGCCAGGAGTTCGTCGACAAGCTCACCTTCGGCTACGGCGAGACCACCGACCAGCCGTTCCCCAAGGGCTACGTCGCCTACGACCCGCAGTCCGAGAACGCCTACCCGCACGACGTGGCGAAGGCGAAGAAGCTGCTCGCCGAGGCGGGGTACAAGCCGGGCGACCTCAAGCTGAAGCTCGTCATCCCCGCCGAGGACCCGCAGGCCGAGATCGTCCAGTCGCAGCTCGCCAAGGTCGGCATCACCGTCGACATCAAGATCGACAAGAACTGGGCGACCCCGTTCTTCGCCAAGGACCTCACCTTCTCCCTCTACTCGACGACCGGCCGCGACTCCGCCGCGCAGACCCTCACCGCGCACTTCGGCCCGAACGGCCCGCTGAACCTCTCCTCGCCCTACGAGCCCGACGGCTTCGAGGCCGCCATCGCGAAGGTGCGCAAGACCCCGCTCGACGCCGCCGACTACGCCAAGACCCTGCAGGCGGCGACGCGGGCGGGACTGGAGAGCAAGGCCCTCGTCTTCACGTACTCCCAGCCCAACCTCATCGCCAAGAGCAAGTCGATCTCGAAGCTGCCCGCCAACCCGGCCCACATCGACTGGACCGGCGTCACCATCGGCGGCGCCAAGTGACGGCCGAACCCGCCCGCACCCGCCACACCCTGGGCCGCGTCGGTGTCGCTCTCGGACGCTCGGTCGCCCTCTTCGTCCCCGTCTTCCTGGTCGCCACCTTCGTGACGTTCGCGCTGCGCTCGCTCAGCGGGCTCAGCCCGGCGCGCATCCAGCTGGGCGAGGAGGCGACCCCGGAGGCCGTCGCCCGCGTCGAGGCGGAGTGGGGCCTCGACCGGCCCTTCCTCGTCCAGTACGGGGACTGGTTCCACGGCATCCTCCACGGCGACCTCGGCACCAGCTGGACCAACGGCGCCGACATCTCCACCCTCATCGGTGCCGGACTCGGCGTCAGCCTGTCGGTCGCGACGTTCGCGCTCCTCATCGGCGTCGTGGCCGGCTTCGCCCTCGGCACGCTCGCCGCGCTGCGCCGCACCACCTGGATCGACCGGGCCGTCACCGGCTTCGTCACCGTCATCTCGGTCATGCCCGCGTTCGTCGTCGGCATCGTCCTGGTCGCCGTGTTCGCCGTCGGACTCGGCCTGTTCCCGTCCGCCGGGTACGTGCCCGCCGCGCAGGGCGTCGGACCGTGGCTCGCCCACATCACCCTGCCCGCGCTCGCCCTGAGCTTCGACGTCGTCGCGGACGTGGCCCGGCAGTTGCGCACCAGCCTCATCGCCGCGTACAGCGAGAACTACGTGACCGGAGCCGTCGTCCGGGGCCTCGGCCCGCGCCGGATCTTCTTCGGCCACGTCCTGCGCAACGGCCTCGGCCCGACCCTCGCCACGCTCGGCCTGAAGTTCCCCGCCCTGGTCGGCGCCTCCGTCGTCACCGAGTGGATCTTCGGCCTCCAGGGGTTCGGGCGGTTCGCCAACGACGCCGCCCAGTCCGGAGACGTACCCGCCGTGCAAGGCGTCCTCGTCGTGTCGATCGTCCTGGTCGTCACCTTCAACCTGATCGTCAACCTCGTCCTGGCCCGCGTGACACCGGCCTCGCAGAGGGGAGTGTGAACCGTGGTGCGCCGCGTCCTCAGCCTGACCTCCGGACGGATCGCCGTCACCGTCCTCACCGCCGTCGCCCTGCTCGCGGTCCTCGGCCCGCTGCTCGCCCCGCAGGACCCGCTCGCCGCCAGCACCCACACCCTGGCGGACGCCTCGTCGGCGCACTGGCTCGGCACCGACTACCTCGGCCGCGACACCTTCAGCCGCCTCCTCGACGGCTCCCGCGTCAGCGTCCTCGGCTCCCTGGAAGTCGCCGTCACCGCGCTGGTCGTGGGCGCGATTCCCGGCATCCTGTCGGTCTACCTGGGGCGTGCCTTCGAGTGGGTCACCCTGCGCCTGACCGACACCCTCGTCGCCCTGCCGTTCCTGCTGTTCGCCGTCGCGGTGATCGCCCTGCTCGGCAACGGCATCACGCAGGCCATGCTCGTCACCGGCGTGCTCGTCTCGCCGCTGTTCTACCGGGTGGCCCGCGCCGCGACCCTCACCGTCGCCCGTTCCCCGTACGTCGAGGCGGCGCTCGTCTCGGGCGCCTCGCTCGGCTGGATCGTCCGACGGCACGTGTGGGCGAAGGTGCTGCCGCCGCTCGCGGTCGCCCTCGCGCAGACCATCGGCGTCGGCTTCGTCATCGTCTCCTCGCTCACCTTCCTCGGCATCGGCGTTCAGCCACCCGCCCCGACCTGGGGCGGACTGCTCGCCTCCGACCTCGCCTACCTCAGCCACCAGCCGTGGGCGCCGGTCGCCCCCGCCCTGCTGATCATGGTGACGGTCTGGGCCGCCAACCTGCTCGCCGACGCCATACGGGACGTCTCCGGCGAGGCGGGCCGCGCCCTCGTCAACCGCCGCAAGGCCCGCGCCCACCGCACCGACTCCGCCGAACCCGTCACCGCAGGAGGTGCCCGATGAGCCAGAAGACCCTCGCGGAGCCGTTCGCCGCGACCTCACCACCGGCCTTCACACCGACGCCCCCCGTGCTCGCCGTACGCGACCTGCGCATCAGCGACCTCGCCCATGACCGCGAGATCGTGCGCGGCGTGAGCTTCGAGCTGACCCCGGGAAAGACCGTCGGCATCGTCGGCGAGTCCGGCAGCGGCAAGACCCTCACCTGCCGCGCCGCCCTCGGCATCCTGCCCCCGCACTTCGACATCACCGGCGGCTCGGTCGAGATCGCCGGCACCGACATCACCACCCTGACGCAGTCCCAGTGGACCGAACTGCGCGGATCCACCATCAGCGCGGTCTTCCAGGACCCCGCCTCCTACCTCAACCCCTCGATCCGCGTCGGCGCCCAGCTCGCCGAGGTCCTGCGGGTGAAGCTGGGTCTTGGGCGCCGCGAGGCCCGCGAGCGCGCCGTCGAGCTGCTGCGCGCGGTCCACCTGCGCGACCCCGAACTGGTCCGGGGCCAGTACCCGTACGAGCTCTCCGGCGGGATGCTGCAACGCGTCCTCATCGCCGCCGCCATCGCCGCCCAGCCGCGCGTCCTCATCGCCGACGAGGCCACGACCGCGCTCGACGTCACCGTGCAGGCGGAGATCCTCGACCTCCTCGCCGACCTGCGCGAAGCAAGCGGGCTCGCGCTCGTCGTCGTCTCCCACGACCTCGCCGTCGTCGCCCAGCTCTGCGACGAGGTGCTCGTCATGCGCCAGGGCGAGGTCGTCGAGCACGGGCCGACCCGCACGGTCCTGCACGAGCCCCGCCACGCGTACACCCGGCTGCTGATCGACGAGCACGAGAGCTACGGCCTCGACACGTTCCGTACGAAGGAGGACGTGTGAGCGGCGGAGAGGTGGGCCCGGCCCCGGTCCTGGAGATCACCGACCTCGATGTGCACTACGGGTCCCGGAGACGCCGCCGCCAGGCGCTGCACGGCGTCTCGCTGAGCGTCGCGCCGGGTGAGACCGTCGGCCTCATCGGCGAGACCGGTTCCGGCAAGTCCACCCTCGCCCGCACCGTCCTCGGCCTGGTCCCGGCGACGAGCGGATCGATCACGGTCGGGGGAGCGGACGTCACCTCCTACAGCCGTCGGCAGTGGCGCGAGCTGCGCAGGAGCGGCGTCGTGCAGTACGTGTTCCAGGACCCGCTGCGCAGCCTCGACCCGGACCTCACCGTCGAGGACTCGCTGAGCGAACCCCTCCTCGTCCAGGGCGTGACCTGCGCCGACACCGCCGCCCGCGTCCGGAGCTTCCTCGGCCGGGTCCGCCTCACCGAGGACCTGCTCGGGCGGCTGCCCGGCGAGCTCTCCGGCGGCCAGCGCCAACGCGTCGCCGTCGCACGGGCGTTGGTCACCGGGCCCCGCCTCGTCATCCTCGACGAACCCGTCAGCGCCCTCGACTCCGCCAACCGCGTCGCAATCCTGGAGATCCTCAAAGAACTGCGCGCCGAGGGCACGGCGCTCGTCCTCATCTCGCACGACCTCGGCTCCGTGGCCGGGGTCGCCGACCGCATCGCCGTCCTGTACCGGGGCGAGCTCGTCGAGACCGCCGCCGCCCGCACCCTCGTCAACGAGCCCCGGCACCCGTACACCCGCCTCCTGCTCGGCTCGGCCCCCACTCTGCACGGCGCCCCGGCCGACCGCGCGGAACGGGACGCGCTGCGCGCCCTGCTGCACACCTGATCCTTCACACAGACAGGAACACACACATGCCCCGCAAGAAGATCCACCTCGCGCTGCATCCGTACGGCGTCGGCGGCCCCGGCCAGCACGGCCTGTGGAAGGACCCGCGCGTCGCGAAGAACGCCAGCATCGACATCAACTACTACATACGGCTGGCTCAGGCGGCCGAACAGGCCCTGTTCGACGCCCTGTTCATCGTCGACAGCCAGTTCATCAACGCGACCTACCCCTCGCACTACCTCAACCGGCTCGAACCCCTCACTCTCCTGTCGGCCGTCGCCACGCACACCCGGCACATCGGCCTCGTCGGCACGGCCAGCTCCACGTACAACTCGCCGTTCAACCTCGCCCGCCGCTTCGCCTCCCTCGACCACATCAGCGGGGGCCGCGCCGGCTGGAACGTCGTCACCAGCTTCGACACCGGGACCTCGAAGAACTACGGCCTCGACGAACACCTCGACTACGCGACGCGCTACGGGCGCGCCCTGGAGTTCGTGCAGGTCGCGCAGGGGCTGTGGGACTCGTACGAGGACGACGCGTTCCCCGCCGACGTCGAGCGCAACGTCTTCCTGGACCCGGCCAAGCTGCACGCGCTCGACCACGAGGGCGAGCACTTCAAGGTCGCCGGGCCGCTCAACATCTCGCGCTCGCCGCAGGGCAGGCCGGTGATCTTCCAGGCCGGGGTCTCCGAGGAGGGCCGTGACCTCGCCGCGCGCGTCGCCGAGGGCATCTACGCGCCGGGCGGGCCGCTCCAGCAGGCGCAGGAGTACTACGCCGACATCAAGCGCCGCACCGCCGCGTACGGCCGCGACCCCGAGCACATCAAGATCTTCATCCACGGCGGCCCGGTCGTGGCGTCGACCGACGAGGCCGCACGCCGCCGCGAGCGGGAGATCTTCGAGGAGGACAACGACTTCGACCGCCACCTCGCGCTGCTCGGCCGCTCCTTCGGCGCCTACGACTTCAGCGTGCACGACCTGGACGCGCCGTTCCCGGACGTCGCGCACCTCGCCGAGAAGGGCGGACGCACCGGAGCCGCGAAACTCATCGAGCGGGCGAAGGCGGAGAAGCTGACGCTGCGTCAAGTGGCGCAGTCACTGGCCGAGTCCCGTCGCTCGCCGTTCGTGGGGGCGCCGGAGACCGTCGCCGACCGCATCGAGGAGTGGTTCGACGCCGGCACCTTCGACGGCATCAACCTCGCCTTCCGCACCGAGGAGGAACTGGAGCTCTTCGTCGACGGCGTCGTGCCGATCCTCCAGAAGCGCGACCTGTTCCGCACCGCGTACGAGGCCGACACCCTGCGCGGCAACCTCGGCCTGCCGATCCCCGCCAACCGCCACACCGTCACCGCAGGAGAGACCGCATGAGCGAGTACACCGACCACTTCGCGCCCGAGGGGCTGCTCACCCGGGGCACCGTCGTCGTGGTGCCGGGCCGGGGCGAGACCCGGGCCGCCTACGACCGGCTCGGCAAGCGCCTCGCCGCCGACGCCTACCGGGTCCGGGTCGTCGACGCGGCGGAGTTCGACGCCACCGACGCCGACGGCCTGCCCGCGGCGCTGGACACGTTCGGCGCACGCATAGCCGCCGCGGTCCCCGCCGAGGACACCGCACGGCCCCTCGTCCTCCTCGGCTCCGACACGGGCGCCGCCGCGCTCGCCGCACTGTCCGGCCGCGCGGACGGTGTCCCGGGCCTGCGCCCCGACGCCCTCGTGCTCGCCGGGCTCCCCGGCACCGGCGCCGCCGCCACCGGCACCACCTGGGACGAGGAGCTCGACGTACGGACGACGTGCCCCACGCACCGCGGCGTCCTCACCGACGACACCCAGGTGCGGCGCGGCGCCCTCGACGCCCCCGTACCGGGCGCCCTCGTCGACGCGGCCCACGCCACCGGCTCCGAACTGCCGCACCTGCTGCTCGTCGGCGACGGCGACCCGCTCGCCGACCACGACGCCCTCACCGGGCTCGCCAAGACGCTGCCGAGCGCCCGCCTCGCCGTCGTGCACGGCGCACGGCACGACGTCCTCAACGACCAGCAGCACCGCTCGGTGGCCGCCGAGATCGTCACGTTCCTGGAGGCGCTGCGGGCGGCGGGTGACGGCGCTCCGGCGCCGCTGCTCTCCGTCCGGAACAGCTCCTGGTAGGTCCCGCTCCGCGCCTCTCCGGTCCACCGCACGCCGCACCGAACCCGAAAGGTTCCCCCATGGCCGCAGTCCTCACCGTCTCCGGAAGTCCGTCAGCCACCTCACGCACCGGCCGCCTCCTGCGCCACGTCGACGCCCGGCTCGTCGGGAGCGGCCACGACGTGAGCGCGCTCGACGTCCGTGACCTGCCCGCCGACGCGCTGCTCCGGGCCGACTTCGGGCATCCGGCGATCGTCGACGCCGCCGAGCGGTTCGCCCGCGCGGACGGCGTCGTCATCGGCACGCCCGTCTACAAGGCGGCGTACAGCGGGCTGCTCAAGGCGCTGCTCGACCTGCTCCCGCAGTACGCCCTCGCCGGGAAGACCGTCCTTCCGCTCGCCACCGGCGGCAGCGTCGCGCACGTCCTGGCCATCGACTACGCGCTGCGCCCCGTCCTGACGTCCATGGGGGCGGCGCACATCGTGCCCGGCTGGTTCACCCTGGACAAGGACATCACCGTGGAGGACGGGCGCACGGTCATCGCACCGGCGTCCGCCGCGGCCCTGGAGCAGGCCGCCGACGTGTTCTCGGCCGAGCTGAGGGGGCGGGTGAGCGTTCTCACGTCGTAGCCCGGGCTGCGGTTTTGGACACACCCGGGGTGTGTCTGGCAAGGTCGCCCGTCCGTTGCCCTTTGCAGACCGGAAGGAGTGGCGCGGTGACCGAGGTGAGCACGCGCAGTGTCCAGGAGGCCGTCGCGGTGGAGCAGCTGCGCGCGAGCACGACGACGCTCGACGTCCCCCAGGGCCTCGACCTGTGGCGGCCCGAGGACATGGAGGACTGGCTGAGCGAGGTGGAGGACGACCCGGACGTCTCGGACAGCGACTTCTACGAGGCGCGCCAGGCCGTCCACCGCGTGCTCGGCAGGGACGGCGACTGAGTCACCGTGCCCGCCTCAGCTCTTCGGCATGAGCACGGAGTCGATGATGTAGACGTTGGCGTTGGCGGTCTTCACGTTGCCGCAGACCACGTTCGCCGAGTCGTTCACCTTGTAGGACTCGCCGGAGCCCGACGTGGTCAGCTTCGACTTCTCCAGCGTCTCGAACGAGCCCTTCTCCAGGTCCTTCGGCGTCAGCTTCTGGCCCACCACGTGGTAGGTGAGCACCTTGGTGAGCATGGCCTTGTCGTTCAGGACCTTGTCCAGATCGGCCTTGGGGATCTTGGCGAAGGCGTCGTTGGTGGGCGCGAAGACGGTGATGTTCTCCGCGTTGTTGAGGGTGTCGACGAGGCCCGCCTTCTTCACGGCGGAGACGAGCGTGGACAGCGCGGGGTTGTTCGAGGCGGCGGTGGCGACAGGGTCCTTGGCCATGCCGTCGAAGGAGCCCGCGCCGTCCTTCGGCACGGACGAACAGCCCGGCCCGAACGGCTCGGACATCGACCCCATGGAGTCGGAGGGGCTCGCCATGTCCGAGCCGGTGTCCGACCCCTTGGAGGCGCCCGCGGAGGCGCTGTCGGACGCCTTGTCCTTGGAGTCGCTGTCCGAGCAGGCGGTCAGGGCCAGGGGCAGGACGGCGCTGACGGTGACGGCTACGGCGATACGACGGATTCCGGTACGCATGGCAACTCCTCGACGAGTCGGTGCAACTAGCTGGTTCGCAAAGGCGATCTGCCTTCGTCGTGGGTATTCCGGAACTGATCGCTCAACGGATTGGTGGTTCTCCGCGGATTCCCCGAACGAGTGACGACGGGCGTGCGGGGGCGCCGGAATCAGTCGACGGTGACGACGACGGAGTGCCACCCGGAGGCGCCGTCGGGGATCGTCGGGGCGCGCTTCTCCGTCTGCGTCTCGCCGGTGCGGTCGGTGGCCCGGACCGTCAAGGTGTGGCCGCCCTTGGTGGCCTGCCAGGCGTACGACCACTGGCGCCAGGTGTCGCGGGTGTCCTCGGCGGCCAGGCGTGCCTCTTCCCAGGGCCCGTCGTCGACGCGCACCTCGACCTTGTCGATGCCGCGGTGCTGGGCCCACGCCACTCCCGCCACCATGACGGTGCCGGATTCCGGCCGGGCGAAAGGCTTGGGCGTGTCGATGCGCGACTCGGTCTTGACGGGCGCCCGCTGCGCCCACTCCCGCTTGACCCAGTAGGGGTCGTAGGCGTCGAAGGTGGTCAGCTCGATGTCCTCGATCCACTTGCAGGCGGACACATAGCCGTACAGGCCGGGGACGACCATCCGGACGGGGAAGCCGTGCGCGAACGGCAGGGGCTGTCCGTTCATGCCGACGGCCAGCAGGGCGTCACGCCCGTCCATCACGTCGTCGACGGGGCTGCCGATGGTCATGCCGTCGACCGAGCGGGCCACGAGCTGATCGGCGGGGCCGCCGTCGGACGGCGGTCGCACCCCGCACTGCCTGAGCACGTCGGCCAGGCGGACCCCGATCCAGCGGGCGTTGCCCACGTACGGGCCGCCGACCTCGTTGGAGACGCAGGTCAGGGTGATGTCGCGCTCGACGAGCGGCATCCTCAGCAACTCGGCGAAGGACAGCGTGCGTTCCCGGGTGACACCCTTGCCGTGGATGCGCAGGCGCCAGTCACCGGCGTCGACCTTCGGCACGGTGAGCGCGGTGTCGACGCGGTAGAAGTCGTCGTTCGGGGTCATGAACGGGCTGACGCCGCCGATCCGCAGCGCGGCGCCGCGGGGCACGGGCGCGGCCTTCGAAACCGGGGCGGGCAGGACGACACGGTTGCGGGAGGCGACGGCGGACCTGCCGCGCGATCCGCCGAGGGCCCGGCCCGCGGCGCCCGCGCCGGTCGAGGCGACGGCCGCGGCGGTGGCGGCGATGAGGAAGCCGCGCCGGTCCCAGCCCGGCTCGTCGGGCCCACCGGCCGCCTCGTGTGTCGCTTCGAGGCGTCCGGCCAGCCAGTACAGGAGCGCGGCGCCCGCGACCGCCCCGACGACGGACGGCAGCGCGTCCGTGAGGCTCGTCGAGTCGGGCCGGGAAACCGCCGCCAGCGCCCCGACGACACCGAAGCCCAGGACCCCGGCCGCGCCCGCCCTCCGCCACCGGGTCGCGAGGATGCCGAGGGCGAGGGCCAGGAGGGTCAGCACGGCGAGGATCCCGAGTTGCAGGACGAGCTTGTCGTCCGTGCCGAACCGGCGGATCGTCCAGTCCTTGACCGCCGGCGGCGTCCGGTCGATCGCGGCGCCGCCGACCGCGACGACCGGCCCCGCCTCCGGCCGCACGGCGGCGGCGACCAGTTCGGCGACGGCGATCGCCGCGTATCCGGCGAGCAGACCGCTCAGCGCGCCCAGGGACACACGGGGGAGGCGGGAGAGCGGTGATGGTGTGGTGTCGTCCGTGTCGTTCATGTTCCGGAATCCGTCCCCGCTGCCCGCTCGGATTGGTTCTCGCGGCCGAGCGGGTCACGCAGGCAACGGCATCAGCGCCACCGGCGCCGACGTCGGGTGCTCCGACCCGCCCGCCGGTTCCACCGTGATGCCCATGCCGGTCGCCTTGCCGACCGGGCCCGCCATCAGGACGCTCTGCGCGCTGCGCCCGGGGTCCATGAGCCCGGCCGAGCGCATCGTGCCGCCGTCGTCGAACCACAGCTGGTACACCTTGCCGCCCGGCGGCCGCTCCATGGACGCCGCCACGAACACGGCCTTGTCGCGCTCCTCCGAGACGACGACGGTGCCGCTCGCGCCGCCCGCGAGGCGCGCCGTGCGGGTCCTGGCGTCGGGCGCCGCGAGGACGTCGGCCACCTGGTCCGTGGCCTGCCGCGCCTCGCGCGCCTCCTGCCGGGCGTCCTCGGCCTCCTGGTGCTGCCACACCGTGGTCCCGCCGAGCGCGGCGACCGCCGCGAGACAGGCGGCCAGCGCCCACCGCGAGAGGCGCCGGCCGCGCCGTACGGACCCGACGGCGGCGGGAGCGGCCGTGCGCGGCGGTTCCTGGCGCACGCCGTCGATCCGCCGCAGGACCGACTCCTTGAACCCGTCGGGCGGTACGAGCGTGATGGCGCTCCCGAGCCGGGCCGCCGTCGCCGACAGCTCCCGCACCTCCTGGGCGCAGGCCGGGCACGCGTCGAGGTGCCGCTCGAACGCGGCCTGCTCCTCCGGGTCGAGCGCGTGCAGCGCGTACGCCCCGGTCAGCGTGTGCAGATCGGCGGTGTTCACGCACTCACCCCCAGGCAGTCGCGCAGCCGGATCAGCCCGTCGCGCAGTCGTGTCTTGACCGTGCCGAGCGGCACGGCGAGGAGTTCCGCCACCTGGCTGTAGGTGAGGCCGCGGTAGTACGCCAACGATACGGACTGCCGCTGGAGTTCCGTCAGCGTCCGCAGACAGCGCCGCAGCTGCTCCGCCTCCAGGCGGGTCTCGACCGCCTCGGTCACCTCGTCGAACTCGGGGGTGCGGTCGAGCAGCGCCGCCTTGTGGTCGCGGGCGGCGGCGGCCTCCACCGAGCGGACCCGGTCGATGGCGCGGCGGTGGGCGAGGGTGAGCACCCAGTTGATGGCGGTGCCGCGGTCGGTGCGGTAGCGGGCCGCGTTGCCCCACACCTCCACGAGAACCTCCTGGGCGACCTCCTCCGACTGGGCGCGGTCGCGCAGGACGCCGCGCACGACGCCCAGGACCGAGCCGGCCACGGCGTCGTACACCGCGGAGAAGGCGTCCTTGTCTCCCTTCGCCACATCGGCCATGAGCTCCTCAAGGCTGGGCCCCGCCCCTGGCGGCGGCCCGATGTGGACGGCTTCCTTCACGTTCGCGGACCTCCGAGCTCTGTGTGCGCCGCCCGTGCGATCACGGGTGCGGTGGTAATACGGAGCCGGGGCGCGGGCGGATGGGTGCGACTTTCCCCGAGCGCGGGCCGAGGGGTCAGGAGCGGCCGGGACCGCGCTCGGCGGCGCGCGCGATGTTGCGGGCCATCCCGCCGAAGACCACGGCGTGGAAGGGGGCGACGCTCCACCAGTACGCCTGCCC
The DNA here is from genome assembly GCF_056172735.1 of Streptomyces sp. R818. Lineage (NCBI taxonomy): Bacteria > Bacillati > Actinomycetota > Actinomycetes > Kitasatosporales > Streptomycetaceae > Streptomyces > Streptomyces sp. R818. Next base: position 88,736 of record NZ_JAOCNE010000002.1, read on the forward strand.
CGCCAGGCCGTGCGGGTGGAACAGGGCGCGCTGGCGGTAGCGGGAGCGGCCGTCGCCGAGGGGCTCCACGGTCAGCTCCAGCCAGGCGAGCCCCGGCAGCCGCATCTCGGCGCGCAGCCGCAGCAGCCGTCCGGGGTCGATCTCCTCGACGCGCCAGAAGTCCAGGGAGTCGCCGACGCGGAGCCGGGACGCGTCGCGCCGCCCGCGCCGCAGGCCGACGCCGCCCATCGCCCGGTCGAGCCAGCCGCGCACGGCCCAGGCGACGGGCAGGGAGTACCAGCCGTGCTCGCCGCCGATGCCCTCGACGACGTCCCAGAGCCGCCGCGCGTCCGCGTTCACCACGCGCTCCCGCTCGTCCGTGTAGAGGGAGCCGCCCGCCCAGTCGGGGTCGGTGGGCAGCGGGTCGCTGGGCGCGCCGGGGTAGGAGGCCGAGGACCAGCGGGTGGAGACGGCCGCCTGCTGGACGCGGCGCAGGGCCAGCGTCACGGCCTCGTCGAAGCCGATGAGCCCGTTCGGCGGGTCCGGCACGTACTGCGCGATGTCGTGCTCGTCGCAGATCACCTCGTGGCGCAGCGACTCGCACAGCGGCCGGGCGATGGACGCGGGGACGGGCGTCACCAGGCCGACCCAGTGGCTGGACAGGCCGGGGGAGAGCATCGGCACGGGGAGCAGGAGCCGCTTGGGCAGCCGCGCCTCGGCCGCGTAGCGGACCATCATGGCGCGGTAGGTGAGCACGTCGGGGCCGCCGATGTCGAAGGCACGGTTGACGTCGGGCGGCATCGTGGCGCTGCCGACGAGCGTACGGAGCACATCGCGCACGGCGATCGGCTGGATCCGGGTGCGCACCCAGCTCGGCGTCACCATCACGGGCAGCCGTTCAGTCAGGTAGCGCAGCATCTCGAACGAGGCCGAGCCCGAGCCGATGATCACGGCGGCCCTGAGCACGGTCGTCGGCACCCCGGAGTCGAGCAGGATGTGCCCGACCTCGGCGCGGGGAGCGCAGGTGCGGGGAGAGTTCGTGCTCGGGGACGCCCGCCGGGGTGAGCCCGCCGAGGTAGACGATGCGGCGCACCCCGGCCTCGCGGGCCTGTTCCGCGAAGATCCGCGCGGCCTCGCGGTCGGTCCGCTCGAAGTCGTCGCCCGTACCCAGGGCGTGCACCAGGTAGTAGGCGACGTCGACGCCGGTCAGCGCCTCGCGGACGGACGCGGCGTCCATGACGTCGCCGCGCACGATCTCCGTGTCCTCGGCCCAGGGGTGGTCGCGGAGTTTGGCGGGGGTGCGGGCCAGGCAGCGCACCTTGTGGCCCGCGTCGAGCAGCTCCGGTACGAGCCGGCCGCCGATGTAGCCGCTCGCTCCTGTCACCAGGCAACGCATCGCTTCGTCGGCCACCGCGTCCACGCCCTTCTCCTCGTTCGGTTCGCTGCTGTCTCCACCCTGTGGTGCGGGGGTCCGCCGCGCCAGCGGACCCGCCGCACCACCCTCACCTCACGGCGATCCGGTCGATGTCGGGCGCCCACCCCGAGGGGTTGGCGAGGGTGAGTGTGTTGCCGGTACCCGCGTTCAGGTCGGCCGACACGGTCGTGGTGCCGGTCGTCGTCCAGTCGGCGGTGGGCGCGAAGGCGAGTGTGCGGGTGGTGCCGCTGTTGGCCCGTACGGTCGCGGAGCGGGGCTCCGCCGTCGCGTAGTGCAGGGTCACCGTGCGGGTGCCGCCGCTGCCGCCGTCGATCCCGCGGAAGGTGAGTGTGGCGCCGTTGCCGACATAGCCGACCTTGTGGCCGCCGGAGCAGCCCGCGCAGTCGGCGACGACGGCGGTGCCGGTGAGCGTGTTGCCCGCGGCCTCGGCCTCGTACGACGCGGAGGTGCCGGAGCCCGCGCCGACGGCCATGGCGCCGAGGTCGAGCCAGCCGTCCGCGTGCTGCCCGGCGTTGGCGAAGCGCAGCTTCTTGGCGGCGGCGCTCACGTCCTCCAGCGGGTTCTTGGCCTTCATGACGAGCTGATAGTCACCGGCGGCGACCCCGGACAGGTCGACCGTGGTGTCGAAGTACTGGGCGTATCCGTAGTCGAGGTAGGCCGGGTCGGCGCCGACGCCCCAGTCGGGGAAGGCACGTATCTTGCCGGGCATCACCTTGCGCAGGTCCCAGGGTGTGGCCCAGGTCTTCACGATGTCCCCGGCGGAGTTCTTCAGGCCGAGGCTGACGGTCCAGGGGTAGTAGAACGGCGCGACGCCGCTGTTGTTGATGCGCACCCCGACCTTCGTGCTGCCCTGCGCGGAGTCGTGGAAATAGGCGTGGTCGACGTTGAGGTCGTAGCCCATCAGCCGGACCGCCGCTCCCACCTTGGCGTCGGTGGGCGAGTAGTTCGCACTGCCCTCGTTGATCTTCCAGGTGGTGTGCTCCAGTTCCACGCAGGCCTTCATGTCGTCCACCGCGCCCGCACCGCCGGGCCAGTTCGCGAAGGCGGTGGACTGGATCTCGGGGCGCACCTCACCCCCCATGGAGGCGGTGGTCCAGCGGTTCTCCACCCCGTGTTCGAGGGCTTTCTGCAGCTGCGAGTAGGAGGCTCCGCCCATCGACCGCGGCAGGGTCACCCCCGCGAGCGGGCTGCCCTCGCGGAAGCAGAACGAGTCGTCGTGGTAGCCGACCCTCGGCAGGCCGTCGGCGGCGCCCCCGGCCGACTCCGGGTAGCGCACCTCGACCTTCGTCCGGGTGAAGGCGTCGTCGTACGCCCGGATGATCTCGGCGCCGTGTGCGTCGGTGGGCATGTAGTTCGGATACGTGTCGCCGGAGGTGTCGGTGTCGTAGGGCCAGGTGTGCCACTCGCCCCAGAGCCCCACAAGACCCATGTGGAGGAAGCCGATCCGTGCGTCGCCGTCGTAGCGCGCGCCGTAGGCGGCGATGAACTTCTTGAGCGCGTCGAGCAGGTACGGGCTGTCGTAGTCGGGGCTCGTGGTGTTCCAGTAGCTGTTCGTGCGGGTGGCGACGTGCCCGGCGAAGCACGGCGGGATCGCGTTGGCCGGGTGGCCGCCGCTGCCGCCCGGATACTCGATGTACAAGCGGATGGCGGCCTGGTTGCCGTACGAGGCGGTCTCGTCCAGCGCCTTGTCGAGCACCGACCAGTCGTAGTGACCGCAGTCCGAGGCGTCCTTCATGACCTCGGACAGACCGAAGTAGCTCCAGGTCAGCGCGTGCGGATAGCCCGTGTTCTGGTCGCTGCCCGGCTGGTAGAAGCGGGCGAAGCCCTTGAGCGGGTTGTCGACGGGCGCGTCGGCGCGGGTGAGCGCGTGGGCAGGGAGCGAGGGGTCGGGGGCCGGGCCCGGAGCCGGCCGGGTGGGGGCGCCCTGAGCCGCGTTCGCCGTCGGGGTCACGGCCGGGTCGGCGGCCGGGGCGGCCTGTGCCGTGAGCGGCAGTGCGGCCAGGGCGAGCGCGGTGGCCGCGGAACCGAGCGCGGCGAGCAGTCTTCTGCCACGTCGTCGAGCGAAGGTGTGCACGGATCAACCTCCGTACGGAATAGGTGAGTGGGAGTCCTGTGTGGGGCGGCGACGAACCTGTGAGCCGGGGAGGCGCTCATCGATTCTTATGCGCCAGCATTGACAAAGTTTCGCTGCTGCTCATCAATATGTGTCCACGGAGCCCCACTGACAAGAGGTGCGGCGAAGATCCGCTCGGAGGCGAACCATGGGCGCGGACACGGCACTTGCGCCACCACCTGAGATCGCGGGACCCGCCCCGGGCCGGACCGCCCGCTCAGGAAGACCGCGCAAGGCCCGCGACGACCGCAAGGCGGCCTGGCTGTTCCTCGCGCCCGCGCTCATCGGCTTCGCGCTCTTCTACGCGTATCCGACCGTCCGCGGCGTCTACTACTCGCTCACCGACTACAACCTGCTGTCCCCGCCGCACTTCACCGGCGCGGACAACTACTCCCAGCTCATCGGCGACGACCAGTTCTGGAACGCGCTCAAGGTCACCGGCTACTACGTCGTTCTCAACATCGGCTCCCAGACCGTCCTCGGCCTGCTCCTCGCCACACTCATGCACCGCCTGACCAAGTCGGTCGCGCTGCGGGCGATGCTGCTCGTGCCGTGGCTCGTGCCCAACGTCACCGTCGGCCTGCTGTGGATGTGGCTCCTGGACGCCAACCTCGGCTTCGTCAACCACCTCCTCGACGCCCTCGGCTTCGGCACCACCGGCTTCTTCACCTCACCCGGCCTCGCGATGCCGACCGTCGCCGCCGTCAACACCTGGGCGTACACGGGCTACACGGCCCTGCTCCTGTACGCCGGAATGCTCCAGGTACCGCACCACCTGTACGAGAGCGCCTCGCTGGACGGGGCGGGGGAGTGGCGCATGTTCACGCGGATCACGCTGCCGCTGCTGCGTCCGGTGCTCGCCCTGGTCCTCGTCGTGTCACTGATCGGCTCGTTCCAGATCTTCGACACGATCGCGGTGACCACCAAGGGCGGCCCCGTCAGCGCCACCCGGGTCATCTACTTCTACATCTACGAACAGGCCTTCACCAATTTCCACATGGGGTACGCCTCCGCGGTCGCCGTCGTCCTCGCGGTCGTCCTCGGCGTGCTGACCGCCGTGCAGATGCGTCTGCTGCGCGCGTCCCGCTCGGACCTGGCCTGAGGAGACGGACGGACCGTGAACCGCACACGTATCAAGAGCCCGGGGAGCCCCGTACGGGCCAGGAGTGCGCGCCGGAAGGTATCGCCCGGCCGCATCGCCGCATGGGCCGCGCTCGCCGTCGCCCTGCTCGTGACCGTCTTCCCCTTCTACTGGATGATCCGCACCGCGCTGACCCCGGCGGCCGACATCTACACCGACGGCACGGGTCTTGTCCCGCAGCACCCGACCATGATCAACTTCCTCCGGGTCCTCGGGCTCACCAGCGCCGAGGAGGCGCGGGCCGCCGGCGGCTCGGGCGCACAGGTGGACTTCCTGCGCTATCTGCTCAACTCCGTGGTCTACAGCGGCCTGATCGCCGTGCTCCAGACCTTGTTCTGCGCCATGGCGGGCTACGCCTTCGCCCGCCTCCGCTTCCCCGGCCGGGACCTGGTCTTCGGGGTGCTGATCGCCGCGCTCATGGTGCCGCCGATCTTCACCGTGCTGCCCAACTTCGTCCTCGTGAAGAACCTGGACTGGCTGAACACGTTCGCCGGGATGGTCGCGCCCAGCGTGCTCATGACGCCGTTCGCCGTGTTCTTCCTCCGCCAGTTCTTCCTCTCGATCCCGCGCGAGGTGGAGGAGGCGGCCGTGCTCGACGGCGTCGGCGCCTGGGGCGTCTTCTGGAAGGTCGCGCTCCCCATGAGCCGCGGCCCGCTCATCACCATCGGGCTCACCACCACCGTATGGGCCTGGAAGGACTACCTCTGGCCGCTGCTGACCGGCCGCGACGAGGAGACCCGCGTCCTCACCGTC
>NZ_JAOCNE010000002.1:95165-286404 GCF_056172735.1 Streptomyces sp. R818
TGGAACAGGCGATAGCCAAGGCCACCGTCGACGACAGGGGTCGCAACGGCCTCGACCCCGGCTTCGACAAGAACAAGGTGCGGACCTACGGCTTCCTGCCCGAATGGGCCGACGGCTCCCAGGGCCAGAACGGCTGGGGCGACCTCGCCGCCGCCAACGGGTTCACCTACCTCGACAAGAACCCGTGGGGCACGAAGTACCGCTACGACGACCCGAAGCTCGCCGAGACCATCGGCTGGTTCAAGTACCTCATCGACAAGGGGTACGCGCCCCGCTTCGACAAGCAGTCCACCGTCGCCAACTCCGAACTGCTCACCGCGGGCAAGGGCGCCATCATGGTCGCGGGCTCGTGGACCATCCCCACCTTCACCGACCCCAAGATCAAGCAGAAGCTCGCGTTCGCGCCGCTGCCGACCGGACCGAGCGGCCGCAAGAGCGCCATCAACGGCCTCTCCGACGCCATCTGGGCCGGCTCCGAGCGCAAGGACCAGGCATGGAAATGGGTCAAGTTCCTCGCCTCGCCGGACTGCCAGAACCTCGTCGCCGAACACGCCGTCGTCTTCCCCGCGCTGAGGTCCGCCACCGAGAAGGCGCTCGCCACCCATCAGGCGAACGGGCGTGACGTGCACGTCTTCACCGACGCGGCGGCGGACAAGGACACCACGTTCCAGCTGCCCGTCACCGAGCACGGCACCGAGATCGGCCCGATCGTCCAGGAGGCCATCCAGTCGGCGATCCTCGGCCAGACCTCACCCGCGTCGGCCCTGAAGTCGGCCAACGACAAGGTCAACGGCCTCTTCAAGTAGCGACCCCCGCACACGTACAGACACACGTATCCAGCGGAGACACCCACAAGGAGATACATGCCCCAGGTCGTAGACGCCGGAGGGCGCGCGTTCGCCGTCGAGCTCGCGGGCGGCACCCGGCCCGAGCCCGTCGACGGAGGACTGCTGCTGCCGCCCGGCCGGGTGGCGCTGCTGCACGGCCTCGGCGACGCGCTGTTCTACCGGCACGGACACAACTCCTGGAGCCCGTGCGGCTGGCGCCGCCTGTCCGAGGAGCCGCTGCGCATCGAGAGCGCCGAACGCCGCACCACCGCCGACGACACCGTGTGGGACGACCCCGCCCGCCACCACTCGTCCGCCGTCGCCGCCCTGCGGGGCCCGGACGGTCGGGTGCTGCTCCTCGGCGCGCTCGGCCTCGACACCCCGCGCCTCACCGCCGACCAGGACACTCTCGCCGGCTGGTACGAGCGCGAGGGCGCACCCTGGTTCCTCGCGTACGGCGCCGAGGACGAGGTCTTCGCCGCCTACACCCGCCACCTCGCCGACCGCCTCGGCCGCAGCGGCAAGCGCGCGGGCGACGTGTGGTGCAGCTGGTACGCGTACTACGAGAACATCACCGAGGAACAGCTCACCAAGGACATCACCGCCCTGCGCGGCCTGCCCTTCGACGTCGTCCAGGTCGACGACGGCTGGGAGCGGACGGTCGGGGACTGGCAGGCCAACGACAAGTTCCCCGCCGGAATGCGCGCGCTCGCCGATCGCATCAAGGAGGCCGGGCTGCGGCCCGGACTGTGGATCGCCCCGTTCATCGCCCTGCCCGGATCCCGTACGGCGCGGGAGCGGCCCGAGCTGCTGCTCCGCGACGCACACGGCGACCCCGTGATCGCCGGGCACAACTGGGGCACCGGCTACTTCACCCTCGACCTCACCCTGCCCGCCGCCCAGGACCACCTGCGCGAGACGATCCGCCGGGTCGTCCAGGAGTGGGGGTTCACCTACCTCAAGCTCGACTTCATCGGCGCCGCCACCGCACCCGGCGTACGCGCCACCGACCTCGGCCGCGAGGAGTCCTACCGGCTCGGCCTGCGCATCATCCGCGAGGAGGCCGGCCCGGACGCCTATCTGCTCGGCAGCGGCGCACCCCTGCTGCCGTCGCTCGGGCTCGTCGACGGCATCCGCAGCGGCCCCGACGTCGCGCCGCTGTGGGAGCACTACGCGACCCAGGACCCGTCGGACGCCCTGGCCCGCAACGCCGTCGTCAATACGCTCCACCGGCTGTGGCAGTCGCCGCTCCTGGAGGTCGACCCCGATGTCGTCTACTTCCGCAGCCGCCTCAACCTCCTGACGGAGCAGCAGCAGAGCTGGCTGCGCGACCTCGCCGACATCTGCGGGTTCCGGGCCGTGTCCGACCCGCCGGGGTGGCTGCGCCCCGACGAACTGCAGGCCATGACCGCCTACTTGGAGCACCGGCCCGAGGTCCGCAGGCTCGGCCGCTACCGGTTCGCGCTCGACGGGAGGGAGGTCGACTTCACGCCCGCGGTCAGCCCGGAGACGGAGCAGCGCTATCCGATCGCCTGAATACGGCTCATCGCCCGCGTTCGGCTCAAGCATCGCGCCCCGCATTAGTAAACTCTTCAGCAATATTCAGTAGCGGGCCCGCAACCCCTCCAGGGAGCACCAGGATGGCGACGACCGGAACAGACATGTCCCGGATGCGCGAGATGAACCAGCTGTCGATCGTGTGGGCGCTGCGCGGCAACCCGCCGTCCACGGTGACCGAGCTGGCGGGGCGCGCCGGTCTGTCCCGGCCCGCCGTGGACGTGCTGGTGCAGGGGCTCGTGACCGACGGCTGGGCCGAGGTCGAGGAGCCGGGGGCGAGCAGCGTGGTCGGACGGCCCGCGCGGCGCTTCCGGTTCCGGGCGAGCGCGGGCCACGCGCTCGGCATCGACATCGGCGTCCACAAGATCCTCGTCATGGTCAGCGACCTGGAGGGGGAGATCGTCCGGGCCGGGCGCCGCCCCGTCGACCCGGAGGCGGGACCCGAGGCACGGCTCGCGGTGGTCGACGCCGTCATCGACGAGGTGCTGCGCGGCGCGGGCATGACGCCGTCCGACATCTGGGCCGTCACGGTCGGGGTGACGGGGCCGGTCGACGCCTCGGGCCGCACCACCCTGTTCACGCCGCTGCCCGGCTGGCACACCACCGACCCGGCCGCGCACCTGGCGGCCCGCTTCACCTGCCCGGTCCAGGTGGAGAACGACTGCAAGCTCGCCGCCGTCGCCGAGCGCTGGAAGGGCGTCGCGCAGGACGCCGACGACATCGTCTTCCTCCTCGCCGGGCTGCGCACCGGCGCCGGACTCATCCTCGACGGCACCCTGCGCCGCGGCCACGGCGGCGCGGCGGGCGAGATCGGCGCGCTGAAGGCGGTCCGCTGGCTCACCGCCCCCGACCACCTGGAGAACTGCCCCGGCGTCCCCGCGACGGCGGGCGAGGCGGCGGCCTGGGTGTTCCAGGCGGCCCGCGAGGGCGACAAGGACGCCAAGACCGCCGTCCGCCGCTACACCCGCGACCTGGCCGTGGGCGTCGCCGCGCTCGTCCTCGCCCTGGACCCGCAGGTCGTCGTCTACGGCGGCGGCTTCTCCCGCTCCGCCGACGTGGTCCTCGAACCGCTCCGCCGTGAACTGACCAAGCACTGCCTGCGCCTGCCGGAGCTGCGCGTCTCGACCCTGGGCGACGAGAGCGTGGCCCTCGGCGCGCTGCGCCTGGCCCTGGACGAGATCGACAGCCGCCTGCTGAGCGACGGCCTGGCGGCACCTTCGGCGCCACGCGGGTAGGCGGCCCCGCCCGGGTAACAGGGCGGGACCGCGACAGGTCAGGGCATCAGGGTGCCCAGGGCGCCTCCACCGCCCACGTCGTGTCCTCGGTGAACGACGCCGGATTGTCGGCGGCCCGCGCGCCACCGGGCACGGCGAGGTAGATCTCGGCGTTGTAGTGGCGCAGGTACTGGCCCGGGAAGTTCTGGGCCATCAGCCGGACCCCGCCCTGCCCCTGCACGGCGCAGAAGGTGGCGTCCGCGCGGAACAGCGCCGAGCCGTCACCGGCCTCCCGGTGCACCCGGAAGTCGCGGTGGCGCAGGTACTCGCCCGGGTAGTTGCGGGACTCGAAGGAGTAGCAGGCGCTGTCCGCGAGCCCGGGCACCACGCGCCAGGTCGCGTCGTTCTTCAGCAGCGCACTGCTGCCGCTGTTCACGACGTCCGTGTACGCGAGCGCGTCCTTGTGCCGGAGGTAGCGGTCGGTGTAGCCGGGCGTGGTGACCCGCAGCGACCTGTACCCGGTGGGCAGCGTGACCGGCGCCGCCGGGCTCTTCGAGGCGTTGATCAGCGCTTGGTTCGCCGCCTTGACCCGCGCCTGGTCGACCTTGGTGACCTGCCGGTCGTACGTGAGCAGGCCGTTGATCTCGTTCTCGACGTCCGTGATCTCCGTGTAGACGGAGGCCGACAGACCGGCCGGCATCTGCTGGAGGCGCAGCGCGTCGATCAGGCCGATGAACCGGTTGTTCAGATGCGCGGCGTCGGCCTGGTCCTCGTACGAGAACCCGTTGCCCGGCGACCATTCGTGCCCGGACACCCGGAGCCCGAGCCCGCCGAACTCGCCGAGGACGGCGGCCCGCGTGGCCGAGGGACGGGTCACCCCCGGTCCCACGTAGTTGTGGTGGTCGATGACGTCACCGTTGCCGCCGTCGACGGCGCCGCAGCAGTTGATGCCGCTCATGTTGTCGACGAGGCGGGAGGGGTCGGCCGCCTTCACCTTGTCGGCGATGCGGGCCTGGTCGTACTGTCCCCAGCCCTCGTTCTCGTCGACCCACATCACCAGCGACGGCGAGCTGCGGTGCTCGTCGATGATCTGGTCGAACTCGGCCTCCCACTGGGTGCGGGCGGCGGCGTCCGGGGTGCGGGTGTCCATCGCGGGCATGTCCTGCCAGACGAGGAGTCCGAGCCGGTCGGCCCAGTAGAACCAGCGCTGCGGCTCGACCTTGATGTGCTTGCGGACCATGTTGAAGCCGAGGTCCTTGTGCTTCTGCAGGTCGTACTTGAGGGCGTCGTCGGTGGGCGCGGTGTAGATGCCGTCGGGCCAGTAGCCCTGGTCGAGGGTGCCGGTCTGGAACACGAACTGGCCGTTGAGCAGCAGGCGTTGCCTGCCGTCGACGGTGCCGCGCGAGATCGACCGCATACCCGCGTACGAGCCGACGGTGTCGACGACCGTGGAGCCCGAGACGAGTTCGGCCCGCACGTCGTACAGGAACGGATCGTCGGGGGACCACAGGCGCGGGTTGGCGATGCGCACCGAGAGCTGCGAGCCGACCGCACCCGTGACCGTGCCCACCGTCGTCCCTCCGGAGCTGACGGTGATCCGCGCGCTCTGCCCGCTGATCCCGTCGCCGCGGACGGTGACGCGCAGGGTCGAGTCGGACAGGTTCGGCACCATGTCGAGGCGGGTGATGTGCGCCGGGGCGGTGGGTTCCAGCCACACGGTCTGCCAGATTCCGGAGGCGGCGGTGTAGAAAATGCCGCCGCCCGGATGCGGGGTCACGTCGTTGATGCGCTGCTTGCCGACGGCCTGGCCGCCGGTCTGGGTGGGGTCGAGGACGGAGACCACGATCGTGTTCGTGCCGCCGTTGAGCAGCGGCGTGATGTCGTACCCGAAGGCGTCGTAACCGCCGCTGTGGACGGCGCCCGCCTGCTGCCCGTTGACCCACACCGTCGTACGCCAGTCACTGGCGCCGAAGTTGAGCTGGACGCGGCGGCCGTTCCAGTTCGACGGCACGGTGAAGGTGCGCTTGTACCAGAGCTTGTCGTTCTGGGTGATCTTCCGCTGGATGCCGGAGAGCGCGGACTCCGCGACGAACGGCACCCGGATCTGCTCGCTGAACGAGGCCGGCTGCCCGGCGCTCGCCGAGGTGACGGCGAAGTCCCAGATGCCGTTGAGGTTGGCCCAGTCGGGCCTGGTCAGCTGGGGCCTCGGATACTCCGGGAGCGGGGCGTCCCGGGACACCTGATCGGTCCACGGCGTGGTCATCGGCGCCGGTTTGGGGGTCCAGGCGGCGGGCGCCGCCTGCGCGGCGGGGGCGAGAGCGGTGGCGCCGCCCAGGAGCAGGGCCAGGGCGGAGAGCAGGATGCCGAGCGCGTGGCGCGCCGGTCTGAAACGCGGGGCAGGGGTCGATGGCGCATCGGAGCTCCTCGTGTCGCGGGTCGCGGCCGGGTGGATCCGTGAAGTCGTACCGGGGTCGTGCGGCGCGTTCTTACATCGTTGTAAGGGCAGTTTCTACGCACTCGCCAGGGACACGTCAACGCTTCGGGCGCGCCGAATTCCGTACGGGGTGGACTGCGGCCGGAAATCGCCTACGCGGTGGGAGTGCTCGGGGCCCGGTGCGGACCCAACTCCCCGAGCACTGCGCCCAGTTGCGCGGGAGTGAGCGCGGGGGAGGGGAGGGAGGCGGAGGCGTCGGGTGCGGCGCGCAGGCTGTCGAGGAACAGCGCGAGCGGGCGGCGCCAGGCGTCGGCGGTGGTCGCGCTCGTCAGGGCCGGGACGGCGCGGCCCAGCGCGGCCAGCGCGAAGAGGACGTCCTCGGGGGTGACATCGGCGCGGACGGAGCCCTGCTCCCGGCCGCGCTCCAGGAGGAGTTCCAGGGTGCGGCGGTTGTGCGCGTGCACGGCCTCCAGCGCCTCGATGCCCCGGAGCGGCGTCGTCATGAGATCGTTGGTGCCGCGGTCGGAGGCGAGGACGGTGAAGACGGCGTCGAGGTAGGCGGTGAGGCCCGCCCACGCGTCATCGGCCTCCCGGGCCGCGTCGCCCGCGGTCATCGTGTCGGCCAGCGGCTCGTGGAAGACCGCGTCGACGAGGGCGACGCGCGTCGGGAAGTGCCGGTACAGCGTCGCGTTGCCGACCCCGGCCCGGCGCGCGATGACGTCGAGCGGCGCCTCCAGGCCCTGCTCGCGGAAGACCTCGCGGGCCGCCTCGGTCAGCAGCTCGCGGTTGCGGCGCGCGTCGCGCCGCCGTGGGGCCGCCGCGCGGTCTGCGCCGTGGGTCATGGTCGTCCTCCGTCGGGGCCGTGCCTGGGAACCGGGGAGCGCTCCCCGGCGCCCTCGGAGGGATGCTATCGCCCGGCCCGGACAGGAAGCGCTCCCCGCGTTCGCCCGGGGTCGGGCTGCCGTCGACGGGGACGGGTGCGCCTTCGCGGCAGCGAGTGCGGCCCCCCGGGAGCGAGGGCCGCACTCGTCGCGCTCAGCGCTTGGCGGCGGCCAGCGCGGGCGGAGCCATGCCCGCACCCCAGCTCGTCGGCCTGTCCGAGAGCTTGACCGTGATGGTCCCGGAGCGGAGCAGGTCCTTGTGGGAGAGCCAGCTCCGGTGCAGCGCACCCTTGCCGGTCCGCACGGAGGACACGTACTGCGCCTTCGAGGCGTCCGCGCCCGGCGCCGCGATGGTGATGCGGCGGCCGTGCGCGGGCCGGATCTCGACCTTGTCGAACATGGGCGCCGACAGGATGTAGCGCGCCGAGCCGGGCTGCGCCTCGAAGACGCCCGCCATGGCGAAGACGAGCAGCGACGACGTCGAGCCGAGGTCGTCATTGCCGGGCATGCCGTACGCGTCGTCGGTGTACAGCGTCCGCAGCGCGCGCAGCACCGCCGACGTCTTCCACGGCGAACCGGTCCACGCGTACATCCACGGCGCGTGGAAGTCGGGCTCGTTGTTCGGGTTGAAGGCGAAGTTGTTGTGGTAGTCGTAGGCGCCCGTCACCCAGGACTCCGAGGCGGCCTTCGCCGGGTCGGTGAGCACGGTCGGCAGGTCGAAGAACGTGTCGAGCCGCTGCTCCGCGCTCTTCTGACCGCCCATCAGGCCGAACAGGGTCTTCGGGTCCTGCTGCGCCAGCCACTGGTACTGCCACGCGGTGCCCTCGTGGAAGGCGCCGGACTGCGTCGGGTCGGGGTCACCGGCGACGCTGCCGTCGGCGTTCCTCGTGACCGGGAACCCGGTGTAGCCCTGCGAGGTGACGGAGGTGTCCCACAGCTTGGTGAAGTTGTCGCAGCGCGAGGCGAGCGTCGCGGCCTTGTCCTTGTGGCCGAGGCCCGCGGCCATCGTGGACAGGGAGCAGTCGGCCAGGGCGTACTCAAGAGTCGCCGAGCCCGCCTGGCGGCTGTCGCCGAACTTGTAGCCCGGCAGGCTCTGGTAGCCGACGAAGCCGTTCTTCACGTAGGTCGGGTTGCCGTCACGGCCGCGGAAGAGGGACTGGTCCGCGGGGACCTCGTTCGCGTTCTTCCAGAGCGCGTCGAAGAGCTTGGCCGACGTGCGCTTGTCGAGCAGGCCCCGGTTGTACAGGTCGACGACCCATGGGGTGACGGGGTCGCCGCTCATCACGTTGGTCTCACCACCGCCGAGTCCCCAGCGCGGCAGCCAGCCGCCGTCCTCGTGGATCCGCAGGACCGACTTGGCCATGTCGGCGGCCTTGTCCGGTTCGAGCAGCGCCACCAGTTGGTTCTGCGAGCGGTAGGTGTCCCAGAGGGAGAACATCTGGTAGTACGGCGCGTCCGCCTTGTGCACCTTGTCGTCGAAGCCGCGGTAGCGGTTGTCGACGTCGGAGCCTATCGAGGGGTGCAGGAGCGAGTGGTAGAGCGCGCTGTAGTACGTGCGCTGGTCGGCGGTGGAGCCGCCCGCCACGCGCATCCGGTTCAGCTCGTCACGCCAGGTGTCGTGCGCGCTCGTGCGCGCCTTGTCGAACGAACGGGGCTGCTCCGCCTTGCGGTTGAGCCGCGCGCCGTCGACCGAGGTGTAGGACAGGCCGACCGAGGAGCCGACCCGGTCGCCCTTGGCGGGGTCGAACGACAGCCAGGCGCCGGCGCGCTTGGCGCCGCGCGACGCCTCGCGCCGGTCCGGGGTGAGCGTGGAGTCGGTCCACGTGCCGAACGTCTTGAACTTGCGGTCGAACTTGGCGCTGAAGTAGACCCGGTAGCGCTCCTTGCCGGTCTCCCCGCAGAAGTTGCCGCCCTGGACCCAGCCCTCGACGGTGTCGTTCCCGACCACCTCGATGTCACCGGCGTACGTGCTGCCGTTGCTCTCGCCGGCCTCGATGAGCACGTTCTGGGCGCCCGATCCGCCGGGGAACGTGTAGCGGTGCTGGCCGGTGCGCTGCGTGGCGCTCAGCTCGGCCTCGATGCCGTTGTCGAACGTGACGCCGTAGTAGCCGGGCGAGCGGCGCTCGTTGTCGTGGCTGAACTTCGCGGCGTACTGGGCCGGGTCGGACGAGGTGACCGCGCCCGTGGTCGGCATGAACCGGATGTTGCCCATCGTCTGGCAGCCGACGCCCGACAGGTGCGTGTGGCTGAAGCCGAGGATGGTGTCCTGCGCGTAGTCGTAGGACGCGTACTTGTTCAGCTGGGTGTCGGGGCTCAGCTGCACCATGCCGAACGGGGTCGTGGCGCCCGGGAACGTGGTGCCGTCACCGTTGTTGCCGATCGACGTGTCGACCAGGGTGGTGGGGTCCTCGGCGAACCGCGGCCCCCGCTCGTGGGCGTACGCCGCGCCGGTCGTGGTGGCGGTGGCCGTGGCCATGGTGGCGATGACCAAGAAGGCGGTGGACAGGCGTTTCCACGCTCGCATCGCGATCCTCTCGTGCGACAACGTTGTCATACGTGCCCGTCGATCTTTGTTCCTCAGGTGCCGTCCCGTCAATGCATCGTTGCAAAAACGATGCCGTCACCCGGGCGGGCGCCCCGGTGACGGCATACGTGTGAACAGGTGTGGGCTACCGGCGTCTCCGCCTGCCCTCGGTCTCGCCCGGCGGGCGGGACAGTACGACCAGGCTCCGCTCCGTCACGAGCAGCGAGGTCCCCGCCTTGTGCTCCCGCTCGTCCACGGTGCCGTTGGGTTCGGCGGTGTCGATGAGCGTGGTCCAGCGCGTCCCGAAGCAGGCCTCGGGCAGCACGAACTCCGTCGGCTCCCAGAAGCAGTTGAACAACAGCAGGAAGGAGTCGTCCCTGGCCGTACGGTTGCGGGAGGCGGGCGCCGAGACCTCGTCGCCGTTGAGAAACACACCGATCGCGTGCGCGTCGGGGCGGCCCCAGTCCTTCGCGGTCATCTCGGCCGCGTCCGGCCGCAGCCACACCAGGTCCGGCAGCTGCCCGTCCTCCTGCGGGACACCCTCGAAGAAGTGACGGCGGCGCAGGACCGGATGGGCCAGGCGCAGGGCGATCAGCTCCCGGGTGAAGCCGAGCAGTTCTCGCTGCTCCTCGCCCAGGTCCCAGTCGATCCAGCTCACCTCGTTGTCCTGGCAGTACGCGTTGTTGTTGCCGTTCTGCGTACGGCCCAGCTCGTCGCCGTGGCTCAGCATCGGGATGCCCTGCGACAGCATGAGCGTGGTCAGGAAGTTGCGCTGCTGGCGTGCGCGCAGCTCCCGTACCGCCGGGTCCTTCGTCGGGCCCTCGGCGCCGCAGTTCCAGGACCGGTTGTGACTCTCGCCGTCCTGGTTGTCCTCGCCGTTGGCCTCGTTGTGCTTGTCGTTGTACGAGACCAGGTCCCGCAGGGTGAAACCGTCGTGCGCGGTGATGAAGTTGACGCTCGCGCGCGGCCGTCGCCCCTCGTGCTCGTACAGGTCGGCGGAGCCGGTGAGGCGGGAGGCGAACTCCGGCAGGGAGTGGTCGGTGGTGCGCCAGAAGTCCCGTACGCAGTCGCGGTACTTGCCGTTCCACTCGGACCACAGCGGCGGGAAGTTGCCGACCTGGTAGCCGCCGTCGCCGAGGTCCCACGGCTCGGCGATCAGCTTGACCCGGCTGATGACCGGGTCCTGCTGGATGACGTCGAAGAACGCGGAGAGCCGGTCCACCTCGTGGAACTGGCGGGCCAGGGTCGCGGCCAGGTCGAAGCGGAAGCCGTCGACATGGCACTCGGTCACCCAGTACCGCAGCGAGTCCATGATGAGCTGGAGGACGTGCGGGTGGCGCACCAGGAGGCTGTTGCCGGTGCCCGTGGTGTCGTAGTAGCGGCTGAAGTCCTCGTCCGAGAGGCGGTAGTACGAGGCGTTGTCGATGCCCCGGAAGGAGAGCGTCGGCCCGTTCTCGTTGCCCTCGGCCGTGTGGTTGTAGACCACGTCGAGGATGACCTCGAGCCCGGCGGCGTGCAGGTCCTTCACCATCTGCTTGAACTCGGTGACCTGTTCGCCGAGCGTGCCCCGGGCGGCGTAACTGTGATGCGGCGCGAAGAAACCGATCGTGTTGTAGCCCCAGTAGTTGGACAGGCCCTGGTCGAGCAGGAACCCGTCCTGGAGGAACTGGTGCACCGGCATCAGCTCGACCGCGGTCACGCCGAGGGACTTCAAATGCTCGACGACGGCCGGGTGCGCGAGCCCCGCGTAGGTGCCGCGCAGCTCCTCGGGCACACCCGGATGGGTGCGCGAGAGCCCCCGTACGTGTGCCTCGTAGATGACCGAGTCGGTGTACGAGTACGACGGCGGCTTGTCCGCGCCCCAGTCGAAGGAGCGGTCGACGACGACCCCGCACAGTCCGTGCCCCGACTCGCCCCGGCGCTTCGGCTCCTCGTGGACCGCGAGGGCGTAGGGGTCCAGGAGGAACGCCGAGGAGTCGCAGCGGTGTCCCGAGCTGGGCTCCCAGGGGCCGTGGACGCGGTAGCCGTACCGCTGACCCGGGCCCACGTCCGGCAGGTAGCCGTGCCACACGCAGCCGTCGATCTCCGGCAGCGTCACCGCTCGTTCGCCGCCGTCCGGGTCGAGCAGGATCAGATCGACCTGGTCGGCGACCGCGCTGAACAGCGCGAAGTTCGTGCCCCGGCCGTCGAACGTGGCGCCGAGCGGGTAGGGGCGCCCGGCCCTGACGCCCTCGTCCCCGGTGTCCGTCGGGCGGCCCGTCACGAGGCGGTTCCGGCGGGGGCGCTCTCCAGGGCGGGCGCGCTCTCGACGGCACGGATGATCTCGCGCACGGCGCTCCCGGGTGCCATCGGGGTCTGCGGCAGGGTCAGCGCCTCGCTGGACCACGGCGCGGGCTCCTTGCCTGCGAGCGGCTCGCGGTCGTGGTCGGACTTGCGCAGGGAGAACCAGATGATGCGCCGGCTGTTCGTGGTGCAGCTGCCCCAGCCGTCGCTCAATGTCGCTATTTCCAGCAGGTGCGACCGCTCGTCGTCGGGGCGCTCGGCCTCGGAGGCGTCGTGGTGCGACACCGCGGTGATCAGGTGCTGGCCGGTCCACCAGGTCTCGATCGCCACGCGCTCGACCGGGCCCTCGGCGGCCGCGTGCAGCAGCAGGCCGACCCCGCGGGTCGCCGACGTGACCAGCTTCTGCAGCCCCCAGTAGCGGAGGTGGGCCGCGACGACGCGCTGCATCTGTGTGACGCGCTCCGGCGAGGACTCCACCTCGACGTGGTAGTAGCGGGGCTCTGTCCGGTTCATGGTTCGTGCTCCTCACCGCGTGACTCACGCCTGGACGCGACGGCTTCTCGTGCGCACATCGCGTGAGCTCTGCTCGCTCGAGAGTCAATGACCAGCCTTGACCGCATACTCCATTGGTGCAACACGAGCGTGACCGGCCCGTGACGCTCCGCTCAACAGGACGGATCGCCGATCACCCCGCACCATGGTGACGAGCGGCCCTGTGTGACGGTCCGCTCTCACTCCGTGCATGTTCGGCAACCCGTGGGGTCATGACCCCGCGGATTCCAGGAGGTCGACGGATGCCATGGATGCATCACAGGTCGGCGTGGAGATCGAGGGACAGCTGAAGCGATACCGGTGGTGGGAGCGGCGTTTCCTGGCGGCTCCCACAGACGCGAGGGTCCGCGCGCGGTTCGAGCTGGCCGTCGCGGCGCTGTGCGCCGCGACCGGCGAGCGATGCGGCCGCGAGGCGGCGTCCACGGCCGAGCGCCATGTGCGCGCCGTCCGTCCCACGGGCGGGGACGGGCGGCGGCCGACGAGGCCGGCCCCATGAGCCCGACCGCCGAGCAGAGCACTGGAGGTGAGAGCGATGACGAGTAGGGCACAGCTGGTTCCCGTGCAGATCGAGGACGTGCGTCCCCGGGTCCACGGCGGCCGCGGCATGGCGAAGGCCGTCGTCGGTGAGGCGTTCCCGGTCACGGCCCTGGTGTTCGCCGAGGGGTCCGCCGTCGTACGGGCCCACGCCGTCCTGCGTGACCCGGAAGGACGCACCGTCGACTGCGTCCCGATGCGCGAACTGGTCCCGGGCGAGGACCGGTGGAGCGCCTCCGTCACGCCGACCTCCACCGGCGGGTGGAGTTACTGCGTGCAGGCGTACGTCGACCCCGTCGCCGCCTGGCAGCGCGACGCCGCCCTGAAGGTGCCGGCCGGCGTGGACAGCGACATCACCCTCGAAGAGGGCGCCGAGCACCTGGAGCGCGCCCTCGGCCGGGTCACCGACGAGGCGGACAGGCGTACGTTGTTCGAGGCCATCCGGGTCCTGGCGGACGCCGCGCGGGACGACGCGGAGCGGCTCGCGGCGGCCACGGCGCCCGAGGTGTGCGCGGTCCTCGCGGCCCACCCGCTGCTCCACCGGCTCACCGAGAGCCCGTCGCTGCCCCTGCTCGTGGAGCGGGAACGCGCCCTGTACGGCGCCTGGTACGAGTTCTTCCCGCGCTCGGAGGGCGCCGTCGTCGAGCCGGGTTCCGCGCCGGTCAGCGGCACCTTCGCCACGGCCGCGCGCCGTCTGCCCGCCATCGCGGCGATGGGTTTCGACGTCGTCTACCTGCCGCCGGTCCACCCCATCGGCACGACGCACCGCAAGGGGCCCGACAACAGTCTGACGCCGGGCCCGCACGATGTCGGCGTGCCCTGGGCGGTCGGCTCCGCGGAGGGCGGGCACGACGCGATCCACCCCGACCTCGGCACCCTGGACGACTTCGACGCGTTCGTGGCACGGGCCCGCGGGGAGGGCCTGGAGGTCGCGCTCGACTTCGCGCTGCAGTGCTCACCCGACCACCCGTGGGTGGAGAAGCACCCGGAGTGGTTCCACCACCGCCCGGACGGCACCATCGCGTACGCGGAGAACCCGCCGAAGAAGTACCAGGACATCTATCCGATCGCCTTCGACCGCGACCTGCCGGGCCTGGTCGCGGAGACGGTGCGGGTCCTCCGCCACTGGATGGCGCACGGCGTCCGCATCTTCCGGGTCGACAACCCACACACGAAGCCGGTCGCGTTCTGGGAGCGGGTGATCACGGAGATCGGCCGCACCGACCCCGACGTCATCTTCCTGGCCGAGGCGTTCACCCGTCCGGCGATGATGCGGTCCCTTGCCGAGGCGGGCTTCCAGCAGTCGTACACGTACTTCACCTGGCGCAACACCAAGGCCGAGCTGACTCAGTACGTACAGGACCTCGCGGGTGAGCCGGCCGCCGCCATGCGGCCCAACTTCTTCGTCAACACGCCGGACATCCTGCACGAGTTCCTCCAGCACGGCGGCCGGCCCGCCTTCGAACTCCGCGCCGTCCTCGCCGCGACCCTCTCACCCGCCTGGGGGGTCTACAGCGGTTACGAGCTGTGCGAGAACACCCCGCTGCGCCCCGGCAGCGAGGAGTACCTGCACTCCGAGAAGTACGAGCTGCGCCCGCGGGACTGGGCGGCGGCCGAGCGCGAGGGGCGCACCATCGCCCCGCTGATCACCACGCTCAACGCCATCCGGCGCCGCAATCCGGCGCTGCGCGGGCTGCGCAATGTGCACTTCCATCACGCCGACAACGAGGCCGTGATCGTGTACTCCAAACGCAGCGGCCCCAACACGGTCCTGGTGGTGGTCAACCTCGACCCGCACCACGCTCAGGAGACGACGGTCCGGCTCGACCTCGCGCACCTTGGCACCGGCGCCGACACCGCGTTCCCCGTGCGCGACGAACTCACCGGCGCCACCTACACGTGGGGTGCGAGCAACTACGTGCGCCTCGTGCCGGGGGAGTCGCCGGCCCACGTCTTCACCGTCGGCTGACCCCGCGCCGGCGGACACCGCCCCTCACTCTCCTCATTCCGCGTCCTCGGAGGCAGACCCGAATGACCACGGACGACATGGCGCAGGCTGCGCAGGCCTCGTACATGCCCACGAAGTCACCCGACCCCGAGTGGTTCAAGCGCGCCGTCTTCTACGAGGTGCTCGTCCGCTCCTTCTGCGACAGCAACGGCGACGGCGTCGGCGACCTGAAGGGCATCACGTCCAAGCTGGACTATCTGCAGTGGCTGGGCGTGGACTGTCTGTGGCTTCCGCCGTTCTACACGAGCCCGCTGCGGGACGGCGGCTACGACGTGGCGAACTACATCGTCACGCTGCCCGAGTTCGGCGACCTCGCGGACTTCGTGGAGTTCGTGGACGCGGCGCACCAGCGGGGCATGCGCGTCATCGTCGACTTCGTCATGAACCACACGAGCGACCAGCACGAGTGGTTCCAGCAGTCGCGCACCGACCCGGACGGGCCGTACGGCGACTACTACGTCTGGTCCGACGACGACAAGAAGTACGAGGACGCGCGGATCATCTTCGTCGACACCGAGGTCTCCAACTGGACCTTCGACCCGGTGCGCAAGCAGTACTTCTGGCACCGCTTCTTCTCCCACCAGCCGGACCTCAACTTCGAGAACCCGGCCGTCCAGGAGGAGATGATCGCCGCGCTGCGCTTCTGGCTGGACCTGGGCATCGACGGCTTCCGCCTGGACGCCGTCCCCTACCTCTACGCGGAGGACGGCACCGACTGCGAGAACCTGCCCGCCTCCCACGAGTTCCTCAAACGGGTCCGCAAGGAGATCGACGCCAACTACCCCGATGTGGTGCTCCTGGCGGAGGCGAACCAGTGGCCCGAGGACGTCGTCGACTACTTCGGGGACTTCGCGTCGGGCGGCGACGAGTGCCACATGGCGTTCCACTTCCCGGTGATGCCGCGCATCTTCATGGCGGTCCGCCGCGAGACGGCCGAACCGATCTCCGAGATCCTGGCGAAGACCCCGGCCATCCCGTCCGGCTGCCAGTGGGGCATCTTCCTGCGCAACCACGACGAGCTGACCCTGGAGATGGTCACCGACGAAGAGCGCGACTACATGTACGCGGAGTACGCGAAAGAGCCGCGGATGCGCGCCAACATCGGTATCCGCCGCCGCCTCGCCCCGCTGCTCGACAACGACCGCAACCAGATCGAGCTGTTCACCGCGCTCCTCATGTCGCTCCCGGGCTCGCCGATCCTCTACTACGGCGACGAGATCGGCATGGGCGACAACATCTGGCTCGGCGACCGCGACTCCGTACGCACACCCATGCAGTGGACCCCCGACCGCAACGCGGGCTTCTCCTCCAGCGACCCCGGCCGCCTCTCCCTCCCGACGATCATGGACCCGGTCTACGGCTACCAGGTCACCAACGTCGAGGCCCAGATGGCGTCACCCTCCTCGCTCCTGCACTGGACCCGCCGCATGATCGAGATCCGCAAGCAGAACCCGGCGTTCGGCATGGGGTCCTACACCGAACTGTCCTCCTCCAACCCGGCCGTGCTCGCCTTCCTCCGCGAGTACGGGGACGACCTGGTGCTGTGCGTGCACAACTTCTCCCGCTTCGCGCAGCCCACCGAGCTCGACCTCCGGGCGTACGAGGGACGCCACCCGGTCGAACTGATCGGCAACGTCCGCTTCCCCGCGATCGGAGAACTGCCCTATCTCCTGACCCTGGCGGGACACGGCTTCTACTGGTTCCGGCTGCGGGGCACCAGCATGACGCCCCGCATGGCACACCACGATTGGACCTGAATCCATGACTTCGCCTCTGCTGTCCGATACGGCCGTCGGTCCCGCCCAGGTGCCCGCCTCCTCCCTCGCGGCGCTCCTGGCGCGCTGGCTTCCCCGCCAGCGCTGGTTCACCGGCCAGGGCCGGGACGTCACCGGTGTCTCCGTGGCCGCGGCGACGGCGCTGACGACGGACTGCTACCACCTCCTGGTCCGCGTCGATCAGCGTGGCTCCTCGGACGGCGCGCACTATCAGGTCCTCCTCGGCGTGGCCACGCACGTGCCGCCACGCATGAGCCCCCACATGATCGGTGAGGTCGAGGCGCGGCCCGGCGAGCGGCTGATGGTCTACGACGCCGTCCACGACCACCGCGCCGCGATCGTGCTCCTCGAACGGCTGCGCAGGGGCGGTTCCGCGGGCCACCTGCGCTTCGAGTCGCTGCCACGCACCTCGGTGCCGTGCGGACTGACCCCGCGCGTCCTGGATGTGGAGCAGTCCAACACCTCGATCGTCTACGGCGACGAACTCATCCTGAAGCTGTTCCGCCACATCCAGCCCGGCATCAACCCCGACCTGGAGGTGACCGGAGCCCTGGCCCGGCACGGCTTCACCCAGGTCCCCGCGCCGATCGGCTGGTTCCAGACGGAGGCCCCGTTCTGGTCGACGCTCGGCATGGTGCAGCCGTTCCTCACCGAGTCGACGGACGGCTGGACACTGGCCCTGGAATCCAGCCGCCGCCGCACGGGCTTCACCGAGGAGGCGCGCGAACTCGGCCGTACGACAGGGGAGTTGCACGTCGCCCTCGCCAAGGCGTTCCCGACCGCCAAGCGCGCCGCGGACCAGTCGGCGCGGCTCGCCGACGCGATGACGCACCGGCTGCTCCGCGCGGCCGCGAGCGTCCCCGAGCTGCGCCCGTTCGTGCCCGACCTCCAGGACGTCTACGCCGCGGCCGTCACCGAGGGCGGCGACGCCCCGCTCCAGCGCACCCACGGCGACCTGCACCTCGGCCAGGTCATGCACGCCCACGGCCGCTGGCACATCGTCGACTTCGAGGGCGAGCCGGCCAAGCCCGTCCCCGAGCGCCGCGCCGACCGCTCGCCGATCGCGGACGTCGCCGGGATGCTCCGCTCCTTCGACTACGCGGCCCGCTCCGGCGGGGAGTTCCACCCGCGCTGGGCCGACCGCTGCCGGGACGCCTTCTGCGCCGGATACGGCGAGTCCGGCGGCTTCGACCCGCGCGCCGTCCCCGCCGCGCTCCGCGCGCACGAGGCGGCCCGCGCCGTCTACGAGGTGGTCTACGAGTCGGTGTACCGCCCCGAACTGCTCACGGTGCCGATGAGCGCGGTGGCCCGCCTGTGCGCGGGCGGCACCGCGGGCACAGGCGCCCCGCACAGGTCCGACCAACTGCCCGCCCAGGAGGCCTGACATGTCCGTCGCCGACCCCGTAGCGCTGGAGCCGGCCGAGCCGCTGGTCACGTCGGAGCCGCTCGTCGAACCGGTGGACCGCGTGTCCGACGTCGCCCCGCTCGCCCCCCTGGACGACGACGTACGGGCCCGGCTCCTGTCCGGCGCCCACCACGACCCGCACTCCGTCCTCGGCGCCCACCCCGTGCGCGGCGGGCTCGCCGTGCGCTGCCTGCGCCCGCACGCGACCCACGTGTCCGTCGTCGTCGGCACACGTGTGTGGGACCTGCGCGACGAGGGCGACGGCCTGTTCGCGGGCCGCATCCCCGGCCAGGGCCATGCCCCCTACCGGCTGCGCGTGACCTACCCCGACGGCGCCGTCGAGACGGCCGACCCCTACGCCTTCCCGCCCACCCTCGGCGAACTCGACCTGCACCTCATCTCCGAGGGCCGCCACGAGCAGCTGTGGACGGCGCTCGGCTCGCACGTGCTCGAACGCGACGGCGTGCCCGGCACCCGCTTCACCGTCTGGGCGCCGAACGCGCGCGGCGTCCGGGTCCGCGGCGACTTCAACCACTGGGACGGCACGGCGCTGCCCATGCGCTCCCTCGGCTCCTCCGGCGTGTGGGAGCTGTTCGTCCCCGGGATCGGCCCCGGCGCCACGTACAAGTACGAGCTGACCGGGCCCGACGGGCAGCGCCTGGAGCGGGCCGACCCGATGGCGCGGCGCACGGAGGTCCCCCCGGCGACGGCGTCCATCGTGTGCGACAGCGCCTACGAGTGGGGTGACGACACGTGGCTGCGCCACCGCGGCGACCGCCCGGTGCACGCCGCCCCCATGTCCGTCTACGAGGTGCACCTCGGCTCCTGGCGGCCCGGGGCGACCTACCGCCGCCTCGCCCACGAACTCACCGAGTACGTGTCGGCGCTCGGCTTCACCCATGTCGAACTGATGCCGGTCGCCGAGCACCCCTTCGGCGGCTCCTGGGGCTACCAGGTCACCGGCTTCTACGCGCCCACCGCCCGCCTCGGCGGCCCCGACGACTTCAAGTACCTCGTCGACACCCTGCACCAGGCCGGCATCGGCGTCATCCTCGACTGGGTCCCCGCGCACTTCCCGCGCGACGAGTGGGCCCTCGCCGAGTTCGACGGCCGCCATCTGTACGAGCACGAGGACCCGCGCCGCTCGGCCCACCCCGACTGGGGCACGCTCGTCTTCGACTACGGGCGCAAGGAGGTCCGCAACTTCCTGGTGGCGAACGCGCTGTACTGGTGCGAGGAGTTCCACATCGACGGCCTGCGCGTCGACGCCGTCGCCTCCATGCTCTACCTCGACTACTCGCGCGAGGAGGGACAGTGGGCCCCGAACGAGTTCGGCGGCCGGGAGAACCTCGACGCGGTCGCCTTCCTCCAGGAGATGAACGCCACGCTCTACCGGCGCGTGCCGGGCGTCGTCACCATCGCCGAGGAGTCCACCGCCTGGAACGGTGTCACCAGGGCCACCCACGACATCGGCCCCGACGGCTTCGGCGGCCTCGGCTTCGGCCTCAAATGGAACATGGGCTGGATGCACGACTCGCTCGAGTACATCGCGCACGAACCCGTGCACCGCAAGTACCACCACAACGAGATGACCTTCTCGATGGTGTACGCCTACAGCGAGAACTACGTGCTCCCGATCTCCCACGACGAGGTCGTGCACGGCAAGCAGGCCCTGGTCTCGAAGATGCCCGGCGACTGGTGGCAGCGGCGCGCCAACCACCGCGCCTACCTCGCCCACATGTGGGCCCACCCCGGCAAACAGCTGCTGTTCATGGGGCAGGAGTTCGCGCAGGGCGCCGAGTGGGTGGAGGACGAGGGGCCGCAGTGGTGGGTCCTCGACGAGGCCAACCCGGCGGCCGGCGACCACCGCGGGGTCCAGCGGCTCGTGGGCGACCTCAACCGGCTGTACGTCTCCCATCCCGCGCTGTGGGAACAGGACGCGAGCCCCGAGGGGTTCCAGTGGAGTGCGGCCGACGCCGCCGAGGACAATGTCTTCGCGTTCGTCCGCCGCGCCGCCGACGGCACTCCGCTGCTGGCGGTGGTGAACTTCTCCCCGGTGGTCCGCGAGGGCTACCGCCTGGGCGTGCCGCCCGCCGCGGGGCAGTGGCGGGAGATCCTCAACACCGACGCGACACGGTACGGCGGCAGCGATGTGCGCAACGCGGAGCCGGTGGACCAGGAACCCGAGCCGTCGGGCGGTTTCCCGGTGTCGCTCACCCTGCGCCTTCCGCCGCTGGCGGCGGTCTGGCTCACTCCGATGTGACGGTGGCGGGCAGCAGCCCGTTCTCGATGACCTCCCGGGCCACCTCGTTCAGCAGGATGCGGTGGTGCCGGGCGTGCCGCCGCAGCGCGTCGAAGGCCTGGTTGAGGGTGATGCCGCCGCGGACCGCGAGGACGCCCTTGGCCTGCTCGATGACGATGCGGGTCTGCAGGGCCGTGTGCAGCTGCTCGTTGACCGTGTGCTGCTCGTGGATGACACGGGCCTGAAGCAGCCCGATCGTGGCGGCGTCGGCAAGGGCCTGCGCGAGGGCGAGGTCGTCGGCGCTCATCGGCCGGTCTTTGGTGCGCAGCAGCAGGAGACTGCCGAGATTGTCCTGGCGCAGCCGCATCGGCACGGCGGTGGCGAGCGTGTAGCCGACGGCCTCGCGGTGGCGGAGGAACTCGGGCCAGCGCGTGGCCGCGTCGGCCCGGTCCCGCGCGGTGACCACCTGGGCCGTGCGGTGCGCCTCCACGGCCGGGCCCTCGACACACGCGACGTCCAGGACCCGCTGCAGGGCGGGGCTGGGATCGCACGGCGCCGGGCTGTGCAGATGCGGTCCCGGGTGGGCGAGGAAGACGGCGGCGTCGGTGACGTCCAGGAGCTCCTGGCAGCGGACGGTCATCTGGTGCAGGAAGTCGATGACGTCGAACTCCTCCACCAAGGTGTCGGCCAGCTCCACGAAGGCTCGGGCGATGTGCTGTTCCCTGCTCATGGGTGTACTCCTCGGCAGCCGCGCGGAGCGTGCCCGGCGCGGCCTGACGGATCAGTTCGGATCATGCGGCAGCTCCCGCCGGATGATGCGGTGGGCGGTCTCCGACAACGACTCGCCCGAGGCGTAGGCCTGGGCGCGCAACCGGTCCAGGGCCTCGGCCAGCGTGACGCCCATCTTCTCGCTGAGCACCCCGGTGGCCTGGTGCACCTCGGCCCGGTGCAGGCCCACCGTCCCCGCCAGACCGGGGGCGGCGCCGGTGTCACCGCTCTCCGGCCACCGGTTGAGGATCTGCTGCGCCAGCGCGTCGGCGACCAGCCGGCCGTGCGTGGACTGCAGCGCCGTGAGCGGCCCCGGGGTGCGCCGGTGACCCGTCATCGTGCCGACCTGGACGGCGCCGATGCGGACCGGCCAGACGAACAGTGCCGCGATGCCCAGCTCCTCGGCCTCGGCGGCGAACTGCGGCCACTGCCGGGTGAGCAGCCGCCCCAGATCGGGCAGCTCGCGCACCCCCGTCTCGTCCTCCCGGAAGAGCCGGCTGGGGCCCTGCCCGAGGATGAACTGAAGGTCCTCGATGCGCGCGCTGGTCGCATCGCTGAACCACACCAGTTCCTGCCCGAGCGTGACGGCGATGCCGCCGAGGCCGAGCGCCCGCGCGGACGCGGCGGCCCACGACCGGCGCTCCTCGTCGCTCGTCGCCGCGTGCAGACTGGCCAGAAGGTCGCGCACAGTGGAACTCATTTCCGCACACGCTTTCGTCGGTGCTTCCCCAGCGGCGCGGCGGCCGCCGGCCGCACCTTGTCAGCGTAATGGAGCCGGTACCGTCCGACAGCCGCCGGGCACAACTGCCCCTACTCGGCCGCGGGCTCGGGCGACTTGGCCTGCTCGGGCGTGCTGTAGAAGACCGACGAACCCTGCTTGCTGCGCTGGGCGAGACCCTTGGCGACAAGGCCCTCGACCGTCGTCCGCACGACAGGCTTCTTGAACGTACGGTCCGGGTGCGCCGCGGTCAGCGCGTCGGCCAGCTCGGCCGCGGAACGCGGCTCCGTCTGCTGCTTGAGGTACTCCTGCACGAGGTTGACCAGCGTCGGCTGCGCACTCGCCGACGCCTTGCGGGCGGGGCGCGCGGTGGAAGCGGCCTTGCCGGCAGGGGTCTTGCCGGCAGCGGTCCTGCCGGGCGCGGTCCTGCCGGACGCGGCCTTCGTGGCGCGCGGCTGCTTGCGCTGCTTGGGCGCGCCGCTCTTCGCGCTCGCGGCGGCGGGGGCGGACTTGCGGCGCGGTGCCTTGTCCGGCGCGAGGGTGCTTCCCTCGGCGCCGAGCGCCTGCTGCATGCTGACCAGGATCGCCTGGTCGTCCTGGAGCGCCCGCAACTTGTTCTGCAGCGTCTCCAGTTCGGTGCCGATCTCCTCCTGTTCCTTCGCGTTGCGCTCGAGATCGGCGGCGACCTGGGCCGCGTACTGTTCCTTGACGTTCGGGTTACCGGGCTTGGGGTCCGTCACGAGAAGCTCCTGGGTTCACTGGTCCGGCGATGAGCGGATAAGGCGGAGGACCTGATGATTGACCGAGTCTAGGACAGCGCCTACTGCATGACGTAGAAACGCCGTACATCGGGGTGCGGGGCACGTGTGCGCAGGCGCGGCGGGAACGTGGAGTGCTTCGTGCGACGGGCGCCAGGGCCCGGCGCCCCGATCCGCCGCATCGCCGGTGGTCCCTCAGGGAGTGAGCCATGTCGCAGCCCGCCGGAATCCACGACTTCGGGGCCCTGTTCTTCGGCAGCCGGGCGCAGTTCGAGCCCGCTCACGTGGAAAGTGTGTGCGAGGAGGTCCGGGGGAGTGGAGTGCGTGACTTGTACGTCGTGGTCCACGGGGTCCACAACGACAAGGACGCGAGTGCCGCGGCCGACGGCGCGTTCCGGCACCTGCTCGCCGAAGCGTGGGACGGCGGGACACCCGAGGCCGGATTCCTCGGTGTGCACTGGCCCTCGCTGTGCTTCAGGGACGAGGGCGCACCCGGAATCACCCCGCAGGACGGCGACGAGGAGGGGATCACCGGGGCCACGGCGGACGACCTGCACCGCCAACTCCCGGACAGTGCAGGCCCGTTGAGCGACATCATCGCCCTGCTGAACGAGCGGCCCGAACGCGGCCTCGCCTTCGACGACTTCGGCTCCGCGCTGCGCCGCCTGGCGGAGATCCCCTTGCAGGACCCAGTCGCGGAGTTCACCTCCGACACGAAGGGCGAGGTGCTGCCGCAGGCCGACCCCCTCATGCTCTTCGAGGACACCCGGACGGTGTGCGCCGAGTTCGCGGGCGCGCTGCGGGACCTGCGCCGCGCCCTCACCCTCAAGGCGGGCGAGCCCGCGCGCCACGAGAGCGGCGCCGCCGCCTCCGAGGTGTCCGACGAGGGGACGCTCCTGGAGACCCGGACGGCGGGGCCGCGCCCCGCGCGCCCGCTCAGCGAGCGGGTGAACAGGGCCGGCACGGTCGCCGCGGGCGGCCCGGTGGGGGAGACGGCCCGCGCGGCGGACCTCGCCGACCTGTGGACGGGGGCCCGCGAACTGTTCCGGCAGGTCGTCCGCCATGTCCTGCGCCGCAGGGCCGGATTGATCGGCCAGGCGGGCCTCGGCCCCTGCCTGCCGATGCTGGCGCGGGGCACCGACGTGCGGCTGCACCTCGTCGGACACGGGCTCGGCGCGCGGCTCGCCGGTTTCGCGCTGCGCGGCCTGGAGGAGAGCGGCGCGGACCCCGTCGCCCTGTCCTCCCTCACCTTCCTCCAGGGCGAGATGTCCCACTTCGCCTTCGCCGACAGCCTGCCGCAGCAGGTGTCGGGCCACGGCGCGCTGTGGAGCCGCCGCCGCCTCGTCCAGGGGCCGCTGCTCTGCACGTTCTCGCACCTCGACTCCCATCTCGGCGTGCTCTACCCGCTGTCGGCCCAGATGATCGGCGACTCCAGCGAACTGGCCACCACCGCGCGCAAGTGGGGCGCGCTCGGCTTCGACGGCATCCAGGGGGTCGACGGGCCCCCGCCGGTCGAGGTGAAGGAGGCACCGGAGCAGGACGGCCGGCAGGCGCCGTACCTCAACGTGGACGTCTCCGAGGTGATCCGCTGCGACGACGTGCCGATGGGCGGGCACCACCGAGTCTTCCACCCCGAGATCGGCCGGCTGTTGCGGTGCGCGGCGGAGTGGGCGTGAGGCCCGTCAGGCCTTCGGGGCGCGGACCGGATGCTTGCTGAGGATGGAGACCCGGTTGAACGCGTTGATCGTGACGGCCACCCACAGCACCGCGGAGATCTCGTCCTCGGTCAGGGCCGCGCGGGCCGCCGCGTAGGCGTCCTCCTGCGCGGCCGCGTCCGCGGGGTGCGTGGTGGCCTCGGCGAGCGCGAGCGCGGCCCGCTCCCGCCCGGTGAACAGCTCGGTGTCGCGCCACGCGGCGAGCGTGCCGAGGCGCTGCGTGGTCTCGCCCGCCCGGAGCGCGGCCCGCGTGTGCACGTCGAGGCAGTAGGCGCAGCCGTTGAGCTGGGAGACGCGTAGATTGACCAGCTCGACGAGGAGCCGGTCGAGCCCGGCGTCGGCGGCGGTCGCCCGGACGGCCTCCGACGTCTGCACGAGGGCGTGGTACGCCTTGGGGCTCTGCTTGTCCATGTAGACACGTCCGAGGTCATGTCCGCGCTCATGTCCGAGGTCACGTCCGAGGTCGCTGCGGTCGCTCAACTTGGTCTCCTTGAGGGGCGCTCGCACGGCCGGGCTCGCTTCGCGGGGCGCCGCGCCGTATGATCATCCGTAGTTGTTGAATCTCAAAATACTTGACGACACTCGCGAAGACACTTGGGGTAGGAGGGGCAGGGATGAGCGACACCGTCGAGGTGCTCACCGCCCGGGACGTGCCGCTGGGCGGCCCGCGCGCCATGCCGGTCCGGCGGACGCTGCCGCAGCGTGCCCGCACGCTGATCGGGGCCTGGTGCTTCATCGACCACTACGGCCCCGACGACGTGGCGCGCACGGGCGGCATGGACGTCGCGCCGCACCCCCACACCGGGCTGCAGACGGTGAGCTGGCTGTTCACCGGCGAGATCGAGCACCGGGACAGCATGGGCAACCACGCCATGGTCCGCCCCGGCGAGCTGAACCTCATGACCGGCGGCCACGGCATCGCCCACTCCGAGGTCTCCACCCCGGACACGACCGTCCTGCACGGCGTCCAGCTCTGGGTGGCGCTGCCCGACGGGCACCGGCACACCGCACGCGACTTCCAGCACCACGCGCCCGAGCCGGTCCGCCTCGACGGCGCCGAGGCCCGGGTCTTCCTCGGCTCCCTGGCCGGCGCGACCTCGCCGGTGCGCACCTTCACCCCGCTCCTCGGCGCGGAACTCCTCCTCGCGCCCCGCGCGACCGTCACCCTCGACGTGGACGGCGACTTCGAGCACGGCGTCCTGGTCGACCAGGGCACGGTCACCCTCTCGGGCACGACACTGGCCCGCGCCGAACTGGGCTACCTGGCCCCGGGCGACACGACGCTGACCCTCACCAACGAGACGGACGCCACGGCACGCCTGATCGTGCTCGGCGGGCCGCCGTTCGGCGAGGAGATCGTCATGTGGTGGAACTTCATCGGCCGCAGCCACCAGGACATCGCCGACGCCCGCGAGGAGTGGCAGGACGCCTCCGACCGGTTCGGCGCCGTCGAGGGCTACCGGGGCGACCGGCTCCCCGCGCCCGCCCTGCCGCACGCCACGATCACCCCGCGCAAGAACCCGACCCGGCACTGACCGGCACTGAGAGGCCACCGATGACCGAGCCCGCCACCCCGCCCGCGCCCACCGTCGAGCGCGTGGACGCACGTCACCGCTACGCGATCGCCGTGGGCGGCAACACCGCCGGATTCACCGCCTACCGCGACCGCGGGGACCGGCGCGTCTTCTTCCACACCGAGATCGACGACGCCTACGCGGGACAGGGCCTCGCCTCCGTCCTCGTACGGGAGGCCCTGGACGACGTGCGCCGTGCCGGGCTGCAGATCGTGCCGGTCTGCCCGTACGTGGCGAAGTTCCTGAAGAAGCACGAGGAGTACGCGGACATCACCGACCCGGTGACGCCCGAGGTGCTTGAGTGGCTGGACGGGCAGTTGAAGCACTGAGCGGTGCTCAGTCCTCGCCGGGGTCCTCGTCCGGGCCCGGCCGCTCCGGGGGGTCGTTCTCGTTGAGGTCGAACACGCTCTCGCGCAGGGCGCGGATCACCCCGTCGAGTTCGGCGACCCCGCGCATCAGCCGGGTGTGCGCGGGACCCTCGCCGATCATCGCGGCGGTGCTGTGCAGGCTGAGCCCGGCCTCGAAGATCCTGCGCACGACGCTCTCCCTGAGGTCGGCGGCGATCCGGTCCCGTTCGCGGGCCAGGGAGAGCTCGCGCACCTCCGCGTGGAGCGCGGCGTTGGCCACGAGGGAGGCGCTGACGCGGTCCCGCAGGCCGTGCGCGGCCACCGCGATCAGCAGGCTGAGGACGCTCCAGAGCACGACGCGTCTGCCGATCACGGCCGCGGGCGTGTCCTGCACGATCGACGAGGCGGTCTGGACGGCCACCACCGCCACCACCACGCACCCCGTCTCCCACCGGCGATGGAAGAGGACCGACCAGATCAGCGGCACGAGGAGCACCAGGCCGAGCCCGGCGACCGTGCCCGAGGCCAGGATGAGCTGAAGGACCGAGACGGTGTAGACCAGCGGCACCAGGACCGGTGTCCAGGCGGGCAGCCGCTGCCACGGCAGGAGGAAGGCGCCCGCGCACAGCAGGAGAAGCGCGACGCTGGACAGGTACACCGGCCAGGACTCGAAGCCCGCGCCCGGGACCAGGGCGCTGACGGCCGCCACCACGGCGACGAAGCCGAACGGTCCGGCCCGCAGCGCGAGCCCCGGCCGTCGGAACTGCCAGCCGACACCGGCGCCGTCGGGGTCGGTCAGTGCCTGCCAGGGATCGGTCGGTGACTTCACGGCACACCCCCGTCGGACCTGAGCGCTCAAAGACCCTCACCGAAGGGCATGTGCGGCCGTGGCCCATCGTATCGACGCAGCCGAACGACAGACAGGGATCGGAGAAGTCGTCAGGCGCGGTTGACGTTGGCGGTGAGCAGCCTGAGCAACTGCTTGGCCGTGGCGTCCTGTTCGGGCGTCAGGCCCATGGCCTCGCCGATCGCCAGGGGGACGGCCTCGGCCGTCTTCCGCAGCCGCGCACCGGCGTCGGTGAGGGTGATGGAGACCGAGCGCTCGTCGTCCGTGCGCCGCTGCCTGCGGATCAGCCCGGCGGCCTCCAGGCGCTTGAGGAGCGGGGAGAGCGTGCTCGACTCCAGCTGCAGGGCGGTGCCCAACTCCCGTACGGATGCGGTGCGTTGGTCCCACAGGACCAGCATGACGAGGTACTGGGGGTAGGTCAGCTCCAGCGCGTCGAGCAGGGGCCTGTACCGCGCGATGACGGAGCGCGAGGCGGCGTACAGGGCGAAGCACAACTGGTCCTGGAGGAGGAGCGAGCCCTTGGGCTCTGCGGCGTCGTCCACGGCTGCGGTCCTTACGTCGGTTTCCGGGCGACCGCTCACCCTACTCTTCCCGCCGTTCACGATGTGATACCGCTCGATTCAGTTGTGCGCGACTGAATCGAGCGGTAGGTTTCTTCTGTCGCCGGACGGCCGCCCAGGCCGCCGGCACGATCGTGAGGAGCACCCCCATGTCCGAGCCCGTCGCGCCCGCCGCGTCCGTCACGCCCCCGGTCCTCGAACCGGCCGCCGCCGCGTTCGCCGAGGCCACCGCGAACCCGCCCTACCTCTTCGACCTCGGCCCCGTCGAGGGCCGCAAGACCGTCGACGAGGTGCAGTCCGGAGAGATCGACAAGCCGGAGATCGCCGAGGAGTGGGTGACCGTCCAGGGCGGCCCCACCGGTTCGGTCCGCGCCCGCATCGTCCGGCCGGTCGACGCCCCGGCGACCCTGCCCGTCATCGTCTACGTCCACGGCGCGGGCTGGGTCTTCGGCAACGCCCACACCCACGACCGTCTGGTGCGCGAACTCGCCGTCGGCGCCCGCGCGGCCGTGGTCTTCCCCGAGTACGACCTGTCGCCCGAGGCCCGCTACCCGGTCGCCATCGAGCAGATCTACGCCGTCGCCCAGTGGGTCGTCCGCGAGGGCGCCGACAACGGCTTCGACACCGCCCGCGTCGCCGTCGCCGGTGACTCCGTCGGCGGCAACATGTCCGCCGCGCTGACCCTCATGGCCAAGGAGCGCGGCGACGTCCCGCTGGTCCAGCAGGTGCTGTTCTACCCGGTCACCGACGCCTCGTTCGACACGCCGTCCTACCACCAGTTCGCCGAGGGCTACTTCCTGCGCCGCGACGGCATGCAGTGGTTCTGGGACCAGTACACGACCGACGAGAAGCAGCGCGCCGAGATCACCGCGTCCCCGCTGCGCGCCACCGTCGAGCAGCTCAAGGACCTGCCCCCGGCCCTGGTCATCACCGGCGAGGCCGACGTGCTGCGCGACGAGGGCGAGGCCTATGCCAACAAGCTCCGCCAGGCCGGTGTCCCCGTCACCGCCGTGCGCTACCAGGGCGTCATCCACGACTTCGTCATGCTGAACGCGCTGCGCGGGACGCACGCCGCGGAGGCCGCCATCGGCCAGGCCGTCGCCACCCTGCGGACGGCGCTCGGCACCGCCTGACCCACAGGCCGGCCCGGACAGCGGCGCACCGCCGTCCGGGCCGGCACACGTGTTCCCACGGCTCTACGGAACCCGCGCCACACCCACGTAGAAGCCGGACAGCTCCTCGCGCGGAGCGGGGGTGTCCTTGTACCACTTGGTGGCGGTGACCAGGCCGGGCTCCACCAGCTCCAGGCCGTCGAAGAACGGCTCGATCTCGTCCCGCGTCCGCATGCGCAGCGGGATCTCGCCCTCGCGGTAGGTGGTCGTCACCGACTTCACCAGGTGCGGGTGCTCGTCGGTGGTGCCGTGCGAGAACATCAGGTAACTGCCCGACGGCAGTGCCTCGACCAGCTTGCGCGTCAGGCCGTACGGGTCCTGGTCGTCGGTGACGAAGTGCATCAGCGCGATCATCGACAGGGCGACCGGCCGCTCGAAGTCCAGGAACCGGCGCGCGTGCTCCAGGATCACCGCGGGCTCGCGGACGTCGGCCTCCAGATAGTCGGTGGCCCCCGCCGGATCGCTGACAAGGAGCGCCTCCGCGTGCCGCAGCACGATCGGGTCGTTGTCGGCGTACGCGACCCGCGCCGTCGGCACGATGTCCTGCACGATCTGGTGCAGGTTCGGCCGGGTCGGGATGCCCGTACCGATGTCGAGGTACTGGTCGATGCCGTTGCGTGCCAGCCAGGCCGCCGCGCGGTGCATGAACGCCCGGTTGCGCATGGCGTTGAGCCGCGCCTCGGGAGGCAGCTTCTCCGCCACCTCCTGGTCGACGGCGTAGTTGTCCTTCCCGCCGAGCAGCCAGTCGTAGACCCGTGCCGGATGGGGCCTGCTCGTGTCGATACGGCCTGCGGAGGACTGTGCCGTCATACGTGACTCCAACGCGCGCGGGGGTGGTGCAAGACGAGGTTTCCGCGATTATGCCACCGGGCCGGTCCACAACTGGCCCGCGCACAGGCGGGGTTGTCCGCCTCCTTCACCGGCGGGCCGCGATGAGTTCGCGCCGCTCCGGCAGTCTCTCCCCGTGACAGGTGTGACGCAGGTGTGACCGAGGCGAGGGCGAGCGGGAGGCAGTCGTGCGGAAAGCGGAGACGCGCAGCGATGTGTGGCGGATGGTGCACGCGGAGCGCGCGGCGCTCATCGACGACCTCGCGGGGCTCGACGCCGCGCAGTGGGAGACACCTTCGCTGTGCGCGGGCTGGTCGGTGCACGATGTGGCCGCCCATCTCGTCGACACCGCGCGCACCACCCGCACCCGTTTCGTCGTCGGTCTCGCGTTGGCCCGGTGCGACTTCGACCGGCACAACGAGCGGGGGGTGCGACGCGCACGCGGTGCCACACCGGGGGACACCCTCGCGCGGCTGCGTGCGGTGGCGGAACGGACCTCGACGCCACCGGCCCCGCTCGGCACCCGGCTCGTCGAGGAGATCGTCCACGGCGAGGACATCCGCCGACCACTCGGCCTCCAGCACACGTATCAGCCGGACGCCGTGGTCAGGTCGCTGCGGCTGCTCGCGCGCACCCCGGAGGCGTTCGGCGGTGCCAGGCAGCTCACGTCCCGCGTCCGGCTCACGGCGACGGACGCCGGTCTGTCGGTCGGTGACGGCCCCTCGGAAATCACCGGCACCGCGCTCTCCCTGCTCATGGCGGTCACCGGGCGGGAGGTCATGCCGCCCGGCCGCGGCGGTGATCGGTAGCCGGTTCCTCACGGGGGCCTGTTCGGCCGTGACCGTCCGGGCCGTGACCGTCCCGGCCGTGACCGTCCCGGCCGTGACCCGTGACGAGCCGGAGGTGGCGGCCCCGGTGGCGGCCCGCCGGTGGGCGGGCCCCGCCGCTCAGGCGGTCCTCTATCCGGTCCATGCAGAGCAGCAGCAGACCCATGACGGGCAGCAGTGCGACAGCGACTATCAGCATCGGCGGCGTCCTCCCCGCGGCGTTCCCTCCCGGTTGCCCGGCGCCCCGGCCTTCACGGGCCCGTCCGTGTGAAGGTCCCGCAACGGTCCGGGAGCGGACCGCCAACCGGCCCCCGCGCGAGCGGCGTTGTCACCCGCCGGGGGACGTTTCGGCGCAGACGGCCGGGACATGTGGGGAGGCAGAGTGAGCCGAGCGGAAAGGACCGCTGTGATGACCGACAGAGTTGTCCACCCCTACGACCCCACCCACGCGCAGACCACTGCCGCGCCCCTCACCCACCCCGAGCCCACCGGCTCCCACCTCACCCATGCGGACCTCCTCGGCTACGCGGTGGAGGCCGACGACGGCTCCGTCGGCAGCGTCGACGCCCACTCCGAGGAGGTGGCCCCGAACCACCTCGTCATCGACACGGGCGGCCCGCTCCTCAGCAAGAAGGTGGTGCTGCCGCGCTGGGTCATCGCCCGCGTCGACGAGGCGGACCGCACCTTGTACGTCGCCCGCCCGCGCGACCTCGTCAAGGCGGCCCCGCGGTTCGACCCGGACATGCGCGTCACCGACCCGGGCTACCGCGCGCGGATCGACGAGCACTACCGGCAGGAGCTGCCACAGCACTGAAAGCCTGCCTTGCCCCAGGTCGTTCACGTTCGACGGCACCCGGACGGGGCACGCGGTGGGGGCGGCCGGACGACACGGCGGACATGCCGTCCGCGGCGACCGGCCGCAGTATGAGCGAGAAGGAAGCGGAGGCAGCAATGAATCTGGTCAAGATCGCCTACAAACCGTTCGGCATCGGCCTCGGGATGGCGGCGGGCGCGGTCAGCGGCGCCGTCTTCGGGCAGGTCTGGAAGCGCCTCGGGCACGACGACGACGCCCCCGACGCCACCGACGAGGAGCGCCAGTGGCGCGAGATCCTGCTGGCCGCCGCCCTGCAGGGGGCCATCTTCGCCGTCGTGCGGGCGACCGTCGTCCGGGGCGGCGCGCGGACGACGAAGAAGCTGACCGGCGTCTGGCCGGACTGACCACCACACGCGGACAGACACGTACGGAACAGCGACGCGGGAGGCGGAATGGCGCGGCGGCATCGAGTGATCAAGGCGAGCCCGGCGGCGGTGTGGGCCGTCCTCGCGGACGGCAGCAAGTACGCGGACTGGGTGGTCGGCACGGAGTCGTCCGAGCCGGTGCGCGGGCAGTGGCCGGAGGTCGGCGCGACCCTCCGCTACGAGGTGCAGCTCGGCCCCGTGCACCTCACCAACGAGACGGTCGTCCGGTACTGCGAGGAGGGCACCCTCCTCGAACTGGAGGCGAAGGCCGGGCCCCTCGGCACCGCACGGATCTCCCTGCAGCTGCGCCCGTGGGGCGACCACTGCCTCGTGACGGTGGACGAGCATCCGCTGCGCGGGGCGGCGGGCGCCCTGCACAACTTCGGGGTGGAGACCGTGATACAGCTCCGCCACCGCGCGATGCTCGCGCGCCTTGCCGCCGTCTGCGAGGACGAGCAGGCCCACCCGAAGAACGCCGAGGATGCGGCGCGGTACCGGGCGGGCGGAGCGCGCCATGCCTGACGCCGTGGTGATCGGTGCCGGGCCCAACGGCCTGGTGGCCGCCAACGTCCTCGCGGACGCCGGATGGGCCGTGACCGTCCTGGAGGAGCAGCCGGAGCCCGCGGCGCGGTCCGCCACGACGCGGGCGTCCGCACGACCGGGGGCGTCGACCCGGAGTTTCGTCAGCGACCCTCTTCAGCTCCTTCTACCCGCTCCGCGGCGGCCTCCCCGGTCCTGAAGGGGGCTGCGCCTCGACGAGCACGGGCTGCCGCTGGGAGCCACGCGGCCCAGCGTCCTCGCGGCGCGGTCCTCAACCGCAGGGTGGAGGTCACCGCCGACTCCTGGACGCGTTCTCCCGGGCGACGGCGACGCCTGGCACCGGCTGCACGACGTGTGGGACGACGTCCGGCCGGACATCCTGAACGCGCTGTTCACCCCGTTCCGCGGTCAAGGCGGGCGCGAAGCTCGCCTACCGGCTCCGCTCCGCGGGCGGCCTGCGCCTGGCCCGTTCGCTGGTGCTCCCGGCCCGCCGCCTCGGCGAGGAGGAGTTCACCGGCGAAGGCGGCCGCATCCTGCTCGCGGGCAACGCGCTCCACGCCGACCTCGCGCCCGAGGCGGCCGCAGCGGCGGCTTCGGCTGGCTCATGGCGATGCTGGGCCAGACCTACGGCTTCCCCGTCCCGGTCGGCGGCTCCGGCGAACTCGTCCGGGCCCTGATCTCCCGCCTCGAATCCCTCGGCGGCAGCGTGCAGTGCGGCCGCAAGGTGACCGAGGTCGTCGTGCGGGGCCGCCGGGCCGTCGGGTGCGCACGGCCGACGGCGAGGCCGTGCCCGCGTCCCGGGCCGTCCTCGCCGACGTCTCCGTCCCCGCGCTGTACGGGGGCCTGGTCGCGGCCGAGCACCTGCCGGCCCAGGTCATCGACGACCTGCGCCGCTTCCAGTGGGACTTCGCCACCTTTAAGGTCGACTGGGCGCTCGACGGACCGGTGCCGTGGGAGGCGAAGGAGGCGGCGCACGCGGGCACCGTCCACCTCGCCGACGGCGTCGACGAACTCACCGCGTTCGCCGCGCAGATCGCGATGGGGCAGGTCCCCGAGAAGCCGTTCCTGCTCTTCGGCCAGATGACCACCTCCGACGTCTCGCGCTCGCCCGACGGGACCGAGTCGGCCTGGGCCTACACCCACATCCCGCAGCACATCCGCGGCGACGCGGCGACGAGCACCTCACCGGCTCCTGGACCAGCGCGAGCAGGAGGTCATGGCCGACCGCGTCGAGCGGCAGGTCGAGCGGTTCGCCCCCGGTTTCCGCGGCCGGATCCGGGCCCGCCGCATCCTCGCGCCGCCCACCCTGCAGTCCCTCAACGGCAACCTGCACGGCGGCGCCATCAACGGCGGCACCGCCGCCATGCACCAGCAGCTCATCTTCCGGCCCGTGCCGGGCACCGGCCGCGCGGAGACCCCCGTGCCGGGACTCTTCCTCGCCTCGGCGGGCGCCCATCCCGGCGGCGGCGTCCACGGCGCCCCCGGCGCCAACGCGGCCCGTGCCGCGCTGCGCCGCCACGCGCCGGCCCCGCTCGCCGCGGCCCAGCGCCTGCTGGCGAACCGGGACCGTACGGGCCGCAAGCGCTCATGAGCGACAGCCCGCTGACCGGCCGGACGGTCGTGGTGACCGGCGCCGCACGGGGCATCGGTGCCGCGGTCGCCCGTGAACTGGCCGACCGCGGCGCCCGGGTCGCCCTCCTCGGTCACGAGAAGGCGCCGCTGGACCGCGTCGCGGACTCCTTGGCGACGCCCTCGCTGACGCTGGAGGTGGACATCACCGACACCGGGGCACTGCAATCCGCGGCCCACACGGTGCGGACCCGCCTCGGGCGGCCCTCCGCCGTCGTCGCCAACGCGGGCGTCGCGGAGGCCGGGCCGCTGCGCACGGCGGACCCGGCGTCCTGGCGCAGGGTCGTCGACGTGAACCTCACCGGCAGCGCCTACACCGCCCAGACGTTCCTGCCGGACCTGCTGCACACCCGCGGCTACTACCTGCAAGTGGCGTCCCTCGCCTCCATCGGCGCCGTCCCCATGATGAGCGCGTACTGCGCCTCCAAAGCCGGGGCGGAGGCGTTCGCGCACGCCCTGCGCGCCGAGACCGCGCACCGCGGCGTCGCGGTCGGCATCGCCTATCTCAACTGGGTCGACACCGAGATGATCCATCGCACGGACGAGCACCCCGCGCTCAGCGACATGCGCTCCATGCTGCCGCCGCTCGCCCGCAAGAAGATGGCGGCGAGCCCGGTCGGGGAGCGGCTCGCGCGGGCCGTGGAGAAGCGCACGACCTCGGTCTACGCGCCCGGCTGGGTGCGCCTCGCGCAACTGGGGCGGGGGTTCCTGCCACCCGTCATCAGCCGCCGCGCCCGCGCGCACTACGCACGCCTGGCGGCCGACCGGACCCTGGAGCAGACGGGCCCGCTGGGCCGGGGCGGCCGCGCCGACCACACCACCCTGCCGGACCGGTAGACCGCGTGACAGGCACCACCTCCGACGGGTTCGTCCACGTACGCGGCGCGAGCGAGCACAATCTGCGCACCGTGGACGTCGACGTGCCGCGCGACGCCATGGTCGCCTTCACCGGGGTCTCCGGTTCGGGCAAGTCCTCGCTCGCCTTCGGCACGCTCTACGCCGAGGCGCAGCGCCGGTACTTCGAGTCCGTCGCGCCGTACGCCCGCAGGCTGCTGCAACAGGCCGGCGCCCCGCACGTCCAGGAGATCACCGGGCTGCCGCCCGCCGTGGCCCTCCAGCAGCGGCGCGGCGCCCCCAGCTCCCGCTCCACCGTCGGCACCCTGACCACCCTCTCCAACCTCCTGCGCATGCTGTACTCACGCGCCGGGAGCTATCCGAAGGGCGCCGCGCGCCTGGAGGCGGAGGCGTTCTCGCCCAACACGGCGGCGGGCGCCTGCCCGCACTGCCACGGGCTCGGCGTCGTGCATGACGTGGCGGAGGACCTGCTTGTCCCCGACCCCTCGCTCAGCATCCGCGAAGGCGCCATCGCCGCCTGGCCGGGCGCCTGGCAGGGCGCGAATTTACGCAGCATCGTGCACGCCCTGGGCATCGACATCGACAAGCCGTGGCGCAGGCTCCGCAAGAAGGACCGCGACTGGCTGCTGTACACGGACGAGCAGCCCTCCGTGCTCATCGAGCCGGAGGAGGGACGCGTCGACTACGGCTACTACGGCACGTTCTGGAGCGCGCGCAGCCACGTCATGCACGTCCTCGCCGACTCCAAGAGCGAACGGATGCGGGAGCGGGCGCTGCGGTTCGTGCGCAGTGTGCCGTGCCCGGAGTGCGAGGGGAGCGGGCTGAGGCCCGAGGCGCTCGCGGTGACGTTCGCCGGGCACAGCATCGCCGCCATGAACGCGCTGCCCCTGAAGGACCTGGTCAAGCTCCTGCGTCCGGTTGCCGAACTGTCCCACGCCGAGGCCGCCACGGAGAGCGCCGGGTCGGGGGAGCGGACCGAGGTCGCGGTGCGGATCTGCGCCGACATCGTCGCGCGGGTGGAGGTGCTGCTCGACCTCGGCCTCGGCTACCTCGGTCTCGGCCGCCGATCCACGACGCTCTCGCCCGGCGAGGCCCAGCGCCTGCGCATCGCGACGCAACTGCGCTCGGGCCTCTTCGGCGTGGTCTATGTCCTCGACGAGCCGTCGGCCGGGCTGCACCCGGCGGACGCGGAGCCGCTGCTCGACGTCCTGGAGCGGCTGAAGGCGGCGGGCAACTCGCTGTTCGTCGTGGAGCACGACATGGACGTCGTACGCCGGGCGGACTGGGTCGTCGACATCGGCCCCGGGGCGGGCGAGGGCGGCGGCCGGGTGCTCTACAGCGGTCCGGTGCCCGGCCTCGAACAGGTCGCGGAGTCGGCGACGAGCCGTCATCTGTTCGGCCGCGCCGAACCGTTCGAACACCGTCCGCGTACGCCGCAGGGGTGGCTGCGCCTCGCGGGCGTGTCCCGGCACAACCTGCACGACGTGTCCGTGGCCGTGCCCCTCTGCGTCCTCACGGCGGTCACCGGGGTGTCGGGCTCGGGCAAGTCGACGCTGGTCACCCAGGTCCTCGCCGACGTCGTACGGGACCATCTCGCGCCGGCACCCGAAGAGGGCGCCCCCGAGGTGGCCGAGGGCGAGATGGCCGAGGGCGAGGTGGGCGAGGTCTCCGGGGTGGAGGCGTTCGACCGGCTCGTCCTGGTCGACCAGCGGCCCATCGGCCGGACGCCCCGCTCCAACCTGGCCACGTACACCGGCATGTTCGACGCGGTGCGCAAGCTGTACGCGGCGACCGACGAGGCCGTGGCGCGCGGCTACACGGCCGGGCGGTTCTCCTTCAACGTCGCCGAGGGGCGGTGCGAGACCTGTCAGGGCGAGGGGTTCGTCGCCGTCGAGCTGCTGTTCCTGCCGGGCACGTACGCGCCGTGCCCGGCCTGCGGGGGCACGCGGTACGACGCAGAGACGCTCGAGGTCACGTACCGGGGCAGGAACATCGCGGACGTGCTCGCCATGTCCGTCGACACGGCGGCCGATTTCCTCGCCGACGTGCCGGGCGCCGCACGCAGCCTGCAGACCCTGCGGGACGTGGGCCTCGGCTACCTGCGGCTCGGACAGCCCGCCACCGAGCTGAGCGGTGGCGAGGCCCAGCGCATCAAGCTCGCCACCGAACTGCAGCGGGCCCGCCGGGGCCACGCGCTCTATCTGCTCGACGAGCCGACCGCGGGCCTGCACCCCGCCGACATCGCGCTCCTGCTGCGCCAGTTGCACCGCCTCGTCGACGCGGGCAACACGGTCGTCCTGGTCGAGCACGACCTGGACACGATCGCCACCGCGGACTGGGTCGTCGACCTCGGGCCCGGCGGGGGCGACGCGGGCGGCCGGGTGGTCGCCACGGGGACGCCCGCGAAGGTCGCCACGTCGAAGCGGAGC
The DNA here is from genome assembly GCF_056172735.1 of Streptomyces sp. R818. Lineage (NCBI taxonomy): Bacteria > Bacillati > Actinomycetota > Actinomycetes > Kitasatosporales > Streptomycetaceae > Streptomyces > Streptomyces sp. R818. Next base: position 132,208 of record NZ_JAOCNE010000002.1, read on the forward strand.
GCCACCGCCCCGTATCTGGCACGCGCGGCGGCCGAGCGGAGGCGCCGCCGCCCGTAGCGCGCGCCGGCCGGCGGCAGTACGGTCCGCCCCGCCACGGCACGCACACACACGGGGAGGGCAGATGTCCGACCAATGGACCGAGCGGGTGGACGTGGACACGGTGGCGACGGCGTACACGTTCTACGGGAAGCAGTCGCTGGCCCACACCGCCCGCCAGCAGAGGGCGAACACGTCGGACTGCTGGGCGTACTGCCTGGGCGCGGTGCTCGGGGTGGGGTGGAGCAAGGTGGCCCTGGACGCCCCGCTGGCCGACCTGGTCGAGGGTCAGGGGGCGGAGGAGACCGAGGCGCTGGTGGCCGAGCTCAACCAGCGGGCCCAGGGGTACCGCCTCGTGATCCTTGACGAGTGGTGCCCGCGGGAGTGGACGCCGGACCACGCCCGGGCGGCCTTTCCGGCCGCCCTCGCCATCGACGAGCACTTCGTGGTCGCCCTGGCCGTCGGCAGGGCTGCGGCCAAGCCGGACCTCCTGCGCTACTGGGACCCGGCGGACGGGCTGATCCACGTGGTCGATCTGGACGGTTTCGCGCGGAAGTACGCGCCGGAATTCAGTGTGGTGAAGGTGCGGGTGTGACGAAAGCCGCCCGCACCCGGCCCGAGACGACGGCGGGTCGGGCCCTGTAGGCTCGTGGACCGTCGACCCCACTTTCGGACGGGAGGGTGCTGGGAATGCCCCAGAGTCTGCCCTTCCGCAGCGCTGAACACGTGGCGCAGGTCGCCTGCCGGGTCTCGGAACTGCTCGACGTGCTGTGGGGGCGCGGGCAGGAGGCCACGGCGGCAGGACCGCTCCCGCCGTCGCAGTTCCGGGCGCTCACCGTGATCGAGGAGCAGCAGGGGGTCAATCAGCGGGTCCTCGGCGAGGCGCTCGGCTCGCGCCCCTCCTCGGTGAGCCGTCTGTGCGACCGGCTGGAGGCCGCGGGCCTGGTGGAGCGGCTGACCAGCGCCACCAGCCGCCGTGAGGTGGTGCTGCGGCTCAGCCGCCGCGGGGCGGCCGTCCTCGACGATTTCCGGGCGTCACGCGCGCGGGAGATCGAGGCGGTCCTGCAGTCCATGTCCCCGGCGCACCTGCGGACACTGGCCGAAGGGCTCGAACAGTTCCAGGACGCCGCCGCGGCGCACATCGCGCCGAGCCCGGTCCCGGGCGAGGCCGGAGAATCGTCCGAAGCCATCGCCTGACCTCTTCCGCTGTGGCGGCCCTGCGCGGGATACACTTCGTCAACAGTTGCCCCATGGCAATCGTTACTGTGCTTCTGCGTTCCCGCTCGGCTCGTAGGCGCGGAGCGTGTCCCCGCTCGGCAGCCGGCTCGACCCTCTGAAGAAGGCTGCTGTGAAGAATTTCCTGGCTGTGGAGAAGGCGGTCCGCAACGCCGCGCCGTTCGCGCTGCTCGACGCGGTGCGCGCCGCGCTGACCGAGCACTACGGCGCCCTCCGCGTCGACCTGCTGATGGCCGACTACGGGCTCACCGTCCTGCAGCAGGTCACGGAGCTGCCGCACACCGCGGCGGCGCTCCCGCTCCGCGACAGCCCGGCGGGCCGGGCCTTCGAGAGCCAGGACCCGCGCAGCCATGTCGTGCGCGGCGGGGGAGCGGTCGATCTGTACCTGCCGGTGACCGTGCACGGCGACAGACTCGGCATCCTCTCCGTGCGCGTGCCGGAACGAAGATGCACGCCCGAGGAGATCGAGGAGCTCACCGCCCTCGCCGAGATCCTGGGCCGGGAGATCGTCGTCGCCGACCGGGACACCGACGTCTATCTCCAGGCGCGCCGCGCCAACCGGCTGACCCTGGCGGCCGAGATGCAGTGGCAGCTCCTGCCGGGGCGGTCCTGCACCCGTGCCGAGTACGCGATCGGTGCCCAGCTGGAGCCCGCGTACGCCATCCACGGCGACAACTTCGACTGGGCCGTGACCAGCGAGGAGCTCACCCTCACCATCACCAACGGCATGGGCGAGGGGATCGGCGCCGCCCTCCTGACCAACCTCGCCGTGAACGCGCTGCGCAACGCCCGCCGGGCGGGGATCGGCCTCGCGGACCAGGCGGCCCTCGCCGACCAGGCGCTGTACGCGCAGCACCGGGGCGAGGAGTACGTCTCGACCCTGCTGCTCTCCTTCGAGCTGGAGACCGGGCGGGTCCAGGTCGTGGACGCCGGTTCGCCGCAGCTGTGGCGCCAGCGCGGCATGGCGGTGGAGCAGGTGCCCTTCGACGCGCAACTGCCCCTCGGCATGTTCGAGGAGACCGACTATGTCGTACAGGAATTCGAGGTTCGGCGGGGCGACCGGCTGCTGTTCGTCAGTGACGGTGTCTACGCGGCGCTGTCGGAGACGGGCGAGGAGTACGGCGAGCGTATGCTCGCGCGTGCGATCCAGCGGGCGAGCCTGCTGCCCGCGTCGGCGGTGCCCCGCGCGATCCTGCAGGAGCTGGCGGCGCACGTGAACGCGGTCGCGGGCGACGACGCCCTCGTGGTGTGCCTGGACTGGTTCGGCCGCACCGCCGAGGCGTGAGTGCGGCGCTCCGCGGTACTCGCCACGGACGCGGCGGCCCTGGGGAACTCGTTGGAGTGGGCCTGGTTGCCCCGACACCCTCGACCGTGCAACTGTTGCCCTATGGAAACTGTGACCGTCGGTGCTGATGCCGGGCTCCCGCGAGCCCGCTGTGCGCAACGGCGGTCGCTGTCCTGAGATTCCCAGCGAAGGGTGGTGGGGACCTGCGCAGCGGGTCCCACGTGATGGTTTCCTCCACGGAGCCGATGAGCTCCCGAGGCGTAGAGGTCGACACGGCCGTCGGGCCGCGTAACCCGTACCCGACGGTCACCGTGGACCGGACAGGCCGTGTCCTGTCCCGCAATGAACAGGCCGGTGCGCTCCTCCCGGGGCTCGTCACCGGCGGACAGCTCGCGGACGCGGCGCCCGCCTGGCTGGCCGAGGCGCATGCCGCGGTGGCCGGGAGCGAAGGGCCCGATCTGCCGGTGGCCTCGGGCCGCCTCGGCGACAGGTCGGTCGACGCCTTTCCCAGCCGGGGCGCGGACGGCGTAGTGTCCTGGTGGCTGGTCGACGACGGCGACCTGCGGTTCGCCCGCGAGCAGCTGGAGAGCGAGCGGACCCGCTCGCGCGTCCTTCAGGAGGTCTCCAGCGAACTGCTGGCCTCGCTGAACGCCGAGCGCTGCATGGAGGTGACCGCCCGCATGGCCGCACAGCACCTCGCGGACGCGGCGGTCATCGTCGGCGTCCGCTCCGGCCGCACCTACCCCGTCACGCGCTGCACGACCGGGGAGCCGGTGGTGCAGGAGCGGATCCCGCTCGACCCCTCCGAGCTGCCGGGCCTGTCGGAGGCACTGCTCGGCTTCCCGCCGGTGCCCTCGCGCTGGATCGACCCGGCCCAGGTGCCCGCGTGGGCGATCCCGGCCGGGTTCGCCGCGGACGGCGGGCAGATCGGCTCGGTCGTCGTCGTGCCCCTGCCCGGGCACGGCCTGCCCGCCGGGGCCATCGTGATGATGCGCCACAGCCGCGAGGCCGCGTTCACCGAGGCCGAGGAGGCGTTCGCCCGGCTCTTCGCCGCGCGCGCGGGCGCCGCCCTGTCGGCCGCCCGGATATACGCCGAGCAGTCGCACATCACCGACGTCCTTATGCGGGAGCTGCTGCCGCCCGTCCTCGAGGGCGTGCGCGGCGTCGACTTCTCCGGCCGCTACCGGGCCGCCGCCGCGGGCGAGCGGATCGGCGGCGACTTCTACGACGTCTACCCCGCCGACAGCGACGACGCCGAGACGTTCGCCGTCCTCGGCGACGTGTGCGGCAAGGGGCTCGAGGCCGCCGTCCTCACCGGCAAGATCCGCAACACCATCGAGGCGCTGCTGCCGTTCGCGCCGGACCACCACCGGCTGCTCACGCTCCTGAACAACGCGCTGCTCACCTCGCACCACACCCGGTTCGCCACGCTCGCCCTCGCGTCCGTGAAGCGCGAGGGGAGCCGCGTGCGGCTCCGCGTCTCCAGCGCGGGGCACCCCACGCCGCTCATCGTGCGCAGTGACGGGCGGGTCGAGGCGGCCGACACGATGGGCATGCTGATCGGCGCCCTGCCGACGGAGATGCTCAAGGTCACCACGGCCACCGTGGACCTCGGGCCGGGGGAGACGTGCCTGCTGTTCTCCGACGGCATCACGGAGGCGCAGGGCGGCCCGCTCGGCGACACCATGTTCGGTGAACAGCGGCTGCGCCACGCGCTCGCCCAGTGCGCGGGGCTGCCCGCCGAGGCGGTCACCGAGTACGTACAGATGATCGCTTCCCGGTGGATCGACGGTGGTCCGCACGACGACATGGCCCTCCTGGCCATCACCGCGCCGCGCAACAATCACCTCACTGCGGTGGATGGGCATACTCGGGGCAGGTTTACAGCATGACGACAGGTGAGACGAGCGCGGGCACCTCCGCGCTGCCGACCTTCGGCGACCTCCGCGAGCAGTTGTGGCGGGCGCTGATCGACTGCGACGACACGCACGCGGTCGCCCTCGTGCGGTTCGCCGCGGGCGAGGGCACCGCGGCCCATGGGCCCGGGGCGGCGGAGCGCGTGCTCCTGGAGCTGATCGCGCCGGTGCAGCAGCGGGTCGGCGTCGAATGGGCGGCCAACCGGATCACGGTCGCGCAGGAGCACGCGGCGACCGCGATCAACGAGCGGTGCGTCTCCGCCATCGCCGACGCGGCCGCGCCCGCCCCGCACCGGGGCCGCCTCACGGTCGCCTGCGTGGACGGCGAATGGCACGCGCTCCCCGCCCGCCTGGTCGCCGAGGTCCTGCGCCTTCGCGGCTGGAGCGTCGACTACCTCGGCGCGCAGGTCCCCACCGAGCACCTGATCGCCCACCTGCACCAGCGCACCCCCGAGGCCGTGCTGCTCTCCTCCTCGATCCCCTCGCACCTGCCCACCGCGCACACGGCGATCAGCTCCTGCCAGACGACCGGCACCCCCGTCATGGCGGGCGGCGCCGCGTTCGGCCCGGACGGCAGGTACGCCCGGCGGATGCAGGCGGTGTGGGCGCCGGACGCGCTCAGCGCCCACGCGCTCCTGGAGCAGGGGCTGAAGCGGCCCACGGTGGAGGCGGCCCGCCTGCCCGACCTGGACCTGCCGCACCTGACCGACCAGGAGTACACGCTGGTCAGACAGACGAAGCGGCGGCTGGTCAAACAGACCCTCGCCGATGTCGAGGACGTCTTCCCGCCGATGCGCTCCTACACCGAGCTGCAGATGGAGCGCACGGCCGAGGACCTCGACCACATCGTCACGTACCTGGTCACGGCGCTCTACGTCGACGACGCCGAGCTGTTCAGGACTTTCGTCACCTGGACCGCCGAGATCCTCCAGGCCCGCGGCGTCCCCCCGCAGTCCCTGCTGCCCGCCCTGGACTCCCTGCTGCACCAGCTCAACGACTTCCCGCGCGCCACCGGCATCCTGACCGCGGCCCGCAAGACCCTGACCGTCCCCGGACCCGGGCAGCCCGCATGACCACATACGCCGCTCTGCACCTCACCGCCTCCGGACCGCGTGACGGAGTGCTCACGCTCGCGGTCGAGGGGGCTCTGGACTACGACACCAGCGGGTACTTCACCGACCACGCGGGACGCGCCCTCCTGGACCACTCCGGCATCCGCGTCCTGCGCCTGGACTGCTCCGGGCTCAGCGGGGTCGACTCCATGGGCCTGTCCACGCTCCTCGGCCTGCGCCGCCGCCTCGACACCCTCGGGGCGAGCCTGCGGATCGTCGAGCGCTCCGCGCGCCTGGACCGCCTCCTCACCATCACCGGCACCTTCGACTACCTCGTCGGCGCCGAGGAGAAGGCGCAGAACGAGCAGGAGTCGGCCGGCGCCGCCTCCGCCGCCGAGGCGGAGTCCGGCTCCGCCTCCGGAGAAGAGCAGCAGGCGCGGCACGGCCGGTGAGGGCCGGCACGTCGCGGACGGCGCGCCGGCTCCTGCCCCTGGAGGGAGGGGGTCAGGGCTGCCCGGTCACCGGGCAGCCCCGGGTGAGCTTGCCGAGGAAGGCGTTCGGGTCGTAGTAGTGCTCGACCTCGAGCAGGCGCAGGTCCTCGTCGACGCGGGCGACGCTCATCCCGTACATCTCGACCTGCTCGCCGTCCGGCTCGAACCCCTTGTACGGGCCCTCGAACGCGCCCCAGTGACGCCACTTGAACGCGATGGACGGCGGCGCGGACAGCACCTCCGTCACCTCCCAGTAGAAGCCGCCGGGGAACGCCTCGTGGAAGACGTGGTGCGAGGAGCGGAAGTCCTCGGCGCCGTAGAAGACGCTGTCACCGATCAGGACGTTGTAGCTGCCGCGGTCGGCGATCTCGGCGGCGTCGGCCCACGGCCCGCCGTTGATCCGCGTACGGAACCGGTCGGCGACCATGGAGACCCACTTCGCCGGGTCGTGCTTGTGCGAGACCTCCATCTCGAAGACCTGCACGAGCCCCTCGACGATCGCCTCGAGGGACCCGGGTGCGTGCTCGGTGGTGCGCTGGGCGGGCATCACCGTGTGCGAGAGGTGGTAGTCCGGTACGCCCTCGCGCCAGTCGGCGGCGTCCGCGGCGTCGATCACCGCGGAGCGGCCCTGGAGCCACAGCGGGGGCAGAGCTTCGGGCATGGCGAACCCCTTCGGGCAAGAGAGGGTGAGGGAGGGAGGGTGCGGGCGGGCAGGAGGAGCGCGAAGCGTGGGAGGCGCCCCCATCCTGATTCGCTCACACGTTCAACACAACCCGTTCGCGGAAACTCCACGTGTCAACTTCCGCTTCCGCTCCTCCACTTCACCTACTTGGTGGCCCCCTGCGCGAACCCGTTGTAGATGTAGCGCTGCAGGAAGAGGAAGACGAGCAGCGTCGGAAGGATCACCAGGATCGCCCCGGCGGAGATCGCCTCCCAGTGCGCGCCGAACGGCCCCTTGAAGCGGAAGAGGGCCGTCGAGATCGTCCCCTTGTCCTCGGAGGGCATGTAGAGGAACGGGATGTAGAAGTCGTTGTACGTCGTGATGCCCTTGACGATGACGACCGTCGCGATCGCCGGCTTGAGCAGCGGCAGGATGATCTTCCGGTAGATGGTGAAGGTGTTGGCTCCGTCCAGCCGGGCCGCCTCGTCGAGCGAGACCGGAATACCCCGGATGAACTGCAGGAAGATGTAGATCGACACGATGTCCGTGCCCATGTACAGCAGGATCGGCGCCCACCGCGTGTCCACCAGGCCGAAGCTGTTGACGACCTGGAAGGTCGCGACCTGGGTCGTCACGCCGGGGACCAGGGTGGCGATGAGGAACAGGGCCATCACCGTCTTCTTGAACCGGAACTCGAAGCGGTCGATGGCGTACGCCGTCATGGAGCCGATGAGCACGGTCCCGGTGATGGAGAACAGCAGGATGAACGCCGTGTTCCCGAACGCCGTGAGCATGTGTCCGTCGGTGAACGCGGTGGCGTAGTTGGACAGGTTGAACCAGTCGTGCGGCAGGCTGAGCGCGCCGCCGTCGGCCACCTCCCGCGACGTCTTGAGCGAGGTCAGGAAGATGACGACCAGGGGGACGAGGACGACGAGCGAGGCGACGACGAGCGACAGGTAGCTCAGCGCCGTGGAGAAGCGGAACCGGCCGCCGCGCGCGGTGGGCCGTTCGTCCGTGGTGAGCGTGGTCATACGAGGTCCACCTTGTCGTCGGGCACGAGCCGCCGCTGGATCCAGGTGACGACCAGGATGATCAGCAGCAGCACGACGGCGCAGGCCGAGGCCAGGCCCGTCTTGTTGAACTGGAAGGCGAGTTTGACCGTCTGGATGACGAAGGTCGACGTGCCGGTCGCGCCGCCGGTCATGATGTACGGGATCTCGAAGACGGCGAGCGAGCCGGAGATCGCCAGGATGACGCTGAGGCTCAGCACCGGCCGGATGCCCGGCGCGATGATGTGCCGGAACTGCTGCCAGCGGCTCGCCCCGTCGAGCTGCGCGGCCTCGTACAGCTCACCGGGGATCGACTGGATCGCGCCGAGGAAGAGCACGAAGTTCAGACCGGTGAACCGCCAGACGGAGACCCCGGCGAGCGAGGTGTTGGCCGACTCGGGGTCGCCGAGCCAGGCGTGGTCGGAGCCGGCGCCGAACCAGGAGAGGACCGAGTCGAGCGTGCCGCCGTCCTGGAAGAAGTAGAGGAAGACGAAGCCGATGGCGACGCCGTTGATCAGGTAGGGGAAAAAGAGGATCCCCTTGAAGAAGTTGCGGAAGCGCAGGTCGAAGCTGAGGAGCGTCGCGAAGTACAGCGCGATCACGATCTGCACGGCCGACGCGGCCAGGTAGTAGAAGCTGACGAAGAAGACGCGGAACAGCTCGGGGCGCGTGAACAGCTGCGTGTAGTTGTCGAACCCCGTGTAGTTCCGGTCGGGGCTGACGCCGTCCCAGTCCGTGAAGCTGTAGTAGATCATGTTGCCCACGGGCACGTAGGTGAACGTGACGAGCAGCGCGAGCGGCGCGATCAGGAACAGCCACGGGGTGACTTTGCGGATCGGGTGGTCGCGCCAGGACCGTGCGGGCGGGGCGCTGCGGCGGGAGCGGCCCCGGGCGGGTGCGGCGCGCCGCCCCGGTGCCGGTGGCGCTTTCGAAGTGGTGTGGGTCATGCGGGACGGCCCTTTCATGGTCCGCGACGAGCAGGACGAGCGACTGGGCGACTGGCGGACGGGGCCCGGCCCGGACGGAGAGCGCGGGCCCCGTGCGCGTGCGCGGGTGGTTCGGTGCGCGGGTGGTTCAGTTCCCCGCGACCGAGGCCGCTTCGGCCCAGCGCTTGTCCAGGTCGGCGAAGTAGTCCTGGAGGGACCCCTTCTGGGCGCCGCGGGCGATGTCGATCAGCTTCTGCCGGTAGTCGGGCTTGGACAGACCGATCTCGGCGGCGTCGTCGATCGCGTTGACCTGCTCCGTCTTGGCCTCGGAGCGCTCGATGAGGGTGACATCGTTGTCCTGGAAGGGCTTCAGGACCTCGGGGAAGCTGATGGAGGTGAGCGCCGAGACGCCACCTTCCTTGGCGGCGAAGCCGGACTTCTCGGTGAACCAGTCGATCCAGGCGCGGGCGGCCGGCTTGTGGTCGGAGTGCGTGTTCACGGCGAGCTGGTAGTCGGAGACGAGCGTGGCGCAGTACTTGCCGTTCTTCTGCGCGGGGAACGGCATGAAGCCGATGTCGTCCGGGTTCTCCCCGGCGTCCTTCGCGGCGCCGCGCATCTGGTTCACGGCCCAGGAGCCGAGCATCATGCTGCTGATCCTGCCCTTGGCCAGCTGGGTCTTGGAGTCCTCCCAGTTGGTGGTCGTCGGGTCCTTCTCCGCCAGCTTGTCGTGCACGATGTCGTAGAGGAGCGTGTCGACGGTGTTCAGCTCGCTGCCGGACTGCCACGGCTTGTCGGCCGAGGCCAGCCCGTCCCACGCCTTGCCGTCGCACGTGACCGAGCCGACGTTGTTGGTCCAGGCGCCGCTGAGCGGCCAGCCGTCCTTGAAGTTGGTGTAGTAGGTGGCTCCGGTCTTGTCCTTGACCTTCTTCAGGTCGGCCAGGAACTCCTCCGGGCTGGTCGGCCACTCCTCGATGCCGGCCTTCTTCCAGACGGCCTTGTTGTAGACGAAGCCGTTGGCGGTGCCGAAGTTGGCTATGCCGTACGTCTTCCCCTTGACGTCGGTCTTGCCGGTGAAGCGGTAGTTCTTGGCCATGTCCTTGGTGTCGCCGAGCGGGGCGAAGAACTTGGGGTAGTCGCCCTTGGCGATCGCGCCGGGGATCAGCAGGACGTCACCGTAGTTCTCGGTGTTCATCCGGATCTTCACCTCCCCCTCGTAGTCGGTGATGCCCTGGAACTTCACGCCGACCTTGGGGTACGTCTTCTTGAACTCGGCGGCGTACTTCTTCATCGTGCCGTCCTGCACGAGGTCGGTGCGGTTGGTGAGCACCGTGATGGTGCCCGACACCTTGGCGGGATCGGAGGGAGAGCCGGCCGCCTCCCCCGAGGAGCTCCCTCCGCCGCCGCACCCCGCGACGGTCAGCAGTGCGGCGGCCAGCGCCATCGCGCTCAGCGGCTTCGTCCTCATGTGCCCAACTCCTTCCAAGGGTCACGGCTCAGGCCCAGCGGGCTGACGGCGACTATGTCAGCCATCTATGAACCGGTAAAGCCTCGATTTCCGCCGCGATACCCAATCGTTACCGTGCTCTGAGGCGGACCGGTGTGCGCAAGCGCTTCACCAGGGCTGATGGGTGGGGCCGTCGCCACTGAACGAGGACTAGACCGGTTAATGAACCAGGGGTTAGGTTGGCGGACGTCTCATACGAACCCGGGCCCGCGTCCGTCCGATTGGAGTCGCCCTATGAAGGCCACCGCCCAGCTCAGCGAGGGATGGAGTCTCGAGCACGAAGGGACGCGCATCGCCGCCCAGGTCCCCGGCTGCGTCCACGCCGACCTGCTCGCCGCCGACCTGATTCCGGACCCGTTCATCGGGCGGAACGAGCAGTACATCGCCTGGGTGGGCCGCCGCGCGTGGACCTACAGCCGGGACCTGCCGGCCGAGGAGACCGCGGCCGGCGCCTTCGAGCGCACGGACCTGGTCTTCGACGGCCTGGACACCGTGGCCCGCATCGCCCTGGACGGAGAGGAGTTGGGGCGCACCCGCAACATGCACCGCGCCTACCGCTTCGACGTCACGGGCCGTTCCGGCGCGCTCGACGTCACCTTCGACTCCGCCTACGACGAGGCGAACGCCGTCAAGGCGCTGACGGGGGAGCGGCCCAACGCCTATCCCGAGCCGTTCCAGTACATCCGCAAGATGGCGTGCAGCTTCGGCTGGGACTGGGGGCCGACCGTCGTCACCGCGGGCATGTGGCGCCAGGTCCGGCTCGAACGCTGGTCGACCGCGCGCATCGCCCAGGTCCGCCCGCTGGTCACCGTGGACGGCACCCGTGGTCGCGTGGAACTCCGCGTCGACCTGGAGCGCACCGCCGGCGGCGCCGGCCGCCGGCTCGCCGCACACGCCACCGTCGCCGGGATCACGGCCACCACCGAGACCGACGGCGAGAGCCTCACCCTCGTCCTCGACGTCCCCGACGTCGACCTGTGGTGGCCGCGTGGCTACGGTGAACAGCCGCTCTACGACGTCGAGTTGACGCTCACCGCCGAAGGCGGGCAGCTCGACACCTGGCAGCGGCGCGTCGGCTTCCGCACGATCGAGATCGACCGCTCCGCCGACGAGCAGGGCACAGGATTCACCTTCGTCGTCAACGGCACCCGTATCTTCGTGCGCGGCGTCAACTGGATCCCCGACGACGTGCTGCCCTCCCGCATCACCCCTGAGCGCTACCGCACCCGCCTCGAACAGACCGCCGCCGCCAACGTCGACCTCGTCCGCGTCTGGGGCGGCGGCATCTACGAGGACGAGGCGTTCTACGATATCTGCGACGAGCTCGGCCTCATGGTCTGGCAGGACTTCCTCTTCGCCTGCGCCGCCTACCCCGAGGAGCAGCCGCTGCGCGGCGAGGTCGAGGCCGAGGCCCGCGACAACGTCGTCCGCCTCATGCCGCACGCCAGCCTCGTCGCCTGGAACGGCAACAACGAGAACCTGTGGGGCTTCCGCGACTGGGAGTGGGAGGAGCAGCTCGCGGGCGACTCCTGGGGCGAGGGCTACTACCTCGGCCTGCTGCCCCGCGTCGTCGCCGAACTCGACCCCACCCGCCCCTACATGGCGGGCAGCCCCTGGTCGGGCTCGTGGGACCACCACCCCAACGACGCCGACCACGGCACCTACCACTCGTGGGAGGTGTGGAACCGGCAGGACTTCACCGAGTACCGCGCCGACGTGCCGCGCTTCGTCTCCGAGTTCGGCTGGCAGGCGCCCCCGGCCATGGCCACCCTGCGCCGCGCCCTGCCCGGCGAGGAACTGGCCCCCGACTCGCCCGGCATGCTCCACCACCAGAAGGCCGAGGACGGCAACGGCAAGCTGAACCGCGGCGTCGCCCGCCACTTCACGCTGCCCGAGGGCGACTTCGACCGCTGGCACTACCTCACCCAGGTGACCCAGGCCCGCGCCGTCGCCACCGGCATCGAGCACTGGCGTTCCAACTGGCCGCGCTGCGCCGGCACCGTCGTCTGGCAGATCAACGACTGCTGGCCGGTCAGCTCCTGGGCCGCGATCGACGGCGACGGCCGCCTCAAGCCCCTCTACCACGAGCTGCGCCGCCTCTACGCCGACCGCCTGCTCACCGTGCAGCCCGGCGCCGAGGGCCCCGAACTCGTCCTGTCCAACCAGGGCCCCACGCCGTGGAGCTGCGACGTGACGCTGCGCCTGATGCGCGCCGACGGCACCCTCGCCGCCCGCGTCTCCCTCGGGCTGAGCGCAGGGCCGCGCGAGACCGTACGGCTGCCCGTGCCGCCGGAGGTCACCCCGGCCACGGGCTCCGGCAAGGAGTACCTCGTCGCCGACGCCGACGAGCTGCGCGCCCTGCACTTCGAGGCACGCGACAAGGACTTCGACTACCCGGAGCCCCGGTTCGACATCGCCGTCGAGACCGTCGGCCAGGAGCGGGATACAGTCGATGTCGTGGTGACCGCCCAGACTCTCGTACGCGACCTGCTCCTCCAGGCCGACCGCATCGACCCGCACGCCCGGGCCGAGCGCGGCCTGATCACCCTGCTGCCCGGTGAGTCCACCCGCATCCGTGTGCACGGCACGCGGGGCGCGGGCGCCAACACCGTACGGGCCGCCCTCTTCTGCGTGGAACCCGCGTGAGCGCTCCCACGCAGCGCGTCACCATCAAGGACGTCGCGGCCGCCGCCGGGGTCTCCAAGGGCGCGGTCTCCATCGCGTTCAACCACAAACCGGGGCTCTCCGAGGCGACCCGGGAGCGGATCTTCGCGGTGGCCCGGGAGATGGGCTGGGCGCCGAACTCCTCGGCGCGCAGCCTGTCCCGGCAGCACACGGACACGGTCGGCCTGGCGATCTGCCGGCCGGCCCGGCTCCTCGGGCTCGAACCGTTCTACATGGAGTTCATCTCCGGCATCGAGTCCGTCCTCGCCGAGCGCTCGTGCTCCCTGCTGCTCCGCCTGGTCAGCAGCCGGGAGGAGGAGATCGAGCTGCAGCAGACGTGGTGGCGCGAGCGGCAGATCGGCGGGTCCGTCCTCGTCGACTTCGACCAGGACGACCCGCGCATCGGCCCGCTCAGGGAGCTGGGTATGCCGGCGGTCGCCGTCGGCCACCCCGATCTGACGGGCGGCATCCCGTCGGTGTGGACCGACGACGCCACCGCCATGGCCGAGGCGGTGCGCTACCTGGCCGCCCTCGGCCACCGGAGGATCGGCCGGGTCGGCGGTCCGGAGGCCCTGGGCCACAGCGCCATCCGCGAGGAGGCGTTCCGCGGCACCCTGGAGTCGCTGGGGCTCGACGGCACGCTGCAGATGGCGTCCGGCTTCGCGGGTGAGGAGGGCGCGCGGGCCACCCGCTCGCTGCTGCTGCGCGCGGAGCGGCCCACCGCCATCGTCTACGACAACGACATCATGGCGGTGGCCGGGCTCGGTGTGGCCGCCGAGATGGGTGTCTCCGTGCCGGACGAGCTGTCCCTGCTCGCCTGGGACGACTCGCAGTTGTGCCGGCTCACCCACCCGACCCTGTCGGCGATGAGTCATGACGTGCACGGCTTCGGCGCCGATGTCACCCGTGTGCTGTTCGACCTCATCGAGGGCAGGACCGTCACGTCCCACCCGGTGCCCATGCCGTCGCTGACACCCCGTGCCTCGACGGCGGCGCCGCGCGCCCGACGCGGCTGACCGGCCGACCGCACACATGACTCTGGCCCGCCCCTCTCGGGGGACGGGCCACAGTCATCCACGGATGACCTCCGGTGGTATTACAGCTTCACCTCACCCTGGTTGAGGACGCGCGGGTGGAAGTAGCCGTTCTGGATCTCGGTGTTGCTGTTCTGGCCCCGCAACTGCTCGGACCACATCATGAAGTAGGCCCAGCGGGTCTGGCTGTCGAGCAGCGAGGCGGTGGGGATCTTCCCCGTCTCGGCGAGGGCGATCGGCTTGCCCGCCGCGATGGACTGCATCTGCGAGTAGTCCGACGAGCTGGGGTAGCTCTTGTACCAGACGTCCAGGGACACGACGTCCACGTAAGCGGAGCCCGGGTAGTAGTTCGACCAGCCGCCCGCGGGGTTGTCCTGGACGTTCCACACCCAGATCAGGTTGTCCAGGCCCTTGCCGACGAGGTAGTCGTGCGTGATTTTGTAGAGCTTCGCGCTGCCGTTGGCGCCGGGGCGGTGGCCCCACCAGTTCCACGTCTCGTTCATCTCGTGCAGCGGACGGAAGAGGACGGGCACGCCCGCGCTCTTCAGCTGGTTGAGGTAGGGCACCGCTTCGTCGAGGCGGCGCTTCCACGCGGTGTTCAGCGACGTGCCGTCGGTGACGATCTGGTTGAACTGGGTGTCGCTGATGCTCGACTTGACGCCGCCCTCGAAGGCACAGGAGCTGCCCTGGGTGGGCGGGCAGACGTGCCAGGTCAGCGTCACCAGCGAGCCGTTGTTCCACTCGGTCTTCGCCTGGTCGATCACGCGCTGGCGGTTCGCCACGTCCGTGGCGTTGAACATCAGGTCACCGCCCCACAGGCCCGGGTACTGGCCGGTGATGTCCTTGACCTGCTGGGTGTACTGGCCGGGGTTGCTGGCCGGTTCCTTGTTGTGCTGACCGGAGACGATGTTCGAGCCGCTGATGGACTTGAGGTAGTCGATCACCTGCTGCCGGGAGCGGCTGGGGAACGCCTCGGCGTCGGGTACCAGCGTCAGCGCCACGAGAGCGGAGACGACAAGAGCGGTGAGCAGCGTGAGGCCGCGCGCCCGTGTCAGCGGTTTTCTGTGCAGAGCTGTGCTCATGGGGACGGGTTCCCTTCCAAGGGGGGAGTGGATGGAGACCGTGCTGGCGGGACACTTTGCACACCGCCGACATCGTTGTCTAGGCGTTGAGCAAGTTAAGTAAAATGCAAGTAATGCAAGGGCTTTCCCGAGTCCCTTTCCTGCCGAGCTGGGCAGTTGTCGACTCAACCGGTCTATGGGGAGCGCCTCATGGACGAGCGACGGGTGGCCGTATGGGTGAACAGCGGGTGACCATCCACGACGTCGCGGCCCGCGCCGGGGTCTCCCGCGCCGCCGTCTCCCTGGCCGTCAACGGCAGGCCGGGCGTCTCCGACGCGACCCGGGCCCGCATCCTCGCCGCCGCCGAAGCCCTGGGCTGGCGGTCGAACCGTGCGGCGGGGACCCGCAACCGGCAGGGCGCGGGCACGATCGGCCTCGTCGTGCGGCGGCCCGCGCGCCAACTCGGCCTGGAACCCTTCTACATGGAGTTCCTGTCGGGTCTGGAGAGCGTCGTCTCGGACCACTGCGGCGCGGTGCTCCTGCGCCTGGTGCGGACCGTGGGCGAGGAGATCGCCCTGCAGAGCCATTGGTGGCGGACCCGGCGGATCGCGGGCTCGGTCCTGGTCGACTTCCGCGAGCACGATCCGCGCGGGCCCGTCCTCGCCCGGCTCGGAATACCGGCCGTCGCGGTCGGCCACCCGTCCCTGACGCGGCCGTTCACCTCGCGCTGGACCGACGACGCCACGGCGGTCGCCGAAGCGGTGCGCTATCTCGCGGCGCTGGGGCACCGCGCCATCGCCCGCGTGGGCGGCTCACCGGAGCTGGGGCACAGCGTGATCCGCCGCACCGCGTTCGCCAGGGCCATGGGCCGGCTCGGGCTCGGCGCCGGACTGCAGGTGGACACGGACTTCTCCGGCGCGTCGGGCGCCAGGGCCACCCGCTCGCTGCTCACCGCCGCGCGCCGCCCCACGGCGATCCTCTACGACAACGACCTGATGGCGGTCGCCG
This sequence comes from Streptomyces sp. R818, assembly GCF_056172735.1. Lineage (NCBI taxonomy): Bacteria > Bacillati > Actinomycetota > Actinomycetes > Kitasatosporales > Streptomycetaceae > Streptomyces > Streptomyces sp. R818. Next base: position 148,131 of record NZ_JAOCNE010000002.1, read on the forward strand.
GACTCTCGGTCGCCGCCGAGATGGGGTTCCGTGTCCCCGCCGACCTCTCCCTGCTCGCCTGGGACGACTCGCAGCTGTGCCGCCTCACCCACCCGACGCTCTCCGCGATGAGCCATGACATCCACGCCTTCGGCGCCGACGTCGCCCGTACGCTCCACGACATCCTGGAGGGCGAGCGGGTTCCGGCGCACCCGGTACCGCGACCGACGCTCACCCCGCGCGGCTCGACGGCCGCGCCCGGACAGAGTGGTGCGGGGGCGGTCTGACACTCCCCAGTGATTACGACCGCCCCCGCAGCACATCCTGCTATGGGGTGTCCCCGATCTTGACTCTCAACCCTGTCCGGACGCCTGTACGAGTGTGTCGCTGATCACTCCGGGCTCTCCTCGCCCAGTCTCTGCGCGGCCGCGACGAACGAGGCGACCACGGGTCGGCGGTCCCGCTCGTTCCACGCGAGGACGAGGGTGCTCGCCGGAGCGTCGGCCACCGGTACGGCGACCAGGCCTGGCGGGAGCGGTGCGACCAGGGAGCGGGGCAGTACCGCGATCATCCGGTCCGTCGTGATCATGTGCAGGAGCTGGACCACGTCGGCGACCTCGGGGCCGGTACCGCCGCCCGCGGGCGCACCCGGTACGCCCGGCCAACGCGGCAGCGTCTCGCCCTCCAGGTCCGCCATCCGCACGGCCGCGCGCCCGGCGAGCCGGTGACCGGCCGGGACGACGGCGACCCGGCCCTCGGTGTGCAGCGGCTCGTGGTCGAGTCCGTCGAGGGCGTCGAACGGCGTGTGGAGCAGGCCCACGTCGGCCCGTCCGTCGCGCAGGAAGTCGGTCCGGTCGGCCGGGCCGCTGAACAGGATGTCGACCCGCCGGGCATCCGGCTCTTGCGCGTAGGCGGCGAGCAGCCCGGACAGCAGGCCCGCGTCGCCGCCGGGCTTGAGCACGAGCCGCAGCGGGGCCCGGCTGTCACCGGCGCCGCGGGCCCTGCGGACGGCGGCGGCGACCGCGTTCAGCGCGTGCCGTCCGTGTTCGAGGAGCGCCTCACCCGCCGGGGTCAGTTCGACGTGGCGGCTGGAGCGGACGAAGAGCGGGACACCGAGCCGCGCCTCGACGCGCCGGACCGCCTTCGACAGCGCCGGCTGCGCGATCGACAGCCGGGCGGCGGCCCGGCCGAAGTGCAGCTCCTCCGCGACCGCGACGACGTAGCGGAGTTCGCGGGTCTCCAGCTCGTCCGGGGGCCAGGGGTCTCGCTCATCCATGCCCACAGGTTATCGCCGGATGGCCGACCGGTCTTGGACGGCCGGGGTCGGTGCGGCCAAGAATGGCCACATGATCCAGCACACGATGATCGTCTCCTTCGACGAGACCCCGCCCGACTCCGACCTCGACCAGTACCTCGCGGACATCGAACGCGTCATGGCCGACAGCGGCCTCGTCCAGTCCTTCGCGGCCCGCCGCCACCTGCCCGTCCCCGGGGAGGAGGCGATCCCGGCCCTGATCGCGACCGTGGTCGTGCGGTTCGCCGTCGCCGACATGGACACCCTCGCGAAGGCGTTCACCGTGCCCGCCCTGCACGACGTCATCGCTCACTGGCAGGCGCGGCACCCGTACAAGGTCGCCTGGGCCAACCATGAGGTGCTGGCGTGAGGTGAGCCGCCCGGGAGGCGGCCGGCCACCGCGGAGGCGGGCGTCTTGGCGGGAGGCGGCCGCCGCTGCGGGACCGCCGGTAAAACCAGTCGGTGCGCGGGGCCTTCGGCTGTACTCTCGCCCCTCATGAGCTGGCTGCCCGACGATTTCGTCCACCCCGTCCACGTCCCCGTGCCCACCACCGCGCTGCACCTGCGCCCCATCCGCGAGGCCGACACCCCGATCGACTACCCCGCCGTCATGGGCTCGCGCGAGCGCCTGTGGGAGATCTTCGGCCCCGCCTGGGGCTGGCCCGCGGCGACGATGACGTACGACGAGGACCGCATCGACCTGCTGCGCCACGAGAAGGAGATAGCGGCCCACCAGTCGTTCAACTACGCCCTGTTGGACGAGGACGAGACGAAGCTCCTCGGCTGCGTCTACGTCGACCCGCCCGAGCGCACCGGCGCCGACGCCGAGATCTCCTGGTGGGTCGTGGACGACCTCGTCGGCAGCGCGGAGGAGCGGGCGCTCGACGCGCTGGTGCCGCGGTGGATCGCCGCCGACTGGCCGTTCCGGAAGCCCCGCCGCATCGGCCGCGACCTCAGCTGGCGGGAGTGGCTGGCGCTGCCGCCCGTGGCCTGAACCGGCGCCGGGAACCCCGCACGCCCCGCACGGCGTCCTGACCACCGTCACCCGGAACCGTGCGGAGGTCGGACCAGCCCATGCGACACGACGGACGACGGCCGGCCGCGCTGTACGGATTCACCCTCCGGGTCTCCGCCCTGACGGCCGTGCTCGGCTGCGCGATCCTGGCCGGCGCCTTCGCCGCCGCCTGGGACACCTTCGGACGCGTCCGGGAGTACGCGGACCGCAGCATCGCCGACGAGGACTCCTACTACGCCTACGCCGACGGCTCGATGCCCGAGCTGGCCAGGGTCTTCTTCATGGTGACGCCGCTGTTCCTCGTCCTCGCCGTGCTGGTCGTCTCCGTCCTGCTCGGCGCATACGCGGTCGCCGCGTCGCACGCCGCGCGCGACGACGGTGCCGGCCCGCTCTCCGCCGGCGAGCTGTGGCGGCGCAGCCGTCGCCGCCTGCCCGCGGCCTTCGTGGTCAGCGGGCTGACCTGGCTGGCGGTGGGCGCCGCGGGCGTGGCGGCCTGGTTGTCGGGGTACCGCGCGGCACGCGCCGACGAGTCGTGGACGGACTGGCTGTTCCCGGCAGCCATGGCGGGCCTCGGCCTGCTGCTGTACTCCCGCCTGGCGGTGGCGACCGCCGAGACGGTCGTCGGGGGCCGCAATCCGTTCGCCGCCCTGTACCGCTCCTGGGTGCTGACCCGGCGCGCGCGGTGGCGTGCGTTCGGCATGGTCGCGCTGGTGGCCGTGGCCGCCGTGGTCCTCGTACGGCTGGCGATGTACGCGGTCGGGCCGCTCGCCCACCCCGCCGGGCTCGGGATGCTGCGGCTCAGCGACGGCAACGTGTGGGTGACCGGTGTGCTGATGGAGGTCCTGCCCCTGGGCCTGGCGCTGCTTCTGGTGCCGCCGGTGCTCCTGCCGGGGGTGTGCGCGGCGTTCACCCGGCTGCACCGGCGGCTCATTCGTACATGACGTAACCCGGACGCGGGGTCAGGGCCAGGACCTCGTCCGGTGTCATGAGGCGGCTGCCGCCCTCCGCGTCCTCCTCGAAGAACAGCTTGAACCCGGTGTGCAGGCGCGGCGGGAGCGTGTCGACCAGCCGGTGCCAGGTCTCGCGCTTGAGGTGCGGCGAGCCGATGCCGTCGGCGCTCTTGACGACGGCCACCCCGTCGGGGATCTTCAGGCGCTGCTCGTCCTGGACGACCGACTCGGCGACCTGGTGGTAGACGAACACCTTCTCCGGCAGGTCGTGTTCCTCCACGAGGGAGGCCAGGTAGGCGGCTATGCGGGTGAGTTCGGCGCCGCTCGTGCGGCCGTAGGTGTCGCCCGGCACCTGACCGGGGCCCATCTCCCACTCCGGGTCGACGGCGATCCCGACGTCCGGTTCGGCCAGCCACTTCCGCAGGGCCTTCACCTCGTCGAGGACGGAGGCGCGGCCCGGCTGGATGTTCAGCAGGAGCAGCGCCTTGTGGTCGCGGGCGGCCTTGTGGAAGGTGCGGATCGTGGCGTCGGGGGTGCGGCCGCGGTACAGGCCGTCGGGCCCGGCGCTCGAGTTGGCGACGACCGCCAGGAGTTCCAGGACCGGGAGGACCGTGCGGCCGTCGGCGTAGGCGCGGCCCCGCCGTTCGATCTCCGCGACACGGTCGTCGAGGTCGCCGGTGCCGAGGCGGCCGAGGGCGGCGGCGCCGGGCAGCCCGCAGTAGCCGACGAGCCGGTGCTCAGGGAAGATCCGGCGCCCGCCGCGCGGCAGTTCGGGCCGGTGGCGGGTGGCCTGCGGCGAGGCGGAGCGCGAGCTGGGCGAGGCGGGCTTCGACGAGGTCCCCGGCGCGGAGCCCGCACCGGTGTCCCGGGCGTCGGACGTGCCGCACCCGGCGGCCACCGCGACGGCACTCGCGGCCCCCGCGGTGATCAGCGCGCGCCGCCGCACACGGCCCGCCTCCGCGCTCGTACCGGCGATGTGGCGGTTCTCCCGCACCTGGGCCTCCTGTCCACCACCGGACGGCGTGCGTGTGCCGCCGGGGCGCTCGTGAAGATCATGTCCTCACGGCGCCTTGCCGCAGGGGGTGCGGTGAAACGTCCCGGAGGCATGACCGGACGTTCGGCCGGACGCCCCGGTGACATGCGCGCCCGGCGTCGACGTGGCAGCGTGAGGTGCGGATCTATTTGTCAGCGTATGCGGCGCTTCCGGCCGGTCGGGGTCCGGCGCGGAGCGCGGGCTTCGGCGGGAAAGAGGACAAGGTGCAGATCGGCTACAAGCTGGCCGCGGAGGCGTTCGGCCCCGACGAACTGGTTCGCCAGGCCGTCCTCGCCGAGCAGGCGGGCTTCGACTTCGTGGAGATGAGCGACCACTACCATCCCTGGCTGGACGTGCAGGGGCACTCGCCCTTCGCCTGGACGGTCTTCGGGTCGATCGCGGCGAAGACCGAGCGGATCGGCCTCGCCACCGGCGTGACCTGCCCGACCGTCCGCTACCATCCGGCGATCATCGCCCAGGCGGCCGCGACGCTCGCGCTGCTCTCGGACGGCCGTTTCACCCTCGGCGTCGGCTCCGGCGAACGGCTCAACGAGCACGTCACCGGGCACGGCTTCCCGAACTCCGTCCCGGAGCGGCACGCCCTGCTGCGCGAGGCCCTGGAGATCATCCGGCTGCTCTGGAGCGGCGGCTACCGCTCGTACCACGGCAAGCACCTGCACCTCGACGACGCCCGCGTCTTCGACCTGCCGCCGGAGGCGCCGGTCATCGCGGTGGCGGCCGCCGGGCCGCTCGCGGCCCGGATCGCCGCCGACCTCGGTGACGGGCTGTTCGCGACCGAGGACAAGAGCGAGATCGTCGACGCCTACCGCGCGGCGGGCGGCGACGGGCCGCGCTACGTCGAGGTCCCCATGGCGTGGGCCCCCGACGAGGACGCGGGCGCGCAGGCCGCCCTCGACACCTCCCGCTGGGCGGTCACCGGCTGGAAGGTGATGAGCGAGCTGCCCAACCCGGCCAACTTCGAGGCGGCGACCTCCACCGTCCGCAAGGAGGACATCCTCGCCAAGTTCGCGTGCGGCTCCGATCCGGACCGCTACGTCGAGGTGGCGCAGCCCTTCGTGGACGCCGGGTTCGACCGGCTCGTGATGCAGAACGCCGGGCCCGACCCCGACGGCTTCATCGACTTCTACCAGCGGGAACTGGACCAGCGCCTGCGCGGGCTGACCCCGTCCTCGTAGGCCATGAGCATCGATGAGCGCCGTCACCGGCCGCATCGCGGTCAGCCGCTGACGACGGGCCGCCACCGCTCCTCCTGCCCCGCCTCGACGCGCCCGCGCCACACCAACGCCCCGCCGATCAGGCCGGGCCGTCCCTTCGTGGCCAGAGCCGGGGCTTCGAGCGAGTCGGCGACCTCCTCCAGATAGGTGACGAGGGTGTCAAGATCCTCACCGGGCGGCTCGTCGTACCGGGACCAGCGGCCCAGGAGGCCGGTCGCGGCGTCCAGATACAAGCCGCTCGTCGTGTCGGTGGCACCCAGGGCGGCGACGGGTATCCAGGTCTGCTCCCACCCCGGGTTCAGCCTCCTTCTCATCCGGTACTGCCTGGCGACCGCGTCCAGGGGCAGCAGCGCCCAGTTGTCGAGCAGACACCCACGCCCGTCACATCCGTTCTCCCCACCGGTCAGCAGCCACAGGACGCGGAGCTCGACGGGGACCGGTATGCCGAACTCGGCCTCCAGCGCGGCGATCTCGGCCGGTGCGGCACCGGCGCGGAGCGCCGCGTAGGAGTCCGGGGCACGGCGCTTCAGCCAGCCGGTGACGCGCCCCCAGGCGTCGGCGACCTGCCGGACGGTGACCGCCTCGGCGGCAGGGTCCGGGCGCTCCCGCCCGGCGCCCTGCTCTGCGGTGTCCTCGGCCCCTGACGTGGTCTTCTCGGATTCCTCGTCGGTCACCGGACTCACGTAGCGGATCTGCATGCGGTCCGGCTCGCGGAGGTAACCGACGGCCAGGGTGGGGCAGTCCTCGAACTGGTCGCCGTCGACGATCATGGTCAGGATGCCGGGTATCGAGGACGGGTGCCCCATGTCCGGGGATGCGGCCAGCCGCTCGGCCGTCACCTTGAGGGCGTAGGGGACGCCCTCGCCGTACTGGGCGCAGGTGTCCCGCAGGAGTTGGGGGATCTCGACTCTCACGGCCGGTGTTCCTTTCCGAGTTCCTGTCCGAGTCCCGAGCTCAGCCGAGCCCAGCGGTCAGAGCATGATGAGCAAGCGCGTATTCGCCTTGAGTTTCCGGTTCACCGAGCGGCTCTGCACATAGACCTCCAGCTTCGGATTGTTTCCGGCCTTCACCGAGACGGTTCCCTGTATTCCCGTGCCGAACAGAAGGCTGCGTGCCGCGTCTCCCGTGTAAGCGCGGTCCGTGTCCTTCTCGACGACGACGACTTCCTTGTCCGGCTGGACCTGGACGCGGGCGCCGAGTTGGTAATAGCAGGCGCCGCGCTCATAGGTCACGCCCGGATGGGAGTTGACGAAGGAGCGGATGTCCATTTCCTTGTCGACCTTGAGGAGCCGGTACTTGTCGGCCGCAATCGGGTCGAGGTTCGCGCGTACCTCGTCGACGGATATGTCCTGGCCGACCGCGAAGAGGTTCTTCGTTCCGCGCACGCCCTGCTCCCGCCCCCGCAGGAAGCTGGTGGCCGCCGCGCGCACCGTGCCGATGGCCTCCTCGACGCCCTCCTTGGAGTCCGCGTCCCAGATCGCGATGTTGCCCGCGGGGAAGCCGTAGTTCTGCGCGGTGCGCTTGGCCAGGGAGTTCGGTACGAGGATCGCGGAGGTCCAGTGGCCGGGCAGCGCGCCCATCTTCGCCGTGATGCGGTCCAGCCACGGGCCGAGGACGCTCATGTCGCCGTCGTGGCGCCGGTCGCCGCCCGACGCGTTCTCCTCGCCGTCCGTCACCACGATCTGGAGGAAACTGTGCTCGCCGTACTCCTCCCAGATGTGTTCCAGGTCGTCCAGCGATTTCACCGAGGCCTCGATGAGCGCGGTGGCACCACCGACCACCTGATAAAGCCCGCGCATGGACGGAAGATGCTTCACATCCATGTCCCAGACCAGATTCTCGACACGGTGGTCGAAGGAATAGAGGCTGATCCGGGTCTCGTGCCCGAGGCTGTCCGATTCGGCCTTGAGTCCGGCCACGAACTCGTCCACCACCCGCACCAGTTGATTCTGGTGCGGCCGCATGGAACCCGAACAGTCCACGACGAGCGCGACGTGATTCACCTTGTGCTGAATCCTGCGTGCGGACATGATTCCGCCTCCCCCTCAGGTGCTCCCCGAATGTTGTTCTCACTCTAGGAGGAGGCACTGACAACGAGGCCCCGAGCGGACACCGGTGCGACACTGGGACCATGAGCGACGACAGCGGTGGAGAGGGCGGCGCCAGGACCCAGCGGCGCCTGGAGCGCGCCATCATCGACCTCCTCGACCGTCGCGCCCCGACCTCCTCCATCTGCCCGTCCGACGCCGCGCGCGAGGTCTACACGGGCGAGGGCGAGGGCTGGCGCGACCTGATGGAACCCGCGCGCCGCGCCGCCCGGCGCCTCGTCGAGGCGGGCGAGGCCGAGATCACCCAGGGCGGCGAGCCCGTATCGGCGACGGAGGAGATCCGGGGCCCGATCCGCATCCGCAGGCCCCGCTGAGACCGGCACGGGCTCAGCCCGTGACCGCGACCACCGGCAGCGAGCCGCCGCGATGAGCACGCGCACCTTCGACCGCCGCTCCGCGGCCTACTCCCGCGCGTTCCGCGCCCCGCCCTCCCGCTTCAGGTAGGGGCCGGTCAGGGGTGCTGGCCCCGCCCCTCGACATAACCGGCGAGCCTGCTGGGCGACAGGTCCGCCGGGTCCTCGCCCGCCTCCAGGAGGGTGTCGGCGGGGCCGATGACGAGCGGGTCGAGCTTGCCGACGGCGTCCTCGTCCCGGGAGGCGTAGTCGCACCGCAGCAGGAGGTGGCGCATGGCCTCGAGCCGTCCGCGGCGCTTGTCGTTGGTCTTCACCACGGTCCACGGCGCGTGATCGGTGTCCGTGGCCCGGAACATCTGCACCTTCGCCTTGGTGTAGGCGTCCCACAGGTCGAGCGAGGCGACGTCCGTGGGGGACAGCTTCCACTGGCGTACGGGGTCGACCTGCCGGATCGCGAACCGTGTGCGCTGCTCGGCGCGGGAGACGGAGAACCAGAACTTGATCAGGATGATGCCGTCGTCGGTGAGCATCTTCTCGAACTGCGGCGCCTGCTGGAGGAACTGGTGGTGCTCCTGCGGGGTGCAGAACCCCATGACGGGCTCGACGCCCGCGCGGTTGTACCAGGAGCGGTCGAAGAAGACGATCTCCCCGGCGCTCGGCAGATGCGTGACGTAGCGCTGGAAGTACCACTGGCCCGCCTCCCGCTCGGTCGGCTTGTCCAGGGCGACCACGCGCGCGCCGCGCGGGTTGAGCCGCTCGGTGAAGCGTTTGATGGTGCCGCCCTTGCCGGCCGCGTCGCGTCCCTCGCAGAGCACCATGACGCGCTGCCCCTGCTCGCGAATGGACTTCTGCAGCTTGAGCAGCTCGATCTGCAGCAGGCGCTTCTGCCGCTCGTACTCGGCGCGCTTCATCTTCCGCGTGTACGGATAGTTCTCGCGCCAGGTGCGCAGCGGACGCCCGTCCTCGTCCAGGAGTATGGGCCGCTCCGGCTGGGAGTCGTCGACGCTCAGCCCGTCCAGGAGGTGTTCCTCGGTCTTGTCGCTCATCGTCCAGTCCTCATGGGTACGTCCTTACCCTGCCGTTTGTCGGAAAAGCGGGCCACTTGGCCCCTTGCCCGCACGGCTTTCCCGATGAGACTGGGAGTGTCGGCCTGCGTGTCCGCGCGTACGGGCGTCCGCGCGTGCGACCGCACGGGTGGAGGCGCCGGCTGACCGGCCGGGCCCGCTTCGGCAGTGAGGCGGGCGGCCGCCGGACAGCGCCCTCAGGCACCGGGGGCGACGGCCGCGACCCATGCGTCGACGGTGACGACGTCCGCCCACTGGGGGAACAGCCGCTCGGTGAGGACCCGGTGCACCTCGGGGTCGGGGTCCACGCACGCGTCGGAGAGGACGGTAAGACCGAAGTCCAGGTCGTTCGCCTGGCACAGGGTCGACAGGACCACGGCGCTCGTGGCGATGCCGCTCAGGACGAGACGGGTGATCCCGCGCGAGCGCAGCACCGTGTCGAGATCGCTGCCCGAGAACGCGCTCGCCCGCCGCTTGGTGACGACCACCTCGCCGGGCAAGGGCGCGATCTCGGGGTGGATCTCCGTGCCGGGCTCGCCCTCGACGTAGAGGCCCGCCTTCTTGATGCCGAGCAGCGCCCTGTTGCGCGTGCCGACCTCGGGGTGACCCGGGCGCAGCGCGATGACCACGTAGATCACGGGGATGCCCGCCCGCCGCGCCGCGTCGATCGCCCTGCGAAGGCGGGGCAGGTAGGCCGGGTCGTCGACCGCGATGTCCACGACGGCCCGCTGGACGTCCATCACGAGTAAGGCGCCGCTCATGTCGTCTCCACGGCCGGATCCTACGTCCTACGTGGCGGTCGCCACGGGGTTCGTCCGCACCCTCCGCCGACGCTCGGGCCGCCAGGTCGCGACGAGCGCGGCGGCGAGCAGCAGTTCGGCGATGTCGCCGCCGTAGTACATGAGTTGGGCGCCCGCCCGCACCTCCTCGACCGGTGCGCGGACGTCGATGAGGAAGCCCCCGTACATCAGCTGGGAGATCGTGGCGTGCGCGGCGACGGCGACGCCGAGGACGACGAGCCGTGCGGGCACCCCGGGCCGGGCCGGCGCGGGGTCGGGACCGGCGACGACCCAGGCGAACAGGCAGCCCGACAGCAGGAAGTGCACATGCATCAGCCAGTGCAGTACGGGCCGGTCCATGGTCGCGTTGTAGAGCGGCGTGAAGTAGAGGAGAGCGAGCGTGCCCGTGCTCAGGACGAGCGCGGTGACCGGGTGGGCGACGACGCGTGCCGGGCGGCTGTGCAGCACGCCCGTCAGCGCCCGGGCCCGGGCGGCGGGGAGGGTGCGCAGCACCAGGCTGACCGGTGCGCCGAGGACGAGGGCGAGCGGCGCGAACATGCCGACGAGCATGTGCTGCGCCATGTGTCCGCGGAAGTCCCCGTGCGCGAAGGGGGCCAGGGGCGGCAGCAGGGCCAGGGCGAGCAGCAGGCACCCGGTCAGGAAGGCCGCTGTCCGCAGGCGGCTCCAGCCCTGGACGGGGTTGCGGCGACGGGCCCGTGCGACCAGGAGGAGGTAGGCGCCGGCGAGCAGGGCTATGGCGAGCGCGGGCAGCAGGACGCCCCACACGTCGCCGCCCGCGCCGGACCGGGGCGTGTGCCCGTGCATGTCGTGGTGCATCACACCCGCCGGGCGGTGAGGTCGGCGTCCGCGCTCTCGGCGTCGGGATCGAAGGGGCTCCCCGAGCGCTGGAGGAGGTAGCCGCCGGCGATCAGGAGGACGCCCAGGAGCAGGAACGCCATGTCCCACCAGATCTGGTGCGGGCCGCCGTGCACGTGGTGGATGCCGAGGATCTGGTGGTCGAGGAGGCCCTCGACGACGTTGAACACACCCCAGCCGACCAGGATCCAGCCCCACAGCACCCGCGAGGTCCACACCCGGCGGCGGTGGTGGGTGACCCGGGAGTACAGGATTCCGAGGCCGAGGATGACCGCGACCCAGCACACGACGTGGAAGATACCGTCCCACACGGTGTTCATCTCCAGGCCGGAGACCGTGTTCGCCGGGTAGTACTTCACCCCGATCCGGTCGGTGTTCGTACTGGTCAGCATGTGGTGCCACTGGAGGAGCTGGTGCAGCAGGATGCCGTCCACGAACCCGCCGAGCCCCACCCCGAGAACGATGCCGGGGAGCTGGATGCTGCGGGGCTCCGTGTCCGCCCGTACCTGACCTGTGGTCGCCATCAACCGTCCCGTCCGCTGGTACGTGTGTGTCTGAACCAGTACACGTGTGCCCATCCTGGGCCACACCTCACGAACGGGCGGCCATTCGGCCGAATGGCAGCGATGAGCGACCGGCCGCCGACGGCGGAGGATTCAGGCCCTCAACTGTTGATGCCCAGACCGAGCGCCGTGTCGGGGCGGCAGTGGACGCACGCCGGGACCGGTCCGTTGTGCAGCGCGTCGCGGGCCTGGTCCGCCGTGATCGGGCGGGAGCGCTTGCCCGCCATGTGACAGCCGCCGGCGTGGACGTAGACGGCGGCGCGTCCGGTCAGGCCGACCTCAAGGAGCCACTCGGGCGGTTCGGGGCGGGCGGCCGCGCCGCGCGCGTGCTCCGCGCGGCGCCGCTTCTCGTCCTCGATCCAGCGCTGGGTGCGGGCGAGGTCGCGTTCCTGTACGCGCTTGAGGAACTCCAGCTGCGTCAGCCGGTCGTTCGCCGCTGATCGCTCGGCGGCGGCAGAGGCGACAGAGGCGGCGGAGGCGGCAGAGGCGCCGGAGACTCCGGGGGTGGTGTCGGCAGCGTCGGCGGTGTCGGGTTCCACGCCGCTCACGCCGCCTTGTGCAGCAGGGCGGCGGGGCCGACGCTGCCGTGGCCGAAGCGCCGGTTGGCCCGGTCGACGGCCTGTTCGGCGCGCAGGCGCATCTCGCGCCCCCGGTCGAGGCTGATCTGCTCGGCGGCGGCGCCCGCGGCGACCAGGTCCTCGGCGCGGACGAGCAGGCCGACGAGGCGGCCGCGCTGGAGGCCCGCGCGGTCCATGAGCCGGTAGGCGGCGGTGCGCAGGTCCTCGTCGTGGGCGGAGGCCTCGGGCAGGCGCAGCGTCTTGGTCCAACGGGCGCCCGCGGCGAAGTCGAGTTGCAGGGTGAGGCCGCGGGCGACCTGGTCGCGCGTGCGCAGAGTGGCGGCGATCTCGACGACCAGGTCCAGGAGGCGGGCGCGGACGGTGGCGCCGTCCATCACCTGCCGCTCGAACCGGTGCCGTACGGCCGCCGACATCGGCAGCGTCCTCGGGGTGACCGGACGCGGATCGATGCCGCGGGCCCGGTCGTGGGCGAGGCGTCCCGGCCGCCCGCCGAGCACCCGCTGGATCGTGGCCAGGGGCAGCGTGGCGAGCATGCCGACGGTGTGGATGCCGTAGTCGGTGAGCGCGGCCGCGTGCACGGGCCCGACGCCGTGCAGCTCCGCGACGGGCAGCGGTGCGAGGAAGTCCTCGACCTCGTCCGGCGCGACGGCGACGATGCCGCCGTGCTCCGGCGCCCGCGCCGACGCGGTGGCCGCCACCGCCCAGGTCGGGGCGAGCCCGATCCGCAGGTCGACCGAGAGCCGGGCCAGCGCACGCACCCGGACCCGCTCGGCGATGCGCAGCGCGGGCACCCCGTGGTAGCGCAGCGCGCCGCGCAGCTCCACGACGGCGGCGCCCGGCGGCAGCGCCTGCACCACGGGCGACATCTCCGCGAGCGCCTCCAGCACCTCGCGGTAGGCGGGCTCCGGCAGGCCCGCGGGCACCCGTACGTGCATCACCGTCGCCTCGGTGTCGGTCCTGGCAGTCCTGGGCATCACAGCCACCTCCCACCCAGAACGATACCGAACAAGTATTCGAACATGCCACGTGAGGAACGTCAGGTCCGCACATTCGGCGGCCGGACCCGGTCGGTACCGGCCGCCGACCGGTCCGACCGGTCCGACCGGTCCGGTTCGCGCAGCGCCAGGGACAGCAGGACCGCCACCACCGGCACCACGGCAAGGACCGCGAGCACGCCGCGCGGTCCGTAGTGGGTGGCGACCACGCCGAGTACGGGCATGAACAGACCGCCCGCGCTCAGCGCGAGGCCCAGGGTGACCCCGGCAGCCGTGCCGGGCCTGCTCGGCAGATAGTCCTGGCCGAGCTTGACCAGCACGGCGAACGGGATGTTCGAGACCAGCCCGACGAGGAGCGCCGACGGCAGCGCGGCGTACTTGTCGTCGCAGAGCAGCAGCAGCGCCAGGGCGGGCAGCATCGCCGCGTTGCCGATCCGCACCGTACGGACCATCCCGATCCGGTCGGCGAGACGGCCGCCGAGGAGCGTGCCGAGGACGCCGCCGCCGAGCAGCAGGGTCAGCGCGAGCCCGCCGAGCCCGCCGCTCGCGTCCAGGTGCCGGATCCAGTACAGCGAGACGAACGTGTTCAGCCCTGTCGAGATGGTGGACCGTACGACCTCCACGGCGGTCAGCGCGGCGAACAGACCGGGCCGGTCCACACCCGCGCGCCGCACCTTCGGGCCGTCCGCGCCGGACGCGCGCCGGTGATGGCGCAGCAGGACGAAGCCCATGAGGACGGCGGGCGGGATGAACAGCGCGGTGGCCCCCACCCCGAAGGCGTCCAGGGCGGGGGTGGCGAGCGCCGGGCCGACGAAGAAGCCGACGCTGCCGCCCGCCGCGAAGTAGCTCATCGCCGTGGCGCTGCCCCCGGCCGCGCGGCGCGCGTCCCGCCCGGCGGGCGGATGGAACATCGCGATCCCGATCCCCGCCGCGAGCAGCAGCGCGAACACCAGCGGATACGACGGCGCGAGCCCGGACAGGCCCGCTCCCGTCCCCGCCAGAGCGATGCCGAGGGGCGCCGTCCACCGCATCCGGTACCGGTCGGCGAGCAGCCCGACCGGCACCTGCGGCAGGGCACTGCCCAGGGTCGCGGCGAGCGCGAGCCCCGACGCCTGTACGTAGCTGAAGTCGCGCTGGAGCACGAAGTACGGGACGGCGGCGGGCACGAGCCCCTGATAGAAGTCGTCGACGGCATGGGCCCCGGCCCAGACCCGCATCCGGCGCCAGTGCCCCGCCTCACGGGACGGGTTCATCTCCTGAACGGCTGTCATCGGACCACGATGGCCGGGACGGCGCCGGGCGCGCTTCCCGTATTCTGCCCAGTCATGTCGCAGATCCGCCACACGCCCGTCGCGGCGACCAGCACCCAGTTCCGCGACGGCGGCGACACCATCGACCGGCACCGCCACGACGACCACCAGCTCATCTACGTCAGCTCCGGCGTCCTCGCGATCACCACGGAACACGGCTCCTGGGTCGCCGCCGACGACCGCGCCGTGTGGATCCCGGCGCACACCTGGCACGAACACCGCTTCTACGGCCAGAGCCGCTTCCACACCGTCGGTTTCCCCGCGGCAGCCGACGCGGGGCCGCCGCTGCTCCCCGCCGACCGCCCCGCCGTCATCACCGTCGACCCCCTCGTGCGCGAACTCCTCATCGCCCTCACCGGCACCCCGCTCACCCCTGCGGAGAGGCGGCACATCGAGGCCGTGCTGCGCGACCGCCTGCGCCGCGTCACCGCCGAGCCCGTCGCCCTCCCCGCCGCCCGCGACCGGCGCCTCGCCGACGCCTGCCGCCTCGTCGAGCAGGACCTGCGCACCCCGCTCACCCTCGCCCGGCTGGCCGCCCGCACCCACACCGGCGAACGCACCCTCTCCCGCCTCTACCGCGACGAGTTCGGCCTGACCTACCCCCAGTGGCGCACCCGCGTCCGCATCCTCACCGCCCTCGTCATGCTCGCCGAGGGCGCCACCGTCACGGACACCGCCCACGCCTGCGGCTGGTCGACGACCAGCGCCTTCGTCGACACCTTCGCCCGGAGCACGGGGGTCACACCGGGGGCCTACCGGGCGGGCGCGCGCACAACCCCGAGAAAAGTCCCCGGCTGATGTCGAGAATGCGGATGCGGCTCCGTCCCAGGAACGAACGCGGCCACCACGGCCGGATCGCGACGAGGAGAACACCATGGCCAAGTACCTGCTGCTCAAGCACTACCGGGGCGCGCCGGCGCCGGTCAACGACGTGCCGATGGACCAGTGGGCCCCGGAGGAGGTCACGGCGCACGTGCGGTACATGAACGAGTTCGCCGCCCGCCTGGAGCAGACCGGCGAGTTCGTCGAGAGCCGGGCGCTCCTGCCCGAGGGCACCTTCGTCCGCCACGACGGCGAGGGCCGCCCGCCGGTCACCGACGGACCCTTCGCGGAGACCAAGGACCTGATCGCCGGATGGATGATCATCGACGTCGAGACGTACGAGCGCGCCGTCGAGCTGGCCGGTGAACTCTCCGCGGCGCCGGGCGCGGGCGGCAAGCCGATCCACGAGTGGCTCGAGGTGCGCCCCGTCTACGCCGAGCACTGCCCGACCGAGTGAACGAGTCCCTGCTGCGGGAGCTGGTGCCCGCCGTCATCGGTGTCCTCGTCCGGCGCGGAGCGGACTTCGCGGCGGCCGAGGACGCGGTGCAGGACGCCCTCGTCGAGGCGGTGCGGAAGGGTCCGGACGGCCCGCCGCGCGACCTCAGAGGGTGGCTGACCACCGTCTCCTGGCGGAAGTTCCTCGACGCCGCCCGCGCCGAGGGCTCGCGGCGGCGCCGGGAGGAGCTGGTCGACGCCGAGCCCCCGCCGGGGCCCGGCGGGGCGGCCGACGACACCCTTCAGCTCTACTTCCTGTGCGCCCACCCCTCCCTGACCCCGGCGTCGGCCGTCGCGCTCACCCTGCGCGCCGTCGGCGGCCTGACCACACGTCAGATCGCCCAGGCCTATCTGGTGCCCGAGGCGACCATGGCCCAGCGCATCAGCCGCGCCAAGCGGACCGTCTCCGGCGTCCGGTTCGACCGGCACGGCGACGTCGCCACCGTGCTGCGCGTGCTGTACCTCGTCTTCAACGAGGGCTACTCCGGCGACGTCGACCTCGCCGCCGAGGCGATCCGGCTGACCCGGCAGCTCGCGGCCAGGACCCGCCACAAGGAGGTCGCGGGCCTCCTCGCGCTCATGCTGCTCCACCACGCGCGGCGCCCGGCACGGACCGGCCCCGACGGCAGCCTCGTCCCCCTCGCCGAACAGGACCGCGGCCGGTGGGACACCCGGCTCATCGCCGAGGGTGTCGGCATTCTTCAGGCGGCCCTGGCCCGCGACCGGCTCGGCGAGTTCCAGGCGCAGGCCGCCGTCGCCGCGCTGCACGCCGACGCACAGAGCGCCGAGGAGACCGACTGGGTGCAGATCGTCGAGTGGTACGACGAGCTCGTGCGGCTCACCGACAGCCCGGTTGCCCGTCTCAACCGGGCCGTCGCGGTCGGCGAGGCGGACGGCGCCCGCGCGGGCCTCGCCGCCCTGGCCGAACTCGACCCGGCCCTGCCCCGGTACGTCGCGGTCGCCGCCCACCTGCACGAACGCGACGGCGACCCGGCGACAGCGGCACGCCTGTACGCCGAAGCCGCCCGCTCGGCGCCCACCCTCCCCGAGCGCGACCATCTCACCCGCCAGGCCGCCCGGCTCAACGCGCGACTGCGTGACAGCGGCGGACCGGCGGGGGAGCCGCATCCGCTACCGTGAAGCGGAACGCCGCTCCTGTTGCACCCGGGCGCGGCGGCTGCCGAAGGAGAGCGACATGCCCACCGACCCGCCCGTACGGAGCAAGCGGGCCGACGCCCAGCGCAACCGGGAGACCGTGCTCAGCGCCGCCGCCGAGGTCTTCGTGACGGCCGGTGTCGACGCGCCGATCCGGCGGATCTCGGCGCGGGCGGGCGTCGGGATGGCCACGATCTACCGGCACTTCCCGACCCGGGCCGACCTCGTCACCGCGGTCTACGAGCATCAGATCGAGGCATGTGCCGAGGCGGGCCCGGCGCTGCTCGGGAGCGCCGGGAGCCCGGCCGAGGCACTGCGCCGGTGGGTCGACCTGTTCGTCGACTTCCTGGTCACCAAGCACGGGCTCGCCGACGCCCTGCGATCGGACAGCGAGCGCTTCGCCGCGCTGCACACGGCGTTCCTCGACCGCCTGCTGCCCGTCTGCGCCCGGCTGCTCGAAGCCGCCGAGGAGGCCGGCCAGATCAGGCCGGGCGTCCAGCCCTACGAGCTGCTGCGCGGCATCGGCAACCTCTGCGTCGGACGCGACACCGACCCCCGCTACGACCCGCGCCGCCTGATCGGCCTGCTCCTCGACGGGCTGCGGCGCCCCTGACCGGCCGGCGTCAGCCCCGCGCCGCGGGGGTGCGCACGACGAGCATGGCCACGTCGTCCTCGTTGTCGTCGGGGCGGACCTGGGCGAGCAGGGCGTCGCAGAAGGACTCCAGCGGGCGCCGGGCCAGCGAGGCGGCGTACCGGCGCAAGCGGTCCAGGCCGTGGTCGATGGAGCGGTGCGGGCTCTCGACCAGGCCGTCGGTGTACAGGACGAGGGTCGAGCGCGGCGGCAGGACGGTGACGGCGTCGGGCCGGGTCCTGGTGATCCCCGTGCCGAGCAGCAGGCCGTGCGCGTCGGTGAGGTACCGGGCCTGGCCGTCGTGGTGGACGAGCAGCGGCGGCGGGTGCCCGGCGTTCGTCCACTGCAGCTGCCACAGCCCGTCCTCCTCGCCGACCGAGAGCCTGGCCAGGGTCATCGTCGCCATGGACGCCTCGGCGATGTGCCGCACGGCCTCGTCGAGCTGGGAGACGATCGCGCTGGGCGCAGCCCCGGCGCGGGACCAGGCGAACGCCCGCAGCATGTTGCGGACCTGCGCCATCCCCGCCGCGGCGTCGAGGTCGTGCCCGACCACGTCCCCGATGGCCAGGGCGTGGTCCCCGTCGGCCAGGGCGAACGCGTCGTACCAGTCGCCGCCGACGGCGGACGCGTCCGGCGCGGGCACGTAGCGCGCCCACATCTCCACGCCGGGCACGGTCGGCAACTGGGGCAGCAGGTGGCGCTGCATGGTCTCGGCGACCTTGCGTTGACGCTCGTACAGGCGCGCGTTGTCCAGCGCCAGGCCCGCGCGGCGCGTGACGTCCTCCAGGAGCGGCAGGTCGGCCGCGGTGAAGGCGTCGGGGCGCCGGGAGCGGCCCAGGGTCAGGGCGCCGAGCACGTCGCGCAGGCCGCGGATGGGCGCGATGGCGGCGCTGTGCATGCCGGTCGCCGTGAACAGGCGGCTCTGCTCGACGGCGATGCCGGAGTCGGGCGGCCCCTGGTACGTGGCCGGTGTGGCCAGCGAGGAGGCGGCGCCGCGCAGCGCCCGCGAAAGGGGCATGGGGGACTCCTCGGGCACGGGCGGCATGGGGCCCTGGAGGTCGTCCCGCTCGGCCAGGAGGTCGTCCTTGCGCTCGACGACGAGGGCGCGCCGCACCTCGCCCCGGTCGGTGACCAGGTCGATGACCGCCCAGTCCGCGAGGCGCGGCACGGTCAGGGCGGCGAGGCGGTGCAGCGCCTCGTCGACGTCCAGGGTGGAGGTGAGCTGGGTCGTCGTCTCGGCGAGCAGCGCCAGCCGGTCCAGCTCGGTCAGCGGCTCGGGGACGTCCGCGACCTCGTCGCTGTGTGCCGCGTAGAGCAGGACGAGGGTGCCCGCGGGCTCCACTCCCGCCGCGCGGGGAGTGACGAGCCATGAGGACCGGACGAGTGAACCGTCCTCGCGGGCGAACCACTCCGCGTCGCCGTGCTCGGTGGAGCCGGCGAGGAGCGCCGCGCGCAGGCGGCAGCGGGTCCGGGGCATCGCCTGTCCGTGGTCGTCCCGGTGCAGATGGTCGTGCGCGTCCTGGCCGACCAGCCCCTCGACGCCCGTGCGGAACATCGCGCAGGCCGCGTCGTTGGCGGCGGCGATGAGGCCGTCGTCGTCGATGAGGAGCGCCGCCGCGCGGAAACCGTCGAGCACGGTGCCGTGCGGGGCTCCGGGAAGCCCGTGGGCCCCGGCCGGGCGGGGGTTCCCCATGCCGTTGTCGGCGACGTCCATGCGTGTCCTCGGTGATGACTGCTGCGGGGCGGTAAAGACAACAGTGGATACCCCGCCAACCCTAGGTCAACCCTGGACGCCCGTCGGGCGTGGCTCGGCCCCGGAGGGCCGGACGAGGTGTCGGAATCGTGGCGAAGAGGTGTCAGTCCTGCGTTTTCGGGGGTACTTGGACGGCCCGGGGTACTGCAGCGCTACAGAAAGGAGGACCCAGGATGGACGAGACAGCAGCCAGGCACACACCCGGCCACACCTCCGTGTCCACCGGCACGTCCGGGGAGCCCGTCGGCGAGCTGGTCCAGCGCGCCTCGGAGCAGTTGACGCAGCTGGTGCGCGGCGAGATGCGGCTCGCGCAGGCGGAGATGAAGGAGAAGGGCAAGCGTTACGGCAAGGGCGGGGGCCTCTTCGGCGGCGCCGGCCTCGCCGGTTTCCTGACCCTGCAGGCGCTGGTCGCCACCGCGATCGCGGCCTTGGCGGTGCCGTTGCCGGTCTGGGCGGCGGCGCTGATCGTGACGGCGGTGCTCGGCGTGGTCACCGCCGTGCTCGCGCTGACCGGCAAGAAGGAGTTCAGCCAGGCCGCTCCCCCCACCCCGGAGCAGACCATCGACAGCGTGAAGGCCGATGTGGCCGAGATCAAGGAGAGTGCCAAGCGATGACGCAGCCGCCCCACGACGAGCCCACCGCCACCAGCACCGAGGAGCTGCGCGACCAGGTCGAGCAGACCCGGCACGAACTGGGCGACACGGTCCAGGCGCTGGCGGACAAGGCGGACGTCAAGGCTCGTACGCAGGAGAAGGCCGCCGCGCTCAAGGAGCAGACGGCGGCGAAGGCCTCGGAGCTGACGGCGCAGGCCAAGGCGAAGGCGGAGCAGGCCCAGCAGGTGTGGCAGGACAAGGCGCCCGAGCCGGTGCGGGACAAGCGCGCGGCGCTGATCGCGGCGGGCGTGGCGCTGGTGACCGTCATCGCGCTGGTGCGCCGCAAGAAGAAGTAGCGGCAGGAGGCGACGACCCTCCCGCAACACACCTCCGGGGCCCGTGTCGCACGGGCCCCGGACGCGTGTCAGCCCCGGGGGAACATCGCGTCGCTGGCCGCGTTGACGAACGGCGCGGCCATCTTCGCGAGCGCCGAGGCGCCCTGGGAGAAGGGGGCCAGGGGGTCGATGCGGCCCGACTGGACGTGGGGCTGCTGGGCCGGCGGCTTCGGGGACTTCCCGTCGGCGAGGGCGGAGGCGCCGCCCTGGACGGCGACGAGGGCTACGAGCAGGACGGCGGCGCGCTGAAAGGTACGAATTCGCATACCCCCTCCAACGAGATTTCGCGCGCCCGGTCACAGCCCTCTCCAAAGTGTGATCAGCACGTCGAATTGCCGAAGGAAAAGCCTTTACGGGTCCTATCGTTTCGACGCAAGGTCCAGCGTCCACCAGGGTCCGCCCGGACCGTCGGCCCGGCCGACGCCCGCGTGCGTGAAGCGGCACGTGAGGATGAGGTCGTGGTGCGACGGACTCTCCATCCACAGCTCGACGACGGCGCCCGCGCCGTCCACGCCGCGGGCGATCGCCTC
This sequence comes from Streptomyces sp. R818, assembly GCF_056172735.1. Taxonomy (NCBI): domain Bacteria; kingdom Bacillati; phylum Actinomycetota; class Actinomycetes; order Kitasatosporales; family Streptomycetaceae; genus Streptomyces; species Streptomyces sp. R818. The sequence goes on from NZ_JAOCNE010000002.1 coordinate 168,637, forward strand.
CCCGGCGTAGGCGGCCCCGAAACCGTGCGCCCGCATCCGCTGCCGCGGGCTGCTCCCGTTCGACCCGGGATGCTGGAGGCGCTGGTGGGAGGCCATGTCGCGGCTGTGGGCGTGCGCGGAGCGGTTGAGCGCGGACTGCGCGCGGAGCGGGCGGCAACCGGCCGCCGCACGGTGTCTGTTGAGGCCGTCGAGCACATCGGCGGCGACGCCTGCGGCACGGTGGTACGAGGGCGGCGCGGGCGCGGGGGACGGAGCCGCGTGGGCCGTCTGCGCGCTCGGCAGCAGCGCGGCGAGGAGGGCGAACGCGCCGTAGTACAAGGGCCGGAGCGGTGCGGTCACGGTTTTCTCACTTTCTCTTTATTCCCTTCCTTCAGGTGTACGCGGCATTTCCCGGCGTCGCGCGAGCAGGTCGGCGAATAGGGTGAGGACAAACTGCGGTTCCCCTTTCTTTCTCCCTTGCGACCAGGAGGTATTTCATGCAGAAGCAGCTTCGCCGTCTCGCCCTCGCGCCGCTCGCGGTGCTCGCCCTCGCCGTCGGCGCCGTGGCCGCGGCCGGCTCGGCGTCCGCCGCGACGCACCCGGTGCAGGCCGTGCCCTACCCGGGCCCGTCGGCCGGCTCCGCCTACCCGGGCGACGACTACGACGACGATGATGACGAGCCGCTGCACGTCGGCCCGTTCGACGTCCCGCACAGCGGCACGGTCTCGGGCAACTTCTCGTGGGACACGCGGGACTGACACGCCACCGCGGCGCGGCCGCGCTCAGCGCTTGAGCGTGGCCGCGCTCGCGACGAGGACGAGGATCACGCACACCAGGATCAGCAGGGCGTCGCGGACGAAGACGCCGGTGACGCCGGGGTGCGCGGCGGCCTCGCTCGCGGCCTCGACGGCGTAGGTCATCGGCATGAGCCTGGCGACGGCCGACAGGGCGCCCTGCATCTCCTCGCGCGGCACGAACAGGCCGCACACCAGGAACTGCGGCAGCACACCGGCCGGCAGGAACTGCACCGCCTGGAACTCGTTGCGGGCGAAGGCGCTGACCAGCAGGCCGAGCGCCAGGCCGAGCAGGGCGCCGAGCATGGCGATGACCATCAGCAGATAGGCGGGGCCCTTGATGTCGAGCCCCAGCGGGCCGACGCACAGCAGCGTGGAGAGCACCGCCTGCAGCAGGGCCAGGAACGCGAACGCGAAGCTGTAGCCGAGCACGATGTCCAGACGCCTGACCGGCATGGTGAGCAGCCGCTCGGCGGTGCCCGTGGTGCGTTCGCGCAGCGTCGACATCGACGCCACCAGATACATCACGATGACCGGGAAGATGCCGAACACCTGCGGGCCGACGCGCTCGAAGGACGCCTCCGAGCCGTGGAACATCAGCTTCAGCAGCACCATGAGCATGCAGGGGATGCCGAGCAGCAGCGCGGTGCTGCCCCGGTCGCGGGAGATCTGGTGCAGGACCCGCACGGCGGTCGCGCCGGTGACGGTGGGGGAGAACGGCAGCTTCTCGCTCAGGCGCGCACGGTTCACGGCCGCGGCTCCATGGCGAAGTAGGAGCGCTCCAGGTCCGAGGCGCCGGCCTGGTCGTGCAGCCCGTACAGGCCGGGCAGGTCCGGCAACAGGGCTTGCGCGGCGGCCTTCTGCCGCGCCTCCGCCTCGGCCTTCGTGGCCGCTTGCACCAGGTGCACGAAAGCCTCTTCCGCGTTCGCGCAGCCCGTGCGCTCCAGGAGCGTGGTGCGCGGAGCACCGGCGAGGAGGCGTCCCGCGCGCATCAGGAGCAGCCGGTCGCAGCGGTCGGCCTCGTCCATGACGTGGCTGGAGATGAGCAGGGTGGTCCCCTCGGAGGCCAACTGCGCGAAGACGAGCCACAGTTCGCGGCGCACCATCGGGTCGAGCCCGACGGTCGGTTCGTCCATCACGAGCAGGTCCGGCTTGTTGAGCAGCGCCACCGCCAGGGAGACCCGCGAGTACTGCCCGCCGGACAGGCGCGAGACGAGCTTGTCCGCGTAGCCCGCGAGGTCGACCTCCTTGACCACGCGGACCACGGCGTCCTCGCGGCGCCAGCCGCGCATGCCGAGGGCGGCGGCGAAGTAGCGCAGGTTCTCCAGGACCGTCAGGTCCGCGTAGACCGAGGGGGCCTGGGTCACGTACCCCACCCGGGTGCTCAACTGCCGTGCTCCGGCCGGGAATCCGAGCACCTGCACATGGCCGCCGGTCGGCTGCTGCACGCCGACCACGGAGCGCAGCAGCGTGGTCTTGCCGCAGCCGCTCGGGCCGAGCAGGCCCACGATGCAGCCCCGGGGGACGCTGAACGTCACGTTCGACAGGACGGGCCGGCTGCCGCGCACCACCTGAAGTCCGTACGCGGAGACGGCGGGAAGGTGGCCCGGCGGGGCCGGGGCGGGTTCGGTCTCGTGCACAGCACCACTGTGTTTCATCAGGGGAGGTCCCCTCCCGGGACGGCGGGGCAAGGGGACTTACGTCGCAAAACAGCCCATCACCCCATCAACGGTTCAGGAGGCGCAAAGTCACGCCTTGATCGCCGCTGCCGTCCCGGTCGGCTCAGGTCCTCTCAGGCCCGGATCGCCTCCACGGCAGGCGAGTTGTCCCGTGCGCGGGGGAGCCGCACGGCGAGCGCGGCGGCGCCGCGCGCCAGGGGCGTCGACATGATCCCGGCGACGCTGGTGCGGCCCGCGATGTAGGCGTCCAGACGGCGCCACGCCGCGGGCACCCGGGTCAGCGCGGTGTGGACGAGCCCGGGGTTGCGGGCGAACAGGTTCATCAGCGTGCCGCTGGCGCGCATCTCGACGCCGAGCCCGCTGTCGATTCGCTCGCGGTACTGCCCGGTGACGGCGTCGGCCTCCGTCTCCCGCGCGCAGGAGACGAGCCGCGCGGCTGCCCGCCCCGCGAGGTCGCCCGAGCGCAGCGCGTAGGAGATGCCCTCACGCGACCAGTGGTCCAGGAGCGCGGCGGCGTCACCGGCGACCAGGACGCGCCCGCGCGCCAGCGGGGAGCCGGGCTCGCGGCACCGGGTCAGATGGCCGGTGTCGTGGACGGGGGTGGCCTTGTCGAACCCGTGGCGGGCGAGGAACTCCTGCTTGTAGGCGCGCAGGGCCACCGGGTTGCCGCGCGCGGCCACGACCCCGGCGGTGCAGATGTCGCCCTTGGGGAAGACCCAGCCGAAGGAGCCCGGCAGCGGGCCCCACTCCATGAGCAGACGGCCGCGCCACCGCTCGGCCGTCCGGTCGTCCACGGGCACCTCGGCCTCCAGGGCGAGGTCGACCTGCGCGCACCGCACGCCGACGTGGCGGGCGACCCGGCCGGCGCTCCCGTCGGCGCCGACGACGGCACGGGCGCTCAGCGTCTCACCGCGGTTGGTGCGCACGGTCACGGTGGAGCCGTCCTGCTCGACGGCGGTCAGCGCGGTGCTGTCGTGCAGCGTGGCGCCCGCCGCGCAGGCGGCCTCGGCCAGCGACGCGTCGAGTTCGCTGCGGTAGACCATGGTGATGGTGGGGCGTGCGGAGTCGAGGGTGCGTTCCCTGTCGCCGTTGTGGGTGAAGGTGAACCGTCCGGCCGTGTCGTGGATTTTCAGCGGCAGGCCGGGCGGCAGGGCGGCGAGGGACGCGCCGATGAGGCCGCCCCCGCAGGTCTTCTAGCGGGGGATGGCGGCGCGTTCGAGCAGCAGGGTCCTGCAACCCTGCTCGGCGGCGACGCGGGCGGCCGTGGAGCCGGCCGGACCGGCGCCGACGACGATCACGTCCCAGACGGACGAGGAGGAAGGGGGCATACGGGGGACCACCTAGGGGTCGGACGGGAAGTGCGGGCGGAAAGCCGTCAGCCGGTGACGGCGGGCGCGGCGTCGGCGGGCTCCGCCTGGGCGGGCACACCGTCCCCGGGGGCGAGCCGGGCCAGGAGGTAGCGGGTGAGGGCGGAGGCCGTCGGGTGCGTCCACATCACCGTCGTCGGGATGGACAGGGACAGTTCGCGCTGGAGACGGTTGCGCAGGGCGATGGCCATCAGGGAGTCCAGGCCGAGCGTGACGAGCGACGTGTCGGCGTCGAACCGGTCGGTCGCCAGGCGCAGGACCGCGGCGATGTGCTCGACGACCTCGGGCAGCAGGAGCTGCTGACGCCGCTCCGGGCAGTCCGTCTCCCGCAGCGCCTCCAGGAAGGCGCTGCAGCCGCCGGTCCGCTCCTTGAGCGAGGCCGAGGCGGCCAGTTCGGCGAAGAAGGCGGTGCGGGCGGTCGCGGGGTAGGAGTCCAGCCACCGGTGCAGGTCGACCGGGGTGTAGGCGGTGCGGTCCCGGTCGTGGCTCAGGACGCGCTCCAGGGCGGCGATGCCCTCGGCGGGCTCGATCATGGCGTAGCCCCGGTCGGCCATCCCGGTGCCGCGCCCGACCTCGGCCCACGGGCCCCAGTTGACGCACGTGGCGGGCAGGCCCTGGGCGCGGCGCCAGGAGGTGAACTCGTCGAGCCAGGCGGTGGCGGCCGCGTAGGCGCCCTGCCCGGGGTTGCCGAGCAGCGACGCGGCGGAGGAGAAGGTGACCCACCAGTCGAGCTCCTCGCCGCCGGTGGCCTCGTGGAGCAGCCGCGCCCCGGTCGCCTTCGGCCGCCACACCTTCTCCAGGAGACCGGCGGAGAGGTTGGCGACGGTGGCGTCCTCGACGACGGCCGCCGCGTGCACGACGCCCCGCAGCGGATGCCCGGTCTCCGTGGCGGACCGTACGAGCGTCCCGGCCGTGCCCGGCGCGGCGAGGTCCCCGCGGACGACCTCGACGCGGGTGCCGAACTCGGCGGTGAGCGCGGCGAGTTCGCTTCGGGTGGCGGACGTGGGCTCGCTGCGGGAGGTGAGGACGACGGCCCCCGCGCCGCGCTCGGCCAGCCAGCGGGCGACGAGGATTCCGAGCCCGCCGAGCCCGCCGGTGACCAGGTAGCTGCCGTCGGCCCGGACGACGGGCACGTCCTCGGGCCGCACGACAAGCAGGTCGGTGCCCTTGGCCGGCCAGGTCAGGACGAGTTTGCCGATGTGCCGCGCCGACGCCATGGTGTGGAACGCCGACGACGCCTCGGTGACCGGGTGCGCGGTGACGGGCAGCAGGGGCAGGGTGCCGTCCGCGAGCATGCCGGACAGCTCGCGGTAGCCCTCGGCGAGCAGCTCAGGGTCGCGCCGCATCATCATCAGGATGTCGATCCCGGCGAAGGTGACGTTCTGCCGGAAGGGCAGCAGGCCGAGCCGGGTGTTGGCGTAGATGTCGCGCTTGCCGAGTTCGAGGAAGCGGCCCCGGTGCGCGAGCAGGTCGAGCCCGGCGCTCTGGGCGGGCCCGGTGAGCGAGTTGAGGACGACGTCGACGCCGCGGCCCGCGGTGATTTCGCGGACCCGCTCGGCGAAGTCCAGGGTGCGCGAGTCCATGACGTGGGTGACGCCGAGGCCGCGCAGGTACGCCCGCTTCTCCTCGTTGCCCGCCGTGGCCAGGACCTCGGCGCCGCGGGCGTGGGCGAGGTGCAGGGCGGCGAGCCCGGTGCCGCCGCTCGCCGAGTGGATCAGCACCTTCTCGTCCGGGCGCAGCCGGGCCAGGTGGCGCAGGCCGTACCAGGCGGTCAGGTACGCGCACGGCAGCGCGGCGGCGTCCTCGATGCTCACCCCGTCCGGCACCGGCAGGAGGCAGTCGGCGCGGACGGTCGCGAAGGAGGACATGAGCGTGGCCCGGGACCCGTCGACGAACATCGCGGCGACGCGCCGGCCCTCGCGCACGCCCTCGACCCCGTCGCCGACGGCGGTGACGACGCCCGCGCCGTCGAACGCGCTGACGTCCGTGTGCTCCTCGCCGACGTCGAAGCGCTGGTAGACGCCCATGGCCTGGAGCACGTTGATGAAGTTCACGCTGGTGGCGTCGAGCCGCACCTCGACCTCGCCGGGCGCGGGGCGCCGCCGGGTCTGCGCCACGAACTCGAAGGAGTCCAGATCCCCGGGGCGCGCGAGGTGCAGCGCCACCCGGTCGTGGGCGCGGTCGACGGTGGTCCTGCGGCGCTCGTGGCCGTCGAGCGGCGTGTTGCGCAGCCGGGACAGGTGCCGGACGCCGTTGCGGTGCGCGATCTCGTCCTGCTCGGCGGGGCAGGAGAGCAGCTCGGCGGCAATGTCCGCGACCGGCGTCCGCGGCTCGACGTCCAGGATCGACGGGCGCAGTTCGGGGTGCTCGTAGCTGAGGACCCGGACCAGACCGCGCAGACCGGCCTGGCCCAGGTCGGGGCGGTCCCCGGGGGCGACGTGCTGGGCGGTGGAGGTGACGGTCCACAGGCGCGGCGCCGCGTCGGCGTCCGCTCCGGCGGCGAGGGCGCGGGCGGTCTCCGCCAGGCGGCCGACCTGCTCACGCGCAAGCTGTTCGGCCGACGCGGAGGTGCCGCCCGGCGCGGGCAGGTAGACGACGGCCTGCGCGTCACCGCCGGACAGCGGCTCCGGTCCGGACGGGCGGACCTCCACCGTGGCGCCCCGGTCCTTCAGGACACCGCCGAGCGCGGCCGCGAACGCCTCGCGGCCCGGCTCCGCGAGCAGGGTGAAGGACCCGGTGGCCGCCTGCGGCGCGGGCCGCTCGCACGGCTCCCAGGCCGCCCGCAGCAGCCGCCGGTCGAACCGCTCCTGCTCGCTCTCGGCGGGCACGTGGCGGAACTCCACCCCGGTGGCGTCGGCGGCCACGACCCCGTCGTCGTCCCACAGGCGGAAGTCGGCCAGGTACCGGTCGCCCTCGATCCGTACGAGGGTGACCTGGCAGTACCCGCTCAGCGGGACCGTGCCGTAGAGCCGCAGCGACGCGATGCCGCGCGGCAGGATGCCGCCCTCGGGCACGCAGCCGCTGCGCAGGACGACACCCGCGATCGCCTGAAGGCAGGTGTCGAGCGCGACGGGGTGACAGTGCAGCGCCTGCGCGGACGCCCGCCCCGTGTCGGGCACCTGGATGCGGGCGAGAAGGCGGGTGCCGGGCCGGTCGGCCGGTGAGCCGTCCGTGTACAGGGCCTGGAGGCCGAGGAACGGTGTGCCGTGGTGGACGCCGCGCTCCTCGCGCATCTGCCGGTAGATGTCCCCGGCGTCCACGGCGTGCGGGAACTCCGCGAGCAGGGCGTCGAGGTCGGCGCGGTCCGGCGCGGCCTCGTCGGCGGGGGCGACGTGCAGCCGGGCCGTCGCGTGCCGGACGGACGTGCCGTCGGGCGTGGAGCTGACCACCCGCCAGCGGGCGGTGTCGGGCCCGGCCTCCTCGGCGGTCGCGGTGACGGGCGTGCCGTCGGCGGTCGGCAGCAGCAGCCGCTCAAGCTCGACGCCGGTCAGGCGCACGCGGTCCGGGCCGACGGCGTACAGATCCGCGGCGGCCGACACGGCCATCTCGCACAGCGCGGCCCCCGGCACCACGGCGACGTCGTCGACGCGGTGCGCGTCCAGCCACGCCACGGTCGTCGGGGTGATCCGGGTCTGCCACAGGTGGCGGCCCGCACCGTCGGGGTCGGCGGTGTGCGGGCCGGTCAGCGGGTGCGCGGCGGGGGAGGCGTGGGCCCCGGACGACTGCCGCAGCGGTGAGGGGTCGACGACGTAGCGGGTGCGTTCCCAGGTGGTCGGCGGTACGTCGGCCAGGGCGCCGTCGCCGTAGCGGTCGGCCCAGTCGAGGGGGTGGCCCGCGCAGTGCAGCGCCGCGACATGGGTGTGGAAGGCGAGCGCGTCGTCGGTGTCGCGAAGGAGCGAGGGGACGACGGCGATGTCGGACCGGTCGGCGAGGGTCGCCTGCGCCGGGTGGACGAGGACGGGGTGCGGGCCGATCTCGACGAACAGCCGGTGCCCGTCGTCGGCGGCGGCCCGTACCGCGTCGGCGAAGCGCACCTCCCGGCGCAGGTTGTCGCACCAGTAGGCGGCCTCGAAGGCGGAGTGTGCGCGCGGGTCGTCGGTGACGGTGCTGTAGAAGGCCGTGTGCGCGGTGGTGCCGGTGACGTCCGCGAGCGCGTCGGCGAGGTCGCCGAGGATCGGGTCCATGTGCGCGGTGTGCGAGGCGACGTCGACCTCGACGACGCGGATGCCGACGCCTTGCGCGTCCCACTCCTCGGCGAGGCGGCGGATGCGGTCCGCGTCGCCGCCGACCACCGTGGTCTGCGGCGAGGCGACGACGGCGACGGTCACGCCGCGCACCTCCTGCTCCGCGAGCAGCCGCTCGACCTCGGCGCGGCCGAGCGCGACCGAGGCCATCAGGCCCTTGCCGGACGCGCGCAGGATCAGCCGGGAGCGGCGGCAGATGACCTTGACGCCGTCCCGCACGCTCAGCGTCCCGGCGGCGACGGCCGCGGCGACCTCGCCCATGGAGTGCCCGATGACGGCGGCCGGTTCGACGCCGTGGGAGCGCCACATCGCGGCGAGTCCGAGCTGGACGGCGAAGATGACCGGCTGCACGCGGTCGAAGCCGGTCACGACCTCGGGCCTGCCCAGCGTCTCGCGCAGGGAGAATCCGGACTCCTCGGCCACGAGCGGTTCGAGCTGGTCGATGACGCGAGTGAACTCCGGGTTTTTGTCGAGGAGTTCGCGGCACATGCCGCCCCACTGCGAGCCGTGGCCCGAGAAGACCCACACGACACCCTGTCCGGTGCCGGGCACCGCCCTGCCGGTCGCGACTCCGGTGCCCGGTGCGGTCCCGGTGGCCAACTCGTCGAGCCTGGTGAGCAGTTCCCTACGGTCGGTGGCGACGACGGCGGCGCGCTCCCGGGACAGGGAGCGGCGTACGGCGAGGGTGTGCGCCACGTCGCCGAGCGGGGACCGCGCCCCTTCGCCGCGCAGCCAGTCGGCCAGGCGCCCGGCCGCGGCACGCAGGGCGACCGGCGTACCGGCGGAGAGCGGGAAGACGCGCGCTACGTCGCCGCCCTCGCGCAGGGCCTCCATGCCGCCGGGCGGTGCCGGGCGCGGCACCCGCCGGGCGGGCAGGGTGGGCGGCTGTTCCAGGACGACGTGGACGTTGGTGCCGCTGATGCCGAAGGAGGAGACGGCGGCGAGGCGCGGGCCGTTCCGCACCGGCCAGTCGGTGGTGTCGGTCGGCACGAACAGGCGGGTGCCGCTGGGATCGATCTGCGGGTTCCACTCGGTGAAGTGCAGGCTGGCCGGGACCATGCCGTGGCGCAGCGCGGCGATCGCCTTCAGCAGGCCCGCCACGCCCGACACGGGCTCGGTGTGGCCGATGTTCGTCTTCACCGAGCCGAGGGCGCACCGGTCACGCCCCTTGCCGTAGACGGCGGCCACGGCGGCGAACTCGATGGGGTCCCCGACGGCCGTGCCAGGACCGTGCGCCTCGACCATGCCGACGTCACCGGCATCGACACCGGCCCGCTCCAGAGCCATCCGGTAGAGGTCGATCTGCGCGGGCTCCGAGGGCGCGCTCAGCCGCGTGCCCCGGCCGTTCTGGTTGACGGCGGTGCCGCGCACCACCGAGAGGATCCGGTCCCCGGCCCGCACGGCGTCGGAGAGGCGCTTCAATACGACGACGCCGCAGCCCTCGCCCCGCACGTACCCGTCGGCGGCGGCGTCGAAGGCGTGGGAGCGGCCGGTGGGGGAGAACACGCCCCACAGCGCGGGCGCGATCACGCCCTCGGGGCCCAGGGTCAGCATGGCGGCACCGGCGAGGGCGATGTCGGACTCGCCGGTGCGCAGGCTCTGGCAGGCGGTGTGCACCGCGACGAGCCCGGACGCGCAGGCGCTCTCCACGACGACCTGCGGCCCCCGCAGATTCAGCATGAAGCCGACGCGCCCCGGGCCGATGCTGTCGAAGCCGGTGTACATCGCGTAGGCGTCGACCTCTTCCAGCGGCCGCTGCACCCGCAGCATGTAGTCCTTCTGGTAGATCCCGAAGAACATGCCCGTGGGGGTGCCGGACAGCCGCTGGGCCGGAATGCCCGCGTGCTCGACGGCCTCCCAGACCACCTCGGAAAGGAGCCGGTGCTCCGGGTCGACCCAGGGCGCCTCCTGCGCGTTGATGCCGAAGAACTCGGGCTCGTACGCGTAGACGTCCTCGTCCAGGAAACAGCCGTGGCGCAGCCGGTCCGCGACCGTGGCGGGGAGACCGGCCAGCTCCGCCTGGTTCCACCGCTCGGCGGGCACCTCGCGCACCGTCTCCCGGCGGGCCAGGAGCAGCCGCCACAAAGAGGAGAGGGACGACACCTCGCCCGGGAACCGGCAGGCGGCCCCGACGACCGCGATCGGTTCGTCCTGTCCCGCTGCGGGATCCTCGATGCCGGGCAGTGCGTTCATGAGCGGTCCGTCCTTCACCACTGGATACTGGGAAAGATCATTCCGACATGCGGACGGACGGGGGCCAAGGACGTACGGGACGGGGCTGGAAGCGCGTCGGAGGAGGCGCGCGCTCCAACGCATCGGGTTCAGCCGGACGGCCGGGAGCTCAGAAGACCAACAGGGCGCTCAGCAGATCAAACGGGCTTTTGGCGGATCAACGGCGCCCGGGTGTGACATGTGTCGACTCGGGGTGGGCCCGGGACCGTGTGGGCCGGGCCCACTCAAGGGCATAAGGGGCGGAATGTCGGGTACTGGCGTGGCATCGGCCCCCGCGGGTTGTGCAGTGGGAACCCTGCGCCTCCGCGCTCGCGGGGGCCGGTCCTGGCCCCCGCGAGCGCGACCGGCTACGGCGTGGGGCCGTCGGGAGGCATCGTGCCGATGTCGAGAAGTTCCTGGACGCGCCGCACACCCTCGTCGCGCGTACCGGCCAGCTCCAGTACCTCGGTGACCCCGGTGATCTCGAAGAGCCGCTGGACACCGCTGTGGTACGGGCCGGACAGGACGAACGGCCGCGCCTGCTCCTGGTGATCGGCGTGCGCGCGCAGGATCAGATTGAGCAGGGTGCTGTCGGCGAAGGTGAGATCGGCGAGGTCGAGCAGGGTGGCCGTGGTGCTGGTGTCGGTCCGCGCGTCGGAGAGCGCGAGGCCGGCCTCGTCCTGCTCCTCCAGTTCGATGGTGTTGCGGAACGAGACGATGACCACCCGCTCCTGCTGGGTGAGTTCGATGCTCGGGCTGTCGGGAACCATCCTGCGACCCTCCCACATCAGCACCGCCTTGTGACAGGCGGATCCCCGAGCCGGGCCCCTCGCCGGCACCTGTATGCACGATGCCGCCCGGTTCGGTGGGAACACCTGGTCCACCGGTGTTTTCGCGGGTGTGAACACGCTCCGCGGAAATGCGGGTTTTGCCCGGACGGACGAGTGTGGGGCTCGAACCGGCGGGCACGCGAGGGCTTACGACGACATATGAGCAGTGTTTGCACGCGTGCAGAGAAAGGATCACGCTGTGATGAGCGTTCCCGAGACCCTTGAGGGAGAGCGCGCCAGCTGTGCGGGGGCACGGTCCGTCGTCCGCTCGGTGCTGATGGAGGTGTGCTGCGGCCTGCCGCTGAACACGGCGCGCCGCCTGCGCGACGACGCGTTGCTCGTGGCCAGCGAGCTGACGTCCAACGCGCTCCAGCACGGCGGCGGAGTCACCAGCTTCAGCGCGCGCCTGCGCGGCGACGCCCTGGAGCTGCGGGTCAGTGACCGCAGCCGCGACGTGCCGTGCACCACACGGCCCGAGCGCGGGCGGCCCGGCGGCTACGGCTGGATGGTGGTCCAGCGCCTCAGCTCCCGCCTCGGCATCGAGATCGAGCCCGGCGGAAAGACGATCACCGCCATGGTGGCGCTTCCATAGAAAATAGTTTCCCTACAGCATGTGTGTGGAGCGGAAGGCGGGGTAGCCGGACGCCTACGGGGAGGCAAGGTCGACATCGACATACGTAGGGCGGGACACATGAGCAGCGTGGCAGAGCGAGACCGGACCCAGGACACGGCCGTTGCGGTCGAGGAGCGGCTGATCGAGCGTGCTTACGCGGACCCCGCCTCGGTCGCGCCCAAGGACGCCCGTGAGGTCGGCCGCCACTTCTTCGACCGGCTCACCCAGCTCGAAGAGGGCACGCACGAATACAGTTACGTGCGCAATGTGCTGATCGAGATGAACCTCTCCCTGGTGCAGTACGCGGCCTCCCGCTTCAAGCACCGGGGCCCGCAGGAGATGGAGGACATCGTCCAGGTCGGCACCATCGGCCTGATCAAGGCGATCGACCGGTTCGAGCTGACCCGTGAGGTCGAGTTCACCTCCTTCGCCATTCCTTACATCACCGGTGAGATCAAGCGCTTCTTCCGTGACACCTCCTGGGCCGTGCACGTGCCGCGCCGCCTCCAGGAAGCCCGCATCGAGCTGTCCCGGGCCACCGAGGAGCTGCGCACCCGCCTGGGCCGCTCGCCCTCCACGGCCGAGCTGGCCGAGCTGATGCAGCTGGACCCGGCCGAGGTCGCCGAGGCGCAGAAGGCGTCCAACGGCTACAACAGCGTCTCCCTCGACGCCGCCGTCTCCGGGACGGACGACGAGTCCGACACTCTGCTCGCGGACTTCATCGGCATGGACGAGGACCGCTTCGAGCTCGTGGAGAACTTCCACTCCCTGGCCCCGCTCATCGCCGACCTCGACGAGCGCGACCGCCGCCTCATCCACCTCCGCTTCGTCGACGAGCGCACCCAGCAGGAGATCGGCGAGGAGCTCGGCTGCTCGCAGATGCACGTGTCCCGGCTGATCTCCCGCGTCGTGAAGAAGCTGCGCGAGGGCCTGCTCACCGCTGAGTGACCGCGACCTGAACCGCTGAATGACCCGCACCGCTGAATGACCTGCCTTGGAACGACCGGATCGTGCACGCGCGGCCCGTACGGCGATGAGTCCCGCCGTGCGGGCCGGTCTGCATCTCCGACAGTGCGCCGTCGCACCCGAGGAGAGCGCCATGACCGCCACCTACACGTTCGACGTCTTCACCAGCCTCGACGGCTTCGCCGCGGCCGGTGGCGACTGGACGGGCTACTGGGGCAAACAGGGCCCCGAACTGCTCGCACACCGCCTCGGCCTGTACGAGGAGGACCAGCGCATGGTCTTCGGGGCCCGTACGTACCGGCAGTTCACGCAGATGCTCGCCGAGAGCACCGCGGACTCCGACGTCCGCGACCCCTGGGTCACACGGATGCGGAACCTCCCCGCGACCATCGTGTCGAGCACCCTCGACGCGGCGCCCGACTGGCCCGACGCCACCGTCGTGCGCGGGGACGCCGTGGACGTCGTCGGCCGGCTCAAGAAGGAGTCCGAGGTCCCGCTCCGCTCCCACGGCAGCCTCTCGCTCAACCGGGCGCTGATGGCCGCCGGGCTCGTCGACCGGGTCCAGGTGACCCTCTTCCCGGTGATCACCGGGCGGACCGGCCTCGAACCCGTCTTCCAGGGAGCGGCCGACTTCGATCTCGAACTGATCGAGCGCCGGACCCTGGACCGCGACATCCAGGAGCTGGTCTACCGGCCGACCCTGCACCCGCAGCCGTAGTGGGTCCGTTCTACTTCTCGTAGGTCTTCGTGTAGAGGTCGCCCGAGTAGTAGTCGGCGGGGTCGGGGTTCTTGTCGAGCTGCTTGTTGCGGACGAAGAAGTCGCCCAGCTTCTTCAGCCACTCGTCGACCTCGCCGTTCTTGGTCTTCTCGGCCAGCTCCTTGGTGGAGAGGGTCTCGACGTGCGAGGCGTCGGCCCTGGTCTGCGCCTCGGTGACCTCCAGCATCCTGGCGGTCAGCGCGATCGTCTCGTCGGGGTGCTGCGCGCGCCAGTCGTTGGCCTGCTGCAACACCTCGACGACAGTGCTGTTCTTCGACTCGGGCACCTTGTTGCCGGCGACGAACGCGGTGGGGAAGGAGTCCCCGGTCTCCTTCGTGTCGGCTATCTCCGTCAGGCCAGGCACCTTCTTCTTGATGGTGTCGATGGCGGGGTAGAAGAAGCCCGCGCCGTCGATCTTCCCGGAGGAGAAGGCGGAGACGATGGTGGACGGGTCCATGTTGACCTTGTCGATGTCCTTCGCCGTCATCCCGGCCTCCGCCAGGGCGATGTTGAGGACCATGTCGCCCGAGGTGCCCTCGGGTACGCCGACGCGCTTGCCCCTCAGGTCCTTCATCGACTCGATGCCTGGCTGGCCGATCACCCGGTCCGCGTAGGTCAGGGTGTCGATGGCGATGACCTTCGACTTGCCGGACGCGGGCAGCCACATGGCGCCGGGGCCGATGTAGCCGTAGTCGAGGTCCCCCGCGCTGAGCGCCTGGATCTGGACGGGGCCGTTGTTGAAGGTCTTCACCTCGGCGGTCAGGCCCGCCTTCTTCCACAGGCCCTGCTTCTCGGCGATGGCCAGGAGGCTCGCTCCGTTGTAGTCGCCGATATAGCCGAACCGGACCGTGCCGTCGTCCCCGGCGGCGTCACCGGAGCAGGCGCCGAGGGAGAGCGAGAGCGCGAACGCGACGGGCAGCGCGACGAGGGCGCGGCGGGCCGTGCTTCTGGGCATGAGGGAGTGTCCTCTCGGGGTGGAGCCAAGGCGGGAGAAACAGGGGGTGCGTCAGGCGGCCTGGTGCGGCGTTTCCTGGTGGTACACGGACGTCCACACCTCGTTGCGGATGCGCCGGAACTCGGGCGAGAGCCGGATCTCCTCGGTACGGGGGTAGGGCAGGTCCACGTCGATGATCCGGTGGACGCGGCCGGGCCTGGCGGCCATGACGACGACACGGCCGGCGAGGTAGACCGCCTCGTCCACGTCGTGGGTGATGAAGAGGACGGTGCGCTTCTCCTGGCTCCAGGTGGCGAGGAGCTGGTCCTGGAGCTGGACGCGGGTCAGCGCGTCGAGCGCCCCGAACGGCTCGTCCATCAGCAGGACTTGAGGGTCGACGGCGTACGCGCGGGCGATGGCGCAGCGCTGCTTCATCCCGCCGGACAGCGTCTTCGGCAGCGCGTCGGCGAAGTCGCCGAGCCCGACGAGCGCGATGGCCCGCTCGGCCCTGCGGCGCCGTTCAGCAGCGGGGAGCGAGGCGAGCTTGAGCCCGAACTCCACGTTCTGCCGGACGGTGAGCCAGGGGAAGAGCGCGTACTGCTGGAAGATCACGCCGCGGTCGGGGCCAGGACCGGTGACGGGCGTGCCGTCGACCAGGACGCTGCCCGCGTCGGGTTCCTGGAGCCCCGCGGCCATGCTCAGCAGCGTCGACTTGCCGCACCCCGAGGGGCCGACGACGGTGACGAACTCCTGGTCCGCGATGTCCAGGCGCACCCCGTCGAGCGCGGTGAACGTCGCGCCCTTGAGCGGGAAGGTCTTCACCACGTCCCGGAAGCTGATCTTGCTGTTCATCGTCGCTCCTGCCAGCCGGTGAGGCGTCGCTCGGCCAGCAGCAACAGCCGGTCCATGACGAGCCCGAGGATGCCGATCGTGATGAGGGACACGAAGATCGTGTCCATTTCGAACCAGGTGGACGCCTTCTGCATCCGGTAGCCCAGACCCTCCTGCGCGCCGATGAGTTCGGCGGCCACGACCGTGGCCCAGGACGCGCCGAGGCCGATCCTCATGCCGACGAGGATGAACGGCGTGGAGGCCGGGACGACGACCTTGGCGAAGATCGTGCGGTCCGGGGCGCCGAGCACCCGGGCCGCGTTGATCAGCGTCTTGTCGACGTCGACGACGCCCTGGAAGGAGGAGAGGACGCACGCCATGAACGACGCCAGGAAGATCACCGCGATCTTCGGCACCTCGCCGATGCCGAGGAGCACGACCGCGAGCGGGATGAGCGCGAGCGGCGGGATCGTCCGGAAGAACTGGATGTACGGCTCGACCAGGGCCCGCACGGCCGGGTACCAGCCCATGAGGAAGCCGACCGGGACGGCCACGAGCACGCCGAGGGCGTAGCCGGACAGGACCCGGCGCAGGCTGGCGAGGGTGTCGGAGACGAGGGTGCCGTCGGCGATCATGTCGCCGGCCTTCTCCGCGACCGCCACCGGTGCGGGCAGGTTCTCGACCCAGCCCAGGGCGGCCACGACGCCCCACACGGCGACGCCCGCCACCACCGCGACGACGTTCAGGAGCAGGGGCCCGCGCCGGGAGCGGCGCGGCTGCCGCCCTTGTGCGTCGGTGGCGGTCTTGTCGACCGGAGCGGTCACAGCCATGGGTACCTCGCCGGTGACGTCACGCGTTCTCCTCGGATGCGGGCCGCGGGTAGTGGGAGAGCAGGGGGGATTCATGGAGAACGAGGGCGATGCCGCCCAGCGCGCTGCCGGTGTCGCCGAGCGTCGCCCGCCGTACGTCCACATGGCGGCGGGCCAGTGGCATCAACTGCTCGCGCAGGGCGCGTTCGACGGGTTCGAGGAGCGCGGGCCCGGCCTCCGCCAGCTCCCCGCCGACGACGATGACACCCGGGCCCACGGCGTGACACACCGCGGCGAGCACACCACCGATGTCGTGTCCCACACGTGTGAGCACGTCGAGCGCGCACGGATCACCGGACGCCGCCGCGGCCAGGAATCCGGCGAGATCGTCGGCCCGGCCCCCTGCCTCGCGGTAGCGGAACAGTACGGCGTCCAGTGAAGCCCGCGTCTCCAGACAGCCGGTGCCGCCGCAGCCGCACGGCCGCCCCGCCGGGTCCACGGTGATGTGCCCGAACTCGCCGGACAGACCGTAGCGCCCGCGGTGCAGCGCGCCGCCCACGACGAGGCCGCCGCCGACGCCGTGCGACAGCCGCAGATAGAGCACGTCGCTGCTGTCCTTCGCCGCGCCCCACACCGCTTCGGCGAGCGCCGCGAGCCGGGTGTTGTTGTCGAGGACGACGGGGACGCCGAACCGCTTGCGCAGCAGGTCGGGCAGGCCGTCGATGCCCTGCGCGCGGGCGTTCTCGCTGCCCGGGTCGGTGAGCGGACCGACGACACCGACGCCGATCGCGGAGAGCGCGTCGAGGTGGACGGCGCCGGACGTGGCGAGCAGCCGGGCCGCGATGTCGATCCGCTCGGGCCACGACAGGTCCGCCGCGTGGGCCTCGCTCGCCGAACCGATCACCTCGTGGGCGAAGTTGACCGCCGCGACATGGACGGCACGGCGTGCGAAGTCGATGCCCACCGCCTCACCGGCGGCCGGGTTGAGGCTGAGCTTCTCCACCGGCCGTCCGCGCTTGCGCACCTCGGCCTGCGGTGTGCCGGCGACCACCGAGCCGCTGCCGGTGAGACCGGCGACGATGTCGTGCAGCGTGGTCCGGGACAGGCCGCTGCGCGTGCCCAACTCGGCGCGGCTCAGCGGGCCGTGCCTGCGCAGCAGCTCGAGAACGGCTTGCTCGTGGCTGCGTCGGAGCCGCGTCAGCGGACCGTCGTGTTCGTGCATGGAGGACAGCATGTGAGCGCCGCGTATTTTCGTCAATGACTCGAAACAAATTGTTCACATGAACGCGACGTCACAAGTGCCCCCTGTCCCTGACCGAGTTGACCTGCGGCCCCGTACGGTGAGGAAGCGCCCGATGGCCGCCCCCGCAGCCGGTCCCGCTCGATTTATGTACGCACTCTTGACTTAAATCATCGCGGCGCCGGAGCATGCCCGGACCGACTGAGAGCCTGCGTCATGATCCGAAAGGCCCCCGTGCGCCACAACATGCTCTTCCTGATGACCGATCAGCACCGCGTCGACACCCTGGGCGCGTACGGCAACCCCCACACACGGACCCCGCATCTCGACCGGCTCGCGGCACAGGGCACACGTTTCGACAGCTTCTACACACCCACCGCCATCTGCACCCCGGCCCGCGCCAGCCTGCTCACCGGCGCGGCCCCGTTCCGCCACAAACTGCTCGCCAACTACGAACGCAACGTGGGTTATCTGGAGGACCTCTCCGACGGCCAGTTCACCTTCTCCAAGCAACTGCGCTCCGAGGGCTACCACCTGGGCCTGCTCGGCAAATGGCACGGCGGCGTCCGGCGCACCGCCGCCGACTACGGCTTCGAGGGCCCCGACCTGGCCGGCTGGCACAACCCCGTCGACCACCCCGACTACCTCGCCTACCTGGACGAGAACGGCCTGCCCCCGTACCGCATCACCGACCCGGTGCGCGGTACGACCCCCAACGGCAGCCCGGGCAATCTGCTCGCCGCTCGCCTCCACCAGCCGGTCGAGGCGACCTTCGAGCACTACCTGGCGACCCGCACGATCGAGATGCTGCACCGCTTCGCCGCCCAGGAGGACGGGGGAGAGGGCGCACCGTTCTTCCTGGCCACCCACTTCTTCGGCCCCCACCTGCCGTACATCCTCCCCGAGGCGTACTACGACATGTACGACCCGGCACTGGTCGAGCTGCCCGCCTCCATGAGCGAGACGTTCGCGGCGAAACCGCCCGTCCAGGAGAACTACAGCAAGCTGTGGGCCTTCGACACCATGCCGATCGAGGAGTCCCGGAAGCTCATCGCCGTCTACTGGGGGTACGTCACCCTCATCGACGAGCAGATCGGCCGTATCCTGGACGCCGTACGGGAGTTGGGCCTTGACGAGCGGACGGCGGTCTTCTTCACCGCCGACCACGGCGAGTTCACCGGCGCCCACCGCCTGCACGACAAGGGCCCGGCGATGTACGAGGACATCTACCGCATCCCCGGCCTCCTCAAGGTCCCCGGCGCCCCGCAGGGCCAGGTGCGCGAGGAGTTCGTCTCGCTCACCGACTGCACCGCCACCATCCTCGACCTGGCGGGCAGCAGCACCGAACCCGCCGTGGACAGCCGCAGCCTGCTGCCCCTCGCGCGTGGCGAACACCCGGCGTGGGACGACCACCACCTCGCCGAGTTCCACGGCCACCACTTCCCCTACCCGCAGCGGATGCTGCGCACCAGACACCACAAGCTGGTGATCAACCCGGAGTCCGTGAGCGAGCTGTACGACCTCGACGCCGACCCCGACGAACTGCACAACCGCTACGACGACCCCGAGATGCTCCACGTACGGCGCGAGCTGACGCGCCGCCTGTACGACCTGCTCCGTGCGCGCGGCGACAACTTCTACCACTGGATGACACCCATGTACGACGTGGAGACGACCTACGACACGACGCTCTCCGCGTTCGAGACGAGCAAGTCGAGCGAGTCGAGCAAGTCGAGCCACACGACGAAGGAGAACTGACGGAGATGACCGCACCCGGTGACGCACTTCCCCTCGGCCGCCGCGCGCTCATGGCAGGCGTGGCGGGCTCCGTGGGCGCGGTGGCGCTGTCCACGGGCACGGCCCAGGCCCGACCCGGCACCGCCGAAGTGGCCAAGCGGGGCCACTACCCGTGGAACTGGCCCGCCCAGGAACCGTACGGCCGCGCGGACGCCCGCGAGGAGCTGTGGCCGCGCGACGACAACTCCTTCGTCCTCCCGCTCGAACTCCGGCCCCGCGACGAGGAGCTGGGCCGGGTCTGGATGCGGGACACCTATGTCAACTGCTTCGAGGTCGACGGCCGCCCGCTCTACGTCGCCACCGGTACCACACGTGTGCCCGGACTCCCGGCGGCCGGCCCCTGGAACGACGGCATCTTCGTGTGGACGGCCCGGTCACTGCACGGTCCGTGGAAGCTGGCCGACACCACGAGGATCCGGCCCGACGCCGAGCGCGGGAAGGTGTGGTCACCGGAGTTCGCCGGGGAGAACCGGCCCGGCCGCACGGTCGTCGCGCCCTGGCAGGAGTACTGGTACGACGACGGCCAGTTCGGCAAGCGCGGCAACGCGTGGGCGCCCGAGCTGCACTACTTCCGAGGAAAGTGGTACATGGTCGCGTGCATGGGCGACCACTCGCTCAAGGTCGGCTCGTTCGTGCTGGTCAGCGAGGGCGGCGTCGAAGGCCCGTACCGCCTGATCGAGGGCAACCTCGACAAACCCTTCGGCGAGTCCTTCATCGGCGGGCCGACGTGGATCAAGCCCGGCGCCTACTTCCACATCGACGGCAGCATCTACACCGAGGGCAAGGACGCCTGGCTGGTGCTGCACAACCACCTGTACGCCAAGTTCCGCCCGGACATGGAGGACATCGAGACGACGACGGACCTCCCGCTGTTCCAGCAGAAGCCGTACACACCCGAGCCGTACCTCGAAGGCGCCTACGTGTTCAGACACGGTGGCAAGTACTACCTGCTGCACGCCGCATGGGACCGCACGTCGATCGACGCCTACGGCAGCCCCCGTCATGCCTATGAGGTCGGGGCGGCCGGGCGGACCCAGTACCAGTACGACGTGATCGTCGCCGTCGCGGACCGCTTCGAGGGCCCGTACTCCGAGCGCTGGACGGCGGGCGTCGGAGCCGGGCACAACAACTTCTTCGAGGACCGGGACGGAGAACTCTGGGCGACCTTCTTCCGCAACCCGGCCGCCGGGTACTGGGCCGATCCGTCCCGGGTCGACGACGCCGCGGTGCCCGGCGTCGTACGGGTGGAGTGGACCGGCCCGAAGGGCAACCGCCTGTACGTCAAGCGGTAGCCCTTCCCCGTCAGCACGGCCCCGGTGTCACAGCTCCTTGAGCGTGGGCGCCGGGGCTCCCTCGGACGGTTCCACCGTCACTCCGCCGTCGCCGTTCGCGTCCCGTCGTACGCGGTACGCGGCTGCCTGGCGGCCATGGTGGTCGGGGACCGTGACCGTCACGTCCTGCGCGTCCGGGGTGACGAGCAGCGTCAGGCCTTCGGTCCACTCGCCGTCGGGGCGCTGCTCGTCCGCGCCGAGCGGGAGCACCGCGCCGGGGCGTACGTACAGCGGCAGGCTGTCGTAGCCGTGCGTCTCGCGGCGCCAGGCCGGGCCCTGCACCTGCTCACCGGTGAGGAGGTGGGTCCAGGTGCCTTCCGGCAGGTAGAACTCGACCGTGCCGTCCGTCGAGAACACCGGCGCGACGAGCAGGTCGGGGCCGAGCATGTACTGCCGGTCAAGGGCGCGGCTCGTCGGGTCCGCCGGGAACTCCAGGAGCATCGGGCGCATCAGCGGCACGCCCGTCGCGTGGGCGTCGGCCGCGACCCCGTACAGGTACGGCATGAGGCGGTGCTTGAGCTTGGTGAACGTGCGGGCCACGTCGACCGCCTCGTCACCGAACTCCCACGGCACCCGGTACGAGCTCGAGCCGTGCAGGCGGCTGTGCGAGGAGAGCAGGCCGAAGGCGAGCCAGCGCTTGAAGACCGCCGGGTCGGGGGTGCCCTCGAAGCCGCCGATGTCGTGCGACCAGAACCCGAAGCCGGACAGGGACAGCGAGAGGCCGCCGCGCAGGGACTCCGCCATGGCGCCGAAGGAGGAGAAGCAGTCGCCGCCCCAGTGCACGGGGAACTGCTGGCCGCCGGCCGTCGCCGAGCGGGCGAAGAGGACCGCCTCGCCGATGGCGCGCTCCTTCTCCAGGAGCTCGAAGACGACCTGGTTGTACAGGTGCGTGTAGTAGTTGTGCATGCGCTCCGGGTCGGAGCCGTCGTGCCAGACCACGTCGGTGGGGATGCGCTCGCCGAAGTCGGTCTTGAAGCAGTCCACGCCCTGGTCGAGCAGGACCTTGAGTTTGGCCTGGAACCAGGCGCACGCCTCGGGGTTCGTGAAGTCGACGAGCCCCATGCCCGCCTGCCACAGGTCCCACTGCCAGATGTCGCCATTGGCCCGCTCGACCAGATAGCCGTTCTCGGCGGCCTCGTCGAAGAGCGCCGACTTCTGGGCGATGTACGGGTTGATCCACGCCGAGATCCGCAGGCCGCGCTCCTTGAGCCGGGCCAGCATGCCCTCGGGGTCCGGGAAGACGTCCGGGTCCCAGGTGAAGTCCGACCACTGGTACTCGCGCATCCAGAAGCAGTCGAAGTGGAAGACGCTGAGCGGGATGTCCCGCTCGGCCATGCCGTCGACGAACGACGTGACCGTCTCCTCGTCGTACTGCGTGGTGAACGAGGTGGTCAGCCACAGGCCGAACGACCAGGCCGGCGGCAGCGCCGGGCGGCCGGTCAGGGCGGTGTAGCGGCGCAGCACGTCCTTCGGGGTCGGGCCCGCGACGACGTAGTACTCCAGGGTCTGATCCTCGACGCTGAACTGCATCTGGCCGACGGCCTCGGAGCCGATCTCGTAGCTGACCCGGCCCGGGTGGTTCACGAAGACGCCGTAGGCGCCGGCGGGGGAGAGGTGCAGGCTGAACGGCACGTTCTTGTACGCCTGCTCGCTGCTGGTGCCGCCGTCGGCCTGCCACATGTCGACGGTCTGGCCGTTCTTGGCGAACGGGGTGAAGCGCTCGCCGAGGCCGTAGACCTGCTCACCGACGCCGAGCGTGAGCTGCGCGCCCATGTGGTGCCGGCCCTCGGCGGTGGTGAAGAAGGCGGTGCCCTTGCGGCCCGCGGCGGTCACCTCGCGCCCGGCGGTGTCGCGGAAGGACAGCGTCCAGGGCGCGGCCGTGTCCAGGCGCACGGAGAGGGCGCCGCTCGTCAGCGCGACAACGTTGCCATCGCGTGTGACGTCCCCAGCCGGGGCGTCCGCGCCGGGCAGCGAGAAGTCGGGGCCCGGGTGCCGCTTGCCCGCGTGGTGGGTCGTGCGGACACCGATCACCCCCTCGGCGGGGGAGAAGCACTCGGTGGTGAGCAGCGGGGCGTTGAGGGTGTCGCCGCGGCGCTCGACGCGCTTGACGGACGCGTAGGCGGTGAAGCGGCCGGTGTCCGTGCGGACGTCGCGGACCTCGGTGGCGTACGAGGCCTTGACCCCGTCGCGCATCAGCCAGAAGCCGTCGGTGAACTTCATGATCTTCCCTGGGGGGCGGAGGGCGGTTCAGACCAGCATTCGACCGTACGGGCGTCGAAAGATCAAGGCATGTGAGGAAAAATTGTCGAAGCGCTTCGACAGCGCTCTAGCAGGGAGAAAAAGTGTGCTGAGCGGGAACGGATCGGGTTCCGGGGTCTAGCGCTTCGACGCTGCATGGCGTATTAGTCAATGCAGAAAACAAAAGCCGGGTGACCGGGTCACGCGACCCCTTCTCAGGGCGTGTGAACCCTGTGGCGCAACACCGGAGTTCCGCCCGGGGCCGGTCATCCCTCCCACGCAAGGGCAACCACCGTGACAGCAGTTCCCCCGCCGGACGTGCCGCGCGCCAGGCGCCGTCGCCCCGGCCGCCGGGCCCGACGAGCCGCGGCCCCGCTCACCGTTGTCTCCGTACTCGTCGCAGGCGCGGCACTCGCAGGCTGCGGTGCCCAGCGCGACGACGACGTGTACACCGTCCTGAACTCCTCGACCGACGACTCGTACCACGGCTGGGACGCCGCCACGCTCGCCCGCTGCAGCAAGCAGCTCGGCATCCGCATCGAGCAGCAGAGCGTGCCCGCGGCCCAGGTCATGACGAAGTCGCTGCGCATGGCGTCGTCGAAGTCGCTCCCCGACGTCATCCAGTTCGACGCCTCGGAGATGCCGACCTTCGCGGAGGCGGGCGGCCTGGTCGACCTGCGCTCCCTGGGCCTGTCCACCCAGGACATCCCGGAGGGCATCGTCGACTTCGGCTCCTACAAGGGGACGTACTACGGGGCCGCGCGCACGGTGAACACCCTCGCCCTGTTCTACAACAAGGACATCCTCGACAAGGCGGGCCTCGATGTGCCCACCACCTGGGACGAGATGCGGGAGACCGCGAAGAAGCTCACCCAGGGCAAGCAGTACGGGATCGCGCTGAGCGCGGGCGGCGCGGAGGACGGCGTCTTCCAGTTCACCCCGTTCATGTGGTCCAACGGCGGCGACGAGACGAACCTCGCCACGCCGCAGGTCGCCGGGGCGCTCGACTACTGGAAGGGCCTCCTCAAGGACGGCTCGCTGTCCAAGTCGACCGTGAACTGGACGCAGGCCGACGTCAACGACCAGTTCATGGCGGGCAACGCCGCCATGATGATCAACGGTCCGTGGCAGGTCGAGACCCTCAACACCAAGAAGAGCCTGCACTGGGAGATCGCCCAGATCCCCGTGCCGAAGGCCGGTGACGACTCGGTGGGCCCGCTCGGCGGCGCCGTCCTGACCGTCCCGAAGACCGGTGACACCGCGCGCCAGAAGACCGCCGCGAAGATCATCGGCTGTATGGCGAGCGAGAAGGAGCAGATCTCCTACGCCCGCAACAGCTGGATGGTGCCGGCCAACGAGAAGGCCGCCGCGCTCTGGCGCAAGGAGGTGCCCGAGCTGGACGCCCTCGCCGACCAGGTGGCCACCGCCCGCTCCCGCACCACGAAGGTCGGCGCGCGCTGGTCGTCCGTGTCGCTGGCGCTGCAGAGCGCCTTCCAGTCGGCGCTCACCGGGCAGTCCAGCGAGGCCGCGCTGAAGAAGGCGCAGAGCCGCGCCATGAGCGGGAACTGAGGGGACGCAACCGATCATGTCGACCACCACCACGGCGCCCGTCGCCCGCCCGGCCGAGGCCGCGCCCGCCAAGCCGCGCGACACGCGGCGCCGCCGCAAGCTGTCGCAGTGGGGCTTCATCGTCCCCGCCGTCGTCTTCATGCTGCTGTTCTTCGGCTACCCGCTCGTCCGCAACGTCGTGATGAGCTTCCAGGACTTCTCGCCGTCCACGTTCTTCGACGGCAAGTCCCCCTTCAACGGCACCGACAACTGGAGCAAGGTCTTCCACGACGACCTCTTCGGCAAGGCGCTGTGGCACACCATCGTCTTCACGATCGGCTCGCTGATCGGCCAGTTCGGCATCGGCCTCGCGCTCGCCGTCTTCTTCACCAAGCGGTTCCCGCTCAACGGCCTGCTCCGCTCGCTGATCCTGCTGCCCTGGCTCGTCCCCATGGTCGTCTCGGGCATCGTCTGGCGCCGCATCCTCGACCAGGACACCGGCGTCCTCAACTCCTTCCTCGACACCCTCGGCCTCGGCGGCTCCACCCCGTGGCTGACCAGCCCCAGCATGGCCCTGTTCTCCGTGATCATGGTGAACATCTGGATCGGCATCCCGTTCAACATGGTCATCCTCTACGGCGGACTCCAGGAGATCCCCAAGGAGCTGTACGAGGCCGCGTCCCTGGACGGCGCCTCCGCCTGGCGCACCTTCCGCTCCATCACGCTGCCGCTCCTCAAGCCGGTGATCACGGTCGTCCTCGTGCTCGGCTTCATGTCGACGGTGAAGATCCTCGACCTGATCCTGGCCCTGACCGACGGCGGGCCCGCCGACTCCACGCAGACCCTCGGCACGCTCACCTACCAGAACTCCTTCGTCCAGCTCGACTTCGGCGCGGGCGCCGTCGTCGGCAACGTGCTCATCCTGATCTCCGCCGTCTTCGCGGTGTTCTACCTGCGGGCCAACCGCACCGAGGGGAAGTGACCGGCATGGCGACCGCATCTGTCACGACGGACACATCTGTCACGACCAAGCCGAAGCGCCGCTGGGGCGCCACCGTCGCCGGTGTCGTCATCCTCGGCGTGATGCTCTTCCCGCTGTACTGGATGATCAACACCGCGCTCCAGCCCGAGTCCGGGCTGCTCGAAGTGGACCCCGTCCCGCACTCCCTCGACCTCTCCGGCTTCACCTCCGCCATCAGCGAGCAGGGCGGCCATCTGCTCACCTCGCTCGCCGTCGCGCTCGGCGCCGTCGTCATCTGCCTGGCGATCGCCGCGCCCGCCGCGTACGGGCTCGCCCAGTTCCGGCTGCGCGCGGGGCGCGCCATCGTCTTCGGCACGCTCATCACGCAGATGGTGCCGGGCATCGTCATCGCCAACGCCCTCTACAGCGCGTACGTCGATCTGGGTTTGGTCAACTCCTACTTCGGCCTGATGCTCGCCGACGCCTCGCTCGGCATCCCCTTCGCCATCGTCCTGATGCGCTCGTTCATGGTGGCCATCCCCAAGGAGGTCATCGAGGCGGCCGAGGTCGACGGCGCGGGCAAGCTGCGCACGTTCGTCCGGGTCGTGCTGCCGATGAGCCGCAACTCGCTGATCACCGCGGGCCTGTTCTCCTTCCTGTACGCGTGGAGCGACTTCATGTTCGCGCTCACGCTCAACACCACCGACGACGTCAAGCCCGTCACGCTCGGCATCTACCAGTACATCGGCGCCCACGTCGGCGACTGGGGCTCGGTCATGGCCGCGTCCGTCCTGTCCGCGATCCCCGCGGCCGTGCTGCTCGTCCTCGCCCAGAAGTACATCGCCGCCGGCATCACCGGCGGATCCGTCAAGTAAGGCTCCTCCATGAACGACCTGCCCGTGTTTCCCGAAGGCTTCGTGTTCGGGGCGGCCACCGCCTCGTACCAGATCGAGGGCGCCGTCACCGAGGACGGCCGCGGCCCCTCCATCTGGGACACCTACAGCCACACGCCCGGCCGCACGGACGGCGGCGACACCGGTGACGTGGCCTGCGACCACTACCACCGCTACCCCGAGGACGTGGCGCTCCTGCGCGACCTCGGCGTGGACTCGTACCGCTTCTCCATAGCCTGGCCGCGCATCCAGCCCACGGGAGAGGGACCCGCGAACCGGAAGGGCCTCGACTTCTACTCCCGCCTCGTGGACGAGCTGCTTGAGGCGGGCATCGAACCGGCCGCCACCCTCTACCACTGGGATTTGCCGCAGGCGCTCGAAGACAAGGGCGGCTGGCGGGTGCGCGAGACCGCCGAGCGGTTCGGCGAGTACGCGGGCATCGTCGCCGAGCACCTCGGCGACCGCGTGCCGCGCTGGATCACCCTGAACGAGCCGTGGTGCAGCGCGTTCCTCGGCTACTCGGTGGGCCGCCACGCGCCCGGCGCGCAGGAGGGCACGGGCGCGCTCGCCGCCGCGCACCACCTGCTCGTCGGCCACGGCCTGGCGATGCGGGCGCTGCGCGCGGCCGGGGTGCGCGAGGCGGGCATCACGCTCAACCTCGACCGCAACGTCCCCGCGACCGACTCGGCCGCCGACCGCGCCGCCGTGCTCCGCGCCGACACCCAGCACAACCTCGTCTGGACCGAGCCGCTCCTCGCGGGCCGCTACCCGGCCTCCGAGGAGGACACCTGGGGCGAGCTGATCACCGGGCAGGAGTTCCGCCGCGACGGCGACCTCGAACTCATCGGCCAGCCGCTCGACTTCCTCGGCATCAACTACTACCGCCCCATCGTGGTCACCGACGCCCCGCACCGCGAGCCGGACCCGGCCGCCCGCGTCGCCACCGACAACCGGTACGCGGAGGTGGGCTACCCGGACGTCCGGCGCACGGCGATGAACTGGCCGGTCGTCCCCTCGTCCTTCACGGACCTGCTGACCGACCTCAAGGCCGCGTACGGGGACGCCCTGCCGCCCGTCCACATCACGGAGAACGGCTCGGCGGAGCACGACGTGGTCGCCGAGGACGGCGCGGTCCACGACTCCGACCGCGTCACCTACCTCCACGACCACCTCGCGGCGCTGCGCACGGCCATGGACAAGGGCGTGGACGTCCGCGGCTACTACGTCTGGTCGCTCCTGGACAACTTCGAGTGGGCGCTCGGCTACGCCAAGCGGTTCGGCATCGTCCGCGTCGACTACACCACGCAGGAGCGCACCCCGAAGGACAGCTACCGCTGGTACCAGCAGCTGATCGCGGCCCACCGCTCAGCGAGCTAGCCGCTCAGCGGCGGCATGCCACCGGCCGGGCGGCGAGGGACCATCCACCTCGGCGCTCGGCCGGTCCGTGCCCGGCGCGTCACTCCGGCGCTCGCGCCACCGACGCGTCAGCCGCGCCGAGGACTCGCCGCCGAAGGGATGACGAACACGTGCCGAGGGCCGGGTGACCGATATGAATGGAGGTTCCCGAAATCTAGGAGGATGTTCCATGTCGTCTCGGCTCCGCCCTGTCCTGGGCACGACCATCGGCGTCTCGCTCCTGCTGGCCGCCCCGGCGGCGACGGCCGCCGAACCGTCCGAGTACGTCAAGGTCGACCCGGTCGGAAAGATCGCCGAGGACGGCACCGTGACCCTCTCCGGCACCTACCGCTGCGTCAACAGCCGCTCCGTGACCTTCGTGTCCTCCTCCGTCAAGCAGGGCAGCGGCAACACGCGCTACGGCATCGGCGGATCCACGGCCATGTGCGACGGCGCCGAGCACACGTGGAAGAACAGCGGCAAGGCCCGTACGCTCGCCGACACGGACAAGATCCAGCCGGGCGTCGCGCACATCGAGGCCACCGTGATGGAGATGCGCATGCACGGACTGATCCCGCTGCCGCACTTCCACGCCGTGGCGCAGCAGGACGTGACGCTGCAGCGCTGAGAGGCACTTCCGCCTCCTACGCAACCCCACGGAACCGGAACCCCCGCTTTGGCCCGCTGAGGCGCGCGCCCCGCGCTGAACGCGGGCCGCCCCGCACCCGTACCCCCGATATCGGCGCGGGCGCCCCCGCAGTCGGCGAGGCGCCCGCGGTACGTCCAGACGGGGAGGACGGAAGTGGCGCAGACAACGGAGCCCCTGGTCGGCCGCGCGGCGGAGCGGCGGGTGCTCGCGCGCGCGGTGGCCCGGCTCGGGGCCGGGGCGGGCCAGGCGGTGGAGATCACGGGCGAGCCGGGCATCGGCAAGACGCGGCTGCTCGCCGAGCTCGGGCGGATGGCGGCGGCCGGGGGCTGCCCGGTGCGGACGGGCCGGTCCCCGGACCACGCGGCGGCCACCCCGGCACGGGCGTTCCACGTGGCCGCGGACGCGGAGGCGGCGCAGGTCAGGGAGCGGCTCGAATCGATCACCCCGGCCGGCGGCCTCGTGGTCCTGCTCGACGGGCTCGAACGGGCCGGCGCGGACTGCGTCGCGACGCTCGACGCCCTGTTCCGGCGCCCGCCCAGGGCCCCCGTCCTGTTCGCCCTCGCCTACCGCGGGCGACAGGCGCCGCCCCCGCTCTGCGCCCTCCTCGGCACCGCGCTGAGCGGCGGACTCGACGTCGAACGCATCCCCCTCGGACCTCTCACGGACCTCGACCGCGCGGAGGCCGAGCACCTGACCGGCCCCGCCGCCGGCGACTGGCGGGCCCTGTGCCGCGCGGCCGACGGCAACCCGCTCTACCTCCAGCTCCTGGCCGGTGCCGGGGCGCGCGGCGGTGACCTGAGCGCCTCCTTCGAGGCCGAGGTCGCCCGGGACCTCGCACGGGTCTCCGCGACGGCCCGGCAGGTCGCGCGCGCCGCCTCCGTCATCGGCACCCGCTTCACCTGCGAACTGGTCGCGGAGGCGATCGGCGCCGACGCGCTGCCCGTACTCGCAGCCCTCGACGAACTCGTCGCGGAGGACCTGGTCCGCCCGGCCGGGGCGCCCCGCACCTTCGCCTTCCGCCACCCGCTGCTGCGCGACGTCATCCTCCGCTCCACCCGGCCCGGCTGGCGCGTCGCCGTGCACACCACCGTCGCCGCGGCGCTCACCCGCGACCGCGCGGAGCTGCCGGACCGTGCCCGCCACATGGAGTACGCGGGCCGGGCGGGCGACCTGGAGGCCGTACGCGTGCTGGCGGACGCCGCGCGCCAAGTCCGCCTGGCGGAACCCGACTGCGCGGTCCGCTGGCTGCGGACCGCGCTGCGGCTGCTCCCCGCGGACGCCGCGGAGCTGCGGACACGTCTGCGGCTGCGCCTCGCGCACCTGCTCGGGGCCGTCGGGCGGCTCGGGGAGAGCCGGGACCTGCTGCACAGCGTCCTTGAGGAGCTGCCGCGCGAACCGGCGGGCCGCCATGCCGAGGCGGTCGCCGCGTGCGCGTTCGCCGAGCGGTCCCTCGGACGGCGCGCCGAATCGCGCTCGCTGCTCGCGGGCGCCCTGCGGGGAGCCGCCGCACGGGACGGCGAAGCGGCCGGAATCCTCGAATTCGCCCTCGCGCGCACCGAGTTGGCGGACGGCCGGGCCGCCGACTGCGCCACCCGCGCCGCCCGCTCCCTGGCGGACGCCGAGCGGTCCGGCGACCGCCCGCGCGCGGCGGCCTCGCACGCGCTGCTCTCCCTGACCGGCGTCCTGACCGGGGACACCGCCACGGCGCGCGAGCACGGCGCGTCCGCCGCCGCCCACGTCGACGGACTCCTCGACGGCCAACTGGTGCGCCAGCTCGACGCCCCCGTCTGGCTCGGCTGGAGCGAGGCGCTGCTCGGGCGGCAGCGTGAGGCGCTCGGCCACCTCGACCGCGCGGTGGCCCTGGCCCGCGGCTCGGTGCGGGACTTCGCCCTGACGCATCTGCTGACGGCCCGCGCCTTCGCCGCCCAGCTCTCGGGGCGGCTCGACGAGGCGGAGGCCGCCGCCACCGAGGCGCTCGACCTCGCCGTGCGGTGCGGTGCGCAGGAGGCGCGGTCCGGCGCGCTCGCCCTGCTCTGCCGCATCGCCGTCGCCACCGGCGACCACGACGCCGCGCTGCGCGCCGGGGACGAGGCGCTGGACCGGCGGGCGCCGGGCGCGGACGGCTGGTTCGGCGCGTCGGTCGTGCACGCCGTCGCGGAGGCGCGGCTCGCCACACGGGACGCGGCCGCCTGTCTCGCCGCGGTGCGCGACGCGGGCGGCCCCGGTCTCACCGACGCCGACCCGTGGTCGCGGGTCGACTGGTGCGAGCTGCTCACCCGGGCCGCGCTCGACGCCGGACGCGCCGACGTGGCCGCGTACTGGGCGGACCGGGCCATGGAGGCGGCCCGCCCCCTCGACCTGCCGGGCCGCACCGGACTCGCCCTGCTCGCCCGCGCCCACCTGCTCGCCGCCGAGCACCCCGAAACCGCCTACGGCACCGCCGTGGCCGCGTACGAAGGGCTCGGCGCGGCCGGGCAGACCGTCGACGCCCACCGGGCCCGGCTGCTCGCCGCCACCGCGCTCGCGGCAGGCGGGGACGCCCGGCGCGCCGCCGCCGAACTCGTCGCCGTGCAGCGGGTGTTCGCGCGCTGTGGGGCCCGCGCTCTCGCCCGTACGGCCGCCACCGAACGGCGCCGCGTGCTCGGGCGGGCAGCACGGCCTGCCGCGAGCGGGCGTGCCGTGGAGCAGCTCACCCGGCGCGAGGGCGAGGTGGCCGTCCTCGTGAGCGAGGGGCTGACGAACCGGCAGATCGCGCACCGGCTGAAGGTCACCGAGAAGACCGTGCAGATGCACCTCTCGCACGCCTTCGCCAAGCTCCGCGTCCCCTCGCGCGCCGCGCTCGCGAGCGCCGTCGTGCGCGCCGCCGCCGGGATCTGACGGCGGCAAAAACCTGGGGTATGTGCCAATACCCGGCGCCGCCGGTGTTCCGCACTGTGGAACCTGTCGGAACTACTTCGCCGGGGAGGTGAACAGCATGTCGATCGTCCTCAAGACCCGCAAGACGAGCATCGCCGGCCGCGCCGTCGCCACCTGATGAACGTCGCGGGCGTGCGGCCGCGGCCGCACGCCCGCCCCTCTCAGCCACCCCACACCATCCGCTTACGGGGGACGCACCGATGACCCAGCACCAGCACCGCACCAAGCCACGCATCAAGCCGACCCTGCCGGTCTACCGCGTGGCCGGCCAGATCCACATCCAGCTGCCCGGCAAGAACATCGAGATAGCCGATCCGAACGGGGCCGTGGCCACGTTCGTCCACCTGCTCGACGGCACCAGGACCGTCCCCGAGGTGGCCGAAGCCCTGCGCGCCGAGGGAGCGGGCGGCACCGGGCACGAGGTGGAGCAGGCCGTACGGGACCTCGCCGCCGCCGGGCTCCTGGAGGACGGCGCCGCCGAACCCGGCCTCGACGCCCACCACCTGGAGCGCTGGAAGCGCAACCTCGGCTTCCTGGAGAACTACGCCACCCTGGAGACCAGCAAGTACGAGCTGCAGCGCCGGATGCGCGACTACCGCGTCGTCCTCCTCGGGCTCGGCGGCGTCGGCAGTCACCTGCTGTACGACCTGGTCGGCCTCGGCGTCCGCGACATCCGGGTCGTCGACTTCGACACCGTCGAACTGTCCAACCTCAACCGGCAGATCCTCTACCGCGAGGAGGACATCGGCCGCGCGAAGATCGAGGTCGCCGCCGAGCGCATCCTCGCCTACGACCCGCTGCTCAAGCTCGACACCCGCTCCACCTACATCGGCTGCGCCGAGGAGGCGCTGGCCGTGGTCGAGGGCCGCGACCTCGTCCTGTCGGCCGTCGACATGCCGAAGATGCAGGTCGTCAACTGGATCAACCACGCGTGTGTCACGGCGGGCGCGACGCTGATCACCGGGGGAGTGGACAGCCGCCGCATCGCCTACTACACGATGATCCCGGGCGTCACCGGCTGCGTGGAGTGCTGGAAGGCGGACGTCGCCGAGCGCGACCCCGTCCTCGCCGACCTGTACGCCACGAAGGCCGAGTGGGCCGAGAGCCACAGCTCCGAGCCGCGGTTCCCCGAGGACATGTCGGCGTTCGGCGCGCTCGTCACCCTCTACACCGCACACGTCCTGGCCGAGGTCGTCCGGCTCTCCACCGGCATCGCCCCCTCCACCTCGCAAGGGCGCCTGATGGAAGCGTTCTTCGACGACGCGGTACCGCGCGAGTCCGAGCGCTGGAGCCGCCGCCCCGACTGCCCGGTCTGCTCCCACCTGCCCGCGTCCGCCGCGGCCTGACCCATCGACGGGGGACGAAAACGATGCGTACACCCCGCGTACGGACGCGCGCGCCCGAGGACCCGGGCCGCTGCGTCGACCGCAACCGCGACCTGTGGGACACCTGGACCGGCTTCCACGTGACCAGCGGCCACTACGACGTCCAGGGCTTCCTGCGCGGCCGCTCCACCCTGCAGCCCTTCGAACCCGACGAACTGGGGGACGTCACGGGACGCTCCCTGATCCACCTCCAGTGCCACTTCGGCCTCGACACCCTCAGCTGGGCGCGGCGCGGCGCCCGCGTGACCGGCGTCGACTTCTCACCGGCCGCCGTCGGACAGGCCAGGAAACTCGCCCAGGAGGCGGACCTGCGGGCGCACTTCACCTGCGCGCGGATCGACGAACTCCCCGACTCGCTCGACGGTTCCTTCGACATCGTCTACGTGTCGTGCGGCTCCGTCGTCTGGCTGCCGGACATCGCCCGGTGGGCCCGCTCGGCCGCCCGCCTCCTCGCGCCGGGCGGTGTCCTGTACGTCACCGAGTACCACCCGGTGCTGCACACCCTGGACTTCGACGACGACGCCCGCGAACCCGTCCTGCGCTACCCGTACTTCCACCGCGCCGAGCCCATCGCGCACGAACTGCACGGCACCTACACCGACTCCGCCGACGACGTCACCGAGTCCGGCTACACCTGGGCCCACTCGCTCGGAGCGATCGTGACGAGCGTGCTCGACGCCGGCCTGCGCCTGGAGTTCCTGCACGAGTTCCCCTCCGCGCAGTTCGCCGTCCTGCCCTACCTGGAGCGGCGCGAGGACGGCAGGTACTGGCTCCCCGCGCACGTCGAGGGCGAACTGCCCCTGCTGTTCACGCTGCGCGCCACCCGGCCGGAGAGGTGAGCGGGCCGTGCGATGGGATCTGTCGTCCCTGGCGCCGCCCCCGGAAGGTGCGGCCGTCGCGGCACGCGCGCGTGGCTGCGCCGAACGCTGGCGCGGCCGCGTCGCCTCCCTCACCCCGCGCGAACTGGCCCGCCTCCTGCGCGACCTCGGCGAGACACGGGCGGGCCTGCTCCACCTGGTGTCGTACGCGACGCTCCACCAGGCCCTGGACGTGTACGGCGAGAAGGGCGCCCAGCTCGCCCTGGAGGCGGACCTGGTGACGGACACCGTCGACGAGGCCCTGCGCTTCTTCGACACCGAGTGGCAGGCGCTCCCCGAGGCCCGCGCCGAGCGTCTGCTCGGCGAGCCGGGCCTCGCCACCTACCGCCACCTGCTGCGCACCGCGCGGGAGGCGTCGGCCGTGCGCCTGCCCGAGCGGGACGAGGGACTCCTCGCGGCCCGCGAACCGGTCGCGCAGGCGTGGGGGCTCCTGCACGACCGGCTGCTCGCCCCGTACGACGAGGCCCTGTACGGGATCGCGCACCCCGACCCGGCGGTGCGCCGCACCGCGTACGACACGCTGGCCGAGGGGCTCGCGCCGCACGCCGCCACGCTCGCCCTCGCCTACGACACCCTGGTCGCCGACCGGCTCACCACGGACCGGCTGCGCGGACTGAGCCGCCCCCGCGCGCTGAGCGACCTCGACAACCAGCTCGACCCGGCCACCGTCGACGACATGCTGGCCGAGACCGAACGCGGGCGCCCCCTCGCCGAACGCTGGTTCAGGCACAAGGCGCACCGTCTCGGCGTACGGGTCCTCGCGCCCTGGGACGAGCGGGCGCCGCTCACCACGGGGGCCGGGGACCGCATCGAGCTGACGGAGGCCGTCGAGATCATCTGCGCGGCCTTCGCGCAGGTCTCCCCGGAGCTGGCCCGCGTCGCCCGGCGCATCGTGGCGGAGGGGCGGATCGACACCGTCGCCCGCCCCGGCCGGCTGTCCCGCGCGTTCTCCCTGCCGGTCCCGTCCGAACGGACCTGCTTCGTCCTCGTCAGCTACGAGGGGCGGCCCGCCGACGTGCTCGACCTGGCTCATGAGCTCGGCCACGCCGTCGCCTTCGTCCTCGCGGCGCGGGAACAGCCCGCGCTCGTCTACGACGCGCCGACCGCGCTCAGCGAAGTCCCGGCCTGCTTCGCGGAGCTGGCCGTCCTCGACCGGCTGAGGGCCGACGCGGACCCGCGCCGCGCGGCGGCGGCGGCCGAACTGTGGCTCGACCGCTGCGTGACCACGGTCTTCCGGCAGGCGCTCGTCACCTCCTTCGAGCAGGCGACGTACGACCTGCGCGGTCAGGGCAGGGTCCTGGACGCCGCCGCGCTCGGCGACCTCTGGGAGACCGCTCACCAGGCCACCTACGGCACCGCCCTCGCCCCCGGCGCCCTGCACCGCCTGGGCTGGATGCGGATCCCGCACCTGTTCCAGGGCCGGTTCTACAACTACGCGTACACGTTCGCGTGGCTGGCGGCGGTCGGCCTGCACGCCCGGCGGCGGATCGCCCCGGCGTCGTTCGGCGCCGACTTCGCGGCGTTCCTGCGGGCGGGCGGCACCGAGCCGCCCCGCGTCCAGCTCGCCCGCCTGGGGCAGCGCATCGACGCCCCGACGAGCTGGCGCTCCGCCTTCGCCGAGATCCGCTCGCGTCTCGACGCGCTCACCGACCCCGGCCGCCCGGACGGCGGCACGGCCCTTCCGACGCTTCCCCACCTACCCGACCGGAGCACGGCATGATGTCCGACCGCTACCACTGGAACCGCACCCACCCCGGCCTCACCGGCCTGCAACAAGCCATCGAGCCCGACCGCCTGCTGATCGTGAACCACCGGATGTACGGCCGGCTCGACCGCCTCGACCGCATCCGCGTCTTCCTCCAGCACCACGTCTTCGCGGTCTGGGACTTCATGTCCCTCCTGAAGAGCCTGCAGCACGAGCTGACCTGCGTGGAGGTGCCGTGGGTGCCGCAGGGCCCGACGACCAGCCGCCGCCTCATCAACGACATCGTCCTGACCGAGGAGAGCGACGAACTGGGCGACGGCCACCTCAGCCACTTCGAGCTCTACCTCCGCGCCATGGCCGAGGCGGGCGCGGACAGCGCGCCCATCCACTCCTTCATCGAACAGCTCAGGACCGGGACCCCGGTCGCCGAAGCCCTCAAGCTCGCCGAGGCGCCGCAGGCCGCCGCCGACTTCGTCGCCGGAACCTGGGACATCATCGAGTCCGCGCCGGTCCACGCCCAGGCCGCCGCCTTCGCCTTCGGCCGCGAGGACCTGATCCCGGAGATGTTCGAACGCGTCCTGCGCATCGAGGACGCGCAGCCGCGACTCGCCACCTTCAAGGACTACCTGGTCCGCCACATCGACCTCGACGGCGAGCAGCACACCCCGATGGCGATGCAGATGCTCATCGACCTCTGCGCCGACGACCATGACAAGTGGGCCGAGTGCGCGGTCACCGTACGCCGCGCCCTCGCGGCCCGGCACACCCTGTGGAGCGCCATCGCCGACGCACTCGTACGGGTATGAGCACGAGGATCGTCGCGGCGGTCGGGGACGTCCTGGTCGAGCGGGACCACCCGGAGCGGGCGCTCGACGCGGTGCGGCCGGTCCTGGACGGAGCCGACCTGGTCCTCGGCAACTTCGAGGGCGTCCTGACCGACACGCACCCGGTGGCGCCCGGCATGACCGCGTCGACCGTGGTGGCGACGGCCCACTCCGCGCCGCTGGCCGCCTTCGACGTGCTGTCGCTGGCCAACAACCACGCCATGGACGCCGGCCACGGGGGACTCACGGACACGATGGCGGCCCTCGCGGACCTGGGGGTCGCCACGGCCGGCGCGGGCGGGAACCTCGCGGAGGCGCTGCGCCCCGCCGTGGTTCCGGTGGGCGGTGCCGAGGTGGCGGTGGTGGCCTGCGCGTCCGTCCTGCCCGTCGGGGCGCACGCCGGGCCCGCCACGCCGGGCGTCGCGCCGCTGCGCGCCGAGGACTGCTACACCGCGCCGCTGCCCGGCCACGTCTGCCCCGGTGTGCCCGCCAAGGTCGTGTCGATCCTGGACGAGCGGGACTGGGCGGCGGTCGAGAAGGCCGTCACGGAGGCGCGGGCCAGGGCCGGGATCGTCGTGGTCAGCGTGCACTGGGGCGACCACACACGGCCCTGGGTGATCACCGAACACGAGCGGTTCTGCGCCGAACTCCTCGCGGGCGCGGGCGCCGATCTCGTCCTCGGCCACCATCACCACCTGTGGCGCGGCGCCGAGTTCATCGGCGGGACGCCCGTCCTCTACGGCCTGGGCCACCTCGTGTTCGACATGCCGCGCTTCCCGGCCGAACTCCGGGCGCGCGGCGTGGACCTGGACCGTGCGACCCCGGCCGACCTGGAGGCGGCGTTCGGCCCGTACGGCTTCTATCCACGGCCGGACAGCAGCCCGGCCTACCCCTTCCATCCGTCCTCGCGCATCACCGCCGTAGCACTTGTCGAGATCGACGACGGGGGCGGCGTCGGCCGCTGCGCTCTGGTGCCCTGCCTGATCGACCGCGCCGGGACGCCCCGCCCGGTCGGCCGCGACGACCCGCGCTGGGACGAGGTCCTCGCGCATTTCCGCTCCGCCATGACCGAACCCCGGCTCACCACAAGGGTGGTGGACCGGGGTGAGGTGTTCCGGGGTTTCCCGCTGGTGACTCTGGAAGAGGGGTGAGGGCCGTGCTCAGCGGCGGCCCTTGAGCTGTTCGACGCCCGCCACGCCGACGGCGGCGAGACCGATCTGGATGGCCAGTTCGATCCAGTCGATGCCGGCCGTGTCCGCGACCCCGAAGGCCCCGGCGAGAGCCGTGCCGACGAGCGCGGCGATGATGCCGACCGCGATCGTCCAGAGGATTCCGATGCGCTGACGGCCCGGCAGCACGAGGCGGCCCAGCAGCCCGATCACGATGCCGATCACGATCGCGGTGAGGATTCCGGAGATCTCCACAGCGCCCGCCTCCCTTCGGCTTCCCTGTGAAGCCGTCCGCGTACGAGTGCCCCGGCGCGGCGGGGCCACTCCGGTGGGCGGCTCAGCGGCCCGTCTCGCCCTGGGCGACCTCCACCGCGTGGTGGAAGGCGAGGGCGCCGTCGGCGCCGGTCGTGACGGACAGGAGCGCGCAGGCGGCGAGGGACGCGGCGAGCCAGGCCGCCGCGCGGGGGCGGGCGGCGGGGGCGGCGGGGGAGAGAAGCGCGGCGACCCGGTGCGGGACGGGTCCCGTGGCGGCCGCCGGGGCGAAGTCCGGCCGCGTGGACCGCCCGGCCCGGCCCGCGAGCGCGGCGCGGGCGATGGCCCGCGCGGTCAGGCGCCGGTCACCGGTGGCGCGGGCGGCGGCCTCGTCGGCGGCGCGTTCGACGGCGAGCCGCAGGGCGGTACGGGTCGTGCGCAGGGCGGGATGGCAGTGCGCGGCGAACTCGGCGGCGGCCAGGACGTAGTGGTGGCCGCCCTGGTTGTGGGCGCGTTCATGGGCGAGGAGGGCGTCGCGCTCGGCGGCGTCGAGGCTGCGCAGCATCGCGGTGGTCACGACGACCCGGTGCGGCCTGCCGGGCAGCGCGTAGGCGTCCGCGTGCGGCGACTCGATGACGCAGAGGTCGCCTGCGGCGGGCCGGTGGTCGGCCTGGCGGGTCGCCGTACGGAAGGCGCGCAGTTGGCGCACCGCCCAGCGGGTCAGGGTCCAGGCGCTGACGGTGAGCGCTCCGGTGGCCGCCGCCGCGAGGGGGAGGGTGAGCAGGCCGGACGGTGTGCTCAGGGGGTGCACGAGTTCGGCGAGCGAGGCGAGGCCGGGCAGGGTGAGCAGACCGGCGAGCACGAGAGTGCCGAGGGCGGTCACCGACGCCCCGGCGAGCGCCAGTGAGCTGACGGTGAGGACGTACACGGCCGGGACCGGGGCGAGGCGCCGTACGGCGCGGCGGGCCAGCGGTCCCGCCGCGAACGGCAGCAGCAGCGGCGCCGCGAGGAGCGCCAGGGGCGTCACGAGCCGTCGCCCTCCAGGAGCCGGCGCAGCACCTGCTCGTCGTCGGGGGAGAGCTGGTCGACGAAGCGGGCCAGGACCGACCGGCGGTCCTCGTCCCGGTCGAGCTCGGAGTGCATACGGCGCGCGGTCAGGCCGGGCGCGTCCTGCACGGGGAAGTACGCGTAGCCGCGGCCCTGGCGGTCGCGGCCGACGACGCCCTTCTCGTACAGGCGCGTGAGGATCGTCGTCACCGTGGTCCGCGCCAGGTCGCGGGCGAGACCCGCCTGCACCTGGCCCGGGGTGCGTGGTCCTTCGGCGGCCCACAGCGCGGCCATGACGGCCGCCTCCAGCTCGCCCGAAGGGCGGCGTTCGTCACCGGAAGTGGTCATGGGAACGTTCCTCACCCCGTTATCGTCTACAGTCATGTAGACCGTCTACAGCATTGTAGTCGGTTGCCGCGGGGTGTCACGGACCCGACCGGTCACGGACGCACACGAGGAACGGACGACCACGATGCGAGGGCCCACGGCGATGACCACAGCCATACATCACCTATCGTCGCAGCTCGCCGCCGCGGCGCCGGACATCCGTTCCCCCTACGTCGACGGACCTGCCTACGCGGACGTGGTGCGGCTCGCCGGGCGCGCGCCCGGCTGGCTGGACACGGCGGTCGCCGACTGGTCCGCGTACGGGCTGCTGCTCTTCGCCGCGCTCATGGCTTGGGGCTGGTGGCGGGCGCGCCGCACCGGCGCCGAGGCCGCGCTGCTCGCGCTCGCCGCGCCGGTCCTCGTCGTCGCCGCGTCCGGGGTGGACCTCGCGCTGAAGTCCGCGGTGCGCGAGAACCGCCCCTGCCGCACCCTCCACCTGGCCACCCTGGAGGCGTGCCCGGCGCCGGGGGACTGGTCCTTCCCCAGCAACCACGCCGCGATCGCGGCGGCGGCCGCGGTGGCCCTGTGGTGCGTCTCGCGCCGCCTCGGCGCCCTCGCCGTGCTCGCCGCCGCAGCGATGGCCGTCTCCCGGGTGTGGGTCGGCGCGCACTACCCGCACGACGTCCTCGCGGGGGCCGCGGTCGGCGCCCTGACCGCCCTCGCCGGAACCACCGTGCTGCGACGCCGCCCGTCCCTGGCCCGGGGCCTCGCCGCCACGCGGTTGCGGCCGCTGCTCCTCGCGGCGTCACCGTGAACCCGCCCGGCGGACGCGCCGTCCACCTCCTGCGCCGGCACCTGGGGTGGGCCGTCACCGCCGCCTACCTCGCCGCGCTGCTCGTGCCGGGGCCGGGCGAATGGCTGCGCCGCCCCCATGTGCTGCCCCTGGCCGCGGGGTGCGCGGTGCCGGTCCGCAGCAGCGCCTGGCTGCTCGCGCTGGTGCTGTTCTCGGCCGGACTCCAGGTGCATGTACGGACGTTGGGGCGGCTGTCGCGACGGCCCGGCATCCTGCTCACCGGGATCGGCCTGCACCTGGGCGCCCCGCTGCTGATCATCCCGCTCGTGGTGCTCGTGCTGCGCCGGTCGCCGGACGCCGACGGCGGCAGCGGACTGGTGACCGCGATGATCCTCGTCGTCGCGATGCCCGTCGCGGCGGGGGCCACCGTCTGGACCGGCAAGGGAGAGGGCGACCAGCCGACCATGGTCGCCCTGGTCCTGGCGTCCACTCTGCTCAGCCCGCTCACCGTCCCGCTGACCGTGGCGGCCCTGGCCCCGCTCCTCGCGGGCGGCTACGCGCACACCCTCGCCGCGGCCGGTGCGCGCCTGCACGGCGGGGCCACGCTCGGCGCGGTGGTGCTGCCGTGCGCGGCGGGCCTCCTGTGCCGGCTGCTGCTGCCGTCGCGCCGCACCGACCGGCTCTCCGGCGCCGTCGTCCCCGCCGCCCTCGTCGGCTCACTGCTGCTGACCTACGTGAACGCCAGCGGCGCGCTCGGCTCGTTCCTCGCCCGGCCGCGCCCTCTGCTGCTCCTCGCCGCGGTCGCCGTGGCCGCGCTGGTCTGCGCCTTCTCCTTCGCCCTCGGCCGCCTCGCCGCCCGCGCCCTGCGCCTGGACGCACCCGTGGCCTCCTCCCTCACCCTGGCCTGCGGCATGAACAACAGCAGCGCGAGCGCGGTCCTGCTCACCACCGCCCTGCCCGACAAGCCCCATCTGCTCATGCCGGTCCTGGCGTACGGCCTGATGCAGAAGACCGCCGCGAACCGTGTCGTACGCCCACGGGAGCGGGCCGGGGCCGGGCGCCCGAAAAACAGTGGAGCGCGCCACTGACGTCTGGCTACCGTGCTGCCGGACCACTCCCGCCGGACAAGGACGTGCCGTTGTACACCTCGTGAGACGCCCCGAACGCTGATCGGTCGCGCGCCGCGCCTGCGCGTCGCGCCGCTTTCCGCTGCGGTCTCCTCTCACCGAGAACGGTGTACCTCTGTGCTCACGACCTGGTGGGTCACACCCACCTGCCTGCCCGTCGTCCTCCGTCGCTGCCACACGTGTGCGTCGGTGTTGACACCCGTGTCCACACGCTTCCGGGCGGACGGCACGTTCCGTGTGAACGCCCACCACAAACGCATCGACGCCTGGCTCCTCGTCCGCTGCGCCGGGTGCGGCGAAACGGCCAAGCTGACGGTCCTCGAGCGGATGCCCGTGCGCTCCGTACGGCCCGCGCTCCTCGACCGCCTGCACGGCAACGACCCGCATCTGGCAGCGGAGTTGCTGCAGGACCCGGCCGTCCGGCACCGCAACCGCATCGCCCTCGACTGGGACGGGGCCTGGCGCCTCGACACCGGCGGGCCGGGTCACCGCCCGGCCGGTGAAGGGCATGCGCCCCTCGACGTCACCGTCCGCTTCGCGGCGCGCATACCCGTCCGGCCGATGCGCCTGATCGCCGAGGGCTGCGGCCTCCCGCGCGCCGAGATCGGACGGCTGATCGGCGAGGGCCGCCTCGTCTCCGCGATCCGCCTGGAGCGCAGACTGTCCGCCGACTTCACGTTCGCGCTCAAACGCTGAGCGCCTGTCCCTCCGTTCACGGCGTGCCCCTCGCACCCCTGTCTCGTTGGTCTGTGTGTCTGACACCTGTTCGATGAAGAGAAAGGCGACGCATTGACGCGTACGAGCAAGCAGGCCAAGAGGAGCAGCAAGAAGAGCAAGAAGAAGGGCCGCAGGCACCGGACGGTCAACCGGACGCCCCGCCCGGTGGGTTCCGCCCGCCCGGCGGACCGGTCCCGCCCGGACCTGGCCTCTCCCGCGGACGGCGAGCGCAGACAGGCCCCGGCCGTCCCGGCCCCCGCCACCGAGGCACAGCACGACGGTGAGCGGGGCCGGGCCGACGCCGAGGTGGTCGCCAAGCTCAACCGGACCACCCACACCACCTGGGCATGGCTGCGGGAGGCGGCGCCCGGGCGCGCCCGGACGGTGGAAGAGGTGAGCGAGGCGGTCGGCTTCACCCCGCGCACCGTCACCCGCCACCTCCAGACCCTGGCCACCCACGGCCTGGCGGACCAGGACGACGACGGGGCGTGGCGGGCCACGGCCCCGGCCCCCGTCCCCTAGCGGTCCCGAGGACACGTCCCCGGAGGGGCCGGGGCGGATCCCCCACGGAATCCGCCCCGGCCCCACCGCCGCAGGACGATGTCCGATTCCGGCCAGCGAGGCACGGCCGTGCCGTTCAGACTCACCGCATGCAGCCTCCTGACACGACAGACACGTCCGCCCGGCACGTCGGCACTGCGCAGACCGGGACCACGGACTCACGAACAGTCCTCACCGGCATGTACGCGGCCGAGTCCGCCTACCTGGCAGCCGGCGGGCCGGGCGAAGCGTCGTTCGAGACGCTCGCCCCCTTCTTCGCACCGGACGTCGTGCTCCACCAGGCCGACGCACTGCCCTACGCGGGCACATGGCGCGGGCGGGAGGGGATGGAGGACTTCTTCCGCGCGATGGCGGAGGTCTGGGAGAGGTTCGACATGGTGGGCCAGGAGTTTCTCGCGACCGGCCCGACTGCGGTGGTGCTCACCGAGGTCGGCGCACGGGCCCGGGCGACCGGCCGCGACATCCGCTTCCCGCTCCTGCAGACGATCACCGTTCGGGACGGGCGGATCGCCGAGGTGCGCCCGTTCTACTGGGACACGCACGCCATCGCCGAAGTGTGTGCCGGGTCCGCGTGGGCGCCGAAACTCCGTTGAGCGGCGTCGACACCCTCGCCTACGATCCCGGTTCGACGGCGTGTAGCTCAGCAGCAGAGCACCGGGCTCGGGACCCGGAGGGCGCAGGGGCGGCACCTGCCACGTCGGCTTATGAAAGATGACGCTGAGCAGCAGCACCCTGACCGGGTACCGGACGAGCCCGTCTCCGTCTCCACGGGGTACGCACGTGCCCAACTGGCCAAAGCCTTCGTCACCGCGCTGACCCACGAGGACGGCGCCGCCAGGGACCGTGCCGAAGGGCGTGTGCGGGACTGGCGCGCCGTGCTCTCCGGGATGGCCGCGGGCACCCTCCGCATCGGCTCGCGCACACCCGTGCGCGGGCTGCCCGCCTGGGCCACCCCGAAGGTGGTCCGGGGCGGCTTCGCCACCGGTGCCGCGAGCGGCGGCGGCGACCTGCTGCCGTACGAGACCGAGGCGGCCCGTGCCGCCGGTGTCCCCGCCGAACGGGGCGCCCTCTTCGCGTACAGCCTCACCGAACCGGGGCTCGCCCGCCTCGGCGCGCTGCTCGACTCCGGCCGCTACGAGGTGGCCGTCCCCGAGGAGGCCGTCCTGCTGACAGTGGCGTGGCTCGTGCGCGCGGGCGAGGTGGACGCGGCTGTCGAACTCGTCGGTGCCGTACGGCCGTACGCCGACCGGCTGCGCTTCCTGCCCCGGCCGTCGGCCACCCCGGCCCCCGACGCCCGCGCCGTCCACCGCCGCACCGTGGGCGACGCCGCGCACACCCTCGCCCGGCGTCGCCCCAACCAGGCGATAGAGACCCAGCGCGAGGCGCTCACCGTATGGCAGCCCTTCGGCGACGCACTGCTCGCCCTCTGGCTGGAGACGGCCGGGGCGGACGGCCGGGTCCTCGGCATCGAACCGGACCCGGCATGGCAGCGACGCGCCGCGCAACTGCTCGCCCGGTATGACGTGTTGGCGGAGGAGCACACCCTCTGCACCAAGCACCGCAACCCCAAGGGAAACCTCGGCATCCTGCGCGGCGCCCTGGAGGAGACCGTCGCAGGACGGGCCCTCGACGCGCGCCGGCTCGGCCTGCTGCGGCACGCTGTCACCTCCATGGTGCGCCGCCGCGGCCTGCCCGGCTCGGACCGGCTCCGCGCCCTGCGCGACGACCAGGCGGCCCAGGCGGCGCTCCCCTCGCACCACGCGTTCGCCCAGCTCCTGCTGCGCCGCCTCGCACCCCTGCCTCAGGAGGCGGGTACAGCCGACATCGCGCCGCTGACCGCTCCCGTCACCGGCGAGGAGAGCCGGGCGACCGGGCTGCCCGCGGGCGCGCCCGTCCCGCCCGTCCTGCGCCGCCCGGTGGAGACGGCACTGAGCGCGAGCGTCGACGTGCTCGTCGAGCGAGGCGTGGTGCCCTCCGCCGAGGTCCTCGCCGGACTCGTCCCGCAACTGGTCGCCGCCACGACCGCCGAGGCCTACCCCGACGACGCGCTGCGCACCCTGGTCGCGGCCAACTACCGGGCCTTCCGCGCCCGCCGCTCCCTGCTCCTGCTCAACCTGGAACGTCAGATACGCGTCGAAGAGCTGCCCTGGACACGGGTGCTGGCCCCGCTGCGGGACACCGGGGCGGTCGAGGGGACAGCGCACGAAGTGCTGCGTCAGGTGGGTGAGTTGGCGGTGACCGCGTTTCC
Source organism: Streptomyces sp. R818 (assembly GCF_056172735.1). Classification (NCBI taxonomy): domain Bacteria; kingdom Bacillati; phylum Actinomycetota; class Actinomycetes; order Kitasatosporales; family Streptomycetaceae; genus Streptomyces; species Streptomyces sp. R818. Next base: position 212,652 of record NZ_JAOCNE010000002.1, read on the forward strand.
CGGCACTCTCCTGCCCAACCCGCTCGTCCGGGAACTCTCCGTCCTCGCCGCGCAGGCGGAGCTGGGAGCACCTTTCGTCGAGGAGCTGGCCGCCGACATCTTCATGGGTACGTTCACACCCAAGTTCCTCAAGGCGGCCCGCGTCGCGGCCGAACTCCTCACCGGCACGCCGTACGAGCGCTACTACGGCATCGACTACGCGGCCGTCCGCAACCTGGCGATCGTCGAGACGAGCCGCGATCTGTCCCGCACCCGCCGCATCGCGACATCACCGGGCTTCGCCGAACTGTGCGCGACGCGGGCCGGGGTCGGCCGTGACGACTGGTCGGTCGCGGCCAACGGCAAGGTGATCGAGCAGGAGCAGATCCTCACCACGCACAATCTGGCCACCCTGGTCCACCGTGTCGGCATCGCGCCCGGCCCCGGTTGGGAGGATCTGGCCCGGCGCGCTTTCCGTACCGTGTGCCGGCTGGCGGCCCGGGTACAGGGCAATCCGCGTCCGCTCGCCACGGTCAAGGACGCGGCGTACGCGTGGCGCCAGATGCTCTTCTACGTCTCCCTCTGCCCGCCCGACGCCCAGCGCGCCTTCCTGGCCTGGACGGACGAGGAGGCGGCACGCCACCCGGACCATGTCGCCGCCCGGCTGGCCCCGGCCCGCGCGGGGCTGCGTCCAGCCCTCACCGACACCGGATTCTCCTTCACGCCGGACGGCAGGTCCGCGCACGCGCCCGACGCCCGGCGCTTCCTCGGCTGGACGACCGAGCGGCACTGGATGACCGAGGTGCACTGAAGCACCGAGGTGCACTGAAGCACCGAGGGGCGCCGGTGGACGGGCGCCGGGTCACGTGGTGGTGGTGCGGCGGTTGCCGGCGGCGTCGCACGGGAGGTCGGCGGCGGAGCCGTGGGCGCGGAAGTCGCGTTCGGCCTGCCGCTCCGTCTCGGTGATCGCGGTCGGGTCCACCGAGGTGATGCCGCCGAAGGGCCGGTCCACGTCCCGGATGATGCACAGCGCCGTCGTGAGGAGCGCCGTGATGACGGCGAGCGTGATGAGCTGGCCCCGGTTGTTCTTGCGGGGCAGGCAGACACCGAGCGCCATGACGGTGACGAGCAGCGTCGCGAGGAGGAACCAGAAGATGGCGCTCGGAATGCTGGCCGTCGCCTGCGTGAGCCGTTCGTCGCGCTCCTCGGAGCGCTTGTTGTCGGCGGCCGTCAGCATGCCGAACACCGGCTTGCCCTCCAGCTTCCCGAAGGTGCGCCGCAGGTCCGTCGACCAGACGCTCGGCGCGGCCGAACCGTGCCCGTCGGCCATCGCCGGCCACTCCTGCGCGCTCACGGCCCGCGCATAGCAGACCGCGTCGGCCTGCACCTTCGCCCGCTGCTCGGCGGGCGCGTACTCCGCGCTCTCGACGAGCTGGTCGACGGCGCGGGCCTCACCGCGCGAGGCGACCTCGGCCTTCCCGTACGAACCGGAGGCGGTGACCAGGACGAACGCGAGCAGCAGCACCGTCAGTGTCAGCATGGGCCCGACGAGGTCCTTCACCGCCATGCCCTCGTCGTCGTCGGCGCTGATCAGCCGGGGCCGCAGCCACCGGTTGGCGGCGAGCCCCGCGAGCAGCGCGAGCACGGCGACGACGATGACGACGACCACGGGGACACCTCCGGTGCGGGGACACCCCGAAACCCGGGGCGGGTCTGATGAAGGTGCCCGTGGCACATGCGGCTGCCACGGCGCGCGCCTCCCGTGCCTTCTAACGGGTTACGCCGCTTGCGCCACCGGCACCGGTGGCCCCGCCGACTGCCTGCGGCAAACATGGGTACCGGGAGTGTTTCCGTACATAGCGCGTACATAGCGCGTACATAGCGCGTACATAGCGCGTACGCAGCGAACGACCGCACACAGCGTCGTACACGACGACCGCACATGACGTCCGTCCGGAGTGAGACATGGGCAGCAACGACCAGAACGAGACGGCCACGATGAAGGCCATCACCTACGACAAGTACGGGGACAACGGCGTCCTGTCCCTGACCGAGCGCCCCGTGCCCAAGGTGGGTCCTGGCGAGGTCCTCGTACGGGTGCGGTACGCGGCCGTGAACCCGGTCGACTGGAAGGTGATGTCCGGCGGCCTCGACGCGATGATGGACACGTATTTTCCCGTGGTCCCGGGCTGGGACGTGTCAGGTGTCGTGGAACGTGTGGGCATCGACACCCCGGAGTTCACGGCGGGCGACGAGGTGTACGCGTACGCCCGCAAGGACTATGTGCACGGGGGAACGTTCGCCGAGTACGTGACGGTCCCCGCGCGGGCCGTGGTCGCGAAGCCGCGCTCCCTGAGCTGGGGCGAGGCGGCCGGGGTGCCGCTGGCGGGGCTGACCGCGTACCAGTCGCTGACCCGGCTCGGCACGAGCAGCGGTGAGACGGTGCTGATCCACAACGCGGCGGGCGGTGTCGGCACCTTCGGTGTGCAGATCGCCAAGGCGCTCGGCGCACGTGTCATCGCCACGGCCTCCGAGGGCAACCACGACCGGCTGCGCGAGCTCGGCGCCGAACCGGTCGCCTACGGGGACGGCGAGGTCGACCGGATCAAGGAGCTCGCACCCGACGGCGTCGACGTGGTCGTCGACTACGTGGGCGGCGTCCTGGACACCACGCGCGCGGTCCTGCGCGAGGGCGGCCGGCACGCCTCGATCGCCGACCCGGATGTCATCGGGGCGGGCGGCCAGTGGCTCTGGGCCCGCCCGGACGCCGAGGGTCTGCGCGCGCTGGCCGACCTCGCCGACCAGGGCAAGCTCCGGGTGCCCGTGGCCGAGACGTTCCCCCTGGAGCGCGTCGCGGACGCCTTCGAGCTCAGCCAGGGAGGACACGTCCACGGCAAGATCCTCATCCGGGTCTCGGACGAGTAGGACCCGCGAAGCGCTGACGGGGCCGCGTCGGCCGCTACCGCGCTCCGCGGCCCGTGGCGGAGCCGAACCCCAGCCACGTGTGCCGGTTGCCCCACCAGCACCAGCCGACCTTCGGCGCGCCGCGCCGCTCGCGGCCGTCCCGCCCCGTGCCGTTGCTGATCCAGATCGCCGGGGTGCGGGCGTCGTGGGAGCCGTTGGCCTTGCGGAGCCGGGAGCCGATCGTCATGAAGCACCGGTTCCGCTCGAGGGCCGCGGGCTCCTGCAGCACCCAGTGGATGCCCTCGGTGAGCAGCAGCGGCGTGCGGCCCTCCCCGGCGAGGGCGGGCAGCGCCTCCTCCGGGCTCCAGTTGGCCATGCGGTCGCCGCGGTCGACGCCCCTGACGAGGTAGAGCGGTGCGTCGGGCACCTCGACGCCGCAGGGAGCGAACGCGTCGACATCAGCCATGTCGACGACGACGAACCCGGGTTTCCCGTCGCGGCGGAGCAGCGGCGCGAGCGCGGAGGCGGGCGCGCGGTCCGGGTGGACGGCCAGCAGCACGTCCCCGTCCCCCGCATCCGCGCTCCCGGCGAAGGCGCGCATCTCGTCGGCGGTCAGCCCCGCGAGTGCGTGCACCCCCAGCTCGATCAGACGGTCCGCCTGGGCGGCGAGCGGCGGAAGAGAGGGAACGGTGGGGACGGGAACGGCGGCTCCGGGAACGGCGGCTTCGGGAACGGTGGGGGTGGGAACGGTGGCGGCGGGCGAGGTCTCGGGCAAGGCACTCCCTCGGGTCGTTCGCGGCGAGCAGCGGTCTGGAGAGCGGTCCGTCCAGAGAGACGGTCCGTCCGGAGAGACGGTTCTCGAACCCGAACGGGGCAACCCGGCCCGGTGTTCCCGATTCCGCTCAGTCCACCGATTCCGCCGGTCCCGCCGATCCCATCGGTCCCACCGCGAACCTGACCCCGTTGGCCGGATAGCGGTACGGGGGTGACGAGGCGGGGACGTCGCGCAGGGGGAGTTGGTCGCGGACGGCGCTGCGGGACAGCGCGGTCTCCACGCAGCGGCTGGGGTTGGCGAGGGTGAGGCTGCCACCCGCCTGGTGGAGGGCGTCGCGCATGCCCAGGAGCGTGTAGAAGGTGGCGTTGTCGCACCGGGTCACCGCGGACAGATCCATGAGCAGATGGCGGCTGCCCTCGGCCAGCACCTCCGACGTCGCGTCGCAGAGCGTGGGGATGCTGCCGGTGTCCAGCTCACCGGCCAGCGTGAACGCCATGAAGAAGCCGGGCGTGACGGGGGTGCGCCGCACCGCCATGCGCAGGTGCCGGCCGCACCGCCTGCCCGGATCGGCGACCACTCCGCCTCACGCCCGCGCGAGAATGCGCCGGGGTGGGACAGCGGCGGCGAGGTGGTGCGCCGGCGCGGCTTGTTCGAGATCGGTCTCGGATGTGCGCATGAGAGCCCCCAGGGGTGCAGCACCTGCATCGTCCCACCGAAGGGAACAAGCCATCCACCCGATGAAGCGACATCACTCTCCCTGGCACCTCCGTGCCCGAATCGTTATCTCGCCGCGGTTCCCGGAACGACGCGGAGGTCGCGTGCCTGTCGGCGTTCCGGGGGTACGGGTCCGCGGGATACCGTGCGCACGAGGTTGGGACCACAGCCTCGTGGTTTCCCGGGACTGCCTGTCAGTCCCGGGAAACCGCAAGCCGGCTCCGCGCCGGGTGCGCACGCCCCGTTCGTGTTCAACGATGGACGCGGCACGACGTGGCAGTGCGGAGGGATACGGCAGGTGAGCACGGGTACACCGGAAGACCTGGTGACGTTCGGACACAGCACAGCGGATGCCGAGGCCCTCGTCGAACTCCTTCGGGGCGCGGGGGTGCGCTCGGTGGTGGACGTGCGCATCGGTCCCGGCAGCCGCCGCAGCCCGCACCTGGCCCGGGACCGCCTCGCCGAGTGGCTGCCCGACGCGGGTGTCGGCTACCGCTGGGAGAGGGACCTGGGAGGTTTCCGCAAGGCGCCGCCCGACTCCCCGGACGTCATCTGGCGCAACGAGTCCTTCCGGGGTTACGCCGCCCATACCCGCGACCCCGGCTTCGTGGCCGCCATGGACCGGCTCCTCGCGGACGCCGCCGGTACGCGGACGGCCGTGATGTGCAGCGAGGCGGTCTGGTGGCGGTGCCACCGGCGGCTCATCGCCGACTTCGCCGTCGTGGCCCGCGACATCCCCGTCCACCACCTGATGCACGACGGTCGTCTGGTGGAGCACCCGCCGACACCGGGTGTGCGTCTGCGCCCGGACGGGCTGCTGGTCTACGACGACGTGCGAGCGGCCGGGGGAAAGGACACATGACGTTGGCCGGGGGAGAGGACACATGACGAAGAAGGAGCCCCGATGCGCGCGGTGACCGTCCGGCCGAACCGTCCGGACTCGCTGGAAGTCAGTGAGGTGCCCGAGCCGGTCCCCGGCGACGACGAACTGCTCGTCGACGGGCTCGCCGTCGGCGTCTGCGGCACCGACAAGGAGATCGTCGCGGGCGACTACGGCTGGGCGCCCGCCGGCGAGGACCGGCTCGTCATCGGCCACGAGTCCCTCGGCCGGGTGCGCCGCGCCCCCGAGGGGAGCGGGTTCAGCGCCGGTGACCTGGTCGTCGGCGTGGTGCGGCGGCCCGACCCCGAGCCGTGCCCGGCGTGCGCGCACGGCGAGTTCGACATGTGCCGCAACGGCGGCTACACCGAGCGCGGCATCAAGGAGCGGGACGGCTACGCCTCCCAGGTGTGGACGGTCGAGCGCGACTACGCCGTGAAACTCGACCCCGGGCTCGACCGCGTAGGGGTGCTGATGGAGCCCACGACCGTGGTCGCCAAGGCGTGGGAGCAGGTGGAACGGGTCGGGGCGCGCGCCTGGTTCGAGCCGCGGCGCGTCCTGGTGACCGGCGCGGGACCCATCGGGCTCCTCGCCGCGCTGCTCGGCACGGAGCGCGGCCTCGACGTGCACGTGCTCGACCAGGTCGACAGCGGCCCCAAGCCCGCCCTGGTCGGCGACCTCGGGGCGAAGTACCACAGCGACGGCATCGAGCGGGCCGTCGAAGCGGTCCGGCCCGACATCATCGTCGAGGCCACCGGCGCCAGCCACATCGTCTTCGAGGCCATCGCGGGCACCGCCGCCTTCGGCGTCGTCTGCCTCACCGGGGTCTCCCCGAAGGGCCGCCGGATCACCGTGGACGCGGGCGCCCTCAACCGCGAACTCGTCCTGGAGAACGACGCGGTCGTCGGCTCGGTCAACGCCAACCTGCGCCACTACCGGCAGGCCGCCGACGCCCTCGCCCGCGCCGACCGCGGCTGGCTGGAACGGATGATCACCCGGCGGGTCCCGCTGGAACGCGCGGCGGAGGCCTTCACCGCGCAGGACGATGACATCAAGGTCGTCATCACCCTGGACGAGCACGCGTAGCGAAGGAGCGGAAGACGATGGAGCACCACATCATCGCCGAGCGGACCGAACCGGGCGGCGGCAGCCTCAAGGAGTGGCACATGGTCCGCGCCGGTGAGACGTCCGCGATGTGCGGCCGGAAGATCGATCTTGGGGAGACGACACTGCCTCCCGAGGCGTGGGGCACGGACGAGGCGAAGCCGTTCTGCCATTCCTGCGGCGCGCTGTTCCTGCGCGAGTCCCCGTGACCGGCCGAGCGCCCCGTGACCGGCCGAGCCCTCCGTGACCGGCCGAGCCCCCCCGTGAGCGGCGCGCGTCCTGTGCGCCGCGGGCGGTATGAATCGTCCGGCGCGGGCTACTGATGCGTTATGGCACATCATGATCTGGTCGTGATCGGTACGGGCTCAGGGAACTCCGTCATCGACGACCGCTTCGCGCATCTGGACGTGGCGATCGTCTCCGAGGGCCCCTTCGGCGGCACCTGTCTGAACGCGGGCTGCATCCCCAGCAAGATGCTGTCCGTCACGGCCGACGTCGCCGACGCGGTCCGGGACAGCGAGCGGCACAACGTGACGGCCGCGCTCCAGGACCTCTCCTGGCCGGGGGTGCAGAAGCGGGTGTTCGGCAGGCTCGACGCGCAGGCCGCGGAGGGCGAACAGGGCAGGCGCGACACCTCGTGGGTGACGGTCTACCGGGGCCGGGCGCGCTTCACCGGCGACCGCGAACTCCTCGTCACCACGGAGTCCGGCGAGGAACGGGTGAGCGCCGACCGGTTCCTGGTGGCGGGCGGCGGCCGTCCGGTCGTGCCGCCGCCGGTCGAGGAGTCCGGGCTGCCCTACGAGACGTCCGACACCGTGATGCGGATGCCGTCCGTGCCGGGACGCCTCGTAGTGGTGGGCGGCGGATACATCGCCGCCGAGCTGGCACACGTGTTCCACACGGCGGGTGCCGAGGTCACGGTCGTGGAGAAGAGCGACCGGCTGCTCTCCGGCGAACAGGACGAAGAGGTCTCCCAGGCGTACACGGACCACGCGCGGACCCGCTGGGACCTGAGGTTCGGCCGTGAGGTGACCGGTCTGGAGGGCAGCCCCGGCGATCTGACCGTGCTCCTCGACGACGGCACGCGCCTGCCCGCCGACACCCTGCTCGTCGCGGTGGGGCGCCGCTCCAACACGGACTCGCTCCATGTCGAGGAGGCGGGTATCGCCTGCGACGACAAGGGTTTCATCAAGGTCGACACCCAACTGCGCACCAGCGTCGACGGGGTGTGGGCACTCGGGGACATCACCGACGGCGGCCCGCCGCTCAAACATGTCGCCAACCGCCAGGCGGAGGTGGCCGCCCACAACCTCCTCCACCCGGACCGGCCGCGCGAGATGTCCTACGACGCCGTCCCCTCTGCCGTCTTCGCGCGCCCGCAGATCGGGCAGGTCGGCACCACGGAGCAGGACGCGCGGGAGCAAGGGCTCGACTACGTGGTCGGCCGCTGCGCCTACGAGGACGTGGCCTACGGGTGGGCCCTGGAGGACACCGAGGGTTTCTGCAAGGTGCTCGTCGACCGGAACACGGGGCTGATCCTCGGCGCACACGTGCTCGGGCCTCAGGCGGCCACGCTCATCCAGCCGCTGGTGCTCGCCATGACCCACGGCATCTCCGCGCACGACGTGGCCGAGGGCCCGCTGTGGATCCACCCGGCGCTGACGGAGGTCGTCGAGAACGCGCTGCGCGACGCCCTCGACCGCCTGCGGTAAGGGCGTCACCGGCGTCACTCGCCAGCCGCTCCGGGCGTGTCACGGATGCCCATGCGCAGGTGCTCCACGTGGTAGAGCGCCTGGTCGAGGAGTTCGGCGACGTGGTTGTCGTACAGGGCGTAGATGATCGAGCGCCCGTGCCGCTCACCGGTGACGAGGCCGAGGTTGCGCAGCAGGCGCAGCTGGTGGGAGCAGGCCGAGGCCTCCATGTCGACGGCCTCGGCCAGTTCGCCGACCGAGCACGACCCTTCCTGGAGGCGGGCCAGGATCCGCAGCCGTGACGGGGTGGCGAGGGCCTGGAGGGTGGCGGCGACGTCGGCGGTGCCGACGGCGTCGAGGCGCTCGCGCGTGGTGGCGCTGCTTGCGGTGTCCGTTCCGTGGCCCATGGAGGCATCATACCGGCAACATGTGAAGACCTGTTCAGGTGTTCCTGTATGGTGAGCGCGTCGGCCGGTCGCCACCCGGCCGACGCCCGTCCTCCCCCGACCCGTACCCGCGAAGGGTTGCTCCGCCATGCCTTCTGTCCTCGATCAGCGGCCCGCACCGGCCGCCGCGGGGCCGCACCCCACGGCCCCGCGCCGCCGCACCCGTGCCCTGGCGCTGCCCGAGGCGCGATGGGCCCTGGCCGCCCTGATCCTGTTCCTGCTCGCCCTCGCCCTCGACCTCCTCGGCGCCCCGGCCTGGACCTGGGGCCCGCTGTACGCGGCCGTCTACGTCACCGGTGGCTGGGAGCCCGGCTGGGAGGGGCTGAAGGCCCTCAAGGACAGAACTCTGGACGTCGATCTGCTGATGGTCGTCGCGGCGCTCGGCGCCGCCGCGATCGGGCAGGTCCTCGACGGCGCCCTCCTCATCGTCATCTTCGCCACCTCCGGCGCCCTGGAGGCGCTGGCGACCGCCCGGACCGCCGACTCGGTGCGCGGACTGCTCGACCTCGCCCCGACCGCCGCCACCCGCCTGCTTCCGGGCGGCGGCGAGGAGAGCGTGCCCACCGACGCGCTGGCCGTCGGCGACACGGTCCTGGTCCGCCCCGGCGAGCGGATCGGCGCGGACGGCCGCGTCCTCGACGGCACCAGCGACGTCGACCAGGCGACCATCACCGGCGAGCCGCTGCCCGTGGCCAAGCGGGCGGGCGACGAGGTGTTCGCGGGCACCGTCAATGGCACCGGCGCCCTGCGGATCCGCGTCGAGCGCGACCCGGCGGACTCGGTGATCGCCCGCATCGTGAAGATGGTCGAGGAGGCCTCGGAGACGAAGGCGCCGACGCAGCTCTTCATCGAGAAGGTCGAGCAGCGCTACTCGCTCGGCATGGTCGTCGCCACCCTCGCCGTCTTCGGCATCCCGCTGGCCGTCGGCGCCGACCTCCAGTCGGCGCTGCTCCGGGCCATGACGTTCATGATCGTCGCCTCGCCGTGCGCGGTGGTCCTCTCCACCATGCCGCCGCTGCTCTCCGCGATCGCCAACGCGGGGCGCCACGGTGTCCTCGCCAAGTCCGCCGTGGTGATGGAGCGCCTCGGCGCGGTCGACACCGTCGCGCTCGACAAGACCGGCACCCTCACCGAGGGCACCCCGCACGTCACCGACGTCCGCCCGCTGCCCGGCTCCGGGCTGACCGAGGACGGACTCCTCACGCTCGCCGCCGCGGCCGAGCACCCCAGTGAGCACCCGCTGGCCCGCGCCGTCGTCCGGGCCGCCCGCGAGCGCGGACTGACGCTCGCCGAGGCGGAGGGCTTCGCCTCCGCGCCCGGCAAGGGCGTCACCGCCGTCGTCGACGGACACACGGTCGAGGTGGGCTCCCCGGCGCGCCTCGCCCCGGACCTCACCGGCGCCGTCGAGGACCTGGAGGAAGCGGGCCGTACGGTGATCCTCGTCGTCCGGGACGGAGCGGCGGCCGGGCTCCTGGGCATCGCCGACCGGCTGCGCCCCGACGCCGCCGCCACCGTCGCCGCGCTCACCGCGCTGACCGGGCGGGCACCGGCCCTGCTGACCGGTGACAACGAACGCGCCGCGCGCCACCTTGCCGCCGAGGTCGGCATCACCGACGTACGGGCCGGGCTGCTGCCGCAGGACAAGGTCGCGGCGGTCCGCGCGTGGGAGGCCGAGGGGCGCCGGGTGCTCGTCGTCGGCGACGGGGTCAACGACGCCCCGGCGCTCGCGGCCGCGCACACCGGGATCGCGATGGGCAAGGCCGGTTCCGACCTCGCCCTGGAGACGGCCGACGCCGTCGTCGTACGCGACGAACTGGCGACGATCCCCGCCGTCGTCACCCTCGCCCGCACGGCGCGCCGCCTGGTCGTGCAGAACCTCGTCGTGGCGGGGGTGTTCATCACCGTCCTGGTGGCCTGGGACCTGATCGGCACACTGCCGCTGCCCCTCGGCGTCGCCGGGCACGAGGGCTCCACCGTCCTCGTCGGCCTCAACGGGCTGCGCCTCCTGCGCGACGCCGCCTGGACCGGGTCGCGGGGCGGGCGGGCATGACGCGTCATGCTGGAAGCATGATGATTCAGCCCGCTCTCGTTTTCGACGGTGACTGTGGTTTCTGCACCACGTCGGTGAAGTTCGCCGAGCGGTGGGTCCGGCCGCGCTGCGAGATCGTCGCATGGCAGTTCGCGGACCTGGACGCGCTCGGCACCACCCAGGAACGCGCCGAGTACGAGGCGCTCTGGGTGACCCCCGCGGGCACGGTGTACGGCGGCTCCCGGGCCGTCGCCAAGGCGCTGATGAGCGCGGGCGGGGCCTGGCCGGTGCTCGGCGCGCTCCTCACGCTGCCCCCGGTGAGCTGGGCCGCGCACGGCGTCTACCGGCTGATCGCGAACAACCGGCAGCGCCTGCCGGGAGGGACGGCGGCCTGCGCCGTGGCCGGCCGCCGCCCCTCGGACCGGATGTAGGCCAGGCTCTCAGGCCGCCAGGAGGGAGTCGTCCTCCGGGCGGGCGCCGGGGAGGCGGTGGCGGGCGGCGATGAGGGCCGCGTCGATGTCGGCGGTGCCGGTCGCGATGCAGAGGGTGTAGGCCACGTCGTCCATGCGCTGCCGCACCGCTTCGCTGCCCTCGGCGGCGTTGAGGGAGCGCAGCGTCTCGTACTGCTGGACGAGGTCGGTCAGTACGGCGGGGTGGGCCATCAGCATGACGGGACTCCTTCGGGGTGCGGAGCGCGGGGCGCCGGGCGGGTCGACGCCCCAGTGCCCCCGCCCGTCACCCTCACACCTGCATATGCCACGTCAGATACGGGCCCGGTGGGCGGAGTTGCTCACAGGAGTTGCAGGCCGAAGCCGCGGCACTGCGGCTTGAAGTCCTTCGGGCCGTCGGCCAGGGCGTTCATGGTGATCTGCAGGGTGGGATCGTCGTTGAAGAGGCCCATGTGCCCGGCGCGGTCGGTGGGGCAGGCGTCCTGCAGGACCACGTTGTTCACGTCCTCGCCCTTGAGCGCCTGGCTCGTGTACGGCGTCACGACGGTGTCGTACTTCGTCAGCACGACCGTGTAGCGCGGACCGGCCGGGACGGTGTCGCCGTCCGCCCACATCTCACGGGTGTAGCTCGAGGTGTTCGTCTGCTCGATGACGCCGGGGAACTGCGCCACGTTGGACAGGTGTGTCACGAACCCCATGAGGTTCAGCTTCTCGCCCAGGTCGACGATGCCGTTGAGGTTCGTCCCGTGCGAACTCGGCGCCCAGCCGACGTACTTGTCGACCTTGCGCGCACCGTCCATCTTCTTCATCCACCACATCGGCACGCTTCCGCCGAGCGAGTGCCCGATGATGTTCACCTTCCCGGCGCCCGTCGACGCGCGGACCTTGTCCACGAACGCGTCGAGTCGCGCCGCCGACTCACGGTTCGGGCCGAGGCCGCCGATCCGGTTCAGGGACACCGACGTGAAGCCGTAGTTCATCGCGTAGACGCAGTACCCCGCGTTCTTCAGCCGGGGCGCCGCCTTCACGAAGTTCGCGCCGAAGTTGAAGAACGTACCGGGCAGCATGACGACCGGCTCCGGGTGCTCGGCGCTCGGCCGGCACGACCAGTCGTTGGCGCCGGGCACCGCGTCCGGCGAACTCACGTAGTTCCACAGCGCCTCCGCCACACCCCCCTCGCGCAGCGGGGCGGACTCCTGCGCCTGCGCCGGAGCGGCCGACGCGACGGTGAGGACGGTGGCGGCGCAGACGGCCGCCGAGGTCAGCCCCGCGCGGAGGGTGCGCGCGGACGACATGGACACTGGCATGGGGTCTCCCGAGTGCGTGGTGGGGTGGCGTGTCACCGCGGACTGCGTGTCACAGCCGACCGCGTGTCTCAGCAGACTGAGGGACCAGCCGCCCCACGGACCCCGGCTGTCGTCCAGACATCAAGGGCACCGTTTGTGACCCGTCACAAAGGAGGATCCGCTCCGAGACCTCGCTCACACCAGCCGCCACGCCCTTGACGCCTCACGCCGGGCCAGCGATTTTTGCTACCGCCGCGGAGGGAACGATCTCGGACCGGGCGGAAGGAAGGGCGGCCGCATGGACCACGGGAACGGCACGCCGGTGCCCCTCGCCTTCGACGGTGTCGTCCTCCACCAGCGCCTCAGCGACGCCCTCCCCGTCCTCGCGGGGCGCGTGCTCGAGCGGCTCGTCGACCATGTACCGGTCTACGACACCATGCCCGCCGAGCAGCTCAGGGGCGAGATCCGGCGCGTCGTCGAGCAGGGCATCGGCTCCTTCGCCGCCATGCTGCGCACCGGGCGGCTCCCCACGGACAACCACCTCCTGGCACTGCGGCAGTCGGCCGCCAAACGCGCGGAGGAAGGGGTGCCTGTCGAGGCCGTCGTGCGCGCCTACCACGTCGGCGCGCAGGAATGTCTGCAGCAGATGCTCGGCCACGCCACGGCCGACGACCTGGAACACGTACAGGCCGTCACCGTCCTGGTCCTGGAGTTCCTGGAGCGGATGACGGTCACCGTGGTGGCCGGGTTCTTCGCCGAGCGGCAGGCCGTCCTCGGCGAGGAGCAGTCGGCGCGGCAGGCGCTCCTCACCGCGCTCGTCGAGGGCGCGGACGCGGCGGGCACCGCCGCCCGCTGGGGCCTCGACGTGCCCCCGTGCTACCTCGTCCTGGACCTCGCCCTCGGCGCGCACCCGGACGAGGCGCTCGACGGGGTCAGCCCGGTCATCGCGGGCAAACGCAAACTGCGCCGCATACGTGTCGAGCTCGACCGGCACGTCGACGGCACCGTCCTGACCGCCCTGTCCGGTGACGGCGGCCTCGCGCTCGTTCCCTGCCGCACGGCACCGGACCAGGTCACCGAGGAGGACTGGGCACGGGTCACCGCCGCCCTCACCCACATGCGGCGGGTGGCGGGCGTCGACATCATGGCGGGTGCGGCCGCCGCCGCCCCCGAGGACATCCCCGACGCCGTGGCCCTCGCCCAGGAGGTGCGCCGGGTGGCGGCCGCCTCGGAGCGACCGGCGGGCCTGTACCGGCTCCCGGACGTGCTCCTGGAGTACCAGCTGATGCGGCCGGGACCGGCGCGGGACGAACTGGCGCGGCTCATGCGGCCCCTGGCGGCCCGCCCCGAACTCCTTGACACGGTGCGCGCGTATCTGCGGTGCGGGCTCAGCCGGCGCTCCACCGCCCAGGAGTTGTGCGTGCACCCCAACACGGTGGACTACCGGCTGCGCCGCGCCGCCGAGATCACCGGCCTCGACGTGACGAGCGGCCCGGACGCCCTGCGGGTCCGGGCCGCGCTCAGCGCTCTCGACGCGGCGGAGGGCGCTATCGGGACGTCACCATCGGCAGCGAGATGAAGTCGGCGAGCGCCTGCTGACCGGCCACGTTGACGTGGACCCCGTCCCCGGTGTCGTAGGCGGGGTTGATGCTGTTCGGCTTCACCGGGTCCTTCAGGACCTGGTCGAAGTCGAGGACTCCGTCGCAGGTGCCGGAGCAGTTCCCGTACTTCTTCACGAAGTCGCCGACCGCCTGCCGGTTCCGGTTGTCGGCGTCGGTGTAGCCGGGGCGCGGGGTGATGGGGGTGACGTAGACCTTGATGCCCGCCTTGTGCAGTCGGGTGAAGGTCGCGCGGTAGCTGCCGATGATCTGGTCGGCGTCGCACCCGGCCGCCAGGTCGTTGGTGCCGTAGTAGAACAGCACGGCTTTGACGCCGTGCAGCGACAGGACGTCGCGGTCGAGGCGGGCCAGGGAGTCCAGGCCGCGGACGTCGGCGCCCATGCCGGGGCAGTCGGCGTAGCTGGTGGTGCCGCCCACGCCCGCGTTGGCGACGGTGAACTGGCGGCCCGCGGGCAGTTCGGCGCGGATGCGGCGCGCGAGGTCGTCGGTCCAGCGCCGGTTGTTGCCCAGTTCGGTGCAGCCCGGACCGCATTGGGTGGATCCCGTGCCGTCCACGACGGAGCTGCCATAGGCGACGAGCGTGCCCTTGAGGCTGCTGTTGCGTACGTCGACGGCGCTGACCAGGTACGTCGACTCGGTCGTATGCGTGTAGGCGTCGCCGCCCGCGTCCCCGGTGCGGTCGCCCGAGCCCGGCGCGGAGAGGTAGTTGGTGCGGAAGGCGGAGCCGTGGCGGCCCGCGTCCGCCTGCCCCGACACCGACAGGGACACCGCCACATCGCCCTGGGCCCGGGTCCGCAGCGCGACCGGGTCGCTCCACACCTCGCCCCCGGCCGGCACCACGACTGCCTTGTGTCCCGCGAACGTGACCGACCGGGCCGGGCCGCGCAGCGCCGCGCTCGTGCCGTCGCTGTCCGCGACCGTGGCCGCGCCGATGGACAGCGGGCGCTCGGAGAGGGTGTTCTGCACCCGTATCCGCAGCGCGTCGCCGCCCTGGCTGAGGTGGCTGATCATCCGGACGGACTGATCGCGCAGCGGCGTGGACGCGAGGCTGTGCTGCGAGCCGGCCCACGAGGTGTGCCAGGAACCCTTGGCCGCGGGCCGGGCGCCGTCGGCACCCGGTGCGTCGGCTGCCGCGACGGTCGCGGTACAGGTCAGCGCGGCGGCGAGCAGTAGGGCCGATGCGGCTCGGAACATGGACGCTCCTTCGAGGTGGCGTGGTGGGGGAGAGGGGGAGCCATGGGCGGCATGAAAACACATGTGCCCCTGGTGCGAGTAGGGCGCGTGTGTCGTCATGCCGTCACCGAACGGCCGTCAGGACATGGGGTGTTGCCGGAAGAACTGCCACATCAGGTCGTTGGCGCCGATCTCGTGGGTGACCTTCCCATTGCCGTTGTCGACCGGGGTGCCCGGCCAGGTGTGACCGCCGTCGGAGACGGTGTAGAGGGTCACGTCGGCTCCGTCGCGGCACCCGCTGTAGGCGGTCCGGCGGACATGTGAGGTGACCTGGGTGGTGGCGGGTCCGGCCGTGCAGCCGTTCAGGGCCGCCCAGCGCTGCTGGGCGACGGGGACCGAGTAGCGCCAGGCGGTGCTGTCGCCCCCGCCGTTGTACGGGTTGGTCGCGTCCTGCTCACCGTGGAAGGAGATGACCGGCACCGCGCGCGACGGTGTGCAGGACGACGGATCCGGCCGGCTTCCGTCGGCGGGGTCGGGGCGGCCCGCCCGCAGCCCGGCCACGGGCGCGATCGCGGCGATCCTGTCGGCGAGACGGCAGCCGAGCGCCGAGGTCATGCGGCCGCCGCCGGAGTAGCCCGTCGCGTAGATCCGGGACGGGTCGAGGCAGGCGGAGACGGTGAGGGTGTCGATCACCTGCCGCAGGAAACCCACGTCGTCACGTGTGCCGCTCGGGGTCACCTGGGGGACGTTCCACAGGAAGCCGCTGCCCGCCGGGACCACTCCGGTCGGCGCGGCGACGACGAAGCCGTTCGCGTCGGCCGCCGGTGCCATGTCGCTGTAGGCGAGCTGCCCGGCCCCGGTGGACTGGCTGCCGTGCAGGTCGAGAACGAGGGGCAGCCGGGAGCCCGCCGCACGCGCGGGGAGGTGGACCAGGACCTGATAGGTGTGGCCGCCGTACGAGACAGGTGTGTTGTACTCGCCGCGCCCCAGGGCAGGTGTGCAGGTGCCGGGGGGAGTGGTGCCGCCGCCGTCGGGGAGGCGCCAGGTCTGCCAGGGGTTGGTGTTGCGGTCCCAGATCTGCAGCCGGGTGCCGTTGGCGGTGTTCCCGCCCGGGACGTCGAGGTAGCGGCCCGATTGCGGATTCTTCAGGTGCCCGTCCGCTTCGGCGGTCCACTGCTGGGCGCCGGACCCGTTGCACTCCCACAGCTGGACCTTGGTGCCGTTGGCGGTGGACTGCCCGGTGACGTCGAGACACTTGCCCAGGGCGCGCATCGTGCCGTCCGAACCCACGGTCCAGGACTGGGCGGCCGTGCCGTTGCAGTCCCACAACTGGACGGCCGTGCCGTCGGCCGACGACGCACCGGCCACGTCCACGCACTTGCCGCCCCTACCCGAGACCGGCCCGGCGACGGCGGTGGGGGCGGCGGATGCGGTGGGCGCGGCGAGTGCGAGGCAGGCGGCGAGCGCGGCGGCGGTCGCGAGGGACGCGGACCCTGCGGCCCCTGTCCGGAACATGCGGTCTCCCTTCGTGGGCCCCTGCGGGGCGGTGGTCGACGGCGCGGGGTGGTGCGGATCGGCGTCACAGTAGACCCAGCGGCCAGCTCTGTCCATGTACCGGTCAAGTCAGCTTCTGAGCCCTCTGTTTTGGGGAGGTGACCTCGACTTCGGCGCCTTTACTGGACCGTTTTATGGACGCGGCCCGACATGACGTCTACGGTGATCGGCGGCCGGACGAGTTCATGCCGCTGGATGCACCACCGGTACCGGGCGCCTTCACCAACCCCCGCGGGTCGTGCACAACCCCGCCAGGACGGAGCACACCACCGCCCTCAGCGCCCCCGGCACACGTGTGACCACCAAGGTGGCGCCGGGTGCGACCGTCACGTACACCTGGGGCCGCCGCCGACCCGCGTTCGCGCGGCCTCAACACCCCCGGCCCGACAAGGAGCTTCGTCTACGATGAGCCGTCCGCCGGCGCGCATCCGCCGGCCGCACCGACGACACGAAGACGGAGACTGGCGGTGAGCCGTACGGCAGACGCACCAGGCGCGGGGCGCAAGGCCACGATCAGGGACGTCGCCCGCCTGGCAGGTGTGTCGCCCTCCGCGGTGACCCTCGCCGTGCACGGCAAGCAGGGGGTGTCCGCCCGCACCAGGGAGCGGATCCTGGACGCCGCGCGCGAGCTGCGCTGGAGTCCGAACCAGGCGGCCCAGTCGCTCAAGAACCAGGCCCCGCACACCGTGGGCCTGGTGATCGCCCGGCCGGCCCGGATGCTCGGCCTCGAACCGTTCTACATGGAGTTCATCTCCGGCATCGAGTCCGTCCTCACCCGGCACTCCTGCTCCCTGCTCCTCCACCTCGCGGAGGCCGACGAGGAGATCGGGGTCCATCGCGAGTGGTGGCAGGGCAACCGGGTCAACGGCTGCATCCTCGTGGACCTGCGGGTGGACGATCCGCGGATCCCCGCGCTCTCGGCGATCGGGCTGCCCGCGGTCGTCGTCGGCGACCCCTCGCTCGCGGGCCCTTTCACCTCGGTGTGGACCGACGACGCGGCCGCGACGGCGGAGGCGGTGCGCTACCTGGCGGCGCTCGGCCACCGCCGGATCGCCCGGGTCAGCGGCCCGGCCGAGCTGGGCCACAGCGCGATCCGCACGAGGGCGTTCGCCGAGACGGCGCGGGAACTGGGGCTGCAGGCGCAGACCGTGCTCGCGGACTTCTCCGCCGACCAGGGCAGCCGGGCCTGCCGCTCCCTCCTCGTGTCGGCGGAGCGCCCCACGGCGATCGTCTTCGACAACGACCTGATGGCCGTGACCGCGCTGGGCGTCGCCGCCGAGTTCGGCCTGTCGGTGCCGCGCGACCTCTCCCTGCTGGCCTGGGACGACTCCCAGCTGTGCCAGCTCACCCGCCCCACGCTCTCCGCCATGCACCACGACGTCTTCTCCTTCGGTGCCGACGTGACGGAGACCCTCTTCGCGGTCATGCTCCGCAAGGAGGCCACGTCCCATCCGGCCCAGGCGCCCAGCCTGATACCCCGCGGATCGACGGCGCCACCGACGAGCTAGGGCCGGCCCTCCGTCTCCGGTCGCAGGATCACCGGCAGTTCCGCATGTCCGTTGGAGATGAACGACCCCGCCGAACGCAACGTCCCGGCGGGGACCGCGAGGGCGAGCCGCGGGAAACGGGTGAACAGGCCGCGCAGCGCCGTCTCGGCCTCCATGCGCGCCAGCGCCGCGCCGAGACACACGTGCACCCCGTGGCCGAAGGCGAGGTGGGCCTTGCTGACCCGGGCCACGTCGAAGGTGTCGGCGTCGGGGCCGTGCAGAGCGGGGTGCCGGCCGGCCGCCGCGTAGGACGCGAGGATCGCCTCGCCCTGCCGGATCACCAGACCGTCGGCCAGCTCGATGTCCTCGACCGCGTACCGCATGGGCAGATGGGCGACGGGCGCCTCGTAGCGCAGTGTCTCCTCGACGACGTCCGGCCACGTGTTCTTGCCGTCCCGGACGAGATCCAGCTGCTCCGGGTGGGTCAGGAGCGCGGCGATGGCCTGGTCCAGGAGGTTGACGGTGGTCTCGTAGCCCGCGCTGATCACCAGGAGCAGCGTGTCGAGGAGTTCCTGCTCGGTGAGGGCGGAGCCGTCGTCGTCGCGGGTGGCGATGAGTACGGAGGTCATGTCGTCGCCGGGCCGCGCGCGTTTGGCCGCGACCAGATCGGCCATGATCGCGTACAGCTCCTCGGTGTTCGCCGCGGCCTCCTCGGCGCCGAGCCGGGTGTCGAAGACGTTGTCCACGGTGCGGCGGAAGTCGCGCTGCGCAGGGCCGGGCAGGCCCATGAGTTCGCTGATGACCCGGATGGGCAGCGGGTACGCGAACCGCTCGCGCAGATCGGTGACCGCACCGGCCGGTGCGGTCACGAGCTCGTCGAGCAACGTGTGCGTGATCTCCTCGACGCGCGGCTGGAGCGCGGCCATGCGGCGCGCGGCGAAGGCCGGGCTGACCAGCCGCCGCAGGCGCCGGTGGTCGCCGCCGAACGCGGTGAACATGTTGTCCACGGCCACCCACAGGGCGAGGGGCCAGATTCCGACGATCTTGTCGGGGAACAGGGGCCAGTGGAGCCGGGCGTCCTTGGAGACCCGCGCGTCGGTGAGCAGCTGCCTGAGCAGGGCGGGGTCGGTCACCGCCCACGCCTCGACGCCGAGGACGTCGACGCGGGCGGCCGGACCGCGTGAGCGCAGCTCGGCGTCCTCCGCGTGCCGGTCGCCCGCGGCGGCGTCCAGGACAAGGATCTGCGGCTGGTGCATGCGAGGCTCTCCTCAGAACGCGGCTGAGTGGCGGACGTGCACAGCGGGCCGGTCACCGCCGACCCCGTACAACAGAGGAACAACTCGAGCGCGCAACAGCGTAGTTGGCGATCGCGAGCCGGTGAAGGGCGCTCAGCGGCGCACGACGGGAGGCGCGGGAGACGCGCACGGCCGCGCCGACCCGATGCGACCGGGCACGGATTGTCGGGTCCGGGCAGCCGGCCGCCGCCTAGCGTGAGGGACGTCGAAAGGAAGGAGGCCGGGCGTGCTGGAGCGGCTCAACCAGGCCCTGGAGTACATCGAGCGCCATCTCGACGAGCGGATCGACGTGGCCGAGACGGCGCGGATCGCCGCCACGTCGGAGTACCACCTGCGCCGGATGTTCTCCGCCCTCGCGGGGATGCCGCTGTCGGAGTACATCCGGCGCAGGCGCCTCACCGTGGCGGGCGCGGAGGCGCTCGCCGCACAGGAGTCGCTCCTGGAGATCGCGGTGCGCTACGGCTACGGGTCGGGCGAGGCGTTCGCCCGCGCGTTCCGGGCCATGCACGGGGTCGGCCCGGGCGAGGCCCGGCGCGGCGGCGCGGCGCTCGTGTCGCAGCCCCGGCTGACCTTCCGTCTCACCGTCGAGGGGAGCAGCAGTATGCGGTATCGCGTCGTGGACAAGCCCGACTTCACCGTGGTCGGGCTCAGGACCCGGGTGCCGCTCGTGCACGCGGGGCCGAACCAGGCGATCATCGACTTCGTCCGCGGGATCGACCCGCGGGAGCGTGAGCGCCTGGACAAGCTGTCGGACCAGGAGCCCCGGGGCACCGTCGCGGTCTGCGACGACCTGGACCCGAGCCGCGCCGAGGGCACGGAGCTCGACTACTA
Source organism: Streptomyces sp. R818 (assembly GCF_056172735.1). Taxonomy (NCBI): domain Bacteria; kingdom Bacillati; phylum Actinomycetota; class Actinomycetes; order Kitasatosporales; family Streptomycetaceae; genus Streptomyces; species Streptomyces sp. R818. The sequence continues at coordinate 232,865 of NZ_JAOCNE010000002.1, forward strand.
CCAGGGGGTCGTCACCTCGGCGCCCGCCCCGGAGGGCACCGTCGCGCTGGCGGTGCCGGCCGGTACGTGGGCCGTCTTCACCACGTCGGGGCCGGCGCCGCAGGCCATCCAGGAGCTGTGGCGGGACGTGTTCACGGAGTGGTTCCCGTCCAACCCGTACCGCAGCAGGCCGGGACCGGAGATCCTGCGGACCGACATGTCGCCGGACGGGACGCATGCCGACGCCGAGCTGTGGCTGCCGGTGGAGCGCGAGCAGCCCTGACGGCGTCGGCCGGTGCGCGGGACGGGCGGGTCAGTCCGTGGAGAGGGCTTCGACCAGGCGGCCCGCCTGCGGTTCCTTCAGCGCCCGCGCCGCGTCCGCGAGGGCGACCATGCCGACGAGAGCGGTGCCGTCGATCACCGGAAGGCGCCGCACCTTGTGCTGCGTCATGGTCGCGAAGATCTCGTCGGCGCCGTCGTCCGCGCCGATCGTCACCGCCTCGCCCTGGGCCAGGGTGCCGGCCTCCACCTCGGCCGGGTCCAGCCCCTCGCCGAGCACCTTCACGACGATGTCGCGGTCGGTCAGGACACCGACGAGCCGGTTGTTCTCCCCGCAGATGGGCAGGGCGCCCACCCCGTACTCCTTGAGCTTGTGCGCCGCGTCGCGGACGCTCTCGTGCGCTCCCACGCACTGCGCTCCGCCGGTCATGATGTCGCGCGCCGTAGTCATGGTGTACAGCCGTCCCTTCGTCACGTTCGCGGATGTCGTGGGTCTGCGGGTGACCGTGCGGGCGCGGGCTGAAACAGGCGATTTCCGTGGAAGGGCCCCGTGGGCGGGAGCCGCCTGTAAAGAGATCTTTGCCTGGTCGCCCGGTTTCGTCCGCTTCGCTCCTGGTCACGCGACGTGTGTACCCAGTGCAGGCGACACCAGCCGACGAGGAGGTCAGGACCGTGGTCCAGTCCCGTGGCAACGACAGTGCCCCCGCCCAGGAGGAGCAGCAGCCCGTCCCGCCGTACCGGTTCGAACGGCAGGAGCGGCCCGGCCTGGAGGCCGTCTCGACTTCGAGGAGTTCGACAAGGTCTTCAAGGTGAACGTGTACGCCTACTTCCATCTCCTGCAGGCGGCGTTGCCCCACCTGGGCCACGGCGACTCCGTGATCGCCACGGCCTCCGAGGAAGGGCTGAAGGGCAGCGACATGATGATGGACTACGCCGCCTCCAAGGCAGCGCAGATCATCTTCACCAAGTCGATCTCCGCGCACCTGGCCAAGCGCGGCGTCCGCGCCAATGTGGTCGCCCCGGGACCCACCTGGACCGTCCTCAACGTCGCGGGCCAGCGCTTCCCGGACGACTACCTGGAGAACCTCGGCAAGACGGACCCCATGGGGCGCGTGGCCCAGCCCGAGGAGCTGGCACCGGCCTATGTGTACCTGGCGTCGGACGCCGACTCGAGTTACACGGTCGGCGAGGTCGTCGCCGTCACCGGCGGCATGACGGACAGCCGCTGAGAACACGTGGAGACGCTGGTCCGAGGTGTCACACGTGCCAAGGTGAGCACTCGGTGCCCATGACACATTGGAAGATCGCCATCGAGACGGAGAACGAGGGCGGCCTGGTCACGGCCGTCGAGCCGGACGCCGTCGCCCACGCCTTCGACGTCGACGGCGGCGAGATCCCGCACCGGGTCTCGTCGCCGTACGCCCTCAAGCAGGACGTCGACTGGGAGATGCCGCTGCAGCGCGGCAAACGCTGCCCCGTCTGCGCGGACACGGTTCCGCCGAGCAGGGAGCCCTGACGGGCGCCGGCCGGGGGCGCCGGACCGGCCGGACGGCCTGAACGGCCGCCGCCACGACCGTCGGGGTGCCGACGGCTCGGGGCGAGCGACCGCTCAGGAAACACTACGTGCGAGACCGGCTTCGTCAGTCGTTGTCGAAGTCGTAGCCCTGCTCCCAGTGGAAGCCGCCGGCGCTCTCGTGGCCGGCCGCGGCCATGCCCATGTTGGTGACGCCGAGCGGGCCACCGACGTTGGACGCCCACTGGCCGGCCGCGTGGCCCTCGTTGTAGTAGACGCCTTCGCCGCGCGAGCCGCCGTCGTCGTCGGAGTCGGCCATGGCCGGACCGGCCGCCAGGAACCCGGCGAAGGTGGCGACGGCGAGAGCGGTTGCAATGCGATTCAGCACAGTTTTCTCCTTGTGTGCGAGTGGAGTGGATCCCTTACACAAAAAGCCGTTCTGAGCTGCGCCGCATCTTCTCTGGACCACTTGGCTGACCCCGCTTCCGGCGCGTGCGCCGATGCCGGTGGTGCAGGATGGGGCCCATGACGACGGAGGACGCGGGCGAGATCGTGCTGAGCAAGCAGGAACTGCGCGCGGTCACCGGGTTCGCCGCGGCGTGTGCCGAAGAGGCGATCGACGTGTTCGAGGCGGAGCGTCCGGACGACGCGCGGCCCCGCGAAGCGATCGACGCCGCCTGGCAGTTCGCCCGCGGCGGAGAGCGCGGAAAGGCGCTGCGCGACACCGCGTCGGCGGCCCTGAAGGCGGCGAAGAGCGTGGAGACGGCGGCAGCCCGTGCGGCCGCGTGGGCGGCGATGTCCGCCGCGGGCTCCGCCTATCTCCATCCGCTGGCCAAGGCCACGCAGGTCAAACACATCCTCGGCGCCGCCGCCCACGCGGCGAGGGCGGCCGAACTCCGCGCGGGCGACGATCACGGCGTCGGCGCCGACCACGTCGAGCGGGCGGTACGGCATACGACGCCGCTCGTCATCGACGTACTCGCGCGTTATCCGGAGGCGCCCGACGGAGGTGGCCGGGTGGGTGAGTTGACCCGGGCGCTGGACACCGTCCTGCGTTCACACGAGCGCGGCGCGCAGGTCAGGTGAGCGCGCGCCGGTACCGCACCTCCGTGAGGGTGACCGCGTCGTAGGTGTCGTCCTGCGTGGCGCCGTCGGCCGCGTAACCGGCCCGCTCGTAGAAGCGCCGCGCTCGCAGGTTGTCGCGGAGCACCCACAACGCCGACACGTCGAAACCCAGCGTCCTCATGTGCACATGTGCCTCGGTGAGGAGGGTGGCGCCGATGCCTCGACCGGTCGACTCCGGTGCGACGTAGAGGGCGTAGACCTCGCCGCCCCGCCCTGCCACGCCGGGCAACTCGCCCAGGTACGGCCCGAAACGGACCCAGCCCATCGGCCCGTCGTCACCTTGCGCCACCAGGTCCGCCGAGTCCGGCCGGGGCCGCGCGAACATCTGCCGCCGCCGTACCGCGTCGTCCTCGGCCGTCATCGCGTCCAGGTACGTCCCGGGGACGATGCCGGCGTACGCGGACTGCCAGCCGCGGACCCGGATCGCCGAGACGGCCTCGATGTCGGCTTCCGTCATCTCTCGCACCCGTACCATCGTGCCAACGTAGTACGGGCGCCCGGCCGCTGAGCAACCGGACGCCCGTGGACGTCACTCGAAGAACTTGAGGCTCCACCCCGTATTGGTCTCGGCGCCCGGCACATTGGCGCGCTTGTACGTGGTGTTGCCCCACCAGACGAACGAGCCGCTGTACCAGTGCCGGTTCTCCCAGCTGTACGGCGTCCCCTTGGGGACCGCGTGGTACATGGAGGGGAACTTCTGCCCGGCGGGCGGGCTCGTGTTGATGTCCCCGTCGAGGAGGACGAAGCTGTGGTGGCCGGGCCCGTCGACGTACAGCGTCGGGTCCCAGCCGGTCATCATCGTCTCGCGGTGCGAACCGAACAGGCAGCCGTTGGACTTGTACCAGTCCCATACGTACGTGGGGTCGCCGCCCGCCCGCAGCCGCAGGTCGGCGAGGCAGTACTGGTCGCTCCAGCTGCCGTTGGCGGAGTAGACGATGTGCAGCTGCCCGTTCGGGTCCTTGATGGCCTCCGGGGCCTCGTTGATGTACGGATTGCCGACGACGCGCTCCCAGCCCTCGCGCGGCTGCGAGATGATCGACCGGCCGCCGGTCGGCGTGGTCGGGTCGCTCATCCGGGCGATGTAGAGGTTCTGCTCGACGTTGGTGTCACCGGCCCAGCCCGACCAGACGAACCAGCGCTGCCCCTGGAACGTGAACAGGGTTCCGTCGATGGCCCACTTGTCGTCGGGCAGCGCCAGCTTCTTCGCGGCCGAGTAGCCGCTGTCCGGCGCGGCCGAGCTGATCACGTACATGCGGCGAACGCCGGAGCGTTCGGCCGCGAAGTAGATGTAGTACCGGCCGCCGTCCCGCACGATCTCCGGCGCCCACACCCCGCCGAGCCCGCCCGTGTCCGACCAGACCTTCCTCGCGGGGGCGGACGCGAGGCCGTCGAGCGACGACGCCTGCCGTACGACGATCCCGCCGTCGGCCGACTGCACCGCGATGTAGGTGCCGCCGACGCGCAGCACGCTGGGGTCCGCGGCCCGCAGCCCCGTCGCGCCCTGTACGGCCTCGGCCCGTTCGGGTGCGGCTCCTTGCGCGGTGTCGGGCACCGACAGGGTCAACGGGACGGCGAGCGCGCCCGCCAGGACGAGAGCGGCGACAGCGGGGGAGCGTCTGAGGAATCCCATGGGCTTCTTCCCTTGTGGGGGGCACGCGTGGGGCGTGCGCGGGGGCATGCGGGGGGACGAGCCGGCGACGCATCACATGAACGCGTCACATCGATGCGCCACATGGATGCGTCACGTCAATGCGTCACGTCAATGCGTCACATCAATGCGTCACATCAATGCGTCGCGTCAACGTGTCACACCAACGAATTACATCGTTGAAAGAGCGCCCCCACAGGCTCCCGAAGCACATGAGGCATGTCAACGCCCTCGTCAACACGCGGGCTCGTGCGGCGGGTTGAAACGGGAGAGGTCGGGGGTGCTCCAGCGCAGCGGGGAGGCGTCGGCGACGCGGAGGGCCCGCTCGACGGTGAAGTCGACGACGCGCTGGGCCCCGGGCAGGGCCTCCGCGTGCGCCGGGTCCCAGTCCACGGTGGCGGTGCCGGTGAGGTGGAGCAGGGTGCCGCTGGCCCAGTCGGGGAGCAGGAGACCGGCCCGGGGGTTCACCTCCAGGTTGCCGAAGGTGTTGTACATGGAGTTGCCGACGTAGTCGGGCCAGCGCAGGCGGGTGGGGCCGACAGCGGTGAGGAAGCCGGGGTTGCCGCCGCGGTGGGAGGCGTCGGCGTTGCCGTCGGCGTCGGCCGTGGCGACGAAGAAGGTGTCCGTCGCCCGGACGAGATCCATGTCGGCCGCGCCGAGTTCGCGGGCGTGCCGGGGCTCACCCGGGGTGCCGGGCTGCCACCGCGCCACCCGCTTCTGGATGTACTTCGGGCAGTTGGCATAGATCTGGTCGGCCTCGATCTCCAGGCCGTGTGCCGTCCGGCGCGCGGTGCCGTTGATCCGCATCCGGCGCCGGCCGGCGGGGTCCAGGGCGATCATGCCGACGCGGGCGGTGTCCGTCAGGACGGGGTGGAGGGGGTCGCCGGGTGCGGGCGCGGCGGAGACGGTCAGCGTCGACGGGCCGGTGACGGTGAGGAAGCCGGGGCGGCCGGTCAGGAGCGAGGCCCAGACGTCGCCGCGGCTGTCGGCGGCCCCGACGACGATCATGGGCTGTTCGGCGAGGAAGAGGCGTGCCGCCTCCGGGAACCGGTTCCTGATGACCGCGGAGACGGAGCGGGCCGCCTCGCTCGCACCGGCCCGCCGCTGGGCGGTGAGTTCGCCGTGGTGGTACGTGGGGTGCGTGACCATGATCAGCGATCCGCCTGCCGTCTAGAAGAAGCCGCAGGTGGGCTCGGTGCCGGCCGGGGCCGGGGCGCCCTCCGCGCCCGCGGGGACGTAGATCTCCAGGCGGATGCCGTCGGGGTCGGTGAAGAAGATGCCGCCGGACGCGGCGCCCTCGGCGTGGGCGACGACGCCGTCGTGCGCGAACTCGGCCCCCAGTTCGCGCAGTACGGCCTCGGCCGCGGCGATGTCGTCGAGGGAGTCGACCTGGAACGAGAGGTGGTGCAGCCCGGCGGCGCCGGTGGCGAACCCCTCCGCGCTCTGCTGCCACAGGGTCACCACGAGTTCGCCGTCGCGGCCGAGGAAGGCCCAGCGCCTGTCGTCCGTCTTGCCCTCGGCGAGGGTCTCGAAGCCGAAGACGCGGGCGTAGAAGGGGAGGGAGCGGTCGAGGTCGGTGACGTTGAGGCCGATGTGGCCTGTGCGGAGTGCGGCGGGGGCGGGGGACGTGGTCATGGGTTTTCCTTACGTCTCGCGGTCGACGGTCCCGACGGTTCGACGGGTCCGACAGTCGGTGGGTCCGGCAGTCGGTGGGTCCGACGGTGGACGGTCCGACGCAGGGGACGACCCATCCGCGCCGAAGGCCTAACCGGTGAAACCGACATTAGTGGTTGGCCGGTCGGCCTGCAACCGGCAAAAAGCATTTAGCCGGTTGCGATGGCATCCTGTGATGGCATGGCTCCTGACACGAAAGGGCCCACAGCATGAGCACACGCCCCGTCCACGCCACCGACGCGGACCCCCGGCCCCTCCTCGGCGAGCCCTTGCCCCTGGACCTGCTCAACACCCGCTGGACCGACGACGCCGGCCCCCACGATCTGCTCGCACACCCCGGCGGGCTCGCGATCTGGCTCTCCTCGGCCGGACTCGCCGACACGGCCCCGGACACTCCCGAGACGCTCGACGCGCTCCTGAGCACACGTGACGCCCTGGCCGCGCTCGTCGACACCGCGGACCCCGACCCGGCCCGGTCGCGACGTCTGCTCAACGCGACGCTGGACCACGGACGGGTCCGCCGAGTCCTCGAGCCGGCCGGCCCGCGGACCGTCATCGAGACGGACACCCCCGGCTGGCTCGCCGCCTGGCACGCCGCCGAGTCCTACCTGCGACTCCTCGAGGACCGGCCCGACCGCATCCGGCGCTGCGCCAACCCGGTGTGCTCCCTGCGCTTCTACGACCTGTCCAAGAACGGCGGACGCCGCTGGTGCTCGATGGCCCTGTGCGGCAACCGGGCCAAGACGCGCCGCCACTACGCGAGGCAGCAGGAGCGGAACGCCTGAGCGGCGGCGGGTGACGGAGGGCCTGTGTCTACGCCGCCAGGTCTTCGTCCCACAGGTCGGTGCTGTGCGCCTCGACGAGGGCGGAGACGCGGGTCAGTACCTCGCCGACCGGTCGCGGATCGAGCCGGCGCCCGTCCCGCAGGCGGAGGGCCACGTGCTGCTCCGCCGCCTCCCTGGGGCCGATGACGGCCTGGTAGGGGGCCAGGCGGGCGGCGCGGATGCGGGCGCCGAGGGTCCCGCTCTCCGGCCCGGCGATCTCGGCGCGCAGTCCGCGGTCGAGGCACTGCCGTGCGAGGGCCTCGGCGTCCGGCAGCTCGGCGCCGGAGACGGGCAGGATGACCAGCTGGGTGGGGGCGAGCCAGGCGGGGAAGGCGCCGCCGTGCTGCTCGATGAGATGTGCCATGGCCCGTTCCACGCTGCCGATGATGCTGCGATGGATCATGACGGGGCGGTGCCGGGCGCCGTCCGCTCCGATGTAGTGCAGATCGAACTGTTCGGGCTGATGGAAGTCGACCTGCACGGTCGACAAGGTGAACTCCCGGCCGGCGCTGTCGCGGACCTGCACATCGATTTTGGGCCCGTAAAAGGCGGCTTCGCCCTCGGCGGCCTCGTAGGGAAGCCCGGAGCGATCGAGAACCTCGGTGAGCAACTCGACGGAGCGCCGCCACTTCTCCGGGGCGGCGACGTACTTGCCGCCGGGGCCCGGCAGGGAGAGGCGGTAACGGGCCGGGGCGATGCCGAGCGCCTCGTACGCCCGGCGGATCAGTGCGAGGGCGGCGCGTGCCTCATCGGCGGCCTGGTCCAGGGTGCAGAAGACGTGGGCGTCGTTGAGCTGGATGGCCCGCACGCGGGACAGGCCGCCGAGCACGCCGGACAGCTCGGAGCGGTACATGCCGCCCAACTCGGCCATACGCAGAGGCAGTTCACGATAACTATGAGAGCGAGCGCGATAGATCACCGCGTGATGCGGGCAGAGACTGGGCCGCAGGACGACCTGTTCGCCGCCGAGCTCCATCGGCGGGAACATGTCGTCGCTGTAGTGCGCCCAGTGCCCCGAGATCTCGTACAGCTCCCGCTTGCCGAGCACCGGCGAGTACACGTGCCGGTACCCGGCCCGCCGTTCGACGTCGCGGATGTACTCCTCCAGGGTGTGCCGCACGGCGGCACCGTCGGGCAGCCAGTACGGCAGGCCCGCACCGATCAGCGGGTCGGTGTCGAACAGGCCCAGCTCTCGGCCGAGTCTGCGGTGGTCGTGCATGGTGATCTCCTCACGGTCACCGGCCGAGCGACCGCAAGACAAAGCCCCGGGTCACCCGACCCGGGGCTTCGCACTACGACATCAGTCAGCGCACCGGGCCACCCACCGGCGTCGTCGTCTCCACAGCGCGCTTCATGCGCTGCAAGGTAGCAGGGGGGTGGGGATGTGCGCGCCCGCTTTGTCGATGGTTGGCTGACCCGTACTTGACTCTCACACCGTGTCAGGCGGTCAGCTCGGAGACATCATGTTCACCATCGGAGATTTCGCCCGGCACGGTCGCGTGTCCGTACGGATGTTGCGGCACTACGACGCCACCGGCCTGTTGCTCCCGGCACGGGTCGACGCGGTCAGTGGTTACCGCTACTACAGCGCCGCCCAACTCGCCCGCCTCAACAGGATCATCGCGCTCAAGGACCTCGGCTTCACCCTTCAGCAGGTCCGGGACATCGTGGACGAGAAGGTCGGTGCCGAGGAGCTGCGCGGCATGCTGCGGCTGCGGCAGGCCGAGCTGGAGACGGCGGTGGCCGCCGCGGAGGCGCGGCTGGTGCAGGTCGAGGCGAGGCTCCGAGCGATCGAGAGCGAGGGGCACATGCCCACGAACGACGTTGTCCTCAAGAGCGTCCCGAGTGTCCGGGTGGCAGAGCTGTCCGCGACCGCCGCGGGGTACGAACCGGCCGACATCGGCCCGGTCATCGGACCGCTCTACGACGAGCTGTTCCGGCGTCTGGGGGAGGCGGGGATCGCCCCGACGGGGCCGGGTGTCGCCTATTACGAGGACGCTGCCGAGGGCGGCGGCCGCATCACCGTCCACGCCGCCGTCCAGGTCTCCGCGCCGCCGCAGGACGGCGCCCTGCGCGTCCACGACCTGCCGTCCCTCCACCAGGCGGCGACGATCGTGCACCGCGGTTCCATGGACACCGTCCTGCCCGCCGCCCAGACCCTGGCCCGCTGGGTCGACGCCCACGGATACCGGTCGATCGGGTACCCGCGCGAGATCAGCCTGGAGTGCCCGGAGAACCGCGACGACTGGGTGACGGAGCTGCAGGCACCGGTGGCACCGCTGAACCGGTCCTGAGCCGGTCGAGGACGGCGCGCAGACCGTCGGGGCCGCGGTAGAGCAGGCCGCTCATGCCGAGCGCGACCGCGGCGTCGACGTTCTCGGGCCGGTCGTCCACGAAGAGGCAGCGGTCCGGGGCGACCCCGACGCGCCGGGCCGCGATCTCGTACATCTCCGGGTCCGGCTTGGCGACCCGTACGCGGGCGCTGCTGACGACATGGTCCGCGAGGTCGGCGAGTCCCAGTGTCTCCAGGTCGTGCTCGAGCGCCAGGGTCGCGTTGGTGACCAGCACCAGCGGCACGTGCGCCCGCGCCGCACGCAACATCTCCACCACGACTGCGTCGGCCCGGAACGGGGCGCGGGCCAGCGCCGTCGCCAGCTCACGCGCCCGCGCCCACGACACCCGCCCCGCGAGCCCGGCCGTGACGGCCTCCACCCACTGCTCCACGGTGATCGCGCCGAGCAGCAACGGCAGATCCGTCTCGGGCGCGTAGGCCACCCCCTCCGTCGTCCCGACGGGCAGCCCGGCCGCGCGCTCCAGATCCGCGAGCTCCGTCGTGTCGTAAAAGCGGATCACGTTGTCGAGATCGCAGAGCACGGCGTCGAAGGGCCCGTCGTCGGCCCCGTAAGTGGTCACGTCCATGATCTAACACGGGACTTGGCGCGAAGGACAGGGCCGCACCGCGCATCCCACCCCCTATGCTGCGCGGCGCGGGAACCGCAGTCGGGCGCAACGGAGGTGCACAGGCATGACGTCCCAACTGGCGGCGGTATGTATCGACGCGAACCAGCCGCTGGACCTCGCGCGGTTCTGGTCCCGGGTCCTGGAGTGGGAGCTGACCGATGACCCCGGCGCCGGTGTCGGGCTGATTCCCGGCGACGACACCGGGTTCCGGCTCCGCTTCCCGCCGACCCGGGAGCGCAAGTCCGGCCAGAACCGCATGCACTTCGACCTGACGAGCACCTCGCTGACAGATCAACGGCGCACTGTCGAGCGGGCGTTGGCCCTCGGCGCACGTCACATCGACATCGGGCAGGGGCCGGAGGACGGCCACGTGGTGCTCGCCGACCCCGAGGGCAACGAGTTCTGCGTGATCGAACCGGGCAACCAGTTCCTCGCCGACTGCGGCTTCATCGGCGCGTTGAACTGCGACGGCTCCCAGGAAGTCGGCTACTTCTGGAGCGCGGCGCTCGGCTGTCCGCTGGTCTGGGACCGGGACCAGGAGACCGCGATCCGCTCGCCGCACGGCGGCCCGAAGATCACCTGGGGCGGCCCGCCCTTGATGCCGCGGACCGGCGGTGACCGGTGGCGCCTCGAAGTCACCCCGCCGGCCGACGGGGACCGGCGCACCGAGATCGAGCGCCTGCTCTCCCTCGGGGCGAAACGCATCGACAACGACCACGGCACGCTCGACCGGACGACCATGACCGACCCCGACGGCAACGAGTTCTGGCTGCTCATCCAAGAGTGACGGCGGGGCGGCAGCGCCGTAGTTCGGGAGCGGCCGCTCCGGTCACGAGTTCGTCCGCCACGAGGCGTCCGACCGTCGGCGCCAGCGTGATCGCGGAGTGCATCACGGCTACGTAGACGGACCGGCCCGGTGCCACGTACCCGATGACGGGCCCGTGCGGCGGAACCGGTCGCCCGCGCGTGCGGTGACCGAGGAGGCGGCACTGCTCGGCGCCCCGGAAGAGCGTGCGCAGGCGGCGGAGCGCATCCCGCGCGGCCGACGCGGGAGCGATCGCCGCGCCACCGCCCAGGCCCCGGGCCAGCGGCATCCAGAGTTCACCGTCCCGGACCTCCCGGACCTCGAAGCCCGGCCCGGCCACGATGGACTTGACCAGGCCGGGCGGGGCCCCGACCCGGACGAGCGTGGCGGGGGAGGAGGTCACGACCAGTCCGGGCGCGACGGGTGCGCAGAGGCGCGGGATGTCGGTTCCGGCGGTGAGGACGACGGTCGCGGCGGGGTGGCTGCCCGCCGACGTCAGCACGCCGCTCACACGTGTGCCGGACATGTCCAGCCCGGTCACCTCGGTGTCGTGCAGCACGGTCGCTCCATACGCACCGGCCGCCGTCACGAGCGCACGGGTCAGCGCCACCGGGTCCACGCCCGCGTCGCTCGGGGTGTGGAGAGCCGTGTCGGGCGGGTCGCGGAGGTGGGGCTCCAGGGCCGCGATGTCGCTCCGCCCGACACGGAAGCGGCCCGGCGCCGGCCGTGGGCCCGGCGCCGACCGTAGACCCGGCGCCGGCCGTGGACCCGGCGCCGACCGTGGACCCGTCCCGGGCGGTACGACGCTCGCATCGTCCCAGGTCAGCGAACCGGTCCGGCGAACGGTCACGCCCGGAAGCTCCGCCTCCAGACGGCTGTGGTCCGCGAGGACGTACGGGCGCAGCTCCCGCGCCCCGCCGGGCCAGTCGCCACCCGCCCCGCTGATCCAGGCGAAGGAGTCCCCGGTGACATCGGCGGCCGGTGCGGGCCCGCGCTCGATCAGGGTGACCGGGACGCCCCGACGCGCCAGGTGGTACGCGACGGAGGCGCCGACGATCCCCGCACCCACGACGACGACAACGTCCGACAAACGTTCCTCCCGGTCGTGCTGTCGCGAAATCGCGAAAACATACGTGCGCAGGGGTCAAGGATGCCGTCCGGCCGGCCCGTGGTCGTGTCGACGCTAACCCCGGGCCGACACCTCTCGCCCCCACGCCTCCAGCAGCTCACGCTCCCGCGCACCGCTGAGCCCCGCGCGGCGAGGACGGTCCAGGCCCTGCTCGCGCTCCCAGCGCAACGTGTCCTCCAGCATCCCGGCCCGGGGACGGTGCCGGAGGCCGGCCGCGTGGGCGGCGGCGCCGGTGCGGGCGCTGAAACCGGCCCAGTCGGGGTCGGCCATCCACATCGCGAGCGACTCCGGGCCCATGAACTGCGCGACCTCCTGCCTGAGCAGCCATGCGGCATCCGGCTCCACGACGGGCCCGGTGTGGCCGCCGATCTCCCGGGACAGCGCGACCCACTCCGCGAAGGGCACGACGGGGCCGACCGCGTCGTACGTACCGGTCGTCCTCTTCTCCGCACAGTCGAGCAGCCAGGCCGCGAGGTCCCGGGCGTCGACGGCCTGCGTCACGATGCCGTCCGGGGCCGGTACGAGCAGGGGTGCCAGCGGCTCGCGCGCCGCGCGCCCGACCCAGTACCCGGTGCGGCCGCTGTGGTCGCCGGGGCCGCCGATCAGTCCGGCCCGCGCGATGAGGAGCCGGTCGCCGACCGCGGCCGTGGCCGCCTGTTCGCAGGCGACCTTGGCCTCGCCGTACTCCTCGTGGCCGACCTCGTCCCGCTCGGCCGCGGGAAGCAGCCGCGTCGACTCGTCCGCGCCGGGCCGCGCGTGCGTGGCGTAGGCGCTGACCGAGGAGACGTACGACCAGTGCGCCGCCCGCGCGCCGAGCGCCGCCAAGGCCCCGCGAACGAACCCGGGCTGCCACGACACCTCGAACACCGCGTCCCAGTCCCGGTCCGCGAGGCCCTCGTACGCGGACGGATCGCGCCGGTCGGCGACGGCGAGCGCCGCGCCCTTCGCCACGTCGCCGCTCTCCCCGCGGGCCAGGCAGGTCACCCGGTGCCCGCGCGCCATCGCCTGCCCCGCGATCTCCCGGCCTACCCACGCTGTTCCGCCCAGCACCAGAATCTCCATCGGGCGACTCAAGCACGGGGTCCGCGTCCGCGGACGGTTGCTTCGCCGTGGGCGTAGGGGGGTTGACGGTGCAGCGGTGCCGTACGCCGCCGCCGTCGAGGGGTGGCGGGACATGTGTCCGGCCGGGCGCACGACATTTGTCCCCCGCAGGACAGGACTCGTCACTCTGCCGCGCGGGTCGCCGCCGTTCGTAGACTCGGCGCATGGTCATTACGCACAAACCAGGACGGGACGACGCCTGGGAGGGTGTCGTCGAGGACAAGTCGCGGGGCATGCTCGACGGTTCGAACATGTACCACTTCGTGGAGGTCCGCCGGAGCGACGGCGAGTCCTTCAGGGTCCGGGTCGACCGGCGGCTCTGGAAGGCGGTCTCCGTCGGGGACCGGCTGATCAAGGAGGCGGGCAGCGATCCCGTGAAGGGCTGACGGCGGGCTCCCGGGCACTGAGCGGGCGAAAACGTCGGTGACGCCGGAGCGTGCAGGCGTCCCGGCGCCACCGACAGCGGCGGAGGCGGCAAGCGGGGGCAGGGCCTAACGCCTCGGATACCTCTTCTCCTCCTGCGGCAGATTCGGATGCAGCCTCTGCTCCGAGATGTCGCGCGGCGCCGACTCGGGCCGCTCCGAACGGAGTTGACCTGTCGCGCTCGCCGGGGGAGCGGCCGCGTACGACAGCGCGAGGACGAGGAGCGCGGCGACGGCGCACACGGCGATCTCGGCGCGCAGGACCAGGGTCCGGCGGGCGCGTCGGGTGCGGCTGCTGTGGAGCAGCCGGCCGAGGGCGCGCTCGGCGCGGTGGTGCAGAGGGCCGTCCGCGTAGCGGGGATCGTCGGGCGGGACCGGGTTGGCGCGGCGCAGGAGGGCGAGGTCGTCAGGAACCGACGGCGCGAGGTCGTCGGCGGGGGCGGGGGCGGGGGCGGGGGCGGCGCGGCGTGCCGGGCCGTGGGTGTCGAGGGGGTCAGGCACGGTCGCGGCCTCCAGCGGTCGTGGCAGTGGTGACGGTCATGTTCATCCGGTCGATCTCGGCGCGCAGCCGGCGCCGGGCGCGGTGCAGCCGCATCGCCGCCGCGGGCCTGCCGCACTCCAGGGCGACGGCCAGCTCCTCCAGCGTCAGCTCCTCCCAGGTGGTGAGGCGCAGTGCCTCCTGGTCGGCGGGGCTCAGGCGGGCCAGCGCCTCGTGCACCCAGGCGCCGGGCTCTTCGGCGTCGGGTCCCGGGACGACGTGGCGGCGGTGGGCGCTCTCGTGGTGCGTGATGCGGTCCAGGAGCCGGCGCCGCCGGCCGAGCCCGCGCACGGTGTTAACCAGGCAGTTGCGCGCGACGGCGTACAGCCAGGGCAGCGGTGTTTCGGGCGGGAGCTCCGCCCGGCGCCGCCAGGCTATGGAGAAGACGTCGGCGACCACCTCCTCGACCTCGTGGGCGGCTCCCGGGTCGAGTCTGCGCGCCACGAAGCGGCTGACCGCCCAGTAGTGCGCGCGGTAGGCCGCCGCGAAGGCTTCGTCGTCGGTCGTGCTCATGCTGCGTTGATGTCCGGCACGACGCCGATCTTCACAGGTGTTCCGTGTGATTTTTCCGGCGGGGTCGAACGGGCCCGCGCGGTGAAGCGCGGGACGGGTCCGGACACGTACGGGGCATGAGATCTTCGAGGTGGGTCACGTGGCTGACCAGCACGGACCACAAGACCATCGGCACGCTGTACCTGGTCACGGCGTTCGCCTTCTTCTGCCTGGGCGGCGTCCTCGCCCTGTTCATGCGGGCGGAGCTGGCCCGGCCCGGCACGCAGATCATGTCCAACGAGCAGTTCAACCAGGCGTTCACGATGCACGGCACGATCATGCTGCTGATGTTCGCGACGCCGCTCTTCGCCGGGTTCGCGAACTGGATCATGCCGTTGCAGATCGGCGCGCCCGACGTGGCGTTCCCGCGTCTGAACATGCTCGCGTACTGGCTGTACCTGCTCGGTTCACTGATCGCGGTCGGCGGGTTCCTCACGCCGCAGGGGGCCGCCGACTTCGGGTGGTTCGCGTACGCGCCGCTCTCCGACGCGGTGCACTCGCCGGGCGTGGGGGCCGACATGTGGATCATGGGGCTCGCGCTCTCCGGATTCGGCACGATCCTCGGGGCGGTCAACTTCATCACGACGATCGTGTGCCTGCGCGCGCCCGGCATGACCATGTTCCGCATGCCGATCTTCACCTGGAACGTGCTGCTCACGGGCGTCCTCGTCCTGCTCGCCTTCCCGGTGCTCGCGGCCGCGCTGTTCGCGCTCGAGGCCGACCGGAAGTTCGGGGCGCACCTCTTCGACGCGGCGAACGGGGGCCCGCTGCTGTGGCAGCACCTGTTCTGGTTCTTCGGGCACCCGGAGGTCTACATCATCGCGCTGCCGTTCTTCGGGATCATCTCCGAGGTGATCCCCGTCTTCAGCCGGAAGCCGATGTTCGGCTACTCGGGCCTCGTCGGCGCCACCATCGCGATCGCGGGGCTCTCGGTGACGGTGTGGGCGCACCACATGTATGTCACCGGAGGTGTGCTGCTGCCGTTCTTCTCCTTCATGACGTTTCTCATCGCGGTGCCGACGGGTGTGAAGTTCTTCAACTGGATCGGGACGATGTGGCAGGGTTCGCTGTCGTTCGAGACACCCATGCTCTACGCGATCGGGTTCCTGGTGACCTTCGCCTTCGGCGGCCTGACCGGCGTGCTCCTCGCGGCGCCACCGCTCGACTTCCACGTCGGCGAGACCTACTTCGTGGTGGCCCACTTCCACTACGTCATCTTCGGCACCGTCGTCTTCGCCATGTTCGCCGGATTCCACTTCTGGTGGCCCAAGTTCACCGGCAAGATGCTGGACGAGCGGCTCGGCAAGATCACCTTCTGGACCCTCTTCATCGGGTTCCACGGGACGTTCCTGGTGCAGCACTGGCTCGGGGCCGGGGGCATGCTGCGGCGCGTCCCCGACTACCTCGCCGTGGAGGGGCTGACCGGGCTCAACACGGTCTCGACGGTCTTCTCGTTCGTCCTCGGCATGTCGTTCCTGCCGTTCCTCTACAACGTGTGGCGGACCGCGCAGTACGGGGTGCCGGTCGGCGTCGACGACCCCTGGGGGTACGGGCGCTCCCTGGAATGGGCCACCTCGTGCCCGCCGCCCCGGCACAACTTCGTGGCGCTGCCGAGGATCCGCTCGGAGTCACCGGCGTACGACCTGCGCCACGCCCCCGGCACCGCCGCGCTCGATCCGGTGGCCGCCGACCGGTGACCGCGCGGGGCGCCCCACGATCGGCCCCACAGCGCGTGCGGTGTGCACCTACCGCGCTCAGGCTCGGAGCATGCGTATCCGTACCTCGTTCGCTCTGTGCCTGGCAGTCGGCGCACTCGTGGTCACCACCGCTTGCGGTGGCGACGGTGACAAGGCCGACCCCGACCCCATGCGGGACGACCAGTGGGCCCTCGACGCGGCCGCGTTGCCGCAGGCGTGGAAGGTCTCGCAGGGCGACGACACGGTGATCGCGGTCGTCGACTCGGGCGCCGACCTGGGCCACCCCGACCTGAAGGGGCGGTTCGTCGACGGGCACGACTTCGTCGACAACGACGACGAGCCCAAGGACATGAACGGCCACGGCACCCATGTGTCCGGCATCGCCGCCGCGCACACCGACAACGGGCTCGGTGTCGCGGGCGGCGCGCCCGGCGCGAAGATCATGCCCGTGCGGGTGCTCGGCGCCGACGGCTCGGGCAGCAACGGAAACATCACCAAGGGCATCGTGTGGGCGGCCGACCACGGCGCCGACGTCATCAACCTCTCCCTCGGCGAGGGCCCGCTGATGTCGAACCTGCTCCAGGGCGGCATCCTCAACCAGGCCATCCGGCACGCCCACGACAAGGGCGCCGTGGTCGTCGCCGCGGCGGGCAACGACGGCGCGGACACCCAGCCGTACAAGGTGGACACACCTGTGCTCGTCGTGGGCGCCAGCGACCAGGACGGCAAGCCTGCCTCCTTCTCCAACTTCGGCGCGGAGCAAGCGGTTTCGGCGCCCGGCGTCGACATCCTGTCCACGCTGCCCACGTACCGGACGAAGGAGTCCCTGAAGGACACCTCCGGGTACGGGAAGCTCTCCGGTACGTCGATGGCGTCACCGTACGTCGCCGCGCTCGCGGCGCTCCTGCACCAGCAGGGCCTGAAGCCGGACGCCATCATGTCCACGATCCGCGACACCGCCACGAACCCGGGACACGAGGACAAGCTGGGCCGAGGCGTCGTGGACGCGAACGCGGCGGTGAAGAAGGCGAGCGGCTGACCTGGTCCCCGTACGCCCCGGGGTGCTCGCGGCGCGTAGGGTCCGGGCATGAACAGACGGTGGCGGGGGCTCGGCGCCGGGGCGCTGACGGTCGCGGCGGGGCTGGCGGTCAGGGCGTGGACCGGCGGGGCCTTCGCGAAGTACGCGGGGGACGCGCTCTACACGGTGGCGGTGTGTGCGGTGCTGGTCGTGGTGGCGCCCCGGCTGCGGCCCGTCGTCGTCGCGGGCGCCGCGCTGGGGTTCAGCTGGGCCGTCGAGCTGTTGCAGATCGTCGGGATCCCGGCGGCCCTGCGGCCGCTGCTCGGCGCGACGTTCAACGCGCCGGATCTGTTCTGGTACGTCGTCGGGGCGGGGGTGGGATGGAGTCTCGCGGTGCCGGGGTGGCGCCGCGCGGCCGGTCACCCCGCGGACCCGCCGGCGGGCGCGGCGCGGGCGTAGCGGGCGGCCAGATCGGCGGACGCCGTGCGCAGTTCGGGCGGTCCGACCACCTCGAACTCGGCGTCGAAGAACCCGATGGCGGCGGCGAGCCCGGTCCATGACCAGGAGCCGAGGGTGAGCCGGCAGCGATCGGGGCCCAGCTCCTCGACGATGCCGTCCCCGGCGAAGGGCGCGGCCTCGGCGGCGGGGAGGTGGAGGACGACCTCGCCCTGGCAGGGCCACTCGGTGGCGGTGCCGTCGTTGCCGCGGAACCGGCTGACCACGAAGGCGGAGACACTGTCGGCGGGGAGTTCCCGTGGCGTGAAGCGGGGGCCGGTGGGGGTGCGCGGCCGGACGCGGTCGACGCGGAAGACGCGCCAGTCCTCCCGGTCCAGGTCCCAGGCCACGAGGTACCAGCGGTGGGACCAGGTGACGAGGTGGTGGGGGTGGACGCGGCGCGGCTCCGCGCGCGGGGCCGAGGAGTTCGCAGTGGCGTAGTCGAAGCGCAGCTCCTCACGGGCGTGAATGACACGGCTCAGCTCCACGAGGATCCGGCTGTCGGTCCGTTCCGCATCGGGTGCGTCAGGGGCGCCGGGCGGCCGGACCGCCGTGACGTGCAGGGAGTCGATGCGGTGGCGCAGGCGGGACGGCATGACCTGGCGGAGGGTGGCCAGGGCGCGGGCGGCGTCCTCGGCGACGGTGGCGTCGACGGCCGCGGTCCGCAGCGCGACGGCCAGGGCGACCGCCTGACCGTCGTCGAACACCATGGGCGGCATATGGGTGCCGGCGTCCAGCCGGTAGCCGCCGGACGGCCCCTTGGCGGTCGTGATGCGGTAACCGAGTGCGCGCAGGCGGTCGATGTCGCGGCGCACGGTGCGCGGGGTGACGTCGAGCCGCTCGGCGAGGTGTTCGCCGGACCAGTCCCGGTGTGTCTGCAGCAGCGAGAGCAGGGCGAGCAGACGGGAGGACGTCTTCTGCACATGTGCCCTTTCCGGAGATCACGGTCGGCGTCGTCGGTGACGGCCGGTCCGGTAGAGGACACAAGCTGTCCGCTACCTCGGTCATAGTGGCACACGAGTCGCCCCCGTTGACCACCGAGGCAAGGAGCCCGACATGTCCGTCACCACCACCACACACCTGAACTTCCGCGGCGACGCCCGCGAGGCGCTCGATTTCTACGGGTCCGTCTTCGGTGGCCGCACCGTCGCGGTCACCTACAAGGACGCGGGCGCCGTCGGGAACGAGAGCGAGGCCGACTGGGTCATGTGGGGCGAGGTGGCCGGCGCCGACGGCTTCCACGTCATGGCCTATGACGTGCCCTCCCACCTGCCCTGGAACCAGGGCGAGAACCCGTTCTTCGTCTCCGTACGAGGCGACGACGCCGAGGAGATCACCGCCCTGTGGGGCAAGCTGGCCGAGGGCTCGACCGTCGTACGTCCGCTGGAGCCCGCGCAGTGGGCACCGCTGTACGGCATGCTGACCGACCGCTTCGGCGTCACATGGGTCCTCGACGTCACCGCGCCCTACACCGGTTGATCCTCGGCCGCCTGAACACACCCCACCTGACCTCGACACACACGTGTGAGAACCCCATGACCGTGCTCGACAGCCGCGCCCTCAACCGGGCCTCCCTCGCCCGCCAACACCTGCTCACACGCGCAGACACCTCCGTCTCCGCGGCCGTGGCCCACCTGTGCGGACTGCAGGCGCAGGAGCCGCAGGAGCCGTTCGTCGGGCTGTGGTCGAGGCTCGCCGCTTTCGCACCCGGTCAGCTGGACGACGCGTTGACCGGCCGCACCGTGGTGCGCACCCACCTCATGCGCCGCACCGTCCACCTCGTGACGGCCGAGGACGCGCTCGCGTGGCGGGCCAGGCACGACGCCATGCTCCGCCAGCGCGTCCTCGGCACCTACCGCCAGGAGCTGGCGGGCGTCGACCTGGCGGAGGCCGCCGCGGCGGCCCGCGCGGTCATGGCCGACGAACAGCCGCGCACCATGGCCGAGTTGGTGCAGGCCGTCCGCGAGCGCTGGCCGGACCCGCCCCGGCGGGCCCTCGGTGAACTGCTCGTCGCCGCCCTCGTGCCCATGGCCCAGCTCCCACCCCGCGGCCTGTGGCGGCGGACCGCGGGCGTCCGCAACCTGCCCCTGGCCACCTGGCTGGGGCGGGACATCGACCCCCTGCCCGAAGACGACGGCATCGACCCCGTCGGGCAGCGTCTCCTGCGCCGCTACCTCGCCGCCCACGGCCCGGCCTCCACCGCCGACCTGCGCGCCTGGTGCGGCCTGGCCGGTCTCCCCGCCGCCGTCAGAGCCGTACGGGAGGAGCTCGTGGCCTTCCGCGACGAACGCGGCCGCGAACTCCTCGACCTGCCCGACGCGCCGCGCCCGGACCCGGACACCCCGGCCCCGGTCAGGTTCCTGCCCGCGTTCGACAACGCCGTCCTCGGCTACCGCGACCGGAGCCGCATCATCGACGACGACCACCTCGGCCTGTCCGTCGCCGGACACCGCGTGGTCCTCGTCGACGGCCGCGTCGCGGCGACCTGGACCGTGCGCGACGACCGCCGCCCGGAGGTCAGCCCGCTGCGCCCCCTCACCACCGCCGAGCGGAAGGCCGTCGACGCCGAGGCCGACGCGCTGGCCGGCTTCCTGAACGAGCAGGTCGTCATACCGCCCGTTTCACCCGTACGGTCCTGACCGGCCCGGACGTTGCCTTTTTACAGTGGCATATGCCGCACGTTCCCAAGGGCACCGTCCCGTCAACGGACAGGGAGTCCCGTCAACGGACAGGGAATCGTATGACCATCCCCCCACAATCACCGCGCACGGCGACCGACCATTACGTGGCACCGCTCCGCCAGATCGCCCGTCACCTGCAGCGCACCCGCCCCGCCCTCACCGCCCGCATCGCCGAGTGCGCGATCCCCGCGCCTCCCGGATCGCCACCCCTGACCGACGCCATGGACGACCTGTGGCTGTGGCTCGACATCCTGGCCGGCACGCTGCCGCCGACCGAGGTGGATCACCGGTTCCGCCTCCTCGGCCAGGAGTACGCCCGCAAGGACGTCCGCCCCGAGGACGCCATCGTGCTCCAGCACACGTGTGTCGCCGTGCTGCGCCAAGTCGTCGCCGAGCAGACCCGGTTCGTGCGCCCCGCCCAGGACGGCGCCGCCGCCATACGGGCCTTCGACGCGGTGACCCACCGCTGCTCGGGACCGGCCGTCACCGCGATCGCCGAGGCCTACCGCGCCGTACGCGCCCGTACCTCACACCCGCCGGAAGAGGGCCGCGCCGGGCCCGCGCCGGCAGTCCGCGCGCTGATGCGAGCCGCCGGTGACACGGTCCTCCCGCGACTGCCCGAGGACGTCCGGACCCCCTTGCGCTGGTGCCTGGTCAGCCGGCTCGACTCCGCCGCGCTCGCCGAGGAGGCGGTGCTGGAGCTGCGGAGCGCCAACCCGGGCACCCTGGCCGCCGCGCTCGACCGGACGCTCGTCGCCTACCAGCACGAGCGGCCCGCACTGCCCGACGGGTTCCCGCCCAGCGGCCTCGCCGCCGTCGAGACCTCGCCGGAACAGGCCGCCCGCTACGCCGGCATCTGCGCCGGCCTCGCCCACGACTACCGTCACCCGCTCGTCGACGCCCGGCAGATCCGGCCGCTCATCCCCGCGCTCGACCAACGCCCGCCCGAGCGCCAGGAGTTCCTCACCGCCTGCCTCGGACCGCTCTACACCGACGAACAGAACGCCCACCTCGTCCAGACGCTACGGGCCTACCTCACCCACGGGCTGCGCTCCGCCCCGGCCGCCCGCAGTCTCTTCATCCACCGCCACACCATGACGTACCGGCTGCGCTGCATCAGGGAGCTGACCAGCCTCGACCTCGACCGGCCGCTCCACCGGCTCCAGGCGGAGGTCGCCCTGTTCTTCCTGGCGGAGGACGAGCGCCGCGGGCGCGTCCCGTGCGCCGGGAACTGAGGCGGTCCGGTGGCTCGGCCCGGCGCGACCCGGCCGGGCCGAGCCACCGGGTGTGTCTACTTGCTGAGCCAGAGGTCGGGGCCGAACACCTCGTAGTGGATGGCCGCGGGGCCGATCCCGTGGGCCAGCAGGTCGCCGCGGACCGCCTGCATGAACGGCAGCGGACCGCACAGGAAGGCGGTGGTGTCCGCGGGCAGTGCGAGGCCGGTGACGTCGGCCCAGCCTTCGCGTACACGTACTTCTTGGGGGAACGGCTCGCCCGGTTCACCGGCATTGGTCTCGTCCCACTCTCCGGCACCGTTCTCGTACCACAGGTGCAACGAAGCGTGTGACAGCCGGCCCACCAGTTCGGTCAGTTCGAGCCGGTGGGCGTGCTGGGCGGGGGAGCGGTCGGCGTGGACGACGACGACCGGGCGGTCCGGCGAGACGGTGGCCAGATGGTCGAGCATGGAGAGCATGGGCGTGGTGCCGATGCCCGCGGAGGCGAGCAGCAGCGGGGAGTCGCCGTCGGGGAGCACGAGGTCGCCGAAGGGCAGCGACACCTGAAGGGTCAGGCCCACTCGTGCGTGGGTGTGCAGCCAGGTCGACACCTCGCCCTCGGGGAACTGCCCGTCGGCCGAGCGCTCCCGCTTCACGGTGACGCGCCAGGTCTTGCGGCCGGGCGCCGTGGTGAGGCTGTACTGGCGTATCTGCCGTGCCCCGTCCGGGAGTTCGACCTGGACGCTGATGTACTGGCCCGGCAGGAACGGCTCGCTGGGGAGCCCGTCGGGGCGGCGCAGGACGAGTGACGCGGTGTCGGCCGTCTCCTCGGTGCGCTCGGCGATCTCCATGTCGCGCCACACGACCCCGTCCCCGACACCGGCCTCGGCGTACAGGCGGGCCTCCATCGCGATGAGCGCGTTGGCCATCAGCCAGTACACCTCGTCCCAGGCGGCGGCCACGGCCGGGGTGACGGCGTCGCCGAGGACCTCCTTGACCGCGCCGAGCAGATGACGGCCCACGAGCGTGTACTGGTCGGACGTGATCCCTAATGAGGCGTGTTTGTTGGCGATGCGGCCGAGCACGGCGTCCGGGCGTTCGTCGGGGCGCTCCACGAGCGCGGTGGCGAAGGCAGCCACCGCGCCCGCGAGCGCCTCGCGCTGCGCCCCGTTGGCCTGGTTGGCGCGGTTGAACAGGCCGCGCAGCAGGTCGGGGCGCTCCTGGAACATGCGCGTGTAGAAGAGTTCGGTGCTGGCACCGAGGGAGGCTCCGACCGCAGGGAGCGTGGCACGGACGACCGGTGCCGACTGTGAGGAGAGCAAGGTGACCCCTATCGCTGTGTGCGACATGCGTACCTGTTACGCACCGCAACACCTTAGGGAGAAGGGGTCAGCCGGGTGCGTGGCGCGTTTTACCGGGGGTGTGTTTCCGGCCGCTGACGCACCGTCACCCGAAGTCACACCCCGGATTGGGCGCGTCCTGCGCGAAGGGGGCGCCGTGCGGCAGCACATAGAGAACATCGAGGACGACGTCGGCGGTGCCACGGTTCAGGCCCAGATGCACATGATCGGCGCCGGACGGTTCCTTGAGTGAACTCCCCTTCTTGTAGACGCCGTCCGAGGCGCAGGTGGCGTCGAAGTGGCTGAGAGTGCCCTGTCTCACGAAGCCGTACAAGGTGCCGTCGTGGTAGTGCCAGCCGGTGCCCTGTCCGGGCGGGACGGTTATCTCGCGCAGGATGTAGTCCCGGTCGCCGACGGTGGTGCGGGCGATGAGCTTCGCGGTGACGCCGGGGCCGCCGGGTGTCGCGTGGGCGGTGGTGGCGGTGGCGGCGGACAGAGCGAGGGTGGCGCATGCGGTGCCGATCACTGCCAGACGTGACAGAGGGCGCATGACGGTCCTTTCCGGGACGGTTCTCTGAGGGGAAAACGGTGTCGGACAGTGTGTGGTGCGGAGCGGGCGCTGTCTATGGAGCGAGCCTGGCTCGGCGATGTCACAGAACCGGCGACCGATCTGTCTTCAGAAGCAGAGAGCGGGCTGCGCACGGGAGGAAGCTCATGGACGGACATGGCACGGATCGACACGGGGCGGACCGGCCTGCGGCGGACGGGCCTGCGGCGGACTGGCGTGAGGCGGCCGCGTGCCAGGGTCTGGACCCCGACCTCTTCTTCCCGATCGGCAACGGCACCGGTTTCGCCGTCCTCGTACAGATCGACGAGGCCAAGGAGGTCTGCCGCACCTGCCCCGTGGTACGGCAGTGCCTGCGATGGGCCATGAACTCCGGGTTCGTGGACGGCATCTGGGGCGGCACCACGGAGGAGGAACGACGCGCCGTGCGACGACGCGGGGTGCGCGGCCGGCCGGGACCGGGGACGACGGCCGCCTGAGCGTCCGGCGAACTCGGAAGTTCGCGGAGTCGCGCAGGCGCGCGGCGGCCCGAGTCCGGCCCCGACACGGTCGGCCGCACCGCGCTGACCTCCCGGATCGGCTACGTCGCGCTGCTCGCGGGCCCGCCCGCGCTCGGCTTCCTCGGCGAACACCACGGGCTGCGCGCCGTGATGGTCCCGGTGCTGCTCCTGATGCTCGTCGCCGCCGCGCAGGCACCGGCCACCGCCGTGGCACCCGTCAGGAAGGAAGCGGCAGCCGCACCGTGAACACCGTCGACCCCGGCCGGCTGGTGAGGGTCAGCGTGCCGCCGTGCGCGTGGGTGAGGGAGCGGGCGACCGAGAGGCCGAGCCCGCTGCCACCGCGCTCGCGGGTGCGGGCCTTGTCGACGCGGTAGAAGCGGTCGAAGACCTTCGCCCGGTCGGCGGGCGGGATGCCGGGCCCCGCGTCCTCGATCCGCACCACCGCCGTGTCCCGCTCCCGCACGACCTCCACGGACACATGTGTGCCGGCGGGTGTGTGCACGGCCGCGTTGGCGAGCAGGTTGTCGAGCACCTGCCGGACGCGGTCCGCGTCGACGCGCAGCCGCAGCGGGGCCGCGCCCGGCGGAACCGTCACCGTGAGCGGGCGGCCGGGGTTCCCGGCCCGGAACGCGGCGGCGGCCTCCTCGGCCAGCTCCACGAGGTCCGCGTCGCGCAACCGGAGCGGCGCGTCCATCTCGGCCGCGTCGAGCCGCGCGAGCAGCAGCAGGTCGTCGAGGAGCACCCCCATGCGGGCGGCTTCGGCGCGCAACCGTGCCAGGTGTTTGTCGCGTTCCTCGGGCGCGTTGGCCGCCGCGTACTGGAAGAGGTCGGCGTAACCCCGTACGGACATGAGCGGGGTCCGCAGCTCGTGCGAGGCGTCGGCGACGAAGCGGCGCAGCCGCTGTTCGGCCTCCGCGCGGACGGCGAGGGAGTCGTCGATGTGTTCCAGCATCGTGTTGAACGCGGCCCGCAACTCCTCGACCTCGGGCCCTCCGCCCCGCTTGTCGGCGCGGACCGGCAGCCGGGCCGCGGACTCGGTGAGGTCGTGCGAGGCGATGCCGTGCGCGGTGTGGGCCATGTCGCTGAGCGGGTTCAGGCCACGGCGCAGCATGCGGCGGCCGAACTCCACGAGCGCGGCCAGCGCCAGCGCGAACGCGACGACCTGGACCCCGATCAGCCGCCGCAACGTGTCGTCGATGTCATGGGTCGGCGCCGCGCTGACCAGCACCACTCCGGGCTCCACGGCGCAGGCCCGCAGCCGGTACTCGCCGTCGCCGTCGAGGTGCACGGTGCGCAGCACCTCGGTGCGGTCGGAGATCTGTGTCTCGGCCAGGGAGGTGAGCGGCGCGATGTCGCGGGGCAGGTCGCCGCGTTCCTCGGGGGAGCGCAGCTCGGCGGTGCGGCCCGACACGTCGTACACGGCGTAGTACCAGCGGTAGTACTTCTTGCCCTGGAGCGTGCCGTTCGCCGCGATGCTCTTGGACTGGGCGACCTGGGCGAGCCCGAGCTGGTCGTCGAGCTGGTGCGTCAGGTAGTCCCGCATGTACGTGGTCAGGGCGGTGCCGACGACGGCGAACACGACGAGGGCGAGGGCGCCGAGGCCGAGCGCGAGCCGGGTACCGAGCCGCAGCCGCCGATACGTGCCCCGCACCCGCACGAGCAACCTGCGCACACCTCGCACACGTGTCACTCGCTCGCCTGCCGTATGACGTAGCCGAAACCGCGCACCGTCTGGATCACCGGCGCCCCGCTGTCGTCGTCGTCCAGCTTGCGGCGCAGGCGGCTGACGACCAGTTCCACGACGTTCGAGCGCCCGCCGAAGCCGTACTCCCAGACGTGGTCGAGGATCTGCGCCTTCGTCATGACGGTCGGCGACTTGCGCATCAGGAAGCGCAGCACCTCGTACTCGGTGGGGGTGAGGGTCAGGGAGCGCTCGCCGTGGCGCACCTCGTGGGTGTCCTCGTCCATCGACAGCTCGCCGATCCGCAGCACGGACCGCTGGAAGTCAGGCCCGGCGCTGCGCCGCAGGACCGTGCGCAGGCGTGCCATCAGCTCCTCCACCGCGAACGGTTTGACCAGGTAGTCGTCGCCGCCCCGGGTCAGCCCCGCCACCCGGTCGGCGACCGCGTCCCGCGCGGTGAGAAAGACCACCGGCACCATCGTGCCCGCCGCCCGCAGCCGGTCGAGGACGCCGAAACCGTCCACCCCCGGCAGCATCAGGTCGAGCACCACGATGTCCGGCCGGAACTCGCCGGCCAGCGTCAGCGCCTCCTCGCCGGAGTTCGCGGTGACGGCGTCCCAGCCCTCGTAGCGGGCGACGGTCGCGACGAGATCGGCGATCGGGGGGTCGTCGTCGACGACCAGGAGGCGCACTTTTTCCACCCGTTCATAGTGCGTCATGCCGCAGGTCGGACCGTGTGCCCCGGCTCACACAGCGGGCTCATTGATAAGGAGTTGTCAGCAGTCCGACAGGTTCCCGACAGCTTCCCCGGGCCAAGCTCGAAAGCGCCCCGCCCGACAGACCCCGGCGCCCCCGCCCGACAGACCCCGGCGCCTCCGCCGCACGACCCAGCCGTCCCCCGCCGCACGACCCAGCCGTCCCCCACCAAGGAGCTGCCGTCCCGTGACGACCGTCCAGTCACCCTCCGCGCCGCCCACGGCGATACGCCCCAGAGTGGTGGCCCGCACGGGCCTTTACGCGGTGCTCGCCGCCAACGCCTCCGTCGTCGCCTGGTTCTTCGCCCAGGCGGGCTTCGCCTCCAACGCGCTCATCGTCATCGGCCGCCTCGCCGGCCTCTACAGCGCGCTGGTCATGGCGTTCCAGCTGGTCCTCGTGGCACGGCTGCCCTGGCTCGACCGCCGCATCGGCATGGACCGCCTCACCAGTTGGCACCGCTGGACCGGCTTCGCCCTGCTGTGGTCGCTGCTCGCCCACGCCGTCTTCATCGGCTTCGGCTACGCGGACGGCGCGGGCGTCGGGCCCGTCACGGAGATCGTGGACCTCGCCGAGACGACGGAAGGCGTCCTGCGCGCGGTCGTCGCCCTCGGCCTCATCCTCGTCGTCGGCGCGGTCTCCGCCCGCTGGGCCCGCCGCCGTCTCGCCTACGAGACCTGGCACTTCATCCACCTGTACACGTATGTCGCCGTGGTGCTCGCCTTCACCCATCAGGTCGCGGTCGGTACGACGTTCACGTCGTCGTCCGTCGCCACCGCGTACTGGTACGCGCTGTGGGGCGTGGCCCTCGGCGCGGTCCTCGTCGGCCGCGTCGTCCTGCCGCTGTGGCGCAACCAGCGCCATCAGTTCCGCGTCTCGGCCGTCGTCCCCGAGTCGGACAACGTGGTCTCCGTGCACATCACCGGCCGTGATCTCGACCAACTCCCCGCCCAGGCAGGCCAGTTCTTCCTGTGGCGATTCCTGACCAAGGGCCGCTGGTGGCAGGCCAACCCGTTCTCGCTCTCCGCCGCACCTGACGGCCGCGGCCTGCGCCTGACCGCGAAGGCGGTGGGGGAGGGCAGCGCGAACCTGCGACACCTGAAGCCCGGCACACGTGTCTTCGCGGAGGGCCCGTACGGGGCTTTCACCGCCCTGCACCGGACGCGGAGCGCGTCACTGCTCATCGCGGGCGGTGTCGGTGTCACCCCGATCCGCGCGCTCCTGGAGGACCTGGACGGCCACACCGTCGTCATCTACCGGGTCGCCGCCGAGCGCGACGCCGTCCTCCACGACGAACTGCGCGGCCTCGCCCTCGCCAAGGGCGCCGAGCTGCACCTGGTGACGGGCCCGCCCGTCCCCGACCGGCTCGCGCCGCGCGAACTGGCCCGCCTCGTGCCCGACCTCGCCGACCGCGACGTCTTCCTGTGCGGGCCGCCGCCGATGATGAACGCCGTCCTGCGCACGCTCGGCGATCTCGGCGTGCCCAAGGAACAGATCCACTTCGAGCGCTTCAGCCTGGCCGACTGACGCCGACGACCACGAGGAAGCAGACGTGAAGCGAACCGTCCCCCGCGCCATACCCGTCGTCGCCTTCAGCATCGTCGGCCTGGTCGCCGTCTGGCGCTACGAGCCCTCCGTCGCCGGTACGACGGCGACGGAGGCCGTCGTGGAGCCCGCCGCCCCGGTGCCCTCGGCGTCCGCCTCGGCCCCGACCGGATCCTCGTCGTCCTCGGCGTCGTCCCAGGTGGTCACCGGGTCGACCATCACGACGGAGAAGGGACCGGTCCAGGTCCAGGTCACCTTCGAAGGTGACAGGATCACCGCCGTGAAACTGCTCCAGCAGCCCAACCACCCGCAGACGGCGGCGGCCGTACCGAAGCTGGTGGCCCAGACGCTGGAGGTCCAGAGCGCCGACGTCGACACGGTCACCGGCGCGACGATCACCAGCGACGCCTACGCGGAGTCCCTGCAAGCGGCGCTCGACGCGAAGGGCGCCTGACGTGCGCCGCGTCGAGCACGTCATGGGCTTCCCGGTCTCCTTGCGGATCGACGACGAGGACGTACCGGGGACGATGGGGGACGCCGCCGACGCCGTCTTCGCGTGGCTGCGCGAGGTCGACGAACGGTTCAGCCCCTTCAAGCCCTGCAGCGAGGTGTCGTCCTACGGCCGCGGCGAACTGGCCCCGCACGAGCTGAGCGAGGACCTCACGGAGGTGCTCGACCTGTGCGAGCGCTACCGGGCCGCGACGGGCGGCGCGTTCGACACCCGCCTGCCGGGACGCGGCTTCGACCCCTGCGCGGTGGTCAAGGGCTGGTCGGTGCAGCGCGCCGCGCAGTCGTTGCGCGCGGCGGGTGTGCGGCGGTTCTGCCTCAACGCCGGGGGCGACGTCGTCGTCTCCGGCGGGCCCTGGCGGGCGGGGGTCCGCCACCCGGAACACGCCGGCAAGCTGTGCGCCGTACTCGACCTGACCGACAACGCGGTCGCCACCTCCGCCCGCTACGAGCGCGGCGACCACATCATCGACGGCCGCACCGGACGCCCGGCCACGGGCCTGCTCAGCGTGACGGTCGTGGCCGCCACCCTGACCGAGGCGGACGCGGTCGCCACCGCGGCGTTCGCGCTCGGCGGCGAGGGGGCCGAGTGGGCCGCGGCCCTGCCCGGGTGCGAGGTGTTCGCCGTGGACGCCGGGGGAGGGGTACTGCGGACGGACGGCTTCCCGCTCCACGCGAGAAGCTGACGGCCCTGGCGCGCCGGTGGTCCCGCCGCCCGCGCCCGGCGCCTGGTGAGCCATATGTGTGTGTCCGCGTCGCCCGGTAGGGTGAGCCGACTTGGTCACATGTCGGACACATGAATAAGCGGCGAAAAATTGAGATCAACGGTTACGCGTGAGCTTTCGCGAAGACGCGGCAGCGACGGGGCCGACGCACGGCGTCGGCTCCGCACCCTGCTGTGGAGCACGGCGGGGGTCGTGACGCTCGGTTTCCTCATCACCCTGGAGATCGTCGCGCGCCGCTACGGCGAATCCGGCCCCTTCACCCTCGGAGGGCGGGAGCTGATCCTCGCTCCCGCGTCGGGGCCCCTGCTGTACGTCAGCATGGCGCTGATGATGGTCGTCCTGCCCTGGCGGCAGCGGTTCATCGCGTTCGGCGCCGCGGTCGGCATCGACGTGATCTTCTGGCTCGTACGGTGGGGCGTCGACGCCAAGATGATGTTCGGCAACGGGGCGCTCATCGTCACCCTCGCCTTCGGCGTCCTCGCCCTGACCCGCCGCAAGGGCGAGGAACGCACCCTGCTGCTCAAGGGCGTCGGCCTCGCCCTGCTGCTCCTCGCGGGCCGCAAGACCGGCGACACCTGGCTGATGATCACGTGGAAGACGCAGCCCACGGTCCTCGATCCGTACGTGGCCGTCGCCGACCACGCGCTCGGCGAACCCTCGTGGCTGGTCGGCCGGCTTGTCGAGGCGACGGGCAGCGTCGGCGCGCATGTCCTGGACTGGGTCTACGTCCAGCTCGCCGCCTGCGCGGTCGTCGTCGCCCTGTACCAACTGCGCCATGTGACGAAGGCGCGCCGCTTCCCGCGCCACCACCTGCTGCGCACCTTCCTCGTCATCGGCCTGCTCGGCCCCGGCATCTACATGATCTTCCCGGTCGTCGGACCGGTCTACGCCTACGGCACCGAGGGCGGCATCTGGGCGGCGGCCAACCTGTGGCCGCACACGCTCCCGGCGCTCACCGCGCCGCACCCCATACCGTTCGACGACATCACCCCGCGCAACTGCATGCCCAGCCTGCACACCGCCTGGTCCACCGCGATCTTCCTGCACTCCCGCAGAGGCCCGCTGCTGCTGCGCTGCGTCGGAGCGTTCTGGCTGGTCGCCACGCTCGCCGCGACGCTCGGGTTCGGCTACCACTACGGGGCGGACATCGTGGCCGGAGTCGTCTTCACGCTCACCATCGAGACGGCCCTGCGCACCTTCGACCGCGCCCGCCGACGCGACGGGACCGTGCTCGTGGCCTACGGCGCCACCATCTTCACGGCGCTGCTCCTCGCCTACCGCTACCTGCCGATGACGATGGCCGAACACCCCTGGCTCTTCGGCCCGCTGATGATCCTGTCGATGCTCTCGGTGATCCTCGGCTACATGTGGCTCACGCGCCGCTGGAGGCAGGAGGACGCGGAGAACGCCACGCTGACGCCCCACCTCCCCGCACCCCGCAACGAACCGAGCCCCGCCCTCGCCCCCCACCCCGACACAACCCCGGACGACCCGACCGGTCCGAGAGAACCGGCCGGGCTGGCCTAGGCACGTCCTACGACCCCGGCGACGAGATCATGGATCAGGAACTCGCCGGGGCGCCGATTCTCCTTGAGCCGCTCCAGATCACCGGGCCCGAACCACCCGTACGCCGTGTGCTTCCCCGCCTCCAGAACGGGCCGTGCCAGATCCCCGTCGACCTCGACAAGGAAGTCGGCCTCGTGCCGCAGCCCGGCACCGTCGTCCCCACGCCAGGTGCTGACGCCGAGCAGTCGGCACACCTGACGCAACCGCCACCCGGTCTCCTCCGCGATCTCGCGCGCGAGCGCCTCCAACAAGGTCTCTCCGGGCTCGACATGGCCGCCCACGATGTCCCAGGTGTCGGGGAAGAGACGGCGGTCCGGGCCGCGCCTCTGGGCGAACGCCCTGCCGTCGTCGTCCAGGATGACGGCGCCGACCGTCCACACCTCTCCGGGCGCGGGGACGGGCATCTCGACGGCGGCAGCCACGGTGAAGGACCGGTCGTGTGCGGGCATGGCCGACACCCTAGGCCGCCGGGTTTCTGAACTCGGGTCGAACGGTGGAAGGAGCCCGGGTCACGCCGGGTCGGAGAAGCGGGGAACTCCTGGGATCGGGTGCAACTGCCCGGTTGTCACGTCTGTCCCATGAGGTGCCCCGCATCACCGTGCACCGTGAGAAAGACGTAAGCCCGTGACCCAAGCACTCCTGCTGCCAGGACAGCGCCGGCCCAGAACGAGACCGGCGAGCCACCCGCCGGGCGGGGGCGCGGGCAGGCGCGCGGACATCCAAGGGCTGCGGGCCGTCGCCGTCACGCTCGTCGTCCTCTCGCACGCAGGAGTGCGCCGGTTCAGCGGCGGCTACGTCGGCGTCGACGTCTTCTTCGTCATCTCCGGCTTCCTCATCACCTCCCTGCTCGCCCGCGAACTGCACCGCACAGGCCGCGTATCCCTGCCCCGCTTCTACGCCCGCCGCGCCCTGCGCCTGCTGCCCGCCGCGACGTTCGTCGCGGTCGTGACGCTGGCCGGGGCGTACCTCTTCCTCTCGAAGGCCCGCTTCGCCGCATACGTGGGCGACGCGGCAGCCAGCGCCCTGTACGCGGTCAACATCCGGCTCGCGGTGTCCGGCACCGACTACCTCCAGGCGACCGACCCGCCGTCCCCCTTCCAGCACTTCTGGTCCCTCGCCGTCGAGGAACAGTTCTACGTCGTATGGCCGCTGGTCCTGGCGACGGCGTACCTGGCCGCGCGACGCCACCGCCGGGCCGGACGCACGGCCCTGTCGTCGTCGACGGTGGTCACCGCCGCCATCGCCGCCGTCCTTCTGGCGCTCTCGTTCGCCCTGAGCGTCCGCACGACACCCGGCTCCCCGTCCTGGGCCTACTTCGGCTCGCACACGCGCGCGTGGGAGCCGGCCGCCGGGGCGCTGCTCGCCCTCTGCGCCCACCGCCTGCGCTCCCTGCCGCCGCTGCTCGCGGGGGCGCTGTCCTGGACGGGACTCGCGGCGATCGTCGGCGCGGCGCTCACCTTCGACGACGCCACCCCGTTCCCCGGGTACGCGGCGCTGGTCCCCGTCGCGGGCACGGTGCTCGTTCTCGCGGGAGGCTGCGTCCCGAGCCGGTACGGCGCCGAACTCGTCCTGCGCCAGCGGCCGTCGACCTGGATCGGCGGCCTCTCCTACGGCTGGTACCTGTGGCACTGGCCGCTGCTCGTCATCCTGCCCGTCGCCCTGGACCGCCCGACGGCGGGCGTGCGCGCCCGGCTCGCCATGGCGGCGTGCGCCCTGCTCCTGGCCTGGCTGACGCTGCGGCTGGTGGAGAACCCCGTACGGTTCGGCGCCGCGTTCCGGGACCGTCCGCGCCGGGCGCTCGGCCTCGGGGCCGCGCTCACGTCCGGGACCGTCGCGCTCGCGCTGCTCGCCGCGCTCTTCCCGCCCGCGATCGACTCGGGCCGCCCCGCGCCGCGACTGGCCGAGGCCCTCGACCGGGCGCCGGACGCGCGGGCACGCCTGTCCCAGTTGCTCGCCGCCGACAACGACGTCGTACCGAGCAACCTCTCGCCCGGCCTCACCGGGATCAAGGCGGTGCGGTCCGCGGTGTACCGGGACGGCTGCCATGTCGGCCTGGGCTCGGTCAGCGTGCCGCCCTGCGTCTACGGCGACGCCGCGTCCGACACCACGGTGGTGCTCTTCGGCGACTCGCACGCGGCCCAGTGGTTCCCCGCCGTCGAACGCCTCGCGCGCGAACGCCACTGGCGGCTCGTCTCGTTGACGAAAGCCTCGTGCAAGGTCGCCGATGTCACGACGGTCAGCGACGGCGGGCCGTACACCGCGTGCGACACCTGGCGCGCGAAGGTGCTCGCCCGCATCGCGCGGCTGCGGCCCGCCCTCGTCATCGCCTCCTCCTCCGCCGCGGGCGGCCTCGCGCACCCGGAGGCCGGGGGAGCGGTACGGCAGTGGACGGCAGGTTTCACGCGCACGTACCGGGCGCTCCGCGCGAGTGGCGCCCGCGTGGCGGCGCTCCTCGACACCCCGTGGCCCGGCGCGGACGCGGTGGACTGCGCGGGGACGCACCCGCTCGACCTGCGACGGTGCGCGGTGACCCCGGGCCGCGCGGCGAAGGACCCGCGCCGGGCCGCCGCCGTCCGCGCCGCGGCGACCGCGACCGGTGCCGAGCCCGTCGACCCCGGCCGCTGGCTGTGCGCGCCGAAGGTGTGCCCGGTCCTGGTGGCCGACACGCTCGTCTACCGCGACGACGGCCACATGGCGGAAGGCTACGCGCGAGCCCTGGCCCCGGTGCTCGGCGCCGAACTCGCCCGCACCATGCGCTAAGGCTGTCTCAGGCGAGCCGCTCGACCGCGTCGAGCACCCGCCGCGCGCCGTCCTCCCCAGCCAGGCGCGCGGCGACGCGCCCGGCCCGCTCGCGCAGCGCCGGTTCGCGTACGGCCTCGGCGATCGCGTCGCCCAGCCGGTGCGCGCTGAGCCGCTGGTGGCGCACCGGCCGCGGGGCCACCCCGAGGGCGTGCAGGCGGGCGGCCCAGAAGTGCTGGTCGAGCTGGACGGGGACGGGCACGGCGGGGACCCCGGCGCGCAGACCGGCGGCGGTGGTCCCCGCACCGGCGTGGTGGACGGCGGCGGCGGTCCGGGGGAGCAGCCATGCGTGCGGCACCTCCCGCACCGTGATGACGTCGTCGCTCTCGACGCGCAGGCCGCTCCAGCCCGCCTGGACGACGCCGCGCACCTTCGCCCGCCGCATGGCCGCGCCGATCAACCCGCTCAACCGTTCCGCGTCGGCGGTGACGAAGCTGCCGAACCCGGCGAAGACGGGCGGCGGACCCGAGGCGAGGAAGTCGACAAGCCGCGGTTCGGGCCGCCAGTCCGGCGGGACCGCGGGCCACCAGTACCCGCAGACGTCGTGCCCCGCGGGCCAGTCGCGCGGGCGGGGCACGACATGCGCGCTGAAGCCGTGCAGCACCTGACGCCCCGGCGGCATCCGCTCCGGACGGCCGAACCTCCGCACCGGCAGGCCGAGTTCGCGGCGCAGGTCGCGCAGGGCCGGGCCGAAGATACGGTCGGTCCCGGCCTGGAGGGCGTGGCCGCCCAGCAGGTTGCCGTACGGGCCGAGGGAGCGGGCGCCGGTGAGGACCGGGGCGAAGACCGTGGTCGGGTGGATCGGCTGCAGGTAGACACCGAGAGCGGGAACGCGCAGGGCCTCGCCGAGCGTCGCGCACAGGGGGTCGGTGACGGTGGAGCTGAGCAGCACGTCGGCGCCCTCCCGCACGGCGTCGCGGACCCCGGCGGTCAGTCGCGGCATGAAGGCCCGCGCCATCCGGATCAGCCGCGCCATCTGCACGGCCGGGGTGACCGCCCGCGCCACTCCCTGACCGTCCGCGGACGCCAGTTCGCCGCGCGGGTCCACCGGCAGCGCCCGGAAGCCGAGCCCGTGCGCGGTCACCGCGGACCGGAACCGTTCGTGCGTGGCGAGCGCCACCTCATGGCCCGCGGCGCGCAGCCGCACCCCCAGACCGGTGTAGGGGGCCACGTCGCCCCAGCTCCCCGCCGTCACGATCAGTACGCGCATGGGAGCAGCATGTCAGTCCCCGGGGCCGGGGCCGTGACCCCGGCGAGGACGTGTCGAGCGTCGGGGTCGATCGGGAGGACCCCATGGTTCGCAAGGGGTGAGCGGCCCTATTGACGCGCGTAGCGCGAGCGCGGCAGTGTCAGGGGTTCCGTACCTCACCCCACGCACGCCCCGGGAGACACTGTGTTCAGACGGCACCTGCGCGCCCTGCTCACGCTTGTCATGCTCGCCTCATTAACGGTGCTCGGCACCGCCGCCACGACCGGCACCGCCCACGCCGACGGCTGCTACACCTGGAACCGCACCCTCAGCCAGGGCGCCAGCGGCGAGGACGTGCGCCAGTTGCAGATCAGGGTCGCCGGATACCCCGGATACGGCGGAGTCATCGCCGTCGACGGACAGTTCGGGCCCGCCACGAAGGCCGCGGTCACCCGCTTCCAGCAGGCGTACGGCCTGGCGGCGGACGGCGTCGCGGGCACCAACACCTTCAACAAGCTGTACGCCCTCCAGGACAACGACTGCACGCCGGTCCACTTCACCTACGCGGAGATGAACCGCTGCAACTCCGACTGGTCCGGCGGCGCCGTCTCCGCGGCCGCCGCGAAGGCCAACGCGCTCCAGCAGATGTGGAAGCTGGAGGCCCTGCGCCACGCCCTCGGTGACCGCGCGCTGACCACCAGCAGCGGCTTCCGCTCCACCGCCTGCAACAACGCGGTCGGCGGCGCCGCCAACAGCAACCACCTCTACGGCCGCGGCATCGACCTCGTCGGCTCCCCGTCGTTCTGCGAGATCGTCAAGCAGGCCCGCAATCACGGCTTCAACGAGATCCTCGGCCCCGGCTACCCCGGCCACAGCGACCACGCCCACCTCGGCAGCCAGGGCTCGCGCTATTGGTCGGCGGCCAACTGCGGCATCTGAGAACGCACTTCGAGCTGGCCCTGCTGTTCATTCTCTGACTAGGGTCAGAGAATGAACAGCGAGCAGGTGGGCCAGGTGCGACGCTTCAACCGGACCGTCGCCGAACGCGTGGGCGTCCTGCACGACCAGTACCTCGGCGGCGTACGCCCCTACGGACAGGCCCGCCTGCTCTGGGAACTCGGCGGCGAGGGCGCCGCTCCCGCCGTCGACGTCCGCAGCCTGCGGGACCGGCTCGGCCTCGACTCCGGCTACGTGAGCCGGCTGCTGCGCGCGCTGGAGAACGACGGCCTCGTCACCGTCGCGCCCCACCCGCGCGACCGGCGGATCCGCACGGCGCGGCTCACCGCCGCCGGACGCGAGGAGCGCGCGCACCTCGACCACCGGAGCGACGCCCTCGCCACCACCCTCCTCGCACCCCTCGACGCCCGCCAGCGGTCCCGGCTGACCTCCGCCATGGCGGAGGTGGAGCGCCTGCTCACCGCCTCCGTGGTCTCCCTCGAAGTGCTCGATCCCGGCCACGCCGACGCCGCGCACTGCCTGCGCGCCTACGCCGCCGAGCTCCAGGACCTCTTCGAGAACGGCTTCGATCCCGCGCACAGCCTGCTCCCCGACCCCGCTGAACTGCGCCCGCCGCGCGGCCTGTTCCTCGTGGCCCGGCTGCACGGCGAGCCCGTCGGCTGCGGCGGGCTCCGGCTCCCGTCCGGCGCGCCCGCGGAGATCAAGCGGCTGTGGATCAGCCCCCGGACCCGCGGCCTCGGCCTCGCCCGGCGCCTCCTGGCCGAGCTGGAGGAGCGCGCGGCCCGGCACGGCAGCGACCGTGTACGCCTCGACACCAACAAGGCCCTGGCAGCCGCCACGCGCCTCTACCGCACGAGCGGCTACCGCGAGGTCCCCGCCTTCAACGACGAGCCGTACGCCCACCACTGGTTCGAGAAGGACATCGGTGGAGCCGCTCGGTAGAAGGCGGCCAGGACCTACAGGGCACCCTTGAACGCCTCGGCCAGCGCGCGCCACTGCTTCCGGGGCAGTCCGGGCCCGTCCTCGGCGGACGTCAGCACTTGCAGCGCGACATGGTCGGCCCCTGCGTCGACGTACTCCTGCGTCCGCGCCCGTACGCGGTCGGTGTCGCCCAGCGCGAAGAGGGCGTCGAGGAGCCGGACGCTGCCGCCGCCGTCGAAGTCGCTCTCGGAGAAGCCGAGGCGCAGCAGATTGTCCGTGTAGTTGGGCAGTCGCAGGTACATGCTGAGCATGGCGCGCGCGGTGGTGCGGGCCCGGTCGAGATCGGTGTCCACCACCACGGACAGCTCGGGGGCGAGCAGCGCGTCGGGCCCGAGGGCCTCCCGTGCCTGCGCCGTGTGCTCGGCCGTGACCAGATAGGGGTGGGCGCCCACGGCCCGGTCGGCGGAGAGCCGCAGCATCTTGGGGCCGAGCGCCGCCAGGACGCGGCGGTCGCCCGGTACGGGCGGGACGGCGGCGTCGAGCGCGTCGAGGTACTCCACCATCGTGCTGTAGGGCTTGGCGTACCCCCGCACCATCGGTCCGTGGCTGACACCGAGGCCGAGGACGAAACGGTCGCGGTCCGCCGCCGGCACGGCCGCGATCCGCTCCGCGACCTCCCGCGCCGTGTGGTCCCAGATGCTCAGGATGCCGGTGGCCACGGTGACCGTACGGGTGGCGGCGAGCGCCGCCGCGGCGTCGTCGGGGGAGGGGCTTCCGCCGAGCCAGACGGTGCCGTAGCCCAGCGCCTCGAGCTCGGCGAGGGCTTCCGTGATGCCTGTGCGTTCTTCCGGGCCGTCCGCGCGCCGCACGCTGAGAGCGCTGCTCCAGATGCCGATCCGCCCGAATGCCGTGTGCGCGTGTGAGGTCATGGTGTGATCAACCCTGCCCGCCCCCGGCTATTCCCGCCAACGGGGGGTTTCCGGCACGCGCGAAAGGATCGGTGGCGGGGCGGGCGGCAACCCTGGACACCACCCGACAGGTGCCGCCCGCCCGAACCACCGGCAGACCCGCGAACGGGGGGCGTGACGCAGGCCTGCTCACCACCCGGGTGCCCCTTGCGCAGCGGTGCACACGTCCCGCCTCCGGCGCGTTGCCGTGTGACCGTCGAACCGTCCGCTCGTTTGAAGGGTGACCGCACCACCCACCCTCTGACGCGGGAGCCCGACGATGCCGACCCTTCGCCCCGGCCGACCCCTCCTCCGTACCCGGATAGCCGCCGAGCGGGCGGAATCCGCTCTCGTCGAGCAGTACACCGGCCTCGTACGCCTGGCCTACCTCACCTTCCCGGCCGCGCTGTCGCGTCATCGCCGGGTGCTCATGGCCCACGCGGCCGCCCAGCACGCCCTGCCCGGCGCACGGAAGGCCCGTGTGCCGGGCCCTCGCACATCGGGCGACGGACCCGAGGTCGCGGCCGACGCGCTACGGGTACGGGTGCTGCGGGCCGCCCTCGCCGCCGCGCACCGCCCGGCGGGGTGGCCGGGCAAACTGCCACCGCCGCGCGCGCTGCTGCCGCGACTGCCCGTGGTGTGGGGGCTGCGGCTGTTCCCGCGCGCGGGCGGCGCCGAGGAGATCGCGCTCGGCCGGGCTCTCGCCGACGCCTCCGCACCGGCCAGGGCCGCGTTCGTGCTCCGCGCGATGGACGGCTTCTCCGACGAGCGCACCGAGGCGCTGCTCGGCGCAGCCGGTGTCCAGGAGCCGGGTGCGGCGGTGCGGGAGGCCGCGGGCCTCGACGCGCAGGCGGGCCCGGCCGCGGGCGCGCTGCTGCGCTCGCACGAGTTCGACGCCTGCCTGGTGCAGACCCGGCCGACGGACCTGGTGCGCCGCGCCCGCCGAGGAAGGGCGGCCTGGGCGGCCGGGGTCGTGGCCGCAGCCGTCGTGGCCGCGGCGCTCGTCGTCCCCGGTGACGACTCCGCACCGCCCGTACCGGACCGGTCCTCGTCCGCGGCGCGTGGCGTGCTCGACCCGGACCGGCTGACCCGCACCGCGGCGGACACCTGGGCGGACACCTCGCGGGTCGACTTCACGGCATGGCCCGCGAGGGGCGACAGGACGGACGACCGGTCGTTGCTGGAGCGGGCGCTGGGCGCCTGGGGCACGGCCGTCAGCTCGGGCGCCTCCGCCTCTGCCTCCACCTCTGCCTCAGCCGTCTCCTCCTCCGGCGCGTCCGCCGTACGGGTCACGGCGACGCCCTACACCCCGGTCGACGCCCCGCCGCGCCCGCCGCAACTGCTCTTCGCGGGCGAGGTCGGCGGTGCCACCCTGGTCCTCCTCAGCGACGGCGACCGGCTCGCCCGCTACACCGACGCGCGGGGCGACACGCGCGCGACGCTCGCCCTGGCCCGCGTTGACGACGCCGACGTGACGACGGCAGCCGCAGTGGTCCTGACCCGCGCCGGCGGAGCCGCCCGCTACCTCACCGCGCCCTGGATCACCGAGACGTCGACGCGCGACCTGCTGCGCCCCGACACCCTCGCCGAGAAGCTGCACGTGTCGAAGGACGGCGTGACCGACGCCGTGCCCGTCGCCGCCGCGGGGGACTGCGACCGCCGCCCGGTGCTCCAGCTCCGCTCCTCCGCACGGATCGTGGAGCACCACACCTTCCTGGTCACCGACCTCGGCGGGCTCTCACCCGTGCACCTCACCTACACGCCGCTGCCCGGCCACGGCACCCCGCCGCCGCGCCAGCCCCGCGAGGCCACCAGCGGCAAGGCCCTCCTCGCGTGGGCGCGCACCGCCTGCCGGCTCGCGCCGTGGGACGGCGGCACCGTACGCGCCGTGAACGCCTGGGACTTCGCCGAGCAGCAACTCCCCGAGGGCGGCGGACACGCGGTGTGGAGCTGTGCCCGCGCGTCCACCTGGCGCGGCCCCGGGGATGTCGCCCTGCTGCTGCGCAGGCCCTCCGCGTCGGTCACCGAGCCCGCCGAACTCGCGGGCCGGGCACGGAACACGGCCGCGTGCAGCCGGTTCGGGCAGCACGTGGTGGCGTCGGCCCGCTGGAAGTCGCCGAAGGACCACTGGTACCTCCTGGCCGCGGGCAGCCGCGCGGTGACCCGGATCGAGGCGAGCGGCGCCGTCGACACCGCGCGCTCCGCCCGCACGCTCGCCGTACGGGCGCCCGAGCGGGGCGCGGTGCGGGTGACGGCGCGGCTGGAGGACGGAGAACGGCTGACCGAGGTCGGCGCGGACTGAGACGACGACAGGGGCGGCCCCGTCGGACGGGGCCGCCCCTGCGGCTGAATGCGGAGTCTGGCGACTGGGCCTAGTGCTTGCCCAGGTCCTTCGTCTTCTCCTTGGTCTCACGGGCGTCGCCGCGCGTCTGCAGAGCGCGGCCCTTGGCGGCGAGGGACTTGTTGCCCATGGCGCGCCCGGTCGCCGCCGCGGCCGCCCCGGCCGCCTGCTCGGTCTTCGCCTTGGCCTTCTCACCGGCGCTCATAGTCGTTCACGCTCCTTGGCTGGACATCGTGTGCTGGGGTCCCGCTTGGCCGCTCAGCGGCCTGGCAAACGTGCTGGGCGCTCATGAAATCCCCGGTGTGCATCCCCGTGTATGACCTGACCGGAACGGGGCACTCCACGGGCCGGGCGCTTGCCCTCCCCTACGTGAAAGAAACGTGACCTTTGTGTGTTTGTAGGGGTGAGTTAAGAGCAGATGGTGGCCAGGAGGTAATAACAATGGTTCCCCTGCTTCTGGTTCTTCTTCTGGCTCTGATCCTCTTCGGCGCGGGCTTCGCACTGAAGGCACTGTGGTGGATCGCCGTCATCGTGCTCGTGGTGTGGCTGCTCGGCTTCGTGATCCGGCCCGCCGCGAGTGGCGGCCGCAAGGGCCGCTGGTACCGATGGTGACCCACGTATGAACACCTGAGACGGGGTGAGCCCCAGCCGATCCGGCTGGGGCTCACCCCGTTCGTGGTGCGATGTTCGTGATGCGATGCGCAGTTCGGTGGTCAGGATCAGGAACAGGATCAGGAGCGAGGCGGAGGCGCCAGTTCGGCGGTGATCGTCTTCCCGCCGGTGCTGTGCCGCTCGACGGTGACCGAACGGGCCAGACTCCGCACCATGAGCCAGCCGAAACCGCCGGGCACGGTGGGATCGTGGGGGAGCAGCAGCGGCTCTCGGGCGCTGCGGTCGCTGACCTGCACCACCAGCACGTGTGCGTGGACGCAGGCGCTGAAGCGGGTGATGCCGCCGCCGTGGCGCAGCGCGTTGGCCGCGAGCTCGCTGGCGATCAGCAATGCGTCCTCGTGCAGCCGGCGCGCCTGGTGCCGGGGCAGGCCCTCGCACAAGGGCAGCACGGCCGTACTGGTCTCGGCCCGCGCTTGTGAACAGGTCATGCGCTCCGTGAACGGCAGGGCGGGAGCGCTCATGGCGGCAACCTCCTTCGTACGTACATGCTTGCTCGGCTTTCTGCGTACTCGCTTGCCCGCCGACCGGTGGGGGCACACGCCGCCCGTGGCCGCGAGCGGGTGCCGTGCGCCGGTCGTACCCGTCCTGTGACGCCATCGGCACAGGCCGGCGACGTGCGCGGCACTAGCGTCGGCCCATGATCGTATGGCTCAACGGGACACACGGCGCGGGCAAGACGACCACCAGCCGGCTCGTGCAGCGGTTGCTCCCGGACTCGCGGGTCTTCGACGCCGAGAAGGTCGGCGAGACGCTCATGGACATCGAGCCGGGCCTGCCCGCGACGGACAACTTCCAGCACTGGCCGCCGTGGCGCACCCTGGTCGTCGAGACGGCCCGCCGCGTGCTCGACTACACCGGGGGCACGCTGGTGATGCCCATGACGGTCCTCGTCGAGGAGTACTGGCGCGAGATCGGCGCGGGCCTCGCCCACCATGCCATCCCCGTACGGCACTTCGTCCTCCACGCGGACCAGGACACCCTGCGCGGACGCATCGAGGGGGACACGGTCATGGGCCCCTCACCGTTTCGCCTCCGCTACCTGGAGCCCTACGCCGAGGCGTCCCGCACGTGGCTGCACGCCGAGGCGGAGGTCATCGACACGACCCACTTGGCACCGGCACAGGTGGCAGCACGGATCGCGGCGTCGGTGCGGCGCTGAGGCCCGGCGCGGGGGCGCGCCAGTCACGGGCCAGAGCGGCGGCGTCCGACGGTGTCAGGAGCAGGGCGTCGAGCGTGTCGGACGCCAGCTGTTCGGGGCTCCAGTCGGTGTCCTCGTCGTCGGGGCCGAGGTGCTGGATGACCCACATGCGGAGCGCGAACTCCTGACGGTCCTCCCGCGCCGACTCCCGCGGCCCCGCTCCGCGCATGCGCCTGTTCGCGAGCAAGGACACCTTGGCCCACCGCCGCCGTACCTCGGGCGGCTGCTCGACGTCGTAGTACGCCCGCGACTGCGCACGGAGCCGCTCCTCTTCGAGCCGTCCCCAGTCACGCGCGTCCATGACGAAATCCCCGGGTGGCGTTCACTCCGCCGCGCTGGGACTCTTGCGCTCGTTGAAACGGGCCTTCTTCTGGCGGTTGCCGCAGGTGTTCATGTCGCACCATTTGCGGGTGCGGCTCTGGCTGGTGTCGAAGAAGGCGGCCTGGCAGGTCGGGGAGGCGCACAGGGCCAGCCTGCCGTCCCGTTCGCCCGCGAGGATGTCGATCGCGTCGGCGGCGATCACGCTGAGGGCGTCCTCCACGCGGGAATCCGAGCCGAGCCGCCAGCGCCGCTCGCGCTCGGGCGTCAGGGTGGCCGCGGCCCGCCCCTGCGCGCTGCAGTCGTTGATGACCTGGACGGCGGACGCGGGCAGAGCCTCTGCGAGCGCGGCCGCGGTCGCGGCGGCGTGGATCGACTCCCGCAGCTCCCGGGCGCGGGCGAGCTGCGCCGCGGTGCAGGAGTCGACGGCGAGGCCGTACACCGCCAGCCAGTCGACAAGTCGACCCGGGACGGGAATGCGCTCCACAGGCACGCCGTGACGCTCCGACAGCGTCCCGGTGAAGCTGGTCGCCAGGACCTTGCCGAGGCGGAACTCAGGAAACTCAGCGCGCATGGAACCACCTTAGCCGGTTGCGGAGGTGGTGCGGGGCTTGCTAGAACCGTCTTAGCCGGTTCCACGGAAGGCCAGGAGGTCTCATGCCCCGCCCGACGACCAGCCACGTAGAAGTGTTCAAGGCCCACACGACCGACGCCGACCTCGACGACCTGCGCGCCCGCCTTGCCGCGGCGCGCCTGCCGGAGCCCGAGACCGTCCAGGGCGCCGCGCCCGGCCCCGACCGATGGGCGCAGGGTGTTCCGCTCGCCGACCTCGTCGACGTCGTCGACCACTGGCGCACCGCGTACGACTGGCGGTCGTTCGAGGCGCGGCTCGACCGGATCGGCCAGTTCCGTACCGTCATCGACGGCCTGGGCATCCACTTCCTGCACCGCCGGTCCGCCCGGGCGGACGCCACCCCGCTGGTCCTGACGCACGGCTGGCCGGGCAGCGTCGCCGAGTTCACCGACGTCGTGGACGAACTGGCGGACCCGGAGTGCGCGGACGCGCCGGCGTTCCATGTCGTGGTCCCGTCGCTGCCCGGCTTCGGGTACAGCGACAAGCCGGCCGCCACCGGATGGGGGACCGAGAGGATCGCCGCCGCGTGGGTCGAGCTGATGGGCAGGCTCGGCTACGACAGGTTCCTGGCGCACGGCGGTGACTGGGGAGGCCCCGTCACCAC
Organism: Streptomyces sp. R818; assembly: GCF_056172735.1. Lineage (NCBI taxonomy): Bacteria > Bacillati > Actinomycetota > Actinomycetes > Kitasatosporales > Streptomycetaceae > Streptomyces > Streptomyces sp. R818. The sequence continues at coordinate 276,282 of NZ_JAOCNE010000002.1, forward strand.
CCTCCTCGGCGGCAGGTACCCGGCACACGTGCTCGGCATCCACTCGACGTTCGCCCAGGCGCCGCCCGGACTCTCCACGGACGGGCTGACGGCGGCCGAACGCGTCTGGACCGAGGACACCCGGCACTTCTGGCGCCACCGCGCGGCGTACGCGAAGCAGCAGGCGACACGGCCGCAGACCATCGGCTACTCGCTCGTCGACTCACCGGTCGGGCTGCTCGCCTGGATTCTCGACAAGTTCGCGGAGTGGTCGGACACCGAGGACAGCCCGTTCGAGACGATCTCCCTGGACCGGGTTCTCGACAACGTCACCCTGTACTGGCTGACCCGTACCGGCGCGTCCGCGGCCCGCATCTACTACGAGAGCCACAACTCCCTGGACCCCGACCTCCGCGTCGACGTCCCGTCGGCCCTCACCATGTACCCCCGCGACATCGAGAAGAGCCCGCGCCCGTGGGCACAGGAGCGGTACCGGCAGATCGTCCGCTGGACGGCGCCCGAGCGCGGGGGACACTTCCCGTCCCTGGAGGTTCCCGGGTTCTTCGTCGACGACCTGCGGGAGGGGCTGGCGGCGGTACTCGCCGCCCGCGCGTGACGACCCGGCGGCTACGCGGGCGTCTCCTCACGGTGGGCGGCGGACCTGCGGCTCCGCCGCCCCGCGAGGAAGGCGAGGACGAGCGCCGCGCAGGCGACGGCGTCGCACGTCGCGTTCACGGCCCACGGGGCGCCGACGGCGTCGGGCAGTCTGGACCAGAGGAAGACCCATGCGAGGAGCAGCGGCAGGAACGTGCGGCGGACGCCGTGGCGGAGCCGGGCGTCCGGCGGGACGCGGCGGCCGGTGACGTACCCGTGGGCGGCGACGCCGAGGAAGAGGGTTCCGGCGCCGCTGACGCCCCACGCGATCCAGTCCATGTCCGTCCTCGTCGTCCTCGTCGTCCTCCCTGTCCCGGCCGACCGGCGAAGCTTAAGCGCCGCGGCTCGTCCCGAGTTCGTCACGCCCCTCCGAGTCGCCCCCGGCCTGCGCATAGGGTGGTGCCGGTAAGTCCGTCACCATGGAAGGTCTGTGATGCCCGAGCTGCCCTCGGACCCCGCCGTCGCACAGTTCGGCCCCCAGGGGCTGCGCCGCATCAGCGTGCCCGCCTCGTACGGGACCGTGCCCGCCTCGGCCCGTACCCACCTCGCGCAGGTCGGCGTGCCGCTGCACGTCGGGCCGTACTTCATCGCGGCGGACGACACCGACGGGATCACCCTCGGGATGTTCACCGGCCACCGCGGCGTCACGCTGCAGGGCGACTGGGCGGAGTGGGTGCGCATCGGCACCGACCGCCTCGCCCACCTGTGCGTCCGCACCGACGGTTCCGTGCAGGCCCTGTTCCTCGGCCGTGAGGAGCCCGCCCTGTTCGTGAACTCGGACATCGCCGCCTTCACGCACTGCGCCGCGGTCCTCGACCGCGCCCTCCCGGTGATCGCCGCCTCCGACGGACTCCAGGCGGCCGCCGAGGCGTTCGCCGCGATGGTCCAGGAGATCCGGCAGATCGACCCGGAGGCCGTCGCCGACCGGGAGAACTGGTGGCCGCGGGTCCTCGACGACGTGCGGCACGCCCTCAACTTCCCCTTCTCGTCCGCGTTCGAGTACGTGAACAAGGAGGGTGCGAAGCAGATCGTCACCGCCCAGGCCAGCCCCGGTCGGCTCCACCCCGAGGAGCAGCTGTGGCAGCAGCTCTCCTCCTCCGGCGTCGAGCCCGAGCAGGTGTCGCGCGTCTACTGCGAGCTCGAACCGTGCATGATGCCCGGCCACTACTGCGCCGCCTGGCTGGAGGCGGTGCTCCCGCACGCCGAGTTCACGCACAGCTTCGACTACGGGGACACCGCGGACTCCCGCGAGGAGGGCCTCAAGGAGCTCATCACGCACGCCGCCCAGCAGGACCAGCGGTGACGCGCCCCCGGATGCACAGAGGTGGACGCATGAGCGCCGAGCCCGCCCTGCCCTGGTCCCGGCCCGCCTCCGGGCGCGAACCCGCCGCGGCCGCCCTGCTCGCCTGGCTCGGCGACCCGGACGCCCCGGGCCTCGCCGTGGTCACCGGCTCGGCGAACCGCGGCAAGTCGGAGCTGCTCGCCTGGCTGATCGGGCACGGCACCCGGCCCGGCACCGTCGGCGAGCGCCGCGTCCACGGCTTCGTACCGCTGCCCGGCCAGACGGTGACCACCACCGCCTGGATGCTCGGCGAACAGCTGTCGATCGCCGCCGGTTCCCCGGGCGCGCTCCTCGCCGGGCTCGCCGCCGACCCGCGCCGTACCGTCATCGCGCTGCCCGAGCTGCACGCGGCCGAGCAGCCCGACGCCCTCGCCGAACTGGCACTGGAACTGGCGGCGTTGGACCACGTGCGCGTGCTCGTGGAGGTGCGCTCCGGTACGTCGTGGGAGCGGGAGCTCACCGCCGGGCCGTGCGCGCGGATGGACCTGGACGAGCCGCAGTGGACCGACGAGGCGCGCCGCGCGTCCTGGGCGGCCGACCACCCGGACCGGCCCGCGAAGCAGGACCCCGGGCCGGAGGAGCCGCTGGACCTGGACGACCCGGCGTCGGTCTGCGCCGCCGACCCCTGGCGCGTGACCACCGCCTACGAACGCTCCGAGGAGAGCCACGGCGGGCTGCGCGCCGCCTGGCTGCGGGCGGGCGCCTCGCTGACCCGCGAGCAGCCGCCCGCCGAGCGGGCCCTGGTCCTGCTCGCGGCGCTCGGTGACGCGGGGGACCCGCGTCTGCCCGCCGCGCTCAACTCCCTCGCGCAAAATGCCTCGTGGTCGGTCGTCTGGCACCGGGTGCGCGGCGACGTGACCCCGCCGTGGCCCGGGCCGGTCCGCTCGGTGGCGGTCGGTGGCGGCCCCCTCGCCGGGCGGCTCGTCGTCGCCGACCACCAGGGCACGGTCCGTGTCCTGGACGCGGAGAGCGCCGCCGCCGTCGGCCGTCTCCCGCACTCCGCGCCCGGCGGCCGCGCCGTCGCGGAGCACGGCGACGGCACCGTGACCGTCCTCGACGAGCACGGCCGGCTGCACACCCAGCGCGCCGCCGAGTCCGCGAAGCCCGGCGGGATCGCCGCCCTCCTGGAGGACGGCCCCTCCCCGCAGGACCAACTCCGCGAAGCAGTACAGGAGTACACGGACCGCCAGCAGGAGCCTGTCACCGCCCTGAGCGGTGGCGCCGGGCGGCGGGTGGTGTTCGGTGACGCCGCCGGGACCGTGCATGTGGTGGCCGCCGGCACCGGGCCGCGCACCGCCGCCCTGCACCGGGGGCCCGTCACCGCCGTCGCCGGGACCGATCTGCCCGTCTCCGCCGAGGGTGACACCGTCCCGCTGCTCTACACCGGCGGCGCCGACGGCACCGTACGCGCGTGGGCTCCGCACGCGGACCCCATGCCCGAGCCGGTGGCCGCCCGCGACTGCGCGGTCGTGGCGGTGGCCGTGACGACGGTCGACGGCGGCCCGGTCCTCGCGATCGCCTGGGCCGACGGCCTGGTCGAGCACCGGGTCCTGGAGGACGACCGGCTGCGGACCTTCCGTCCGGGCGGCCGGGCCTACGCCCTTGCCTTCACGGCCGAAGGCGACCTGGTGGTGGGGACGGACGAGGCGCTGGTGCGGCTGCGGCAGCGCTGACAACTCCGGTGACTTTGCCGTCACATGGGGGTCCCGTCACAGAACTGTGTTGCGACGGGGCTCCCTTGTGCACCTGACAACCTGCACCGATAGCCTGGGGGGACAGGTGTTGCAGCAGGTGATGGGGAGCGCGCGCGTATGGGTCTGGTACTGCCGAGCATCATCGACGAGGCGCTCGACCTCATCGGGGTCAGCTGGCCCAATGTCGACGAGGACGACTACTTCGAGATGGCGACGTCCATGCGGGACTTCGCCGACAAGTTCGAGGGCCACGGCGGTGACGCGGACAAGGCGGTGAACCGCATCCTGTCCTCGTCCGAGGGCTGGGCCGTCGAGTCCATGCAGAAGCACTGGTCGCATGTGAAGACCGGGCACCTGGACAAGATCCCCGAGGTGGCGCGGCTGTTCGCGACCGCCTGCGACGGTGTCGGCGAGATCATCCGCGGTCTGAAGGTGAAGGCGGGCGTCGAACTCGGCATCCTCGCCGGCACCATCGTCGCCGAACTCGCCGCCGCGCCCTTCACCCTGGGGCTCTCCGCCGCGGCCGCCGCCGGTGAGATCGCGCTGATGCGCACCATCGTGAAGCGGCTCATCGACGAGGCGGTCGACCAGATCGTCGACGCGCTGATCACGAAGGTCACCGAGCCCGTCACCGGCAAACTCGCCGAACTGGTCTCGGACATGACGCTGGATCTGGCCGAGGGCGCCTTCAACCCCGGTGACAAGCCGGGCGGGATGCAGCTGGCCTCCGCGGGCGACGAGCCCGGCGGCTCCGGCTCCGGTGGCGCGGGCAAGCGGACGGTCATCGACCACTTCGAGTTCGAGGACGGCGCGGGCAAGGTCTCCCGGCACGGCACCGACCTGGGCAGCCAGTCGAGCGTCCACCTCTCCAGCGGGCGCAGCTCCTTCGGCAAGACCAAGGGCAAGGACCCGATGACCGCGTCCTTCGACGCCATCCTCGAAGGTGCGATCGACGGCCTGGAGAAGGCGACACTGAAGGTGACCAAGCATGTCACCGACACCGTCCCGGACCGCGTGAAGGCCGCCTCCAAGCACCAGAAGCGCAAGGACCGCGACATCGGCGACGAGGCCGAGCGGGTCGACGTCAAGCGGGTCAAGCGCGACGGTGACACGCCGATGTACCTGCTCAGCGACGACGGATCGATCCGCCAGCTGCACCACGACGGCACGACCAGCCCGGTCAAGTCCACGGACAAGTCCGGCGTTCACGATGTCCTCGGTGACAAAGCCTGGTACCCGTGGAACAACCAGCCGGAGAAGCAGAGCAAGGTCAAGAACAAGAAGGGCGCCAAGGGCAAGAAAGTCACCTCCACGAAGGTCGCCCCCGGAAAGACGGAACTGGGCCGGGCCGCGCAGCTCGGCCGCTACGCCAATCGCAAAGAGGGCCGTTCCTACGTTCCGGGCGGCAACTACGCCTCGGCCATGTACGACGACGGCAAGGGCAAGAAGTTCATCCTCGTCGGCGCCAGCGGCAAGGCCCACTCCGAACGCTCCATCGGGCACCCGCTGATAAAGAAGGGGCACCAGGACTTCGTCAGCGAGCTCTATACGGAACGTGAGCCCTGCCAGAAGAATCCCAAATGCGACAAGTACCTGGCCAAGGTGTTCCCCGACCATCTGGACGTCACCCACAGCCAGAAGTACGACCAGCACGAGAAGCTGCCCGACGGCACGGACGTCAGCGACTACAAGAAGGACCGCGAACACCGCGCCTATATCAAGTGGCTGCACGACGAGTGGGACAAGAAGGGTGTCGACGGCGGGCGCACTGATACGGTGATGGACCTTTCTCCCTCGGACAACAAGTTCGTCCCTTAAATACTCGCAACCCTCCAGATCTCCAGATCTCCAGATCCTCAAAGTCCCGCGGCGTGCTCTTGGCCGCTGAATTCGGAGTACGGCAGTGCTTTTCGACGTCACTCGCGGCGAACTCGTCGACCTCTTCGGCGAGGACCGCCTCGTGACCTTGCCCGCCACCGCTTTCCCGCCCGCCGCGGCGGACACCGAGGGCGCGCGGCTGCTGCAGACCGTCGGCGCCCCCACCGGGACGCTTCTGCTGCGGGAGCCCGGTGAGGACAGCGGCCGGCTGCCCCTCGTGCGGGACGTCGTGGACACCGAGGACTTCGAGGACGCCGAGGAGGGCGCGGGCGCGTGGCCCGTCATCGGCTGGCTGCTCAACGCCCATCTCGCCCTCGACCCCGGCTCCGGCAAGGTCCACGCCTTCGACGACGACGAGGAGACCGTGCGGGAGCTGCACGCGGACGTCTCCTCCCTCGTCCAGGTCACCTCCCGGTTCCAGCGTCTGCTCGACACGTTCGCCTTCGGCGGCGACGAAAGCGAGGAAGAGGCCGAGTTCGAGCGCCTGGCGGGCGAGGTGAAGCGGATCGGCGACGAGACGAGCGAGGTCGATCCGCTGCCGTTCGAGGACGACGAGACGGTCTGGTCGGTGGTGGGCGACGAGATCGCGGCGGGCCAGCGGTTCGTGGACGGCAGCCCGGGGGCCGCTTCGCTGTACGGGTGACCGCCTGCTGTCCTCAGCGTGCGGTGGCCGGCCAGATGGTGACCGCCGCGAGGACGACAAGGCCGATGTTGAGCGCGATCCGCCGGTCCTCACCGCTCAGATGGACGGCGATCGCGCCCACTTGGAGAACGACGAGTCCGGCGGCCGCGGCCACCGCGAGCGCGGGCGCGATGCCGGTCAGCGGCGGCAGGACCAGGCCGAAGGCGCCGAGTATCTCGACGACGCCGAGGGCTCTCAGCGCGGGCAGCGGCGTGCGGTCGACCCAGGCCATCATCGGCCGGAGCTGATCGCGGTCGCGGATCACTTTCAGGGCGCCTGCGTAGAGGTAGAAGAGGGCGAGCGGCCCCGCGAGGATCCAGTAGGCGATGTTCATGGTCTCCGTCCAGGTTCTGCGGGGTCCTTCGGTCGTGGACACGAGTTCAGCGCGCAGGCGCCGTCCCTGTCCAAGACCGGTCTGGCCACCCCGATACCGCGTGGGTATCGTTGCAGCGTGGAGCTACGGACCTTGCGTTATTTCCTGGCCGTCGCCGAAGAACTCCACTTCGGGCGGGCCGCCAACCGGCTGCACATGAGCCAGCCGCCGCTGAGCCGGGCGATCAAACAGCTGGAGGCGGAGGTCGGCGCCCCGCTCTTCGTCCGTTCCCCCACGGGCGTCACGCTCACCGCGGTGGGCACGGTCCTCCTCGACGAGGCGCGGGCGCTGCTCGACCACGCCGAACGCGTCCGGACCCGGGTGGGCGCGGCGGCCGGCGCCTCCACCCTCACCGTCGGCATCCTCGGCGACACCACCGACCCCGGAGTCTCCAGACTGGCCGCCGCCTTCCGGCGCAAGCACCCCGGGGTCGACATCCGCATCCGCGACGCCGAACTGACCGACCCGACCTGCGGGTTGCGCGCCCACCTGGTCGACGTCGCCCTGACCAGGGCCCCGTTCGACGAGACCGCCCTGACGGTACGGGCCCTGCGGGACGACCCCGTCGGCGTGGTCCTGCGCGCGGACGACCCGCTGGCCCGCCGCGGCGCGCTGCGCGTGGCCGAACTGAGCGAGCGCCGCTGGTTCCAGTTCCCGGAGGGCACCGATCCCGTCTGGCAGGCGTACTGGAACGCGGGCAGCCCGCGCGAGGGGCCCGTCGTGCGCGCCGTCCAGGAATGCCTCCAGGCGGTGCTCTGGAACGGCACGGTCGGCCTGGCCCCGCTCGGCCACGACCTGCCCGCGGAGTTCGCCCTCGTACCGCTGGTGGACATGGCACCGAGCCGGGTGGTGGCGGCGTGGAACGAGAACGACGGCAACCCCCTGATCCTGTCGTTCGTGGAGATGGCGGTGGCGGCGTACCAGAGAAAGTGAACAGGCAGCCAGCGAGGGCCCGTTGTCAGTGCCGCCTCCTACATTGGCGTCATGGAGATCGACAAGCAGTCCCTCGCGGCGGCCTGGCGGCGGACGGCCGCACGGCACGCCCTGCTCACCGACGTCGCGATGCCGCCGGTCACAGTGGACGAGGACGAGTGGGAGGACTGGGCCGAGCGCGCAGAGGAGGCGGGGGGCGACGGCCTGTTCCTGCGCGTGGACGAGGACGGGACGGTGTACGGCTGCTTCGGCGCCGATCAGGAGCGTTTCGCCACCCGCGACCTCGACGAGGTGGTGTACCTGATCGCCGAGGCCGCGATGCGGCAGCGCGCGGACAGCCTCGCGGAAGCGGCGGAGCTGATGGACCGGATCGATCCGGCATGGGGCCGACGGTTCCGCGGCGGCGGCCCGGAGGAGACCGGGGCGGCCGAGGTGTGCGGGCGCGATCCGCTGGAGGGGCTGGCCTGGATAGCCCCGTCCTGGCGCGAGCAGGACCCGTACACGCATCTCGTCTTCTTCCGCGCGGCGCCCGGTCAGCGCGTCGACGCCGAGCAGGTGGCCCTGCTGTACGGGGCGGACCCCGCGCAGGTCACCGGCGGCACCCGGCTGCGGGACCTCATGGCGGTCGACGACGGCCGGGCCCACTGGGACCGCCAGTACAAGAGCTGCTGCTTCGGCGAGGCGGGCGGCTGGACCTACCTGCTGCACCACGACATACCGCCGGGCGGCTTCGCCGACAAGGAGGCGTACGCCGCGCTCGGCATCGAGGAACAGGTGTGGCTGTCCGCCACCATGGCCAAAGCCATCTACACCTTCAGCTACCTGCGGGACGGTCACCGCGTCGACGACGGCGACAACGGCACGCTGGAGCTGCTCTCGTACGACCGCGGCTACGCTCCCTATCGGCGTGGCGGCGAACTGGACTTCCTGAACCGCGCCCTGCGCCGGGCCGAGCTGGACCACCCCGAACTGACCGACACCTACCAGCTGTACTTCCACGCCTTGGAGGACGCCCTCGGCCTGCGGCTGCCGCACCAGGAGTTCGCGGAGGGGGAGGTGCGGGCCGCGTACTGGGCCGAGGGCCGTCATTGACCGGCCGCTGCTCGCGGATCAGTGCGCCGCGACGCCCGACAGCTCGTTGCTGCTCTTCGGCAGGGTGACCGACGCGAGCTTCTTCCCGGAGTCCAGGTCGATCGCGTGCACCTGCTTCGTGCCGGGCTCGGAGACGTACGCGGTGTGGTCGCGGACGAACAGGTTGGGCCGGGTCCGCTGCCAGTCCAGCGGCTCCTGCCACGCGCCCACCGCCGCGATCTTCTTCACCTTCTTGCCGGAGACCGGGTCGATGACGTGGATGGCACCGTCCGTGCCGAGGACGAGCGCCTCACCCTCCGGGCCGCGCGCCAGGGACCGGAACGTGTAGCTGGTGCCCAGGTCGACGAGGCGCAGGGTGCCCTTCTCGGTGTCGATCAGGGACACCCGGGTCGGCCGCTCCAGCTCCGCCTCCGGGTCGGTCTTGTAGTCGCCGAGCAGGACGGGGGAGGCGTCGCTGCCGGCCTGGTTGCCGATGCGGCCGTAGGCGTCGGGCGCGTCGACCTTGGTGAACCTGCCGTCCTTGTAGACGAGCACGCCGTCCTCGCAGCCGACGGCGACGGCCTCGCCCTTCGCCGCGGCCTCGCCGTGGACACCGGGGCACTGCTCGTTGCGGGCGATTTCCTTGTCGTCCTTGTCCAGGACGAGGGCGCCGGTGCGCTTCTCCTCCGTGCCGAGGGTGGTGAGGAGTTCGCCGTTCTCCAGCTCGATGGCGACACCGTGATGCGCCTCGGCGGAGGTGTAGGTGCGCCCCTCGGGCTTCTTGCCCGAGAGGAGATCCGCGGGGTCGAAGACGTTGACCTCGCCGGTGCCGTCCGTGAAGAGCACCGTCTTGCCCGCGTGACGGACGACGTGGCCGGGCTTGGCGCCCTTGTACTCGATGTCCGTGAGCTTCTGACCTGCCGCGTCCAGGACCCGGAAGCCGCTGTCGGTGGAGACGATCACATGGTCCGCGTCACCGGCGGGGTTGACGCGGTTGTACCCGGCGAGCTCGATCGTCTTGGTCCGCTTCAGGGTCTTGCCGTCCAGGATGTACAGGCCGCCGTCGAACGTGGCGACGACCGGGTCCGCGACCTCGGCGGCGGGTGCGGCACGCCCCGCACTCCGCTTCTGGGAACCGGAGTCGGAGGGGGTCGAGGAGCCCGCGTCGGAATCCTGCGCTCCGCAGGCGGTGAGGACGGTGGCGACGGCCAGGGTCAGCGCCGTGGCGGTGACCGCCGTGCCGGTGCGGCTTCGCCCGCGTATGGAGGTGTTCATAGGTGTGTCGGTTCCTTTCCGGGCCGCGCGGTGGCGGCGTGTTCCGTGTGGAGTGGAGGTGTGAGGGGCTGTGACGGGATGGGGGGTGTATGGGGGGATGTGGGTGGGGGATTCAGGTGAGGCCGTCGGTCATCGCCTCGGTGTTGGCGCGCATCATCCGCAGATACGTGTCCGCGCCCTCGCCCTTCGCGGTCAGCGACTCGGAGTACAGCTCGACGACCCGTACCCGGCCGCCGAGTTCG
>NZ_JAOCNE010000002.1:287390-307891 GCF_056172735.1 Streptomyces sp. R818
TGATGGTGCCCTGGTCGAGCGCGGTGCGGTCGTAGAGGACGGCGCGTCCGTCCTCGCCGGTGGCCGCTGTCACGGCGGCGTCGCTGCGCACCTCCGCGGCGGCCTTGCCGGGGAGTTCGCCGATGTCACGTATCGCGGCACGGTAGTAGTGGACGTGGTCCCGTGGTCGACCAGCCAGGACCCGCTGTCGAGCACGTGTGTCGCCCGCGACGTGTGCAGGTAGCCGAAGCGTCCGTCGGTGCCGAGCCGCAGAGCGCCCTTGGTGCGCTCGGTACGGGTCACCTTGCCGGTGATGAGGTCGAGGACGCGGGTCTCCCCGCTGCCGGGATCGTTCAGCAGAAGACGGGCCTGCTGCTCGGCGGCCTCCTTCGCGCCTTCCACGTAGCCGTGCGGGCGGGGTGTCGCGGTGCCGGCGGCAGGCCGGGAGTCATCGCCGTCACCGGTATCGCCCCCGGCACCGCAACCGGTGACGAGCAGGGCGGCGAGGGTCAGCGCGGTCGAGGCCCTGAGGGCGCGGGTCAGCGTCGTGTGTGGGGTTCCGACGGTCAAGAAGATCGCCTCGGATTTCGTTCGGTCATAGTCGGGTACGGGGTGGCGTCGGTGGTCGGGCGCGGGCGGCGGTGTCGTAGGCCCGAGGCGACGTGGGAGAGGAAGAACAGGCTCACGGCGAGGGCCGAGACCGTTGCCCCGGCGGCGGTGCCGAGGTGCCAGGACAGGAGCAGGCCGCCGAACGTGGCGGCGACCCCGGTCAGTGCCGCGAGCCCCATGACGCCGTGCACGCTGCGCGCCCAGGGGAGGGCAGCGGCGGGCGGGGCGATGAGCAGGCCGAGGACCAGCAGCGTTCCGACGATGTGGAACGACGCGACGATCGCCAGGCCGAGCAGGGCGAGCAGCACGGCGTGCGCGAGGCGCGGCCGCAACCCGAGGGTGCGCGCCTTGCGCGGGTCGAACGCCAAGGCCAGGAAGGCCCGGTGGCCCAGGACCGACACCGCGAGGGCCGCGAGGAGCGCCCCGGCCAGCAGCATCAGGTCCTGCTCGCGGACCGCGAGTACGTCCCCGAACAGGAACCCGGTCAGGTCCACGGCGAACGACTGCGACCGCGACACGATGATCACGCCGAGCGAGAGCATGCCGACGAACAGCAGCCCGATCCCGGTGTCCTGGGACAGCCTCGGCGCCCGCCCGAGCGCCGTGACCCCGGCCGTCATGACGGCGGCGCTCGCCACCGCCCCGATCAGCAGGTTCCCGCCGGACAGCGCGGCCAGTGCCACACCGGGCAGCAGCCCATGGCTCATGGCGTCCCCGAGGAAGGCCATGCCTCTGAGCACCACCCAGGTGCCGGCCAGTGCGCAGATCGCGGACACGAGGATTCCGCCCCACAGGGCGCGCTGCACAAATGTCACTTCGAAAGGGGTCGTCAACCAGTCCACGGCGAGGACACTACAATGAAAATCATGTTCAACAAACCGGCTGTTCCGTCCGCCCCGCCCTCTTCGCCGCCCTCCTCCCGCCCGCGCATCCATGTCGCCGACCTGTGTGCGGGTTACCCGGGCCGCCCGGTGCTCCACGAACTCGACGCGCACATACCGGAGTTGGCGACCACCGCTCTCGTCGGTCCGAACGGCAGCGGCAAGTCGACGCTGCTCGGCGTCCTGGCCGGTGTGATCCGGCCGACATCAGGAACGGTCCGGCACCAGGACGGACGACCGGCGCCCGCTTTCGTGCCGCAACGCGCGGCCGTCGCCGACGCCTTGCCGCTCACCGTGCGGCAGACGGTCGAGATGGGCCGCTGGGCCGAGCGCGGCCCCTGGCGCCGCCTGACCCGAGCCGACCGCGCCACGGTGGACGCCGCCCTCGGCCGACTCGGCATCGGCGACCTGGCCCCACGCCAACTGGGCGAACTCTCCGGCGGCCAGCGCCAACGCGCCCTCATCGCCCAGGGCTTGGCCCAGGGATCGGACCTCCTGCTCCTCGACGAACCGACGACGGGCCTTGACCCCCAGGCCAGAGAGCTGATCGGAACACTCCTGACCGACCTCGTCGCCGACGGCGTCACCATCGTCCAGGCCACCCACGACCTGGCGTCCGCCCGCCTGGCCGACACCTGCCTCCTCCTCCACGACGGCCACCTCGCGGCGGCGGGCCACCCCGAGGAGGTCCTCACGGACGCGGCACTGGCCCTTATCTGGCAGCCGGTCTGAACGGGGCTACCGACCTTCGGTGGAGTGGAGGAGCATGGCGAGGGGGCCGCCGGGGCTTTCCAATGGACCTTGAGCCGTCTTGGCGGTGATCGCGATGTCCGAGTCGTACGGCGAAACGCGACCTGCGGGAGATCCGGCGAAGCAACGGCTGCGTCAGTACCGACACAGGTTGTGGATCACTTTCGGTGTCCTTGGCGCGGCCGCCGGCATCGGATTCGGTTTCACCTGGAATGCGAAAAAGGACACGTCACTTTTCGTGCTGCATGCAACTCTGCTGGAGGTCATGCTTGTAGTGCTCGGTGGCGCTGTGCTGACCTATCTCGTCTCCGCCTACCAAGAGCGCCAGGAACGAGTCGGCAGGGAGCATGCCCGACATCGTGACAAGGCAGCGCACGAGCGAGAGGTTCTCGACTCCCTGCTGCAACGGGCGACCGCTGCTCACAACGGCGTCGTGCAGGCCAGGCGCCTTCTCGCCGCGCGGGCCCTCGGCCGGAAAAAAGGGGGTGGGGAGACCGTCGTCTTCGTCGCCGAGTACGACGCTCAAATGGTGGCGATCAGTGGCCTCCAGCTCGAATTTGCGACGTTCGCCCGCATGGTGCGCACGCGGGACGATCTGTTCAAGCAGGCCGGGACCCTGCAGAAGCTGTTCAGCGATCTGGCCGAGGGCTTGCAGAGAGTTGTCACCGAGTACGAGGACGCACGTCCGAAGTTCGTAGGCGACCAACGTCTGACGATGAGTGTGTTCCCCGCACTGACGAAGTTTGTGAGGAAAAGCGACTCCGCCTTCCTGGAGACGTTCGAGAAGGTGGAGTACATCCTCCGCGCGGACATCGGCGCGACATTTGCCGGTTCGGCAACCGAGGTCGCGAAGACCCCCGTCCCCACCGCATGATCGGCACACAGGCAGGCCCCGCCGCCCCACGTGAGCCGAGGAGTGACCATGTCGCCGCGCACGACGTCCGCCGACCTTCACCACCGCACCGTCGAGGCCCCGGCAGGGCGCCTGCATCTGGTCGAGCAGGGCAGTGGGCCGCTCGTGCTGCTCGTGCACGGGTTTCCCGAGTCCTGGTACTCGTGGCGGCACCAGCTTCCGGCCCTCGCCGCGGCTGGGTACCGGGCCGTGGCGATCGACGTGCGCGGATACGGGCGGTCGTCCAGGCCGGAGGCGGCGCACGCGTACCGCATGGTCGAGCTCGTGGAGGACAACGTCGCCGCGGTGCGCGCCCTCGGTGCGGAGTCCGCGGTGATCGTCGGGCACGACTGGGGCGCGAACATCGCAGCGGCCTCCGCGCTGCTCCACCCCGAGGTGTTCAGCGCGGTGGGGCTGCTGAGCGTTCCCTACGCGCCTCCGGGCGGCCCGCGCCCCACGGAGGTCTTCGCCCGGATGGGAGGGGACCAGGAGTTCTACGTCTCGTACTTCCAGGAGCCGGGCCGGGCGGAGGCGGAGATGGAGCCCGATGTGCGGGGCTGGCTCGCGGGCTTCTACGCGGCACTGTCGGCCGACACGATGCCCGGCCCCGACCAGCCCGATCCGCACTTCGTCGCCCGCGACGGCGGACGGCTCCGCGATCGTTTCCCGGCCGGCCGCCTGCCCGCATGGCTGAGCGAGGACGATCTCGACGTGTACGCGGGGGAGTTCGAGCGCACCGGCATGACCGGCGCGCTCAACCGCTACCGCTCGATGGACCGCGACTGGGAGGACCTCGCCCAGTACACCGGCGCCCCGGTCGAGCAGCCGTCCCTCTTCATCGGCGGCGCCCTCGACGCCTCCACGACCTGGATGGCCGACGCGATCGACGCCTATCCCACCACCCTCCCCGGCCTGGTCTCCTCGCACCTCCTGGACGGGTGCGGCCACTGGATCCAGCAGGAACGCCCCGACGAGGTCAACCGGCTCCTCACCGACTGGCTCGGCTCGCTGTGAGGCCCCGGCCCAGCAAGGGCAGCAGCCGCTCCCAGTGACGTCGCAGCCCGGAGGCGCTGAACGTGTCCGTGTCCGACATCGTGAACCCGTGGACGGTGCCGGGATAGATCTCGGAGGTGTGCTCGACACCTGCCGCGTCCAACACGTGGTTGAGCTCGGCGAGCGCCTCAGGTGTGAGGTCTCCCTCGGCGTGCCCGAAGTGGACCTGCGCCTTGAGCCGTGCGAGCAGTTCCGGCCCGTCGGCGTGCACGGGCGCGTGAAACGCGGCCACGGCGGCCACCCGTCCGGCGTGTGCCGCGGCGGTCCGCACCGCCAGAAGGCCGCCGAAACAGTAGCCGGTCATCGCGACCGGCCCGGCCGCGACCTCAGGCCGGGCGGTCAGGAAGTCGAGGTAGGCAGCGGCGTCGGTCAGGGCGCGTTCGCGGGTGTGCGCCTCGATCAATGGCATCAGCCGAACCATGACGTGGTCGCGGGCGTCCGCACCGATGTGCGCGGGCAGTTCGACGACCGGGGCCGGACCGTGCCGGTAGAAGCTGTTGGGGACGAGTACGTAGTACCCGTGACCGGCCAGCTCGCAGGCCATGTCACGCAGGACGGGCCGGATGCCGAAACCGTCCGGGTACATCAGCACGCCGGGGCGGCGCCCGCCCCCGTCAAGAAAGCGGGCCATGGAGTCAACTGCTGCACGTAACGCCATACTTGACCGATCGTTCTCGATACTCTTAGTGTTCTCGTCGTGGCCAGGACCAAGGAATTCGATCCGGACGCCGCGCTGCAGTCGGCTCTCGAGCTGTTCTGGCGCCGCGGCTACGAAGCGACGTCGGTGGCGGACCTCGTCGAGCATCTCGGCATCGGGCGCGCCAGCCTCTACGCGACCTTCGGCACCAAACGCGAGCTGTACCTGAAGGCACTGGACCGGTACGTCGAGTCGCGCGACCCGCTGCTGCTCGCCGAGTTGTCCCAGCCTGGCCCGGCGCTGCCCGCGGTCCGGGCGGTGGTGCGCCGCTTCGCGGCGGAGGCGGCCTCGCCCGACAAGCGGCAGAGCGGCTGCTTCGTCACCAACACCGCCGCCGAACTCGCCCCGCACGACCCCGCCGCCGCGCGCAAGGTCGAGCTCAGCTGGGAGCACATCGAGACGCCGCTGCACTCCGCGCTCGTACGGGCGCAGGCGCAGGGGGAGTTGGCGCGGGACCGCGATCCGCGGGCGCTGGCCCGGATGTTGCTCGTTCTGCTGCAGGGCGTGCGCGTCGTCGGCAAGGCGTCGGACGACCCCGCCCGCGTGCGGGACGCGGCCGAGCAGGCGCTGACGCTCCTCGACTGAGGCGACCGTGGGGCGGCGGCAGGCCGTTCGGCTTCCCTTCGCGCGTAACCCCATGACTGCATGAACTGCTCAATCTCATGACTGCATGAACTGCATGAACTGCATGGCTGCGTGACTCGATAATGGACTGAACGGTCAAAAACAGGGGGACGTATGGCCATCGCCGAGAACGCACAAGTCGCCACCGCACACCCCCGCTCCGCCTTCGTCCTCCTCGGCAGCGTCCAAGCCGCGCTCATCTTCACGCTCGCCGCGATCGTCGTACCGCTTCCTCACATCGGACGCGAACTCGGCCTGCAACGCGACGACTTGCTGCTCCTCAGTGCCGCCTACGGACTGCCCTTCGCGGGCCTCCTGCTCTTCGGCGGGCGTCTCGCCGACCGGTACGGCGGGCGGCGCGTCCTCACCGCCGGACTGGTCCTCTTCGCCGCCGCCTCGGCCGCCGCCCCGTTCGCCTACGGCATCGGCACCCTGCTCACCGCGCGCTTCGCGCAGGGCGCGGGCGCCGCCCTAGTCGCCCCGGCCGCCATGGCCGTCCTGCGCGCCGTCTTCGGCTCTCCCGCCGCGTACGGCAAGGCCATGGCCACGTGGGGCGGGCTCTCGGTGCTCGGGGCGACCGCGGGCAACCTGCTGTCCGGGGTCATCACGGCGGCACTGTCCTGGCGCTGGACCTTCGCCGTGCCCCTCGTGGTGGCGCTCGCGGCCCTCGCTCTCGCACCCCGGCTGCTGCCGGACACCGTGCCCGACCGCGGCAGGACGCTCGACCTGCCGGGCGCGCTGCTCGCCACCGCCGGCATCACCCTCGCCAGCTACGGGCTCGTCGTCACCGACGACCGCCCGTGGTCCTCGGCGGGTGTGCTCGCGCCGCTGCTCGGCGGGACCGCGCTGCTCGGAGCGTTCTGGTACGCCGAACGGCACACCCGCGACCCGCTGTTGCCGCCCCGCTTCCTGCTCGTACGGCGGCGGGCCCTCGCGCTCGCGGCCATCGCGCTCAGCGCCTGCGCGACCGCGCTGACCTTCGTGGTGCTCTCCCTCCACCTGCAAGAGGCGCGCGGCTGGTCGGAGTTGCGCATCTCGGCCGTCTTCGTGCCCTTCGCCGTCGCGCTGCTCGTCTCGGGCCGCGTGGCAGGACCACTCATCGGCCGGTACGGGGCCGGGGTCGTCACCGCCGCCGGACTGGGCGCGGGCGCGGCGGGGCTCGTCCTCCTGGCGTGCACCGGGCTCGACGCGCAGACGCCGTACGCGTACGCGCTGCTGCCGGGCCTGGTGCTGCTGCCGGCCGGGGCCGCCGCCTCCTTCGCGGGGGCCGCGGTGCTCGCGAGCGAGGACGTGCCGCCGCGGGAGTCGGGGCTCGCGGGCGGTGTGCTGAACACGGCGATGGAGTGCGGGCCGACCGTCCTCTTCGCCGTACTGCTCTCGCTCGGCGACGACACGTCGTCCCTCGCCGCGACGGGAGCGGCTCTCGCCGCCGCGGCCGTCCTCATCCACCGCGCCGATCACTGACCCACCCAGCCTCTGACCCACCCAGCCTCTGAATCACCCGACCTCACAACAACCACCGCACACACGTACAGGAGTCAAGGCCATGAATCGCTTTGTCGGCAAGAACGTTCTCGTCACCGGTGCCGGGTCCGGGCTCGGCCGGGCCATCGCGCTCGCCTTCGCCGCCGAGGGCGCGAACGTCGTCGCGGCGGGACGCACCGCCGCCTCCCTCGACGGGACGGTCGGGCTTATCGAGGCGGACGGCGGTACGGCCGTCGCCGTCACCGCCGATCTCACCGACTCCGGTCAGTTGCGTCGCCTCGTCGGCCGGGGCGTCGAGCGCTTCGGCGGGCTCGACATCGCGGTGAACAACGCGGGCATCCTGCGCGGCTCCGGGCTCGTCGGTGACGTGAGCGAGGAGGACTGGGAGGCGGTGCTGCGGACCAACGTCACCGGCGTATGGCTGGCCATGAAGCACGAGATCGCGCACATGAAGGACAACGGCGGCGGCGTCATCGTCAACATCGCCTCCAACCTCGGCGCGCACCGGCGCATCCCGAACGCCGCCGCGTACATCACCTCGAAGGCGGCGGTCTCCGCGCTGACCAGGGCCGCCGCTCTCGACCACATCCACCAGGGCGTCCGGATCAACGCCGTCTCCCCGGGGGCCGCCGCCGCGCCCATGTCGCTGCGGCCCGGCGAGACGGAGGCCGACCGCGCCGAGCGGATGAAGACGGAGAACCCGCTCGGCCGCGTCGCGGAGGCCGAGGAGGTGGCGGCCGCGGTGCTCTACCTCGCCTCACCCGCGGCCGGCGCGGTGGTCGGCACGGACCTGGTCGTCGACAGCGGGGCGTCCGCCTGAACCGCACCACGGGCGCGCGGACACCTCAGGTGATGGCGGACATCTAAGGTGACGGCATGGACCTCGCTGACGCGCTGATCACCGACCCGTACGGCGCCTACGAGACGTTGCGGACGTCCTCGCCGGTGCACCGGATCAGCGGCACCGACGGACAGCCCGCCTGGATCGTCACCCGCTACGAGGACGTACGGGCCGGGCTCGCGGATCCGCGGCTGTCGCTGGACAAGCGGAACGCGCTCCCGGGCAACTACCACGGGCTGCGCCTGCCGCCCGCCCTCGACGCGAACCTGCTGAACATGGACCCGCCCGACCACACACGTATCCGGCGTCTGGTCGGCAAGGCCTTCACACCGGGCCGCGTCGAGCGGCTGCGCGCGCCGATGCGTGCCATGGCGGACGGTCTCCTCGACACCCTCGGGCAGCAGGGCAGCACCGACCTGATGGCCGCCTACGCCGCGCCGCTGCCGATCTCCGTGATCTGCGAGCTGCTCGGCGTTCCCGCGGACCGGCGCGGTGACTTCCGCGGGTGGGCGCAGGCGCTGCTCGCGCCGGACCCGGACCGGCCGGAGGCGGGCAAGAAGGCGATCGGCGCCATGCTCGCCTTCCTCGTCGAGCTCATCGAGGTCAAACGCCACAGCCCGAAGGACGATCTGCTGTCCGATCTGATCGCGGCCCACGACGCGGAGGACGGCCGGCTGTCCGAGGACGAGCTCCTGAGCCTGGCCTTCCTCATCCTCGTCGCGGGGTTCGAGAACACCGTGCAGCTCATCGGCAACGCCGTCTGGGCGCTGCTTCAGCACCCCGGACAACTGGCCTCCCTGCGCAAGGACCCGACGAGGATCCCGGCCGCCGTCGAGGAGGCCGCCCGCTACGAAGGCCCCGCGCTCCTCGCGCTGCGCCGCTTCCCCACGCAGGACATGGAGATCGGGGGCGTGCCGGTCAAGGCGGGCGAGACCGTGCTGCTGTCGCTGTCGGCCGCCAACCGCGACCCCCGCCGGTTCCCGGACCCCGACCGCCTGGACGTCGGACGCGACACGGCCGGGCACCTCGCCCTCGGGCACGGCATCCACTACTGCCTCGGCGCTCCGCTGGCCCGCGCCGAGACGGAGATCGCGCTGCGCGCCCTGCTCGACCGCTTCCCGCGGCTCGAACTCGACGCGGACACCGAGGACGCCGCCCCCTGGCGGCGCTCGCTGCGCGCCCGCGGCCTGGACCGGCTGACGGTGCGCTACCAGGCCGGCCCTTCGCCCGTCATCCGTTCGGATGGAAACCCAGGCGGGTGAGAACGCGGGCGGCCGGGCGCGTACGCCACTGAGACGGTACGCGCCCGGAGCCGTACGTGTAGGAAGCCGCGGCCCGCTCCATTCCCCCCGGGCGGGCCGCGGCGGTCCGGTGGTTACTCCTGGTGGGTGTTGATGCAGCTGGCCCAGCCGTTGCCGATGGCGAGGCCGCTGTTCTCCCAGGTGCTGCGGTAGAAGTTCTTGGTCTCGCCGTCGGTGTGGTCGTAGGTGAAGCGGGCCATGCCGCCCTCGCCGTCCCAGGTCACGTACGCCTTGTAGTCGTGGCGCTCGCAATCGTTGGGGAAGGGCCAGTCCGGGTCGGCGTGGGCCGGTGCCACCGCGAGGAGGAGGGCCCCCACGGTCGCGGTGAGGGCGGTCGCGGCGTTCCTGAGTGGCTTGCGCATACGTGCTCCTTGGTCGTTCTCGGGTTGGGGTTCGTCCGGCCGTCCGGTGCCTCACGAAGAGGGCCTGCGGGGCGGGACGACTGCAGTTTGTGGCGGTCCGGAACGGCTGTGCAAGGTCGTCCCGGTTGCTTCGCGGATGTCGGGATCCCTATCGTTCCGACCTGCTGGGACATCGCCATCCCGGGACGGGGGACGGCCCGCTGAAGCACCGTCACGGACACGGGGAGGGCCACGCCGATGGCCGACGGACAGGGTGAGGGGACGGTCGCTCCGGCGCAGCGGTTGGGCGCGGCGCTGCGCGCCCTGCAGCAGCGCTCCGGGCGGACCTTGCGGTCCCTGGAGGCCGAGGTACTGATCAGTGACTCGTCGCTCTCGCGCTATCTGCGCGGCAGCACGGTTCCGCCGTGGTCCACCGTCAGGGACCTGTGCCGGGCGCTGGGCGCGGACCCGGTCGCGTACCGGACGCTGTGGGAGGCCGCCGACCGGTGTCAGAGCGCCGCCGGTCCCGAGGCGCCGCAGGTCACCGCGGTCGTACCGGTACGGGTGCGGACGTCGGGCGATCAGGAGCCACAGCAACAGCAACAGCAACGGCCACAGCAACAGCAACAGCAACGGCAACAGCAACAGCAACAGCAACGGCCTGAGCCGCCGCCCGTACGCGCCGCCCCTTGGGCCCGCTTGCGGGGACGCTGGCCCGTCACCTTCCTCGGTGTGCTCGCGGGCGGGCTGCTCGGCGCGCTCCTCACCTTGCTCCTGGCGATGCCCGACCGGGACCCTGCGCCGGAATCCGCCGGGCCCGCGGCGGTCGTCGGTCTCGGCGACCGGCCCGGCCGGTCGGAGGCGGTGCGCCCCTTCATCAACCGGGCCACCGGGCACTGCCTGGACCACAGCCTCGACCACGGCCTGCGCACCTATCCGTGCAACGGGCTCAGCTACCAGAGGTGGACGGTCCGCGCCCTGCCGCACGGCGCCTTCCAGATCCGCAACCATGCCACCGGCTCCTGCCTGAACAGCGGGGCGAACGTGCTGCGCGTCGGGGGCTGCGCCGAATCGCCGGCCGGAACATGGTCGGTCAAGGCATGGCCGGACGAGTCCGTGGGCCTGGCAAGCAAGGCGACGGGCGCCTGCGTCGAGGACGGCGCCGACGGACTGCGGCCCGCCCGCTGTGGGCGGACGGACCGGCAGAGGTGGGGATAGTCGCGGGCGCGGGTACAGGCACAGGTGTACGGGTCAGCCGCCGATGTCCGAGTTCTGTGCGGCGGTGACGATCGCTTCCGCGTCCTCCGGCAGCAAGTACCCGGCGTCGACGGACGCCTGCGCGGCCGCGCGGACCTTGGCCACGTAGCCGGCGTGGGTCGGGTAGAGGCGGCTGAGCACGGGCTCGGTCGTGGCCGGGAGGCGCGGGTCGGACGGGTCGCCCTCGTCGTGCCGGTCCCAGGCGTCGGCGTCGCCGTTCCACGGGTCGCGGGCGCCGTAGAGGCCGCAGAAGACCCCGCTGTCCGTGGTGGACCGCGACCCGGTGAGCGTACGGGTGGGCACGGTGACGTCGGGCAGCCGGACACCGCCCGTGGCCAGGCCGGTCGCCGGGTCGCGCAGGACGGTGCTCAAGTACTGGCCGCTCGGCGGTCGCGGGCCGCCGCGCGCCCAGGCGTCGAGATGGCGCAGCGCCGCGTTCATCGACCAGTGGCCGGGGCCGTCGTTGAAGGGGCGGAACCGGCGGCGCAGTCGGGTGACGGCGCCGCGGCGCCCGCCGATTTCCGCACGGTCGGGTTGCCGAGGTCGTAGGCCCACTGGTCGCCGTGCGCGGTACCGGCCAGCTCCCAGTGCACGACGCTGCCGGTGTCGGGCTGCCGGGCGGCCGCGGCGCCCGGCACATCCGTCTCGGTGAGCACGACGAACGTCGGCTCCGACAGATCGGTCCTGATCCGCGACGGGTTCGGCATCAGCAGGGTGTCGGCGAGCACGCCGCTGATCGGGGAGGCGATCGCGCTGTTGCTGTGCACCATGAAGCCGTCGTAGACCTTGGCCACCGGGTGCACGGCGTTGACGTACGTGGTCATGAACCCCGCCGACTGGGACTCGCCGTCGGCGAGGAGCGTCCTGACCGGGAGACCGCCGAGGGGGTCCGGCCCGTCCGGGGCGCGCAGCGCCTGCCCGGCCTGGCTGAAGATGTCGTAGGCGAAGGCGTCGCCGGGGTGGACGAGGCTGCCGTAGCGGGCCGGGTCCCAGCCCTTGAGCCCCTTGATCTGGCCGAGGCCGCCGTTGACGCCGACGGCCTGCGCCGAGACGCCGACCCAGGCGTAGCCCCGGCGCAGCAGCTCGTCGCGCTGGAACCAGTAGTCGGGGGAGAGGTCGAGCTGGCCGCTGACGTTGAGCCACTCCACGACCACCGTGCCGTTGAACTTCGCCGGGTCGGCGGGGCGGCGCACGAGCAGGCGGCTCTTGTAGTCGGCGGTGCCCGACGCGCGGACCTTCCACCGGCCGTCCGAGCCCCACAGGCCCGACTTGGCGTACGAGGTGGCCGTGCCCGAGAGGAAGTACTCCCGCTCGGTGTAGCCGAACGAGCCGAGGTCCTCTGCGGCGGCGAGGAACGGGAAGCCGTGGCTGCCCTCGGGCGGCAGCGTGACGGCCGGGCCCGCGGCCGCCGCGGCGGCGGACGAGGGAGCGGTGAGGAGGGCGCCGCAGAGCAGCGCCCCCAACGCGGTGGCGGTGACGGACCGCCGGGACGACCGGGCGAGTGTGCGCACGAGGTGCCTCCGTGACGTACGGGTCCCCAAGGGGCTGCGCCCGCAGTGTCGAGGCGGCCGCGGCGCGTCGGCATCGGCGATTCCACCGGTGTCCCGGGCAGCGCGGGTCAGGAACGGCCGGTGTTCTCGCGCAGGTACGCGCCGAGCCGTTCGATGGCCGACGGGTTGCGCGGGCTCTCGACGAGGTCGGCGTAGTCCAGGGTGTAGATCCGCCGGTTCTTGATCGCGGAGACGTTCCGCAGCGGGGGGTACGAGAGCAGGAACTTCCTCTTCTGCGCGGCGCTCGTCGAACCGTAGTCGTTGATGAGGACGACGTCCGGGTTCCGCTTCACGACCGTCTCCCAGCCGACCGTCGTCCACGAGTCCTTGAGATCGTGCAGCAGATTGACGCCCCCGGCCTCGCTGATGATCTGCTCCGGCGCGGCGTAGCGGCCCGAGGTGAACGGCTGGTCCTGGCCGCTGTCGTAGAGGAAGACCGAGGGCTTGTCCGCGTCGTCCGTGGGGGACTTGGCCCGTACGGTGGCGACCCGCGCCTTGTACTCCGCGACCAGTTTCCGTGCGCGCTCCTCGACGCCGAAGAGACGGCCGAGATTGTCGAGGTCCGTGTAGAGCGCGTCGAGCGGCGGCATGATCCCGCGCGAGGTGCCGGTGACGGCGTTGCGGCAGGACTCGGTGAGCAGATACGTGTCGACACCTGCCTTGTGCAGCTCGTCCGGGGTCAGCGTGTTCTCGTTGAACCCGTAGTTCCAGCCCGCGAAGACGAGGTCGGCGCGGGCGTCGAGGGCGATCTCCTTGGTGACGCGGTCCTTGCCGAGCCACTTCACCTTGTCGTACGCGTCCTTGTACGGGAGGTCGTCGGTGGCGCCCTTGTCGGCGGGCATGACGTACCCGGCCATACGGTCCTCCAGGCCGAGCGCGAACATCAGCTCGGTGATGCCGACATCGTTGGTCACCACCCGCTCGGGGCGCTGGTCGTAGGTGACCTTCTTGCCGCAGTTGGTGAGGGTCACCGCCTGCGAGGCGGCGCTCTTGGAGTCGGACGCGACGTCCGCTCCGCAGGCGGTGAGGGTGAGGGCGGCGGCGAGGCCGAGCGAGGCGGTGGAGACGAGTCTGCGCACAGGAGCCATCCAGGGAACGAGGGTTGTCAGGGGGCGAGTTGGTCGAACAGGAACTGGGTCGCGCCGGTCTCCGGGTGGCGCACCCGGTGCGCCCGTACGCCGAAGACGTCGGCGAGCAGCGCGGGGGAGAGGACCTCGTCCGGCGGACCGGAGGCGACGACCCGGCCGCCGTGCAGGACATGCAGCAGGTCGCAGTGGGCGGCGGCGAGGTTGAGGTCGTGCAGGGCGGCGAGGACGGTCGGACCGCTGAGCCGCACCCGGCGCAGCACATCGAGCTGATGGGCGATGTCGAGGTGGTTCGTGGGCTCGTCCAGGACGAGGACGCGTGGCTCCTGGGTGAGCGCGCGGGCGATCAGCACACGTTGTTTCTCGCCGCCGGAGAGCGACAGGAAGCCACGTGTCGCGAGGTGTGCCACCCCGGCCTGTTCCAGCGCGTACCGGCAGAGCTCCCGGTCGCGGGCGGCGGTGCGGTCGCGGTGCGGGAGGCGGCCCATCGCGACGACCTCGGTGACCGTGAAGTCGAAGTCCGCGGCCGACTCCTGCGGCAGCGCGGCGAGCAGCCGTGCCGCGGCCCGCGGGGCCATGCGGTGCACGTCCTCGGCGTCGACCCTGACGAGCCCGGCGTCGGGGCGGCGCGCCCGGTACACGCACCGCAACAGGGTCGACTTTCCGCTGCCGTTGGGGCCGACGAGCCCCACGAAGGTGCCGGCGGGCACGTCGAGGGTGACCTCGTCGACGAGCCGTACACCCGCCACCTCGACCGACACACCTTCGACGTCGAGCCGCACGTGTCTTCTCCCTCTGTTTTGACGAACCTTTTTGACGAACCTTTTTGACGGGCCTCTTGGACGGGCCTCTTGGGCGGGTGCTTGGCTCAGCGCCCGGCGAGCGCATGGCCGCCGCGCCGCATCAGCAGCAGGAACGCGGGCACACCCAGCGCGGCCGTCACCACGCCCACGGGCAGTTCGGTCGGCGCGAGCAGCACCCGTGACAACACGTCGGCCCACACGAGCAGCACGGCCCCGGCGAGCGGCGCGACGGCGAGGACGCGGGTGTGCGAGGCGCCGACGAGCATGCGCACGAGGTGCGGCACCATCAGACCGACGAAGCCGATGGCCCCGCTCACGGCGACGACCGTGCCGGTCACCGCCGCGGTCACGACGAACAGTTCGCGCCGCAGCCGGTCGGGCGGGACGCCGAGCGCCGCCGACGTCTCGTCGCCCATCGCGAGGGCGTCGAGCGCGCCCGCCCGCACCCTGAGCCACAGCCAGCCCGCCACCACGGTCGCGGCGGCCAGCGGCACCTTCGGCCAGGTGGCCCCGCCCAGGCTGCCGAGCAGCCACATCATGGCCGCGCGCGCCGCCTCGCCCCGTTCCGCGCTGAACACCATGACGGTCGTGACGGCCTGGAACCCGTAGGCGAGGGCGGTGCCGGTCAGGACCAGGCGCAGCGGGCTGAGTCCGAGCGGGGAGCGGGCCACCGCGTAGACGACGAGGGTCGCGGCGAGCGCGGAGAGGAAGGCGGAGAACGAGAGCGCCCAGACGCCGAGCCCGGCGAGCGCGCCGAACAGGATGACGGCGTTGGCCCCGACGGCGGCGCCGGAGGAGATGCCGAGCACGAACGGGTCGGCGAGGGCGTTGCGCACCAGCGCCTGCACGGCGACGCCGACCGAGGCGAGGCCCGCGCCGACGACGGCCGCGAGGACGACGCGCGGGAAGCGAATCTCCCACACGATGGTGTAGGCCCCGGCGTCCGCGCTGCCGAGGCTGCCGCCGCTGAGCCCGGCCCACATCAGCCGCACCACCTGCCGCCAGCTCATCCCGGTGGCGCCGAGCGCGACCCCGCACGCCAGCGAGACCACCAGGACGAGCGCGAGCGCGATGACCAGCGGGACGGTGGGCAGGTGTCCCCGGCGCGTACGGGCGACACCCGTGCGGGCAGGGGCAGCGGCGGTGCGGAGCAAAGCGGGCGCACATCCTCCGGGTCGGCGCCACGGCTGCAACGCAGGGCACCTGAAGGCCGGGAGGGCTTCGGCGGTCCCTGCTCGCAGTCCACGGCGAGCGGTCGACGGGTCGCACACCTGCCGTGGGTGATCGGACTCGCGGGCCCGCACTCGGACGGAACAGGCCACGCACACCGTTGCGGGACAGCGCCGGACTCGCACCGGCTTCCCCCACGGAAGGCAGCCGAAGCGTAGCAAGCCTGGGTCAGGGGCGGGGC
Source organism: Streptomyces sp. R818 (assembly GCF_056172735.1). Lineage (NCBI taxonomy): Bacteria > Bacillati > Actinomycetota > Actinomycetes > Kitasatosporales > Streptomycetaceae > Streptomyces > Streptomyces sp. R818. The sequence goes on from NZ_JAOCNE010000002.1 coordinate 302,950, forward strand.
GGGCGGGCGGTACTTACCAGCGTGGACGGTACTTACTGGCGTGAGCGGTACCTACTGGCGCGGGCGGTACTCACCGGCCCGGACGTTCCGGGCCGTTCGGGTCACCACGCCGGATCGATCTCCGCGTGCAGGGGATGGTGGTCCGAGTACGGGCTCGGGCGGACCTGGTGGGTGAGCGGAGCGATGCCGCGCAGGAAGATGTAGTCGAACTTGCTCTGCCAGTCGGTCGTCGGCTCGCAGGCGCCGCCGTCGGGGAACGGGCGGCACGCCGGATCGGCGTCCTCGGCCAGTCGCCACATCGGGCGGAGTTCGGAGGCGTCCGGTACGGCGTTGAAGTCGCCGAGGACGATCGTGTGGTCGTGACGGGCGACTTCGGCGGCGAGCACGCGGGCCTGGTCCGCCCGGATGTCAGGCTGCTGCCGCTCGGCGAAGTGCGTGTTGAAGACGCGGACGGACCGGCCGCCCACCTTGGTCGTGACGGCCATGTACCCGCGGTCCTCGGAGCCGCCGTCGGGGTACTCCACGTTCACGTGATCGGTCATCGCCGCCGCGGAGAGGATGGCCTGGCCGTACGCGCCGCCCTGCCACGGCAGACCGCCGCAGCGGTTCCAGTTCCGCAGGACCGACCCGTACTCGACCTCGTAGACGAGGCCGTAGAAGACCTCCAGGTAGTCGCGGATCTTCTCGACGTCACGCACACATGCCTCCTGCAGGCCGAACACCTGCGGCGCGTACGTGGCGATCTCCGCGGCCCGGCCCATGTTCTGCCCGCTCCCGCACGGGTTGCAGATGTTCCACGTCAGGACCCGGTTCGGCACGATGCCCTGGGCGGCGTCGGCGGGCAGCGGCTTGGCGATGAGGGCGCCGCTCGGTGCGCTCGGGCCGATGAGCACGATGCAGAGGGCGGCCATGGCGATCGCGAACAGACGTGTGCCGCGTCCGAGCACCATCGCCTCCTTGGAGTGGACGGACATGCGGTCACATGCCCTCACACGAGGTCTTCTCCGCACGAGGGTAGGCGACAAGGTGTCACCGGCACACGTCCGGGTCGAGCCGTTGCCGGCGGTGCGGCATGCGACGATCGACGCGATCCCGACGACGGACGAGGAGAAGGGACCGCGATGGACGCGAGCGAGTCGGCACATCTGCGCCGCTGCGTGGAGCTGGCCGCCGAGGCCCTGGAGAGCGGGGACGAGCCGTTCGGCTCCGTGCTCGTGGACGGCACGGGCGCGGTCCGCGCCGAGGACCACAACCGGGTCGCGGGCGGGGACGCCACCCGCCACCCCGAGTTCGAGCTGGCCAGGTGGGCGGCCGAGCACCTCTCCCCGGAGGAGCGGCGCGCGGCCACCGTCTACACCTCGGGCGAGCACTGCCCGATGTGCGCGGCGGCCCACGCCTGGGTCGGGCTCGGCCGCATCGTGTACGTCGCCTCCTCGGCCCAGCTGGGCCAGTGGCTGGCCGAATGGGGCCGCCCGGAGGCGCCGGTGCGCGCCCTGCCGATCCAGGAGGTCGCGCCGCACGTGACCGTCGAGGGGCCGGTCGACGAACTGGTGCCCCGCGTCAAGGAGTTGCACCGGCTGCTTGCCGAGCGGTCGTCGCGCGACTGACGACCGCACGGTCAAGTGCGGCTGCAGGCGACGACCACCGGGTCAGGTGCGGCTGCGCTCGACGACCGCGCGGTCAGATGGGCCCGTGGGCGACGACCGCGCGGCCAGAGAGGCCCGTGGGCCGGGCCGGTCAGCGCAGTCCGGCGAAGAGGTCGTTCTCGGGCAGCGGCGCGCCGGTGGTGTCCTGGACCCGTACGAACGTCTCCATGCCCATCAGCTCGCCGAACCGCTCCTTGCCCATCTTGAGGAAGAAGATGTTCTCGCCCTGGCTGGCGTGCGCGGCCAGCGAGTCGAACTTCTGCCCGCTGAACGCGGTCGTGTCCACCCACGTGGTGATCTCGTCGTCCGGCAGGCCGATCTCCGCCAGCGCCTCGGCCTCGGCGGGGTCCGGCTCCGGCATGTCCTCGCCGAACTCGCGCATGATCTCGCCGAACCGCTGCATGCCCGAGCGGGGCATCGTCGTCCAGTACACCTTGGGGGACAGGTCGGCCAGCTTCAGCGCGGCCATCGTGATGCGGTTCGCCTGGATGTGGTCGGGGTGGCCGTAGAAGCCGTTCTCGTCGTAGGTGACGACCACGTCGGGGCGGTAGTGGCGCATGAGTTCCGCGAGCCGGGCGGCGGCCTCGTCCACGGGGGTCTGCCAGAAGGCGCCCGGGGCGTCGTTGCTCGGCCAGCCCATCATCCCGGAGTCGCCGTAGTCGAGCATCTCCAGGTCGCTGATCTTGAGGACCTCGCAGCTCGCCTCGAGCTCCCGCCGGCGCAGCGCGGCGACGGCCGCCGGATCGTGGCCGGGATCGCCCGGCTTCGCCCCTCCCGGCCCGTCCCCGCACGCGCCGTCGGTACAGGTCACGAGCACCGTGCGGACGCCGTCCGCCGCATAGCGCGCCAAGACGCCACCGGTGCTGGTCGCCTCGTCGTCGGGGTGGGCGTGCACAGCCGTGAGCGTCAACGGCCGGTCAGTCATGGAACAGTCCTCCTGCGGACATACGTCTTTCGGTACGGGGGCGCGGCGGACGTACGACGGTGCCGCTGCCCCACGCGGTGCAACAGCGCGGGGCAGCCGTGCTGTTCCCGCCGGGCTTGGACGGGCGCCTCTCCGGGTTCGCGGCGGCCGGGACCGCTTCGACGTCCGCCTGCGCGGCGCCGGGCCGCAACACGTTCGCGGACCCCGGACGTGTGACACGTTGGTTGCCCGCGTGCGCAGGCGGCTCCGGCCATGTCCGCGTAGCGTCGTACCCGGCATGTCACGAATCGGCTCCCGGTTCTGTCGAAGGAGTGGGGGACCTCCCCGGATCCGTTCGCCTCTCTAGGAGTACGCCGTGAACGACGACATCGTCCGGAAGCCCGCCGCCCGCACCGGCGACCAGGCCGCCCGCGGTCTGGCCGAGATCGAGGCGTATCTGTCCCGGGAGGCCCGCCTGAGCGCCGCGCGGCAACGCGTCGCCGCCTTCATCGCGGACACGGACGGACTGACGTACGAGCAGCAGAGGGACATCGAGGAGTGGTACCTCGGGGAGCAGATATACGTGGCCCGCATGGTGACCGAGCACATCGCCGAGAGCGTCGGCGCGGTGGAGGCGGCGCACCACGTCCGGTTCGCACGGTGGCTGCGCGGCACACTGTTCGCCATGCTCGTGACGGTCGCGGTGACCTTCGTGTGCACTGCGGTCGTGGTGGGTTCGATGACCTGACGCGAGGCCCCGGGGACGGGCCCGGGGGCGGGGGCGAGACCTGACGCGAGGCCCCGGGGACGGGCCTGAGGCGGGGGCGAGGGCGGGATCGGCTAACGTCCCGCCGCATGAAGCAGCGCAAGCGGAAGAAGCTCACCCGTCGCCTCTTCCACGCGATCTGGTCCGGCGACCCGGCCGACGCGCGGGCGGTACTCCGGTCCGGGGCCGACCCGGAGTGGACGAACAGCGAAGGCACCACCTTCCTCTACAGCGCGGCCGTGCAAGGAGAGGCGGAGATCGTCCGCCTCCTCCTGGCGGCGGGCGCGGCGCCGGACGCCGAGAGCGAGGGGATCGGCGCGGACGGCACACCCCTGTGCGCCGCCGCCTGCTGGGGGCACACCGAGGTGATACGTGTGTTGTTGGCACACGGTGCGGACCCGAACCGGCGCGAGGACCACGGCACCGGCTGGACGCCCCTGCAATGGGCGCACAACGGCCCACACCCCGAGACGGCCGCGCTCCTCACCGGGGCAGGCGCGTGACAAGGCCGGGTACAAGGTCGGGTACCTCACAGAAAAAACACAGTCGGCGAGAGCAACTGCCCGTTTATGGGCGGGTTTGGTGGTCGGCGCCACGCGTCGGACGGCGCGGAAAGGACCGGCCCGAAGTCGTTCATGATCGTACGATCCTGCCCGTGAACATACGCCGCACACTCTCCCTCGCCGTGGCCACCGCCGCGATCGTCCCCGCCTTCTGCCTGACCGCCGCCCCGGCGTTCGCCGCCGCGCCCACGGCGGCCGACGAGACGGCCCGGCCGACCTACGACGAGCTGAAGAAGGCCGCCGAGGACGCGGACGCGGCGTACGACAAGGCGTCCGAGGCCAAGAAGACGGGCCTGGAGAAGCTGAGGGCGCTGCTCGACGCCCTCCAGCACGACGACACCAACCCGCTGCGCGCCGCGTACCTCGTGGCCGAGAAGGCGTACACCAAGGCCGAGGACGACCGGAAGGCGGCGGACGACGCCGTCACGGCCGCCGAGGAGAAGCTGGAGTCCGCGGCCGAGGCCGACAAGGCCGCCGCGCAGGCGGAGCTGGACACCGCCCGCACCACCGCCGAGACCGCCGCCGCCACCGAGCGGGACGCCAAGGCCGAGCGGGACAAGGCGGGCGAGGCGGTCCAGGACGCACGTGTCGCGGCGGCCCGCGACTACAGCGTGCTGGCCGACGCGGAGACGAAGGCCGCCGAGGACAAGAAGAGCGCCCACGCCGCGCTCGACGCCGCCAAGGAGTGCGTGCGCACGGACGGCCTCACCGTCCTCGCCAAGGGCCTGCCGCAGAAGATCGTCGCCGGGACGACCACCGACTTCACGGTGACCGTCGCCAACAGTACCGACCGCACCCTGACGGTCCGGCCCCTGATGCTGTTCCGCCTCGACGCCACCAACGACCGCCAGCACTTCATGACGGTCCAGTGGTCGCGCGACGGCGCGCCGTGGCAGGAGCTCGACCAGATGGAGGAGCACCCGACCACGATCGACTCGATGAAGCCCGGCTCCTCGGCCGATCTCCAGCTGCGTCTCACGCTCGTCGACAACACCCCGGCCATGAAGGCGTGGGGGCTCCTCGCGGGCGACGCCGGGGACGCGTACAACCCGTGCGTGCTCGG
>NZ_JAOCNE010000002.1:308771-355768 GCF_056172735.1 Streptomyces sp. R818
CGACCTCGGCGGCGCGGAACCCCAGCGGACGCTTCGCCCAGCGGGCGGGGTCGACCTTCACACTGTGGGTGACATCGTTCTCGTAGTCCGCGTCGAGGGCGGCGGTGAACTCCGGGTCCAGCACGGCGAGCATCACTTCCTCATCGTGGTCGAGGGAGCGGCGGTTGAGGTTGGCCGAGCCGATGAGCGACGCGGTGCCGTCCACCGTGACGATCTTGCAGTGCAGCATCGTCCGCTGGTACTCGCGCACGCTCACCCCGCACTCGAGCAGCTTGTGGTAGTGGTGGCGTCCGGCGATCCGGCTGATCTGCTTGTCGGTGTGCGGCCCCGGTACGAGGAGTTCGACCTCGACACCACGGCGCGCGGCGGTGCAGAGCAGCTCGACGAAGTGGTCGTCGGGTGAGAAGTAGGCGGTGGCCAGGCGCAGCCGCTCCTCGGCGGACTCGATCGTCGCCCGCAGCAGCGTCTGGATGTCCTGCCAGCCGATGCTGGCCGACCCGCGCACCACCTGCACGACCGAGTCGCCCTTCGGCTCGTGCTCGATGAACCGGTCGCGCTCGTCGAAGAGCTCGTCGTGGCACTCGGCCCAGTTCTGGGCGAAGGCGGCGCAGATCCCGTCGACGGCCGGGCCCTCCACCTTGACGTGCGTGTCGCGCCATTCGTGCGGCCCGCGGGCGTCCCCGCACCACTCCTCGGCGATGCCGACGCCCCCGGTGAACGCGGTCACCTCATCGACGACGAGCACCTTGCGGTGGCAGCGGTGGTTCTGCTTGAACGGGGACAGCAGCAGGGGCTTGCGGAACCAGGCGACGTCGACACCCGCCTCGTCCATCAGGTCGAGCAGGTCCCGTTCGATGGTGCGGCTGCCGAACGCGTCGAGCAGCAGCCGGACGCGCACGCCGGCGCTCGCACGCTCGGCGAGCACCTGGGCGAACTCCCGCGCTATGTCGCCCTTCCAGTAGACGAACGTCATCATGTCGACCGTGTGCCGCGCCTCACGGATCGCCCGCAGCATGGCGGGGAAGATCTCGTCGCCGTTGCGCAGGGGCGTCAGCTTGTTCCCCTCGGTGGCGGCCACGCCGATGAGACGTTCCATCCGACGTCGCAGCCGCTGCGTCCGATCGGTACGAGATCTCCCGGAGGCGGGTTCGGCGGCGGGGGCCGCGGTGCTGACAGACATGGGTTTCTCCAGGTAGGAGCGGAGACGGTGGCGCGCATCCGCATGCCCCGTCACGTTTCGTTCACACCTGGCGGGCCGCACGACGAGGACGCGACGCGAACCGGACCGGACCGGACCGGACCGGACCGGACCGGAAAGGGCGGCGCTGGACGAGCAGTCACGTACGCGGGCGCGAACCTGATGCCACGCCACGTGTGCGGTACGGATGGAGGGGCGGCCCCCGGCCGTGCCACCATCCGCGGATGGGCCTGGACCTGACGGGCCTGGACATCTCCGACGTCGCCCTGATGGCGTTGGCACGCCGCTCTCCCGCGAACGCCGCGTACCTCGTGCACGGCACCGTCGACGACCTGCCCGCCGACGCCCTCCACCACCTGGTCATAGGCATCCAGGTGTTCCAGCACGGCGACAGGGTCACCGCCCACGCCCACCTGCGAGCGGCGCTGCGGCGGGTGCGGGTGGCAATGACCCACGTCATACGTTGAACGGGGGCACCGCTTCCGGATAGTCGGGGTAGTCGAAGCGGTACCCGGCGAAGTCCGCGATGTGGGCGTAGCCGAGGCGTTGGTAGAGCGCGTTGCTGGTCGGGTTACCGGGGTCCGTGAAGAGGACGACGTCCGTGGCGCCCGCGGTGAGGGCGGCGCGGCTGGTCTCCACCGTGACGGCTCCGGCGTAGCCGCGGCCGCGGAAGTGGGCCGGGGTGTAGACGGGGTCCACCCGGACCATGCCGCCGGTGACCGAGGTCGCCGCGGCCATGGCGACGGGGGTGCCGTCCGGGGTCTCCCAGAAGGTGAAGTGCCGGTCGCCGAAGCGGGACGCGTCCCAGTGTCCGGCGTCGATCAGGTCGATGGAGAACTGCTCACCGACCTCGACGCTGAACTCCCGGCACCAGCGCACGACTTGCTCCCGATCCGCCGCGCCCGCGACGCGCCCCCGCCCCTCGGGCCGCCGCCTGGACGGGGTGAGTGTGCCGAGCCGGTAGAGGTGTGTGCGCCAGAAACGTGTCGGCGCCGCGCCCGTGTGGTGCCGCCAGGCCTCGGCGAAGGTGTCGGCGGTGTCCTCGTCGGCGATGACGTAGGCGGGGGTGTGGCCGAGACCCGACAGGTGTGCCGCGAGGGTGTGCGTCCGCTCGGGGGTGAGCGGGGTGAGGCCGAGACGGCCGCGCGGAGTGAGGTAGAGGACCGCACGACCTCGCCGCCTGCCTCAAGCCGGCCGAACAGCGGGGCACCGGCGATATCGGGCATCTCGAACGGCGAGGCATCCGCGCGGAGTTTCTCGATGTCGGTCAGCGCAGTGTTGTGCAGGGCGGGGCGCGAACGCAGGAACTTCCCGGCTCGGGCGAGGAAGTCGTCGACGTCGTGGGCGAGGTGCCAGCCATCGGGAAGCATGCTTCATGTTCCCGGATGGTGCTGGGGGTGTGTCAGGGGGCCCCGTAGCCGAGCGGCCGTCCCCGTAACAAGCGGCCGTCCCCGTAGCGAGGGACTCGCCCTCCGCCTAGGCGGCCGCCAGGCAGTCTTGGAGGGGAACGCAGGCTCGGCTCAGGCGCCGTCCGCCCAGTGGCGCAAGGCGGCGTGGTTCGGGAAGTGGGCCACGTTCTTGTCGTGGGGGTGGGAAGTGTACTGGTGGAAGAGCCAGTCGGCCTGGATGCGGGGTTCGCCCGCGGTGACGTAGTCGGCGATCCAGAGGCCGTCGCCGGCGTAGGAGGCGGTGTCGCTGTTCAGCCAGAAGTCGCGGTTCGTGTAGAGGACGACGCGCTGGTGCGGCCGCTGCTTCTTCAGCCTGCGGATGAAGTAGTCCTTCTCCTTGCTGGAGGCGTGGCTGCCGTTGCCGGTGGCCTCCCAGTCCACGGCCAGGATGTCGCCGGCCGTGTCGGGAATCGCGGACAGGAAGTGCCGGACCTGGGCGCGGATACGACCCGGCCACAGGAAGTGGTAGTAGCCCACGACCAACTTGGCCCGGCGGCCCGTCCTTGTCTGGGCTTCGAGGTGGGGGTTGGTGTACTTGCGGCCCTCGGTCGCTTTGATGAACACGAACGACTGGTCGTCGGTCTCGTAGGAAGGCGGCTGGTACGCGCTGATGTCGAGGCCGTGAAGCATGTGGGGGGCTCCTCGCCGTGATCCGTGACTGGCGCTGCCCGAGTGATGCCCGCTCCGACGGCGACGACCCCCGCCCCCCTGTCCGAACGTGGATCTGGCTGATCACCCGTACGGGTGCATGGGGGTGGACCGAGCCCTGAGAGGATCCCGGCATGTTCAATTTCGGGATCGAGGGATACCGGCCGCGATGGGCGCAGGACCGCTCCTCCGTCATGGCGAACCACGGCCGTCGGTTGCGTGCGCTCGTCGGCCGGCCGCTGACCCGCGTATGGCAGGTCTGGGACATGGAGGACGACGCGTGGTTCCGCGACTGTCCGGTCCTGCTCGAGTTCTCCGGGGAACAGGTCGAGATCAACCACCAGAAGTTCGACGATCTCTCGCTCACCTGGAACACGGTGGACCCCGCCCGACCGGTGGTGTGGCCGGGATGCGAGCTCCAATGGCGGGCCGACGCCGATACCGGACTGCTCGCCCTGAGCCGTCGGACCTTGCAGGACGTGGAGCTGCTCGAGTGGAGCGGAAGAGACGTCGCGCAGGGGACACTCGCCGTCAGCTTCCGCTTCCTCCATGACCGCCTGACCATCGCCAACGCCCTCGACGAGAACGAGCTGACCCTCGGACCGCCGGACTCGCGCTACCGGCGGCACTCACTGCGCTGAACCTGAACAGCCCCCTGGCCCGCGCGCCCGCCGCTACTTCGGTTCCGTCGCGATCTGGATCAGGTTGCCGCATGTGTCGTCGAGTACGGCACTGGTGACGCCGCCCATTTCCAGGGGTTCTTGGGTGAAGCGCACGCCGAGGTCGCGCAGGCGCTCGTACTCGGCGTGGACGTCGTCGACGGCGAACTGGGCGAGCGGGATGCCGTCCTGTCGCGGTAGGTGCGGGCCGCCGGGTGGCCGGCGGGTTCGAGGAGGAGTTCCGTGCCCTGGGGCTCGTCGGGGGAGACGACGGTCAGCCACCGGTCCTGTTCGCCTACGGGCACGTCGTGCTTCTTCACGAAGCCGAGGACATCGGTGTAGAAGGCCAGGGCCTTCGCCTGGTCGTCGACGAAGATGCTGGTGAGGTGGATCTTCACGGTGCGCTCTCCTGTGGTTCGGTGGGCTCTGGTCCGGCGCTGGTCCCGGGGAGAGGCCAGCGCTCGGTGATCTGTCGCAGCGGGGCCGTGTTCAGGTCGTGGAACTTGTAGCGCCCCTCCCGCCTGCTCTCGACGAACCCGGCGGCCTCCAGTACCGCCAAATGCTGGGAGACCGCCTGGCGCGACATGCTGAGCCGGTGCTTCATCGCCAGGCGTGCGCAGAGCTCGAACAGGGTCTGCCCCGATCGCTCGGCGAGTTCGTCGAGGAGGGCGCGACGGGTGGGATCGGCCAAAGCTTTGAAAAGGTCATCGGCCATGTCTCCACCATAGGCAAGTGCTCACTTGCATGACAAGTGAGCGGCGTGAGGTGGCGTGACGTGGCGTGACGTGGCGTGACGCGTCCGGCCTACGAAGTCGTCCGTGCCAGGATGCCGTCCACGCCCCGGAGGAACGTCTCGGTGACCATTGCCGGGTCGGTCAGGCAGCCGGCGGCCATGGCGCCGTCGCGGAGCATGACGAAGTGGCGGCCCGTCGCGTCGGCGGGCGCGCAACCTGCCTGGGTCAGCAACTGCGTGGCGGTCTCCAGAAACCACTGGCGGTGGGCCAGCACGGCCCGGTGGACCGGGTGGGCCGGGTCGGGGTACTCGGCCGCCGCATTCAGGAACGCGCACCCCCGGAACCCGGGGGACTCGATGCTGTCGGCGATGGCGCGACCGACGGCCCGGACGGTGTCGGCCGCCGTCAGCCCCTGTGCCCGGACGGCGCTCACCTGCGCGCGCAGCCCGTGATCGGCCCGCTGCAGATAGGCGACGATCAACTCTTCCTTGCCCTTGAAGTGCCGGTACAGAGTGGCGCGAGTGACCTGGGCCTCCGCGACGATCCGGTCCACGCCGACGGAGTGGATGCCCTCCGCGTAGAAGATCCGGGTGGCCGTGTCGAGCAGGCGGGACCGCGCCTCCGATGGGCTCCCGGTGTTCCGGGTCGGTGTGCTCGCGCTCATGCTCTGCACCGTACCAGGAGGTGAGGGAGAACGTTCGGTAGTGCACCCCGCGGGCCGCACCTCCGCCGCATCCCCCACATTTGCCTTCAAGCGCTTGAGGTGTGTTTCGCTCCCCCCATGACAGCAACCGCCTTCTCCATCCAGGACGTGGCCCGGCGCAGCGGGCTGAGCGAACCGACCCTGCGCTACTACGAGGAGATCGGCCTGATCGGCCCGGTCGACCGCGACGAGCGCAGCGGACACCGCCGGTACGCGGAGCGGGACCTCGACGAGCTGCAGGCGCTGGCCTGCCTGCGGGCGGTCGGCATGAGCATCGAGGACATGCGGACCTACCAGGGCAACCGGACCCGGGGACACTCCGCCGCGGCCGAGCAGCGCGATCTGCTGCTGCGGCACGCCGACCGCGTCGAGGCGGAGATCGCCGCCCAGCACGCCCGCCTCGCCTACCTGCGCGAGAAGGCCGCGCTGTGGGACGCCCGCGAACGCGGCGACGCCGTGGCGGAGGCCGAGGCCACCCGGCGTTCCCTCGCCGCGGCGCAGCGGCTGGAGGTGGCCCGATGAGCCCGGTCCTGGTCACCGGCGGATCCGGTTACCTCGGCAGCCGGCTGGTCGCGGCGCTGCTTAGGTCCGGCAGGGACGTCCGTACGACAGTGCGTTCGCTCGACCGCGAGGCGGAGGTGCGGGCCGCGGTGCGCCGGGGCGGCGCCGACGACACCGGCCTGGAGATCGTCGCGGCACACCTGCTGGCCGACGACGGCTGGGCCGCCGCGCTCGCCGGGTGCGAGGAGGTCCACCACGTGGCCTCGCCGATTCCCGCCATCCAGCCCGACGACCCCGACGAGCTGATCGTGCCCGCCCGCGAGGGCACGCTGCGCGTGCTGCGCGCCGCCCGCGACGCAGGGGCCCGGCGCACCGTGCTGACCTCGTCGTTCGCCGCGGTCGGCTACACGCCCAAGCCCGGCGCCGAGTTCACCGAGGCCGACTGGACCGACCCCGACACACCCGGGCTCGCCCCCTACCCCCGCTCGAAGACGATCGCCGAGCGTGCCGCCTGGGACTGGGCGGACCGTGAGGGCGGTGCCATGGAACTCGTCGTGCTCAACCCCACGGGCATCTTCGGCCCCACCCTGACGCCGGCCCTCGGCTCCTCCATGCAGCTGATCAAAGCGATGCTGGACGGGACGATGGGCGTCGCTCCCCGCGCACGTTTCGGCATCGTCGACGTACGGGACGTGGCCGATCTCCATCTGCGTGCGATGGCCGCGCCCGAGGCCGCGGGGCGCCGGTACCTGGCCGTCGCCGACGGGCCGACGCTCAGCTTCGTCGAACTGGCCGGGATCCTGCGCGACCGGCTCGGCCCGCTCGCCGCCCGCGCTCCCCGGCAGGAGGCCCCCGGCGATGACCTCCCGCGCCCGGTCATCCACAACGACCGGGCCCGTGACGAACTCGGCTGGCGCCCGCGCCCCGCCACGACGACGATCGTGGAGTCGGCCGAGTGCCTGCGGGACCTGTCCGTCGTGGGGCCGGAGGCATGAACTCCCCTACCTGCGACGCTCCTTGTCGGCGCATAACCTTTTGCCCAGGCCCGTACCGGTGCCTAGCCTCGTGCGCGTGACGACCGAGGACGTGCTGCAGGACGACGCGCACCGGCAGGTCGTACGGGTCGGCGACACCGTTCGCCGCCCCGTACAGCCCTGGAGCGAAACGGTGCACGCGCTGCTGCGCCACCTCGAAGCGGTGGGCTTCTCCCGCGCTCCGCGCTTCCTGGGCATCGACGAGCAGGGCCGGGAGATGCTCGGGCACATCGACGGTGCGTCAGGTCCGTCGGGCTGGGCCGAGGTCCGGACGGACGACGGTCTGACCGCCTTCGCCCGGCTCCTGCGCGACTACCACGACGCCACCCAGGACTTCGTCCCGCCCGACGACGCGGTCTGGGCGCCCGGCGGGACGGAGCCCCCCGCCGGAGACGTCGTCACGCACGGCGACTTCGGCCCGTGGAACGTGGTCTGGTGCGAGCGGCGCGCGGTCGGCCTCATCGACTTCGACTTCGCCCGCCCCGGGGCACGGCTGGACGACGTCGCCTACGCCCTGGAGTTCGTCGCGCCGTTCCGTGACGACGTGGAGTGCGTTCGCTGGCTGAGCTACCCGGAACCGCCCGACCGGCGCCGACGCCTGGAACAGTTCTGCACCGCCTACGGGCTGACCTCCACCGACGGCATCGTGGACGCGGTCGTCGACCGGCAGCGCGAGAACATCGACCGCGTACGCCGCCTCGCTGCCGCCGGGCTCGAACCGCAGGCGACGTGGGTGGCCGAGGGGTACGTGCGGGAGCTTGAGGAGAAGCTGGCGTGGAGCGAGGCTCACCGGCACCTTTTCCAGTGACTGGCCGACCGCTCAGCGTTATGGGATGACGGTGGTCAGCACGTCCTCCAGCAGGAGGGCCGCCAGCGCGGCGAAGGTGATTCCGGCGACGGCATTCACGAGCACGGCCGTACGGCGCCCGCGTACCAGCCCTTGCCCCAGCCGGCCGGCGCACAGGCCGATGGCGCTGTCCCAGACGAGCCCGACCACCAGGAAGATCATCCCGAGAGCCAGCAACTGAAGCCACAGCGGCCCCTGCTCAGGGTTGGTGAAGCGCGGCAGGAAAGCGGCGAAGAACAGCACGATCTTCGGGTTGAGCAGGTTGGTGACGACGGCCCGGTGCAGAACCCGGCGTGCGGGCGGCTGACGGAAGGCCGCTGTGGGCGCCGCCCGGGCCGACCGGATCGTGGTCACCGCCAGCCACCCGAGATAGAGGCCGCCGGCCAGTTCCACCAGGAGCAGCGCGGCGGGTGTGGTGCGCAGGAGGACGGCGAGTCCGAGGGCGGCGGCGGTCACGTGCACCGCCATGCCCAGGGCCATCCCGGAGGCGGAGACGAGGCCGGCCCGCGGGCCGCGTTCGAGTGCCACCGCCACGATGTATGCGGCGTCGGGCCCCGGGGCGATGGTGATGACCGCGACCGCGGCCAGGTAGGCGGGCAGCAGGGACAGGTCCAGCACGGCAACCTCCCGCGTTCGGCGTTCCGTGTGCGGAGTGCAATGGGCGGCGTTCGACGGAGTAACGCTTATCTGCACTCCATTACGTTACGGATGCGGTGTGGCTGCGCAACGTGTAAACAAGCCCCAAAGCGTTACGCTGACATCCATGGCCGTCTCTCTCACGGAACTCGACCCCGATGCCCTGACGGACCTCGTCAACGGCTGGGGCACGCTGCCACGCCAGGAGGACGGCCGGGGGGACGCTCCGCATCACCCCGTGACCGACATCGCGCCCCGCCTCGGCCTGCCCCCGCGCGTGGCCTCCGCGCTGACGGTGCAGACGCTCACGGACGCGGCGGACCGGCTGCACGTGGTCTTCGCCGCCCGTGACGAGAAGGCGTGCGCACGGGAGTTGACGCGTCTGCTGACCGGGACGGGCGTGCGCCCGGTCGTGGCGACGCAGGCCACCGGGACCCTGAGCGCCGCATGGAGCGTCGACACCCTCGCTGACGCCCTGCCCGCGGCGGCGGCGATCACCCTGCGTCGATTCCTCGCCGAGCGCGGCTTCGCCCGTATCGGCATCTGCACCGGCGGTCATTGCGCCGACGTCTACCTCGACCGGTCACCCGCCGGCCGACGCCGCTTCTGCTCGGTCACCTGCCAGAACCGGGCGCGGGTCGCGGCGTTCCGGAAGCGCCGGGCGGGCGCCTGACCTCCGCCGGCTTCCGAACACCGGACACCTGTTGCCCGGGTCGGTGCAACTCCAGCAGCATGTCGAGCGATCGTGAGCCGTCCGGTTCGGTGAAGGAGCCGAGCGGGCGGAAGCCGTTCTTCTCGTAGTAGCGGATGGCGCGCGCGTTGTCGGCGCGGACGCCGCCCCACAGGATGATCCTCGCCCTGCCGAGCAGCCGTGCGACCTCTGTGACGAGGGGGAGGACGAGGCTTCCGACGCCCCGGTCCTGGTAGTCGTCGGCCAGGGCGAGGCCGAAACGGCAGTCGGTCGCGGCGAGGTGGACACCCGCGTCCCGGTAGCGGGAGATGTCGGAGGGAGTCAGGTCGAGGCTGAACTCGAGCAGGCCGACGATACGGTGCGACGCCGTCTCCTCGAGCACCAGCCGGAGTTTGTCGTAGCGCGCGATCGCGTCGCACAACTCCCGCGCTGCCGCGAGGTCGTACCCGTCGAAGCCGATGAACCTTCTCGACGCGGAGGACAGGGCGCGCAGGAACTCCGCGAGATGTGCCGAGTCGGCGTGTGCGAGCGGGCGGAAGACGAGGTCGCAGCCAGCAGGAACCGGCAGATGACGCGTCAGGAGCCCGGGCTCCTCGGCGATCCGCGCCAGCGTGAGCATGCGTCAGCCTTTCTGCTTCGGGCTTGCTGTGGTCCGCGCGACGCAGCCCGGAGGGGTCTTTCTCCGTACGTTCCTCAAGGCCGTGGCCCGCAATCCGGTCATGCCCCGGTGACTCCGTCGAGCTGTTCGCTCAGTCCTGAGCACTTGAGGGTCAGCGTCGCGCGGTGGAAGTCCAGCCACGCCTGAAGCGTGGTGCGCTCGTCGGCGTGTGGGGGCGGGACGGGGCGGCCGTCGGGTTTCGTCCTCATCTGTACACCGTCGCAGTCGCGGAGCACGGCGCACGACCGGATTCGCCGCCGACGAACACAGGCGGGTGCTGTGATCACGGCCGCGCTCCGGGTACCGGTAGCCGCATGAGTGAAGTGGTGCAGGCGGGACTGTGGGGGCTGGTGGGCGGCTCGGCGTTGCTGGTGGGCGCGGTGCTCGGGTACGGGGTGCGGATCCCGCAGAAGGTGATCGCGACGGTGATGGCGTTCGGCGCCGGGGTGCTGCTCTCCGCGGTCTCCTTCGAGCTGGTGGACGAGGCGTACGGGGAAGGCGGGCTCGGCCCCGCCGCGATCGGCACGCTCGCCGGGGCCGGTGCCTACACGCTCGGCAACGTGTGGCTCGCGCGGCGCGGGGCCCGGCACCGCAAACGCTCGGGGAGCGGGCGGGGCCCGTCGCAGCCGGGGGAGGAGGAGCAGAGCGGGTCAGGGACGGCGCTGGCGCTCGGCGCGCTCCTCGACGGTGTGCCGGAGTCGGCGGTCATCGGCGTCAGCCTTCTCCAGGGCGGGGCGGTGAGCCTGGTGACCGTGGCGGCGGTCTTCATCAGCAACGTGCCCGAGGGCCTTTCGAGTTCGGCGGGTATGAAACGGGCCGGACGCGGCAAGGCATACGTGTTCGGGGTGTGGGCGGCGATCGCGGCGGCGAGCACGGTCTCCGCCGTCCTGGGCTATGCGGTGATCGGCGCGTTCTCCCCGGCCGTGATCGCCGCTGTGACGGCCGTGGCCGCGGGCGCGATCCTCGCCATGGTGGCCGACACGATGATCCCGGAGGCGTTCGAGGAGGCACACCTCGCGATCGGCCTGGTGACCGTGTGCGGGTTCCTGGTCTCGTTCGCCCTCTCACACGTGTGACCCGCGCCCGCGAGGGGTGTCAGGAGCGGGCGAGCGCACGCGTGACGCCGGTGGCGGCCGTGGTCGCGAGGACCCAGCCGGCCACGGTCAGGGCGTAGGCGAGCCACTGCCCGGCGCCGTGCGCGGCGTAGGCGCTCTCCTGGCCGAAGGCGGTGAGGGGCACGAGGAGGTCGAGGGTGTAGGCGAGAGCGTTGAAGGGCGGCGCTTTCGCGGCTTCGAGCGGCGCGGGCGGACGCAGGTGGAAGAAGAGCGCCCCGGCGGCCAGCAGAGCCATGAGCCACAGTCCGGCACGCAGCGGGCGGTAGCCGTAGCCGACGGTGACGTCCTGGAGGTGGCCCCACAGGCGGGTGAGCGGGGTGAGCTGGGAGCGGCGGTGACGCTGCTTGGCGAGGAGGACGGTGCGGGCTTCGTCCTCGTGGCCGAGGCGCCGGTAGGAGGCGGCGAGCTGCTCGTAGGGCTGGGGGAGGTAGCCGGTGGCGCCGCGCCGCAGCCAGGCGAGGCGCTCGGTGGCCGGGAGCGGGGAGGCGAGCGCGTCGTAGGTGGTGTCGGCGAGGCGCAGGTCGGCGGGCCAGGTGGCCGGGGTGTCGTGGACGGTGCCGAGGTGTGCGTTGCTCGCGTCGACGGTGCCGACGGCTGGCACCCGGGTCCGCAGGTCGGTCTCGCGGGCCTGGGTCAGTCGGAGGGAGAGGGCGGTGCCTCCCGGATTCCTGAGTACGGCGTCGTGGAGGCTGAGCCGCGTACCGATGTGGGCGCCGTCGAGCCGCACGCCGCCGTCGACGGTGAGACCGACACCGAGGTCGAGGTTGCGGGTGACGTGGACGTCGACGGCCTCCAGGGCGATGTCGCCGGGGTGGGACAGACGGGCGCCGCAGAAGCCGATCGCCGCCGCGACCGTCGCGCCGGAGAGGATGACGCGGCCCTCGGCGCTGAACCCCGGGTGGCAGGTGAAGTCCTCGCCGGTCTGGACGTGGTAGGCGTCGAGGGCATGGCCGCCCGGGTTGCGGAGGGAGGCGCCTTCGAGGTCGAACTCGCCCGCGATGACGGCGCCGGAGAGGCGGAACCCGCCCCGGACGGCGAGACCGGTGCCCAGGACGTCGCCGCCCACGGTGAGGCGGACCGCCGAGATCGCCTCGGTGCCCGGAGCGGTGACGGCCGTGTCGCGGAGGTCGAGGTCGCCGTGGATCTGGGCGCGGCCGACCACGAGCGGCCCGCTCAGGCGCGAGCGGGCCAGCACGAGCCGGCCGTCGATCTGTGCCGACCCGGCGGCGAGACCGGGCAGGGTGCAGTCGGTGAGGACCAGGTCGCGGGTCCGGGCGCCCTGGAACAGCGGCGCGGCGTCGAGACGGCACGCGTCGAGGACGACCGGCGCCGTGATCTCCGCGAACCGCAGGTCCAGGGTTCCGGTGACCGTGGCGCCGGTCAGGCGGAGCGCCGGGCGCTCACCCGGGGCGGGGCCTTCGCCGTCGCCCAGCAACAGCGCCGCGACGACCTCCGCCCGTACGCCCGGCTCCTCCTGGGCCACGTCCACGGTCTCGCCCCGGGCGAAGGAGCGCCACAACCGGCGCTCGGCGGCGTTGAGTTCCTCGATTCGCATGATCGCCGATCATCCCGGGGCGCGCCCGCTCAGGACAAGGCGCGTGGGCTCAGCGTCCGTGGGCTCAGCGTCCGCACCCGGTAAGGCTCACCGTCCGCGCCCGGCGCAGCTCACGTCCTTGTGCGGCAGCCTGCCGGTGGCCAGGTAGCTGTTGACCGCGGCGTCGGCGCACGCGGAACCGTAGACGCCGAACACCGCGTGCTGGTCGGCGCCGCGCAAGGTGACCAGGCGGGAGGAGGGCCATGCCCGGCGCACCGCCGCGGCGCCGTCGTAGGTGGTGCGGGGGTCGCCCGTGGCGTTGACCAGGAGGGCGGGCAGGTCGGCCCTGATGGCGGTCGGGCGTTCGCGGGGCGCGTCCCAGAAGGCGCACGGGTTGAGGTTGGCGGTGACGGGGCCGAACAAGGCGTCACGCGCGCGTGCCCGTTGTACGTCGCGCCAGTAGACCTCCGGTTCCCGGCGGCGGCGTCCCGCCAGGATCGCGGTCCTGCACATGCCGTACGCGGAGGCGGAGTCGGCGCGGTCAGCTCGAAGGCGAGGACACCGGCGAGCCAGGGGGAGGCGTCACGCGCTGCCGTCGCGCGCGCCGCAGGTCTGGACGCCCTGGCGAGTCCCGTAGGCGCGTCGTTGTCCTGCGAGAGCCCGTTGAAGAGGATGAGAGGGAGTATGTGTTCGTCCACGCGTGTTGCGAGGCCAGAGGTTGGCGGCGACGCCACGGGTGCGGCCAGCCATAGCCGCGTCGCGGACGGGCGGCCCACGAGGCCCATCCTCCAAGGCGTGCCGATTGGCCTTCCGGCGCCCTGGAGGAGCTCGGGCCGTAGGCGTCCGGTCGATGACACCGTCCAGGACGACGCGGTCGGTGCCGGCCGGGGAACATGCTCGCGTACACCTGGCGAGGTAACTGCCGTACGAGTACCCGAGGTAGGAGATGCGCCGCTCGCGAGCGCGGTCGCGGATGACGTCCATGTCCGGGGCGGTGGTTGCGAGTGGTGGCGTCGGCAGGACGTCACCGGCGTGCCGGCGGCAGCGGTCGGCGAGGTCGCCGGAGAAGGCCGCCATGCGGTCGAACCGGCGCGGTCGGCGCCCGCGCCGCGGAACGCGGAGCCGGTCGGCCACCGGCAGTCCAGCGGGGTGGAGCGGCCGACGAAGCGCGGGTCCACGCCCAACACGTCGTAGCGTGCGGCGACGTACGCTTGCGACCCAGGTCGCCCAGGCTTTGCAAGGGCGTCCGATCGTCTGTGCCCGCCGGGGCCGCGCCGCCGTTGAGCAGCAGCGGGCCGACGCGGTGGGCGGTGTCGGTGGCGCGGATCCGGGAGACGGCGACGGTGATCGTACGGCCGCGAGGCGCGTCGTAGCTGAGCGGTACGGTCACGTCGGCGCACTCGGCGCCCGCCTGTTCCAGCTCCTTGTCGGTCGCGTCGTCGGCGCCGAGCACGCAGCTCTTCCAGTCGAGGCGCTGGTGGTGGTAGCGGGCGAGGGGGTCGGAGGCGGCGTGGGCCTGGGCGGTCGTGGCGGGCAGGGCGGTCAGGGCGAGGGCGGTGGCGGCGAGGCCGAGGGCCGCTTTTCTCGCTGTCCTCGCGGGGGTGTGCGGAGGGTGGGCTGAGCGCGTCACTGGTGCTTCCCTTCGGTGGAGCGCGTCGTTCGGCTGGATGGCGGGTTCTCGCAGAAGGCCGCCTGGACGACGTCCAGGAAGTCGAGTTCGGCCTGGAGCGTGTCCGGTACTTGGTTGAGCGCGACGGCGACACTTCGTCCGCCGGGGCCCACGGCGGTCAGCGCCCGGTGGCCGCCGGGCACGGTCCCCGCATGCCCCCACCACCGGCCGCCGCAGCGCAGCGGGGAGGCGATCAGGCCGAGGCCGTACCGGGCGCCGGGCCAGAGCCGGTCGGGGTCGGCGGCCACGGTGTCGCGCATCTCGGCCAGTTGGGCCGGGGGCAGCAGACGGCCGCCGAGGAGTGCGGTGCCGAACCTCGTCAGGTCGGCGGGCGTGGAGATCAGCGCGCCGCCGACTCCGCCGAACGTCGTGTTCCAGGCGGTGCCGTCGACGAGGCGGCCGTCCTCGGCGGTGAAGTAGGAGCGGGAGTGCGGGCCTTGTATGCGGGTGTCGTCGCCGGGCCAGTACGTGTCGCGCAGGCCGAGGGGGCGGATCACGCGGCGGGTGATCTCCGCCTCGGGGGAGCGGCCGGTGACCTTGGCGATGATCAGGCCCGCGAGGAGGTAGTTGGTGGTGGCGTAGTGCCACGTGCGGTCCGGGCGGGGCAGGTCCAGGGCCCGGTCGACGAGTTCGCGCGGCTCGAAGTGGCGGTACCGCAGGCGCTCGGGGTGCTCCCACTCCGGGGCTTCGAGGTAGTCGGGCAGGCCGCTGGTGTGGCGCAGCAGTTGCCGTACGGTGATGCGGCGGCCGTCGTGGCCGTTGCGCCGGATCATGCCGGGCAGATAGCGGTCGACGGGCGCGTCCAGCGTGAGCCGGTGCTCGGCGGCGAGTTGCAGGACGACCGTCGCGGTGAACGTCTTCGTGACGCTGCCCGCGCGTAATCGGTCGGCCGCGTTCATGGGGCGCCCGGTGACCCGGTCCGCCGTCCCGACGGCCTCGGCATGGGTCCCGCACGGCGCGCCAGCGTCGGCGTCGGTGACCAGGACCGCGGCCCCGGTGATCCGATCGCGATCGACGAGCGTGCGCAACGCCTGACGCAACTCGCCGTGCGAACCGCAGGCAGTAGCAGTAGCAGTACGCGGCGCGACCTCGGCGGCCTGCGCGGCAACGGGCGCGAGCGGCACGACGAGAGCCGCCAGCAACGCCCCCACGCCGGCACGTCTGCGCAGGCGTGCGACGACCGGACTCGCGGTGATCAGAAACTCGGACATGCCGCAACGCTAGGCAGCCGCCCGCACCCGGTCACTCGGGGTGGCTGGCCACTCGGGGGTGGGGGCAACCGCAGTACGGGGGTACGGCGGGCCCCCGGGGGACGGTGCGGGTGTGGGCAACGCCGGGCCGGTGCCTCCCCCCGCCGGCCGGGGCACCCCGCAACACCGCGCCTGTGAAGATCCGGTGCACGGTTCCGTCGGCAGTCGACGGTGGCCGTCACACCCCCGACCCACCGCATCTACACGGTTGTAGATTTTGGCCAACTTCTGATCGTCCGGTGGCTGAAAACAGTCCCTCGGGTCATGCGGCCCGTCCGCGCCGACACCGCGCGCCGCGGGCAATTCCCTAGGTGTTCATCTAGTGAGCGGGGTATTCGAACGCCCGTTGACGTTCTGTTGAAATGCGGACATCACGCCTGGTGGAGAGGGGGAGCGGCGAGGTCCCAACCCAGGGCTCAGCAGGGCTTTCGGCGCTGTCAGCACGGGGATGCGGGGGCGTCCGAGGGGACGTCTCCGCGCGGATTCCGAGCCGTGATCACGGTGATAGCATCCCGGCATCCGCGATCTTGATCCACTCGTCCCGCGCGCCGCCTTGCGACGCGGCCCCCACATGTGCCTCGCCTGCCGGGCGGTGTCCCGGGCCGTGGCGTGGGCCCCGACGACGTGCATCTGTCGCTCACTGCATGCCATGCGCCGAGAAAGGTTTCCATGACACGAGACGCACTTGTGTGGTGCCTGGTTGCGATAGCCGCGATATCCATCGCCGCTGTTGTGGCACTCACCGCCCGCAGTAGAGCCCTCGCGGCGAAGAAGAAGCAGACCGAGGCGGAGCTGCGCCAGCAGTTGTCCACCCTGAACAGTCAATTGCACGTGTCCCGCGTCGAGTTGCAGCGCATCTGGGACGAGCGCGACGGTGCGATCCTGGAGGCGAAGGAAGCCGCCGAGGAGAACACCAAGGCCGTCCTCAAGGGCGCCGCCAGCTTCCTGCAGAGCCTCGCGGCCGAGCAGACGACGCTGCTCGACAGCATCCAGCGCAGGTACGGAGGGCACGCCGTCCTCAGCGACCTGCTCGACGTCAACCACGCCAACGCCCAGATGGCGCGCAAGGCGCAGGGCATCGCCGTGATGTGCGGCGCCCCGCTCGGCCGCCGCTCACGGCCCGCCAGCGTCTACGACGTGGTCCGCAGCGCCCAGGGCCAGATCCGCAACTTCAACCGGGTCGCCATCATGCAGCAGACCGGCCTCGCGCTGAAGGCGTCGGCCGTCGCACCCGTGGCGCTCGCCGTCGCGGAGCTGCTTGACAACGCTGCCAGCTTCTCCCAGCAGGACGCCCCGATCGAGGTGACGTTCCAGCGGGTGCAGAACAACCTGTGCATCGTCATCGACGACGCCGGTGTCAGCATGAGCGACGAGGACCGGCAGCGGGCGACCGCACTGCTCTCCGGCAACGACGTCCCCCGCCTGTCGCAGCTGGGCAACCAGCCGAAGTTCGGTTTCCCCGTCATCGGCCTGATCGCCCGTCAGTACGGCTTCAAGGTGGACGTCACCGGAGTCTCCCGGTACGGCGGCGTCCGCGCCGTCGTCCTGCTGCCCGAGGAGCTGTGGACCATGGAGGAGACGCCCCCGCAGGCCGACGACGCGCCCGCGCAGCCGAGGGAGGCGGCGGTCAGCCCGATCCGCCAGCCCGAGCCGCGCATCGAGGCCGAGCAGCGTCCCGCGGACGAGCGGCCCGCCCCCGCCCCGAGGCGGACGGTGCACGGCCTGCCGAAGCGCGGAGCGCGCCAGTCCCCGGTCACGAGCGTGACCGACGCCGCGACCGGCCGGCCCGGCCCCCGGGGCGCCACGGAGGTGCCGCGCACCTCGGGCCGCAGCCTCGGCGCCTTCCAGCGGGGAACGATGTCGGGCCGCAACCTTGAGGCGGCCCCGGCGGAAGGGTCCGAAGACGCATGACCTCAGACCTGTCCTGGATGCTCCAGGACATCGTGCAGAACGTGCCCCGGGCGCGCCACGCCGTCCTGCTGTCCGCCGACGGTCTGCCGCGCGGCGCGACCGAGGGCCTGGACGCCAAGGACGTCTCCACCATCTCCGCCGCCATGGCCGGGATGCAGTCCCTCAGCCGGGCCACCGCCCACTTCGCCGGTCCGGCGAAGGACGGCGAGTGGAGCCAGACGATCATCGAGTTCTCGCACGGCTGGATCTTCCTGATCGGGGCCGGCCAGGGCGCCTACCTCGCCGCGGCGGCCGAGCCCGACGTGGACATGCAGCAGATCTCCTTCCGCATGCACCGCCTGGTGGCCCGGCTCGGCAACAACCTCACCTCGGCGCCACGCGTCCCGACGGACGAGAGCGCGGCGAACAGCGGGGGCGACGCGGCCCGGCACTCGGCCACCAGCGGCTCGGGGTTCGTGCTGCCCGCCCTCGACAAGACCGTCGCCGAGGTGCGCGGCGCCCGCCACGCCGTACTGCTCGGCGGCGACGGGCTGCCGATCGGGGCGACCGCGGGGATGCCCCGGGACATGGCGGACACCATCTCCGCCGCCATGACCGGCATCCACGCCTACAGCCGGGTGACGGCCCAGTTCGCGGGGGACGTCGAGGAGCCCGCGTGGCGCCAGACCGTCATCGAGTTCTCGCACGGCTGGATCTTCCTGATCGCCGCAGGTGGCGGGGCCTTCCTGGCCGCCGCCGCCGAACACGACTGCGACATCGAGGAGTTCACCACGCGGCTGCACGAGGTGGTGCCCGACCTGACCGCGCAGTCGCCGTACGGCGGGGGAGCCGCTGATGTCTGAGGACCCGGACGAGGGGCCCGAGCTCACCGCCCCGTTAGTGCCCCTGTTCGTGATCACGAACGGGCGCGCCCTGCCCCCTGAGCACCAGTACGAGCACACGGCCCTGGTGACCGCCGCCCGCGACGGCGAGGCCGCCATGCGCGGACTCTCCCCGGAGGCGCGCACGGTCGTCGACCTCGTCGCCGACGGATTCCTGTCCGTCGCCGAGGTGGCCGGCCACACCCACCTGCCGCTGGGCGTCGTACGCATCCTGCTCGCGCAGTTGGAGGAGAGCGGCCTGATCCTCGTCAGAAAACCCATACCGCGCGCCGAACGGGTCGACAGGGAACTGGTCAGCGCCGTCCTCAATGGCCTGAAGAACCGATTCGGAGCGTGACTTCTTGTACCTGGATCCAGACGTCTCCCATGCGGTGAAGATCCTCATAGTGGGGCACTTCGGGGTCGGGAAGACCACCTGCATCGGCGCCCTCTCCGAGATCGAGCCGCTGCGCACCGAGGAGGAGATCACCGAGGCCAGCGTCGGTTTCGACGACCTCTCGGGCACGCCGGACAAGACGACCACGACCGTCGCCATGGACTTCGGCCGCCTCAGCCTCAGCGAGTCCCTCGTCCTCTACCTGTTCGGCACGCCCGGACAGGAGCGGTTCAAGGAGATGTGGGAGGAGCTGTCCCGGGGCGCCCTCGGCGCGCTGGTCCTCGTCGACCCCGAGCGCCTGGACGAGTCGTTCCCGGTCCTCGACCTCGTGGAGCGGTTCGGCCTGACGTACGCCATCGGCGTCAACCACTTCGACGGCACCGTCGACTACCCGCTCGAGGAGGTGCACGAGGCGCTGAACCTCTCGCCCGAGACGCCGGTCGTCAAGTGCGACGTACGCGACGAGCAGTCCGCGGCGCAGGCACTCATCACCCTCGTGAAGCACCTCATGTCCCTGCTCGCCTAGGAGCCCCCCGCCATGCAGCACCCCCAAGACACCTCGCACATACCGCAGGGCTGCCCCGCGCACGAGAACCTCCACCTCTACGGTCCCTCGTTCGGCGCCGACCCCGACGGGCACTACGCGCACCTGCGCGCGGCCGGACCCAGCGCGCCCGTGGACATCGCCCCGGGCGTCGAGGTCGAGCTGGTCACCAGCTACGACGCGGCCCTGCACATCCTGCACAACCCCGCGTCGTTCGTCCGCGACTCCCGGCGCTGGAACGCCCTGAACGAGGGGCGCGTCCCCGCCGACAGCCCGGCCCTGCCGATGATGGGCTACCGGCCGAACGCCCTCTTCAGCGACGGCGCGGCGCACGCGCGGCTGCGCCAGGTCGTCACCGACAGCCTCGCGACGGTCGACGAGCGCCAGCTCGTGCGGCTCACGCAGCAGTCCGCCGACTACCTGATCAGCCGCTTCAGCGCCGAACGCGGCGGCGAGGCGGACCTGATGGCGGCCTACGCCGCCCCGCTGCCGCTGCTCGTCTTCAGCCAGCTGTTCGGCTGCCCGCCCGAGATCGGTGACCGGGTCATCTCCGGCATCAGCGGCATCTTCGAGGGCACGCCCGGCGCGGACGAGGTCCTCGGCGGCGCGCTGGCCGAGCTGATCGCCCTCAAGCACCGCCGGCCCGGCACCGATGTGACGTCGCGTCTGATGCAGCACCCGGCGGGGCTGAGCGACGAGGAGGTGCTGCACCAGCTCGTCACCCTGCTCTCCGGGGGTACGGCGCCGCTCGCGGCGACCATCGGGACCAGCACCGCGCTCTACCTCGGCGAGGACTGGCAGGCCGGTCTCCCGGTCGAGGGCGCCGTCTCCCAGACGCTGTGGAACTACGCGCCGATCGCCAACTACGCGGCGCACTACCCGACGCACGACGTGGAGCTCGGCGGCCGGACGATTCGCGCCAACGACCCGGTGCTGATCTCCTTCGCCGCGGCCAACACCGATCCCAAGCTGAGCGTCCACCGCGAGCAGCTCAGCGCGAAGGCGCATCTGGGTTTCGGGGCCGGGCCGCACGGCTGCCCGGCCAAGGACCCGGCGTTCATGATCGCGGTCACGGCCGTCGAGTCGCTCCTGAAGCGGCTTCCCGACGTCGAGCTGAGCCGTCCGTTCGCGGCTCTCGCGTGGGTGCCCTCGCCGTGGAGCCGCTCCCTGGTGACGCTCCCGGTCCGTTTCACTCCGCGAACGATTCCCTTTGCAGGCGGCGATCTGAGTCAGTCGTCCTCCGGTTCCGCTTCCCGGCCCTCGGTCGCCCCCGCGGATGCGCTGGTGGCACGGAACAACCAGGTGGATGCCGGTTCCGCTGCTTCGAAGCAGCGCAAAGGGGGTCTCTTCAGCCGATTCCTCTCCTGGACCCGGGGCGAGTGATTTAAGTAACTCCGCGAAAACAGTAAGTAATTGGATGGTTCAACGATCTTGTGGGTATCCATGGCGCTCGAAGCTCAGGAAGGAGCCGTCGCCATGGGAGTTGTCTCCGCTCAGCCCTACGACCGTCGGGCCGCCGTCTCACTGTTCTCACGACTGCGAACCGCCAAAGGACAGGCCGACCCCTTTCCCCTCTACGCCGAACTCGCGGCCAGGGGCGGGGTCAGCCCGGCCCCCTGGGGCGGCTCCCTCGTCACGGACTTCGACGTCTGCGACCAGATCCTGCGAAGTCGCGAGTGGCTCGAACCGGACGCGCGCTGGCGAGAACGCCAGGGGGCGGGCACGCGCTGGAACGCGCCCTCCTCGCGGGAGATGGGCAAGACCCTTCCCGCGCTCAACCCCCCGGACCACACGCGCGTACGCCGCGCCGCCGGCGGTTTCGACCGCTCGACCATCGCGGACCTCGGCCGGACCGTCGAGACCGTGACCGACCAGCTCCTCGACGCGCTGGTCGAGCAACTGCGCGAGGGCGGTACCGACTTCGCCGCCGCGGTCAGCGAGGAGCTGCCCGTGGCGGCCGTCGGGCACTGGCTCGGGCTGCCCGCGGCGGACTGGCCCCGGCTGCGCGCCCTGACCCACGAGCAGGTCTTCACCCAGGAACTGCTCCCGTCCGCCAGCCAGCTCGCCCGGTCCGACGCGGCCACCGCCGAACTGCGCGCCTACTTCGTCGAGCTGGTCCGCAGCCGGCGCGCCCGGCCCGGCGACGACCCCGTCTCCGGGTGGATACGGACGTGGGACGCCCTCGAACCGGACCGCGCCGAGGCCGACGAACAGGTCTACCTGCTCGCCCTGTTCGTCGTCCTGGCCGCACTGGAGACGACCGCGACCCTGCTGACAACGATGGCACTGCGTCTGGTCGAGAACCCCGAGCGGTGGGATCTGCTGACCTCCTGCCCCGAACTCGTCCCCGCATTCGTCGAGGAATCACTGCGGTACGACCCGCCGACCCATGTCATCAGCCGGGTCGCCTCCCGGGACACCGTCCTCGGCGGGATCGAGATACGCCAGGACGAGATGGTGCACCTGATGGTGGCGGCGGCCCAGCGCGACCCGGCCCGGCACCCCGACCCCCACCGCTTCGACCCGCTGCGCCGCCCGGCCCACCTCGCCTTCAGCGGCGGCATCCACTACTGCCTCGGCGCCCCGTTGGCCCGGCTCGAGGCGCACACCCTGCTCCGCCGCATGATCCAGCGCCTTCCCCGGCTCACCCTCGTACGCCCCCCGACCTGGGCGCCCCGCGTGGCGTTCCGGCGCCCCCTGAGTTTGGACGTTGCTTTCGCATGACAATGCTGAATCGTTTCTTCACCGGGTCGTCGGAGTCGGCCGGGTCTTCCGAGGCCTCCGACGCGTCCGGGGCGTCCCGTAAGGCGGTCCTCGTCGAGGAGGACGGCCCGGTCCTGCACGTCCGCCTCAACCCCGAGGGGCAGGGCGACGACACGCTGAGCGCCGCCGTCCTCGACGCCCTGACAGCGGTCCTCGACGACCTCCACGACCGCCCCGACCTGCGTGTCCTGGTGCTCTCCTCCCTGGGCGAGAACTTCTGCCTGGGCGCCGACCGCACCGAGTTCCAGGCCGCCATGGAGACGGACCCGACCGGGGCCGCCCTGCGCCGCATCGCCGACAAGGCCCACCGTCTGTGCCAGGCGCTCGAGAACACCCACGCGGTCACCATCGCGCAACTGCACGGCAAGGTCATCGGCGCGGGCCTCGCCCTGGCCTCGTACTGTGACCTGCGCGCGGGCGCGGACACCTGCACCTTCCGTATGCCGGAGGTGGGCGTCGGGCTGCCCCCGGCCTGGGGCGGTGCCATGGGCCGCCTGATCTCCGAGGGCGGCGCCGCCAGGATCCGGGAACTCATGCTGACCTGCGACACGTTCGACGCGGCCACCGCGCACCGGATCTCCCTCCTGCACAAGGTGACCCCGGCCGACGGCCTCGAACGGGCCGTCTCCGCCTGGACCCGCCCCCTCGGCCGCCGCGCACCGGAGGCCCTGGTCACGACGAAACGCATGCTGGCGGGTTACTCGCGGGCCGACCGCACCGCCGACATGACGCTCCTCGACTCGCATCTGCTGGCCGCGCAGGTGGCGCGGGGGAGGTGACCCCCCGACGGCTGACGGCTGAGGGCTGAGGGCTGAGGGCTGAGGGCTGACGCGTCCGTCCTCCGTGCTCAGCCGAGACCGCGGTGTGCGGCCCACAACTCCCCGGCGCGCTCGGCGGCCTGCGAGATCAGCGCCGCCAGTTCGGGTCTGTCGGGAACAGGGAACGACACGTAGGCGCCCCGGCCGCCCTCGACTGGCCTGCCGTACGCCTTCGTGGCGAGGTGTCCGTCGGGGAGGAGCCGGACGTTGAGTGTGGTGAGGGCGAACACCTGGCCGCGCCGGGTGTCCGTCCAGCGGAGCGCCTCCGGGATCGTGACGTTGATCGCCAGAGCATTCACTGCGAGTTCGAGGTCATCGCCCATGCGCGGATGATCTCACGCACGCCACCGCCCCGGCCGAGGTCCGTGACCTGGCCGGGGCGGAGATGCGTCAGCGGATCGTGGTGACCCGCTGCTCCTTCAGGGCCCCGCAGTTGGAGCCGTACACCGAGACGTAGACGTTCTTGATGCTGCCGCCCCAGTCCACGCAGTGCGCCTTGCCGTACACGTAGGCCGGACCGGCGTACGAGGTGTAGCGGCCGTAGTCCGAGTCCCCCTGGTCGGTGTCGGGGACGTAGACCCAGGCCGACATGTCGACCGCGGTGCCGGGGGTGGAGCGGATGGTCGCGACACAGTTGCGGCCGTTGCTGCTGTTGTAGGTGAGGTAGATGGTCCCGAGCGATCCGACCGCCGCGGAGTTCACGGTCTTGTAGGCACTCCCGCAGACCTTCTGCGGTGTGGTGTTGGGTGCGGCGGAGGCCGGTGACGCGAGGACGGCCGTGGAGCCCGCCGCGAGGGCCGCCACCGCGGACAGTGACAGCACAGAACGGTTGAATCGCATATTTCCCCCTTGTTGTTCTTGGAGTGCTTCCTCCTGCTTGGTGTGACATCCCGGACCGGGCAAGGGTTGTCGTGTCGGCGTCGAAGTGGCCGAGATGCGCGGATGTGGCCGGAAGTACGCGGTGGCGTGACGTCAGTTCACGGTGGTCGTCCCCGACAGGGACAGATCGGCGCCCTGACCGTCGCGGGGTCGCGCGGTCAGGTCCCAGGTGTACGAGCCCGAGGCGACCCGGCACCCGTCGTCCATCCGCGCCGTTCCAGGACGCGCGGACGGCGGCGGCCGCCGTGGCCCCGGCGAGCGAACCGACTTCGCGCAGCGGCGCGTCGAGCGCGGTGACCGGCGGGGTCGTCGCGCTGAGCGTGCTCAGGCCGCCGGTTGCTACGAGGCTGCCGTCCTCCGGGACGCGGCGCCCGGTCACGCCGAGCCCGTGCAGCAGCCCGAGCGCGAGGTGGCTGATGTACGCGAGGGCGGCCGTGGCGGCGCCGGTTTCCCGCCGCACGTCGCGCTGAAGGCCCTGAACAGCCGTGTCGATGTCGGACCGGGACTACTCCATGCCCGCCGCGTCGAGCAAGGCCCTGGCCGTCGTGGTGGCCAGGCCCCGCAGGGTCTCCGCCTTCGCGCCCGCCCGCGCGCTCGCGCCGTCGAAGACGAGGGTGAGCTGACGGGCGAGCAGTTCGGGGTCGTGGGCGCCGCCGCGCTCGGCCTCCGCGCGGAAGACCTCGGTCAGGGAGTTCTTGGCGCGCAGGGCGACGGCGCGCGCCGGGTGGTCCTGGTCCTTCAGCTCGACCAGGACCGACAGGAACGGACATCCCTGGTAGTCCGCCGCCGCCGACGCCTGCTCCAACTGCTCGAACACGTACAGGATGCGCTCGCGGGGCGGCCGCTCGGTCTCCGCGTCCAGGCCGAAGGTGCGCCGGTACGCGGGCGCCCGCCGCGCCAGGCTCTCCGCGAGCACCTCGTCCTTGCCGCCGAAGAGCTGGTACATCGAGCGCTTCGACACTCCGGCGGCCCGGCACAGGGCCTCGACGCCGAGAGAGACGCCGTCGCGGTAGAAGAGTTCCATGGCCGCGTCGAGCAGCCGGTCCCTCGTGGACGCCTTGTCCGTGGTGGACGCCTTGTCCGTGGTGGTGGCCATGGGGCGAGGTTACCTCCGGGGAGCCGAGCGGTTCACGGCGGCCGGTCAGGCGGCCAGCTGCGGGTACAGGGCCGGGATGTCGCCCGAGAGGCCCGCCTTGACCTGGCGGGTCAGCTCGTCGGCGAGCACCTCGAAGGCCCCGTTCTCGATGCCGTCGAGGGCCTGGGCGGCGACGTCGGCCGGTGAGGACTTCGGGGCGTCGATCGCCGCGGTCATGTCCGTGTCGACGTAGCCGACGTGGAGCCCGGTGACGGAGATGCCCCGCGGGGCCAGATCGAGGCGCAGCGAGTTGGTCTGGGACCACAGCGCGGCCTTGGAGGCGCTGTAGGAACCGGCGAGGCCGATCCACGACAGCACGGAGTGCACGTTCAGGATGTGTCCGCCGCCGGCGCGTTCGATGACGGGGACGAACGCGCGGGCGGTGAGCAGCGGCCCGTAGAAGTTCGTCTCGAAGTCCCGGCGCACGTCGTCGAGCGGGGAGTCCAGGAAGGACGCGTGGGTGGAGACGCCCGCGTTGTTGATCAGGATGGTCACGTCCCCCGCCGTACGCGCGGCGGCCTCGACGGACGCGGGGTCGGTGACCTCAAGGGCCAGCGGCACCGCACGCGGGTCCGTGATGGTGCGCGGATCGCGGGCGGTGGCGTACACCTTCTTCGCTCCTCGGTCGAGAAGGCCGTCCACGAGGGCCTTTCCGATGCCTCTGCCGCCACCCGTCACCAGGACCACTGCGCCTTCGATCGCGGTCATGACTCGCTCCGTCCCTGCCGTTGAAGGGCCATGGAGAGGCCCGTGGAAAGCTGGAAAGCCGTTGGAAACCGATCGGTTTCCTACTCTCGGAAGAGTAAACCGATCGGTTTCACGGGGCAAGTCCCGGTGGTAACCGGCGTGCGGCTCACGCTGTGGACAGGGGCAGCTCCACCGTCATGCGCAACCCTCCCGACGAGCGCGGTGTGAGGGTGAGTGCTCCGTCGTGGGCCTCGGCGATCGTCTTGGCGATGGCCAGGCCGAGGCCGGCCCCGGCGTGATCGGTGTGGACGCGTTCGGTGCCGCGCTGGAACGGCTCGCTGAGCGTCGCCACGAGAGCAGGGGCGAGGACCTCGCCCGTGTTCTCGACCGTCAGCACCACCGCGCCGGCCTGGACACCCGTGCTGACCCACACAGTGCCCCCGCCGGACAGGTTGTGGACGATCGCGTTGTGCACGAAGTTCACCGCCAACTGGCGCAGCAGCGCGGGCGATCCGCTGGTCATGCTGATGTCGCCGTGGATCTCGACGGTGACCCCGTGCTTCTCCGCCAGGGGGAGAAGCGTCTCGACGGCCTCCTCCGCCACGAGCGACAGATCGACGCGCTCGCGGGCGAAGGCCCGCTGCTCGGCCCGGCTGAGCAGCAGCAGCGCCTCGGTCAGGCCGATCGCCCTGGTGTTGACCGTGTGGAGCCGGTCGAACAGCTCGTCGGCGTCGCGGTCCGGGTCGCTGCGGGCCACGTCCAGGAGCGTCTTGGAGATGGCCAGCGGCGTGCGCAGCTCGTGGGAGGCGTTGGCCGCGAACCTGCGCTGCTCGGCGACGTGCGCCTCGAGCCGGGCGAGCATCGTGTCGAAGGCGTCGGCGAGCTCGCGGAACTCGTCCTCGCGGCCCGGCAGCCGGACGCGGTGGGAGAGCGACCCGGTGGCGGCGAGCCGGGTGGCGTCCGTGATCCGGGTCAGCGGCGCGAGCATCCGGCCGGCCAGGAACCACCCCCCGACCAGGCCGAACAGCAACAGGAAGGCCAGCACGACAGCGGCCATCGGCGCGAAGGCGCGCAGCACCGGAAGGCGGTATCCGGGCTGGACGATGAGCCCGGGGTGCGGCACACGCATCAAGAAGAACCACGCCGCCGCGAGCAGCAGGACCCCGGCCAGCGTGAGGAAACCGGCGTAGCTGAGGGTGAGTTTCAGCCGCACGCTCACCCCGGGCTCCCTAACCACGATCGCCCTCCCCGGAGCCCGCACGGGTGTGAGTGTCGATGCGGTAGCCGACGCCGGGCACGGTGGTGATGAGCCAGGGTTCGCCGAGCCGCTTGCGCAGTGCGGAGACCGTGATGCGCACGGCGTTGGTGAACGGGTCCGCGTTCGCGTCCCACGCCCGTTCGAGGAGGTCCTCGGCGCTCACGACACCGCCCTCGGCCGCGACCAGGACCTCGAGCACGGCGAACTGTTTCCGGGTCAGCGCGACGAACCGGCCGTCGCGGTAGACCTCCCTGCGGAACGGGTCGACACGCAGCCCCGCGAGCTCCCGCACGGGCGGCCTGCTGTGTGCGCGCCTGCGGTCCAACGCCCGCAGCCGCAGCGCGAGTTCGCGCAGTTCGAAGGGTTTCGTCAGGTAGTCGTCCGCGCCGAGCTCGAACCCGGACGCCTTGTCGTCGAGGCGGTCGGCGGCGGTGAGCATGAGGATCGGCATACCGCTGCCGGACGCGATGATCCGCCGCGCGATCTCGTCACCGGACGGTCCCGGCACATCGCGATCGAGGACGGCGATGTCGTACGCGTTGACGCTCAGCAGCTCCAGCGCGCTCTCCCCGTCCAGCGCGATGTCGGCCGCGATGGCCTCCAGGCGCAGGCCGTCACGGATGGCCTCCGCCATGTAGGGCTCGTCCTCCACGATCAGCACACGCATGGGAACGAGGCTACGAGCCGCCGCATATCGCGGGCATATCGAAAACCGCATACGTGTCGGCAACACGGCCGCTCCTTGACTGACGTCATGGATCGCACCACACCTTCAGCACACATGCCGAGCCGACCGAGCCGCCGGACGCGGTGGTGGCTCGTCGCCGTCGCGCTGGTCGCCGTCATCGCGGCGGGCACCGCCGTTCTCGCTCGCCAGGGGACGCATTCCGGGGCCGCCTCGGCGCAGCCGACCTCGACGGCGGCGCCCCCCGCGCGGCCGTCACCGCTCGGCTCACGGGCAGCGCGCGACGGCGCGCCCGACACGGCGGACGGTGTCGTTCCCGACGGCGCGACCGTCTTCGACACCGGCCTCCCGGCCGTGGCCCGCCTCGACCCGGAGCTGCGCGACGCACTGCACCGGGCGGCGCGGGCGGCCGGCGGCACGGGAACCGTCTTCCGCCTCAACAGCGGCTGGCGCTCCGCCGCCTACCAGAACCAGCTCCTGCGCGAGGCCGTCGCCGAGTACGGCTCCGAGGACGAGGCGGCCCGCTGGGTGGCGACCGCGGCGACCTCCCCGCACGTGTCCGGCGACGCCGTCGATCTCGGACGCTCCGACGCGACGGCATGGCTGTCCGAGCACGGCGCCGCGTACGGGCTGTGCCGGATCTACCGGAACGAACCCTGGCACTACGAGCTGCGCACCGCCGCGATCGACGACGGCTGCCCGGCCCCGTACGCCGACCCCACCGAGGACCCGAGGATGCAACGGTGATCAGCAGCCCCTCCGCCCTGCGCGGCGGCGCCCGCAGGGCGGCCCGCGCCGCCCTGCGCCCCGGACCGTGGCGGCGCGGCCGGATCGTCGCGGCATCGGCCGTGCTCCTGGCCCTGCTCCTCCTGCTCCACGCGTACATCCCGAACGGTGTCGGCAACGTCGGCAGCCTCGTCGACACCTTCCTGCCGTGGTGCGGCCTCTTCGTCCCCGCCCTGCTCGCGGCGGCACTGTGGCGGCGCTCCGCGTGCGCGGTGGCCGCGCTGCTGCTGCCGGTCCTGCTGTGGCTGAATCTGTACGGCGGGCTGCTCACCGACAGGTCCCACGCGGGCGGCGACCTCACCCTGGTGAGCCACAACGTCGGCGCGGACAACCCCGACCCGGCGGCCACCGCCCACGCCCTCGCTGCCTCGGGCGCCGACGTACTGGCCCTGGAGGAGATCACCGCGCGGGCCACGCCCACGTACGAGAAGGAGCTGGCGGCGGCCTACCCGCACCACACCGTGCGCGGCACGGTCGGGCTGTGGAGCAAGCTCCCGCTGTCGGGGACCGCACCGGTCGACATCGGGATGGACCACGGGCCGCTCGCGGCCACCAAGCGGGGAAGCGCCGACACGGCCGACAACCGCGCCCTGCGCACCACGGTCACCACCGGCCGCGGGCCGCTCGCGGTGTACGTGGCCCACTTCGCCTCCACCCGCGCCACCCCGAGCGGCGGCTTCGCAACGGCCCAGCGGAACCGCGGGGTCCAGGCGCTGAGCGCCGCCGTCGCCGCCGAGCGGACGGAGCGGGTGGCGCTGCTCGGCGACCTCAACGGATCCACGGACGACCGCGCGTTCTCCGCCCTCACCGCCCGTCTGCGCTCGGCCCAGGACGTGGCAGGCGCGGGGTTCGGGTTCAGCTGGCCGGCCGCGTTCCCCGTGGTGCGGATCGACCACATCCTCGTACGGGGTGTGGAGCCGACGAGGGCGTGGGTGCTCCCGGCGACCGGCAGCGACCACCGGCCGGTGGCGGCCCGGGTCGAGTGGTGACGCTCTGAGCGCGTCCAGCGTCGAGAAGGTGCCGGGGCCCGGCCGTTCGGGCGGGCCCCGGCACCTCGGTGTCAGGCAGTGCTCACACCCGCTGCCACAGCGCCGGTACGTTCGGCGGCTCCCAGCCCGCCTGCGCCTGGTGGCCCTGGAGGCAGCGGTAGGTCGCGCCGCCGTAGGTGACCGTGGCGCCCGCCTGGTAGACGGTGCCCGCAGCCCAGGTGCCACCGGGCTCGCCGGGTTCGCCGGGCTCTCCCGGGTCCCCGGGGCCCGATGTGGTGGTCTTCAGGGTCAGGCCGTAGCTCTGCAGGATGGGGTTGATCGGCTGGAAGTAGGTCGTGCCGCCGCTCGTGCAGTTGCCGGAGCCGCCCGAGGTGACGCCCTGCGCCTGGCTGCCGGAGATGAACGAGCCGCCGGAGTCGCCCGGTTCGGCGCACACCGAGGTACGGGTGACTCCGGAGACGGTGCCCTCCTGGTAGGTCACGCTGGTGTTCAGCTGCTGCACCGTCCCGCAGTGCCAGCCCGTCGTGGAACCGGAGCGGCACACGGAGGAGCCGACCGTGGCCACGGTGGACCCGGCGACCTGCGCGCTGGAGCCGTTGACGTTCGGTGTCGCGGTCCAGCTGGAGTTCGCGGCCACCCACGCCATGTCGTTGCCGGGGAAGACGGACGCCTGGAACGTGCCCTGCGCGACCCGGTTGGAGCCGGAGGTGGTGGCGCCCGCGCGTCCGCAGTGGCCCGCCGTGGCGAAGCCCTGCTGGGTGCCGCGGGTGATCGGGAAGCCGATGGAGCAGCGGCTGCCGCTGCCTATGTAGTAGGCGTCGCCGCCGCGCAGGTCGTAGAGCGGGCGGGGCTGTTCGGTGGCCCGCTCGATCCGGGTGAGGGAGGCGTCGACACCGGCCGCGGCGAGCAGGGAGCGGGCGGCGTCCGCCCGGGTCGCCTGGACGACCAGCTTGTTCGCGGTGACGTCGACGTACCAGACGGGTGTGCTGGTGGTGGCGTGACGTGTGGCGGCCCGGTCGACACGTGTCTTGGCCGCGTCGAGCGCGCCCAGGGTGTGGTCGACGACGGCGGCGTCGGCGCCCCGCGCGCGGATGGCGCGTACGTCGGCCGGGTCGGTCGTGGCCACGGTCAGGGTGCCGGACACGGATCCGCTCACCCAGGCACCCGCGAAGTGCCCGCCCAGGGCGGCGCGCAGGCGGCCCGCGGTGGCGCCCGCCTCGGCCTCGTTGGCCAGGCGGCGGTCCGCCTGCTGCCGGGTGAGGCCGAGGTCGCGCCGGAGCGCGGTGAGCAGGGCGGTCGGCGCCGAGGCGGTGCGCAGGGTCTCGGCGGCCGTCGGGGCGGCCGGGGAAGGGGCCGCCCCGGCGTGCGCGGAGCCGGTGAGTCCGGAAACGAGCAGCGCACCGGCCGCCGCGACGGCGGCACAGGTGGCCTTGAGGTGTCTGTGAGGCATGGGGAGGTCTCCTGGGGATCGGGGGAACGTCGGAGCGGCGGATCATCCAGCGCTCCGGTGCTGGATCTGTGGGGAGTGCCGACACCGTAGGAGGGACGCGCCCTGCCCGTAAGACGTCAGCCGACCCCCTGCCCTCGCGTTATGGAACCGGCGGCGGGGTGCGGGCGCGCGGCCGGTGCCGGGTGCGGCACGGCGTCCGGCTCCGGGTGGCGCTGGGCCAGCCAGTGCGCGTAACTGTCGCTGCGCGCCGCCGCGTCCGCGTGGGCCTCGCGCGCCTGGGCCAGCACGACCGCCGCGGTGTCCGGCTGCTGTCCGGTGGGGAGCCAGCCCAGCAGATGCCGCCACGACAAGGGCGTACCGGCGAGCGGACGGATGGTGAGGCCGGGGGTCGGCGGGAAGGTGGCCCGGCAGAGCCCGACCGCCCGGCCGACCTGCACGAGGTGGACGCAGGACGCGGTGTCCGTCTCGTACATCCGCCGGGGCGTGAAGCCGGAGCGGGCGCAGGCCGCCGTGAAGCAGTCCGCGAAGCAGCCGTCGCCGGGGACGCACGACCACTCCTCGCCGGCCAGCGCGGTCAATTCGACCTCTCGGCCCCGGGCGAGGCGGTGGCCGTCGGCGAGCATGACGAAGACCGGGTCGACGGCGATCTCCTCCCACCGGACCCGCGGGGACTCCGGCGGTTCCGGCGGCGGAGCCAGGCCGCACGCGCCGGTGAGCACGAAGTCGAGGCCGCCCTCGGTGAGCGACTTGGCGAGTTCACGCTCCGACCAGGAGGCGCAGGTGGTCACGGTGGTGGCGGGCGCGGCGTCGGCGAGCCGGTCCACCAGGGCGCCGAGGAGCGGTCCGTGCGTCCCGCCGAGCCGCAGCCGCGACCGGGGCCGGTCCCCGTCCGGCCTCGTCCGGGCGAAGCGGGCGGCCTCGCGCTGGAGTTCGCTCACGGCGGGCAGCACGATGCGGGTACGTTCCAGGACCAGCTCACCGAGCGCGGTGATCCGTACACCGTGCCGGCCGCGCTCGAAGAGCTCCCCGCCGAGGGCTCGTTCGATGCGCTTCAGCTGCGCGCTGAGGGCGGGCTGCGCGACCCCGAGCACCACCGCCGCCCGGGTCAGGCTGCCGGCGTCCGCGATGGCCCGGACGGTCTTGAGATGCCGCAACTCCAGCTCCATGAAGGGAGCTTGCGGCGGACCCGGGCGACGGGCAAGGGGTTGGTACAGACCAGAAGGGGAACGCATCTGCCCGATCCGGCCGGTGTCCGTGACCCGTGATCCGCATCCGTGATCCGTGATCCGTGATCCGTGATCCGTGAGAGGAGCGTGACCGATGCGCAGCACCACCGTCCTACCGGGAACCCCGAGCCAGCCCCCCGGCGCGGGGGACGTGCCGCTGCACCGCCTGGAAGTGGCCGGGCCCGGCGCCCCGCCGTTCGCCGCGGGCTCCTTCGAGGAGGTGGGCCCGCTGTCCCGGTGGGACCGGCCGCACCGGCACACCTTCTACGAGATCGTGCACGTCCGCGCCGGTTCGGGCGACCACGTCGTCGACCTCGCCCGCTGGCCCGTGCGGCCTCCGCAACTGGCGGTGATCCTCCCCGGACAGGTGCACCACTGGGAGGGCGGCCGGGGCCCCGAGGGCTCCCTCGTGCTGTTCACCGACGACTTCCTGGTGGACCACCCCGGCGACCGCGAGATCCTGCGGGACCTCGGTGCGCTCTGCTGGTTCGGCCTCGACGCCGAGCACGACCGGTCGATCCGGACCCTCGTCGCCGAGCTGATCGCCGAGCACCGGCAACGGGCCGCCGGGCACGAGAGCGTCCTGCGGTCGCTGCTCCATGTCCTCGTCGTCCGCGTCGTCCGCGCCGCCCGGCTGCCCGTCGGCCACGGGCCGGGCCGGGTGCCGCGCGCCGAGGGCCGTACGGCCGCCGTGGCCGAGGACTTCGCGCGGCTCATCGCCCGCCCCGAGGCGGCGGCCCTGAGCGTGCGGGGGTGCGCCGAGCGGCTCGGAGTCACGCCCGGCTACCTCACCCAGGCGGTGCGCGCGGCCACCGGACGCCCGCCCGGCCGGCTGCTCATCGAGACACGTGTCTACCTGGCCCAGCAACTCCTCGCCCACACCGAGCTGTCCGTACGACAGGTCGCCGCCCGCACCGGATTCGACGACCCCGCCTACTTCGGGCGGTTCTTCCGGCGCGAGACCGGCAGCAGCCCCGGCGCCTTCCGAAAACACCACAGCCGTGCACACCAGTCCCTCGAACCACCTCCCGCGCCCGCCTAGCTTCGGTGCCCACCACCCCCACGAGGAGGAGACATGGACGAAGCAGGCACGCGCGGCGCGGAACCGGACGACCTCGGCGCCGACGGCGCGGCGGACTCTCCCCGGCTCGTCCGCCGCAAGACGGTGCTGCGCGCGGCGCTCGCGGCCACCGTGGCCATACCCGCCGCCCTCGCCGCGGGCCCGGCCCTCGCCCGTTCGGTCGCGACGAGCGGCGGGACACCGGAGCTGACCCCGGAGTGCGACGACGGCGACG
Source organism: Streptomyces sp. R818 (assembly GCF_056172735.1). NCBI lineage: Bacteria > Bacillati > Actinomycetota > Actinomycetes > Kitasatosporales > Streptomycetaceae > Streptomyces > Streptomyces sp. R818. Next base: position 341,780 of record NZ_JAOCNE010000002.1, read on the forward strand.
ACCCCACCCCGGAGCAGACAGAGGGCCCCTACTTCAAACCGAACTCACCGCTGCGCAGCAACCTCCGGGAGTCCGGCCTGCCCGGCACGCCGCTCACCGTGACCGGCTACGTCTTCGGCCGCGCCTGCCTCCCCGTCTCCGACGTCCTCCTCGACTGGTGGCAGGCGGACACGGGCGGCGCCTACGACAACACGGGCTTCCGGCTGCGCGGGCACCAATTCACCGACGCACGCGGCGCGTTCACGCTCACGACCATCGTGCCGGGCCTGTATCCGGGGCGCACGCGCCACCTGCACGTCAAGGTGCAGGCGCCCGGCCGTCGGGTCCTGACCACGCAGCTGTACTTCCCGAACGAGCCGCGCAACAACAACACCGACACCATCTTCGACCCGCGACTGCTCATGAACGTCCGGGACGGGAGCAGCGGCCGGGAGGCGGCCTTCGACTTCGTCCTCGACGTGCCGCAGGACCCCGGCCCCGGCACCCCCACCCCGCCGGGCGGCACATGGGCCGTCGGCGTCACCTACCGGGCGGGTGACCGGGTCACGTACGGGAGCCGCGCCTATGTGTGTCTCCAGGCACACACGGCCCAGCCGGGGTGGGAGCCGCCGAACGTGCCCGCACTGTGGCGGGCCGCTTGAGCCGACGGCCGTACGGGTCTCCTGACGGACCCCGGCCGGCCGTGCGGCGGCACGCCCGCGGGCCGCCCCGCGGGGCTGTACCCGTCGGCCGTTCAGGGGGGGAAGGCCGAGCACGGGCACCAGTGCTGAATTTTCTGCGACCGGAGCGGTGGCGAGGACTGCGTGGGGCAGGTCGGCCGCGCGCCGACGAGTGACCGTGCCATCGCTCCGGTTCACTGAGCTTGTACGTGTCCACGGGGGCCGCTCCGTCAACGGTTCGAGAGCCCCGGGGGAGAGATTGGTCCGAGTTCATCCCGTTGGGCGTTGTTTCGAGCATCGCGGCTGGCACGCCTACCTGGGGCACGGCCTGAGCAGCAGACGGCTGCACGAACCCGCGCTCGGCGTCGACGACCTGCCCGCCGACCTCGACGCCGTCGTCCTGTCCCCTGGCAGAGCCGCACGGTCTCCGGCCGCGAGCACCAGGTCGAGGTCACCGCGCTGCCGGGGCGGCACGCCGGCCTCGTCGTGCAAGGGCTGCTGCCGCCGGTCGTGGCTAGCCTCGAACCAGCGTGACATGCGGGCGCAGGGCGCGCAGGAATCCGGGCGCGTCGAAGAGTTCGCCCGCCGAGACCACGCCGGCGGCGCGTGTGTCCCCGGCGAGGATGCGGGCGACCGCCTCGACGGCCAGCGGCGCCGTGACGGCGTAGATGTCCTGGCCGTGCGCGGCGATCCGGCGCTCGCCGCCGTCCGCGCGTACGACGACGTCGACGAGGAAGGTCTGCGCGGAGCGGCCGCGTTCGTCCACCGCCGTGGGTGCCGACGCGTCGGGTGCGGCGACACCGCCCGCGGCCTCGGTCGTCATGTAGGTGCGGACCTCGGGGACGGCCAGGTGGTGGGGGACGGTGACGATGTCGGCCATCGAGAACTCGCCGAGCACGGGGCGCGGGCCCACGGGATCGGGGAAGGGCCAGGTGAGGGTCGGCAGTTGATCGTCGTGGTACTCCAGGCGGCCCTTGGCGAAACGTACCCGGCGACCGCCGCGCCGCTCCGCCGACACCTTGCCCGCCGCACGTGTGCCCGGAGTGGGGTCCCAGCTGTTCAGCCCGTAGGCGATGTGTGCCTCGTCGGCCGCCGTCCAGTCGCCCATCGCGGCGGTGACCAGCAGGTCGCCGAGGCCGCCGTAGAAGGCCATCGCCGGAAGGACCACGGCCCCCGCCGCGCGGGCGCGGTCGGCGAACCGCGTGAACGTGTCGACGTTCGCCTCGATCTCCGCCGCCACGTCGACGTACGGGATCCCGGCCCGCAGGGCGGCCTCGATCACCGGTGCGGCGGTCGTCGCGAAGGGGCCCGCGCAGTTGACGACGGCCGCCACGCCACTCAACGCCCGGTCCAGCGCGGCGGGTTCGGCGACCTCGGCGGGGCGGATCTCCAGCGCCTCCGGCCCGGGGACCGTCGCGGCCAGCGCCTTCAGCCTGTCGGCGTCGCGCCCGGACAGGACCGGGACGAAGCCGCGCTCCCGCAGGTGCGCCACCACGAACCGGCCGGTGTGCCCGTAGGCCCCGTAGACCGTCACGCGCCGTCCCAGGCCCTGTCCCTGTTTCAGCCCCTGTCCCAGTCCCAGTCCCTGTCCCTGTCCCGCTGTCATGTTCGTCTCTCCCGTTGAAAACTCGTGTGTCGTGCCGATCGGCCGACGCGATACATCCTGGTGTCGTCGAGTGAGTACGTGTGAGTGTCCGCAACGACACGGTGCGTACAATTACGGACATGCGATCTGTCGACGCACAGTCCGTCGCGCTGGCCGTCACCGACGGGATGCTGCACTTCGAACTCGCCATCGCCTGCGAGGTGTTCGGTCCCGCGCCCGCCGCCGTCACCGGTCCCTGGTACGACCTCGCACTCTGCGGCCCCGCCGCCGTCGGCTTCGGTCCGTTCCGCCTGGAGCCCAACCACGGCCTCGACCATCTCGAACGCGCCGGCACGGTGATCGTCCCCGGCTGGGCCGACGTGGACGTGGACCCGCCCGCCGACCTCGTCGACGCGGTCCGCGCCGCCCACGACGCGGGCGCCCGCGTGGTCTCCCTGTGCACGGGCGCCTTCGTGCTCGCCGCCGCGGGCGTCCTGGACGGGCTGCGCGCCACCACCCACTGGGCCCACACCGACGTGCTGGCCGCCCGCCATCCCGAGGTGGAGGTCGACCCGGACGTCCTCTACGTGGACAACGGGCGGGTGCTGACGTCCGCGGGCAAGGCCGCCGCCCTCGACCTGTGTCTGCATCTGGTCCGCCTCGACCACGGCTCCGCCGTCGCCAACACCACCGCACGCCGCCTGGTCGTGCCGCCGCACCGCTCCGGCGGCCAGGCCCAGTTCGTCACCGCGCCCGTGCCCGACCAGGACGACCATCCGCTCACCGCCCTGATCCCGTGGATCGTCGAGCGCCTCGACCAGCCGCTGACCGTGGCGGACCTGGCCCGGCAGGCCCGTATGAGCCCCCGCCACCTCGGCCGCCTCTTCCGGGCCGCCACCGGGACGACTCCGCTGCAATGGCTCCTGGCCCAACGCATCCGCCGCGCGCAGGAGTTGCTGGAGAAGACGGACGACAGCATCGACGCCGTCGCCGCATCGACCGGCATGGGCACCGCCACCACCTTGCGCCGCCACTTCAACCGCACCCTGGGCGTCCCGCCGGACACCTACCGCCGCACCTTCCGCACCCGCACCGGACTGTGAATGTCCGCGAGATTGCTAGGCATATTGTTAACAATCCCGTAGCGTGCGTGAGCCCGACGAACCGTGCTCGATAAGGGGTCAACCATGCGGAGGAAGTCTGTGTTTCTCGGTCGTGATGGTCGTGACGGCCGTGATGGCCGTGACGGTCGTGACGGTCGTGACGCGCTCGCCGATCAGTCCGGAAAGGGAACCGGGCGCCGCCGCCTCCTGCGCGGCGCGGCGCTCGCGAGTTCCCTCGTACTCGCGGCGGTCGCGGTGCCGACCTCCGTCGCGGCGGCGGCCCCGCTCCCGGGCCGCGGACCCGTGGCGGACCCGCAGGACGCCGCCCTGGACTTCGGCTCCGCCGCGTACACGACGATCACGGTCGCGGTCGACGGCCGCCCCGTGAAGGTCCGCTGGTACAAGGAGATCTGCTACGTGGCGAACCCCGTCGCCGCCGCGTCCCAGCAGCCGGGCGGCCCCGGCGGGGGCACCACCACGATCCCCGACACCGCGTGCGGCTACCAGAGCATGAACGTGTTCGTCCCCGAGAGCGCCTTCGGCGATCAGCGCACGCCGATCTACTTCGCGGTCAACAACAGCGGTTGGAAGGCCAGTTACCTCAAGGCGAGCGTCACGGACGGCTCCTCCTACAACAGCTCCACGAGCAACGTGGGCGCCGCGCTGAAGGCGGGATACGTGTTCGTCGACGTGGCCAACCGCAGCCGCGGCCTGGTCGGCGCCGACGGCACGGCACCCGGCAAGGCCCCCGCCGCGGTCGTCGACGCCAAGGCCGCCGTGCGCTACCTGCGCCTCAACGATGCCGCCATGCCCGGCAGCGCGGAGCGCATCGTCATCAACGGCACCAGCGGGGGCGGCGCCCTCGTGTCGATCCTGGGCGCCTCCGGCAACAGCCCCGACTACGACCGCTACTTGGCCGGGATCGGCGCGGCAGGCATCGACGCCAAGGGCCGCAGCACCCTGCGCGACGACGTCTTCGCCGTCAACGCGTACTGCCCCATTACCGATCTCGGCAACGCGGACATCGCCTACGAGTGGCTCTTCAACGTCCTCGGCACCCGGGACGCCACCGACTCCAACCCCTCACCGGCCGACGCGACCGCGCTCGCCGAGCGGTTCGCGGCCTACGAGCGCGGCCTCGGCCTGCGCAACCCCGACGGCTCCCGGCTCACCACCGCGACCCTGCTCGACACGATCAGAAAGGAGGTCGTCCGCTCCGCCGAGACCTACCTCCGGGCGGACCCGGCGCACACCATCCCGCCGCTCGGTGGCACCTTCGAGATCAGCTCGGGCGGCCCCGGCACGCCGCCCACCACGAAGTCCTACGTCAACGACTGGATCGACGTCGACACCGCCACCGGCACGGTGCGCTCCCTCGACATGGAGAACTACCTCGCCTTCGTCGCCACCCAGGCGAAGCTGAAGACGACCCCCGCCTTCGACGCCCTCGGCGTCAACGGCTCCACCACCAGCGGCACCGAGACCGACCTCTTCGGCCCGCCGACCCAGCGGTACATGAACTACACCGCGTACAGCTGGGACCACAACGACGTGGCCGGGGACGGCAGCGGCCTCGACGACACCGGCCTGACCTGGAAGCAGTACACGGCGAAGAAGAGCACCACCGTCGACGACCAGGTCCGCCTCATCGACCCGATGGCGTTCATCGGCACGCGCGCCGACACCGCCCCGAACTGGTACGTCCGCCACGGCACCCGCGACCGCGACACCGCGTTCACCGTCTCCCTCAACCTCGACCGGGCGCTCGCCGCCGACAAGCAGGTCGAGAACCTGGACTACCGGCTCGCCTGGAACCAGCCGCACGCAGGGAACTATGACGTGCCCGAGGCCATGGCCTGGATCGCCGGCGCCGTCCGCAAGGCGGGCGACCCGCTCACCGGGCACGGGAACTAACCGGCGCCGACCACCTGGGCCCGCTCTCTCCGCTGCTCCTCGGCCGCGGCGAGGCGGGCCCTGCGTGTGCGGGGGCCGAACAGCGCGAGGACGAGGGCGCCGACGAGCCAGGTCCCGGCGATGAAGTAGAAGACGCTGCGGTATCCGTGGCTGCTGTAGAGCGCCGCCACGATCAGCGGGCCCGCGGCGTTCGACAGGCGGCCGAGCCCGTAGGAGATGCTCGTCCCGAGGGACCGGCCATGCGTGTCGAAGAGTTCGGGCGAATAGGCGTACGCCAGCGCCGTGTAGCCGCGCTCGAAGAAGTTCACCAGGAAGCCGAACACGACGATGAGGACCGGGCTGAACGTCAGCCCGTAGAGCAGCCCGCACACCGCGATGACCGTGCCGAACACGGCGAGCGACCACTTCCGCTCGAAGCGGTCGGTGACCAGGGAGGCCAGGTACGAGCCCAGCGGTGCGCCCACGGTCGTGAGGGCCGCGTAGAAGACGGACTTCTCGACGCTCATGCCCTCCTTGGCGAGCAGCGTCGGCGCCCAGCTCGAATAGCCGAAGAAGCCGATGGTCTGGGTGACCCACAGGACGGTGAGGAGAAGCGTCGGGTAGAGGTACTTCTTCTGCAGGAGCAGCCGCAGCGGGGCCTTCCGGAAGACGGCTTCCTCGGCCGGGGGCGCCGGCTCGGGCAGTGGTCCCTTCTCCGCGGCGACCTGCGCCTCTATCTCACGCAGCACCTTGTCGGCTGCGGCGTGCTCGCCCCGGCTCTCCAGCCAGCGCGGGGATTCCTTGAGGCGCCGCGTGAACAGGATCAGCAGGACGCCGAGCGAACCCCACAGGTAGACCAGGCGCCACGACCAGTCGCTGAGCGGGACGACGGCACTGGCGATCAGATTGGTGACCGGGGTGCCGCAGATGCCGATGACGATGGCGTAGGCCTGGTACTTGCCGCGCACGGCCGCCGGATACATCTCGTTGACGTAGACGACGGCGACGACGGTCATCGCCGACAGGCCCGCCGACGTCAGGACGCGGAACACACCGAGGGACACCAGGTTCCACGAGAAGACCGAGGCGAACGAGAAGAAGGCGAAGAAGAACGTCGTCTGGAGCAGGGCCCGTTTGCGGCCCCAGCGCTCCGCGACGGCGCCGCCGACGACGGAGCCGATGAACATGCCGAAGAACGACAGGGAGGTGACATAGGCGACCTGGTCGACCGTCACCCCCCACACGTCGATGAGTTTCGGTGCCGTGGTGGCGAAGCTGTTGATGTCCGCGAACTCGAAGAAGTACGCGAAGGACACGGCGATCAGGGTGAGCTTGTGGAACCGGGAGACGGGCAGCCGGTCGATCCGGTTCAGTGCGTTGGAGGGTGACATGTGACGCCTTTGTCAGATGGTCGGGGGAGGGGCTCGGGGTTCAGGCGTCCTCGCCGGGCCAGTACAGGCGCATCGGGTTGTCCACCAGGAGCCTGCGCTGCTGCTCCTCGTCCACCGCGACCTGCGGCAGGTGGTCGACGAGGAGGCCGTCGTCCGGCATGTGGTCGGTGAGGTTGGGGTGCGGCCAGTCCGTGCCCCACAGCACCCGGTCGCCGAACTCCTCCACGACGCGGCGGCCGAAGGGGACGACATCGGTGTAGGGGCGCCGTTCGCCGTGGAGCGCGGCCGGTCCGGTGACGCTGAGCCGCTCGGGACACGTCACCTTCACCCACACGTCGTGCCGGTCGACGAAGCGCAGGAACCGGCCGAACTCCGGCCCGTCGGCGCCCTTGGTGACGTCCGGGCGCCCCATGTGGTCGATGACCAGCGGGGTGGGCAGCGAACCGAAGAACCCCTCCAGCTCGGGCAGATCGGCGCTCTCGAAGTACAGGACGATGTGCCAGCCGAGCGGGGCGATCTTCCGGGCGATGGTGGTGAGCGCGTCCGTGGGTGGCGCGTCCACCAGACGGCGTACGAAGTTGAACCGCACCCCGCGCACGCCCGCCGCGTCGAGAGCGCGCAGCTCGGACTCGGTGACGTCCGGGCGGACAGTGGCGATGCCGCGCGCCCTGCCGCCCGCGGCGCGGACCGCGTCGACCATCGCGGAGTTGTCCGCGCCGTGACAGGTGGCCTGCACGATCACATTGCGGGCGATGCCCAACTGGTCGCGCAGCGCGAAGAGGTGCTCCTTGCCGCCGTCGCACGGGGTGTACTTGCGCTCGGGCGCGAAGGGGAACTCGGCCTGCGGGCCGAAGACGTGGCAGTGGGCGTCGACGGCCCCGGCGGGGAGCTTGAACGTCGGCCGGGACGGGTCCTGGTACCAGTCCAGCCAGCCGGGGGTCTTGGGGGAAAGGGTGTGCATGGTGGAATCTCCGCTGTGGGGGTGGCGTTGTCAGCGGCCTTGGCGCTTCAGCAGGGCGTCGAGGCGCGGGTAGACGGCGCGGGCGTTGTGCTCCTGGACCGCCGCCAGGTCCTCCGCGGGCAGGCGCGAGGCTTCGGCGTACCGGCGTGTGTCGTCGAAGTGGTGGCCGGTGCACGGGTCGATGTCCCGGACGGCGCCGATCATCTCGGAGGCGGAAAGAGGATGTTCCGGGGCCGGGACCGACCTCGTAGAGGAGGTCGGAGCCCGGCTGGGTGGTAGAACACATTGTGGTCGAAGAAGACGACGTGCCTCCAGCGGGGGCTTCCGAGCGCCATCGCCAGACCGCGGAACCGGCCCCAGTGTACGGAACGGCTCCGCCGCCGTCGAACGCCAGCCGCAGGGGGGGAAGTCGCGGAACAGGTCGCCCTGCACCAGCTGCATGAACGCCGTCGTGTCGGCGTGAGGTAGTGCGCGCCGGTCGTGTGGAACGCCGGGTTCACACTCGTACTGACGTGGACATGGCCGGGACGTCGTACTCGACCATCTCTCGTAGACGGGACCCGAGCGGTCGGTGGCGGCGGCGCGGTCCAGGGCCGCCGACGGGTGGGTTGAGGTTCACGCGACCGCACCCAACTCCTCACGCAGCGCGTGAGTTCCGGCACGCAGGTGGCCGGGTCGACGCCGGGTGACTGCGGCAGCATCGCGGCCGGGGCGAACCGGTCCGGGTACAGCGCGGCGACCCGGTGGCACAGGTCGTTGCAGAGCGACGCCCACGCCGCCGAGGTCGCGAAGTCCCCGATGTGGTGCGCCATGAACGAGGCGCGCGGCGAGAAGACCGTCAGGTCGATGTCGCGCTCGTCCATGAGACGCAGCTGGTTCGGCTCGACGGACGCGCGCAGCTCGTCGTCGCTGATCCGCAGCTCCGTATGGGCGGGGAGAGGGCGGGGGCGGTGAGCGAGGCGATCTGCCGCTCGCGCCAGGCCGCGAGGGCGGGCGGCGCGGTCGTGTAGTGACCGTGACAGTCGATGATCATGGTGGGGTGTCCTTACGGGTCCGGCTCGTCGTCGTCGACGCCCGCAGCCTCACCCCGTGCGCACCGCCCGCCGAACGCCCCGCACACCGAACTAACCGTCCCTTAACATTCGGGCCCCTCCGCCGACCGCCGGGACGGCCCCTGCCCGTCGCGTGGTCTACATTCGTCGGGCGGTGCCCGCGCAGACATCGCAGATGGGAGGTGGTGCACGTGCAGATTCTGCTGGCCGAGGACGACGACGGTGTGGCCGCCGCGCTCCTCGAAGTGCTCTACGACCACGGGCACGACACCCGGCGCGTCCGGCACGGCCGGGAGGTCCTGACCTACCACCGCGGTTCCGATCTGCTCCTCCTGGACCTGGGCCTGCCCGACATCGACGGCCTCGACGTCCTGCGCTCCCTGCGGGCGGTCAGCGACATGTCGGTGGTCGTCCTCACCGCTCGCGGCGACGAGCGGTCGGTGGTGCGCGGGCTGCGGCTCGGCGCCGACGACTACCTGGTCAAACCGGTCCGGCTCGCGGAGCTCCTCGCCCGTATCGACGCCGTCACCCGCCGCTCGGCGGCGCGCGGCGCCTCCGGGGCGCCCGAGGCCCGCAAGGTGCGGGCCGGTGACGTGGAGATCGACCTCGACGCGCGGCGGGTCGTCGCCGACGGCGCCGACATCGAGCTGACCACCAAGGAGTTCGACATCCTCGCGGTCCTCGCCGCCCGCGCGGGCACGGCCGTCAGCCGCGAGCAGGTCCTCGACGAGGTGTGGGGCGACACCCAGGGCGCCCGGTCCCGCTCCCTCGACGTGCACCTCACCCAGCTCCGGACCAAGCTCGACCGCCCCCACCTGCTCACGACGATCCGGGGCTTCGGCTACCGGTTCGGCGACGCGGCGGACTGAGGAAGCGGCGCGTGCGCAAGAGGGTCCAGGCCGCGCTCCTGGCGTTCGTGGTGCTCACCGTCGCCGCGTTCGCCGTCCCGCTGCTCTTCTTCACCGCGTCCGACCGCACGCAGGAACTGGTGCTCGCCCGCAGCTCCGACCTCGACCGCTTCGGCTCGCTCATGGACCAGGCCGCGACCACCGGGGACGTCTCCGGGCTCGCCGCCGAGGCGCGGCGCTACACCGAGCTGTACGGGGAGGCGCTGGTCGTCACCGACACCGGCCACGAGCCCGTCGTCGAGACCGGCGGCATGCGCGCCGCCGACCCCGCCGTCTCCCGCCTCATCGACGCGGCCCTGCGCAACCAGACCGCACACCCGACGAGGTCGCTGACCCCCTGGTCGCGGGGGTACCGGATGTTCGCCGAGCCCGCGGGCACCGGCACCCGGGTCTCCGGAGCCGTCGTCCTGCGGGCCTCCGTGCGCACCGCCGCGACCGACATCGCCTGGCGCTGGGCCGCCGTCCTCGCCGCCGCCGCGCTGGTCGCCGTCGGCTGTACGGCCCTGGCGCGCGCCGTCACCCACTGGGTGGTCGGACCGCTGCGCCGCCTCGACCGCGCCGTGGGCCGCCTCGCCGCCGGACTGCCGCCCGCGCACACCCGGGCCACGGGACCGCCCGAGCTGCGCCAGCTGGCCACCGGGTTCAACCGGATGGCGAGCACCGTCACCGCCGCCCTGGAGCAGCAGCGCCGCCTCGTCGCCGACACCTCCCACCAGATGCGCAACCCCATGGCCGCCCTCCGGCTCCGCGTCGACGCCCTCCACACCCACCTCCCCGCCACCGCGCACCGCACGTACACCGGCGTCACCACCGAACTCGACCGCCTGGAGACGCTGCTCGACGACATGCTGACCCTCGCCACCGCCGAGCACCGCGCCGGAGAGCTGACCGTCGGCGACGAACCCGCCGTCTCCTGCGACGCGGCCACGGTCGCGGCCGAGCAGCACCGGCGCTGGGTACCGGTCGCGCGCCGCGCGGGAGCGCACATCACCCTGGACCCCATGGGCCCGGCCCCGGTCGTCTGTACGGAGCACGAACTCGCCCAGGTCACCGACGTCCTCCTTGACAACGCCATCAAGTACGGCGGTGCCGAGATCACCCTCCGCTGCGCGGCCGAGGGGCCGTGGACCGTCCTCACCGTCACCGACGACGGTCCTGGCCTGGACGCGGAGGAGCGCGACCGGGCCACGCAGCGGTTCTGGCGCTCGGGCCGCCAGTCCGGCACCACCGGCACCGGCCTCGGCCTCGCCATCGCCGAGCAGCTCCTCACCGGACGCGGCGGTCACCTGGAGCTGCGCCCCGCCGCCCCCCACGGCCTGGTCGCGCGGGCGGTCCTGCCGCGCGCCGACGCGGCGGACGGTGCCCGATGAACCGCCGGACCGCCCTGCGCGCCGCGCTCGGCACCACCGCAGCCGTCGGTCTCGCGGGCGCCCTCGCGGGCGACGGGTCCGCGCGTGCGCACGGCCCCAGCGCCGTACTGCGCCTGGCGACCGGCGAACCGACCGCCTTCTACGAGGCCTTCGGCCACCTGCTCGCCGAGCAGCTCGCGGCCGACCACCCCGGCCTGGAGTGCCGGGTCCGCACCACGGCGGGCAGCGTCGACAACATCCGGCTGCTGCGCGACCACCGCGCCGACCTCGCCCTCGTCCTGACCGCCACGGCCCAGGACGCGGCGGGCACCGGCGTCTTCCCGCGCCCCGTGCCGCTGCGCGCGATCGGCCGGGTGTACGAGACCTACCTGCAGTTCCCCGTACGCGCCGACGCGGGCGTGCGGAGCGTGGCCGACCTGCGCGGACGCGTCGTCTCGCTCGGGCCGCCGGGCTCCGGGGCCGCCGTGTTCGGCCGACGGCTGCTGCGCGCCGCGGGGCTCTCGGCGCCCGCGGACGTCCAGGTGCGTCACCTGCCGCTGAACGAGGCGGCGAACGCGATGGCCGCCGGAACGGTCGACGGGCTGCTCGTCGCGGGCGGCGTCCCCCTGCCCGCCCTGAAGCACCTCGACGAGGGGCCAGGACTGCGCTTCCTTCCGCTGGCCGCGCTGCTGCCCCGGCTCGGCGGTGCGGAGAGCCGCGCGGGAGCGGGCCTGGAGCAGGTCTCGTTCCCCCCGGGCGCCTACCGCGCGGCGGGCGGCGTCGCCACCATCGGCGTCTCCAACCTCCTGGTCTGCCGCCCCGACCTGGACCGCGACGTGGCCGAGGCGCTCGCCCGCCTCCTGGTCCGCCGCGCCACGTCCCTCGTCCCCGGCAACGCGGTGGGCACCCAGTTCCTGGACGTGCGCAGCCTGATCGGTACGGGTGGGATCGCGCTGCATCCGGGGGCGGCGGCCGCGTACCGGGCGCTGCACGGTTAGCTCGACACCCGGCGCGTAGGGGCTGGCTCAAGCGGCGACCCTGCCGCTCACTAGACTCGAACATGTGACCGAACGTGTGCCGCTTACCCGCCTCGACCTGCTGCGTTTCCTCAAACGCGTCCAGGAGCAGGACCTCGCGCGCACCAACCGGTGGATCGCGGACGAGGAGCGGCGCGAGACGGAACGCGCGTACGGCGCGGCGGCCCGGCCCCCGGCGCCGGACTGGCTCATCGAACGCGGACTCCAGGGCCGCCACGCGGTCTACGTGCACGTCGGCGGCTGCCACATGGCGGGCAAACGGTCCCGCGCCGCCACCCGCGACCAGGCGCGGCAGTCCCTCACGAGCGGCATCGACGCCTGCCCGCACTGCCGCCCGGACACCGCGCTCGGCGTCCTCGAGTAGGGCCCGGCCGCCCGGGGTGCGTGGACCCGGGGCGCGGCTCACCCTGGAGTCGTGGGGGCCCGAGCGCATCACCGCGCAACCGCGTACTCACCCGGGAGGAACCGTGAACCCCGTGAACCCCATGAACCCCGCGCAGCCCTTGAACCCCGACTTCGCCGACGTCCCGCCGCTCTGCCCCTCGTGCGGCACCCCGATGAGGGAGCTGATGGACGAGCGCTCGTTCGACCCCAAGACGGGACATGTGCACCAGCGCTGGGAGTGCCCGGACGGCAAGCTGGCCGGCCACGGGCAGTGAACCTCGCCGTTCCGGTGCGGCGAACTGCTCTGTCGCGCGGATCTGGTCGGCGATTCCTCAGGCTGACGAGGGTACGAGCCAGGCCCCGTCGCGCATGATGACCCTTTCCCGGAGCTCCGGAACACCGCGCCATGCCCGTACCGTCTTCGGGGTCACACGTATGTACAGGTAGGAACTCTCCTCCGCACGTGGGTCCCAGCCGAACTTGTCCGCGAAGGCATCCGCCGCGTCGGCCGGCACCGTCTCGTCGATGTGGCCGTCGGCCTCGCCCTGGAGGAGTACGACGTCGTAGGTGTCCGGCAGGGACAGGCGTACGCGTGGCTCCGTACGGATGTTGCGGGCCGTCGCGGACGTGGCACTCGTGCACATCCACACGGCTCGGCCGTCCCAGAGGAACCACAGCGGCACCTGATGCGGACCGTGGTCGGGGTGGGACGTCGACACCCATATGTCCCGCTCGGTGGTGAGCCGATGCAAGGTGTCGCGTACGCGCTCCGCCGCTCGGCGGCCGACCGTTCCCGTGGTGTTCATGGGGACCGACCCTAGCCAGCCGGGCGGCGCCCGCGCCTGAGGCGCAGGTCCTACGCCCAGGGACCCACGCGAGCCCGGGCGCGGACACGCCGCTGCCCCGGCACGGAGACGAGATCCCGGGGGATCCGGCCTCCGTGGCCGGGGCAGCTTCGGCTCAGCGGGTGGTCAGACGCGCGCGGCCGGGGAGCGTTCGGCGGTCGAGGCCCGCACGCCCGCGACCGTCATCGCCACGACGAGCAGCGCGGCGAGCGCGGCCACGACCGCCGACAGGGCGGGGAGCGGCGACGGGGCACCGTCGGGGCGCAGCGCCTGCGTGAGCGAGTCGATGCCGAGCCGGTTGTCGACCAGATGGCCGACGACCAGCGCACCGGCCACCAGGGTCGCCGCCACGGGCACGGACAGTGACCGGCTCACGCAGAGCGCGATGCCCGCCGCGGCACAGATGGCGGAGATGCCGATGGCCGCGGAGACGCTGAACGCGGACCCGTGCGACCAGTCCATCGGGAAGTGGGCCGCCGCGCAGAGCAGCATCAGCACGCCCGCGGCGCGCCGCATCCAGACCAGGGGAGTGGCCGGGCCGCGCTGCCGCTCCCGCTGGTCGGGCGCGTCCGACGCCGTCTCGGCCGCGGAGTGCGCGGGCTCGGCAGGCGGCGCGACCGGCTCGGCGGGCACCACGGGGGTCGCCTCCACCACGGGTGCGCCGCCACGGCCGTTCTCGCTCAGGTTGTTGATGAGCTGGAGCAGGTCCTCGACGGACCTGCTGGTGGCGGCGGTGTGCACCGCTTCGGCACCGGTGCGCGGATCGTGCGTCGAGGACGAGAGCAGCTGGACGAGGCGGGTGACCTCCGGGATGGGCCGCTC
>NZ_JAOCNE010000002.1:360740-410569 GCF_056172735.1 Streptomyces sp. R818
GCACGCCTGTCCGAGCGCTACCCCACCATCGAGATCCGCTGCGCCGACGTGCAGCTCCGCGCCGACACGGCCGTCATGTTCGCCGGGCTCGTCCGCGCCCTCGTGGCCACGGCGCTGCGCGAGCACAAGGAGGGCGTCGCTTCCCCGGAGTGCCCGCACGAGCTGCTGCAGGCCATGAACTGGCATGCCGCGCGGTACGGACTGAGCGGCCGGCTCATGGACCCCGCCGGCCGCCCCCGCGAGGCGGGCGACGTACTGGCGATGCTGCTCGACCATCTCGCCCCGGCCCTGGACGAGGCCGGTGACACCCGCGAGGTGACCTCGCTGGTGCACCGGCTCCTCCAGGAGGGGACCCCGGCCGACCGCCAGCGCCGCGCCCTCGCGGAGGGCGGCCTCCCCGGACTGACCGAACTGATCACCACGGAGACGACCGCCACCTGAGCCGGGCGGCTGCGGAGCCCTGCCGCCGTACGGCCGCGGCCCTACTTCAGATGCCGGGTGAAGAACCGCGCCGCCGCGTCGCCCGCGTACGCCGGGACGCCGGTGTGGCCGCCCATGTTGGCGTGCAGGGTCTTCTCCTCGGAGCCGAAGGCGTCGAACAGGTCGAGGGCTGCCTGCCGGTCGTTGCCCTCGTCGTCCCACTGCAGCAGGACGTGCAGCGGAAGGGTGACCCGCCGTGCCTCGTCGAGCGTGGCGCGCGGCACGAAGCTCCCGGCGAACAGGGTGGCCGCCGCGATACGTGGTTCGACCGCCGCGAGCCGTACGCCGATGGAGATGATGCCGCCCGAGTACCCGACCGGGCCGTCGAGTTCCGGCAGCGACAGGAGGGCGTCGAGAGCGCCCTGCCACTCCGGGACCGCCTCGTCGACGAGCGGGAGGACGAGGGCGTCGACGAGCTCGTCGGTGACCGGTTCGCCCGCCGCCCTGACCCGGCGCAGTTCGGCGCGGGCCTCCTCGGCTGCGGGCCGGCTCGGCCGCTGCCCGCTGCCCGGGAGCTCGATCGTGGCGGCGGCGAAACCGTCCGCCGCGGAACGCAGGGCGCGGGCGGCGAGGCGGGGGTACATCCTCCCCAGGCCGAGAGTCGGGTGGCCGAGGAGGATCAGCGGCACCGGCGCCTGCGCGGACGCCGACGCGGGCGTCCACAGGATGCCGGGGATCTCCCCGAGGGTGAAGGTGCGCTCGCGGACACCGTCGTCGAGGTGTCGCTCAGCAGTGAAGTCCATGGTCGTGCCTTTCGGGAGTGCGCGTGGAACGGCGCTCCCGGACGACCCGTCGCCCGACCGTGGCCCCGGAGGAGAGCACCCATGTCGATACAGCGTTCACGGGTGCCACCTCCTCGTCTCTCGCACGGCCGCTCGAAACGTAACAGGGGCGCGGCGGAGCACCAACCGGTTTTCGATCGCACCTGGTGGGGGCACCCGGGGCGCATGGGTGTAGCGCGTGTGGTGCGGTCGATCGAGCGGGCCGCGGCGGCGGGGGACGAGGCGGGTCTGCCGCACCGGCTGTGTCAGGCGTTGTGCGAGAGCCTCGGCATGGACGGGGCCTCGATGTCCCTGATGACCCACACCGAGGCGCGCCAGTTGCTGTGCGCCAGCGGGGACGAGGCGCTGCGTCTCGAGGAGCTGCAGTACGAGTCGGGGGAGGGGCCGTGCATGGCGACCTCCCAGTCCGGGACGCCGGTCGTGTGCGCGGACCCGGCCGCGTATCTGACCGAGTGGCCGATCTTCGGCTCCCGGCTGCGCGAGGAGCTGCCCCGGGTGGCGCTCGTCCTGGCGCTGCCGCTCACTCCGTCCGGCGCCCGGAAGCCGATCGGCTCCGTGGATCTGCTGCGGCACACCCCGTGGCACCCCGGCGACCAGCGCATGGCGCAGGCCCTCGCGGCGGCCCGCAGCGTCACCGACATCCTGTTGAACCGTGCCCTGCGGCACTTCGGCGGCACAGAGCCCCTGCCGTGGGAGCCGTCCGACGTGATCGACGCCCACTGGGGCAGAACCCGGCAGGCGGCCGGACGGCTCGCCGCGCGCCGCAACATCGCCGTCCCCGACGCGCTGGCCCTGCTGCGGGCCCGCGCGTTCGCCAGCGGACGCCCGCTCCCACAGGTGAGCGCCGACCTCTTCGACGAGCCGACGTAATTCCCGTCCGCCAATAGCCCGGCTTATTGCCGCTGAGCCGGGAGACGTAAGCGGAAGCTAATTTTCCGGCTGGGCGGGTACACCACAGCCATGGAGAAAACTGAGTGGGAACTGGCTGTGTCGTCGACGTCGTCTTACCTGATGTGGATCGCGGGCATTGTAGTTGTCCTCGTCCTCCTCGGCGCCTTTGTCCTGGGCCGCCGTATCCAGAATCGTGAGTCGCGCAGGCCCACACCGGAGGAACAGCCGAAATTGCCCGAAGGCGGTCCGGTCGGGGAGGTGCAGGAGTACCGCGACCCCGATGAGGTGCCGCAGGACGGCGGCCGGCTCTTCCCGCACGAGCTCAAGGGCGGTTACGGCACATCGAGCACGCACAGGAGCGAGTCGCAGGATCCCGAGGACCACCGAAAAGGAAACAACAGCAGCTTCGGCAGCGGCGGCTTCGGCAGCTGACGAAACGCCCCCGGAAAGGCAGCCCCGGAGGCTGATGCCATTCATCCGTGCGGATGACTTCGTAGGCGTCGGGGTCCTGCGGGAATGCCTATATGGGCGCTCCTGTCCGCCGTCCCGAGTTTCCGGGACCGGCCGACACCCGCGCCGGCCCCGGCCTCCCCGCCGCCCTCAGGGGCGACGCCACTCGTCACTGCGCAGATGCGAACCGGCCTGCGGTCCCATCCGCAGCATCCCGCCGTCGGCCACGTAGGAGGAGCCGGTCACGTACGAGGCGTCGGGTCCCGCCAGGAACGCGATGACGGCGGCGACCTCGCGCGCGTCACCGGGCCGGCCGAGCGGGATGCCGGGCCTGCTCTCGCCGTGCACGTCCGTGTCCTCCTGCCCGGTCATGGGCGTGGCGATCTCGCCGGGCGCGACGGCGTTGACGGTGATGCCGTGCTCCGCCAGCTCCAGGGCCATCACCTGCGTCAGCAGCCCGAGCCCGCCCTTGGCGGCGCAGTACGGGGCCGCGCCGACCCGGGGCTGGTGCTCGTGCACCGAGGTCACGTTGACGATACGGCCGCCCCCGCCCTGCCGGATCATGCGCCGCGCGGCGTGCTGACCGCACAGGAACGGGCCGACGAGGTCCACGTCGAGCACACGGGTCACGTCCTCGTGGCGCAGGTCGAGGTAGGGCGTCGACGTGCCCGTACCGGCGTTGTTGACGAGGACGTCGAGCCTGCCGAGCCGCTCCGCGAGGTCGTCGACGACGGTCGCGGCATCGGGCAGCCGGGTCAGGTCCATCCGGGCGACGGCCGCGCGGCGCCCGTGGCCGCGTACCTCCTCCGCCGTCCGCTCGGCGCCCTCCTCGTCGCTGTGCCAGGTGATGCCGACGTCCATCCCGGCCTCGGCGAGCCGGACGGCCGTGGCCCGGCCGATGCCCGAGTCGGCGCCGGTGACGACGGCCACTCGATCGGTGGAGGCGGTGGGGGCGGTCATGGAGGCTCCTCACGTACGGCGTTCCGCGCCCAGGTCGGGGCGCGTGCACGGGCGGGTGTCCGCGAACACCCGCCCCAACCGTGCCGCGTGATCCCGGACCGTCCTGGGACCGGAGGTGAGTCCTGGCGTGTCGTGGGAACTTGGGACGCATGACTGCACCCCACTCCCCGGACCCGGATCCGGACCCCCGCAGCTCCACCGGGCTCGAGCCCGGCGGAGGCGTACCGCCGGGGGAGACCCCGCCCGCCGAGAGCAGCATGCCGGGGGCGGGACCCCGCGAGACGCACAACCCGACGAAGGGCTGGGCGAAGGGCCCCTTGACGGCGATCATCGCCGTCGTGGTGCTGATCGCGGCCTTCTTCCTCGTATACGCGCTGGTCCTGCTGCTGTGACGCGACCGCGAGCAGGTAGCGTGGTCGTACAGGAAGCCGCAGCCGCCCCAGAGGAAAACGTGCCGGAGATCAGTGACAGGACAGCAGCGGGACGTCTCAGGGTCACCACCGCGACCCGGGGCGACGCCCGCGTCATCACCGTGAGCGGGGAGATCGACCACGAGACGGGCCCGCCGCTGCGCGAGGCCGCGGTGGAGGCCCTCGCGGGCCGCGTCCCGCACATCGTCGTCGACCTCAGCTCGGTGACCTTCATGGACTCCGCGGGACTGAACATCCTGCTGCGCGCCCACCGCAGAGCGGTCGACGCCGGGGGCTGGCTGCGCCTTGCCGGGGTGGGCGCCAATGTGCTGCGCATCCTGCAGATCGTGGGCATCGACAGCGTCATCGACCTCTACCCCGACGCCGAGGCCGCCCTCGCCTGAGCGTCGCGCGGGCCGGTCAGCCGGCCGCGGCGTGCGCCGAGGCAACGCGCCCCGCACATCCTGCTGTGGGGCGTCCTCGTGGCGGTCCTGTCGGCCGTGCTGCCGTACTCGCTCGAGCTGGCGGCGCGGCGAGCGCGGGGACGGTGATCCGGTCGCGGGACGGAAGTCTGCGGAAACCTCGCCACACCCGCCCGGCGCCCGATGAGGCATCCTCGGTGGAGAGGCGGCACACGTCGCCCCGGGAGGAGCGGTTGTGAGCGGAGGGGGCGGACCGACATGGTCCTGGGGCGTGTCCGAACAAGGCCGGATGTACTGGCGCCAGGCCGGGAACCGGGCCGTGACACTGCGCCGGTGGGCGAAGGACCGGCGTGAACAAGCGGTCCGTATGAGAGCGCGCACCCTTGAGATGCGCCGCACCGCGCGGAACATGCTCGAGAACGACGCCGAGCACGCGACGACGGAGCGAGGTGCGCACACCCGGCCCGACTGACGGCGCACGATGTGAGCAAGCTGGTGGGGCCTCGACCACGGGCCGGGCCCCACACCTATTCTCGCACCGGCGCCGGATTACGCCAGATGTGTGACGTACGTGTCGTCGTCCGCACCGTGTGCCGCGGTGGTGTGCAGGAGTACGCGGAAGTGATCGGCGCCGCGGCTGAAGCGGACGACCTTCTCACCGGGCGGGAAGTCCACACCCGCGTGGAAGCACAGGGTGAGCAGGGTCTGCTGGAGCTGATGCAGCAGGGAGGCCGGGAGCGGCAGGGCCGGACGGTCGGAGTAGTCCTGGCGGGCCTGCCGCAATGCGTCGAGCAGGGACCGTGAGTCCGCGCAGTCCTTGCTGCGCCCGTACTCGAGGAGCTCGCATGCCTCGGTGATCAGATCGGCCGGGGCGGGGATGAGGTCAGCGTTGCTGGTCATGGCATACCGCTAACCCGGCGCGCGCGGCCCCGCAACAGCACGAGGCCGGTCCCGGCACGGCCGTGCGGGTGGCCGGTGTCCGCCCGGCGCCGCTGACACGTGTCCCGAGATGCGGTGACCCGCACGTGTGGCGATGCTCGACATACGGCAGACAGCCCAGGGCGCCGCGAGGCGGCGCGGCCGGACTGTGCCCGCCGGCGCCGATCTCCGTTTGCCGGCGGAGGCGCAGGGCAGCCGGGTTCTGAGTGCTTGGGACAACAGGCGCATTGCGGGATCGGCCGATCCGGATGCCTGTCGTCACGGGGTGCCGCATCCCGCGGTCACATCACCCGTACGAAATGGAGCACCCGATGGCCGTCCGCCGCCCCCACAGCGACGCTCCCGACACCGCGGCAGCGTTCGACCGGCTGGTCGCCGCGCCCGCGGGACGGGAGCGCGAGCTCCTCGTGGAGGAGCTCGTGACGGCGTGGCTGCCGATGGCCCACCGGATCGCGGGCAAGTTCAAGGACCGCGGCGAGCACCTGGAGGACCTCCAGCAGGTCGCCGCGATGGGCCTCGTCAAGGCGGTCGAGCGCTACGACCCCGCGCAGGGCGCCTTCGAGGCGTACGCCGTACCGACGATCACCGGGGAGATACGCCGCCACTTCCGCGACCACGGATGGGACGTCCGGGTCCCGCGCCGCGTCCAGGAACTGCGCAACAAGGTCCGCGTCGCCCGCCGGGAACTCCTGGAGCAGCCCGGACGCACACGTGAGCCCGCCCTGGAGGAGATCGCCGCCAGGGCGCGGCTCACCCTCGACGAGGTCCGCGCCGGGATGGAGGCGCTCGACAGCTACCGCGCCCTGTCCCTGGACGCCGCGACCGCCTCGGGGCAGGAGCAGGGCGACGCGTTCAGCCTGGCCGACACCCTGGGCGGCGTCGAAGCCGCGTACGACCGCATCGAGGCGCGCGAGGCCGCGAAGGCCGGGCTGCGCGCCCTGCCCGAGCGCGAACGCCACATCCTCTACCTGCGCTACTTCGAGGACATGACCCAGGCCCGCATCGCCGAGAAGATCGGCGTCTCGCAGATGCAGATCTCCCGCCTGATCAGCCACAGCTGTGCCCGCGTCCGCGACCGCGCCGCCGCGTAGCGCGCAGGCGTGCCGAAGGGACACCCATGAGCACCGGAAGCACCCACGACAGCAGCCGCATCACCGAGTGGCTCCTCGACATCGACTCGGTGGAGGACTTCCTGCGGTCGCTGACCGACGCCGCGCTCGACCTGGCCCCGTGCGAGGGCGCGGGGGTGACGCTGGAACCGGACGGCCGGCCGCTCACCGTGGTGAGCGTGGGAACGGTGGCGGCGAAACTCGACGAGAAGCAGTACGGGCAGGACGACGGCCCCTGCCTGCAGTCCCTGCGCAGCGGCGAGGAGATCGCCGTCCGCGACATGCTGCACGAACGCCGGTGGGGTGAGTACCCCGCCTACGCGGTGTCCTGCGGCATCCGCTCGTCCCTCTCGCTCCCGATCGCCGCCCACACCGACACCGCGGGCGCGCTCAACCTCTACGCCGCTCCGCCCGACGGCCTCGACGACGCCGACCTCGACGCCCTGCGCTCCCTGGCCGCCCAGGCCACCGGCGGCATCGCACTGGCGCAGCGCTTCACCGGCGCGCGGCAGTTCGCCGAGCAGATGCAGACCGCCATGCGCTCGCGCAGCGTCATCGACCAGGCCCTCGGCATCATCATGGGCCAGCGCCACTGCACCGCCGACGAGGCGTTCGGCATCCTGCGCTCCGCCTCCCAGCACCGCAACGTCAAGCTCCGGGACCTGTGCACCCAGCTCGTCACCAGCGTCACGGGCCATCCGCCCGCGGAACCCGAACTCCGGCGTCAGGGCTGACGCGGAGCGGGTTCGCCCGGCCGGCGCCCCTGGGACGCGGCGGTGCGGGTGAAGCTCCCGGCGCCGCGGGCTTGGCGCGGGGCGCGGCGGTTACTCGTAGGCCATGACTGAAAAGCGGCCACTCGCCCTCATCACCGGCGCCTCCAGCGGAATCGGCCTCGAACTGGCCCGGCAGTTCGCCCGGCACGGCCACGACCTCGTGGTGAACGCCGAGGACGAACGGCTGGAGTCCGCGGCGCGCGACCTGCGGGAGACCGGCGCCGGCGTACACGTCGTGCGCGCCGATCTCCGCACCTCCGAGGGGCGCTACCGGCTCCTCGACGCACTCGGAGAGCTGACGGTCGACGTGGCCGTGCTCAACGCCGGTGTGGGGCAGGGCGGAGCCTTCGTCGACACCGACCTCGCCGACGACCAGGCCGTCATCGACCTGAACGTCACCGCGACCGTCCGGCTGGCCAAGACGCTGCTGCGGGCCATGGTGGCGCGCGGCAGCGGCCGGCTCGCCTTCACCTCCTCCGTCGCGTCGACGATGCCCGGCTCCTTCCAACCCGCGTACAACGCGTCCAAGTCGTTCGTGCAGTCCTTCGCCCAGGCGCTGGCCGAGGAGGTGAAGGACACCGGCGTGACCGTCACCTCGTTCATGCCCGGACCGACGGAGACGGACTTCTTCCGGAGGGCCGGCATGGCGGACGACACCCGGATGGGCGCCATGAAGAAGGACGACCCTGCCCAGGTGGCCGAGCAGGCGTACGAGGCGATCGTGAAGGGCGAGAAGAAGGTCGTCACCGGCTCGCTGATGACGAAGGCGCAGGAGTTGGCCGGAAAGGTGGTGCCCGACGGGGTCAAGGCGGCCGCCCACCGGCGGATGGCGGAGCCCGGGACCGGCCCCGACGAGGGGAAGGGGCCCAAGGAGTGACGAGAGCCGCGCCACGCTCGTCCACCTGTGTCACGCGGGCCGTTCTGGGCACTCCGGACCCATGAGCCCCCACCGACTGGTTCCCGAGTCCCTGGCCCTGTTGACCGAGGGGTACGCCTGGCTGCCCGATCTGCTGCGCGCCGAGGACGATACCGCGCTCAGCCTGCGCGTCCTCGGCAAACCGGCCCTGGCCGTACGCGGCCCCGAGGCGGTCCGCTTCTTCTACGACGAGGCGCACGTCCGGCGCCACGGAGCGCTGCCGGGCCCGGTCCTCAGCACCCTCTTCGGGCACGGCGCCGTCCACACCCTGGACGGCGACGCCCACCGCTCCCGCAAGGCGTTCTTCCTGCCGCTCCTCGAGGACGACGCGGTGACGGGCGCGGCGGATCACATCGTGGCCGCCTGGGACGAGGCCGTACCGGACTGGGCGGCGCAGTCGGACGTGGTGCTCTTCGACGCGGTGGCCAGGGTGCTCACGAAGGGGGTCTGCCGGTGGGCCGGCGTCCCGCTCGCCGGCGGCGACGAGGACGAACTGGCGCGGGACCTGCTGGCGATGGTGGACGGTTTCGCGACGGCCGGACCCCGGCACTTCCGGGCGCGCCGGGCCCGCACCCGTCAGGAGAAGCGGTTCGCCGACCTGGTCGGGGAGGTCAGGTCCGGCGCGGTCGAGGCACCGGCGGGGTCCGTGCTCGACCGGGTCTGCCGCCACCGTGACACGTCCGGCGACAGCTCGGCCGAGGAGGAGCTGACGCCCCGGGTCGCCGCCGTGGAACTCCTCAACGTCATCCGCCCGACTGCGGCGCTGAGCTGGTTCGTCGCCTTCGCCGCGCACGCCCTGCACCGGTGGCCCGAGCACAAGGAACGGCTCAGGTCGGGCGACACGGCGTTCGCCCTCGCCTTCGCGCACGAGGTCCGCCGCTTCTACCCCTTCGCGCCGTTCCTGGGCGGGCGGGCCGTCACCGACCTGACCTGGCAGGGCCGCACCGTCCCGGCGGGCGGTCTCGTCATCCTCGACGTCTACGGCCAGAACCACGACGAACGGCTCTTCAAGGACCCGTACGCCTTCCGTCCCGAGCGCTTCCTCGACCACCCGCCCGCCCGTGACGAACTGATCCCCCAGGGCGGCGCGGACGCGCGAACGGGCCACCGCTGCCCTGGCGAGGCCATGTCCGTGGGCATCCTGGAGACGCTGGCCCAGCGCCTGGCCGCGCTGGACTACCGAGTGCCGCCGCAGGACCTCACGATCCCGCTGAACCGGATCCCCGCGCGGCCGCGCAGCGGGATGATCCTCCAGGTCATCGCGGACTGAACGTTTCGGACGACGCATACGTGTCACCCGTGTCGCACCACGTGTCCCAGACACACAAGAAGACACATCCCGACACATCCAGGCACGTGTGACGCAAGGAGGAAGCCGATGTCGAATCCGCAACAGCCCGAGCTGCGGCGCAGCGACAAGGGGGCGGGCACGCCGCAGGACAGCGAGGCCCGCAAGGCGGCACAGCCCACCGGCGTGAACGGCGGCCCCGGCCACGCCCACGGCACGGACCGCGGCGCCAAGGGCGGCGGCACGCCTCCCGAGCAGCAGCCGGACCACCCGGCCTGAGAGCCGGGGTCGGCTGGGTCGGCTGGGTCAGTCGAGCCAGCCGTTACCGAGCGGCTTCCGGTAGCGGACGTACTCGTTCCGTCGCCGGAAGCCGACGCTCTCGTAGAGGTCGTAGGACCGGTGTGGGTTGGCCGTGCCGGTGAACAGCCTGGCGGCCGTGGCCCCCTGCTCACGGAGGCGTCGCAGCCCGTCGAGCAGCAGCACCCGCCCGATGCCGAGACGCCGCTGGTCCGCCCGGACGCTCAGCTCGTCGACCCCGCCCATGGTGCGGTCGTGGCGGCGCAGGGAACAGAGCGCCACACCGAGCACGTCCTGCCCGTCGAAGGCGGCCCGCCAGCAGGCCGGGTCGGCGGTGGCGACGAACTCTTCGAACGGCCACTTCTGGGTGAAACCGGCGTTGGCGTACGAGTCGACGACGGTCTGCCAGGCGGCACGGTAATGGCCGGGGCGAACCGGCCCCGTCCGCACGCCAGGGGGCGGCCGGTGCTCCACCTCGGCCAGTCGCCGCAGGTCGGCGAGTTCCAGCTCGACGAGGCTGAAGACCCGTCGGTATCCGGCCGTGCGCAGAAGGGTGGTGGAGTCCTCCTCGGAGGCCATGGCGTTGGCGCCGATCACGGCGGTCCGCGCCGTGCCGTGCTCCTCGACCAGTTGCCGGACGCGCTGCTCGGCCTGCCGCACCATCGCTGTTCCAACGCCCCGGCCGCGATGCTCGGGCAGGAGATGGCCGCGGTGCAGATAGAGCCACGTGTCGTCCCGCTCCTGCCACCACCGGATCGTCGTATAGCCGACGACCTCGCCATCGCGCACCACAAGCATCTGATTCCTGGACGGCTCCTCCACCCGGGCCGAGGCCTCGCCGATCTCGGCCGCCGTGGGCAGCCCCTCGACGACGGAACGAGCGTCGACCCGATCCCGCTCAGCACACCCCAGCCGCACCCCGGCCATGGCCTCGTGGTCCTCGCCACCGCGACAGGGCCGGAACGCGAAACCGGCCGGAAGGTCATCTGCCATGCCGGGATGATCCCGAACGGCGCGGCGCCCGCGCCACTCATTTCGGCCCGTCAGCTCGGCTCCGGCAAGTAGTAGTCGGCGGGGCTCACGGGTGGGCCGCTGTTCTCCGCGCGGCGCAGCGCCTCGTCGAGGAGGGCCACGAAGCGCCTGCGGCGTCGGCTCTCCGTCCCGGTCGCGACCTCGTGCCACCACGGTGAGTTCATCCGCCAGAACTCCCGCATGATCTCGCCCCGCATCACCAGTGTGGCGTTGATCAGGAAGTCGTCGTCGGAGAGCCATCCGCTGAGGTATTCGGCACGCCAGTTGACGAGGATCGCGTTCGCGTAGATGTACTGGCGTCGTCGCGCTCGGGTGAGGGGTACTGGAGGAGGCTCCCAGCACACGTCAAGGTCGGGGTCGTCGAGGGCGCGCATGAGGAGGTCCCGGTGCGAGGCCCGGTAGTCGTTGGCGAGACCCGCCCGCATCTGACGGGCCTGCATCACCAGGGACCAGACGACACCCAGCAGGGCCGCCGCCGAGAGCGGGATCGACACGGCGGCGTAGGTCTGACTGATCTGGCTGAGCTCCGGCCACGGCATTCCGTCGGGCGCCCACCACTTCATGACGAAGGGTGTCACCAGCGTCAGCACCAGCAACAGGGCGGCGAAGACGGCGTACTGCAGCCGGCGCAGGAACCTGGAACTTTTCATGCGTCCCCCTTGAGTACGGTTTGCGCCTGATGTGCCCCGGGTCGAGGAGGAATAGCCGGTTCCAGCGGAAGGCGGGACGAGCTGCCCGTACGGCGCGGGGCCAGTTCGACGGCGAGGGGCGGGATCATCGCCTCCAGGGCCCCGTTGATCGCGGCCAGACCGGAGGTGCCGGGGAAGGCGGCGCGGGCGGAGGCGGCTGTGATGAAGGTGACGGACGCGTGCTCGGTCAGGTGCGGTAACGCCGCCTGCAGGATGCGCAGTTGGGGCCAGAACTTCGCGTCGAAGCCGAGCGCGAGTTCGGCGAGATCCAGCGTGGCGAACGGGCCGCTGCCGGCCGCGCCGCTGACCGCGATGACCAGGTGGTCGACGGGAGCGGTGGTGGCGAAGAAGGCATCGATGTCCGTGCCATCGCGCGGGAGGCGGGAGGCGAGGGTCGGCAAACGGACGCTGTACCGCTGGTGGCCCTCGAAGGGCGCGGTGCTGCTCGACGCGCTGACCGACCGGGCGGAGCGAGCCGTGCCCGTACCGGACTCCGGTTCGCTGAGCGACGATCTCCGGGCACTGATCGCCGCGACCTTCGCGGAGGCGCAGGGCGGCACCGGTCGGCCCCGCCCTGCGCACTCTGGCCCAGGAGGCCGCCCGCGATCCCCATCTGGCCGACCTCATCCGGGAGTTCACCCAGGCGCGCCGGACCACGCTGCGCGAAGTGCTCGCGCGCGGACGCGAACGCGGCGAGCTGACGCCGGACAGCGACCTCGACCTGATGGTGGACCAGGTCTACGGCGTCTTCTGGTACCGCTTCCTCCTCGGACACGCCCCGCTGGGCGAACTGGAGGCCGTCCGGCTCGCCGACTCCCTCGTACGGCCTCGCTGGACGACCTGGCCTCAGTAGACGATCGACACCATCCGGCACACGGCTTCCGCGAGCCGCCGGTCGCCCCGTACATGGGCCTGGGACAGGGCGAGCGCGGGGTCGATGCCGCGCGTCGCCAGGCGCCAGGCGGTGTCCACGTCCAGGGTCATCGCCGCCACGGGGTGGTCCTGCGCCGCTTCGGCCAAGGACCACCGGCCCGTCGTGGCGGTCGCCACCCACGTGCCGCCTGCCGGGCCCTCGACACTCACCCGGACCTGCGTACCGGTCGGCGCCGACGTGTGCCGGAGCGTGTGCGGCAGAGCCCGCATGAAGGTGTCCAGGACCACGCCCGAGGCGCGCGGCTCGGGGTCGGTGCCGAGGCCGACCGCGTGGCGGATCTGCTGGCGGTGGGTCCAGTGCTCGGTGAACTCCCGCGCGATGTCCAGCCAGGCGGGCGCGGGGTCGACGCCCGCCCACGACACGCCCAGAGCGGCCGCGTCGAGGTCGGCCGTGGCGAACCGCCGGGCGAGCCGGGTGCCCGCGTCCGCCAGTGCGGCGATGAGCGAGGCGGGGCTGTCGTCCGCGTGCAGATCGACCCATTCCTGGTTCGTGCGGTGGATGAACGCCTCGACCGACTCGCCCTCGGCGAAAAGGCCCCGGCCGACCTGGCCGAGACGGCTGTAGCAGTCGCCGAGGAGGTGGGCGGCGACATCGTGCACCGTCCAGCGTCCGGCCGCCGTCCTGCCCCAGTCGGAAGGCGCCAGGCCGCGCAATGTCCCGAGCAGCGCGCCCAGTTCGGGACCGAAACAGTGCGCGCGCGTCGATCGGACGGCCGAGCCAGGCAGTGTCCGGGATGCCGTTGGTCTCAGGGCTCATGATTGCAGCGTGTCAGGCGAAGGCTGCGGCACGCCATCGAATACCCCCACACTCCTCGCAGCCCTCGCGCGGTCGCACACCGTCCACCTCCCTTGCGCCGCACGCACAGTTTCCAGGGGCAAGGGTGTGCCTCCGCTGACTATCGAGCCCGTCGCGCCGCTGCGAGCCTCACCGTGACCACACCGCTCGACCGAACTCAACCGATCGCAAACGACTCCAGGGAGCACAGCACATGGCGCGCAGACCAGGAACAGGCGTCAGCGGATCACGAGCGAGCCGAGCACGGGCGCGCGGCGCGCGGACCCTCGGCCCGCTCCTCGCGGTGGTTCTGGCGGGCGGCGTGCTCGCCGTACCCGCGACGACGGCCGACGCGGCGCCCCCGGCAACAACCAAGACCACCACCAAGACCACCACCGCGACCGCTTGCGCCGCGACCGACGACGACATCTACCGCCCGCCCGCCTCCGTCACGGACACCCCAGGCAGCGTCATCGCCTGCAAGGCGACGGCCCTGCCGCACGTGCCCGGCTCCATCCCCCTGCACGCGTGGAAGGTGCAGTACAGCTCCAAGGACAACGCGGGGGCTCCGGTCGCCGTGTCCGGCACGGTCGCCGTCCCCGACGCGGCCTGGCGCGGCACCGGCAGCAGGCCGGTCGTCGCCTTCAACCCCGGCACGCTGGGGCTCGGGCCCCAGTGCGCCTTCTCCAAGCAACTGTCCGGCGCCTACCAGGACATGTACGAGGGTGAGAACATCGCCGCGCTCCTCAAGGCCGGTTACGCGGTCGCGGCGACGGACGGCGCCGGGTACCTGGCGGGCCAGACCCACCCCTACGTCTCCGGGGGCGACGCGGGGCACGCCCTCCTCGACGTGGTGCGCGCCGCGTCGGAGGTGCCCGGCAGCGGTGTCGCCAGGTCCGCGCCGGTCGGCCTGTGGGGTTACTCCGAAGGCGGCGCGGCCAGCCTGTGGGCCGCCCAGCTCGCGAGCTCGTACGCGCCGGAGCTCAATGTCGTCGGCGATGCGTCGGGCGGCGTTCCGGGTGACCTGAAGGTGGTCGCCAAGGGGCTCAACGGGGGCGCCTTCGCCGGGTTCCTCGCCGACGCCGTGATCGGGCTCGCGGCCTCGCACCCGGCGATGCCCTTCGACGAACTGCTCAACAGCTCGGGCCGGTCCGCCGTCGCGCGGGCCAAGTCGCTCTGCCTGGCCGGCACCGTCGCCGGGTTCGCGGGCCAGAAGCTGGAGGGCTACACCGAGCGGGGCCTGTCGCTGGAGCAGATCTACGCGCTGACCGGTACCGACGGCAAGACGTGGGGCCAGGTCGTCGACGAGCAGAAGCTCGGTACGGGGATCGGCCGGAAGGGTTCCGGCGCCCGTTACGAGATCAAGTTCCCCGTACTGCAGTACCGCGGCCTGCTGGAGGAGGTCATCCCCACCGAGACCGAGGACGCGACGCGCAAGGCGTACTGCGCCGCGGGGATCACCACGCAGTGGAAGCTCTACCCGGGCGACCACCTGCTCACCGACCAGCAGGCCAAGGACGACGTGGTGAAGTGGCTCGGTGACCGCTTCGCCGGACGGCTCGAACTGGGCAACTGCCTGCTTCCATAGTGCAGTTGCCGAACGGGTGGTGGCGCTCGTGTGTCGCTCGCGCAGGATCTGACAGCTGACAGCTGACAGCGGGCGAGCGCCCCCGCCCCTCCCTATAAGCCCGCGACGAAATCCCGCGACGAAATCCCGCGACCGATCGACTGGTCGACCGATCGAGGAATGGTGGACATGGCACAAGTGGTACGAACGTCGACGGCATCGCTGACCGGCGCCTGGGACCTGGTGAGTTTCGAGGTGCGGACAGCGGACGGGCAGGTGGAACGGCCCTTCGGCGCGCACCCGACCGGCCTCGGCATCTACACACCACAAGGTCTGGTCTCCGCCCAGCTGATGGCGGAGGCCGGTCCGGCGGAGGCCGCTCCCGCCAAGGCTGGACCGGCGGCGACCGATCCCGCCAAGGCTGGACCGGAGGCGACCGATCCCGCGCAGGCCGGACCGGCCCCCTCCCGCCCTTCATCGCCTACGCGGGCCGCTACGTCCTCGACCCGGCCACCCGCACCGTCGAACACCATGTCGAGTGCAGCTTCGACCCCGGCTGGCTCGGCCTGGTCCTCCGTCGTACCTACGAGCTGGACGGTGACCTGCTGACCCTCCGCCCGCCCGCCCAGGCGGAGGGCCAGCCTGTCCTCATCTGGCGCAGGCGCGAACTCTTCGACGTCCGCAGCGCCCAGTAGCGCCACCTGCTGTCAGCTGTCGTCATCGAGATCGGGTGCGGGCCGGCCGCAGCAGGACGGGACGCAACCTGCTGTAGCCGCGCACCGACACCGGGCGCAGCACCTTCAGGTCGTACGCGGTCGTGCCCGCCAGTTCGCCCGCGAACGCCGTGTCGACGAGGACGGTGTCGGGGCGGGCCACCGCGGTGAGCCGCGCCGCGATGTTCACCGCGGCTCCGTACACGTCGCCGAAGCGGTTGAGGACCGCGCCGTGGGCCAGCCCGGTCCGCAGGTGCGGCAGGCTCTGTTCGCCCTGGGCGCGGGCCGTGAGCTCCAATGCGATGCCCGCGGCCCCGGACGCCGACTCGCACACGAAGAGCACCTCGTCGCCGATCGTCTTGACCACCCGGCCCCGGCCCTCCGCGATCACGTCGCCGGTCAGCGTCTCGAACCGGTCGAGCACGCGGGCGAGTTCGGCGCTGCCGAGGCCACGGGTCATCCGGGTGTAGGCGACCATGTCGGTGAAGCCCACGGCCAGATGACGGACGTCGGCGCCCTCGTGCGGCGGCGCCGGGCCGTCGTCGAGCGTCCGGCCCGCGTACGCCGCGAGGTGGCGGCGCCACACGTGCCGCTGCAACAGCTCCAGCTCCGGGAGCAGCGCCGCCGCGTGCTCGATGAGGGCGGCGTCGCCGTCGGGGGCGCCCGGGTCGCGGTCGAGCCAGCTCAGGAGGGTGTGCATCTGCCAGTCGGCGAGCCGGGACAGATGGTGGCCCAGCGCGCGGGCCATCATCGTCTCGCTCTCCTCCGTGATGAGCCCGGCCGCGATGAGGCGTTCGCCCGCGCGCAGGGCGTCGACGTCGGCGTCGGTGAAGACCCGCGCGTCGTCGTCGACCACCGGGAACCCGAGCGCGCGCCAGATCCGCGCCGACCGCTCGGGCGGCACTCCTGACCGCTCGGCGATGTCCGGTCTCGTCCACAGACGCCCACCACCGAGCAGCAACTCCTCGATGACGCGGGGCATTTCACTGCCACCGGGCGGCTCGGCCGAGTCGTACGGATCGGGCGAGTCAGAAGCGTCCGGCACCAGCTCCGCCGCGCTCACGTGGTGTGCACGATCAGCACGTCGAGACCGGCCTTCCTGGCGATGTCCGCGGGCACCGAGCCGAGGATGCGTCCGGCGAGCGAGCGCAGACCCCGGTTCCCGACGACGACCAGGTCGGCCGCGTACTCCTGGGCGACCTTGATCAGCGCCGGAACGGGTTCGTCCTGCACCGCGACCGACCGTATGTCCGCCGCGCCCGCGGCCCGCGCCTTGTCGCTCGCGGCCCGCAGCGTGTCCTCGGCGGGCGCCGAGCCCACCACCTGGTACGCCTCGGGCCCCAACTGGTCCTGCGCGGCGCTCAGCTCGGGCCCGCGCATAGGGGAGTACGCGCAAGCGATCACGAGCTGGGCCTTGCAGGCGGCGGCGAGCCGGGCGGCGCTCGTGACCGCGGCGAACGACGACTCCGAGCCGTCCGTCCCGACCAGGACAGTCTGATAGGCGGTCAAGGCAATCCCCTTACCCAGTAGTAAACTTACTTGAAAGTAAGGTATGGCGTGGCTCGTGTCCCGGGCAAGATGCGACGGGTAGGTCTTTGAAGGTGTGTGCCGGTCGACGCCCCCGGGAGTGATGTTGTCCAACCTGACCTTCGTCATCGGAACGGGGCGCAGCGGGTCCACCGCCTTGTCCCGCGTCCTCAACGCCCACCCCGACGTGCTCAGCCTCAACGAGTACATGGCCTCGGTCGGTGACACGGCCTTTCCCGAGGGCCGGTTGTCGGGCGCGGAGTTCCGGGCGGCCCTCGACCGGCCCACGCCCTACTTCGCGGGCATGATCCGCAGCGGCCTGCTGATGCCCGAGTTCCTCTACACCCGCCGCCCCGGCCGGTACACGGCGCGGACCACCGGCATCCCGGCGCTCTCCCTCATGGTGCTGCCCCACCTCACCGACGACCCTGACGGGCTCCTCGACGAGATCCGCGCGGCGGTCGTCGAATGGCCCGACCGGAGCGCCGCCGGGCACCATGAAGCGCTGTTCGCCTGGTTGCGCGCACGCTTCGGACGGCACGCCGTCGTGGAGCGCTCCGGCTACTCCACGGGGTGGGCGCCGAAGCTGCGGGCCGCCTTCCCGTACGCGAGATTCGTCCACTTGTCCCGGAACGGGCCGGACTGCGCCCTGTCCATGAGCCGCCACCCCGGATACCGCGTGATCACCCTGATGCGTGAGATCAGGGAGCGTACGGGCGTCGAGAACATCGGTGACCTGACGCCCGAGCACGTGCGCGCGCTGCCGCCGGATCTGGCCCCTCTGCTCGACGAGCGCTTCGACCCCGCCCTCGTACGGGACCGGGACCTCCCCCTGCGTCGCTTCGGCACCCTGTGGTCCGAACTCGTCGTCCAGGGCGCACAGTTCCTCGACACCCTGCCCGCCGAGCAGCGCGCGACGCTTTCCTACGAGGACCTCCTCGACAACCCCCGGGCGGAACTCACCCGGCTCGCCGCGTTCATCGGGGTCGAGCCGCACACCCCGTGGCTGAACGGCGCATGCGCCCACCTCGACGCCAGCCGCCGGGGCACCGCCGCGCGCGAGCTGACCCCCGCCCAACTCGACGATCTGACGACGAGCTGCGCCCCGGGGACACGGGAGTTGGCGGCGCGGCGCGGGTGACGGAGGCCGACGGGGGTAGCCGGACCGACAAGGAGCGGACGGGTGGCAGGGGGGCCGGACATGCCGGGGGTCGAGAGGTCGAACGCGCACGACAGGCTAGGCGCGGTGAGGGGCGCGTCGGCCGCGTTGCTGACGGCGGCGCTGTGCGGCTTCCTGGCGGGCGCGCTCGCCGACGAGCGGGGGATGAATGTCTCGCAGGGCTATCTGTTCGGCGCGATCTACGGTCTCCTGGTCCTGGGGACGGCGATGGGTGTGGCGTTGTGGACGCGGCGCAGGGCCGCGCGATTCGGTCTGGGCTTCGCCCGTTACCTGCGGGTGGGCCGCCAGGTGCAGCGCGGCGAGGCCCCGGACGATCCCGCGGAACGGCCGGCCGCGATCGACTTCGCCACGCGTCAGCGCCGTTCGCTCAGTGCCCAGCGACGCCGGTGGGTGCTGGTCCTGAGTGGGTTCGCCGCGCTGGCCTGGCTCGGGAACGCCGTGCTGCAGTTCATGGACCACCACTACGTGTCGGCCGTTTTCTACCTCGTCCTGCTCAGTGTGTTCCTGGTCAACCCGTTCATGCTGCGTCGACGGCAGCGGCGTCTGGACAAGGTCCGTCACGAGCTGCGCTTGGACGAGGACGCAGAGGACGCAGAGGACACAGAGGACACAGGGAACACAGGGGGCACAGGGGACGCCCAGGCCACCCCTGACTCCGAGGGCTCGGGCCGCGTTCACTCGTAACGCAGGCGCAGCGACTCGCGTTCGCTCTCCTCGATCTGCTCGACGGTCAGATCGGGCAGGTTCAGCTGGGCCAGCGTCACCTGGGCGCTGGACGGCTGGGCCTCGGTGGGCAGCCAGCGTTCCGGACGCCAGACGTCGGCGCGCATCAGTGATTTCGGGCAGTGCGGATAGGCCTGGTCGACCCGGACCACGATCGCCGTGAGCGGTGGTCTGCCGACGGGGGTGAGCCGGTCGAGCAGGTCCGGGCGCGCCGAGACGCAGGCCCGCCCGTTGACGCGCAGCGTGGTCGGGCGGCCGGGGATGAGGAAGAGCAGGCCGACGTGGCCGGTCCGCAGCACGTTGTGCAGGGTGTCGAGCCGTTTGTTGCCGGTCGCGTCGGGTATCGCCAGGGTCCGCTCGTCGAGGACCGAGACGAACCCGGCCGGGCCGCCGCGCGGCGTCACGTCGGCCCGGCCCTCGGCGTCGGCGCTGCCGATGAGCACCAGCGAGGAGCAGCCGATCAGCGTCCGGGTCTCCTCGGTGAGGCGGTCGGTCTCCTTGCGGAGGGAGTTCGGGCTCGGCTGCGGGTAGATCTCGCGCAGCTGTTCCGGGCTGGTGAGGGCGTCGGCCCGGAGGGATTCGAAGAGCGGACCGGTGGTCCCGGTGTCGGTCGTCATACGAACGACCCTAGAAGACGGCCGACGCGACGCGCGGCCCGGTGCGCGTTCTCCCACGGACGGCATCGGGCACGGCTGGCCTCGCCCTGACGCGCCGCGCAGCGTTCTCACGCGCCGCGCAGAACACCGCTCGCGTACTCCCACAGGCGATCGGCCGCCTCCGGGTCGAGCGCGTGGGCCGCGACGCCGCCCGGGATCCGCTCGCCCGGTGCGCCGGAGACCACCGGGGCCTCCTGGTTGTCCTCGAAGTAGCGGCCGGTCACACCGTTCACCAGGGGAGAGGCGGCGAGCAGGACGGACGTCGAGGCGCCCTGGACCGCGGTCTTGTAGTAGGGCGTCTTGATGATGTCGCCGTTCTCGTCGATCGCGCCCATGGCCCGCATCGTGTCCTCGTCGATGTGCCGCTGGAGGTTGGTGCTGATCCAGCCGGGGTTCAGGGCGTTGGCGGTGATGCCGTCACCGGCCCACGCGCGGGCCCCCACGCAGAGCAGGACGTCCGCGGTCTTCGACTGCCCGTAGGCGGTCCAGCGGTCGTACGGGCGCCGCGCGAAGTGCGGATCGTCGAAGTCGAACGGGACGTCCCTGTGCGCGCCGGAACTCACCACGACCAGGCGGGCGGCGCCCGACGCCGTCAGATGTCCGTGCAACTCCACGGCCAGGGCGAAGTGCCCGAGGTAGTTGGTCGCGAGCTGCGTCTCCCAGCCCTCGGCCGTCACGCGGCGCTCGGGAAGCGCCATCACGCCCGCGTTCGCCACGAGGATGTCCAGAGGCCCCTGCCACGCCTTCGCGAAGGCGCGGACCGACGCGAGGTCCGCCAGGTCGAGGGGAGCCGTGCGCACCGGGCCGCTGCCGGGCGCGCGGGTGAGTTCGTGGGCGAGGGGCGCCGCCGCGGCGGCGTCGCGGGTGGCGATGGTGACCTCCGCCCCGGCGGCCGCGAGGGCCCGCACCGTCTCCACGCCGATACCCGAACCGCCGCCCGTGACGATGGCACGCCGGCCGGTCAGATCGACCCCGTCGATGACCTCGTGCGTGGTGGCGTGGGAGTGGAACGGGGTGGAGACCCGAGCGGTCACGCGGTGATCCGGGGCGGTCACGGGGTACTGCTTGCTCATGGCGGGGCGGTCCTTCTCGTACGGGACGGGGTGTGTCCCCCGGTGTCCCCCTCACCGTAGGCAGGGGAGCGGTGGACCCTCCATAAGTGAAGAACCGGCAGACTTTCGTCATCGTCCAGACGGATCGGCCGCGCTCTGCTGGCGGTAGACGCGCGGCGACACCCCGGTGACCCGCTTGAACGCCGTGCTGAACGCGCTCTCGGAGCCGTAGCCGACAGCGCGGGCGATGACGGCGACCGTGGCGTCGGAGCGGCGCAGGCGCAGAGCGGCGAGTTCGACGCGCCACCGGACGAGGTAGTCGATGGGGCCCTGACCGACCAGCTCCTTGAAGCGCGCGGCGAGGGTCGAGCGGGAGACCGCGCAGACCTGGGCGAGTTCGGCCACGGTCCAGGGCCGCTCGGGACGGTCGTGCATCGAGGTCAGCGCGGTGGCGACGACCGGGTCCCGCAGACCCGCGAGGACGCCCACCGTCGTCCGCGGGTTGCGCGCGAGGTGGAGCCGCAGAATGTGGACGAGCATGACCGCGGCCAGGTGTTCGGCGACGAGGGAGGAGCCCATCCTCCGGTGCAGCGACTCCTCGCTGATCTGGTCCAGCGCCCACCGCAGCGTCTCCGCGTGCTCGCTGTCCGCCGGTACGTGGACGACCGGCGGCAACTCGTGCAGCAGGAGGGCGGGCGAGCGCTCGCTCAGCGAGAAGTGCCCGCCGATCAGCAGGACTTCGTCGTCCTCGCCGTCACCCGTGCGGGCAAGGCCGTCCTCGGTCGTGGCGAACACCGACTCCGCGTCCACCGGCACGGCGTCGAGGTCACCGCGCAGAACGTACGGGGCGGGCCGGGTCAGCAGATAGCAGTCGCCCTCCTTGAGCGCGACGGGGTCCGCGACGCCCTCGACCTGCAACAGGCACGCGCCCTGCCGGACGGCGTTGAACTTCACCCCGGACGGCGCCCGGAACCGCACGGCCCACCGCCCGCCGGCCCGCAGCCCGGCCGACAGGTGACTGCGCAGCCCGAGCAGGGCCAGTACGTCCTCCAACGGGTCCACGCCTCTTTCCTATCAGGGCCGCCGCGCAACAGCTCGGCCGCTCACGCCCCGGCCCCGTCCGCCGCCGCGCCGAGCGCGAGGTTGCCCACGTGCAGCAGGCTGTTCCGGTGCGGGCCGAGGAACGCGGAGCCGGCGGTGGGGCGCATGACTCCGGTCGGGCAGGCGGCCAGGCCGAGGTCGGTCGCGGTGAGGCACATGGTCTGGAGCAGGCAGCCGGTGTCGCGGTAGACGAGGCTGAGGGCGAGCCCCTCGTACTTCCAGCCGGTGCGGGCGGCGTGGGAGGCGAGGTAGAGGCCGACGGGCGGTGGGTCGTCCAGGTAGCCGGGGGCGGTGGCCGTCTCGTGGAGCAGGGCCGCCGCGCTCTCGTCCCACGCGGACAGCCGGTGCAGCGCGTGGTCGAACGGGTCGTAGTGGTGGATGCCGGGGGAGAGCCCGGCGACGTCGCGCGCGAGGACGTAGATCTCGACGCTGTGCCGTCCGCCGCCGGACGGGGACGGACGCCGGGTCTGCTCCCACTCGGCCGGGCCGAGGCGTTCCCGCACGCGCGCGGAGCGGGCGAGGAAGGCGTCGAGGAGGGCCAGGGGGAGCGGGCCGGGGGCGAAGGTGCGCAGGCAGCGCCGCTGGGAGAGCACCGTGCGCAGCGGATGGCTGGGGAAGACGTTGTCGCCGGTGAGCCGTACGGTCCCGGCGGCCTCGGGGTGGTGCAGTCGGGCGGCGGGCGGCTCGCCCTGCTGGGCGTGCGGGGCGGGGCCGCGGGCGGCCCGGGCGTGTGCGGCGAGTTCGTAGGGGGTCAGTCCGTGCGCGACCGGGGCCGGGTCGGCGGAGGAGTGGATGATGCCGGCCGCGGCCAGCTGCTCCAGGTGGCGCCGGGTCGTCTCCGTGTCCCTGCCCTCGCCGGGCCACAAGGTGTGCGCCTGCTCCGCGGTGAGCGGGGCGGCGAGGACGTCCAGGAGGGCGAGCAGCGGCGGGCGGGCGGTGAACTTCCGCCAGCGGCGGCAGTCGACGAGCACCGCGCCCGCTCCTTCCTGCCACTCAAGGACCAGGTCGGGGTTGCGCCGGTAGCGGGTCTCGTCCTGCGTCCGCAGGGGCGGCGCGGATGGTTCGCGGGGCTTCACATGTCTCCGGTTCCGAGGGCGTGGCGGGCGGCCGGGGCGGCGCGCGGGGTCACATGAAGGGCAGCGGCAGGGTGTTCAGCTCGGGTTCCGTCAGCGGGGTCGTCCGGGCACCCGTCGCGACCGGCGCCTCGAAGACGCGGGGGCCGCCGCGCCGGTGGAAGTCGCTGCGCAAGGTGATCGGGCACAGGCCCGGCACCACGGTCCTGACGACCGTCACACCGCACTCGGCGACATCGACGGGGGTGATGTCCACGGCGACCGCCTCGTAACCGCGCCGGGCCAGCCGCGCGACGCCCTCCGCCACGTCGGCGGCGAACCCGGCGCCGGGCCGCGCGGCGGCGGGCGCCCGCACCGGACCCTCGTCCCAGAACGCCAGATGCCGTACCCGGTCGGGCGCCCAGTAGTAGAGGGAGAACTCCTTCAGCGTCGTCAGCACGTCGTCCGGGCCGGGGATGGACTCGCCGTCGTCGAGGTGCTCCTGCCACAGCCGGGCGCCCGCCCAGCCCAGGCAGCCCTCCTCCAGCGCCCCGAGCAGCGCCGCCCGCGGGTCCAGGTCGGCGCGCGCGGCGTGCGTGGTGACGGGGCGCCGCTCGGTGTGCCGGAGGAACCGCACCCCCACGGCGGGGATGCCGAGATCGGTGGTGAGGTCCTTGGCCGTGACCGACACCCCTTGCGCGCGGACCCGCGCGACGAGGTCCCGGGCCGGCCCCTCGGGCAGCGCGTCGAGGTCCAGCGTGGGAACAGTGAGCCGGTTCGCCCAGAACAGCACGGTCGCGTCCCGCTCGACCGCCTCCATCAGACCGCCGTACACCGCGTGGTGGTAACTCCCGCCCGCGGCGAGGCCGGTGGAGATCGGGTCGTACCAGGCGCGGTGGCCCGGCGGGAAGCGGTAGGGCAGGTAGACGGCGCACGCCGGTACGTAGCGGACGGCGCCCGTGCTCAGGGACCTGCCCGGCACCCAGTCGATCTCGGCGTCCGGGTCGCAGGGGCCGAGGCGGTCCTGCCGGGCGTACTCCGCGGCGGAACCGAGCGGCAGCGTACGGGGATCGACCGCCTCGTCGCCGAGCGCCGCGTACGACGCGCGCAGCAGCTTGCCCGGGTCGTAGACGCCCGCCGCGTACCGCTCCATGGTCTCGCCCACCGCGCAGACCCGCGCCGTCACCGGGTCGCTCTTGACCGCGCCGCCGCGCGCCTCGGCGGAGACCGGGGAGAACCACCGCGTCTTCGTCATCCCGGCGGTACGCGCGTACGTGGCACCGCCCAGCGCGCTGTCCCGCTCCTCCACCCGGAGCTGGGGCACCACGCCGGTGAGCGGGTCGACGGCGTCGCGCATCCGCTCCCAGCCGGCCGCGTCGTCCGCACGGACCGGCTCCTCGGGCCGCTTGGGCAGCGGGACGACATGGGCGCAGGCCGGGCAGTTCGGCAGGTGCAGAAGGCGGTGCCCGGCGCGGTCCAGCGAGCCGTGCTCGATCTCCCACAGGGTGCCGGTGCCCTGCGCGGCAGCGGCGGGTCCTGACATGAGCGCGAGCACGGCGTGGGCGAGCAGCCCGACGGCCACGGGCGTGCTCGGCCAGGCCGGGTCGTGCGCCGCGCCGAAGAGGACGTCCAGGGGCAGGTCGGCGATGGCCTGCCAGGTGTGGTTGGCGCGGAGCCGGCGCACCACGCACACGGCGCAGGCGGTGTGCGGCGGCGCGAGCGTGGCGAAGAACAGCCGTGCGGGGGTGCTGAGATACGTCACCA
The DNA here is from genome assembly GCF_056172735.1 of Streptomyces sp. R818. NCBI lineage: Bacteria > Bacillati > Actinomycetota > Actinomycetes > Kitasatosporales > Streptomycetaceae > Streptomyces > Streptomyces sp. R818. The sequence goes on from NZ_JAOCNE010000002.1 coordinate 385,222, forward strand.
TCGGCGTCCCGGTCTCCAGACCGGCCCGCACCAGGGACGTCAGCTGATCCTCGGGAAGGGAGAGGGACACCACCGAGACGGCCGCCGCGCGCTCCTGCCCCTCGGGCACCGTCCGGACACCGGCACGCGCCAACTGCGCGCCCAGTTCCGTCCCCAGCGCCTGGGGCGGGACGAGCGCCACCTCCCGGTCGCGGAGAGCGGCCAGTTCTCCGTACAGCGGATGGACCTCCCGTCCGCTGCCGTGCGCCATTCCGCGCTCCTGCAACGCCTGCGACACCTGCTCGGGCACCGCGTCGAGGCGGACGGTCCGCTCGTCCGTGCCGGACGGCGGGGGGAGCCGCAGAGCGACCCGGAGGGTCTCGGTGCTGGCGCACACGTAGAGCCGGTCGTCGCGGGGGACGAGCCGTACATCGGCCCGCAGTTCACGCTGTGACTCGATCGGAGCGTCCATGTACTGCCTTCCGCGACGAGGAGGAGAACCGGGTGCCGTGCCGCACGGGGTGCTCCTGGCCGCGGCGCGGCGGCCAGGAGCCGGGAGCCGCTACTCCCGGGTCGGCTCGGCCTCGGCGGCCCAGCAGAGGCAGCTGTGGCCCGCGAAGGCCTCCTCGGCCTCCGGTACCGCCATCTCCTCGAACAGGGACCCGGCGGTGGTGTCGATCTCCAGGGTCGTCGATTCCACGATGTCCTCCTTGGAAGATTGCTTTGCGGATGTGCACTGCCCATGGAAGGACCGCCGGGCGGCGCGGCACAGGCATCCGTCGGCTAACCACTCTGATGGATGGAGTTGAGGCCCGTGCGGCGCGGCCGGGGGGCGTGCGGAGGCGCGGACACCGGCTCCGGGACTCCGTCCAGTAGGTTGGCCGTGGTCGCCCTCGTCGGAAGGGCGGCCAACCCCAGGAGAGTGGGTCCGGATGGTACAGGCGAAGCGTTACTTCGACTCGGCCGGCGGAGCGGATCTGCGCGAGGCGCGCCACGAGGCCCAGAGCATCAGAAGACGCTCGGCCGAACTCCGTTTGCAGGAGCGGGCGTTGGTGCGCAAGAGCCGGACCCAGCGGAAGGCGCTGGAGGCGACGGCGGCGCGCCTGCGCCAGGGCCGCTGACGGGAGGGCGCCCCGCGCCGGCTACTTGCTGTCCACGCGGCCGATGGCCGATCCCGCGTCGGCGAGGGCGGAGACGGCGCTCTTCCAGCCGGTGTCGGAGGGGTCGAGCGCGCCGCGCAGATAGGCGGTGGTCAGACGCTGGAGGACGGCGACGCGTTCCGGGTTCTCGTCCGTGGTCTCCGCCGCCTCCCAGTTCGAGACGCCGCCCAGGGAGTGTTCCGCGCCGAACAGGGTGAGCAGGTCGGTGGCGCCGGGGCCGTGCGCGTAGACGTCGGTGAACCAGTCGGGGCCGCGGCTCGACAGCGTGGACTGGTCCCGGTCACCGGCGACCACCAGCGTCGGCGTCGTCAGCTCGGCGAAGGACGGGTTCATGAACGGGAAGTGCTCCTTGGCGAACGGGTGCAGCTCCTCGCCGCCGATCCCGGTCGCGGCCAGCAGCACACCGGCCCTGACCCGCCGGTCCGCGTAGTCCTGGCCGGCCCTGCCGGACCCGTCGAGCACGCGGGCGCCGAGCAGCATCTGGGCCGTCTGCGCTCCCCAGGAGTGCCCGGCGACGACGACCCGGCTCCTGTCCACGCGCCCGGCGAGCCCGGGTACGGCCCCCTCGACGGTGTCGAACTGATCGAGAACGCGGACCAGATCCTCGCGGCGTTCAATCCACACCTGTCCGAACTCGGCGTGCTCGAAGGGGATTCCGTCCCGTCGGGAGTCCAGGTGGGTCGGCTGCACGACGACGAAGCCGCGCGACGCCCAGAAGGCAGTCAGCGGGCCGTACCCGTCGAGGCTCAAGCCGTTGCCGTGCGAGAACAGCAGGATCGGCAGGTTCTCCCCGGTCGCCGGGGCGGATACCCGCACCTTCAGGGGGAGGACGCGGCCGGGTGCGTCCAGCGCGATGGGGGCGACGGACACGACGCGGTCACCGGCGCCGACGATCTCGTCCAGGGCGCGCACGATCGGGGTGTCGGTCGAAGCGGGGGCGTTGCTGCTCATGGGGGTCCTTCGCGTCTGTCCGGGTCGCTGCCGCCCGGCCGGCCCGCGCAGCATGAAGCGGAGCGGTGCTCCAGATAATACGGAGCATCGCTCCGCTTTGCAATGCGGGCGGCGCCTAGTAGTAGCCCTTCGCCCCGTCGAGCAGCTCCCGCACGAGGTCCGCGTGCCCGGCGTGACGTCCCGTCTCCTCGACGAGATGGAGGAGCATCCACCGGAGATTGGCCTTGGCGGAGTGGAATTCGGGGTGGCGGCCGACATCGTCGAGGGAGGCCGCCGCCACGATCTCGTCGCTCCGGACGCACTGGGCCTCGTACTCCGCGAGCAGCTGCCGCAGGGGGACGCCGTCAGTGCGCCACTCGGCGTCCTCCTCCGTCTCGTCGCAGGACGGGTTCAGCGTCTTGTCGCCGCCCAGGAACACCACCTCCAGCCAGAGGTGCTCGCCCCACCGCATGTGGCTGATGAGCCCGGCCATCGTCATCGCCGGTGAGGTCGGTACGACGGAGCGGTGCGCGTCGGTCTCGCTCAGCCCCTCGCACTTCCACCGCAGGATCCGACGCTGCAGTTCGAGCCAGCCGGTGATCGCGGTGCGCTCGTCGGCCTCGAACGGGGGACGCTCAAGTGAAGGTGTCATGCCCGCACGCTAGGGCGCCGGGTCCTCAACTGCCGCCTCATTTACGGCCTCTCCGCGCCCCGTCGCCTCGCGCGCGATGCGACGCCACTGCTCCTCCCCGCCGGGCAGCGGCCAGGCCCAGGTCGGCTGCTGTGCGGTGGCCAGGTCGTCGCTCGGGAGCGTGCGGTGCAGGTGCAGCAGCGGCGGCTCGACGGACTCGGCGATCGCCGCGGCGAGCCGCGCGTGACCGTCCAGGACCAGATGGCAGTCCAGGCCGCTCACCCACCACAGCAGAACGGGCGGCAGCGTCCCTTCACGGGCCTGCTTGCGGTACGCCTTGACCCGGCCGTCATCGGCATCGGGCAGGGGCAGCAGCAGGACGTCCCAGGAGATGGAGTGGACGAACCAGTCGAGGTGTCCGTCCGGGTGGCCTTCGACCAGCATCCAGTTCCAGTACGCGGCCTGCGACTCGCTGTCGTGGCGCCACCGCTCGAACGGGCTCTCGCGGGAGAGCAGCCATCGCCCGTCATGCAGCGGGCTGCCCGGCGCGTCGGCGAGGTACCCCGCGAAGCGGTGCGCCCACCGCTGCGGATCGCCTGCCAACGCGCGTGCGGCATCGGCGCGCAGCGGCGGGACGAAGGGCCGGTAGCCCCCGGCGCGCCGGAAGTCCACACCTTGCAGATCCTCGTCGACGACGGCGAGCAGCACGGGCCGCGCCGGCTGGGAGAGCAGAAGGCGCGTCCCGGCAGTGAAGACGCACAGCCCCGGCAAACGCCGCTCCTGTACGCCCAGGGACAGGCCCAGCCACGTACCGTCGGCGCGTGTGACGTGGCCGCGCCGAGATCATGGGCCCCGCGATCGGCGCACAGCGGCACCCCGGGATGGCACAGTGGCGGTATGTGCGGTCGATATGTCTCCACCCGTGGCCCCCAGGACCTCTCCCGCCTGTTCGACGTGCAGGAGTGGCGTCCCGAGGAGGTGGTCGAGCCGAGCTGGAACGTCGCGCCCACCGACGCCGTGTACGCGATCCTCGAGCGGGCCGGCGGGCGCGGGGGCGACGAGATGGGCCGGCAGTTGCGGGTCCTGCGGTGGGGGCTCGTGCCCTCGTGGGCGAAGGATCCGAAGATCGGCGCGCGCATGATCAACGCGCGGGTGGAGACGGTCCACGAGAAGCCCACCTTCCGCGCCGCCTTCGCCAAGCGCCGCTGCCTGCTCCCCGCCGACGGCTTCTACGAGTGGGACCCCGTCACGGACGAGGCCACCGGCAAGACGCGCAAGCAGCCGTACTTCATCCACCCCGCCGACGAGTCGGTGATGGCGCTTGCGGGCCTGTACGAGTTCTGGCGCAACCCCGACGTCACCGGTGACGACGACCCCGACGCCTGGCTGTTGACCACCACCATCATCACCACCGAGGCCACCGACGAGGCCGGCCGCATCCACCCGCGCATGCCGCTCGCCCTGACCCCCGAGCACTACGGCACCTGGCTCGACCCCTCCCACCAGGACACCGACGACCTGCGCGCCCTGCTCACCCGCCCCGCGGACGGGCACCTGAAGACGCGCGCCGTCTCCACCGCCGTGAACAACGTGCGCAACAACGGGCCGCAGCTCCTGGACGCCGCCGTCTGAGTTCAGCCGGCCGGCAGCACATGGTCGCCGACCTTGTCCGTGCTCAGGCACAGGGAGCAGACCATGGCGCCGTGCGTGGTGCAGGCGGCCAGGTCGGGGCGCTCGTAGGACTGGTGGCAGACGTGGCAGTCGAGGGTGAGCGCGCTCGGGTTGCCGTCGGGGTCGAGTGCGGGGGCGTCGATGCCGTCGTCGGTGCGGCGCAGGTAGTACCTGCCCTTCGTGACGATCGCCATGAGCGGGGTGAGCACGAAGGCGATGACCACCGCCGCGACGGGTGAGTACGGCTGGAGGCCGTCGCCGAAAGCGTGGAAGTACATCGCGATGGACAGGCCGGACGCGGCGACGAAGGCCACGACCCCCACCGGGTTGACGGCGTGGAGCATCCCGCGGCGGAACTCGGGTGCGAGCGGCGACAGCTTCAGCAGGTACTTGTTGACGCCGATGTCGGTGGCGACGGTGACGACCCAGGCGATGGCGCAGTTCGAGTAGAAGCTCAGGATGCTGTTGAGGAAGCTGAACATGTCGGCCTCCATCAGCGCGAGCGCGAAGCCGAGATTGACCAGGACGAAGACCATCCGCCCCGGGTAGTGCCTGGTGACGCGGGTGAAGGAGTTCGTCCAGGCCAGGGATCCCGAGTAGGCGTTCGTCACGTTGATCTTGATCTGGCTGATCACGACGAGCACCACGGCCAGCGGCAGCACGAGCCAGGAGGGCAGCATCGCGTCGAAGGCCCCCTTGAACTGCTGGATCGGCTCGGGCGCGACGTCAGGACCCACCGCGGCGAGGATGTATACGGCGAGGAAGACGCCGATGGCCTGCTTCAGCGCGCCGAGCACCACCCAGCCGGGCCCGGCCATGACGACCGCCGTCCACCACGTGCGCTTGTTCGCCTCGGTCTTCGGCGGCATGAAGCGCAGGTAGTCGATCTGCTCGCCGATCTGCGCGATGAGGGAGAGGCAGACGCCTGCGCCGAGGAGTACGGACGCGGTGTTCACGCCGCCGTCGCCGTCGGTCCCCGCGTACGCGAGGAACCGGTCGACCGTGCCCGGGTCGGTGGCGACCAGGTAGACGAGCGGGCCCACCATCAGCAGCAGCCATACCGGCGTCGTCCACACCTGGAGCTTGCTCAGCGCCTTCATCCCGTAGATCACCAGCGGGATCACCATGAGTGTGGAGACCAGGTAGCCGAGCCACAAAGGCAGTCCGAGGCCGAGTTCGAGGCCCTGCGCCATGATCGAGCCTTCGAGGGCGAAGAAGATGAAGGTGAAGCTGGCGAAGATGACGCTGGTGAGGACCGAGCCGTAGTAGCCGAAGCCGGAGCCGCGGGTGATCAGGTCGAGGTCGATGTTGTAGCGGGCGCCGTAGTACGCCAGAGGGAAGCCGGTGACGAAGATGACGACCGCGGCGACGGCGATCGCGAGCAGCGCGTTCCCGGTGCCGTGGGTCAGGCCGATGCCGGCGCCGATGGAGAAGTCGGCCATGTACGCGATGCCGCCGAGCGCGGTGGTGGCCACGACCATGGGGGTCCAGCGGCGGTAACTGCGGGGCGCGAAGCGGAGGGTGTAGTCCTCCAGGGTCTCCCGCACCGCCTGGTCGGCGGCGGTGTTCGGGGTCTCGGTCGTGGTCCGTCGTGACGCGGTCGTGCTCATGCCGGGCCTCCCGGTGGGGGCTCTGGGGGTGAGTGCGGGGGCGGGGCTCCCCACGGCCGGTCACGCTAGGAACCGGTTGTTACCTGTGACGTGCCTTGTCGTGAACACGATGTTTCCGGGTCCGCCAGAACGACGCGTGCACGCACGGCAGTTGAGTGCAGGGCTTCAGTCCAGGGCCCGGCGACGAATGTCCATGGCTATTCGCCCTCGTGTCACCGAAAGATAACGGGTCTGGTCCAAAACGCCTGTCAACTCAGAGGCGTCGCACCCCACGAGATCCCATCCCGGAGGACCGCATGTCGCCTCGCACGCCCGGCGTCTCCCGCCGCTCACTTCTGATCGGCACCGCCACCACGGCGCTCGCCCTGACCGTCCCCGCGACCCTCGCCACGACCGCGTCCGCCGCGGCGAAGACCCCGAAGGTCCTCGTCATCGGCCTGGACGGCACCCTTCTCAGCAGAGTCCGCGATGCCGACGCGCCCCGCCTCAAAGCTCTGATGGCCGCCGGACTGACCGCCCCCAGCGCCCTCTACGCGAACCCGCTCGCGCCCACGCTCTCCGGGCCCGGCTGGTCGACGCTGATCACCGGCGTCTGGCCCGACAAGCACAACGTGAAGGACAACAGCTTCACCGGCCACAAGTTCGCCGCCTACCCGGACTTCCTGACCCGGATCGAGACCGCGAAGCCGGGCCTGACGACGTACGCCGTCTCCTCCTGGGCGCCCCTGACCGACACCGTGTTCTCCTCGAAGGTCGACACCCGCGTCTCCACGCCGAGCGCCGAGTACGACACCGGCACCACCAGCCGCGCCGTCGCCCAGCTCACGTCGGCCGACCCGGACGCGGTCTTCGTACAGCTCGACAACGTCGACCACGCCGGGCACTCCTACGGCGCGGCGAGCCAGCAGTACCTGGCCGCGATCCACGGCGTCGACGGCCAGGTCGGGCAACTGGTCGACGCCCTCAAGACCCGTCCCACACATGCCGACGAGGACTGGCTCATTCTGATCACCGCCGACCACGGGCACACCGACGCGGGCGGCCACGGCGGCTCCACCTGGCAGGAGCGCCAGACCTTCCTGATCGCGGTCGGCTCCGCGGCGACGGCCGGCTCGACACGCCATGACGTGAAGATGCCCGACGCCGCGGCCAGCGCCCTCGCCCACCTCGGCATCGCCATCGACCCGGCCTGGGGCCTGGACGGCCGCCCCCTCCAGCAGCCGGGCGCCGACGCCTTCGACAGCCTGCGGGCGAAGCTCACCGGACCCGTCGACGAGACCGGCGTCGGCGCGGGCGTCACCGGCTTCACGCACACCCCGCCGAGCGGCTGGTCCGTCGACAACTCCGCCATGGGCACGGGCGGCGTCACCGAGTGGCGCGGCTGGACCTTCACCACGGACGAGTTCTGGACGAAGACCGAACGCGACCAGCAGCGCGAGTCCAACATCCGGGCCAGGAACGTCTTCGCCGTCGCCGACGGCGACGAGTGGTCCGACAAGGCCGTCTCCGGCACCTTCGACTCGACGCTGATCAGCCCCGACTTCCCCGTCAGCGGCGGCCGACCGGCGACCCTCACGTACACCACCTTCTACCGGCAGGAGTCCCCGCAGAAGGGCGAGGTGCTCGTCTCCTACGACGGCGGGGCCCCGGTCACCGTGAAGACGTACACGGCCGACACGTCCTCGCGCACCGAGCAGCTCACGCTCCAGGTGCCCAGCGGGGTCAGCAGGGCGAAGGTGCGGTTCCGCTACACCGGTGGCAACAACTGGTACTGGACGATCGACGGCGTCGGGATCAGCCAGTCCTGACACCCGGCGCGCCGACCTCCATACTCTGCGGATGGGCACACCGAGCAGCGCGCCGAGGGCTTCCTGGCGCACCACCACGCACGACTGGGCGGGCACCGTCGACCTCGGCCACCTCGCGCAGATCCGTCACCGCCCCGCCGCGTTCGCCCCCGGCGGCCTCCGGCACCTGATCCTCGAAGTCGTCGCCTACGCGGCGGACGAGGCCGAGGACGGAGCCGGCGGGCGGTGCCGGATCACGCTGTGCGCCGACGGCTCCGTAGCCGTCGGCGACGACGGACGGGGCACCGACACACGGATCGACGAACACGGCCAGGCGGTGAAGAAGCCGGTGATGGCGACGAAGGACCTCCGCTTCTTCGACGACCCCGCCGCGCCGCCGCTGCCCGACACCCATCCGCGCCGGGGCGTGTCCGTCGTCGCCGCGCTCAGCACCTGGCTCGTCCACACCAACCGCCGCCGCGCCGGGTCCTGGACCCAGCGCTACGCACACGGCGTGCCCGTCACCGGCCTGGAACCGGTCGCCGACGACCGCACGACCGGGACCGTCGTCCACTTCCTGCCCGACGCGGCCTTGCGTACGGACCACCGCCTCAGGGCCGACGAGCTGGGGCGGCTCGTCGCGGCGTGGCCACAGCTCTCCGTCGAGATCGACGACCGGCGCGAGGGATGACCGGGGGTCAGAGGGCGGGCCAGGGCACCTCGGTCTCGGCCGGGGCGGTGTAGTCGACGCCGGGGACCGAAAAGCCGTAGAGGCGGCGGACCTCGTCGCCGAACCAGTCGAGATCGGCGAGTTCGCCGAGGGTGTCGCCGGTGACCAGGGCCCAGCGTTCCGCCACGGCCTCCTGCACGGCGGGATCGAGCTCCCAGCTGTCGAGACGGACCCGGCCCTCGGCATCGAGGTTGAGGGGCCGGGCACCGGTCAACTGGTCCCACAGCTCGACCAGTTGCCCGACCGGGTCCACCATGGCGTCGCCGAGGACGCCGCGCAGCAGACCCACGTACAGGGCGATACCGGGGATGGCGGTGGAGGACTGGGTGACGGCGGCGGCGTTGACCGAGGTCACGGCCCGGCCGCCGACGGTCTTGGCGAGACGCTCGTGCAGCGTGCGCGCGGTGGCCTCCAGATGGTCCTTCGCCGCGCCGATGGTGCCCCGCCGGTAGATCGCCGCGGTGAGCGGCGAGCCGATGTAGGACAGGGCCGCGGTGGTGAAGCCGTCGGCGAGCAGGGAGCGGTCGGCCAGGAAGGTGATCCACCGCTCCCAGTCGGCGCCGCCCATCACCGCCACCGTCTGCTCGACGTCGTCGCCCTCGGCCGGTGCGGTGGTGACGTCCCTGACCTCCGGAGCACCGTCCTCGTCGAAGACCAGCGTCTTCGTGGTGTACGGCGCGCCGACCGGTTTGAGGACCGAGGCGTGCACGTCGCCGGTGTCCGGGTCGGTGCGGCGGGGCGCGGCCACCGAGTAGATCAAGTAGTCGAGCCGCCCCCCGAACCGCTCGGTCAGAACACCCGCCACCTGCTCCTTCATCGCGTCGCCGAACGCGTCACCGTTGAGGAAGACCATGTCCCGCCCGTGCTGCCGGGCCAGCCGGGCGGTGGCCGCGGTGCGGTACCAGCCGGCTGTTCCGGTGCGGCGGGCGGGCGCCTTCTCGAAACACACGCCGATCCCGCGGATGCCGACACGGGCCAGCCCCGCGATGGTCGCCGCCAGGCCGTACCCGGCGGACGAGCCGATGACCAGGGCCACCGGCCCGTCACCGCCATTCTCGCCGTCGGCGGGGGAGGACGGGGCGGGGACGGCCCGCCACATGGCGTCGACCAGTTCCTCGCAGCCGCGCGGATGGGAGTCGATGAAGAGGAAGCCCCGGCTCTTGGGCGCAATGACACGTTCGCTCACGGTGGTGTCCCGGATGTCGTCGCGGAATGTGGACGCGGCGGCCGCCTCGGTCACCCCGTCCCGCCAGTCTGCTGCTCGGCGTGCGGCCCCGGCGGTCCCCGTCGCGACAACGATGGGCGGCCCGGCTTGGTGGGTTCCCCACTGGCGCGCGCCCCGGAGGCGCCCTCAGTTGATGATCTCGGCGCGTCCCTCCGCACGCATCGCCGCCAACCGCTCCCGCCACGTCCGGAGCGCCTCGGGCGTCTGCCGCGTCCAGTCGGTGACCTCGCCGACGATCCGCAGCGGATCCGTGCTGCGGTAGGAGCGGGTGGGATTGCCGGGGAACTTCTTGTCGGTGACGTTCGGATCGTTCTCGAAGTCCCCGGTCGGCTCGACGAGGTACACGCGCGGGGCCGCTTCACCGGCGGCGAGCTCGGCCGCGAGGCCCGCGCCGTCGCGCAACGCGGTGAAGTAGATGTGGTTCATCACGATCTCCGGCCGGTAATTGGACCGGAAACCCGCGGTGAGATGGTCGCCGACCCGCAGATCGGCCTTCGTCCCGTGAAAGAACGGCCCCTCGTCCAGCACCTCGCGCATCGCGGCAGGCTACAGCGCGGACGCGGCGACGGGGAGGGGTCGGGGGCAAGCGCGAAATCGGGCGTGCCATGACGTAAGCTCAGCCGGATTGACCATTTGGGCATCCGGTTGAAGGGCTGACATGGCGAGCGAGATAGGCGCGCAGCGCCTGCACGAACTCCTGACGACGCAGCGTGAGGAGTTCGTTGCGACGTGGGTGCGCACCGTGGGCGCGACGCTGCACGGCCGGTTGAGCGATGCCGAGCTGGCTCGCGAACTGGGTGAACTTTACGACGCGATGACGAACGCGATCGCCGGAGGCGGACTCGCGGGGCGCAGCAGCGCCTTCTCCGAGGTGCGCAGCCTCCTCGTGGAGCTGTCCCGCAACCGCGCGCGGCAGGGTTTCACGCCGACGGAGACCGCGGTCAGCGTGTTCGCGCTCAAGCAGGTCCTCGAGCCCAGCCTGACGACGGACAAGACGGGCAGCGACGCCTACCTGGCGCTGGCGCGCCTGCTCGACGACCTCGGTCTGTTCACGGTCGAGGAGCACGCCCGTACCCGTGAGGAGATCATCTCCTCGCAGGCGGAGCAGCTGCTCGAACTGTCGACGCCGGTGGTGAAGCTCTGGGAGGGCGTGGTCGGCGTCCCGCTGGTCGGCACGCTCGACTCGGCGCGCACCCAGGTCGTGATGGAGAAGCTGCTGCAGGCGCTGGTGGACTCCAACTCCACCCAGGCCATCATCGACATCACGGGTGTGCCGACGGTGGACACCCAGGTGGCCCAGCACCTGCTCAAGACGGTCGTGGCCGCGCGGATGATGGGCGCGACCTGCACCATCTCCGGTGTGCGCCCGCAGATCGCGCAGACGCTCGTGGCGCTCGGCGTCGAGTTCGGCGACATCCCGACCAAGGCGACCCTCGCGGACGCGCTGCGTTTCGCCCTCGCCGACGCCGAGCGTCAGCGGGCCCTCGCCGCCGGGGGCGCACTGTGAGCGACCGTGTACCGATCATGAAGATCGGTGATGTGCTGCTCGTGTCGATCCAGACGGACCTCGAGGACCAGACGGTCCTCGACCTCCACGAGGATCTGTCCGAGCGGATCGTGGCGTCCGCCGCGCACGGCGTGATCATCGACATCTCCGCGGTGGAGATCGTCGACTCGTTCGTGGGCCGGATGCTGGCGACGATCGCGTCGATCTCCCGCATCCTGGGCGCGACGACCATCGTGTGCGGGATGCGCCCGGCGGTCGCGATCACCCTGGTGGAGCTGGGACTGTCGCTCAAGGGGGTCCGCACGGCCCTCAACCTGGAGCAGGGACTCGCCCTCCTGCGCGGACTGCGTGCTGCTGAGTCCGGCGTCCAGGCATGAGCGAGTACGGGGCCGAGGGGGCCCCGGCGGAGTCGGTGACCGTCGCCGGCAATGCGGACGTGGTCACCGCGCGCCAGATGGTCCGCACCATGGCCCAGCAGGCGGGGCTGCCGCTCGTGCAGCAGACGAAGCTGGTCACCGCCGCGAGTGAGCTGGGCCGCAACATGGTCGTGTACGGCAAGGGCGGCGTCATCCGCAGCCGGATCACCACCGAGGGCAGCCGCAAGGGCGTGTGGGTGGAGTTCCAGGACGAGGGTCCCGGCATACCCGACGTCGACCTGGCGCTCACCGACGGGTGGACGTCCGGCGGCGGCATGGGCCTCGGGCTCAGCGGTGCGCGCCGCCTCGTCGACAAGTTCGACCTGGAGACCGGTCCGCACGGCACCACGGTCAGAGTGGTCAAGTGGAACCGGTGAGCAGTTCCCTGGTCATCGAACCAGAGGACGTGGTGTGGCTGAGGGCGGGCAGCGCCCTCGCCGCCACCGCCCGCCGGGAGGCCGCGGCGCTCGCGACCCGGATCGGCCTCGCCGAGAGCCGGGTCGCCGAGGTGTCGCTCGCCGTGACCGAGATCGCCACCAACCTGCTGAACCACGCCGACGACGGGGCCATAGCCCTGCGCACCAGCCGGATGGGCAACCACGTCGCGGTGGAGTGCCTGTGCCTGGACACCGGGCCCGGGATCGCCGACCTGACCGGCGCGGTGCGCGACGGCTACTCCAGCGGCGGCACGCTCGGCATCGGCCTCGGGGCGATCGAGCGGCTCGCCGACACCTTCGACGTGCATTCGCTGCCGGGGCGCGGAACGGCCCTGCTCGCGCGTTTCCACGCCGACCGCTCCTTGTCGTACGGCTTGAGCGGCGACGGGGGCGCCGGGAAGACCGAGGTGCGCCCGGTGGCGGCCGGGCTGACCCGGCCGATCAGCGGCGAGACCGTGTGCGGCGACACCTGGGCGGTACGGATCGGCGCGGGCGACGCCCTCGGCGACGGGCCGATGATGGTGCTGATGTGCGACGGGCTCGGGCACGGGCCCCTGGCCGCGCGGGTCGGTGAACGCGCCCGCCAGATCTTCCGGCAGTCGGGGGCCGAGCACCCGGGCGACCTCCTGCGGCAACTGCACGAAGGGCTGCGGGGCACGCGCGGCGCCGCCCTGGCGGTCGCGCGCGTGGACCGCCGGGCCGGCCGCGTCGACCTGTGCGGAGTCGGCAACATCAGCGCGTTCGTCGTCGAGGCGTCCCGGCGCTCGGCGCTGCTCTCGCACCCGGGGATCGTGGGGGCGCAGATCCCGACGGTCCGCACCTACTCCGCCGACCTGGCGGCGGGCAGCGCGCTCGTGATGCACTCCGACGGGCTGCACCAGCGCTGGTCGCCCGCCGACCTGCCGGGGCTGCTGTGGCGGCATCCGGCCGTGATCGCGGGCCAGATCCTCAACCAGGCCGGTCTGCGGCGCGACGACGCGGGCATCGTCGTGGTCCCCGCACCGTCGCGATGAACGAGCCCCCGGTGGCGTACGAGCTGTACGCCACCCCTCTCGAGGACCAGCAGAGCGTGCTGATGATGCGCCGCTGCCTGCAGGCGGTGTGCCGCGCCGCCGGGGTGCAGGGGCCGGCGCTGGTGCGGATGGCGACGGTCCTCAGCGAGGCGGGCCAGGACCTGCTCGGGGCCGAGGGGCTCAGCGGGCGCCTCGGCCTCCTGGCGACGGCCGGCGGGCTGCGCGTCGAGGCGCGGCTGACCTGGAGCGGCGCGCGACCGCTCACCCGGGGCGTCGCGGCCGCCGCCGAGCGGCTGCTCGACACGGTGACGCTCGCCCCGGACGGACGCGGCGTCGTCCTCGCCCAGCAGGCCCCCGCGGCGGACAGCCCCGACGAGGTGGCGGCGGCCTGCCGTGCGGCCCTGCAGGGTGTGGACGGCGTCGACCTCGGCGAGGTCCTGCGGCTGCAGAACCGCAACCTGCTCGGGGCCCTGGAGGAGTCACGCACCCAGCAGGACGAGCTGACCCGCCTGAACGCGGAGCTGGAGGAGACCAACAGCGGCGTCGTCGCCATGTACTCCGAACTCGCCCGCGAGCTGGAGGAGACCAACAGCGGGGTCGTCGCCCTCTACGCCGAACTGGAGGACAAGTCCCGCCAGCTGCGGGAGGCGTCGGAGTCCAAGACCCGGTTCTGGGCCAACGTCAGCCACGAACTGCGCTCGCCCATCAACTCGGTCATCGCCCTGGCCCGGCTGCTGCTCGCCCCGGAATCGGACCGGCTCACCGACGAGCAGCGCCAGCAGATCACCATGATCTCGGCCTCGGGCACGACTATGCTCGCGCTCGTGGAGGAGCTCCTCGACGTGGCCAAGGCGGAGTCGGGCCGGCTCGACCCGCACTGGGCGCCGGTCGACCTGCGGACGCTGCTGCACCTGCTGCGGGGCACCATGCAGGGCATGACCCGCGCGGGCGTCGCCCTGCGCATCGCCGATCCGCGTCTGCCCGTCGAGCTGATCAGCGACGAGGTCATCCTGACCCGGGTCCTGCGCAACATCCTGTCCAACGCGCTGAAGTTCACCGAGCACGGAGAGGTGGACCTGGAGGTCACCGCGGAGCGGCGCGAGGAAACGGACTGGTTCGTGCTGAGCGTGCGCGACACAGGGGTGGGTATTCCAGAGGACCAGGTGGAGAAAGTCTTCGAGGAGTTCTACCAAGTGCGTGGACAGCATCAGCGCGGCCGGGCCGGCACGGGCCTCGGGCTGCCCTACGCCCGGCGGCTCACCAGCATCCTCGGCGGCAGGCTCAGCCTCACCAGCCGCCCCGGCCACGGCACCCTGGTGACGGTCGAGCTGCCCGCCCGGCCCCGCGTTCCCGAGGCCGCGCCCGAGCGGCCCGGCGTGGCCCCCGAGAGCGAGCCCGCGGCGCGCCGTCCGTTCGCGTCGGTCGTCGTCGTCGACGACGACCCGGCGTCGCTGGCCGCCCTGCGCCCCGTCCTGCGCGAGCTCGCCGACCGGCACACCGAGATCAACGACAGCGGCAACGCCCTGGACACCATCCGGGACCTGCGCCCGGACGCCGTCGTCGTCGACCTGATGATGCCCGCGCCGGACGGCTACGCGCTCCTCGCGGCGCTCGACGCCGACCCCGACACGGCGCCCCTGCCCGTCGTCGTCCTCACCTCCGCGGAACCGCACGAGGTGGACCACGCACGGCTGCGCGGCCGGACGATCCTGTCCAAGGCACACCTCACCGCCGCCGCCCTGACCGCCGCCCTCACCTCCGGCGGGGGAGCGGACGCCGCAGGCAGCGCCGGGGCGCCGACGTCCGACACGGACCTCGATCAGTCATGACGCACACCGCACCCGACGGCGGCCCCGCGCTCGTGCTGGTCGTCGACGACAACCCCATCGCCCGCTACGTGCTCGGCACCACCCTGCGCCGGGCCGGACACGACATCATCGAGGCCGAGGACGGCACCAGCGCCCTCGAACTGCTGCGCACGGCGCCCGTCGTCCCCGAGGCGGCCATCATCGACGTGCAGCTGCCGGACCTGACCGGGTTCGAGGTGTGCGAGCGCATCAAGTCGAACCCGCGCACCGCGGGCGTACCCGTGCTGCACATCTCCGCGACCGCCGTCAGCACCACCGACCGCACCCAGGGCCTCAACCGCGGCGCGGACGCCTACCTCACCGAGCCCATCGCCCCCGACGAGCTCATCGCCACGCTCTCGGCGACCCTGCGCTACACCCGCGCGCGCCGTCGCGCCGAGACCCTCGCCGAGCGGCTCCACCAGCTCCACGGCACCACGCTGGCGCTCTACAGCGCCCCCGACACCTCCGCCCTCGCCCGCGCGGCCGCGACCGGCGCCGCCACCGTCCTGGGCCGTCCGGCCACCGTGATGCTCACCGCGCCCGACGGCACCGTGCACACCTCCAGACACCCGCTCACACATGCTGAGCCGGACGCACACGTCCTCGCCGAGGCGGCGACCCTGCTCAGCGGCGGCGGCGTCCAGGTCGCCCCTTACACCTCGCCCGCCGACGGCCGCCGCTACCTCCTCGCCGCGGCCCGCACCAAGGGCGCGCGCCCGCCGACCTGCATCGCCGTCCCCCTCCCTGACACCGCACCGAGCACGGCGACGGCGGCACAGGACACCGGGGACCAGGGTGTGGACCCGCTGGGCCTCGCGGAGGTACATGCCGCCGAGCGTGCCTTCCAGGACGACGAGGAACTCCTCGGCCAGGTCACCCACACCACCGCCCTGGCCCTGGAGACACTGCGCACCTACAGCGAGGAACACACCCTCGCGCTCACCCTCCAGCGCAGCTTCCTGCCCGAGGCGCTCCCCGACACACCCCACGCCCGGCTCGCCGTCCGCTATCTGCCGGCGAGTGAACAGGCCGAGATCGGCGGCGACTTCTACGAGGTCCTGACCGTTCCGGGCGGCCTCATCACGGCCATCGGAGACGTGGCCGGGCACTCCCTCGAAGCCGCGATGATCATGGGCCAGCTCCGCCACGCCCTGCGCGCGTACGCCCTGGAGGGGCACCCGCCGCACGTCATCCTCCAGCTCCTGGACACCCTGCTCACCACCGTGGCGCCCGGGGTCACCGCCACCCTGTGCATCACCCTCCTGGAGACCGACACGGACGCCGACCCCGGCGCCCGGACCCTCCACATCGCCAACGCCGGACACCTTCCGCCGCTCCACCTCGGCCCGGGCACCGAGCCCGCCTACCATCACGAGCACGGGCCGCTCCTGGGTCTCAGGCTCCCGCAGCCGCCCGCCTCCACCATCCGGCTGCACCCCGGCGACCTGCTCATCCTCACGACGGACGGCCTCATCGAGCACCCCAGCGAACACCTCGACGTGTCCCTGGAGCGGCTGGCAGCCATCGCCGCGAAGGGTCCCGACGCGCCCGAGGACATGTGCCGCCACCTCCTCACCCACCTGCCGCCCACCGGACGTGACGACGTCGCGCTCATCACCCTCGCGACGCGGGAACTGCCGGGGAAGTGACCGGCCGGGCCGTTTAGCCCGGCCGATGGGCAGAGTGTGCGGTCAGCGCAGGCGCTCGGCGATGTCCGCCAGGTGACGGCCCTGGTAGCGGGCGGCCTCCAAGGTCGCCTCGTCGGGGGTCTCACCGCCGCCGCTGGCCCAGCTGGTGCCGTACGGGTTGCCGCCGGCGGCGAAGAGGAGCGGGTCGGTGTAGCCCGGCGGGACGATGACGCAACCCCAGTGGTAGAGCACGTTGTTGAGCGACAGGATGGTGGACTCCTGGCCGCCGTGCCGGTTCATCGCGGAGGTGAAACTGGTGGCGGGCTTGTTGTGGAAGACACCGGCCTGCCACTGCCCGCCGGTGAGGTCGATGAACTGCTTGAGCTGGGAGGCAACGTTGCCGAACCGGGTCGGGCTGCCGAACGCGTACGCCGTCGCCCACTCCAGGTCCTCCAGCGTCGCCTCCTCCACCTCGTTCTTGGTGGAGTCCACGTGTGCGCGCCACGCGGGGTTGGCGTCGACGGCCGTGTCGGGCGCCAGCTCGTGGACCCGGCGCAGACGGACCTCGGCGTTGCGGGACGCAGCCCCCTCCGCGACCGCTTTGGCCAGCTGGTGGACGTTTCCGGTGGCACTGTAATAGATCACGGCGACGCGCGTACTCATGGACGGGCTCCTGAACTCGGGCGGAGGGACGGGAGCCTCACTTTTGCCGCAAACCACACAGCCATGCAGCGACACGCCGCCGGTCGACCCGCAGTCCGCCGAACGCACGAGCCCGCGCCGGTCCCGGCCCGGCTCACCCGCTCCCCGAGGCGTTGCCCGCGGCCGGAGCCGTCCCCGGGCACGCGCACCGCCCGGCAGGAGTGATTCGCGGGGAGCCGGGCACACGCACGGGGCACGGCGAACGAGAGGCAGGCGTACGTACACGACAGTGAGGGGTGGGTCGTATGAGCGGCGTGACAGCGCGGGTACCCGGCATCTGACCACCCCATGAGGCTGTTGACGGTGACGATGCGCGCGGGCCGGGCACCACTGCGGCGCCCGGCGCCGAATCGGCTGCCGTTCTGCCCGACGACGTCCTGTCCGATGACAAGAAGAGGCGAGTTCATGAGTACGGTCCCGGCACGGCGGGGGAGCGGTCAGGGCGGCACCAGCGGCCTCTACGACGTCCTGGAGCTGATCCTCGACCGGGGCCTCGTGATCGACGCCTGCATCCGCGTGTCCGTCATCGGCATCGAACTCCTCAAGATCGACATCCGGATCGTCGTGGCGAGCGTCGACACGTATCTGCGGTTCGCGGAGGCGTGCAACCGCCTCGACCTGGAGGCGGGGCCGAACCGCAGCCTCGGCCTGCCGGATCTGCTCGGCAAGCAGAGCAAGTGAGGGTCGGGCGACAGCGTCCGACGTCCCGCGGGCGTCAGTCTGCTGCGCCGCGCGGACCGGAACGACGGGTGACGGCGCGCCCGGCGCGTCCTCAGTGCAGCTGCTCGGCCAGCCCGACGATGATGCCCGCCGGGCCGCGCAGATAGCAGAGCAGATAGCTGTTCTCGAACCGGGCGATCTGGCCGAGTGGTTCCGCGCCGTGCGGGCGCAGACGGGCGACGGTGTCCTCGATGTCGTCGACGGCGAACATCACGCGGTGCGTGCCGATGATGTGGTGCGGCTTGTCCCGCGAACCGTCGTCGAGCGGCGCGGGACTGCGGTACTGCGCCAGTTCCAGCCGACTGTGGCCGTCGGGGGTCCGGAGCATCGCGATGTCGCAGCGCACTCCGTCGAGTCCGGTGCACTGATCGGCGAAAAGGCCCTCGATCCGCGCCCGGCCCTCCACCTCGAGGCCGAGCTCCTCGAAGAACGCGACGGCGGCGTCCATGTCCTCGACGACGATGCCGACATTGTCCATGCGCTGAACAGACATGATCTCTCTCCTCCTCGGCTGCGCGGCCGACGCCGGCCGCTGCTCCTGCCCTGGGACGGAGCCGACGCCGCGTTCTCGACATCATCGGCCCACCGTCCGCCGCCACCTGCGCGCTGTGTCCGGTCGCGGGCATTAGACTGCCGCTATGTCCGCCGCCGCACAGAGTTCGTCCGCCGCCTTCGACGTGGTCTGCATGACCGCCTCGCTGGGCGGCGTGAGTGCGTACCGCGAGATCCTGTCCTCGCTGCCCGAGTCCTTCCCCGCCGCGCTGGTGCTGGTCCAGCACCGGCCGGTACGCGAGGGCGACGCGCTGGCGAAGGTCCTTGATTACCGCTCCGCGCTCCCGGTGCGGCTGCTGCGCGAGGAGGACCGGCTGGCGCCCGGCGTCGTGCACGTGGTGCCCGCGGGCCACCGGGCGGCCTTCACCCCGGACGGCGCGGTGACGCTGCACCGGATGGAGGGCCACGACGCGGGGGACCCCACGTTCGTCTCCGCCGCGGCCGCCTTCGGGCCGCGCGTGCTGGCCGTCGTCCTGACCGGCCGTATGCAGGACGGCGCCCTCGGCGTCCGCCACGTCCGGGGCGCGGGCGGCCGGGCGCTCGCCCAGGACCTCACCACATCGGAGGCGCCCGGCATGCCGAACGCCGCGATGGCCACCGGATGCATAGACTTCGTGCTGCCCCTGCCGGTGCTGGCGCACGCGCTGGTCAGCCTGGTGATGGTGCCCGGCGCAGCGAGCATGATGCGGGTGTCGCTGCCGCCCTGGGCCGCAGCGATCCCCCCGGCATTCGCCACCTGACCCAGGACGAGAGGCGGACTTCACGATGACCGGTACGGCAGACCCGTACGACCCGCGGGAGAACCGGATCCTCGCCGCCCTGCCGAAGAACGCGCGTGAGCATTTGCGTTCCCAACTGGAACCGATCGAGCTGACTGCCGGGACCGTGCTCTACCGGCCGGGCGAGCGCATCGAGGCCGTGTACTTCCCCGTGATCGGGGTGTGCTCCATCGTCACCGATCTGGAGGGGCCGACCGTCGAGGTCGCCACCGTCGGCGACGAGGGCATGGTGGGCCTGCCCATCTTCCTCGGCGTCGCGACCTCCGCCGAACGCGCGCTGTGCCAGGTCGACGGCCGCGCCCTGCGGATGGACGCCGACCGGTTCCGGCACGAGATCGCCGTTCTCGACGGGCCGCTGCAACAGGTGATGCAGCGCTTCACCCAGGCCATGTTCACCCAGTTGGCGCGCAACGCGGGCTGCATCCGCGGCCACCGCACCCATGAACGCTGCGCCCGCTGGCTGCTGATGACCGCGGACCGTATGCACAGCGACCGTTTCGACCTCACACAGAAGTTCCTGGCCCAGATGCTCGCCGTGCGCAGGTCCTCGGTCAGCGAGGTGGCCGGCGCCCTGGCCGCCGACGGCTGCATCCGCTACAGCCGCGGCACCATCACCATCCTGGACCGCGAGCGCCTCCTGACCCACGCCTGCAGCTGCTACCGCGTCATCCGGGAAGCCCTCGACGCCGTTCTCCCCCCTCACCGGGACGTGCGCGCTCCGATATAAGGGTCGCGGAACCGATCAAGCGTTTGCCGGAAGGGCCCAAAATGCGACTTTGCGGCCACCCGTATGCCGCACATCTTTCGGCGTGCAAGATCGGTTGTGCGCAATATGACGACAGTGCGGCGGCAGGTCCCCTCGGGAAGCCCGACAAGGGGTGCACAGATCGATACGGGTGCGCGGGTCGAGGCAACGGGCATGACCCGTATGGGCTGTTGGTACTACACGCCGCCGAGAAGGGACGCGGCGAACGCGACCTTGCACGACGGCTACCGCTCCGTCGACCTGCGCTACTCCGCGGAGCCCGTGCGGGACCTTCTCGTCCGGCTCGCGCGCATCGAGACCTCGTACGCGGCCGCGGCCGGTATCCGCGGCGAACAGGGTGCTTCGGTGTACGGCGGCCCCTGGCAGTACCGCCGTGCATGAGATGTCAGGACGCCACCGCCGGACCCAGCCCTACATCCCCGGCCCCTCCACCGACAGCCCCGCGCAGCCCGGTTACGCGCAGCAGTGGGAAACGCCCCTGGCCCCGCTGGACTCCGTGGGCCCGTACTGGGATCCGACCGAGGAACTCGCCCATCTGCTGAGCGAGGCCATCGACGAGGAGACCCATGCCGCGCAGGACGCGGAGACCGTCCCGGTCGAGACGCCGGTACCGGTCATCACGGAGATCGAGGACCTCGACGACACCGCGGCGGCGACGGCCGCTCCCGAGGACCCGGAGCCCGAGCCCCCGCAGACGCAACCGGCGCCGCCCGTGCGCCGCCACCGCTCCTACTCCCACGCCCGCAAACGGCCCAGCGGCGGCCTGCTGCGCATGACCAGCATGGTGATCGCCGCGCTCGCCGCCGTCACCGTCTCCGTCGTGTGCGTCTTCGGCGGCATGGTCAGCTACCACCCGCTGCGCCAGCTCGCCGTGCACCGCACCGCCGCCTACACGGTCAACGCCTGGCCGCTGCTCATCTACGGGCCCTGGATCGTCGCCTCGCTGTCGGTCCTGCGGGCCGGTCTGCACCGGCGCCGCGCCGCCCACTCCTGGGCGGTGGTCCTGCTCTTCTCGGTCGTCGCCATGGTGCTGTGCGTCGCGCAGGCCGGGCACCGGCCCCTGGACGCGGCCACCGCCGCGCTCCCGGCCCTGGCCGCGCTCGTCTGCTTCCAGCAGCTGATGCGCCAGATCACCCTCAGCCGCCCGCCCCGCCAGAGCCACCCCCGCCACCGCGTCCGCGCCGCCGAACCGACCCGGAAACGACCGGATCTCGGCTGAGGACAGCGGGCCGGGGCCGCTGAGGAGCGGCGGCTCACCGGCCCTACGGGGCCGTAGTACCTCGGTACTACGGCCCCGTAGGGCCGGTGCCCCGGGCGGACGACCTGCCGGGGCGGGACGCGGCCGTCGGCGGCCTCGGGGGTGAGTGCTAGCGCACATGTGCCCGTAGGGCTATCGGCGTGCTCCTGCCTACAGTTGTTGACCGCCCGCCGTCGACCACGGCCGGGGCGGGCGGTTCATGGTTGGCGGCTGTGGCGAGGGAGGCTGCTCGTGGCCAATGCGTTTCAGGAGCGCAAGCTCAAGGGGATGTTCACCGCGTTCGACGCGGACGGCGACGGTTATCTGCGCGAGGACGACTTCCGGGCGCTGGCCGCCCGCTGGAGGCAACTGCCGGCGGCGGCCCCCGGCACCGAGCTCGGAGCGCGGGTCGAGTCGCTGGCGATGGGGTGGTGGGCCGCGCTCCTGGAGGTCGGTGACGCGGACGGCAACGGAGGCGTCGACCTGGCCGAACTCCTCGCGCTCGTCGACAAGTTGCCCACCATGGTCGCGAGCGTCACGGCGACCGCCGACACCGTCTTCGAGGCCGTCGACACCGACGGCGACGGCCGCATCTCCGCCGAGGAACACCGCCGCCTCGTCGAGACCTGGAGCGGACGGCCCGCCGACGTCACAGGCGTCTTCGAACTCCTCGACCTGAACGGCGACGGCCACCTCAGCCGCGAGGAGTTCGCGACACTCTGGCGACAGTTCTGGATCAGCGACGATCCGGCGGCACCGGGAAACGTGGTGTGCGGGAGGCTGCCTGCCTGATCGGAGCGATTCCGCTCGCCGCAACCGAGCGCAACCGAGCACCCCTCGATCGACGTGTTCCTTTCGGATCATGTCGACCGAGGGATCGGGGTAGCAAGGTGGGGGCAGCGGGGAGCACCGCGTCGAGCCTGGTGAAGTCCAGTGCCCTGATGGCGGCGGGCACGATCGTGTCACGCGTCACCGGGTTCCTGCGCACGCTCGTGATGGCCGCCGCGATCGGCGTGGGCGTGCTCAACGACTCCTATCAGGTCGCCAATGTCCTGCCCACGATGATCTACGTACTCGTGGGCGGGGGAGCCCTGAACGCCGTGTTCGTCCCGCAGTTGGTGCGCGCCATGAAGAACGACGACGACGGGGGTGAGGCGTACGCGAACCGGCTGCTCACGCTGGTCGTCGTGGTGTTGGCCGGTGTCACCGCCGTCTGCGTCCTGGCGGCCCCGCTGCTGGTCCACCTGATGTCGCCGGAGATCGCCTCCGACCCTCGGCGGATGGCCGTCACCGTGGCGTTCGCCCGCTACTGTCTCCCCACCATGTTCTTCATGGGCGCGCACGTGGTGCTGGGGCAGATACTCAACGCCCGGGGCCGGTTCGGGGCGATGATGTGGACCCCTGTCCTCAACAACGTAGTGATCATCGCCGCGTTCGCCGGTTTCCTCTGGGCGTTCGGCGGCTTCACCACATCCGAGGTCAGCCCTGCGACCATCACCCCGCAAGGAGTGCGGCTCCTCGGACTGGGCACCCTGCTGGGCCTCGCCGTGCAGGCCCTGGCCATGCTGCCCTCCCTGCGCGCGGCGGGCTTCCGGCTCCGCCCCCGTCTCGACTTCCTGGGGCATGGCCTCGGCCGGGCGATGGGGCTGGCCAAATGGACGCTGCTCTTCGTCCTCGTCAACCAGATCGGCATGGTCGTCGTGACGCAGCTCGCCACCAAGGCGGGCACGCTCGCCGAGCAGTCCGGACACACTGGATCCGGCATCACCGCGTACAACTACGCGCTCCTGCTGTGGCAGATGCCGCAGGCCATCATCACCGTATCCGTCATGACCGCCGTCCTCCCGCGGATCTCCCGCGCCGCACAGGACGGTGACATCGCCGCAGTCCGCGACGACATCTCCTACGGTCTGCGGACCTCGGCCGTCGCGATCGTCCCCTGCGCCTTCGCCTTTCTCGCCCTGGGACTGCCGATGGCCGCGCTGCTCTACTCCGGGTCCGGCGCCGGGGGAGCCAGGGGTATCGGTCACGTCCTGACGGCGTTCGGTCTCGGCCTCGTCCCGTACTCGGTGCAGTACGTGATCCTCCGCGGCTTCTACGCGTTCGAGGACACCCGCACACCCTTCTACAACACGGTCGTCGTGGCGCTGGTGAACACAGTCGCCGCCTGGCTGTGCTTCACGCTCCTTCCGCCGCGCTGGGCCGTGACGGGGATGGCTGCCGCGTACGGCATCGCCTTCGCCGTGGGAACGGCGGTGGCCTGGCG
The DNA here is from genome assembly GCF_056172735.1 of Streptomyces sp. R818. Classification (NCBI taxonomy): domain Bacteria; kingdom Bacillati; phylum Actinomycetota; class Actinomycetes; order Kitasatosporales; family Streptomycetaceae; genus Streptomyces; species Streptomyces sp. R818. The sequence goes on from NZ_JAOCNE010000002.1 coordinate 408,818, forward strand.
GCGGCTGCGCGCTCGGCTGGAAGGGGACCTGGACGGTGCGCGCGTCCTGAGCACGTACATGCGGCTGGTGGGCGCGGCAGCCCCGGCAGCGGCTGTCGGCGGAGGCGCCGCGTTCACCCTGACGCGTTGCCTGGGCGACGGTGTGCTGGGAACGCTGACGGCGCTGCTCGTCGGTGGTGGCATCTTGCTCGGCGGCTTTCTGGCGCTCGCCCGTCTGATGCGGGTGCGGGAACTCGACTCGCTGCTCGCGGTGGCCCGTTCGAGACGGGTTGCGCGATAACTCGTTGGACATGACTGGGGTGCGCGATGAGCCTGGGCGGCATGCAGCAGGGAGATATCTGGGATGCCGATGCCGCCCGGCGTTATGACACACCCGGGGCCGGCATGTTCGCGCCCGATGGTGGAGCGACTGCGGACCAAGGCGGACGAGGCGACCATCCCCGTGGTCATCGGTGACGTGGCAACCACCGTGGCCCCGGGGAAGTACAGCCTCGTCTACCTCGTGTTCAACACCATCTCCAATCTGCTCACCCAGGAGGAGCAGGTCGAGTGTTTCCGCAACGCCGCCCGCCACCTCGGACCCGGCGGCCGGTTCGTGATCGAGCTGTGGGTGCCCGATCTGCACAAGCTCCCGCCGGACCGGGAGGCCGTCGTCCTCACCTCCGGGCCCGGTCGGATCAGCCTGGACACCTACGACGTGCTCGCCCAGCACGTCGTCTCCCACCACTTCGACTTCGAGGAGGGCGCACGCACCGCGCGGCTGTTCCAGAGCCCGCACCGCTACATCTGGCCGGCGGAACTCGACCTCATGGCACGACTCGCCGGGTTCGGGCGGGTCAGTCCTTGCCGAGCAGACCGTTCATCCGGGACATCTCGGCTGTCTGGGAGGTGATGACGGACGTCGCCATCTTCTTGGCGTCGGGGAAGGCGCCTTCGGCCTGTTCCTTCTTCGCCATCGTCACAGCGCCCTCGTGGTGTTCGATCATCATCTTCAGGAAGGCTGTGTCGAAGGCCCTGCCGGATGTCGTCTTCAGGCTGTTCATGTCCGCGGTCGACATCATGCCGGTCATGTCGTCGTCCATGCCCTTCATGTCGTGCGTGGCGTGGTTCTCGGCTTCCTGGGCGGGGACTCGCTCGCCCCATGACGTGAGCCAGCCGGACAGGGTCCTGATCTCCGGGGCCTGCGCCTGCTTGATCTCGCTCGCGATCTTTTTGACCTCGGTGGACCCGGCCCGCGAAGGAGCCAGCTCCGCCATCTCCACGGCCTGGCGGTGGTGGGGGATCATGCCGGTGGCGAACGCGACGTCGGCGACGTTGTGCGCAGCGCGCGACGCGGGCGCCGAGGACTTCGAACTGTGCCCGTCGTGTCCGGGGGAGGCGTTGTCGTCCGACCCGCACGCGGTGAGCGCGAGGGAGGCGGCGGTCGCTACGGCGCCGAGGACCGAGCGGCGGATGAGGTTCTTGCGCATGGTGGTGCAACTCCTTGATGCGCAGCCCTGATTGTGTACGGGCATGCGTTGAGGCGGAAGGGAACGTGGTCGGAGCGCGGCACCGCGTCGGCCCGGGAGTTCCGGGGCGCCAAGGTGCCGTGCGGGACGTTCTAGATCCGCAGGAGTTGGAGTTCGGCCAGGTCGGGTGGCGCGCGTCCGCTGATGGGTGCGCCGGCCGCGGTGGCGTGCAGCACGTGCGTCGGCGCGGGGACAGCCGTGGCGGGAACCAGCGGGGGAGGGGCGTAGGGGGTGGCGACACTGC
>NZ_JAOCNE010000002.1:411395-468198 GCF_056172735.1 Streptomyces sp. R818
CACCACAAGCACGACGGCACCCACGACAGCACGCACGACGAAACACACGACGGCGCACACGGCGACACCCACAACGGCACCCACAACGGCACCCACGGGCACACGCACGACGAGCAAGCGGCCGCGGAGTTCTTCGAGCCCGCCGCCTGGGACGAGCGCTACGCCGGGCAGGAGCGGTTCTGGAGCGGCGAGCCCAACCCGCAGCTGGTCGACGCCGCCCGCGGAGTCACCCCCGGAACGGCGCTGGACGTCGGTTGCGGGGAGGGCGGCGACGTCGTCTGGCTGGCCGGGCAGGGCTGGCAGGTGACGGGGGCCGACTTCTCGGCGCAGGGTCTCGCCCGTGCGGCCCGCCACGCCGAGCAGGCGGGGGTCGCCGACCAGACCGACTGGTGGCAGGTCGACGCCCGGACCTTCGACGCCGACGGCCGCTCGTACGACCTGGTCACCACCCACTACCTGCACGCCCCCGACGGCGGCATGGTGGACGTGACCCGCCGCCTCGCCACGGCCGTCGCGCCGGGTGGGCTGCTCCTGGTCGTCGGCCACGCGCCGTCGCACGAGTTCACGCAGCTCTCCGAGAGCCACCGCAAGGCGATGTTTCTGGCCGCCGAGCTGCTCCCCGGCCTGCCCGAGGACTTCGAGCCCGTCCTGGCGGAGCAGCGTCTCCGTACGCTGAAGCGGGACAGCGGCCCGGTCGAGGCCGAGGACTCGGTTCTGCTGGCCCGCCGCGTGAAGCGCTGAGCACCGTCCGGCGGACCACTGCGCGCGGGGGCGTCCTGCGACTGATCTCGCGGAAGCAGTCGCAGGTGTGTCGGGAGGGGAGAGGTGAGGTGAGGTGAGGTGACCGTGCGGGTCGGATCGGCGCGTTCCGCCGCGAGGGAGTGGGTCGCCCGGTACGCCCGGCCCGAAATCGGTTACCGGGGCGCGTACTTGAGCGGCTCGACCGTCGGGCTGCCGGACGACCCGGAGCTGTCGCCCTCCTCGGACGTCGACGTCTTCGTCGTCACCGCCCAGGACCCACGCCGGCCAAACCCGGGAAGATCCGCTTCCGGGATGCCCTGCTGGAGGTCAGCTACCTGCCCTGGGCCTACATCGCCTCCGCCGACGCCGTACTGACGTCGTACCACCTGGCCAACAACTTCCGCACCGACACCATCATCGACGACCCCACCGGCGCACTGCGCACCCTGCACACACATGTCTCGCGCCACTTCACGCAGCGGCCCTGGGTGCGCCGCAGATGCCAGGACGCCCGCCACCGGATCGAGTCCCGACTGGCCGCGCTCGACACCTCCGCGCCGTTCCACGAGCAGGTGCTCTCCTGGCTGTTCCCCACAGGTGTGACCTGCCACGTCCTTCTCGTCGCCGCCCTGCGCAACCCCACCGTCCGCCTGCGCTACGCGGCAGCCCGCGAGGTTCTCACCGAGTACGGGCACCTGAGTCTCCACCCGGAGCTGCTGCGCCTTCTCGGCTGCTCACACCTGTCCGCGGAGCGCGTTGAGCACCATCTGCGCACACTCGCCGCCACCTTCGACGCCACCGCGCAGGTCTCGAAGACACCCTTCTTCTTCAGCAGCGACCTCACGCCCGCCGCACGCCCGCTCGCGATCGACGGCAGCCGGCGGCTCATCGACGCGGGCGATCACCACGCGGCCGTCTTCTGGATCATCGCGACCTTCGCCCGCTGCCACACCGTCCTCGCCGCCGACGCGCCCCAGCTGCACGAAGACCTCGCCCCGGCCTTCCGGGCCGCGGTGGCCGACCTCGGCATCGTCTCCGCACGGGACATCGTCCACCGGGCCGAAGAGGTGACCCGGTTCCTGCCCCGGCTCTGGCGGACGGCCGAGGACATCATGCTCCGCAACCCCGGCATCACCGACTGACCAGGGGTGTAAGCGCCTGCGCTGCAGCGCACCGGGGACCGTGGACTCGCGGACGACGAGCCGGGGCGGGGACACCTGCGGCTCCGGCGCGTACGAGGCCGGGACCGTTGCGTCGTGGGCGCGCAGCGCGACGCCTGAGCTTTCTGGTTACCTGAGTTGGTTACTTGAGTTGGTTACCTGAACTGATTCCCTGAGTTCATCCGATCCGCATCGAGCCACGCCGGGCCCCGAGCCCGGCGTGGCCCGGCCGTTCGAGGAGCACCCTGTGAAGATCACAGCTGTCGACACCCTCATCACCAGTCCGGGCCGCAACTTCGTCACCCTCCGCATCACCACCGACGAGGGCCTCACCGGCCTCGGTGACGCCACTCTCAACGGCCGCGAACTCGCCGTCGCCGCCTACCTCCGCGACCACATAGCCCCGCTCCTGACCGGCCGCGACGCCGGAGCCATCGAGGACACCTGGCAGTACCTCTACCGCGGCGCCTACTGGCGGCGCGGACCGGTCACCATGGCCGCGATCGCCGCCGTGGACACCGCGCTGTGGGACATCAAGGCCAAGGCCGCAGGCATGCCCCTCTACCAACTGCTCGGCGGCGCCTCCCGCACCGGCGCCCTCGCCTACGGGCACGCCTCGGGCCGCGACATCCCCGAACTCCTCGACTCCGTACGCGCCCACCTGGAGCAGGGCTACCGCGCCATCCGCATCCAGAGCGGCATCCCCGGCCTCGACTCCGTCTACGGCGTCGCCGCCTCCGCCGCCGGACAGGGTGAGCGCTACGACTACGAGCCGGCCCGCCGCGCCGAGGAAGGCCCCGCCCGCCCCGCCGAGGAGATCTGGGACACCCGCGCCTACCTGCGCCACATGCCGCGCGTCTTCGAGGCCGTACGCCATGAGTTCGGCCCCGAACTGCCGCTGCTGCACGACGGCCACCACCGCATGACGCCCATCCAGGCGGCCCGGCTCGGCAAGGACCTGGAGCCCTACGACCTGTTCTGGCTGGAGGACGCGACCCCGGGTGAGGACCAGGCGGCCCTGCGCCGCATCCGCGAGCACACCACCACACCGCTCGCCATCGGCGAGGTATTCAACTCGGTGCACGACTACACCACGCTTCTGTCGGAGCGGCTCATCGACTACGTGCGTTCGGCCGTCACCCACACCGGCGGCGTCACCGGAATGCGCAAACTCCTCGACCACGCCGCCGTGTTCGGCGTGAAGTCCGGGATGCACGGCCCCACCGACATCTCCCCCGTCGGCATGGCCGCCGCGCTCCACCTGGACCTGGCGATCCACAACTTCGGCATTCAGGAGTACATGCGCCACTCGACCGACACCCTGGAGGTCTTCCGCACCTCCTACCGCTTCTCCGGCGGCCTTCTGCACCCGGGCGACAACCCCGGCCTGGGCGTGGAGTACGACGACGAGGCCGCGGCCCGCTTCGCCTACCGCCCCGCCTACCTGCCGGTGAACCGGCTGCGCGACGGCACGGTGCACGACTGGTAGCTGGTAGCTGGTAGCCGCACAGTGGTCCCGGGGCCCGGCGTGATGACACGCCGGGCCCCGGATGTTCAGGCGAGCCGGATCAATCCGTGCGCGTCCCAGAAGTCGCACCGGTGCTTCGCGGCGAAGTCCCGGACGAGGCCGGAGGCGGGCAGCCGGAACTGCATCGTCACCTGCCGGCCGGCCCGGTAGGCGGGCCAAGTTCCGTCCGCTGGGCGCCCGTTGCGCAGGAAGTCGCCCCAGCGCGTTTGGATCCGGCGGGCGAGCCCGCACGCCGCCCAGGACGGTGGAACACGTTTCCTCCCTGAGTCCGCCCGGCGCGGGGCGGCGACGGGGGCGGGTTGGAGACGGAAGGAGCGCCGGGGCCGGCCGGTCCGCACTGTGGCCGGACGGCCCCGACGCGACCGGGACGTCAGCGGGAGCGGTTCACCGCTTGCGTCCCGGCAGTCGCAGCTCGCCCTGGTTCAGGACGCGTGGATGCGCGTAGGTGTTCCTGATCTCGTCGGGGGTGTTGCTGCCAAGGAGCTGCTCGGACCAGAGCATGAAGTAGGTCCAGTCCCGCTGGGTGGCGAGCAGGGAGTCGTCGGGCACCTTGCCCATCTCGGCCAGGGCGATCGGCTTGTGCTTCGCGATCCCCTTGAGCTGCTCGTAGTCGGCCTGGCTCGGGTAGTTCTTGTACCAGGCGTCCAGGGACACGACGTCGACGTACCTGTCACCCGGGTAGTACCGGTCCCAGCCGCCCTCGGGATTGTCCTGGACGTTCCACACCCAGAGCAGGTTGTCCAGGTGTTTGCCCGCCAGGTAGTCGTGGGTGATCCGGAACAGCTTGGCGCCGCCCTGGGGGCCGGGGCGGTGGCCCCACCAGTTCCACTTCTCGTTCATCTCGTGCAACGGCCTGAAGAGCACCGGGACACCGGCCTCGTTCAGCTGCCGCAGATACGGCACCGCCTCGTCGAGCCGCTTCTTCCAGGCCTTGTTGAGCTTGGTGCCGTCGGTGACGACCTCCTGGAACTCCTCGTCCGTGATCTGCGACTTCACCCCGCCGTCGAACTCGCACGAGTCGCCCATGGTCGGCGGACACACATGCCAGGTGAGGGCGACGAGCGAGCCGTCGGCCCACTGCTTCTTCGCCTCGTCGACGATGTGCTGCCGGTTCGCGACGTCCTCCGCCCTGAACATGAGGTCGCCGCCCCAGAGCCCCGGATACTGCCCGGTGACGTCCTTGACCTGCTGGGTGTACTGCGACGGCTGGTCGGCCGGCTCCTTGTTGTGCTGGCCGGAGACGATGCTCCTGCCCTTGACGGACTTCAGGTGGGCGAGCACGCGCTGCTTGTTCGCCTTCGCGCTCGGGCCGCCCCTGGCGGACACCTCGTGGGGCCCGCCGCCCGGCTGAGCCGGTCCGGCCTGGGCGTGGGGCGTCACGGTCAAGGTCAGCGCGGCGGTGGTCGCCGCAGTGGCGGTGAGGCAGGCGAGCAGCCTGCCGCGTCGTGGTCTGTGCACGGGTGCGTCTTCCTGTCGTGGCGGGTCGTGGCGGGCCACAACACGCACCTCCCGTACGGCGACCGTCAGCCCTGACACGTCCGGTCGGCCGCGCCCTCACCGTAATGCCGAGACCTTGCCCCGTCCATATACCGATCAAGCGAAGTTGTTTTTGCTGTTGATGGATACCGCTTTCACCAGCTGAGTTGGCTACTAAACCAGTTCAGTCGGAGAACCATGTACTTACTTCCGCTCGATCCGTTGACCGCCGCCGTAACCGCGCTCTACGCTCCCGCACTTGTCAGATGCACAGCACGTTCCTCCCGTCCGTCACACCTCCCCGCCGCGGGGCACCACCCTGACTCCGGTGCCCCGCGCCTTGACGCCTGCGATGTGGAGACCCCGCCATGCCCAGCCTCGACCCGACCTCCCCGCGCCGCGAAGAGGACGCCCCGACCGCTCCTGAAGCCCGGGGCGTCAGCCGCCGCGCGATGACGCTCCTGGCCGGCGCGTCCGCGCTGACAGCCGGCACCGGTCTGCTGTCCGGGCAGGCCGCGGCGGCGCCCTCGCACACCTCCGGGCCGGCCCGGGGCACCGGCCTCGGACACCGCGCCCTCGACACACGTGGCGCCGGCAACCTCATCACCGTCCTGAACGACCGCGCCGGACTCCCCGCCGGAGCGAGGATCGTCCAGGCGCGGTTCACCACCGACAACCCCGCCGTACTGCCCGGCTCCGGCGAACGCCTCGTACCCAAGGGCGACTTCACCGCCAAAGGCACCGTCCGCGTAGCCCTCGAGCAGCTCACGATCCACCAGGACGGTGCCACCCGCACCGTGGACACCGACGAACGCCTCCGGCTCGTCGTGTCCCGGCTGCCGAAGCCGGTCGACGTCGTCGACTACCTCGACAGCCTCACCGGTCACGGCATGCTGTCCGCCATGCAGCACGACCAGTCCTACGCCGACCCGCTCAAGGCCGACGTGCTGCACCAGCGTGTGGCGAACGAGTTCGGCGTCTATCCCGCCCTGTACGGCGCTGACTTCCTCACCGGCGGCACCGTCCCGCACCGCTGGAACATGATCGGCGAGGTCGAGCGGCAGTGGCGGGCCGGGAACCTCGTACAGATCATGTTCCACGTCTCCCCGCCGCAGTACACCGTCGCCCAGGAAGCCGAGGGCGGCTGGGGCAGCGACACGGCGGACGCGACCCTGCCGGGCCCGAACCGGATCTTCAGCTACCTCTACAACGACCAGTGGAAGGAGCTGATGACCGACGGCACGCCGCTGAACACCAACTGGAAGCGGCGCATGGACGAGTACGCCCGCTTCCTGCGGCGCCTCCAGGACGCCGGGGTCACCGTCATGCTGCGCCCCTTCCACGAGATGAACCAGCACGTCTTCTGGTGGGGCGGCCGTCCGGGTCCGCACGGCACGGCCGGCCTGTACCGCATGTTCCACGACTACATGGAGAAGCGGAAAGGGCTCCGCAACATCGTCTGGGTGTGGAACGTCCAGGACCTGCCCGACAACTACGGCTGGGCCGACGGCGACCCCAAGTTCGACCGCTACGAGGGCCTCGCGGGCGGCCTCGCCGAGTACGACGCGAACGACTGGACGAGCTTCAGCCCCGGCAAGGACTACTACGACGTCCTGGCCGTCGACTTCTACGACGCCGAGGGCTACAGCGGGCGCCGCTACGACCAGGCGAAGGCGATCGCCCGCCGCGACCGCAAGCCGATGATCATCGGGGAGACCTTCGTCCTGCCCGACCGGGCGACTCGGTCGGCCCAGCCGAACTGGACCCTGGCCATGCCGTGGGGCGTCCGCACCTGGAACCACAACACCCCCGAGGCGATGGCCGACTTCTACCGCCACAGCATCGGCGCATCGGACCTGCCCCGCTTCACCACCCGGCACCACCGCATCGGCCACTGAGGCGGCGCTCACCGCGCGTCCGTCCCGCTCTCGAAGGCACCGCGTTCCGGCTACGGTCTTGCGCCATGTCCGCGCGGGTCGCGCCATACGGGATGGATGCGGGTGCCGTCCGGAAGGACGACCTCGGGGAGGGGGCGGAAGCCGCAGCGTTCGAAGAGGCGGCGGCTGCCGGGTGTGGTGCATTCGCCGTACGCCGCCACGTTCTCCTGGTCGCAGCGGTGCAGGATGGCTCGCAGGAGGCCCGATCCGATGCCCTGGCCCTGGTGGGCGCGGTCGACGGCGGCGTAGACGAGGAAGTAGTGCGGCACGTCCTGGGGATGGTGTTTGTCGAGCAGGTCGAAGGCCGGCAGTACGTGCGTGTCGGCGTACTCCTGGGTCGCCGCGCGCAGCGACCGGCGCAGGCGCTCCTGCTGCGAGGGGTCGGGTTCAGGGTGCGACGCCGGTACGAAGAGACGGACCCCTGTGCCCTCCCGGGTCAGGTAGATCTCGCCGCGAGCGAGCAGGTCCTGGACGGTGACCTCGAAGTAGGCGGGCAGCAGTGCGCGCCGCCGTTCGGGGTCGGGGAACAGGCACGCGGCCCAGGGGTCCTCGGTGAACGCCTCGGACAGGAGCGAGACGATGTGCGGTACGTCGGAGGCGTCCGCCGATCGGAAGTCGACTTCGGCGCACGGTCGAGCCGTGTTCTCGTGCTCGCCCATGTGCGGGTTCTCCATTCGGGGCGGCGGGGGTCACCTCCACCATGGCCGGGCGCCGTGCTCGTCCGCCGTTTCGCTTGCGCCATTGGAAGGAGGGGGAGCGGCCGGGGTGCGGGTCGGCCGTTGTCGCGTGTCGCGCGCGCGGAAGGCGCCTGGCCAGGTGGTGGTCCCGGCAGGCGCCTCCTCGGCGTCGGACTGTGTCGCTCCACCCCCCGCATCGGACGGTGTCGCTACGCGTTCTTGAACACAGCCTTCTGGACTTCGTCCGGCCCGTCGAAGTGGTCCGGCGAGACGCCGTCGAGCTTCGAGACGACGGAGTCGTCCGCGCCGTTCTTCTGGGCCAGCGACACCAGGTCGTCCTTGCTGGTGGGGTACTCGGCGCCCTTGAGGGCCTTCTGCAGGTCGATGGGGCTCAGCTCCGCCATGGTGGGTCTCCTCGGTGGTGTGTGTTGCCGTTGTCCTGGTTGATGTGTCCTGGTTGATGTGTTCTGGCGTTCTCACTGCTGCTGGGGCCGGGTGTCGCCCACAGCGGTGACGATCTCGGTGACGTTCGCGTACGCGGTCCCGTCCGGCAGGCTTCGCGCGGCCTCCAGGACGGTGTCCGGCGCGTGGTTGGCCTGGAGGGCGTCCAGTACCGTCTGCCGGTCGGCGGGGAAGGTGGCACGTTCGAGGTGGCGCGCCAGTTCCAGGCGCAGCGCCTCCGTGTCGGCCTCCGCGCGCGCCTGCTCGCGTTCACCGCCGGGGGCGGGACGGGGCCGCCGGGGTCGACGCGGATGTCGTCGTCCGCCGGAGGCTCGGGATCGTTGCCCTCCTCGACATGTGTGTGCTGGCCGGACCGGAGGTACCCCTCCAGCTCGTGTTTCATCTCGTCGTCCTTGCGGGGACCGACTTGGTTGCTGCCTCGCTCCATGTGTGCACACCTCGGTTCGTACGACGGATGGTTGCTCTGTGCGGCGGCGATCGCGCGCCCTGAGCGGCCGGACTAGTAGGTCCAGCGCAGCAGCGCGCCGATCCCACCGGCCGGGATGTCGGTGTCGACCGCGCCCGGCGGGCCTTCCGCCCGGCCCGTGCCGTCGCCGGGGGCCTCCTGGTCGGCGTCGCCGGACAAGGAGGGGTCGTCGTCGGGAAGGGGGAGGACGAGTACGTCCGCTCCTGTGACGGCGGCCGAGCGCAGCAGGGCATCGTCAGCGCGTACCGAGTACGGGTCGCTCTCCCCCAAAGTGTGCGCATCGCTGCGGTTGACCGCCACTTGGTCGGGCCCGGGGCCCACCCAGGTCTCCCGGCCGAGATCCGGGCCGTCGGGGCGCAGGATCAAGGTGTCGATGCGGTGCTCGCGGGCGGCCTCGACGACGGCCGGGACGCCTTCCACCGCGCCCTCCGGTCGGTCGTCCTTCTTCGACCGGCCGGCGCGGAAGCGGTCCAGGGCGGCGTCGACGCGGCGGCCCGTGTGCTCGGAGCGAGCGCGTTCGATGGCCTCTTCCAGCGCCGAGGAGTCGGAGCCCGCGGCACGTCCGCCGTGCTCGGTCTCCACCGTGATGTCGCGAACACCATCGGGGAGCTTTTCGTGCACGGCGGGCCGCTCGCGCGGGTCGCCGACCAGCACCACGAGGTCGGCGCCGGACTCCTCGTAGGCGGTGGCCAGTGCGTCGGCGATCTCGGCGGCGTTCTGCTCCCAGGTGTTCTCCACCTTCAGCTGGAAGTGCCGCTCGGACCAGTCCGAGGTGGACGTGCGGTGGACCGGCCACTGCCGGCCCTCGACCGCGCCGATGTCCTGGGGTCCGCCGGGGCCGCGGCGTTCGAAGTCCGCGCCGGTGCGGTCCACGTAGGCCACGAGGCAGACGGGGTCCTGGCCGGACAGTTCGACCAGTGGCATCAGCCGGGGCAACGGGGACCAGGAGGTGAGCTGGCCCTGCGGGGCGCGGGAGAGGCGGTGGCTCAGCACGACCTCGCCGTCGGCGGCGAAGAGGGCCCGGCCCGTCGGGTACTCCGCGACGGCCGTGCCGGTCAGGGTCTCGCCGACCGCCCTGACGGTCGCCTCGTCGGCACCCTGCTCCTCCAGTGTCCGGCAGACCTCGCGCACGGACAGCTCCCGCCGCTTGGCCCCCGACTCGTCGTTCTGACCGAGGTCGAAGTAGACCGTGGCCCATGGACCCGAGCGGTCGAAGAGCGGCCCCAGAAATGACAAACGCATATATCCTCCTCGGTCATCCCGGTTCATCCTGTTTTATGCCTTTACGGGGCCTGGGTACCCGCTGGGCTGCGGAGAAATCATCCGAAATCTGCTCACGGTGAGAGGGGCATCGATGCGGACCGTCGCCGGCGGCGGACGCAACGGTGTTCGTGAGGAGTGCCTGACGCGCGAGCTGACGTCCGTCGGTGATGAAACGGCGTGGAGCCGGTTACCGTACGCGGATGCTGCATCTGCGTTTGATCACCCCGGGGGACACGACCGACGCCGCGGTGCGTCTGATCGAGAACACGGTCGGCACCGCACACCTGGTCGTGCTGCCGAAGGCGGCGCGGGACCCGGCCGGGGACGTCGTCATGTGTGATGTCGCCCGGGAGGCCGGGGACGAACTCATCGACGGGTTGCGGGCGTTGGGGCTGGACCGGGCGGGTTCGATCGCCGTCGAGAACATCGACCTGTCCCTCTCGCGCCGCGCGGAGCGGGCCGAGGAGGCGGCGCCCGGCGAGGGCGCGGACGCCGTGCTGTGGGAACACCTGGAGGAGACCACCCACGAGGAGTCGACGCTCACCGTCACCTACGTGGCGTTCCTCGTCATCGCCACGATGATCGCGGCATGCGGCGTCGTCCTCGACAACGCCATCCTGATCGTGGGCGCCATGGCCGTCGGACCGGAGTTCGGCCCGCTCGCCGGCATCTGCACAGCCCTGGTCCAGCGCGCCCCGCGCCTTGCCCTGCGCTCGCTGATCGCGCTGCTCGTCGGCTTCGCGGCGGCGATGGTGCTGACGGTGGGCTTCAGCGCCTTCATGGACGCGGTCGGCCTCTTCACGAAGGGGCAGTTGGAGGCGGAGCGCCCCAACACAGGCTTCGTCTACGCGCCGGACTGGTTCTCGTTCGTGGTCGCGGTGCTCGCGGGCGCGGCAGGCATGCTCTCCCTCACGTCCGCGAAGTCGGGCGCTCTGGTCGGGGTGGCCATCTCGGTGACGACCGTGCCCGCGGCGGCGAACGCCGCTGTGGCCCTCAGCTACGGCGACATGAACCAGACCTGGGGCTCCACACAACAGCTCTTGCTGAACCTGCTGGGGATCGCCCTGGCCGGCACGTTCACCCTCCTTCTTCAGAAGTGGTTGTGGAGCAGGCAGCGCGCACGGGCCGCCGCACATGTCGGTCGGTGACCTCTGACGCCCGACCCCCGACCCCCGGAGCCCGACCCCCTACCCCCGACCCCCGTCGACCTGGGGTTCTCCCCACCCTGAACAGGCCCGGTGGCCCGAGTCCGGACAGACCCGCTGACCGGATGGATCAGTTCCGCTCCACGGCGGAGGCTGAGCGTGTCGCACCACGCCTGTCCGATCGGAGAGAACCCGTGCTCAATCTGAAGTCCCCGCGCCGCACGATGGCGCGCACCGCCGCGGTGGTCCTCGCGGGAACGGTGTGCGCCGCCATGCTGTCCGGCAGCGCCGAAGCCATCGTCAACGGCAAGGCGTCGACGCAGCGTTATCCGTTCATGGTGTCGATCCCGGTGACGGGCGTGGACGACCCCACCTTCAAGGGTGTCTGCGGGGGATCGCTGATCGACTCGAAGTGGGTGCTCACCGCGGCGCACTGCGTGGACCCGAAGCTGGTCACCGTGGACGGCAGCGTCCGGATCGGGAGTGAGTGGAAGGACTCCGGGGGCACGGTCCGGTCCGCCGCGAGGACGGTGGTCCACCCGGGCTACGAGAACGGCGAGGACCTCGGCCCCAACCGCGATGACGTCGCGCTGGTCCGGCTGAATCGCCCCGTCGCCGAGAAGCCCGTACGCATCGCCGACAAGCCGGGACGGCCGGGCACGGCGACCCGGATCCTGGGGTTCGGCACCGTCGCCGATGTCCCCGACCACAACGGCTGGATCTTCCCCGACCGGCTCCAGCAGCTCGACACCCGTAGGGGAGCGGCCTCCGCATGCGCGCCGGGCTACGCGAGCAGCAGCCGCCTGTGCACGATCAGCCAGGTGCCCAAGGCCATGGCCTGCAACGGCGACTCGGGCGGCCCCCAGCTCCAACGGGACCGTAAGGGACGCTGGGAGCTCATCGGCGTCACCTCCGGACCGGGCGCCCCCGGCGTGCGCTGCAGCGAGGGCCCGGGGCTCTACACCAGCGCGCCCGCCTACGCGGACTGGATCAAGAAGGCGATGAGCGGCCGGGGCTGAGCTGCACCGCACACGCGCGCGGATGAGGGCGGCCTCGGTGCGCGAACACGTCGTGAGAGGGTGCACATACGTGTTCGCGTGGCTATCTCCCTCCGGGGAGGGGTGGCAGGGGTGACAGGGGTGGCAAGGATGGGGGAGTGGACGAAGCCGACCGCTGCGCCGACGGCTGCCTCGGCGTCGGCGTCGGCGTCGGCGTCGGTCTCGGTCTCGGTTTCGGTCTCGGTCTCAGCGGATGACGCGCTCAGGGACGTCGCCGAGCTGGGCGGATTCTTCGCCCTGCCGACCGGGGGCGGAGCCCGCACGGGACCGGTGACGTTCGCGGACGGCTTCGCCGCACGAGCCGACGAGGTGAACCGCCGGTACGCGACGAGCGAGACACGTATCGGCTGGTCCATCGCACACCTGGGACTCGCCGCGCGGCTGTGGTCACCGGTGCTGGCCTGCACAGTCCTGCACGGCGTCGTGCCCGATCTGACTGGCCTGGAGTGGGTCGAGGACAGCTCGGCGATCCGGCTACGAGGTCCCGCCACGGGACGTCCGGTCGACCGACTGCCCGCTGCGGTCGAAGCGGCCGAAACGGTCGAGGCGACCGAAACGGTCGAGGCGAGCGCTGCGGTCGAAGCGGTGTACGAGCAGGTGGCCGGCCCGCTCGCGGCGCTGGAGAGCACGTTCGACGTCAAGGTCGCACCCCGGCTTCTGGACGGGAACGTAGCCTCCGCGCTCGTCGGATCGGCGGCCGTGCTGCTGCGGGCGCGCCCCGGAACGCGTCCGGAGCTGACCCGTCTGACCCACGCCCTGCTCGGCACCGGACGCCTCGTGGGCACGGGCGGCGTCACGGGTCCGGAGCTGTCCTTCCGGCGGCGCAGTTGCTGCCTCTTCTACCGGCTGCCCGGCGGTGGAAAGTGCGGCGACTGCTGCCTGTGATTCCGCGGACGCGCGCCCTCTTCCACCGGCCCTGTCCGGCTGACCGACGCGGCGCGGACGAACCGCCGCACATGGTCCCGGGTCTCAGCGGGACGCTCGAGCCACGGTTCGTGTCCGGCGCCGTCGATGCGCGTCAGCGGAACACCGAGGTGTGAGGCGAGCGACGCGAGGGCGGACAGGGGGCGGGGATCGTCGGTGCCGCCGAGGATCTCGGTCCGGCGGGGCAGACGCACGGTCAGTTCATCGAGGTGCCGCGCGAGGGGGTCGGCCCGGTTGTCCGCGCCGAGTTCACGGTTCATGGTCCAGTTGACCGGACGTCGGTGCCGGGCATCCTGTGCGGCCCACTCCCAGGCGCGTTCGGGATCGGCGTGGTCGGTGAACCAGGAGAGCGTCAGCAACACGGTCTCCTGTCCCTCCGTGCGACGCGGCAGACTCTCCAGTTCGCGCAGTCGTTTCTGCTGACCCGGCGTCATCCGGCGGGCCCGCTCCGTCCGGTCGGCTGCGCGCCAGTCCTCTCCGACGAAGGGCCCGCACAGCAGCAGCGTCGCGGCCACTCGGTCCGGGTGCGCCAGGCAGAAGCGGGCGGCGAGGTCGGTGCCGTAGGAGTGGCCGATGAGAACGGCCGCGGGCACGTCCCAGGTGTCGAGCAGTTCGACGAGGTCGTCGACATGCCGCGCGAGGGTGTGGCGGCCCTGCCAGGGGGAACTCCCCGTGCCCCGCTGGTCGTAGCGGTACACCGGAGCGAGGTCCGCCGGCATGGCGGCGATGTCGTCCAGATAGTCCGGGAGGCCGGGGCCGCCGTGCAGCAGAACCACGGGCGGCGGCGCGGCCCCCTTCCGCTGAGCCGAGCCAGGTGTCGAGTCAGCCAGGCGTACCCAGCGAATGCGGGCACCGTCGGCCATGACCGTGTCCCCGTACGTCTCCGTGTGATCCACCGCGCCGAACCTACCGGTGACGTATGAGCTCCACCAGAGAGGCCCGGCATGGTGTCGGCAGACATGTGTGTGCTGTGTGTGCCCGGGGCTGGGGCGTGGAAGCCGAAACCCTGGCCGTCCGTCCAATGCCCGGCGCTCCAGGCGTTGTCTGCCTTCACCGTCGAGGAACGGGATGGACAACTGTCAGGGTCGTGACCGGTGCGGTACGCGGCCGAGGAGTTCGGCGAGGCCCTGGCGGGTGGTGGCGACGACGACGCGGTCCTGGGGGCGTAGCACGTATCCGGGCGGAAGGTTCCAGACCAGGCCGGTGGTGTGGGCGACGCCGGTGGCGCCGTACGCGGGTGAGGCCGTGAGGTCCGGGCGGCGGTCCGCGGGGGCGGCGGAGTCCAGGGCGAGGACGCGCCAGTGGCCGGGGCGGAAGGACTCGGCGATGGTGCGGCCCTCCAGATGCGGATGCCCGGCGACCTCAAGCGCGGCGAAGAGCAGGACGCTGCGCTCGACGGGTATGGCGCCGAGAATCTGGCGCCCCATCATCGCGCCCGCGAAGGCGGGCGCGGCGAGGGTGGAGACGCTGCGGCTGCGGGTGAGGGCGCGCGGGTGGGCGGCGCGCAGGGTGCGGTAGACGGCGGCGGCGAACGCGTCGTCGTAGAGGCGCAGTACCACGCGCAGGTCCGGTTTGAGGGCCCGCGCCGACAGGGCCGCCTCCAGGTTCGTTGCGTCGATGCTGGTCAGCGCGAGCAGGGAGTGCGCGCGGTGGGCCTTGGCGGCCTCCAGTACGCCGTCGTCGGTGACGTCGCCGATGACGACCGGGACGCGCAGGCGGCGGGCGAGCGGGATGCCGCGCGCGTCCGGGTCCTCCTCGATGCAGACGACGGGGATGTCGAGTTCGCGCAGGCGGGCCAGGACCCGGGAGCCGATCTTGCCGAGGCCGAGCAGCACGATGTGGCCGGACAGACCGCGCGGCGGGCGGCGCAGGGTGGCGGTGGTGCGGAAGGTGCCGAGGGCTTCGAGGACGGCGGCGAGGAGTACGGGGAGGAGCAGCAGCCCGGCGAAACCGGTGAGGAGTTGCAGGACCTTGCGGGCGGTGGGCTCGCCGATCGCGGGGTCGTCGATGGCGAACAGGTCGAGC
This sequence comes from Streptomyces sp. R818, assembly GCF_056172735.1. Classification (NCBI taxonomy): domain Bacteria; kingdom Bacillati; phylum Actinomycetota; class Actinomycetes; order Kitasatosporales; family Streptomycetaceae; genus Streptomyces; species Streptomyces sp. R818. The sequence continues at coordinate 426,258 of NZ_JAOCNE010000002.1, forward strand.
AGGGTCAAGTAGCCGGCGTGCAGGGGATGGATGTGGTCGCCGGTGGCCCAGGTGGCGATGGCGAGACCGAGGACGCTGACCGCCAGGCCGAACAGGGACCAGCGCAGCCGGCGCGAGAACAGCGAACCCAGCTGCATCGTCCGGGCCTTGGCGCCGCGCGACGATCCGCCGGCGGTGGCGGGGGTCACGGCCTGGAGGACGATCGTGCCTCGCCCGGCGGCGTCCGCGACGGCACGCTCGTCGGGCAGGAGCAGCGGGCTGTCGCCGCCGTCGGTCTCCGAACTGTCGGACCCGGCGGGGTCGTTGGTGGTGGTGGAGAGCAGGGCGAGGGTGGCGAGACCGGGGTCGGCCGTCACGCCGAGCCGGGGCGGCGTCCGCTCCACGGCGCGCAGGAGCAGGCCGTCCGCCTGGATGACCTTGCTGGTGCCCGCGACAGCCGTGGCGGCGAGCGCGGGCGCGGCGGTGTCGGCGTCGGACAGGACGGTGGTGGAGGTGTCCCGGGCGGCCGGGTCGAGGCCGGGGGTGGAGAGCGCGGCGGCCTGGTCGAGGAGGGCGGCGAGATGCTGGCCGAGGCTGCGGTTGTAGAGGCGGATGACCAGGCGGAGCCGGGGGTTGAGGCGGCGTGCGGTGAGTGCGGCGCGGATGTTGGTCTCGTCGTCGTCATGGACGAGCGCCAGCGCGCTGGCCTCGGCGACGCCCGCCTCGGTGAGGGCCTGCTCGTCGAGCACGGGGGCTTGCAGGACGTGCACGGAGTCGTTCCCGGGGGCGTCGCCGGGGTTGTCGCCGGGGCCCGGCTCGGTGTCGGACGCGCGGTCGGGAGCGCGGTCGGGAGCGCGGTCGGGATGGCGATCGGGGGTGCGGTTGAGGAGGTTCTGGACACGGTTCAGCAGGGTGGCCGTGCGGACGTGCGCCCGCACAGCCGGTCCGGATGCCGTCTCGTCACCCGGGCCGGTCGCGAGGACGACGGTGACCCGCTCGGCGTAGACGGTGCGCAGCTCTGCGGCGAGGCGCTCGGCCAGCGCGTCGTCACCGCACACGATCATGTGGCGCCTGGGCGCGGGCCGTTGGGGCTGGCGGGGCAGGGTGTCCATGTGATCAGTCAAGCGGATGGGTTCGGGGGTGGACGGGTCGGGGGCCGGGGGCTTCTCGTGCAGCGCCCGGAGTCTCGTGCAGTGCCCGGAGTTCCGTGCAGTGTCCGGAGTTCCGTGCAGTGTCCGGAGTGCGAGAAGGTCGCGCACGTCGTGACGCCCCCGGACCTGAGCGGGGCATCACCCGCATCCACGCCTCACTGCTCGTGCCCTGACCCGAGGCCTGCTAGGCCTGTTGCGCGCGTCGGCTCGTGGTGTGCAGCGACTGGGCCAACAGCAGGAGGCCTGCGGTGCCCGCCCCCGCCGCCCCTACGGCCAGGGCCTTGTGGGAGGCGTTCCAGGACAGCACCGACCACCGAGAGTGCGCCGAGAACAAGGACCCCGTGCTCAGCCACGACCCGGTTGAGATCAGTGACAGCGCGGAGCCGATCGAGCCGACCGACAGGGCGCTCCCTATCGAGCCGATCGACAGCGCCGAGCCGACCGAGCCCACGGACAGCACCGAACCCGCTGACCCGATCGACAACACGGAGTCCTGCGACCACAAGGACAGCACTGAGTTGGAGGAGGAGCGACGGACCGACCGAACCGGCAGTTTTGTCATGAGGCGATTCTGCCCGCCGGGGCGCGGCCCCGGCCCCCTTTCAACGACTTGGAGGGTTGCCACGGACCGGGCGGCCGTCACCGCTCTCAGTCCCACCGACAACTGCCGCGCGCTCATACTGCTGACCCCCGGCCAACTCAGCGCCGCCGGGGCATCGGCGCCACGCTCGATCTGGACGAGGGCCAGACACCGGGCCCGGTTCTCGGGGCGACAGCGGTCGCCACCTCCCCCGCGCGGACATCGGGGTCCGCCACCACCGCCGCAGGCGTTGCGAGCCCGGGCCACTCCTCGAAGGACGGCCACGCCTCAGCCGTCCACCGACTCCGGAAGTAGGAACCTTCTACAGGATCAGGCTCGGACGAGTCGTCCGGATACTCCAGCAGAAGCGGGTGGAGACCGGTCTCGGCCCGACGCATGTACAGCCGGTTCCACCAATCGGCGGCGTCCATGAGCGGTCGGTCGCTCATCCACACGACGGGATACGGGAGCCGGCATGCGTGCAGAATCGGTGGCGCACTCGACGACAGCAGTCGACAGCTCTGACTATGTGGACCCGTGATGACGCGAGACGAACTCCTGGGCGCCCTGGCCGCGTTGCGGCGGGCGCAGATCGGCAGTCGGCGGGCCCCGCACAAGCCGCTGTTGCTGCTCTGGCTGCTCGGCCGGTTCGTGACGGCCGGAAGTACGGCGGTCACGTACGAGGAGGCCGAGGAACCGGTCAGCCGTCTGATCAATGATTTCGGGCCCGCAGTGACCAGCCCGGCGCGGGCGCGTGAGCGGGCAGCGATGCCCTTCGTGCACCTGGAGCGGGGGCTGTGGGAACTCAGGGACGGGGCAGGCGCCGAGGTCGGTCCCGGCGTGCCGGAACGTGGGACGCGTCTGCGTGCCGTCGGCGCCCACGGGCGGCTGCGGCCGGACGTGGAACGGCTGCTCGGCGACCCGGAGACGCTCGCCGCGGCGGCGCGCCTGCTCCTCGAGCAGCACTTCACCCCGGCCCTGGAGGCGTCCATCTGCGATGCCGTCGGCCTGGATCTCGCCGCGGCGGACGGCACGGTCACCCTCCCCGCCGCCGGAAAACGACGCAAGCGCCGGGCCGGATTCGCCGAAGAGGTACTGCGGGCGTACGCGTACGCCTGCGCCTTCTGCGGATACGACGGTGCCCTGGGCCGCAACCCCGTCGGCCTCGAGGCGGCACACGTGCGGTGGCACAGCCAGGACGGCCCGGACGAGATACACAACGGCTTGGCCCTGTGCTCCCTGCACCACACCCTCTTCGACCTCGGCGTCCTCGGTCTCCTCCCCGACCTGCGCATCCAGGTCTCCGAGCTGTACGTGGCGCGCAACCCGGCCGGCCGATCCCTGCACGCCCTGCACGGTCAGCCCGTGGCGGCCCCCGCGCCGGGCCGCCCGCCGGTGGAGACCGAGTTCGTCGTCTGGCACGGCGTGCAGGTCTTCAAACGGCCGGGGGCACAGGCAGCCTGACGACAACACCACCGACGAAAACGTTTTGCGAGCACCGGGCCCCGGATGATGGCCTGGCGCAATGATCGAGCGCGATGGAGCGGTGGGCCTCCGGCCGTTGACACATCTGTGGGTACGTCGGCAGTTGCAGGCCGGTGAACGGGTCGTCGGAGTGGAGCCGTTGCACGGTGGGCTCACCGCTGAGATGCGGAGGCTGACCATCGGTCATGGGCATGGGCATGGGCATGGTTATGCGGATGGTCATGGTCAGGGCCATCCGGGCGGCGGTACGCGCGTCCTCGTGCTGCGGACCTTCGTCGGCGAGGAGAACGCCGAGGACTGGCTCGGCAGGGAGGCCTCCGCCCTCGCCCTCCTGCCGGGGACCGGAGTACCGGCCCCTGAACTGGTCGCGGTCGACCCGGCCGCGACGCACTGCGAGTATCCGTCGCTCCTCATGACACATCTGCCGGGGCGGACGGTGCTCGACGACGCGGGCGTGGAGCAGCGTGTCACGTTGCTGGCCCGGCAGCTCGTGGCGATCCACGCCTTGCGCCCTGCCGCGCGGCCGCGCGCGTACGTGGCCCTGACGACCCCTGACACCGTCGTGACTCCGCGCGGCGCCGACGCGCGTGCCTGGGCCGCCGCGACCGACGTGATCCGCAGGCCCGCACCGCCCTACGAGGGGCGCTTCCTGCACCGGGACTTCCAGCCCGGCAACGTACTGTTCGACGTCCCGCCGTCGGGGCCGGCGGATGCCCGGATCACCGGGGTCGTCGACTGGGCGGCGACCTCCTGGGGCCCGGCGGATCTCGATGTGGCGCACTGCGCCGTCACGCTCGCGCTGCTGCACGGGCCGCAGTGGGGTCTGCGGTTCCCGGAGGCGTACGAGGAGGCCGGCGGGGTGCTGGCCGCTGCCGCGGACCGGCGGCTGTACTGGCTGGTCCGGGACGCGCTGGCCTCCTCCGAGGAAGTGCGCGAGGTGTCGCGGGTCTGGCGTGAGGCCGGCAGGACGGAGCTGACGACTCACACCCTGGAGCAGCGACTGGACGCCTATGTCACCGCCCTGATGGATACGCACAGGTGAATGTGGGGCGCTGGTCGCCGATTAGTTCGCCGTCCGCCGGGGGTCTTCCCTGTGAGACGACCCGCCCACGGGGCCCCGTGTCCAGGAGGAAGCAGCGAAGCCATGACCAACAACCCGATTCGGCTCTACATGTCGATGTCGCTCGACGGTTACGTCGCGGGACCGGACGACCGGCCGGGGCAGGAGCTCGGGCGCGACGGCGGACGGCTCTTCAACTGGCTCGACGACCGGGACTCCGACGGCCCCAGCGGCCCGGTCTACCGTGAGGCGCTGGCGACCGGCGCGCTGATCTCCGGTCGTCGGACCTTCGAACTCGCCGGGCGCTGGCAGGGAGACCACCACGACGGCGTGCCGATCCTCGTACTCACCCACCGGATCGACGAGGCGGACGTGCCGCCCGGTCACGCTCGCTTCGTCACCGATGTCGAGGACTGCGCGCGTCAGGCCCGCGCGGCCGCGGGGGACCGGCCCGTCATGGTGCACGGGGCGGGTGCGGCCCAGGCGCTTCTGCGCGCGGGGCAGCTGGACGAGATGGAGATCCATCTGGTGCCGGTGCTGCTCGGGGAGGGGCGACGCCTCTTCGAGCACCTGGGCAGCGAGCACATCGAACTCGACCTGGTCCGACGGCTCGACGGCCGGGACGTCACGCATCTGCGGTACCAGGTGCGCCGGTCCGGGAAGGGGGGCGCGTGAGGGCGGCGGCCGCGGGCTCTCAGGCGGAGGTCTGGTCCTGGATCCGGGCCGAGCGGGCGGCGCTCGCCGCCGATCTCGCGGGGTTGCGCGAGGACCAGTGGGCGACCCCGTCGCTGTGCGCGGGACTCTCCGTGCGCGAGGTTCTCGCGCATCTCACCGCGGGGGCGAGCCTCAATCCGGTGCGGTGGATGGCGGGGGTGATCCGGTGCCGGTTCGACTTCGACAAGCAGGTGGCGATGCGGCTGGCCGAGCAGCTCGGGGCGACCCCGGCCGAGACGCTGGAGCGGTTCCGGCGGACCGTTTCCAGCCGGACGAAGCCGCCGCTCCCTGCTGTGGCGATGCTCGGCGAGACGATCGTGCACGCGGAGGACATCCGGCGCCCGCTCGGTGTCCGTCGCGACGGCCCGGTCGAGGTCGTCACGCGGGTGGCCGAGTACTACCAGGGGTCGGACCTGGTGGTCCTCGCCAAGGGACGCATCGGCGACCTGCGCCTCGTAGCGACCGACGGCCCCTTCACGACGGGATCCGGGGCGCTCGTGTCCGGGACGACCCTGGCTCTGACGATGGCCATGACCGGACGCGTCGCCGCTCTCGACGATCTGACCGGCGACGGGGTCGAAGAACTCCGCGCGCGTTGCGCAGTGGCGTGACACGTCGGCGCGAGCGGGACGTGGCGGTCCCGGGCCCGCGCCCGTGACACGCTCCGGCCACCTCGGTCTGGGGGTCCGGCTCTCCACTCACGGGGGTGGAGGAGAGCCGGACCTCCGCACGGAGCGAGACCGGGTCCGGCCGGCCCGACGGGATCCGACCGACCCCGACCGCCCCGGGTCAGACCGAGGCGCCCAACTCCGCCCGCTCCGAACGTCGTTGCGCCGCCAGCGCCGGATCCAGTGCCGGAACAGCGGCCAGGAGCCGCTTCGTGTACGGGTCCTTCGGATCCGCGTACACCGTCTCCACGTCGCCCTCCTCGACGATCCGGCCGCCGCGCATGACCGCGACCCGGTCGCTGACCTGCCGCACGACGGCAAGGTCATGCGCGATGAAGACCAGGGCCAGGCCCAGCTCACGCTGCAACTGGCCGAGCAGTGCGATGACTTGGGCCTGCGTGGTCACGTCGAGCGCGGAGACCGCCTCGTCGCAGACGATCAGGTCCGGCTCCCCGGCCAGGGCCCGCGCGATCCCGACCCGCTGACGCTGGCCCCCGCTGAACTCGTGCGGGTACCGGTCGTACTGCCCGGGGTCGAGGCCGACGCGTTCGAGGAGGTCGCCGACGCGGGACCGGATGACGCCCTCGTCGCGTTCGCCGGACGCCCGCAGCGGGTCGGCGACCGACTCGCCGATGGAGCGGCGCGGGTTGAGGGAGGACTGGGGGTCCTGGAAGACCATCTGCACGCGGCCCCGCCGGGAGAGACTGCCGGACGTGGGGTCGAGCAGTCCGACCAGCATGCGCCCGAGCGTGGTCTTGCCGCTCCCGCTCTCACCGACGACGCCGAGGGTCTCACCCCGGCGAACAGCGACGGAGACACCGTCGACGGCGGTATGAGCGGCCCCACCCTTGCCGAAGACCCGCACCAGATCGACAGCTTCGACGAGCGGTTCCGCGGTGTCCGTGACGGGGGTCAAAGCTGGCGCCGAGACCGAAGCCGGCGCCAGAGCGAAAGCCGGGTCCATGGCTGAGGCTGACGTCGGCGTCGGAGCCGGAGCGGCAGCCGCGTCCGTGTCCGGAGCCGAGTCTGAAGCCGAAGCCGTGTCCGTGTCCTTGTCTGGAGCCGAGTCTGGAGCCGAAGCCGTGTCTGTGTCCGGAGCCGAGTCTGAAGCCGAAGGCGAGTCCGTGTCTGGAGCCGAAGCCGAGCCCGGAGCCGAAGCCGAGCCCGAAGCCGGAGCCGAAGCCGAGCCCGAAGCCGGAGTCGGCGTTTGAGCCGAAGCGGCAGCCGAGTCCGAGTCCGGAGCCGCAGCTGAGACCAGCGTCGGAGCGGGAGCCGGAGCCGAAGCGGAAGCCAGGTCCGGAGCGGAAGCCGGGTCGGAAGCGGAAGCTGGGTCCGGAGCCGGGGCCGGGGTCGGGGCGGCGCCCGGAAGCGGGACCGAAGCCGAAGCCGGGACCGAAGTCGAACCCGGGACTGATAGCGACGCCGGGATCGAAGCCGAAGCCGGGACTGATAGCGGCGCCGGGACCGATGGCGGCGCCGGGGGCGTCACCGGCCCCGCCACCACCACATCCGCCGTGATGCGTGGCACCGCCGCAAGCAGTGCCCGCGTATACGGCTCGCGCGGGGCCAGCAGCACCTCACCCACCGGCCCCCGTTCCACGGCCTCGCCGGATTGCATGACGAGCACGTCGTCGACCGATTCCGCCGCGACCGCCACGTCGTGCGTGACGAGGAGCAGGCCCATGCCGGTCTCGGTGCGCAAGTGGTGCAGGAGGTCCAGGATCTGGGCCTGCACCGTGACGTCCAGGGCGGTGGTGGGCTCGTCGGCGATGAGGAGTTGCGGCTCGCAGGCGAGGGCCATCGCGATGAGCGCCCGCTGCCGCATCCCGCCGGAGAACTCGTGCGGCCGCGACCGGGCCCGTCGCGCGGCGTCCGGGATGCGGACCCGGTCAAGGACCTCGATGGCCCGCGCCCGCGCAGCACGCCGGGACACTCGGTGATGGACCCGGTAGACCTGGGCGATCTGGTCGCCGACCCCGTAGTAGGGGTCGAGCGAGGACAGCGGGTCCTGGAAGACCATGGCGGCCCGGCCACCGCGCAGCGCCCGCAACTCGGCGTCGTCGGCCGCGTTCACGTCCACCCCGGCCACCTTGACCGAGCCGGTGACCTGGGCACCCGTACCGCGGTGCAGGCCGAGGAGCGCGTACGCGGAGGCGCTCTTGCCGGAGCCGGACTCCCCGACGACGCCGAGCGCGCGGCCCGGTTCGAGGGAGAACGACAGGTCCCGTACCGCGCGTACGTCGCCGAACGAGATGGAGAGACCGGAGACTTCGACCAGGCTCACGCGAGCACCACCCGTCGGTCGGCCATCGCGTGCAGCACGTCCGCGACGGTGTTGGCGAGGACGACGAAGAAGCCGGTGGTGAGCACCAGGCCGACGACGACCGGAAGGTCCACGGTCTTCACCGCGTCGACGAGTTCCCGGCCCACCCCGGGGATGCCGAAGAGGGACTCGGTCAGCACGGCGCCGCCGAACATCGCGCCGACATCGAGCGCGGCGAGCGCGATGACCGGCGCGAGCGCGCCGCGCAGGGCGTGCCGGCCGACCAGCGTCCCCTCACCGACCCCGTACGCGCGGAAGGTGCGCACATGGTCCTCGGCGAGCGTCTCCAGCATCGAGGCGCGGGTCATCCGGGCGTACGGGGCCGCGGAGATCAGCGCCAGGGAGATCCAGGGCAGCAGCAGGTTCCAGGCCCACTGCTCGGGGTCGTCGGTGAAGGGCACGTAGTCCGGGAACGGCAGGATCTGCAGCCAGGTCACCAGCAGGATGATGAGCAGCAGGCCGATGACGAAGACCGGGGTGGCCATGCCCGCGAGCGTGATCCACATCAGGACGCGTTCGGTGACTCGGCCGCGCCGCCACACCGAGAGCACCCCGGTGCCGACGCCGAGCACGATCCACAGCACGAACGCGCCGACGACGAGCGAGGCGGTCGCCGGGAGCTTGGCCAGGATCAGCTCGGTGACCTGCTGGTCGCTCTGGTAGGAGAGGCCGAGGCAGGGCGCCTGGCAGTGCATGACCCCGGTTCCGGTCGAGTAGTCGCGGCCGGCGAAGAGGGCCTCGACGAAGTGCGCGTACTGCACGTACAGCGGGTCGCCCAGGTGGAGCTGTTCGCTGACCTGCGCGACCTGCGCGGGGGAGCAGCGCGGGCCGCACGCGATCTGCGCGACGTTGCCGGGAGCCACGTAGAAGGCGGCGTAGACGACGATACTGAGCGCGACGAGGACGAACAGCGCCCCTGCGGCGCGCCGGATCAGAAACCCCTTCATGCGTCGGCTCCCTTCTGGCCACGGGTGCCACGACCGAGGCCGGTGCCGCGACCGCGACCGGTGCCGCGTCCACGACCGGTGCCGCGACCTCGACCTCGGTCCCGGCCGGTGCCGACCCGCAGCCGCGACTCCGCACGCGGGTCGAGCGCGGTGCGCACGCCGTCGCCGAGGACGGTCAGCGCGAGGACGGTGACGAACAGCAGCAGCGCGGGGATCAGCAGATAGCTGGGGGCCGCCTGGTACCAGGTGTCGGCGTCGCTGAGCATCTGCCCCCAGGACGGCGTGGGCGGCTTGATGCCGACCCCGAGGAAGGACAGCGCCGCCTCCACGACGATGTTGGCGGGGAAGAGCAGCACGGCGTACGTGATGACGGGCGCGGCGAGGGCCGGGAGCAGCTCGCGCCTGGCGACCTGCCACCCGCTCCAGCCGCTCAGCCGTGCGGCGGCGACATGGTCGAGGGACTTCAGCGCGAGTGTCTGCGCCCGCACGATCTTCGACGTGCCCGCCCAGCCGACGAGGCCGATGACGACGGCGATCAGGACCGGGCGCGGGAAGGACGCCGGGACGACGGCCAGGGCGCCGAGGGCGATGACCATGACGGGCAGGGCCACCATGACGTCGGTGACCCGGCTCAGCGCCTGGTCGACCAAGCGGTTGCCGAGCCCGGCCGCGAGCCCGACGACGACCCCGATCGCCACCTGCAGGACGGTCGCGGTGAGCGCGACGCCGAGCGAGACACGCGCCCCGTGGACGACGCGGGCGAACAGGTCGCGCCCTGTGAGGGGTTCGACGCCGAGCCAGTGGTCGGCGCTGATCCCGCCGAACGAGCCGATCGGTACACCGCCGGTGGCGGAGTCGACGAGCGTCGGGTGGTACGTGGTGGGGTCCTGCCCCTCGAGCGCGGTGAGCAGGGGCGCCGCGAGGGCGACGAGGACGAGGAGGGTGACGATCGCGCCCGCGACGAGGGCCGCGCGGCGCGCCCGCAGGCGCCGCCAGAACGTACGGCCCCCGGGGGCGGGGGCCGCGATCACGGCCCCCGCCCCCTCCGTCTCCTCGGCGAGGAGTGTCTGTGTCATGGCTACTTGACCGCGACCTGCGAGACGTCGAGCACACCGGTCCAGTCGCTGATCACGATGTTCTTGACGGACTTGCCGTACAGCCGCTTGTAGACCGGGTGGAACAGCGGCACGGTCAGGGCCTGCTTGCCGACCTTCTTGTCGAGTGCGCCCCAGCGCTTCGCGGCGGCGTCCAGGTCGGTCAGCTTGTTGATCTCGTCGATCTCCTTGTTGACCGAGGCGTCGTCCAGCTGGGCCGAGTTGAAGTTGTACCCGGCCTTGACGATCTGACGGCCGTCGAAGATCGGGGCGAAGAACGGGCCGCCGGAGGGCCAGTCGGCGCCCCAGCCGCCGAGGAAGAAGCCCGGCTCGCTCTTCACGTTGTAGACGGTGTCTGAGTAGTCGTTGTCCTCCAGGCCCTGGAGCTTGACGGTGATGCCCGCCTTCTTCAGCGCTTCCTGGATCGCCGTCGCGATCTCCGGGCTCGTGGCGAAGTTCTTCTCGTTGTCGTGCGTGAGGGTGACGGTCAGGCCCTTGGCGTAACCGGCCTCCTTCAGCAGCTCCTTGGCCTTGGCGGCGTTGCCGGACTTCCCGGCAGGGAAGTGGTCGTAGGGCGTGTAGCCGAAGGACTTCTGGTCGGGCAGGAACGTGGTCGCGGGTTCGGCGAGCGAGGAGCCGCCCGCCGCGTTGACCACGGAGGAGCGGTCGACGGCGTAGGCGATCGCCTGGCGCACCTTCGGGTTGTCGAACGGCTTCACCTTCGGGTTGAAGGCGATGTAGTTGGTGTAGCCGAAGTGTCCGGTGCCGACCCGGGCGGCGAGGTCCTTGTCGCCGCTGACCTTGGCGAGTTCGGCCGGGCCGAGGTTGGTGTCGGTGGTGACGGCGGCGGCATCGGCACCGCGCGAGGCGGAGAGCCGCTGGTTGATGACGGCGGAGTCGAGGCCGGAGCGGACGTCGATCCGGTCCGGGTAGGCCTTGCGCTCCTCATCGGTCGAGGCCGACCAGTGCGTGTTGCGCTCAAGGACGAGCCGCTCGCCGTCGCCCTCGTTCTTCACGACCTTGTACGGGCCCGAGGAGAGCGGGTGCTGCTCGTACTCGGTGCCCTTGTCCTTGGCCTGCGGAACCGGGGTCGTCTGCGTCTGGGTGGCGAGGTAGGGGAACTCGCCCTCGGGCTTGTTCAGGTGGAAGACGATGGTCTTCTCGTCGGGCGTCTCGATCGAGTCGAGGCCCTTCTTGTCCTTGTACGGGCCCTCGTAGTCGGCCCCGCCGATCAGCCAGTCCCGCAGGTAGGGCGCGCCACCGGACAGCTCGGCGGCGAAGGAGCGCTCGATGCCGTACTTGATGTCGGCGCTCGTGATCTTCGAGCCGTCCTCGTACGTGAGGCCGTCCTTGAGCGTGTACGTCCACACGGTGGCGTTCTTGCTCGGGGTGCCGAGGTCGGTGGCCAGGTCGGGGACGACCTTCGCACCGGCGGCACCGTCCTCGCGGTTGCGCGTGGTGAGCGTCCGGAAGACGAGGGAGGGGATGTTGCCGCCGCCGGAGGTGTAGAGCCGGGCGGGGTCGAAGTCGGTCTGCGGGCTGCTGTTCAGGACGGTGAGCGTGCCGCCCTTGTGCGGGGCGCCCGAGGCGCCGGCGGAACCGTCCTTGGTGTCCTGGGGGCCGCAGGCCGCGGCGCCCGCACCCACGGCGAGTACGGCTGCCGCCGCGGTGAGGCGGCGCGATATGAAGGGCGGTTGACGCATCGGGACATGACCTCTCGAAGTACTGCCATAACGTGCATAACGGGATGAAACTCGCGCAGGCGGCACCGAGGAGTTCGGGTGGCGAAGAAGGCGACCGGATCACTGGGACTGTCGCGCCTGCGGGGGAAGGAGTGCGGGTGCGCGGCCGGGAAGAAGGGCGACGCGCACGCCGGCAGGCGTCAGCAACAGTGGATGTCGGAGACGCTGTGCCCGGTCACACCGATGAGCGCCAGCCGGAAGGCGGCGTTCGCGGAGGTGAGGGGGCTGCGTGACATGGACAGGAATATGGATCAGTGATCCGGGAAATGTCAACGCGGGATGAGACGGATCGTCTCAGTAGGTGGACAAGGAGGAGAACAGGGCTCGTGCGCCGCGCAGTTGCAGCAGCGGTCGTTGCCGATCACGTCCGAAGATGATCGTGCAAGTTTGAAAGACTTCGAGGCTGGTTACGTCGTCCACCATGCAGACACGATTCATCGGCAATGACACCGTCGGGCGGCACGAGGTCGGGGCCGTCGGCCTGGGCCTGATGACGTTCGACCAGACCGGGGCCCAGCCGCGCCGACAGCTGCTCGACACAGTGAGCGCCGCGCTCGACGCCGGCGTCACCCTCTTCGACACCGCCGACGCCTACGGCCCCGGCGACGAGAAGGGCGCGGACGCCCAGGGCGAGAACGAGCGCCTGATCGCCGGACTCCTCGACGAACTCGGCGTACGCGACCGTGTGCTGCTCGCCACCAAGGGCGGGCACGTCCGCACCGACGGCGGCGGCTGGGACACCGACAGCTCCGCGCCGCACCTGCGCACGTCCGTCGACGACTCGCTGCGCCGCCTCGGCGTCGAGCAGATCGCCCTGTGGCAGCACCACCGGCCCGACCCTGCCGTCCCCTACGAGGAGGTCGTGCAGACCCTCAAGGAGATCCACGACAGCGGCAAGGTCGCCATGGTCGGGCTCTCCAACGCGAACCCCGAGCAGATCCGGCAGGCCCACGCGGTGCTCGGCCCCGCACTCGTCAGCGTGCAGAACCAGTTCTCGCCGGCCTTCCGCAGCAGCCGCCCGGAGATCGACGTCTGCGCCGAGCTCGGCCTCGCCTTCCTGCCCTGGAGTCCGCTCGGCGGCCTGAACCGCGCCAAGGGTCTGGCCGATGACCACCCGGCCTTCCAGGACGTCGCCGCGGAGCTGGGAGCCAGCCCGCAGCAGGTGGCGCTGGCCTGGGAGCTGGCCCAGTCCCCGGTGGTGATCCCGATTCCCGGTGCGAAGCGCCCCGCCTCGATCACCGACTCGGCCGCCGCGGCCGGCCTCGAGCTCAGCGCGGAGCAGCTCGCCCGGCTGGACGCGGCCTGACGCGACCGCGTCGGCGCCCGGCGGGCAGCGGGACCGGCTCGGGCCCGGGGACGACCGTGTTGGTGAGGGAGCCGATGCCCTCGACCGTGAGCGTGACGGTGTCGCCGGGCTGCAGCGGCGGGGGGTTCCGCGCACCGCGCAGGCCCCACAGCTCGGCGAGGCAGCCGCCGTTGCCGCAGGTGCCCGAGCCGAGGACATCGCCGGGGACGACGCGGGTGCCGCGGGAGGCGTAGGCGGTCATCTCCTCGAAGGTCCAGCTCATGTTGGACAGCAGGTCCGTGCCGACCGTCTCGCCGTTGATCTCCGCGGTCAGGGCGAGGCGCAGGAAACCGTCGCCGTCCCGGTGCGGTTCCAGTTCGTCGGCGGTGACGAGCCAGGGGCCGAGCGTGGTGGCGGTGTCCTTGCCCTTGCAGGGGCCGAGGCCGACCTTCATCTCGGCGGACTGCAGGTCGCGGGCCGACCAGTCGTTGAGGACGGTGTATCCGACAATGTGGTCGCGGGCCTGCTCGGGGGTGAGGTCACGCCCTTCGCGGCCGATGACGGCGGCCACCTCCAGTTCGAAGTCCAGGGCGGCGGAGCCCGGGGGCGCCGGGACGCCGTCCTGGTGTCCGTGAATGGCGTGCGGGTTGGTGAAGTAGAAGGTCGGCGCCGCGTACCACTGTTCGGGCACCCCCGCGACACCGTCCACGGACCGCCGTACGCCCTCCACGTGCTCCTCGAAGGTCACGAAGTCGCGGACGGACGAGGGCCGCAGCGGCGTCAGGAGACGTACGGCGGAGTCGGAGACGTGCGGCCCGGCGGGGCCGCCGAGGGCCGCCGCTCCCGCGTCGAGCAGTCCGGGCAGCCCGCCGGTCGAGGCGATCAGCTCGGAGAGGGAGTGGACGGCGGGCAGCGGGAAGAGGGTGCCGCCGCTGTCGACGACTCCCACCTGCGGGCGGCCTTGATGCTCGTCATGCTCGCAATGCGTGTGCGTGTAGGAGGCGAAGCGCATGACAGCTCCTTTCGGGGTCAGACCGGCGGGGCGACGAAGACGCCGCGGTCGGGGTCGTTGAAGGACTCCTTGGCGACCAGTTCGTTCATGGGGTTGGCCGTGCCCCACTGGTCGGTGACCTCGGGCCGCGAGAAATCGTAGATGTGCGGGTGCCAGGTGTCCTCGTCGAGGAGCTCCAGCTCGGTCGTGTACTCGACGGTGTTGCCGTGCGGGTCGAGGAAGTAGGTGAAGGTGTTGTCCCCCGCCATGTGCCGCCCAGGACCCCAGATCTTCTGGTACCCGGCGCGCAGCACACGGCCCGAGCCGCGCATGTACTCGTCCAGGCCGCGCATCTCGAAGGAGACGTGGTGCAGGGCGGTGTGCGGGCCCTGCGCGATGGCCATCGAGTGGTGCTGGCTGGAGATCCGCATGAAGTGCATGACCTCACCCATGTGCGGCGAGGACAGCGTGTCGGACAGCGCGAAGCCGAGGTGCCGCTCGTACCACTCACGGGTGCGGTTGAGGTCGGGGGAGTTGAGGACGACGTGGGAGAGCTTGACCGGGATGGCCTCCTTCTCCTCGATCCTGCGGTGCTCGCGCACGGCCACATCGGCCGAGACCTCGATGGTGCGGCCGTCGACGTCGAAGAACCGGAAGCCGTGACCGCCGCCCGGGGTGTCGACCGCTCCCGGCCGCGATATCAACTGCACACCTGTGGCCAGCAGTTGCTCGGCCAGCGTGTCGACGTCGGTGGCGGACGCGGCTCCGTAGGAGATGAGGTCGAGGCGCTTCTCGTCGGCCTTGCGCAGCCGGACGACGTAGTTCTCCGGGCTGCCCTCGGCGGCGAGGAAGGAGATGCCCGAGTCCTCGGCGACCTTGGTCAGGCCCCAGACCCCGGCGTAGAAGTCGAGCTGCTTGTCGTAGTCCGGCACGGCCAGGTCGACGTGGCGCAGGTGGGTGAGCAGACGGTGGCTCATGGTGGGTCAGTCCTTCCGGAGGAGGAGAGCGGCCGCGTTGGCGCCGCGGATCGCTTCGAGGTCGGTGTCGGACAGGCGGGCGGCGCGCAGTGCGCCGAGGGGGTCCTCGGTGCCCATGTCGAAGGGGAAGTCGGAGCCGAGCAGCACCCGGTCGGCGCCCGCCACCCGGACCAGCTCCTGAAGTACGTACGGGTCGTGGACCAGGGAGTCGAAGTACAGGCGCCGCAGGTAGCTGCTGGGCTGGTGCGCGCAGCCGGACCCGGCGTCGGGCCGGGCCCGCCAGGCGTGGTCGGCGCGGCCGATGTGCGTGGGCAGGTAGCCGCCGCCGTGCGCGGCGATGATCCGCAGGTCCGGGTGGCGGTCCAGGACGCCGGAGAAGATCAGGTGGGACAGGGCGACGGCGTTCTCGGCGGGCTGGCCGACGGAGTTGGACAGGTACCAGCGGTCGAGCCGCTCGTCGAGCGTGCAGCCGAAGGGGTGCAGGAAGACGAGCGCACCGGTCTCCTCGACCCTGGCCCAGAGGGGTTCGTACGCCGGGTCGGACAGTTCACGGCCGGGCGCGTGGCTGGAGATCTCCACCCCGTACAGGCCCTGCTGAAGTGCGTGGTCGAGGGCGCGCACCGTCTGTGCCGGGTGTTGCAGGGGGACGAGTCCGAGCCCGCGCAGCCGGTCGGGCGCGGCCGAACAGTGCGCCGCTGTCGCCTCGTTGGCGAGCCGGCACACCTTCTCGGCCGTCTCCTCGTCGGCCCAGTAGTGGTAGTGCGAGGGGGAGGGGCTGACGAGCTGGACGTCCACGCCCTGGGCGTCCATCGCCGCGATCCTGGCCGCCGGATCGGTGAGGCGGGGGAGGCGTTCCCGGATCATCGGGCCGTTGACCCGCAGCGCCTCGCGGCCGTTGCGGCGGGCGTCGAGGGCGCGGGCGTCGGCAAGCCCTGGCGCGCCGTCGACCAGCGCCTCGACCTCGGGCAGGAGGACGTGGGCGTGCACGTCGATGGTGGGCGGTGGCGTCGGTGCTGTGGTCACGGCAGCTCCCGCAGCATGGTCATGGTGCGGCCCATCAGGCCGGGCACGTCGGCGTCCCGGACTCCGTCGAGCTGCCACCGGCCGATCTGCACGGAGGCCTCGACCACGGGACGTACGCGGGCGATCCGTCGCTCGTAGTACGCCTGGAACAGCGCGTCGTCCCAGGTGTCGGTGGCCGTGAGCAGCTGGGCCAGCACCCAGGCGTCCTCCAGGGACAGGGCCGCGCCCTGCGCGAGCGTGGGCGGGCAGCAGTGCGCGGCGTCCCCGACGAGAACGACACGCCCGCGGTGCCAGGAGCCCTCGACCAGGAGCCGGTCGAACCACGTGTAGTTGACCTGGGCCGGGTCGGTGATGTGCGCGGTGATCTCGGGCCAGTTGCCGCCGTAGTGCTGTGCCAGGGCGCGCATCTCGTCCGCGTACGAGTCGGCCGGGATGGCGGCACGGTCGCGGTTGGCCTCGACGACGTACGCGTAGAGCGTGTCGTCGCTGGTGGGGCAGTAACCGGCGATGTAGGCCGGGCCGCCGTAGGCGAGGTCGGTGCGGGTGACGCCGGCCGGGCGGGGCGCGGCGACCCGCCAGATCGCCATGCCGGTGGGTTCGGGCCGCTCGGTGATGCCGATGGCGGCGCGGGTGGCCGAGCCCAGGCCGTCGGCGGCGATGACCAGGTCGTAGCGGGACTCGGTGCCGTCGCTGAAGCGGACGGTGACGCGGTCGTCGGCGGCGGACTGGTCCAGGGTCTCGGCGCGTATGCCGAGCCGGACGTCGGCGCCGCTCGCGCGCACGGCCTCGCTGAGGATGCGCTGCAATCGCGGGCGCCGCATGCCGACGGTGGCGGGCAGGTCGTCGCCGCCGGTGCGCAGGTCTTCCGCGACGTGCAGGACGGTGCCGTCCGGTGCGGTGATGCCGACCGCGCCGAAGCCGCAACCCGACTTCTCCACCTGGTCCCACACGCCGAGTTCGCGCAGGACGCGCAGGGCGTTGCCCTGGAGGGTGATGCCGGAGCCCGCGGTGGCGTTCCAGTCGTCCTTGGCCTCGATCAAGGTGACGGTGATCCCGGCGCGGCGCAGCAGGATCGCGGCGGCGTTGCCTGCCGCGCCACCGCCGATGACGAGGACGGTGCGGGGTGTGGTCATGAGTAACTCCTCAGCGGCTGGCGGGTGTCGCAGACCTGTGCAGGTCTACTTGACGGCGATCGGGCTGACGGGCGAACCGACGGCGCCGGTGATGGGCAGGGGAGCGGCGGTGAGCCAGAAGTCGTGCACGCCGTCCTCCGCGCAGTCGGCGGCGAGCGCGTCGAGGTCCCACATCTCGCCGATCAGCAGGCCCAGGTGGGGGATGGCGACCTGGTGCAGTGGCTGGAAGGCGTGGTCGAACTCGTTCGGCCGGACCTCGAAGCCCCAGGTGTCGGTGGCGATCGCGGCGATCTCGGTGCGGTGCAGCCAGCCCGCCGTGGTGAAGGAGAGGCCCGGCGCGGGGCCGCCCGCGTACTCGCCCCAGCCCTCGCGCCGGGCGCGGGTGAGCCGGCCCGTGCGCACGAGCACGATGTCGCCGCGGCCCACGGTCAGGCCGTGCGCCTCGGCCGTCGCGGTCAGGTGGGCCTCGGTGATCGCGAAGCCGTCCGGCAGCTCGCCGTCCTCGCCGACGACACGGCCCACGTCGAGGAGGACACCGCGCCCGGCGACGTACGGGGCCATGTGCTCGATGCCGGTGACCAGATCGCCGTCGGAGGTGACGACCTGCTCGGCCGGGCGCCCGTTCCACGCCTTGCCGTGGTCGAAGATGTGGCCGAGCCCGTCCCACTGGGTGGAGCACTGCAGGGGCATGGTGATGACGTCGTCGGCGCCGCCGAGCCCGTGCGGGAAGCCCTGGTTGCCGAGGGCGGCGTCGGTGCCGGTGTCGAGCATGGTGTGCACCGGGTTGGTCCGCCGCCGCCAGCCCTTCTGCGGCCCGTCCATGTCGAAGCGCTGCGCGAGCGAGAAACTGACGCCGCGTCGTACGCGCGCGGCGCCCTCGCGGCGCTTGGACTCGTCGAGGAAGTTGAGGGTGCCGAGCACGTCGTCGGCGCCCCAACGCCCCCAGTTCGAATACGCCTTGGCGGCCTGCGCGATGGTGCCTTCCGGATCCGTGCGGTCCAGGGACGTCGTCACGAAACCGCCACCTCCGCCACACAGCGGGTGCGCTGCGCGCCGAGCCCGGTGATCGAGCCGTCCATCACGTCGCCGTCGCGCAGCAGGCGGCCCCAGTGCATGCCGTTCCCGGCGGGGGAGCCGGTCAGGACCAGGTCACCGGGGAGGAGGCGGGCGCTCCGCGAGGCGTAGGACACCATGCGGGCCACGTCGAAGATCATGTCCTTGGTGGACTCGTCCTGCATCGTCTCGCCGTTCAGCCTCAGTACGAGGCGCAGGTCGCCGGTGTCGGTGACCGACTCGGCGGGCACGATCCACGGGCCGAGCGGCGTGAACCCGGGGGCGTTCTTGCTGCGCAGCCAGTCCGTGCCGATCTGCGGCATGTCGCGCCGGAAGACGGTCGCGCGGTCGGTGAGGTCGTTGGCGATCGTGTATCCGGCGACGTGCTCCAGCGCCTCCTCGACGGAGACGCGGTACGCCGGACGCCCGATGACGGCCGCCAACTCCAGCTCCCAGTCCGGCTTCTCGGCCCACGCGGGGAGTACGACATCGTCGTAGGGGCCGGTGACGGCGCTCGGCAGGCCGATGAAGACGTACGGCAGGTCCTCCGCCGCCCGCCGGTCCATGATCTCGGCGGCCTCGGCGCGACGCTCGTCCTCCGGGCGGTCGTCGCCGGGCGCGCGGTGGGCGACGTGCAGATCGATGACGTGCTGACGGTAGTTGGCGCCGGACTGGAAGACCTGGCGCGGCTCGACCGGTGCGTGCACACGGAACCCCGCGAGCGGCTCGCGCTTCGCCGACGCGTCCTCGGCCAGATCCCGGAGGCGGGGCAGCATCGCGGCCCAGTCCTCCAGGAGGCGCCGGACCGTCAGCCGCTCGTCGCCGAGGGCGCCGCGCAGGTCGACGACGTGCTCCTCGGGGGTGACCAGGGCGGGGAACTCCGGGCCGTCCGGGGACGAAAGCGTCGCGAGCGCGAAGGGGCCGGCGAAGGGCGCGGATGCGGGGGCAGGTTTCACGGGCATGTCCTCCTGATTGCGGTGGCACTAATCTGGACCCGCCACCGGTGATCAGGGAAATAGATTGTGTGGATGCAAGTCATCCGTCGCACGAATTCCTACTGGTCGGCGCAGCTCGCCCCGAACAGACGCCGATGCCGTACAGCAAGGAAAAGTCCGTGAACCTGGCCCGCCTGGATCTCAACCTCGTCGTCGCACTGCGGGCCCTCCTGGAGGAGCGCAACGTCACCCGTGCCGGGCAGCGCGTCGGCCTGAGCCAGCCGGCCATGAGCGCCGCCCTCGCCCGGCTGCGCCGCCACTTCGACGACGACCTGCTCGCCCGCGTAGGCGGCCACTACGAACTGACCGCCCTCGGCCAGGTCCTCCTCGACCGCACCTCCACCGCCTACGACGTCCTCGAACGCCTCTTCTCCAGCCAGGCCGAGTTCGACCCGGCCAGGGAGAGCCGCGAGTTCCGGCTGGTCGCCTCCGACTACGCCGTCTCCGTCTTCGGCGCCGAACTCGCCCGCGTCGTCCACGGAGAGGCTCCCGGCATCCGGCTGCGCTTCGCGCAGACCCCGCCCACCGTCGTCGACGACACCGCGACCCTGCTCAGCGCCGTCGACGGACTGCTCATGCCGCACGGCGTCATCAGCGGCTTCCCCGCCACCGACCTCTACGACGACCGCTGGGTCTTCGTGGTCGCCGACGACCACCCGTCCGTCACCGACCGCCTCACCCGCCAGGACCTGGCCGATCTCCCCTGGGTCACCTACCAGCGCACCTACGACGCCCCTGCCGTCCGCCAGCTCGGCATGCTCGGCGTGGAACCGCGCGTCGAGGTCTCCGTCGACAGCTTCCAGCTCCTCCCGCTCCTCGTCGCGGGCACCCGCCGCATCGCCATGGTCCAGGCCCGCCTCGCCCGCCTGCTCGCGCCCATCGCCCCGGTCCGCGTCGTGGAACCGCCCTACGAGGCGGTCCCGTTGCAGGAGGCCCTGTGGTGGCACCCGGTGCACACGCACGACGCCGCGCACATCTGGCTCCGGGAGACGGCGGCGCGGGTCGGCGCGACGTTGGCTCTGCCGCGTGGGGTACCGGGTTGAGACCCCGCGTTCTCCCTGGTGGGGCCTGTTTCGTTCCTGCCGGTCGGGTAACTCGGTGGGCCGGACGGGGGGAGCGATCATCGGCGAGGTGGCGCATTGGTGCGAGGCCGGGGAAGGCGTCCGGCGTACGGCGTCGGCGTACGGCATCGTCACTGCTGAGGGGAAGGTGTACGGCATGTTCGAGCACGAGGCGGATGGTTGGGTCCGTACGGTCATGTGCCCGTGACCGGCGCACCGTTCAGCGCCGTTCATGCGCTCGCTCGGCGGACGGCGCGGCTGAGGTCCGCCCCGCGCTGCATCCGCACGGCGTGGTGTGCACGGGCCGACTGGCCGTGCCGGGCACGGAGGGTGGCGGCGGTCGCTGGGGCGTCCCCTGGCTGGACAACCCCGCGACCTTCTCCGTGACTGCCCGCTGGTCCCGCGCCCTCGGTCTGCCCGGACCCCTTCCGGACGGCCTCGGCCTCGCGCTGCGGATCGCCGACGCGGGCGGCCCCGACGCCCCGCTGGACCTGCTCCTCACCTCCAGCCTGCCGGGCCGCTACGGCCGCCATGTGCCGTTGCCCCGCCGCGACGCCCTCTTCGGCCCGTACTCCACCCTCGTCGCCTACCGCACCGGCACCCGCGACCGCGTCCTGGCGGCCTTCCCCGCCCGCGACGCGCACGGCACGGTCGGCGTGACACTGCCCGCCCTGCGCCGAGCGCTGGCACAGGCCCCCGTCCGCTTCACTCTGTGCGCCGCCGCGCCGGATGAACCCTGGGTCCGGTTCGCCACGCTGACCCTCGACTCGGCGACCCCGTCCGCACCCAGGACCACGTTCTCCTACGACCCGTACGCGAACCGGCTCCCGCACCTGCATCCCACGGCACGCTTGAGCGCCCTGCGCGAGGCGGCGTACAGCGGGTCCCGCCGGGGGCGGCGGGCTTGACGCCGGTCGCGGACTCCTGGTGAGCGGATGCGTATGTTCTGCGCTGTCGCGGGCCTTGGGGCACCGACAGGTCGCCGCGCACCTCGTCGCGTGAGGCGACTACGTACTGCTCGTGGCCGTGCTGCTCGTGGCCGTGTTCCGGCGGGACCGGGCCGCGCGGACGCGGTCGCCGCAGCGGGTCGAGCACCAGTGGCGGCGGCCGTGGGTGCGCACCAGGAAACGGTCGCAGGGGGCGGCGCCGCAGGTGGCGAGCCGGTCGGCGTCCGCGCCGGTGAGCAGGTCGGCGGCGTCGGCGGCGATCGTGGCCAGCGCATGGTTCACGGCCTGGTCGGTGGGGTGCGCCGGGGCGCGGTGGAGGCCCTGGGCCGCGTCCCAGGCGAGCAGGGGTGCGTTGGGCACCCGGGTCAGCGCCTCGTTCAGCGCACGTACGGATCGTTCCGGTGGCACGGTTCCTTCGACGCGGGCGGCGAACAGCGTGCGTACATGCAGGCGCAGCGTGCGCATGCGGTGCGCGCATGTGTCGTACACCCGTACCCCGGGTGGGGTCAGGTCGTGTCCGGTGAGCCAGGACAGGGCGGAGTCCGGGGCGGCGAGGAGGTCGTAGCCGTGGCCGCCGGGCAGCGGCGTCGCGGTGTCGGCGAAGTCCACGGAGAGGTAGCGGTCGGCGCCGGGGGCGGGGGGCAGTGTGGTGTCGGCGCGTTCGGTCGCTTTCATGCGCTCATGGTAAACCTTGCCTTTTTCCGTGATGCTGCCCTAGCGTGAGCGTCATGGGAAACGACGAGCAAATCCGTGACGACGGTGTCGGTGTCGGTGTCGTCGGCGGCAGAGTAGGACGGGGCTCGGACGCGGTACCGGTCCACACCTTCGGCGGCCCCACCGCCCTGATCGAGTACGGCGGGCTGCGCCTGCTCACCGACCCCACGTTCGACGCCCCCGGCGACTACCCCTCGCCCGGCGGCGGCCTCACCAAAACGCGCCCGTCCTCGGCCGCGCCCGCCGACCTCGGCCGTCTCGACGCCGTACTCCTCTCCCACGACGAGCACGCCGACAACCTCGACCACAGCGGCCGCGCGCTGCTGGCGGACGTGCCGCTGACCCTCACCACTCCGAGTGCCGCGAAGCGCCTGGGCGGCACTGCGCGGAGCATGACCCCGTGGGAGTCCGTGCACCTGGACCGGCCCGGCGGCGGCACCGTGACCGTCACCGCCGTACCCGCCCTCCACGGGCCCGAGGGGTGCGAACCCGTCACCGGAGAAGTCACCGGCTTCGTACTGACCGGCGACAGCCTCCCCACCGTCTATGTGAGCGGCGACAACGCCTCGCTCGACCTGGTCCGTCAGATCGCCGACCGGTTCGGACCGGTCGACACGGCGGTCCTCTTCGCCGGTGCCGTCCGCGTACCGACCCTCTTCGACGGCGCGCTCCTCACCCTGGACAGCACCCAGGCCGCGGAGGCCGCCACGATCCTCGGCGCCCGCCGGATCGTCCCCGTCCACTTCGACAGCTGGGCCCACTTCACCGAGGGCCGCGATCCGCTCCTTGCCGCTTTCACCGCAGCCGGTCTCGCCGACCGGGTGGAACTGGTCTGACTCGCCGTCAGCCATTGGCTGGGTGAGCGGCTGGGTCGTCGGCTGGTCACTTGCCGCGGCGGTCCTGCGCCTCTCGGCTGAGTTCATCGGAGCAGGGCCGCCCCCGGCCGTCGGGGCCACCACTCGGAAAGCTAGTTGGTCGTGGTCCGTCGTCCGCGGCGGCGATGGCCCGACTCGGTCCCTGTTCCGGTACCGGTCCCTGTCCCGGACCCGGCCCCGGTCCGCTCGGGGGTGCCGTCCGGCGGGCGGTTGCTGGGCGACAGCGCCAGCGTCAGCACCACCATGACGGTGAGCGCGCCGGACAGCGCCGCGAAACCCGCCGAGAACGTGGCCACTTGTGCGGCGAGGCCGAGCAGGAGGGAGCCGAGGCCGGTTCCGGTGTCGTAGCCGATATTCCAGGCGACCGAGGTGGTGTGCCGGTTCTTCGGACCGGCCTGGCCGAGCGCTTGGACGAGCGTGATGCTCTGCAGCCCGCCATAGGCCGCCCCGAGCAGGACGAGCCCAGCAAGCAGGACCGCGACACGTGGCTCGCCGGACCCGATGGCGACGGCGATCAGCGCGAGGCCCGCACCGGCGGCCACCAGGAGAGCGCAGCTCAGCGGACGCGGGGAGAAGCGGTCCACCAGCACTCCGCACCCCCAGCGGGTCGTCGCGGCTGTCGCGGTGAAGAGGAGGAGGGCCGTCGCCGCCAGAGCCGCCCGTTCGGCGAACTGGGGCGTGAACGTCAGCACGGCGCCACCGGCCGAGGTCACCAGCAGCAGGGTGCAGAGCGGCGGCCAGATGCGGCGCAGCACGGTGGCCGAGGACGCCGAGCCGGTCTCGGCACCCGCACCGGACGCCTGGTCCGCGTCAGGCGCCGCGGCGCGCGTGTCGACCGCCCTGCCCAGCGGCCGGGCGAAGGGCACAGCAAGGACCGGCAGCGCACCGCACGCGATGATCGTGGGCAGCGCGAACGCCGCGGTCAGGGCCGGAGCGGCCGGGGTGAGCAGCATCTGGGGGAGGGCGACGGCCAGACCGTACAGGCCGATGGCCGCCCCCTGGCGCTTGCGCGGGGCGAGCGACGCGACGGCGGTGGAGCCGCACACCGTGATGATGCCGAAGCCGAGGCCGCGCAGGGCGGTGGTGACCAGGACGGCCCACAGGCTGTCGCTGACGGCCTGAACCGGCGCGGGCAGCCCGAGAAGAAGCGCGCCCACCGCCAGAGTGCGCGACCAACCCAGCTTGCGCAGCGCCAACTTGACGAGCAACTGGGCCAGAACGGTGAAGGCCATCAACGTGGCGGTGACGAGCCCGGCGCCGAACTCGTCGGCCCCTCCGTGCCGGGCCCATTGCGGCGTGACGGGCAGCAACAGTGCGAAGCCCGCGAAGCAGAGCAGCACCAGCAGCAGGAGGTGCGGTATGCCGGGCGCGGTCAGGACGGACGATCTCGTGCGGGTCATGGGCAGTCGGGCTTTCTGCGCCGCCGCGATGGGCTGACGTAGGGGACAGACAGGTGTCGACACGTGTGGGTATGTGCTTCAGCTGTGTGTGCTTCAGCTCAGCGCTTGGTCCTCTCGGATCAGTCCCTCGCATTCTCCGGGGTCACACCTGCGAATGTAGGGGACCGAGGGTCGCATGTTCACCATGTTCACCGTGGCCGGTCGTCGGCCGTATCGGTGAGGAGGGCGGCGAGGGTCCGGTCCAGGGGTGTGGGCGGTCGGCGGAGGACGCGTCGCAGGTCGTCGGTCTGCCGTTCCAGGGCCCCGGACCGGATCTGGTCCTCCAGCCAGCCCTGGACGCCCGTAGCGCGCTCCTGCCGTACGCGATGGGCGACGGGTCTGCCGCAGACGCGGGTGAGGGCTTGCGCGAGCTGCGGGTAGGTCCACAGGGTGCCGGTGAAGTCGTAGGCGCGGCCCACATGATCGTCCTCGGTGAGGATGCGCGCGGCGGCTTCGGCGAGGTCGGCGCGGGACGCGGTGTTCAGGCCGCGCCCGTCCGTCGCGTCCTGCAACTCCCCTGATGCAGTCGCACGGTGCAGGGCGGGGTAGAGGAAGCCCTCGCTGTAGAAGGGGTGGCGCAGCACTGTGTACGGCAGGCCGCCGGCCTTCAGGGACAGTTCGGTCGCGTGGTGTGCCGCGGTGACACCGTCGGAACGGGTGTCGGCGTCCAGGAAGCTGGTGTAGGCCACAGCGCCTACGCCGGTGGAGCGGGCGGCGTCGATGGCGGCCTGGTGCTGCTGGATCCGGCGGGCGGGGTCGAGTTCCGGTGAGGAGATCAGCAGCAGGCGGTCGGCACCCTTGAAAGCGGTGGCGAGTGTCCCGGGTGCGTCGTAGTCGCCGTGGCGCACCTGGACGCCGCGGGCGGCGAGATCGGCGACCCGCTCCGGGGTGCGTACCGCGACGGCGATCTGCGAGGCGGGGCGCCGGTCGAGGAGATGGCCGACGACCAGCCGGCCCAGGCCGCCGGAGGCGGCGGACACCACGATCATGGAGAACCCCTTCGTCGTGCGGCCGCGATGACGGCCACACCATGGGGCACCGGCGCCGGGCGCGTCAAAGAGTTTTCCGTACGTCGATCAGGCAACTCTGGACCGTAGCGACGGGACGAAATCGTTCATCACCCAGGCACGGTCATCGACCCGGCCGACACCAGACCGGTCAATACCGCACCTGGGGCCGGTCAGCACCACACTTGCGACCAGTCAATACCGCACTTGAGCCGACGCGTCATCGACGCTGGCCTCACACGTCCGCACCGTCGCCCCACGGCAACGGCACACCTGCACACCGACGCTTCAAGGAGCAGCACCATGCGCCACCGCACACTCGGCAGCTCGGACCTCCAGGTCTCGGAGATCTCGCTCGGGTCCTGGCTGACCTACTCCGGCGGCATCGAGGCCGACAAGGTCCGGGCCTGCACCGAAGCGGCCTTCGACGCCGGCATCAACTTCTTCGACACCGCCAACGTCTACGGCCAGGGAGCCGCGGAGACGGCGTGGGGCGAGATCCTCTCCGCCCGCCCCCGGGACTCCTACGTCCTGGCCACCAAGGTGTACTTCCCGATGTCCGACGACCCGGCCGACCAGGGACTGTCCGCGGCGCAGATCGCCAAGCAGATCGACGCCTCCCTCACCCGCCTGAGGACCGACCACGTCGACCTGTACCAGGCGCACCGGTTCGATCCGACGGTGCCGGTCGAGGAGATCGTCGAGGCGTTCCAAAAGGTCGTCGAGCAGGGCAAGGCCCGCTACATCGGCTTCAGCGAGTGGACCCCGGAGCAGATCCGGGCCGCTGTCGACATTGCGGGGCCCGGCCTGTTCGTCTCCTCCCAGCCGCAGTACTCCATGCTGTGGCAGGCCCCCGAGGCCGAGGTCTTCGGCCTGTGCGCCGACAACGGCATCTCGCAGATCGTCTGGTCACCCCTCGCCCAGGGCGTGCTGACCGGCAAGTACAAGCCCGGACAGCCCGTCCCGGAGGGCAGCCGGTTCGCCTCCGCCGACATGGCCGTCTCCAAGGACCTGGTCTACAGCGACGCCACGCTCGAAGCGGTCCAGCGCCTCGTCCCGATCGCCGAGGAGGCGGGGATGCCCCTGCCCACCCTGGCGCTCGCCTGGGTCCTGCGCCGCGGTGAGGTCGCCTCCGCGATCACCGGAGCCTCCCGTCCCGAACAGGTCCACGCCAACGCCGCCGCCTCCGGCGTGGACCTGCCGGACGACCTCCTCGCGGCCGTCGACGAGGCGCTCGGCGACACCCCGGTCACCGGTCCGACCCTCGCCCCCGGCGCCCAGACGGGCATCAAGCACCGCTGACCAGGACGGAAGCTCCGCTCTGCGCCTCCGGCGTCAGTGCAGCACCTTGCTCTTGGCCCGCTGGAACTCCTCCTCCGAGATGTCACCCTGCTCCCTGAGCCGGGACAGCTTCGTCAGCTGGTCGGCCGGGGTGGCAGGGGGTGTGTCGGTCGCCGCGGTCCGGCGTACGTACTCGTCGAAGGCCTTCTGACGGGACTCCGCGGCGCTGACCTCGCGGTGGCCCATGCCCCGGCCCCGGACGAGGACATAGACGAAGACGCCGAGGAACGGCAGCACGATCACGAAGACGATCCACACCGCCTTGATCCAGCCGTTCAGCGTGTCGTCGCGGAAGAGGTCGCCGATGATGCGGAAGAGCAGGAAGAACCAAAGGATCCACAGGAAGAACCACATCGTGGTCCAGAAGACGCCGAAGAGTGGATAGTCGTAGGCGAGAGTGACGGAACCGCTCACAGTGCTGCTCTCCTTCCTCGCGCCCGCACGGGTTCGTGCGGGCGGCGGTGTCCCTCCGGGAGTTGCACTTCATTGAGCGACGCACTTGTCGGTACGGCATCACCCGCGGCAGGTGAGTTGAATGGGGACGGCATCGGGCGCCGGACCGCTCGCCGCCCGGCTGGCCTGACGGGCCGTCACCCGTCGAGCAGTGCCGACACCCTCCGCGGCACGGCCCCGGACGGCCTTCTGGACACGTATCACGCGGAACGCCACCCGGTCGGCGCCGACCTGCTGCTCAGTACGCGGGCAGAGACGGCGCTGATGAACTCCTCCACACCGGAGATCACCGCACTCCGCACCCTGCTCGCCCAGTGCATCGCGACCGTCCCCTAGTTCTCCCTCGAACTCGCCCGCCGCCTGTCCGCCCTCGCGGTGGCCTATCTCGCGCAGGGCCGACATCCGCTGACCGGCCGTCGCGTCCCCGAACCTGCAGCTCGGCGGCACCAGCCTCTTCGCGCTCCTGCACCCGGCCCGGCACGTCCTGCTCGATCTGACGGGAGGCGAGGTGGTGCAGGGCCCCTGTCACCGCGCCGTGCCGGCCGAGCCGCCCGCGGAATGGACGGGGGTGCGGGCCGCACTCGTACGGCCCGACGGGCATGTCGCCTGGGCCTGCGCCGCGACCGACGACGCGGCCCTGGCCCGAGCCGCCCGCGAGGCGGTGACCGCCGCGCACGCGGGCCGAGGTGGAGGGCCTGTCCGGAAACCGCGTCGATTGAGCGCATATCGCGGGGGTAGTCGCACCGCATGCTAGAGACACTTGCAGCGGCGCCGACCTCTCTCGCACGCGCGCTCCCCGGGCGCACAGCATCCCGGCACGCCCGGGCGCGTCGCCGACGCGGCAAGCTGCACCGGCGACTCCTCGCCTACCGGGACGTGCAGATCGTCCACTCGCCCGCACCGGCCGCCACGGCCGACAGCCTGCTGCTCGTCTACACCCGCCGCATCGTCGGCCAGCTCACGTACGAGGTGTGCGAGGAGTGCGCCAGCGGCGTCATCACCGACATGTATGTCGCCTCTCCGCTGCAGGACAGCGGTCTGGGCATGCGCGCCGTGGCGCATCTGCGCGCCTGCTATCCCGGCATCGCCTGGCGCAGCCGTCTCACCCGGCGCACGACGCGTCATCTCGTGAACCGGATGCGCCTGCCCTACACCGAGAGCGCGCGTACCTGCGCGCACAAAGGGGTCGAGCGGGTGTCGGGGGCCGGGTCAGTGCCGTCGCAGCGGGCCGCCTGAGCCGCGACGCGGCTGCCCGAGCCCGGTCAGGGTCAGGGTCAAGGTTAGGGTCAGGGTCAGGATCCGCTCCGAGTCCGGATCCGGTGCCGAATCCGGACGCCGGGACGCGAAACGGCGCGCATAACTGGTGATCTTCGGGAAACTCCCAGTTCATGGGCGTGATGACAGGGATTCGTGAGACGGATCGCGGCTTGACCAAGCGGCTGGCCGCCAGTGCCCCGCCCGCTCTCCACCGGACACTGTCAGCGGTGGAGGAAGCGGCGGAGAAGAGCAAGCTGTGGTGCGGCGCCGCCGTGCTGATGGCCTCGCTGGGCGGATGGCGTGGCCGCCGGGCTGCCGCCGCGGGCCTTGCCGCCGTGGCTGTGGCGCAGGTGGCGTCCAACGCCGTGTGCAAGCAGCTGGCCGATCGTGACCGGCCGCCCAAGGAGTGGTTCCCGCACGACGAGGCCGAGGACCGCCCCGACTCCTCCTCCTTCCCCTCCGGACACACTGCCGCCGCCGTCGCCTTCACCGCCGCGGTCGCCGCCGTGTGGCCACCCGTCGGCGCCGTGTGCGCGGTACCGGCCGCGCTGGTGGCCGTCGAACGCGTGCAGAGCCCGGTCGACATGCGAGGACAGACGGTCCTCCTGACAGGCGCCACCCAGGGGATGGGCCGCCACCTCGCCCACCTTCTGGCGGCCCGCGGCGCGACACTCCTGCTGCACGGACGCGACCGCGAGAGGCTGGCCGCGGTTGCCGCGGACATACGGGCGCAGGCCCCGGCCACCGTGGTGCGTACCTACCGGGCTGACCTCGCCGACCTAAAACAAGTACGCGCCCTGGCCGACGCCGTCCTCGCCGCCGAGCCGCGACTCGACGTCCTGGTCAACAACGCCGCGCTGGGCGGCGGCAGCTCCCCGAACATTCGCGAGACAGGCAGCCAGGGCCACGAACTGCGCCTCACCGTCAACCACTTGGCGCCGTACGTCCTCACCCGCCGACTTCTCCCGCTCCTGGCCGCCTCGGCGCCTTCGCGGGTGATCAACGTAGCTTCGGCGGGACAGGCGCCCATCGACTTCGACGATGTCATGCTGGAGCGCGACTACGACGGTGTAAGCGCCTACTGCCGCAGTAAGTTGGCCCTCATCATGGCGACCTTCGACCTCGCGGCCGAGACCGCACAGCACAAGGTCACCGTCAACGCGCTGCACCCGGCGCACCTGATGGACACACCCATGGTGCGGCAAAGCGGTTTCACTCCGGCCATGAGCCCGGCCGACGGCGCCGAGCCGACGCTGCGACTCATCACCGACCCCACACTGACGACCGTCACCGGCCGCTACTTCGACCAGTTCGACGAATGCCCCGCACACGCCCAGGCATACGATGCGCAGGCCCGCGGACGGCTGGCGGAACTCACAGCGAGCGTGACCGCACCGTTCCTCGCACGCTGACTCACTCGTCGCGAGGGGTTGTCGTTCATCAGGGCCGACGCCGAAGCGCGGGTAAAACCTGTGGTGGTGCGGAACTCCGTCCGGCATCGTCCTGCGTGTGTTGGAGATGCGACCCGTTCTCGAGGTTTTCGCCGCCGACGACTTCGCGCTCTGGCCGGTGTGCGAGCAGAGGTCGTACGGCTATCTGGTCCTGGACGGGAAGTTGACTTCGGCTGAGATCGGCACGGCCGTGATGCGGATCGCCGAGGACAACAATGTCGGGGCGGACACGGAGGACCAGCCGCGCCCGACCGATCCGCTCGGCGCGTTCCTGCACGGGCTGCTCACCGCGCCCGACCTTGTCGCCTCCGGCGGGTTCCGGGTGACCGACGACGTCAGTGGCACGGTCTTCGTCGATCCGGGTTGCTGCAACGGCCTGGAGACCTGGCGGGACTAGCTCGAAGTGCTCGACGGCACCGGGTGGGCCTCCTTCGGGCATGACCCGTCCTCCATGGCCGAGCGCGTCGGTGACATGGTTCGTCTGTCATGTGACGTCGCCCCGGGCGCCGAAGCCGACAGCCCGGTCACCGATCTGCCGGTGCGGCAGTTGCGCGACCTCGTCACCGGTGCGCACCAGGATCTCCGGGACTTCTTCGGCCTCGTCGGGGCCTGGGCCGAGAAACATGTGCTGACGCACGCCGACGTTCTCACCGCAGCGCTGGCCCGAGCACTGGACCTGGAGTCCGACCGATGACCAGCTTCCTCACCCACCGGGCACGCGTACACGACACCGGCCTGCCGCTCCACCGGCGGCACAGCGCGCTGCGCACCTGCCTCACCTGCTTCGCACCCTACGGACTGCGGGCGACCTACCACCATCTGACGCTGAGCGCCGCGATACCTCGTCGGCTGGAAGCGGACCCGCAGGCGCTGGTGCGGGCGGTGGAGGAGTTGCACGAGGCGCGGCTGCTCTGGCTGGAGCGGGAGCAGCGGTACGCCGTCAGGTAGCCAGTCCGCAGCGTCGAAGTCCGGGTCGCCCCATGTCGGCGGTCACCGTGTACGAGCTACGGGCCCGGTGGCCGCAAGGTGCAGGGCCGCGGCTCGGGAGGTGGCGCTCGCAGGTCCCTCCCGAGCCCGTAGGGCTTCGGCCTCCTCGCGGGCGATCCCGGGCTCCGGCGTGAGTTTCAGCTGCACCGATGCGCCGGTGTCACGACGGACGCAGCGACACACCCGCGAGGTGTCTCCGCCGGGGCCGGCAGCTCGGCGCACCAGTCGAGCACAGCAGGCCCGAAGCGGACGACGAGCCGATCCCGGATCTCGGGAGCCGCACTGGCCAACTCCTCGAACACCTGACAGTCCCCCCTACCTACGCAGTCGCTGTGCGCGCCCCAGTCGGACCCCGATGCTAAGCCGGGTCCCGGTAGCGCGGAGCGAGTGTGCTGCCGGATCGGGATCGGAGGTTGGTCTCCGCGGCGGTGATGTCGTCCACCGCGGCGGCGTCGGTCAGCCCCGGTACGCATACGATCTCGCCGGTCTCCAGAGCCCGGAGCGACGCTGTCACCACGTCCTCGACGGGCATGCCTCCGTCGTCGTGCACGCGCGCCCGCTCACCGCTCACCGATTCCTGACCCTGGGTGAGGTGGAACTCGGTCGCGGTCAGCCCGGGGCACAGCACCTGGATACGGAGCGGGGAGTCGGCAAGCTCCGCGGCGAGGGTTCGGCTGAAGGTGACCACATAGCCCTTGGTCCCGCCGTAGACCGCTCGTGTCGGCAGAGGGCCGGGCGGCAGCGAGCCTGCGAAGGCAAGGGTGGAGGCGACGTTGACCACTGTGCCGCGGCCTCGTGCCAGCATGCCTGGGACGACCGCGCGGGCGAGCCGGGTCACCGCGACCACGTTCACAGCGATCACCTTCTGCAGGAGGACGGGGTCGGTCTCGGCGAAGGGGCCGTATCCGTTGATGCCGGCGTTGTTCACCAGTACGTCGATGTCGTCCTCGGCGGCCCGGCGGATGACGCGGTCCAGGTCGCCGGTGTCGCTCAGGTCCGCGCTGAGGGTTTCGACGCGGACGCCGTCATGTGTTTCTGTCAGCTCCGCTGCGAGGGCCCGCAGGCGGTCCGCGCGGCGGGCCACCAGGACCAGGTCGTGGCCGTTCGCGGCGAGCCGTCGTGCGTAGGCCGCGCCGATGCCCGAGGAGGCACCGGTCACGATCGCTGCGCCCCGGGCGGGTGATGAATCCGGCTGAGTGGTCATGGTGCTCCCTTTTGTAGATGCTATGGCGTTTTGCGCTCCGTGCATCTGCGTGGCGACGGTTTCCGACGGATGATCGTGTCCGGCCGCGAGGAGTTCACGCCCCGGACGACCGCCGAGGCGAGCGCGCAGCTGCGCCTGCGCCACCGGGCGTCCGCCATGGTCGCGGATCTGTGTGCGGGGGAGGGATGGACGGTCGTCGTCCAGGACGTCGTTCTCGGCGCGGCCATCGCGCACGACGCGGAGGCGCCGCCATCGCCTGGACAACCGGCCCGGTGACGGGCAGGCTTCGGGGCATGAAGCGCCGCTCCGAACTGACTGAACGCGAGTACTTCGCCAGGGTGGGTGACCGTCCCGGCTTGTTCGTCGGCAAGAGCTCGTTTCACACGGTGGCCGGGTTTCTGGCCGGTTATGACGAACACGCTGAGCGGCACGGCGGTCCCGGCCTCACCGGCTTTCGCGACTGGCTGGTCGCCAGGCGTGGACGCGAGTGCAACCACGCCTGGCCCGGCGTTGTCCTCCACATCGCCCTGCCGGACGGCTGGGAGAACATGGGGGACCTGCCGCCCGAGGACGATCAGCAGGCGGTCAAGGTTCTGTTCGAGCTGCTCGACGCCTTCTTGGCCGAGCGTGAAGCGGCCGGGACCGAGTGAGGTGAGGGTCAGCGGGCGAGTACGGTGCCGTACTTGGCGGCGCCGGTCAGGTTGAGGCTGTTGGGGGAGAGGGCGCGGGAGTTCGGGGCCAGGGCGCGGGGGAAGGACCAGACGCCGCCTGTGCCGGCGTTCTCCTGCGGGGCGCTGACCACGAGGTCGGCTCGGGTGCTTGAGCTGAAGGCCCCGAGTGCGACGGCGCTGCCGAAGCGGTCGTCCGCCTCAGCGGAGCCGGGGACGTCGGCGCTGCCCTGGTGGTAGCCGTACCCGCCGGTGACGGGCCCGTCGGCGGTTCCCTTGAGGACGACGACCATGCCGGCGTTCTTCGCGCTGCCGATCGCCTCGCTGTCGATGCCGACGGCCAGCTCGGGGTAGCCGTCGGCGTCGGTGTCACCGGCGGCGACGGAATAGCCGAAGTCGTCGTCCGCCTCCGCGCTGCCGGGGACGCCCGGGCTGGACTGGGTGATGCAGTCGAACTCGCCGCCGAGACCCGCGCCCTCGGCCCCGTTCAAAGTGAGCACCGCTCCGCCGTTGAGGTCGTCGCACCACTTGGAGCGGCCGTCCTCGGAGTCGGGGTTGGAGTGCAGCAGTCCGACGGCGAGGTCGTCGACCCCGTCGCGGTCGAGGTCGGCGACGGCGAGGGACTGACCGTAGTCCGGAGTGGTGAAGCTCTTGAGCGGCTTGTCCGCGGCGTCCCACGTGTAGACGTCGATGCCGGCGTTCTCCATGGCGCGCCAGGTGACGGCGAGGTTGTCGACACCGTCGCCGTCGAAGTCGCCGGTGGCGAGAGCGCGGACCCCGCCGCCCATGCCGAGCCCGGCGATGCGCGAGGTGGTGTCCGCGGTGGCGTCGGTGAGCGGGCCCGGACGCCAGGCGAGGGAGCCGCTCTCCTCACCGGCGACACCGATGGCGAGATCGAGGTCGCCGTCACCGTCGAAGTCGCCCGCGGCGAGCTTCTCCCCGAGCTTGTCGAACTCACCGGTCCCCTTGGCCACGGAGAAACCGTCCGTGAAACCGCCGGGCCCGCCCCGTACGACGCTGACCATGCCCTCACCGTCCGTGGTCCCCGGTGCCAGGTCCTCACCCGGCGCCCCCACCAGCAGGTCCGCGTACCCGTCGCCGTCGGTGTCGGCGCTCTCCACGGCAGCCCCGAACCGGTCGTACGCCTCGGCGGCGCCGGACACGCCGGGGCTGTTCTGGCTGACGGTCGTGGAGCCCTTGGACCCGAGACCGCCGGGCCCTCCCCAGACCACGTTCACATAGCCTGCCTGCGCCTTGCCTGCCACGGTGGCGTCGGGCACGCCGACGGCGAGGTCCTGGTAGTGGTCACCGTTGAAGTCGCCGCGCAGGGCGGGCGCCGCGCCGGCCGCACCGGCCGCCGGCAGGGTCAGGCCGGTCGCCGCGAGGGCCGCGGCGGTGGCGGTGACGAGAAGACGAAGACGCACAGGCCAACTCCCGTTCGCAGTTACTTGCTCGGGGGTTCGACTGCCCGAGGTGACGAACGGTTGTACGCGGGGTGGCAACTTGCTGAACGTGCGCCCTCGCCCCGGCGGAGCCGGTTCCCGGCCCGGACGTCAGGACCTGGCGCTCGCGGTTGACCCTCGGGTCGAGTGAGCAGACCTGAGCCTCGCCGCCCTCGATGCCGAGCGGAAGGCACACGTGACAAGACACATGTGGCTCTCAGTGGTCGCGGTCGGACGGGCGACGTGGCCCGCGCGGACCGAGTGGTGTGCCACGCGTGGGGAACACGTGTGGCATGAGACTACTGAGTGCTTTGTCGAGGCCCGCGGGCCGACCGGTGCCGGGTGCGCTGCGCAGTTACGTACCGGTCAGCGCCGGTGTGGCGGCTGCGGCGCTGGTGGGCTCGCTGGCCATCGATCCGGACAACGCCTGGTACCGCTCCTTGAAGAAGCCGCCGTGGCAGCCGCCACCCGCCGCCTTCGGCGCGGTGTGGACACCGCTGTACGTCTCCATCGCCGTCTGCGGCGGACGCACCCTGCGCCGTGCCCCCGCCGAGGAGCGCCCCCGCTGGGCGAAGGCGCTGACACTCAATCTCGCCCTGAACTCGGGGTTCGGCTGGTCGTTCTTCAAAGCGCGTACGCCCGTCGCGGGCCTGGCCGTCACCGCCGCCACGGCCGCCTCGTCCTGGGACCTGGTGCGGCGAGCCGCGCAGGTCGACCGGGGCTCCGCGGTCGCGCTCGTTCCCTATGCGATGTGGTGCACCTTCGCCACCGCTCTGAATGCTGAGATCGCGCGGCGCAACAGGTAGGGGCGGGAGGTGTGTGTCGTAGGCCCGCTCAGGACTCGTCGTGCGTGCCGGACCCGGAGCTGGACCCGGACCCGGACCGGGACCCGGACCCGTACCCGGACTCCTATCCGTGTCCGTATCCATATCCGGGGAAGGGCGACGGGTCCGTGACCCAGCCGGCCACCAGTACCAGCCCCGTCTGACGGTGCAGGGCGAGGAAGCCGAAGGGACGGTCGAAGGTGGCGCTGATCCGGGTGGTGACGTAGCGGAGGTCAGGCACGCTCACGGCGATCGCGCTGATGGCCGTCACCGCGGCGGCCTCGAAGCCCAGCGCACGGAACCTCGCCATGACGTTCTGCCTGGCCGACCCGACGGCGAGCGGCGGTGCGTCGCAGATGCCGGGGAAGTGCCCCTCGGTGGTGTCCATGGCCGTCGTGAGGCCGAACAACTGGCGCAGGTCGCCTAGATCGTGGCTCGTCCTCATGTCGAACGCCGCGGTCGTGACCTCCAGGGACGGCGGATCGGGCCGCGTGCAGCGCACCTCGTCCACCCGCAGGCCGGGGCCGACGGGCCCGTGGGGCAGCTTCGACCCCGGCACGGTCGCGTACCGGCCGGAGAGGATGTCGAGCCCGGCCCCCAGGACGCGCCCCGGCTCCGTCCGTTCTTCGCCGAGCAGCAGATGGACGTCCAGGTTGTTGTTCCCCAGCACCTTCAGCTCGGTGACCTGCCCGGCGGAGGTGTCCGCGACCCCGACCTCGTCCGTCGCGAAGGTGTGGCGCCGCAGACCCAGGCGGGACGTGCCCGCCCACGGCCCGTACGCCGTCCTCAGCTCCTCGTGGCGGAAGGGGGTCTGCCACTCCGTGCGCAGGGCCAGCGCGCTCGCCAGCACCAGCCGCGTCCTGGGCTCCAGATCGACCGGCAAACGGTCGATCAGCCCGCCGGTCCGCTCCGCCGCCCACGCGTCCATCGTCCGGTGGTCGGTGGCGTCGTCCCCGGTGAGCACGCCGTGAGCGTGCGCCGGCAGCGCCGCCTTCCACTCCTCCCGCAGCTTCAGCGACCGCTTCGTCCACAGACCCAGGGCCGCGTCCAACCCCTGTACGGTGCCCATCGCGGCCAGCAACTCCCGTGCGGCGCCGGCCGCTTGCTCCGCGGGCAGCCCTATGGCCTCCGCCAGCTCCGAGCGCGCCCCGCCGTCGGCACCGTCGGCGAGATGGGCCAGCAGGGGCCACACCCCCGCCGCCGAGAACACCGTCCCGCCCTTTGACGCGTCTGCCCACCGTGCGGTCAAGTCGTTCACCGCGCGGACCGTCGTCGCGAGTCCCATACCGCCCCCACAGGCCGTCCCGCGCGCCGATGACGCACCCCGTCGTACGCCAGCTCGATTGCGCCCGCCATCCGGCCCAGGGGCACGGTACTCCGGCCCTCGGCGCGGTTCCTTGGCCAAACGCGATGGGCTCGGCCGTCTGTTCGGCCCGGCATCGCAGGACGAGAGCGTCGGCGATGATGTGCGGGTGACCCACCGCATCAGCGTCCTCGTCTCGGCCTTCGGCGTCCTCGTCGGCTCCCTGCTGCTCACTTTCGCCGTGCGTGAGTACCGGTCAGGGGCGTCGTCTGCCCTCTGGATCGCGGCCGGAGTCGTGATCTTCATCGGTGCCCTGTACGCGTTCGTGCGGGATGTGCGGCGGCTCCGTACGGCCTCGACCGGCTGACGGGCGACACCCTTGCGCGCCGAAGGCGCACGAGAAGCGCCCCCGGCCGGAAGCCGGGGGCGCCACGAGCGCGGGACCTCAGTGCTGGGTCGTGCCGCCGCTGCCGTAGCTGCGGCGGGCGGCGTCGGCCGCCTTGTCGGTCTGCGCGTCGTACTTGTTGCCCGTACGTTCGTCGATGGCGCGCTCGGCGCTCTCGACGCCCTTGTCGGCCTGGTCCGGATGGCCCTTGGCCATCTGCTTGGCCTTGTTCGCGACATCGCCCAGCTTGCCCATGGTGGATACCTCCCACGTTCGTACGTGCGTTGTGCTTGATCCCAGGTACCCAGGATCACGAGCTGAATCCTCCGTTCCTCTTCTTTTTCGGCAGGCCGGTTCATCGCCGCCGGGAGACGGCGACCCCGGCCAGGCAGAGCGCGCCGCCGACCAGCCCGTACGCCGTCGGGATCTCGGCGAGCAGCAGCCACGACAGCAGTACCGACACGGCCGGAACCGCGTAGGTCACGGAGGAGAGCCGGCCCGCGCTCATGCGGCGCAGCGCGTACGCCCAGGCCGTGAAGCCGATCGCGGTGGGGAAGACGCCCAGGTAGACGGCGCTGAGGACGGCCCCCGTGGGCGCTGCCCGCACTTCGCCGGCCAACTGCGGTGCCCAGGGCAGCAGAACGGTCGTGGCGACGACGCAGCCGAGCCAGATCGCGGTGAATCCGTCGACGTGGCGGAGTGTGGCCTTCTGGACCATGACACCCGCGGCGTAGAGCACGGCGGCAAGCAGGCACAGCAGGACCCCCGCCCAGTCCCGCTGCGCGGTGGCTCCGGCCGAGATGATCGCGGTGCCGGCCAGCGCGACGAGCGAACCGACGAGCAGGGAACGCGAGAAGGCCTCACCGAGGAACTTGCCGGCGGCCACGGCGACGAGCAGCGGCGCGAGGTTCACCAGCAACGCCGCGGTCCCGGCGTCGACGTGCTGTTCGCCCGCGTTGAGAGCGACCGTGTAGCCGGCGAGCCACAGCACGGCATAGGCCGCGATCAGCAGGAACGCCCTGCGGGACACGCGGACCCGGACGGCGCGTCTAGCCACCGCGAACACTGTGAGCGTGACGGCCGCGACGCCGAGCCGCAGCAGCGCGAGCGGCGCGGGGGACAGCGCGTGCCCGATGTCCCGGATGGCGACGAACGCGGAGGCCCACAACATGACGGCGAGCCCGGCGGCGGCCGCGGTTTTCCCGACGTTCGTGCTGGTGGAGGGCTTCAGGTCAGGGGTGGCGGGGGTGGGGGCGGCCGGGGCGGCGGGCTTGGTTGTTTCGCGTAGATCGGTCACCTCGCCATCGTCGACCGCTCCCTGTGTACAGCACAAGCGACGAATTCTGTTCGTTCGTTAAGCGTGGCTGTATGGTGCTGTACGGTGGACGCATGCTGGACATTTCTCGCCTTCGCGTGCTGCGGACGGTCGTCGCGACGAGTTCGATCCGTGCGAGCGCCGCCGCGCTCGGCTACACGCCGTCCGCGGTGAGCCAGCAACTCGCCACGCTGCAACGGGAGACCGGACTGCGGCTGTTCGAACGCTCAGGTCGAGGCATCGAGCCCACGGCGGCCGGACGGATCCTCGCCGCCGAGGCCGATACGTTGTTCGAGGCGTTCGGCCGGGTCGAACGAGTGGTCGGTGATCTGCGGGCCGGCCGGGTGGGCACTCTGTCGATCGGCTACTTCAGCTCGGCGGGTTCGGCGTTGCTGGCGCCCGTCGTCGCCGCTCTGCGCGCCGAGTTCCCGGAACTCCGGCTGGACCTGCTGCTCACCGAGTACCACCAGGACGACCCGGACCTGGACATCTTCGTGGAGGAGTCGGGCGCTGAGCACCCCGGCGCCGTCCGCGTGCACCGGCTCGCCGCGGACCCCTACTTCGCCGTCGTCCGGGTCGACGACCCGATCGCCGGGCTGCCGGAAGTGGCGTTGGCGGACCTCGCCGACCGGCCCTGGGTGGACAACGACCTCCGCGACGGAACCTGCCGCCAGGTGCTCCTCAACGCCTGCGCGCAGGCCGGGTTCTCCCCGCGCTTCGTGGTGGAGACGCACGACTACCGGACGGCCATGTCCTTCGTGGCGACGGGCATCGGGCTGACGGTGGTACCGGCGCTCGGCGTCGGCGAACTGCCGGAGGAGCTGACGACGGTCGCGCTGGTGTCCCCGACCCCGGTGCGGTATCTCAGCCTCGCGGTGAAGGAATCGGTGGCGCGGCACCCCGCCGTACGCCGCGCCGTCGAGTTGCTGGAAGGCCTGGTGTCCGCGGCGCAGGCCGAGCGCGATGACGCCGTCGGCGCCCCTCAATGACCAGCGCATCTCTCCGGGACCCGCTGAGCGCCGGTCGGTGCCAACCCGCCCGGGCGGCGGACCTTGCGGCGTCGTCCGGAGGCGGGACCCTAAGCTGCCGCGGTGCACACTGTGGAACTGCTGGTCGACGGCGCGACGGAGCAACGGGTGACCGGCGTCTGGCGCGCGCTCGCCGCGTCCGGCCTGCCCAGCCAGGCGAACCACCGCCACCCCACCAACCGGCCGCACCTGACCCTGACCACGACGGCCGAGCCGCCGCCGGGCGGATGGCGCGCCCTCGTCCCGGCCCTGAGCGCGCTTCCCGTGCCTTTGCGGCTTGAGGGCGTGGTCCGCTTCGACGGACGGACCCGGGTACTGGCCTGGCGTGTTGTCCCCGGCGCTGAACTCACGGCGCTTCACCAGCAGGTGTGGGAGCTGCTGAGCGCCGACGGCGACGCGAGCCACAATCCTCTGCACGCCCCCGGGAACTGGACGCCGCATCTCACCCTCGGCAGATCCCGTTCCGCCGCCGCTTGTTGGCCGGACGCGTCGCTGCCCGTGGAGCTGGCTGAGCCGTGGGAGGGAAATTTCACACAGGCCCGCAGCTACGACAGCGTGCGGCGAATGGTGGAACTGCTGGGCTGAGGAGACCCGTTGTGACGCCGCGCGTCGGCTGGCTGACCAGGGGGAACCGAGCGTGCAGCGCCTCGCATCGTCTCGCAGCGCCTCGCATCGCCGAGCCGGATCCGGCACCCGGGCCCGGCGCCCGATCCGGCTGGACAAGGACCGTCCTGGCGTCCACCCCGTCCACTGTGCGACGGTGGGGGGACAAGAGATTGAGCCGGTATGTGAAAGCGTCGGCTCGCTGGGAACCGGACGTTGCCCCCTTCACGGGCATCCGGCACCCGCCGCAGCGCCGGTCCCGTTCCCGGGACCGTAGCGTCTTCGGGCTCATCAACCCCCGGAAGGGGGCGCCAGTATGAACATCACCACGGAGCTGAACGGCGACCGCGCCACGCTCACTCCGCACGGGAACATCGACTTCGACACCCTGGACCAGCTCCGGGACCGGGTGGCCGGCCTTCCGGCCGCCGTCACCCGCCTGGTCTGGGACCTGCGTGACGTGCAGTTCGTCGACATCGCCGGTCTGCGCCTGCTCGACTCCTCGCCGAGCAGCGTCGACGTCACCGTCGCCCACCCGAACGCCCAGGCACTGCGCGTACTCCGCCTGGCCTGCCACCTGTTCCCGCACATGGACTTCGAGCGCCATCTGTCGCAGGCCGACCGTTCCAAGGTCGCCTGACGAGCGAGCGGGCGATCGTCCGCCCGGATTGCGCCCGGCACGCGCCACGGCCCGGGCCACGTCGCAGCGCTCAGTCGGCCGTCAGCGTCTCGACGCCGGTCGCCGTCAGTTGTTCGATCACCGGGTCGTCGGCGGGCGCGTCCGTGATCAGGCCGCTGATGTCCGCCCAGGGCAGGACGCGGTACCGGGACGCCGTGCCGATCTTTTCGGAGGAGGCGAGGACGTACGTGTCCGCGGCCCGGGCCGCGAGGGCGCGCTTCATCGCGGCGTCCTCGGCGTCGCCGGTGGTGAGCCCGGCCTCGGGGTGCACGCCGGTCACGCCGAGGAGGAACAGGTCGGCGGAGACGTTCTGCGCGGCCTCGACGGCGGCCGCGCCGCAGGTGACGGCCGAGTGCTTGAAGAGGCGCCCGCCGAGCATGAAGACCTCGGCGGCGGGGTGGTCGAGCAGAGCGGCGGCGATCGGCGGACTGTGCGTGATCACGGTGCAGGCCAGGTCCCGGGGGAGCGCGTGGACGACGGCGAGGGCGGTGGTGCCGCCGTCGAGGATGACGGCGCCCCCGGGCCGCACCAGACTGGCGGCGACCGCTGCGACCTTGCGTTTTCCGTCCGGGGCCACCGTCTGGCGGGCGCCGTAGTCGGCCACGGCCGGTGAGACCGGGAGCGCCCCGCCGTAGACGCGCTGGCACAGCCCTTCGCTCGCCAGGTCGCGCAGATCTCGCCGCACGGAATCCTCGGAAATGCGCAGCTCGGCGGCGACCTCCTTGCTGACGATCTTGCCTCGCCGGGCCAGCAGCTCCAGCAAATGGTCACGCCGTTCAGCGGCCAGCATCCGCACCACCCTCTCTTGTTTCTGCACGATCCTGCACGTTAATGCACGTTGTTGCATGTATGGTAGCGCCCCATGAACGAGAAGAAGGCCGGCGAAGTGACCGGCAAGCCCCTGCTCATCCTCATCGCCGGGCCCTACCGCTCCGGCACGAACGGCGACCCCGAGGCCATGGCCGCCAACCTCGCGCGTCTCGAGGAGGCGGCGTGGCCGGTGTTCGCCGCGGGCCACCTCCCCGTCATCGGGGAGTGGATCGCCCTGCCCGTCCTGCACTCGGCCGGCGCGGGCCCCACCGATCCCCTCGCGGACGAGGTGCTGTACCCGACGGCCGCGCGTCTGCTGGCTCGTTGCGACGCCGTGCTGCGTCTGCCGGGCGAGTCCACCGGCGCCGATCAGGACGTGGCCATCGCCCGCCGCCGGGGCCTGCCCGTGTACCGCGACGTGGCCGAGATCCCCCGGCTCACCGAGCGGGAGACCGCGTGACGACCCGGGTCCGCCCCGGCGTCGACGTCCCCGACCACCGCGGCCGCACCGGCCTCGACCAGGCCGGACGCGGGCTCGACCGCAACCCCGACGTCGTCATCCGTGACGTCGAACTGACCTCCTCCGGCTGGCACGTCCTGCGTCGCACCACCTACGACTACCGCCGACGCGACGGACGCTGGGAGACACAGACACGGGAAACCTACGACCGCGGCAACGGCGCCGTCGTCCTGCCCTACGACACCGGGCGCGGTCGCGTCCTGCTCACCCGGCAATTCCGCTATCCGGCCTACGTCAACGACCATCCCGACGGCATGCTCGTCGAAGCGGCCGCGGGGCTGCTCGACGCGGATGACGCGGAGGCCGCCGTCCGCCGCGAGGCCGCCGAGGAACTCGGTGTCACCCTCGGCCCGCTCACCCACGTCCTGGACGCCTATATGAGCCCCGGCTCCGTCACCGAGCGCCTGCATTTCTTCGCCGCTCCCTAC
>NZ_JAOCNE010000003.1:0-227495 GCF_056172735.1 Streptomyces sp. R818
GAACTGGCGTCCAGAGTTCACAGTCTCCCACCTATCCTACACAAGCCGAACCGAACACCAATATCAAACTGTAGTAAAGGTCCCGGGTCTTTCCGTCCTGCTGCGCGAAACGAGCATCTTTACTCGTAGTGCAATTTCACCGGGCCTATGGTTGAGACAGTCGAGAAGTCGTTACGCCATTCGTGCAGGTCGGAACTTACCCGACAAGGAATTTCGCTACCTTAGGATGGTTATAGTTACCACCGCCGTTTACTGGCGCTTAAGTTCTCAGCTTCGCACACCCGAAAGTGCACTAACCGGTCCCCTTAACGTTCCAGCACCGGGCAGGCGTCAGTCCGTATACATCGCCTTACGGCTTCGCACGGACCTG
This sequence comes from Streptomyces sp. R818, assembly GCF_056172735.1. NCBI lineage: Bacteria > Bacillati > Actinomycetota > Actinomycetes > Kitasatosporales > Streptomycetaceae > Streptomyces > Streptomyces sp. R818. Next base: position 371 of record NZ_JAOCNE010000003.1, read on the forward strand.
TGTTTTTAGTAAACAGTCGCTTCTCGCTGGTCTCTGCGGCCACCCCCAGCTCAGACAGTAAATGTCATCACCGGTGATGGCCCCCCTTCTCCCGAAGTTACGGGGGCATTTTGCCGAGTTCCTTAACCATAGTTCACCCGAACGCCTCGGTATTCTCTACCTGACCACCTGAGTCGGTTTAGGGTACGGGCCGCCATGAAACTCGCTAGAGGCTTTTCTCGACAGCATAGGATCATCCACTTCACCACAATCGGCTCGGCATCAGGTCTCAGCCTCATGTGCGACGGATTTACCTATCACGGCCTACACCCTTACCCCGGGACAACCACCGCCCGGGCTGGACTACCTTCCTGCGTCACCCCATCACTCACCTACTACCAGATCGGGCCGGCGGCTCCACCACTTTCCATTTCCCCGAAGGGTCCGGAACGGCTTCACGGCCTTAGCATCACTGGATTCGATGTTTGACGCTTCACAGCGGGTACCGGAATATCAACCGGTTATCCATCGACTACGCCTGTCGGCCTCGCCTTAGGTCCCGACTTACCCTGGGCAGATCAGCTTGACCCAGGAACCCTTAGTCAATCGGCGCACACGTTTCTCACGTGTGTATCGCTACTCATGCCTGCATTCTCACTCGTGAACCGTCCACCACTAGCTTCCGCTGCGGCTTCACCCGGCACACGACGCTCCCCTACCCATCCATACGCCGTTGGGCTGTTGCTGAATGACACGACTTCGGCGGTACGCTTGAGCCCCGCTACATTGTCGGCGCGGAATCACTAGACCAGTGAGCTATTACGCACTCTTTCAAGGGTGGCTGCTTCTAAGCCAACCTCCTGGTTGTCTGTGCGACTCCACATCCTTTCCCACTTAGCGTACGCTTAGGGGCCTTAGTCGATGCTCTGGGCTGTTTCCCTCTCGACCATGGAGCTTATCCCCCACAGTCTCACTGCCGCGCTCTCACTTACCGGCATTCGGAGTTTGGCTAAGGTCAGTAACCCGGTAGGGCCCATCGCCTATCCAGTGCTCTACCTCCGGCAAGAAACACACGACGCTGCACCTAAATGCATTTCGGGGAGAACCAGCTATCACGGAGTTTGATTGGCCTTTCACCCCTAACCACAGGTCATCCCCCAGGTTTTCAACCCTGGTGGGTTCGGTCCTCCACGAAGTCTTACCTCCGCTTCAACCTGCCCATGGCTAGATCACTCCGCTTCGGGTCTTGAGCGCGCTACTATGTCGCCCTGTTCGGACTCGCTTTCGCTACGGCTTCCCCACACGGGTTAACCTCGCAACACACCGCAAACTCGCAGGCTCATTCTTCAAAAGGCACGCAGTCACGACGCAAGGAACAAGTTCCTTGCGCGACGCTCCCACGGCTTGTAGGCACACGGTTTCAGGTACTATTTCACTCCGCTCCCGCGGTACTTTTCACCATTCCCTCACGGTACTATCCGCTATCGGTCACCAGGGAATATTTAGGCTTAACGGGTGGTCCCGCCAGATTCACACGGGATTTCTCGGGCCCCGTGCTACTTGGGTGTCTCTCAAACGAGCCGCTGACGTTTCGACTACGGGGGTCTTACCCTCTACGCCGGACCTTTCGCATGTCCTTCGCCTACATCAACGGTTTCTGACTCGTCCTGTCGCCGGCAGACGACAGAAGAGAGATCCCACAACCCCCACGACGCAACCCCTGCCGGGTCTCACACGTCGTAGGTTTGGCCTCATCCAGTTTCGCTCGCCACTACTCCCGGAATCACGGTTGTTTTCTCTTCCTGCGGGTACTGAGATGTTTCACTTCCCCGCGTTCCCTCCACACTGCCTATGTGTTCAGCAGCGGGTGACAGCCCATGACGACTGCCGGGTTTCCCCATTCGGAAACCCCCGGATCAAAGCCTGGTTGACGACTCCCCGGGGACTATCGTGGCCTCCCACGTCCTTCATCGGTTCCTGGTGCCAAGGCATCCACCGTGCGCCCTTAAAAACTTGGCCACAGATGCTCGCGTCCACTGTGCAGTTCTCAAACAACGACCAACCACCCATCACCCCGAACCAGTAGATTCGAGTGCACTGGGGCCGGCACTGAAGGCAGCCGTACTCGGCCGTACCTTCAGATACCCAACAGCGTGCCCGACCCGGTCCCGTCCGGAGATCATGCTTTCCACGCCCCGAGGGGCAGTACTCACAGCCTCCGACCCGACAACCAGATCGAATAGTCAACGTTCCACCCATGAGCAACCAGCATCGAACGTGCGCCGATGTACTGGCCTCTGACCCGGACAAGTCCGAGTAAGAAGTGCTCCTTAGAAAGGAGGTGATCCAGCCGCACCTTCCGGTACGGCTACCTTGTTACGACTTCGTCCCAATCGCCAGTCCCACCTTCGACAGCTCCCTCCCACAAGGGGTTGGGCCACCGGCTTCGGGTGTTACCGACTTTCGTGACGTGACGGGCGGTGTGTACAAGGCCCGGGAACGTATTCACCGCAGCAATGCTGATCTGCGATTACTAGCAACTCCAACTTCATGGGGTCGAGTTGCAGACCCCAATCCGAACTGAGACCGACTTTTTGAGATTCGCTCCACCTTGCGGTATCGCAGCTCATTGTATCGGCCATTGTAGCACGTGTGCAGCCCAAGACATAAGGGGCATGATGACTTGACGTCGTCCCCACCTTCCTCCGAGTTGACCCCGGCGGTCTCCTGTGAGTCCCCATCACCCCGAAGGGCATGCTGGCAACACAGAACAAGGGTTGCGCTCGTTGCGGGACTTAACCCAACATCTCACGACACGAGCTGACGACAGCCATGCACCACCTGTACACCGACCACAAGGGGGACCCTGTCTCCAGGGTTTTCCGGTGTATGTCAAGCCTTGGTAAGGTTCTTCGCGTTGCGTCGAATTAAGCCACATGCTCCGCTGCTTGTGCGGGCCCCCGTCAATTCCTTTGAGTTTTAGCCTTGCGGCCGTACTCCCCAGGCGGGGAACTTAATGCGTTAGCTGCGGCACCGACGACGTGGAATGTCGCCAACACCTAGTTCCCACCGTTTACGGCGTGGACTACCAGGGTATCTAATCCTGTTCGCTCCCCACGCTTTCGCTCCTCAGCGTCAGTAATGGCCCAGAGATCCGCCTTCGCCACCGGTGTTCCTCCTGATATCTGCGCATTTCACCGCTACACCAGGAATTCCGATCTCCCCTACCACACTCTAGCCTGCCCGTATCGACTGCAGACCCGGGGTTAAGCCCCGGGCTTTCACAACCGACGTGACAAGCCGCCTACGAGCTCTTTACGCCCAATAATTCCGGACAACGCTTGCGCCCTACGTATTACCGCGGCTGCTGGCACGTAGTTAGCCGGCGCTTCTTCTGCAGGTACCGTCACTTTCGCTTCTTCCCTGCTGAAAGAGGTTTACAACCCGAAGGCCGTCATCCCTCACGCGGCGTCGCTGCATCAGGCTTTCGCCCATTGTGCAATATTCCCCACTGCTGCCTCCCGTAGGAGTCTGGGCCGTGTCTCAGTCCCAGTGTGGCCGGTCGCCCTCTCAGGCCGGCTACCCGTCGTCGCCTTGGTGAGCCATTACCTCACCAACAAGCTGATAGGCCGCGGGCTCATCCTTCACCGCCGGAGCTTTTAACCACCGTCCAGGAGGACGGAAGTGTTATCCGGTATTAGACCCCGTTTCCAGGGCTTGTCCCAGAGTGAAGGGCAGATTGCCCACGTGTTACTCACCCGTTCGCCACTAATCCCCACGGAAGTGGTTCATCGTTCGACTTGCATGTGTTAAGCACGCCGCCAGCGTTCGTCCTGAGCCAGGATCAAACTCTCCGTGAATGTTTCCGGGATATCCCGGTGACACCACGAGAGCGGACCGGGCGGGAGGAATAGTCCCGTCCGGTCACAGCGTCCTCGCTGTGTTTTGTTTCAAAGGAACCTCGCCCCAACCATCAGATGACGGCCGGAGACGGGGTAATCAACATATCTGGCGTTGACTTTTGGCACGCTGTTGAGTTCTCAAGGAACGGACGCTTCCTTTGTACTCACCCGAGAGACTCTCTCGTGGCTTTCCTCCGGGCGCTTCCCTTCGGTCTTGCTGTCTTGCGTTTCCGACTCTATCAGATCTTTCCGATCCGATTTTCTCGGGGTCTTGCTGGTACTGCTTGGTTCCGCTTTTCGGAATTCCGCTTTTCGCGGTTTTCCTTCCGGCGGTGCCGAAACTCTATCAGTGTTTTTCCGGCCCTCTGACCAGGCATCTGCGGACATGCAGAAGCCGAGCAAAGTTAAGGTTGACTTGATAGAGGCTGCCGGGCCGATGGACGCTCGGAGGCGTCGGTCTGCCCCAGGCAGGGATACGACAGTACATGGGGGTCAGGGTGCGGCGCAAATCGTTTGCCGGGCGCCCCTACGTCAGCCAACCGGTACCTCTGGTGCGGAACCGGGACTTTTTATGACTTACGCTTCTGAACAGTACGCCCTTGCACAGTACGCCGTCCAGCACAACAGTGACGGCGCTCAAGAATCTCCGCCCCCTTGGAGGCTTGCCATGACCAGTGTGTCGTCCCCTCTTGCTGGACGCGCCATCGGGCTCTCCGCTGTTCCTGACCCGGTGTTCTCCGGCGCCATGGTCGGCCCCGGCACCGCCATCGACCCCGTCCGTGAGCCCTCCGAGGCCGTCGCCCCCGTGGACGGCATCGTCGTGTCCCTGCACCCGCACGCCTTCGTCGTCGTGGACGACCAGGGGCACGGTGTGCTGACGCACCTGGGTATCGACACCGTCCAGCTCAACGGCGAGGGCTTCGAGCTGCTCGTCAACAAGGGTGACACCGTGCAGCGCGGCCAGGCCGTCGTCCGCTGGAACCCGGCCGCGGTCGAGGAGGCCGGCAAGTCGCCGGTGTGCCCGATCGTCGCGCTCGAGGCCAGCGCCGAGTCGCTGTCGGACGTCGTCGAAGATGGCGACGTCGCGGCTGGGGACGCTCTCTTCAGCTGGAAGTGACGGACGTCCGTACGCGGACGCCCGGCAGCAGCACAACCAACGCGGCGGCTCGGCCGCCGCACTATCGGAGACGGTGAGATGGAGACAACGCTTCGCGGCGTCGGTGTGAGCCACGGTGTGGCCATCGGCGAGGTCCGGCACATGGGGACCGCGGTGCTTGAGCCGCCGGCCAAGCAGATTCCGGCGGAGGAGGCCGAGCGCGAACAGGGGCGCGCCCGCCAGGCCGTCGAGGCTGTCGCGGCCGACCTGATCGCCCGCGGCAATCTGGCAGGTGGCGAGGCGCAGATGGTTCTCGAGGCCCAGGCCATGATCGCGCAGGATCCGGAGCTGATCGCCGACGTCGACCGTCGGATCACGGTCGGCAGCTCGGCGGAGCGCGGCATCTACGACGCCTTCTCGCACTACCGCGAGCTTCTCGCGGGCGCCGGCGAGTACATGGCGGGCCGCGTCGCGGACCTCGACGATGTGCGGAATCGTATCGTCGCCCGTCTGCTGGGGGTTCCCATGCCCGGCGTGCCGGACAGCGACAAGCCGTACGTCCTCATCGCGCGTGACCTGGCGCCCGCCGACACCGCGCTCCTCGACCCCGCGCTCGTCCTCGGCTTCGTGACCGAGGAGGGCGGGCCGACCAGCCACAGCGCCATCCTCGCGCGCGCTCTCGGTGTGCCCGCGGTCGTGGCGCTGCCCGGCGCGGGTGAGCTGGCGGAGGGCACCGTCGTCGCTGTCGACGGCAGCACGGGTGAGATCTTCGTGGACCCGACGCCGGAGAAGCGGGCCGCCCTCGAGGCATCGGCCGCCGAGCGCAAGGCCGCGCTGTCGGCCTCGACCGGCCCCGGCGCCACGTCGGACGGGCACAAGGTGCCGCTGCTCGCCAACATCGGCGGTCCTGCGGACGTCCCCGCCGCCGTCGAAGCCGGCGCCGAGGGTGTCGGTCTCTTCCGTACCGAATTCCTCTTCCTGGACGACAGCAAGCAAGCGCCGTCCGAGGAGAAGCAGGTCGAGGCGTACCGCCAGGTCCTCGAAGCGTTCCCCGAGGGCCGGGTCGTCGTGCGGGTGCTGGACGCCGGCGCCGACAAGCCGCTGGACTTCCTGACCCCGGCCGACGAGCCCAACCCGGCGCTGGGCGTGCGTGGTCTGCGCTCCCTCCTCGACCACCCCGAGGTGCTGCGGACGCAGCTGACCGCGCTGGCGAAGGCTGCCGAGGGTCTGCCGGTCTACCTCGAGGTCATGGCCCCGATGGTCGCCGACCGGTCCGACGCCAAGGCGTTCGCCGACGCCTGCCGCGAGGCCGGTCTGCAGGCCAAGTTCGGTGCGATGGTCGAGATTCCGTCCGCCGCGCTGCGTGCCCGCTCGGTGCTGCAGGAGGTCGAGTTCCTTTCGCTCGGCACCAACGACCTGGCCCAGTACACCTTCGCGGCCGACCGTCAGGTCGGTGCCGTGTCGCGGCTGCAGGACCCGTGGCAGCCCGCGCTGCTCGACCTCGTCGCGCTGTCCGCCGAGGCGGCGAAGGCCGAGGGCAAGAGCTGTGGTGTCTGCGGTGAGGCCGCGTCCGACCCGCTCCTCGCCTGTGTGCTGACCGGTCTGGGTGTCACCTCCCTCTCCATGGGTGCGGCCTCGATCCCGTACGTCCGCGCGACGCTCGGCAAGCACACGCTGGCGCAGTGCGAGCGGGCGGCGGCTGCCGCCCGCGCCGCGGACTCCGCCGACGAGGCGCGTGCCGCCGCGCAGGCCGTGCTGTCCGGCGAGTAGCCGCACAGCCCTGGCCCGGTCCGGGCCAGGGTTTGCTGAGGGGCGCTTCACCTTCGGGTGGGGCGCCCCTCAGCGTTGTCCGCGGACGCACTGCTCCCTTGCCGTCAGTGGCAGTGGCCGCTCTCCGGGACGGGGTCGTCCACCTCGGGCGCGGTGCAGTACTCGACGCCGGGCTCGGGTGCGGTCAGCTCGCCCGAGGCCGCGTCGGTGCAGTACGCGTCGAAGACCTGGGCGGCGGGGAGCTGCTGGAGGCGCTTGTTCTTCAGGCGCCAGCCATAGACGCGGTCGCTGTCGGGCGTGGTGGTGCGGACGACCAGGGCGCAGGGGCTGTCGGTGACGAGGGCGAGGGCCAGTACGGTCGTCAGCTCCATCGCCGAGGTCTCGTCGAGCCGGACGGTGTCGGATGCGGTGGCGTCGATGTGCAGTACGGCGAGCAGCATCTGCTGTCCGGTGGGGACGCTGCACACCCAGTGGTGGAGGCCTTCGCCGATGGTGTCGATGGCTCGGGCCACCAGGTACGAGGCGCGGGCGAAGGCGGTGCGGCCGATGTCCTCGCCGCAGGCCGGGCAGGGGCCGGTGCGGGCGAGGACGGAGGAGGCGTACTCCCAGGTCGCTTGGCGTACTGCTTCTTCGACGAGCCGGGGGACGAGGACGGCGAGGGGCTGTCCTTCGTACGGCAGCGAGGGGCCCGTCGACGCCAGTTCCGCGGTGAAGCGGGTGCGGCTGGTCGGGGTGTCGGGTTCGAGGCCCGCACCCGCGCAGAACTCGGCGTACTCGTCGGGGTCGAAGAGGGCGACGGTGGTATGGCCGCCCGCCGCGGCCAGCGATTTGAGCAGGGATTCGACCTGCCGCAGGTACACCGTGTGGTCGTCGAAGGTGAAGCTGCGGTAGCGCCGCATCCGCGTGAAGTCGTGTTCGTCGGCCAGGAGGCCGATGGTGCCCGCGATCTCGCGGCGCAGCACGGTGCGTGTGCTGGTCGTCCGGCCGTGCTGAGTGTCCGTCATGGTTCCCCCTGAGTACGCGCGTCGATCAATGCTCACTCAGAGTAATCGTCACCACTGACAACGGCCCTGGGGCGGGCACCGCCCGGCCGGACGCCGCCCGGCCGTCAGGCTCGCTTGCGGGCGATCTCCTCGTAGAACCGGAGCAGTTCGAGGTTGTCGATGGAGCCGGGGTTGACGGCCTTCTCCAGTGGAGTGCCCTGGAGGAGGCGCTTGACCGGGACCTCGATGCGCTTGCCGGTCAGGGTGTGCGGGACGCCGGGGGCTTCGACGATCTCGTCGGGTACGTGCCTCGGGGAGAGCTGTTCCCGGATGGTCTGCTTGATGCGGGCGCGCAGGTCGTCGTCGAGGGCGGCGCCGGGGGTGAGGTGGACGAAGAGGGGCATCCAGTAGTCGCCGTCGGGCTGTTCGAGGCCGATGACGAGGGACTCGCGGATCTCGGGGAGGCGTTCCACGGCCTCGTAGATGTCGGCGGAGCCCATGCGGACGCCCTGCCGGTTGAGGGTCGAGTCGGAGCGGCCGTGGATGACGACGGAGCCGCGGGAGGTGACGGTGATCCAGTCGCCGTGGCGCCAGACGCCGGGGTAGGTGTCGAAGTAGCTGTCGTGGTAGCGGCTGCCGTCGGGGTCGTTCCAGAAGCGGATCGGCATGGACGGCATGGGGTTGGTGACGACGAGTTCGCCGACCTCGTCGATGAGGTCGTGGCCGTCGGGGTCCCAGGCGCGCAGGTCCGTGCCGAGGCTGGGGGCCTGGAGCTCGCCGATGTGGACGGGGAGGGTGGGCACGGCGCCCGCGAAGCAGGAGCAGACGTCGGTGCCGCCGCTGACGGAGGCGATCCACAGGTCGGCGCGGACCTCGTCGTGGAGCCAGCGGAAACCGTCGGGCGGGAGCGGGGAGCCGGTCGTGGCGACGCACTTCACGCGCGCGAGGTCGTAGTCACGGGAAGGGTGGACGCCGGCCTTGCGGCAGGCCATGACGTACGCGGCGGAGGTGCCGTACAGGGTCGCTCCGGTGCGTTCCGCGACGGACCACTGCGCGCCGGTGTCGGGGAAGCCGGGGCTGCCGTCGTACGTGACGATCGTGGTGCCCGTCAGGAGTCCGGAGACGAGGAAGTTCCACATCATCCAGCCGGTGGACGTGTACCAGAAGAACCGGTCGTCGGGGCCAAGGTCGCAGTGCAGGCCGAGCTGTTTGAGGTGCTCGACGAGGATGCCGCCCTGCGACTGGACGATGGCCTTGGGCAGGCCGGTGGTACCTGAGGAGTAGAGCACCCAGAGCGGGTGGTCGAAGGGCACTTCTTCGTAGACGGGTGCCACGTCTGCGGAGGTGAGGGCGGACCATTCCAGGGCGCCTTGTGGTGCCTCGGTGCCCAGCAGGGGAATGTGCACCACCGCGCGCAAGGAGGGCAGTTTGGCGCGGAGTTCCGCCACGGTGTCGCGGCGGTCGTGCTCCTTGCCTCCGTAGCGGTAGCCGTCGACGGTGAAGAGGACGACGGGCTCGACCTGCTGGAAGCGGTCGAGGACGCTGCGGGCGCCGAAGTCGGGCGCGCACGAGGTCCACACGGCGCCGACGGCGGCGCTGGCCAGGAGGGCGACGACGGCTTCGGGGATGTTGGGCAGGTAGCCGCTGACGCGATCGCCGGGGCGGACGCCCAGGGCGCGCAGTTCCGCGGCGAGCGAGCCGACCTGCCCGCGCAGCTCGGCCCAGGTGACCGGGTGCTGCTCGTGCGTCTCGTCCACGTGGAGGATGGCGGGGGTGTCCGCGCGCGCGGGGTCGTCGGCGGTACGCAGTGCGTGCGCCGCGTAGTTCAGGGTGGCGCCGGGGAACCATTCGGCGCCGGGCATGGCGCGGTCGCCCAGTACGCGCGTGTAGGGGTGGGTGAAGCGCACCTCGAAGAAGTCGGTGACGGCCTTCCAGAAAGTGTCGAGCTCGGTGACCGACCAGCGGTGCAGCGCCTCGTAGCCACCCTCCGCGGGTGCTCCGTACCGGTCGGCGGCCCAGGCATGGAACCGGGTGATCCGCGCGTCGGCGATCTGCTGCGGTCCGGGCTGCCAGAGCGGCGAGGGGTTCGCTGTGGTCATGGTGCGGCTCCTGGAAGTACGCGGCGTGTGCGTCTGTGCGCGCACGGGCTGGGGTGTGCGCGTGACGCGGCTGAAAGGACGATGCCACGTGATCGATTGCGGCACCAGGGCGTCCGCCACACAGTGCGGCTCGTGAGGATGTGCGGCGGCCACGGGTGAACGGGAGTTGAACGCGGCACGCGCGCGGGTCGGCGAGTGGCAAGGTGAGCGGCATGGACGGTGGTGGTCTGGTGCGCTCGGTGAAGGTGTCCTCCCTGTTGGGGCCGGTCCAGGGGGTGCTGGCCGTGGGGGCGGCGTGGCGGCGGCGCCGGGCGGATTCCGCGGGCCTCGCCCGCCGGGGTCCGGAGCGGGCGCGGGTGCCGGGGTGCGTGGTCGGGGCGGAGCCCGCGCCGGGTGGTGGCGTGGTGCGGTTCGACCGGTCGCGACTGCTGGTCAGGGTGACGGTGAGCGGTGCGGTGTTTCTGGGGTGGGACGGGGCCGAGCCGACGCCGTCCTACGGTGTGGCGGGGCGGTGTCCCGAGACGGATGCGCGGGCCGTTCTGGAGCCGGACAAGGACGGCGGCTGGCGGGTGGTGTCCGAGCGGGCGACCGTGGCGGTGTCGCGGCACGGTGCCGTCACGGTGTGCACGCCCGGTGGTGTGCTGTTGCGGCGTGCGTTGCCGCCGCGGTGGTGGGAGCCGGTGGGTGGCGGGGAGTCCCGGTGGGTGCAGCGGTCGGAGGTGGCGGCGGACGCGCGGTTCTTCGGGCTCGGGGGGCGGATGTCGGGTCCACGGTTGCGGGACGGGACGTATGCCCTGTGGAACAGCGACGTGGGCGGTGCGCCCGGCCCGGCGGGCGACGCGTCGTCCGTCACGGTGCCGGTGCAGCTGGTCGTGGCGGACGCGGGCACGCATCTGGTGTTCCACGACAGCACGTGGGGCGGCACGGTGAAGCTGCGGGAGGGGCGCGAGGGCGCGGGGTCGGGACACGACCGGCCCGGCACCAGCGAGCTGCGGATGGGCGGCCCGTTGCGGTGCTGGGTGGTGGTGGGCACGCCCGCGCGCGTGCTGCATACGTGGACACGGCTGACGGGGGCTCCGGCGATGCCGTCGCCATGGGCACTGGGGCACCACTACGCGCGCGGGGATCTCGATGGCGGCGAGGAGGAAGTGCGCCAGGTCGTCACCGGCTTCATGAAGCGTCGCCTTCCGTTGACGGCCGTGCATGTGAGGTCTGCCGTCCCGGGGCGCGGCCGGGTGTGGAGCCCCGGCTTGCCGATGAGCTGCGGGCGGACGGCGTCCGGCTGGTGGGCGGGGTCAACCCTCAGGTGGAGGCCGTGGACGGCAATGCGGTGTTCGACAGCGGGCGGGCTGTCGATGCCTATGTGCGTGATGCGTCGGGGCGCCGTGTGCGTGGGCGCGTGCGGTCGGTGGAGGCGGTGTACCCGGACTTCACGGCGGAGGGGGTCCGGAAGTGGTGGGGCAGCCTCTACGAGGAACGGCGGGCGCAGGGCTTCAGCGGTTTCTGGCACGACGGGCCCGCTTCCATGCCCCGCTCGGCCCGGCACGCGCTCGAAGGACGAGGCGGCGACCATCGCGAGGCGCACAACATGTACGCCCTGTGCATGGCCCGGGCCGCGTACGACGGGTTGCGCGAACTGGGCATGCGCGAGCGGCCGTTCGTGGTCTCCCGGGGCGGCTGGGTGGGCATGCAGCGCTACGGCGGGGTGTGGTGCGGAGATGACGACGTGCCGTCCGGCTGGCCCGGGCTGCGGGCCGTGCTGTCGCTGGTGATCGGATGGGGGCTGTGCGGAGTCCCGTACGCGGGGTCGGACGTGGGCGACCTCGGAGACCCGTCGCCGGAACTGTTCGTGCGCCGGGTCCAGCTGGGCGCGTACCTGCCGCTGTTCTGTACACGTGCCGCGTCGCGGGCGGGGCGGCGGGAGCCGTGGGACTTCGGGGACGAGGCGCTCGCCCACGCGCGCGTGGCGCTGTGGGAGCGGCGCCGCCTTTTGCCGTACTTCCTGTCGCTCGCGCAGGTGGCCCGGCGGACGGGTGCTCCGTATGTGCGGCCCTTGTGGTGGGCGGCGCCGGAGGACCGGCGTCTGCGGGACTGCGGGGACGCCTTCCTGCTCGGCGACTGTCTGCTCGTGGCCCCTGTGCTGGAGCCCGGGGCCGAACGCAGGGGCGTACGCCTGCCGGAGGGGCGGTGGTACGACACGGCGACCGGCACGGCGTTCGACGGCCCCGGGCTGGTGCGGGTCGACGCTCCCCCGGCACGGATTCCGGTGCTCGCGCGCGCGGGCGCGCTGGTGCCCGTACGCGGTGAGGGCGGCGGGACCGAGCTGGAGGTGTGGGCCCCGGAGCTGGGGCGTACGGGTGGTGGCCTGGTCGTGCCGGACGTGGGCGACGGCTGGGAGGAGCCGGAGGCCGAGCGGTACCGCGTGCGGTGGAGCGAGGGGCGGGTGGTCGTGGAGGGGGACGGCGGCGAGGGGAAGCCGCCGCCGTACCCCGTCCGGGTGCGCGGCCTCTGAGGGCGCACGCGCGCGTGGGCGAGGGCTCGACATGGTCACTCGGGGCACGACAGCCGCCGCGCCCCGTGGTGCGGGCCGCAAGGGCCCGCACCGTTACAGAGGATCGTTACAGAGGGCGTGCGTAACGGCCCTCGAACCAGGCCTTGGACGCCACCGTGTGCAGCGGGAATGCCAGTTCGGCCGGGTGGCGCAGGAGGTGCCAGCCCTCCGTCTCGTCCGTCGCCGCGCTGGCGGGCAGTTGGGCGGCCGGGCGTTCGGGGAGGAGGCCGAAGAGCAGGAGGTGGCCGTCGGGGGCGCTCATGGCGTCCACGAGGCGGACGTCGCGGGTGGCCGCGTCGATGCCGGTCTCCTCCTTCAGTTCGCGGACGACGGCGTGGCGCCAGTCCTCGCGGTCGTCGATGAAGCCGCCCGGCAGAGCGGCCTCTCCGCGCGCGGGGGCGATGGTGCGGGTGATGACGACCAGCGCGGTGCCGGTCGTGTCGTACACGGGCTGCAGGGCGATGGCGACGGGCAGCGGGTTCCGGTAGGCGACGGTTGTGCATACCGGGCAGGTGCGCGGCCAGCCGTGCACCTCGGCCCCGTAAGCGGCTCCACAGCTCGAACAGTGGGAATCCGGAACGGGGTTGACCTTGGAGTGGGTTTCTGCGGACACGGCGCGGACTGTATCCGATCACCTGGGGACGGTCTTCCCCGGATGGCACCAGGGACGGTCTTCCCCGGAGGGGGTGGCTCCTGATAGACGCAAGGCCATGACCACAACCGTCACCGCTCTTCGCCGGTTCGCCGCCATGACGGCCGCCGCCCTGCTCGGCACGGCCGCTGTCCCGGCGACCGCGCACGCCACGCCCGAACCGAAGGCGCCCAAGGACTTCGTGGCACTCAGCGACGTCGATCCCACGATCATCCAGGAGATGCGCTACTTCACGGAGCACGACTTCGTGGGTGAGCCGATCGACGGCTACAGGAAGCCCCTGTGCATCCTCACGAGGCCCGCCGCGAAGGCTCTGCACAAGGCGCAGCTCGGGCTCCGCAAACAGGGTTATTCGCTGAAGGTGTACGACTGCTACCGGCCGCAGCGGGCCGTCGACCACTTCGTACGGTGGGCCAAGGACCTGGACGACCAGCGGATGAAGGCGGAGTTCTATCCGCGGGTCGACAAGACGCGGCTGTTCGCGGACGGCTACATCGCCGAGAAGTCGGGGCACAGCCGCGGCTCCACCGTCGATCTGACCGTGGTGAAGCTGCCGGCCAGGCCCACGCGCGCGTACGTGCCCGGAGAGCCGCTCAAGGCCTGCTACGGGCCCGAGAAGGAGCGGTTCCCCGACAACTCCGTGGACATGGGCACCGGGTTCGACTGTTTCGACACACTGGCGCACACGGACGATCCGCGCATCAAGGGCGTGCAGCGGGCCAACCGGGATCTCCTGCGGAACGCGCTGTCCGGGCAGGGGTTCGTGAACCTGCCGGAGGAGTGGTGGCACTACACGTACAAGCCCGAACTCCACCCCGACACCTACTTCGACTTCCCGGTCTCCCGGCGGTCGCTCGCGGGGCGGTGAACCGGAGGGCGCGGCCGGAAACACCCCCGTCGGATCCCGGTCGCGCCCTCACGGGTAGACGGACGCACAGGAGGCGCACATGGTTCTGCGCGACACCTGACGTCGTCCTGCCGACCGTGGCACACTTCTGACGTTCCGTCAGATTCGCGCGTTGGGGAGGGACCGTGGCGCGTGCGCGTACACCTGTCGTCGCCAACTGGTTCGCGGGGGAAGGGCACGACTTCCGTCTGCTGGGCACGCGGTGCTCGGCCTGCGCGTCGGTGTTCTTCCCGCGTGAGGACTCGGCGTGCCGCAACCCGGGGTGCGCGGGCGGTGAGCTCGTCGAGGTGCCGCTGTCGCGGCGGGGCCGGGTGTGGTCGTACACCGACGCCCGGTACCGGCCGCCCGAACCGTATGTGTCGGACCGGGAACTTCCGTGGCGGCCCTACACGTTGATCGCTGTGGAGCTTGCGGCAGAGCGACTCGTGGTGCTCGGCCAGGGGGCTCCGGGGATCTCCGTGACTGATCTGGAGGTCGGCATGGAGGTGGAGCTCGTGCCGGGCGTGCTCGGCGAGGAGGGGGACGACGAGAGGGGTACGGCGTTCACGACGTGGCACTGGCGGCCGACGAGCGTGGCGCCTGACGGGGTGGTACCGGAATGACGGGGGCGGTGGCGGGATGACGGGGGACGTGGCGGTCCTCGGCGCGGGCATGCACCCCTGGGGCAAGTGGGGGCGGCCCTTCGTCGAGTACGGGGTGGCGGCGGCGCGGGCGGCTCTCGCCGACGCGCGCGTGGAGTGGCGCGACGTGGACTTCGTGGTCGGCGCGGACACCGTGCGCGGTGGCTATCCGGGGTACGTGGCAGGGGCTACGTTCGCCAGGGCGCTCGGATGGCAGGGCGCCCGGGTCACCAACGTGTACGCGGCGTGCGCGTCGGGGGCGCAGGCGGTCAATGCGGCTCGGGCGCAGATCCTAGCGGGGCTCGCCGAGGTCGTCCTCGTGGTGGGCGCGGACGCCGCGCCCAAGGGCTTCTTCCGCCCGGCGGGCGGGGAGCGCCACGACGACCCCGACTGGCTGCGCTTCCGGGTCCTGGGCGCGACCAATCCGACGTACTTCGGGCTCTACGCGCGGCGCCGCATGGCCGTGCACGGGGACACGCTGGAGGACTTCGCGCAGGTCAAGGTGAAGAACGCGGCTTGTGGCGCGCTCAATCCGAACGCGCGCTACCGCGCGGCGGTCACGGCCGAGGAGGTCGCCGCGTCCGCTGTCGTGGCCGATCCGCTGCGCCTGCTCGACATCTGCGCGACCTCGGACGGAGGCGCGGCCCTCATCCTGTCCAGCATGGAGTTCGCGCGCCGTCACGGCGTCACGGCGCCGGTCCGTGTCCGGGCGGTCTCCACGGTGACGCCGACGTACCCGGCCACGGTGCTCGATCTGCCCGACATCGCCACGGACTCGGCGGCGGATGCCGAACCGGAGGGGCCGGGATTCCGGGCCTCCATCGCGCACGCCGCCTACGAGGAGGCGGGGATCGGGCCCCGCGACCTGTCGCTCGCCGAGGTCTACGACCTGTCCACGGCGCTCGAACTGCAGTGGTACGAGGATCTCGGGCTGTGCGGTGAGGGCGAGGGGGCGAAGCTGCTCCGCGAGGGCGCGACCGCGCCCGGCGGCCGCATACCGGTGAACGTCAGCGGTGGTCTCGCCTCCTTCGGTGAGGCGGTTCCGGCACAGGCGATCGCGCAGGTCTGCGAGCTGACGTGGCAGTTGCGCGGGGAGGCGGGGGCGCGGCAGGTGGCGGGGGTGCGGGCCGGGATCACCGCGAACCAGGGGCTGTTCGGGCACGGCTCGGCGGTCGTCGTCGTCCGCTGATCCACCGCGCGCTCAGGCCCTGATCTTCGCACCGCCCCCTACCTCAACCTCCGTCCGTGTGGCGGGAATTGGGGCTTACCGGCCTCCCCTCAACCGGTGTCGTCCGCGACCTTGACGCTCCAGTACGGCCGGTGAACACTTCCGGTGTCAGTCGGCATCGCCGCATGTCGGCCCTTCGTCCACGGGCCGCTCCCCCACGCTCGGCGGCAGTGCGGGCACGCTTGTCACGGACGCCGGGCGGGGCGCGGGACGCTCCGCCGCCGGCCGAAGTCGCCGGAACCAGCCATGGGATACGCACCCTGCACGGAGGACCGGGGCGAGGGCCCCGGGCGAGGGCCTAGGAGCCGCCATGAGCAATGGAGACATCTTCGTAGGCGAGGTCATCGGCACCGCCATCCTGATCCTGTTCGGCGCGGGCGTCTGCGCCGCCGTCACGCTCAAATACTCCAAGGCGAAGGCGTCCGGGTGGATCGTCATCGCGTTCGGCTGGGGCTTCGGCGTCCTCGCGGGGGCGTACACGGCCGCGCCGCTCTCCGGCGGGCACCTCAACCCCGCTGTCACGCTCGGCATCGCCGTCGACACCGGCAAATGGGACAAGGTCTGGGTCTATCTGTGCGGCCAGATGGTCGGGGCGATGCTCGGCGCCGTCCTCGCGTATCTGGTGTACCTCGCGCAGTTCAACGCCAATGTGAGCGCGGGCGCGAAGCCGGACGCGGAGGGCGCGCAGGAGCCGGCGGGCGCCACGGAAGGCGGGGGTCCGGTGCCCACGCTCGGGATCTTCTCCACGATCCCCGAGATCCGGAACCCGGTCGCGAACCTGATCACGGAGATCATCGCGACGATCGGCCTGGTCCTGCCCATCCTCGCGTTCGGCCTGACCAAGGGCCTGGGCGAGTCCGGCATGACGGTGCTGCTCGTGTCGCTGGTCGTCGTCGGCATCGGCCTGTCGCTCGGCGGGCCCACGGGCTACGCCATCAACCCCGCCCGCGACCTGGGGCCGCGCATCGTCCACCAGTTCCTGCCCATTCCCAACAAGGGCACCTCCGACTGGGGCTACGCCTTCGTCCCGGTGGTCGGACCGCTCATCGGCGGGGCGCTGGCGGGGTCATCTACAACGCAGCGTTCTGAGCACGTCACCACTCGCACGCCGTCTTCTCACGAAGGGGTAGCCATGCCCGACAACTCCGTGAAGTACGTCGCCGCCATCGACCAGGGCACCACGTCGAGCCGTTGCATCATCTTCAACCAGGACGGCGAGATCGTCGCCGTCGACCAGCGCGAGCACCGTCAGATCTTCCCGAAGCCGGGCTGGGTCGAGCACGACGCCACCGAGATCTGGTCCAAGGTGCAGGCCGTGGTGGCGGGCGCGATCGCCAAGGCGGGCCTGCGCCCCGACCAGCTCAGCGCGCTCGGCATCACCAACCAGCGCGAGACGACGGTCCTGTGGGACCGGGCGACCGGCAAGCCCGTGCACAACGCGATCGTGTGGCAGGACACGCGGACCTCGGCGCTCTGCAAGGAGCTCGGCGGCACGGACGGCCAGGACCGGTTCCGCGAGCAGACGGGGCTGCCGCTGGCCAGCTACTTCTCCGGGCCGAAGGCGGCGTGGCTGCTCGACAACGTGCCCGGTCTGCGGGCGCGCGCGGAGCGCGGCGAGATCGCGTTCGGCACGATGGACTCCTGGCTGATCTGGAACCTGACGGGCGGCACCGACGGCGGCGTCCACGTCACGGACGTCACCAATGCCGGGCGCACCATGCTGATGAACCTGGAGACCCTGCAGTGGGATCCGACGATCCTGTCGGCGATGAACGTGCCGCAGGCGCTGCTCCCCGAGATCCGGTCCTCGGCCGAGGTGTACGGCACGGCGGTGGGTCAGCTCTCCGGGGTGCCGGTCGCCTCCGCGCTCGGCGATCAGCAGGCGGCCGTCTTCGGGCAGGCCTGCTACGACACGGGGACGGCGAAGAACACGTACGGGACGGGCAGCTTCCTGCTGCTCAACACGGGGAACCGGCCGGTCGCCTCGAAGAACGGCCTGCTCACCACCATGGGGTACAAGATCGGTTCCGAGGCGCCGGTGTACTGCCTGGAGGGGGCCATCGCGATCACCGGCGCCCTGGTGCAGTGGTTCCGCGACCAGCTCGGCATCATCAAGAGCGCCGACGAGATCGAGACGCTTGCGGCGAGCGTCGACGACAACGGCGGGGCGTACATCGTGCCGGCGTTCTCCGGTCTGTTCGCGCCGTACTGGCGCTCCGACGCGCGCGGTGTCGTCACGGGCCTGACCCGCTACGTCACCAAGGGGCATCTGGCCCGCGCCGTCCTGGAGGCGACGAGCTGGCAGACCCGTGAGGTCGTCGACGCCATGTACCAGGACTCCGGGGTGCGGATCACGACGCTGAAGGTCGACGGCGGCATGACGAAGAACAACCTCCTCATGCAGCACCAGGCGGACGTGCTCGGGGTGCCCGTCATCCGGCCCAGGGTGTCCGAGACGACGTGCCTGGGCGCCGCGTACGCCGCCGGGCTCGCGACGGGCGTGTGGAACGACCTGGACGAGCTGAAGGCCCACTGGCAGCGCGACGCCGAGTGGACCCCGTCGATGGACGAGCGGACCCGGGACGGCGAGTACCACAACTGGCGCAAGGCGGTGGAGAAGAGCTTTGGCTGGCACGAGGAGGAAGGCGCCGGGAAAGCCTGAGCGCGGGCCCCGGGGGCAGGCACGGGCGAGGCAGACACGGGCGAGGCAGGCACGGAGCAGCCACAGGCAGAGAAGCACGCGCGCGTAGCGGCGAAAAACGTCCTACGCGCGCGTGCCGCGCCGTTCAGTTCAGGTCAGGGTCAGGTCACCGCGGGCTGGCGGCGGCGGGCGGCCGCGTCGGCGGCGTGCTCGACGACGCGGATCAGGACGTCCTTGACGGAGTCCTTCTCGCGGGCGTCGCACAGGACGACGGGGACGCTGTCGTCCAGGTCGAGTGCCTGCCGCACCGAGTCGGCGGGGTAACGGGCGGCCCCGTCGAAGCAGTTGACGCCGATCACGAAGGGGATGGAGCGCCGCTCGAAGTAGTCGACGGCGGCGAAGCAGTCCTCCAGGCGGCGGGTGTCCGCAAGGACGACGGCGCCGAGCGCCCCGGTGGCGAGCTCGTCCCAGAGGAACCAGAAGCGGTCCTGTCCCGGGGTCCCGAAGAGGTACAGGACGAGGTCCTCGCGGAGCGTGATGCGGCCGAAGTCCATGGCCACCGTGGTGGTGTGCTTGCCCTCCACGCCCTGGGTGTCGTCGACGGGCCGTCCGGCCTCGCTCAGCAGCTCCTCCGTGCGTAAGGGCCTGATCTCGCTGACCGCGCCGACCAGCGTGGTCTTGCCCACGCCGAAGCCGCCGGCCACCAGGATCTTGAGCGTGACGGGCTCGACGGGGCCCTTGCGCTCGGATCGCCCGAAGATCATGGGTTGTCTCTCCTGCCTCACTACTGGATGTCGCTGGGTGCTTGCGCGCCGTCCCAGAGGGTCTTACAGGGCTCTGAGGCCGTCGATGACGTCGCGCAGAATGGATGCGTCGGGCAGTTCCGCGGGCGGCACGGGACGGCTGACGTGGACCAGTTCGTCGTCGACGAGATCGCCGATGAGGACCCGGACCACGCCGACGGGCAGGTCCAGCTCCGCGGCGAGCTCGGCGACCGACTGCGGGGCGTCCTGGCAGAGCCCGACGATGTCGACGTGCTCCGGCGACAGGGTCTGGTCGGCGACCGGGTCGTCGTCACGGGACTCCGCGACGACGACCGCGATCAGGTCGAGGCGATGCTGGGCCGCGCTGCTGGTGCGGCCGCGTGTCATGGCGTACGGACGGACGACGGGGCCTGCCTCGTCGTCGAACCAGGCGTGCGTCTCCTGCGTCTCCTCACCGTCTGCGCTCATGCCGACCCACTACCCTCCAGCGGTCTTGTCCGTGCGGGGAGCCGTGCCCAGGTGTGTGCCCACGCGCTTGACCAGCAGAGTCATCTCGTAGGCGACAAGGCCGACATCGGAGTCCGCGTCCGACAGGACGGCGAGGCAGCTGCCGTCGCCGGCGGCGGTGACGAACAGGAACGCGTCGTCGAGCTCGACGACGGTCTGCCGGACGCCGCCCGCGTCGAAGTGGCGTCCGACGCCCTTGGCGAGGCTGTGGAATCCGGAGGCGACGGCGGCGAGATGCTCGCTGTCCTCCCGGCTGAGGTCTTTGGAGACCCCCGTCGGCAGTCCGTCCCCGGAGAGCACGAGCGCCTTGCGGATGCTGGCGACGCGCTCGACCAGGTCGTCGAGGAGCCAGTTGAGCTCCCCGGATCCACCGATCGTGGTCTGCGCGGTGGCCTTCGGTGCGGTCATCGACCGTCCCCCTCAGAAGTCGTTCCCTGTGCTGTGCCGTCGGCGCGGTCGGCGCTCCCGGCGTTCTCCGCTGTCTCAGCGTTCTCTTCGCGGCCGCGCCGCCAGCCCCGCTGGAGCGAGGCCATCCGGCTGCGGACCTCTTCGGCGTCCCGGTCGGCGGGCGATGCGGAGGCGGTCTCGTCGCGGGCCTTCGCGCGGTCGCCGCGCAGGTCGGGCCCGTCCTTCAACTGCGGTGCCAGGTTCGCCTGCCGTACGCGCCTGGGCAGGCCCCCGGCCGCTTCGGCGGGCGCAGCGGGCTCGGCGGCACGCGCGCGCCTGCGCGGGAGGTCGGCGGGCGGTGTCGGCGCGAGGCCGCGCGGGCTGTCGGCGCCGTCCCGGTCGTGGCGCTCCCCCGGCTCCGTGGCGCCGCCCCGGTCGAGGGCGGCGGGCCGGGTGCGCGTGACGGGCCTGCCGTGCGAGCTGACGAGCTTGGGGGCGCGGCGGCGCGGCAGGGGCACGAGACCCTCCGGCAGCGCGTCACGGCCCCCGTCACGGCCGCTCTCGGCGGTTGTCACCTCGTCGGCCTGCTGGTGCTGTTCGCCGGGGAGACCGGCGACCGGGCGGCGGGGCCGGAACAAAGCGCCGCGTTCGCTGTCCTCGTCGCCGAGCGCGCCCGGGAAGGCGGTGGTGTCCGAGGCAGCCGGGGCCTCCAGGGTGATGGGCTGTCCAGCTCGACGGGGCCGCCGAGCACGGACGCCGGAAGGCCGGGCAGGCCGTCGGAGGTGCCGAGGCCGGGCAGCGGCGCGTGGCGCGTCCCCTCGGGCCGGTCGAGGCGGAACCCTGCGCCCTCGGTGTCGGGGGCGTCGGTGAGCAGCGCGTCCGGGATGAAGACGACCGCGGTGGTGCCCCCGTACGGGGACGGCTGCAGGGAGACGCGGACGTTCTGCCGCTGGGCGAGACGGCTGACGACGAAGAGGCCGAGCCGGTCGGTGTCGGAGAGTTCGAACTCGGGGGTCTCGGCGAGGCGCAGGTTGGCGTCGAGGAGGGCGTCGGCGGCCATGCCGAGGCCGCGGTCGTGGATCTCCAGGGTGAAGCCGTTGGCGACGCGCTCGCCGAGGACCTGGACGGCGGTGTGCGGGGGCGAGAACACCGTGGCGTTCTCCAGGAGTTCGGCCACCAGGTGGGTGAGGTCGGCGACGGCGGGCCCGGTCACCGCGATCCGCGGGAGGCGCCGCACCTCGATGCGCTCGTAGTCCTCGACCTCGGCGACGGAGGCCCGCACGATGTCCATGAGCTGCACGGGCTTGCGCCACTGGCGGGACGGCGCGGCCCCGGAGAGGATCACGAGGCCCTCGGCATGGCGGCGCATACGGGTCGTCAGGTGGTCGAGGCGGAACAGGTCGGCGAGCTCGTCGGTGTCGTCGGTCCTGCGCTCCATGGCGTCGAGCAACGTCAGCTGTTTGTGGAGGAGGACCTGGCTGCGGCGCGCGAGGTTGACGAAGACCTCGGAGACGCCGCGCCGCAGTTCGGCCTGCTTGACGGCCGCCTCGACGGCGGAGCGCTGCAAGGTGTTGAGCGCCTGGCCGACCTGGCCGATCTCGTCCTTGTCGTACTCCAGGCGCGGGGACTCGGTCTCCACGTCGACGGTCTCGCCCGCTGCGAGGCGGCGCATCACGCCCGGCAGCCGTACGCCGGACGCCTCATGGGCCTCCAGGCGGAGACGGCGCAGGTCGCGTACGAGGCCGCGGCCGACGCGGACGGACATGAACAGGGAGACGAGCAGGGCGAGGAGGCCGAGGACCCCGGCGATGCCGGCCCGGACGAACACCTTGACGGCGATCGGTTCCGCGCGGTCCTGGTAGCGCTTCGCGGCGGCGGTGTCGCGCTCGGCCAGCTCCCCGAGGACCTGGCTCGCGGCCTTGTCCCAGCTGGCGGAGGTGACGCCCCTCGGGGTGCCGGGGGCGCCGGTGACGAGGGCGTTCTCGGCGGTGCGCAGCGGGTTGGTGTCGGGGCTGCGCCAGTAGCGCTGGTAGCGGGCGCGTTCGTCGGCGGGCAGCAGGGCGAGGTGGGTGTCGTACAGGAGCGTGCGCTGGGCCACCAGGTCGGAGACCTGGCGCAGTTCCTGCTGCGTGAGACGGCCCGCGACGAGGCCCGAGGCGACCAGGGCGTCCTCGCGCGAGAGCAGTTCGCGGGCCTCGATGACCCCGGCGACGGCACGTCCCTGGCTCTCCACGTCGGAGTCGTCGAGAGCGGTGAGGTGGAGCAGGAAGCGGTCCGTCGGCTCGAGCAGGCGGGTGTAGAAATCGAGCGCCTGCGCGCGCGTGACGGTCCCTTCGTCCACGTTCCTGCGCAGGGACTCGATGCCTTCGAAGCCCTCGACGGCGGCGTCCAGGGCACCGCGGGCCTCGCCGTTCAGATCGTCCCGCAGACCGGCGTCGTCGGCCTTCCGCTTGATCACGGACATCTGCTCGTCGGCGACGCCGCGCTGGGTCCGCAGGTCGGACTGGGCCTCGGAGGCGCGCGGGTCGGCGAGGTAGACGAGGGTCTGGCGGCGTTCGTCCTGGAGTGCGCGGCTGGTGTCGACCAGCGGGTAGCCGATGGCGTCGGCGGCGTTGTCCGCCGAGAGCAGGTGCATGGCGGCCCGGCCGGTGATCACGGAGGCGAAGGCCCAGATCGCGGTGAGGGACAGGAGCGGCACGAGCAACAACGCCACGATCTTCCGGCGGATGGACTTCCCGCGAAAGCGCATGGCCTCCCCCAGATCGCCCCCGTGTGGTCGCCAGGGGCACACATGTGCGTCAACAAACGGCGCGAGCCTACTACTGAGACACGGCCAACTCGAAGGCCTGTCCGGATGCTGTCCGGTCCCTTTGCGGTACGGGCGCCCCGAGTTGTCCGGGCATTGCGGGAGATTGCATCCCGGGATTCCGGTTGACGGCGCGTGTGACTGTTGGACGACTGTGACAGGCAGTTGGCCGGAATTCTTCGGTTCCTCTTTCGACTTCGGGTCAGTTGTCCGGAACGGGAATCTTTGTGGGCGGCCGTTCGTCTTTCTTGCAGGATGTACGGGGGGTGTACGGGGGCGCGGAGCGCACACCGGGAGGTGGCGTGAAGCGGAGCAGTCCGGGCACTCACTGTGCAGGCGGCCGGTGCGGGGGCACCGGAGCGCGGTGTCGCAGGCAATGCCTGAGAGCGGTGGGGAGTGACGTGGTGTCGGAGACGGCGGAGCGGCGGGAGTTGTGGGTCGAGGAGCCGGCGAAGCGGCGCCGGATGCCCGATCCGGTGCGTACGGCGGCGGTGCGGGCCGTCCTCATCAGCTCGGTCACGCTGATCCAGGCGATGGTCGCCTTCCTGTGCACGCTCGCCGATTCCTGGCTGGCCTTCCCCATGGTGCTCAGCAGCGTGGCCAGCACGGTCGTGGCGACGTGGAGCGTGCTCGACGTCTGGGTCACGCGCCAGGTCTGGTACCAGCGCCACGGGGTCATCTCGGTCCCGGCCAGCACGGCGCGCCAGC
Source organism: Streptomyces sp. R818 (assembly GCF_056172735.1). NCBI lineage: Bacteria > Bacillati > Actinomycetota > Actinomycetes > Kitasatosporales > Streptomycetaceae > Streptomyces > Streptomyces sp. R818. Next base: position 23,971 of record NZ_JAOCNE010000003.1, read on the forward strand.
TGCGCAAGGAGCGGCGGCAGGCGCGGCGGGCGGGGCGGCGGGCACCGGAGGGCATACGGCGGACCGGTCGCGCCGGTCAGCTGAAGCACACGTGAGCCGGCTCCACCCGGGAGGCCCGCCCATGTCCCCCGCCTACGACGTGATCGTCATCGGTCTCGGCGGTATGGGCAGCGCCGCCGCGCACCATCTCTCCGCGCGCGGCGCCCGGGTGCTCGGCCTGGAGAAGTTCGGCCCGGTGCACCACCGCGGGTCCAGCCACGGCGGTTCGCGCATCACACGCCAGTCGTACTTCGAGGACCCCGCGTACGTACCGCTGCTGCTGCGCTCCTACGAACTGTACGAGGAGTTGGAGCGGGCCACCGGCCTCGACATCGCCACCTTGTGCGGCGGCGTCATGATCGGCCGTCCCGACTCCGTCACGGTCAGGGGTTCGCTGCGCTCCGCCGAACAGTGGGGTCTGCCGCACGAGATGCTCGACGCGCGCGAGATCCGGCGCCGTTTCCCGACGCTGACGCCGACCGACGACGAGGTCGCGCTGTTCGAACGCAAGGCCGGGCTGCTCCGCCCCGAGAACACGGTCGCGGCGCACCTTCGACTGGCCGAGCGGGCCGGTGCCGAGCTGCGTTTCGAGGAGCCGATGACGCGGTGGGAGCCGTGCGCGGGCGGCGGCGTGCGCGTGCACACCGCCGAGGGCACGTACACGGCCGGGCAGTTGGTGATCTGCCCGGGGGCCTGGGCGCCGCGGCTGCTCACCGACCTGGGCGTCCCCTTCACCGTCGAGCGCCAGATCATGTACTGGTTCCGGCCGAGCACGGGCGAGGCGCCGTTCCGCCCGGAGAGCCATCCGATCTACATCTGGGAGGACGCGGCGGGCGTCCAGGTCTACGGCTTCCCCGCCCTCGACGGGCCCGGCCTGGGCGCCAAGGTGGCCTTCTTCCGCGGCGGCGCGGAGTGCACCCCGGAGACCATCGACCGGACCGTCCACGACGCCGAGGTCCGTGCCATGGCCAACCACATGTCCCGCCACATCCCGGCGCTGCCCGGCACCTTTCTCAAGGCCGCGACCTGCATGTACACCAACACGCCCGACGAGCACTTCGTCATCGCCCGGCACCCCGCGCACCCGGACTCCGTGACGGTGGCCTGCGGGTTCTCCGGGCACGGGTTCAAGTTCGTGCCGGTCGTCGGGGAGATCCTCGCCGACCTGGCGCTGACCGGCGCCACCGCGCACCCCGTCGGCCTCTTCGACCCGAACCGGTTCACCGGCACGCCCGCCGGCCGGTGAGCCGTTTCACGCCTCCTGGGCCGCCTGCTCCGTGCGGGCGGCGGGCACCGTGGGCTCGGTGGGGTCCTCCGGGCGTTTGAACATCCGGGTCGCCGTGATCTCGCCGTGCACCGTCTCCCCCTCGGGATCCTGCTGCGGCAGACCGGGGCGCAGGTGCTCCTCCACGCTGATGTACTTCAGGCCCGCCCGCAGGTCGGCATCGTTGCGCAAGCGGATGACCAGCGGGAACTCGGCGAGCGCCGTCGTGTCGAAGAGGCCGGTGGTGTAGAGGAGCTGGACGCCGAGCGCGTCGGAGACTGCGCGCTGGAGCTCCAGGAGGTACGTGGCGTTGGCGCGGCCGATGGGGTTGTCGAGGAACAGGGTGCCCGCGTGGCGGTGCTTGTCGCGGCCCCGGTCGTTCGAGCGCAGCGCGGCCATCGTGCAGTACAGCGCGATGGCGGCGGTGAGCAGCTGGCCGCCCGAGAACACGTCGCCCATCTGCCCGACGGGCACCCGCTCGGCGCGCAGCACCGCGTCGGGCTTGAGGATCTCGACGGCGACGCCCTTGGGTTCGAGCGCGGCGCCGACGCTGCGCAGCAGCAGGGACATGCCGTCGCGCCGCATGTCGGAGTTCTTCTTCACCGCCGCGCGCGTGGCGTCGTCGATGACCTCGCCGAGGCGTTCGGTGAGCGTGGCCTGGTCGGGCTCCTCGAAGCGGATCCGCAGGAACTCCTGGCCCGACCATTCGCCGAGCCCTTCGGGGAGCCGCGAGAGGCGCTGCGCCGAGCGAAGGGTGGCCAGCGAGGATTCGACGAGGCCGCGCAGGCGGTCCACGATCGAGTCCCGGTTGCGTTCCAGCTGCGCCAGTTCGTCGGTGAGCACCCGCAGCCGGGGCGCGAACGCGTCGGCCCAGCGCTGCGCGTGCTCGGGCAGCGCCGACGCGGGCAGCTCCCGGATCTGCTGCCGCGCGGGCGTGCGCACCTGCTCGTAGCGCGTGGAGTTGGCGTGCCGTACGAGGATGTCGCTCGCCTCGCGGACAGCGGCCTCGGCGGCGGACAGGTCGGCGGCGCAGCCGCGCAGCGAGCGGCGGGTCTCGGCGGCGGCGGTGCGGGCCTCCTCCAGAGAGCCCGGGTAGGGCTCCGGCTCCTCCTGGTCCTCGCCGTCGGCGTGGTCGCGGAGCAGGTCGCGCAGGAGGGCCGCCGTCTCGTCGAAGCCGCCGGTGCCGTCCTCGGCGGCGCGGTGGGCGTCGAGGAGGTCGCTGTGGACCGCGCGCGCGGTGTTCAACGCCTCGGTGCGCGCGGCCAACTCCGTGGTGACCGTGCGCAGGAGGGCGCCCGCCTGTTCGGCGTCGGCGGGGACGAGGTCCTCGGGCAGCTCGGTGTGGGCCTCGCCGTCCTCGGGGGCGTGCCGCTCGGCCTCGCCGCGCAGCCGGCCGAGCTGCTCGCTGGCGGTGGACGCGCGCGTCTCCAGGAGCTGGACGAGTTCCTCGGCGCGGGCGGCGGCGGCCTGCCGGGACGGGCCGTCGGACCCGTCGGGCGATTCGAGGAGCGCGGCGGCACGGGTGCGCACCTTGTTGCTGAGCCGGTCCAGCTCGCTGAGCGCGGCGGACTCGTCGCTCTCGGCGCGGGCCTGCTCGGCACGGAGGTCGGCGCCGACGCCGACCTTCTCGTAGAGCTGCGACGCGGCGCGGTACGCCTCGCGCAGGGCGGGCAGCGACGCCTTGGGCGCCTCCCCCTCGGGCACGTCGTCGGGGGCGCCCGCGATCTCGGCGCGCTCCGCGCGCAGCGCGCGGGCGGTGCGGCGGGTGTCGTCGGCGGAGCGCTGGGCGGAGCGCCGGTCCTCGTCGGCTGCGCGGGCGGCCTCCAGGCAGACCTGGGCGCGGGCTTCCGACTCGACGGCCTCGTCGGCGAGTTCGCGGACCTTGGCCTGCCAGGCGGCGCGCTCGCGCAGGCGGTAGGCGAGTCCGGCGAGGGCGTCGGCGGTGCGCCGGGCGCGCTGGGCCGCCTCCTGGCGCTCGTCGCGCACGCGAGTCGCCTCGGCGGCGGCCTCGTCGGCCTCGGCGCGTACGGTGCGGGCCTCGGCCAGCTCGGCCTCGGCCTCCCCGGCGAACGTACGGGCCTGCTCGGCGGCCGTGGCGAGTTCGGTGAGGCGGCCTGCCGGGCAGCCCGCGCGCCAGGAGCCGAGCCGGGCGGACAGTTCACGGTCCTTGGCGAGGCGTCCGGCGAGGGTGCGGATGTCCTCGTCGCGCTGGGCGGCACGCGCGCGCAGCGCTTGGCGCTCCTCGTCTGCGGCGTGCTCGTCGTGCATGGCCGGGTTCGGCGGCACGAGGAAGACGCCGTCGCCGGACGCGCTCTCGCCCGGGGTGGGGGCGAGCAGCGCGCCGGAGGTGCCGACGGCTACGGCGGAGCGAGGCAGGAGCGCGGCGCCCGCGAGGGCTGCACGCGCGCGTGCGTGGGAGGCGGGGTCGGTGATGATGACGCCGTCGACCAGCTCGGGGCGGGCGGCGAGCACGCGCGCGTGGTCGACCGGGTCGACGGACTGGGCGAGGTAGCGCCAGCCGGGCAGGGCGGGGATGCCGTGCTCGCCGAGGTACTCGACGGTGGCCAGGACGTCCGGTCCGGGCGGGAGCAGGCCGCCGTCGCCGAGGGCGCCGAGGATACGGGAGTCGTCGGCGGCGGCCGTGCGCAGCTCGAACAGCTGCCGCTCGGCGGCGGAGACGGAGTCGTCGAGGAGGGTGGCGAGGTCGTCGGCGGCGCGGTCGAGGTCCTCGGGGGTGAGCGGCGCGTCGGCGGCGTGGTCGCCGGTGGTTGTTGGGGCGCCGGTGGTGCCGGTGGTGCCGGTGACCCGAGTGGTGCCAGAAGTACCGGTCGCGCCGGAAGATCCGTCAAGGCCGGTGGTGGCCGCCGTGGTGCCATCGGCACCGAAGGTGCCGGCGGTGGCGCCCAACGGGCCGTTCACGCCCAGGAGTTCGGCGATCCGCTCCTCCCCGGCCAGGGCGGCGGCCGCCCGCTCCTCGGCCCGGTACGCCTGCTCGGCGGCGTTCGCCGCGTCGGCGGCGCGGGCGGCGGTCAGCTCGGCGCGGGCCTCGGCCGAGGCGGCCTCGCGCGCGTGCTCGGTGGCGCGGCGGGCGGCCTCACGGGCGGTGTCCCAGGCGGCGACGGTCGTCTTCTCGGCGTCGGACGCGGCGAGCGCGGCGCGCGCCGGGTCGGCGTCGGGCGCGCTGTCGTCGAGCCAGCCCGCGCGGACGGCCTCGGCGGTCTCCTGCTCGACCTCGGTCAGGCGCTGGCGCAGGTGGCCGAGTTCGCTGCGGGCGCGCTGGGCCTCGGTGGCGGCGGCGGTCGCGTCGCGGTGCGCGGTCTCGCCCGCCTCCTGGAGGACGGCGGAGCGCTCCTCCTCCTCGTTGGCATGGCTCTCGGCCTTCTCGGCGGCGCTGTGCAGGGCCCGGACCAGTTCGGCGGCGGCCTTGGCGCGGGCGGCGAGCGCCGGGGCCGCGTCGCGCTCGGCCTCGCGGATGGCGGCGGCCACGCGCGCGGAGCGGTCGGCCGCGGCGCGGTGGCGCAGGACGGCCTCGGCGGCCTGCCAGGCGGAGTGCAGCGTACGGGCGTCTGCCAGCTCGCGCTTCTGCGCGGCGGCGGCCTTCTCGGCCCCGGCGAGCGCCAAGGAGGCGTGGCGGTAGGCCAGTTCGGCGGCGATGAGGGCGCTGCGCCCGCGCGCGGACTCGGCCTCGGTGACGGTGTGCGCGGCGGCGGTGACCTGCTGGGCGAGGTCGGCGGCGCGCCCGCGCTCGACGCCCGCGCGAGCGGAGAGGCGCCGGGCGAGCGTGCGGGTGCGGCGCTCGGCGGCGGCGTGGATGTCACGCGCGCGTGCCCGTGTATCGGCAGCCTCGACGATACGGGTCAGCAGGTCGACGGAGCCCGCCGTGAAGTCCCGTTCGGCGATCAGCTCGGCGCGCCGCCCCAGCTTGTTGCCGAATCCGCTGACCAGGTCGGCGAGGCCGTCCGTGTCGCGGGTGTCGGTGACGGCGCGCAGCAGCAGGTCGGTGAAGTCGGAGTCCTTCTTGACGGCGAAGAGACCGGCCGCCTCGCCCTCGTCGGCGTTCATCTCGCGCTGGTAGCGGAAGAGTTCGGGGTCGAGCCCGAGGTCACCGAGGTGTTCGTTCCACCGGTCGTGGCCCTCCTCCCAGTTCACCTCGAGGTGCGGATACGCCTTGCCGGCCTCGTTCAGGGCGTCTCGGAAGCCCTTCATGGTGCGGCGACGGCCCTTGGCGCCCGAGGCGCCCTCGGCAGTGGCGCGGACGGCGGTGGACTCGGCGACGGGCAGCGAGTCGAGGCTGAGGCCGGGCCCCGGCCGGAAGGAGTACCAGGCCTCGGCGAACTTGCGGGGGTCGTTGGAGACCTGCCGTCCGCGCCATTCGCTGGCCTTGCCGACGACGACGCACTCGCCGGTGAGGGTGTGCTGCCACTCCAGGGCGACGTGTCCGCAGTCGTCGGCCAGGAGGAACTTGCGGAGCACGCCGGAGCTGGCGCCGCCGAGCGTGTTGCGGTGACCGGGCAGCATCACCGAGAAGATCAGCTTGAGCAGGACCGACTTGCCGCCGCCGTTCTCCAGGAAGAGCACACCGGCCGGCGCGGGGCGGCGCGGCGGGCCCACGGGCTCGTCCTCGAAGAACTCCGCCTGGGTGGGCGCGGGGTGGGGCACGGGCGCGCCGACGCCCCGCAGGTCGAGCACGGTGTCGGCGTAGCGCGCACCGGCCGGCCCGATGGAGTAGAGGCGAACCCGGGACAGCTCGTACATGGCGGACTCTCGTGGTAGGTACGGACGGACAAAAGGTACGGGGTCGGTCGGCGGTCGGCGGTCGGCGTCGGAATGTCAGGAGTGGAACGGGAGGCCCGCGTCCGCGACCAGCTCCGCCGCGTCCTCGTCCATCGGCGGCACCAGGCTCGCCGAGCCGTCGGTCACGGCGACCACGCCGAGCTCCAGGAGTTCGGCCATGGCGGCGGTGCCGGCCATGTCGCGGACCTGCAACTGGTAGCGGGCCGTGGTGCGGTAGGTGCCGCCGCCGTCGTCCCCGGTTCTCTGCAGGAACCCGGAGTCCGTCAGGAACGCGACGGCCTTGGCGACGATGCCGGTCGTGGAGCCCGCGAGGCGGCGCGCGTCCTTGGTGGCACCGGTGGAGCTGCGCCGCGCCCAGATCCGCCAGGCCGCTTCGAGCCCGGGGGCGTCGGTGGCCGGGTCGGTGTTCTCGCCCTGTTCGTCGGCGCGCTCCTCCAGCTTGCGGCAGGCCTGGCGGACGAACGCGTCCACGCCGTTGACGCTGACGCGGCCGATGTAGCCGTCGTCGGCGAGGTCCTCGGGGCGTGGGAAGGCGAGTGCGGCGACGGCGAGGTGGGCGAGGCCGTGCAGGAAGCGGTCGGTGGAGTCGGCGGCGGTGCGACGGGCGTAGTCGCCCATGCGGACCGCGAACACCGAGTCCTCGGCGGCGGTCACGGCCATCCCCGCGCGCGGGGACACCTCAAGGACGACGAGGCCCAGGCCCGTGGCGACGGCGTCGGCCAGGCGCGCGAACGGCGGGTCCTCGCGGTAGCGGCGCAGCAGTTCGCCGTACTCCTGGTCGCGGGCGGGCTGGAGCTTGGGCTGGAGGCCGAAGGAGACGAGCCGGGCCGCGTCCGCGGCGTCGGCGGGCGTGACCGGCGCGGGTGCCCTGACCGCACCCGCACCCGCGGACTCGGGCTCGCCCCACTCGGCGTGGTCGTCGGGGTGCTCGGTCACGGGCGGTGCTCCTCGGTCATGTTGTCTCGGCAGGTCACGTCTCGGTACACGGCGCCCCTCTGCGATGGGCGCATCACGCCGCCTCCGTCCGGTCGGCCGCCATGCCTGCCGCGTCGAGCAGGGCCGTGCCGACTATGAGGTCGGCGCCGCCGAACTCCTGGTCGTCGAGTTCGGTGCCGTCGTCCACGGCGAAGAGCAGCTGGCCCTCGCCCTGGCGGTAGGCGGTGCCGACCGGCGGGCTCGCCGCGTGGACCGCCAGCAGGGCGACCAGGTACGGCAGTTCGGGGTCGCGCCGCCGGGCTTCGGCGAGGAGGCCCGACAGGCGGCGCGGCGCGTCCGCCGGCAGGTCGAGCAGCTCCTTGGCGCTCGCGAGCTGCTCCTCGCTGAACCGGCTGTCGTCCGGGGTGGCGATGAGGTCGGGCTCGGGCATCTCGGCGCCGAGGTGCTCCCGCTCCATCGGCGGGGTCAGCAGTATGTCGACCAGGTCGCCGACGCGTACGGAGACGGGCGTGCGCAGGCCCGTACCGCGCGCGAAGAACGCGTCGGTCACCCGGCGGGCGTCCTGCACCGGGAGCGGCAGCAGGGGCGCGACGAGCTGCCCGTACAGGTCGAGGCCCGCGCGCGCGGAGGGCGTCGCGAACGCCTGGCGGTCCTGTTCGGCGCGGAACAGCGGCCCGGCCTCCAGGAGGCGCGACTGGAGCTGTGTGTGGCGGCGGATGCAGTCCTTGACGATGTCGACGAGTTCGGCGGCGCGGCGCTTCTGCTCCGGGTCCTCGGACTCGTCGCGTGCCTTGCGGATGTTCGTCAGGATCGCGTTCTCGTGGCGGTAGCGGTCGGCGACGTGGTCGAGCGCCTCGGCGATCATGTCGGGGACGGCCTTCAGCCAGTCGACGGCGCGCACATTGCGGCGCGTGGCGTCGAGCGCCTTGCGCAGCGTCTCGGAGTACTGCACCGTCCGGTAGCGGGCCTGCTCGGCGGCGAGCTGCGCGTCGGCCAGGCGGCCGCGGCTGATCAGCACCTCCAGCTTCACCTCGGCGGCGATCTGGGCGCTGGTGACGTCGGTGTCGAGGGCGCCGACGAGCACATTAACGGCCTCGTCGGTGGTGCGGAGGTAGACGCTGCCGCCGGGGCCCGGGACCTCCTCGATGAGCTTGAAGTCGTAGTCGCGCCGCACATAGGAGCCGTCCGTCGCGAACGTGCCGTACACGGCGCGGAATCCGCGGTCCACCGAGCCGACGTTGATCAGGTTCTCCAGGACCCAGCGGGCGACGCGCTCGTGCTCGGCGCCGGGCCGCTGGGGCGCCTGGGCGGCGATGCGGGGCACCAGACGGGCCACTATCTGCTCGTGGTCGGCGCCCGTGTCGAAGTCCATGGTGAGCGTGACGAGGTCGATCGCGCTGAGCGCCACCTCGGCCATCCCGTACGTCGAGTACTCGCCCGCCAGGTTCGCCTTGCGCACGTCGAGATCGTGCAGCGGCGCGGTGCAGGCGAGCGCGCGGAGCCGCCGCGCGAGCCCCTCGTCGGCGGCCGGCCCCGGCGCGGGGCGCGGCCCCGCGCTGAGCTGGGGCGGAACGGATTCCGTGGTGGCAGGCGAAGTCACGGAGCACAGACTAGGCGCTGGGTCTGACAACGGTCGAAACGACGCAGATGCGACCCGGCCCCGGGCCGCTACAGGTCGGCCGGGACCCGCTGCCCGTAGACCTCGACGAGGCCGTCGCGGGAGTCGTCGAGATAGGCGGCGAGGAGCGCCTCGGCGTCGTCCCTGCGGCCCTCCTTCAGGGTCTCGACGATCTGGACATTGCGGGCGAGATAGGGCTCGTGGAGGCGGCGCGGGTCGTCCACGACGTGGAAAGCGAGGCGGAGTTCGGCCAGGACGCTGCGCATCAGTTCGTCCGTGCGTTCGCTGCGCGCGAGGGCGACGAGTTCGCGGTGGAAGTGGATGTTCGCGGTCGAGACGCCTTTCCACTCGCGGGCCCTGGCTGCGCGCTGCCCGTCGGCGACGGCGGCGGCCACCCCGTCGATCGCGTACGGGGGTTCGCCGAGGGAGCGCACGACGGCGCACTCGATCATGCGCCGGATCCGGTAGATGTCCTCGACGTCGTCGACGCTCAGGACGCGCACGAAGACGCCCCGGTTGAGCCGGTGTTCGAGCAACCGCTCGTGCGTGAGCAGCCGGAACGCCTCGCGCAGCGTGTTGCGCGAGACGCCGAGGGCGCCGCCGATGCTGTCCTCCGACAGCCGGGTGCCGGGCGGGAAGAAGCCGTCCGCTATGCGGCTCCTCAGGATGTCCGCGACGCGCTCGGCGGTGCTGGTGCGCCCGAGCAGCGGGCGGTCGTCGGCGAGTGCGTTCAGTTCTTCCGTGGCCACGGCCGAATTCAAGCGCAGATACAGGAACGAGACAACATGGGTATTGAGGGATCGTTCAACGATCCTCTACCTTGACGTCCAGAGGGGTCCCGGGACCGGGCCCTCGCGCGCTCTCCGCTCATCCCGTACGCACCGCCACGCACACACATCCCCTGCGAGGTGCCCCATGAGCACGACTCCACCGACGCCAGGCGCGACCCTCCCCGACGGACAACCCGTGCCGGACCCCGGGCCACAACCCGGCGCCGACAGCGGGCCGTTCGGCTGGCTGCGCGCACTCGGCCCGCGCGGCCGCCGCGCCTTCGCGGGCGCTTTCGGGGGATATGCCCTCGATTCCTACGACTACTTCACGCTGCCGTTGAGCATGGTGGCGCTGGCCGCCTACTTCGGCCTGAGCAGCGGCCAGACCGGGCTCATCACCACCGTCACGCTGGTCGTCTCGGCGGTCGGCGGCGCGGCGGCGGGCGTCCTCGCCGACCGGATCGGCCGCGTCAAAGCGCTGATGATCACGGTGCTCACGTACGCGGTCTTCACCGTGGCCTGCGGTTTCGCCCCCACCTACGAGGCGCTGCTCGTCTTCCGCGCCCTGCAAGGGCTCGGCTTCGGCGGCGAATGGGCGATCGGCGCGGTCCTCGTCGCCGAGTACGCCTCCGCGAAGCACCGGGGCCGCACGCTCGGCGCCGTCCAGAGCTCCTGGGCGGTGGGCTGGGCCCTGGCCGCGCTCGTCTACACGCTGGTGTTCCAGTTCCTCGACGCCGATCTGGCCTGGCGCGTCATGTTCTGGACCGGCGCGCTGCCCGCCCTCCTGGTCGTGTGGCTGCGCCGCCGCGTCCAGGACGCCCCGAAGGCGGCACAGGAACGCGAGTCGGGGCCGCGCAAGGACGCGCTCACACAGATCGCGGCGATCTTCCGGCCCGGTCTGCTGCGCACGACGCTCTTCGCGGTCCTCCTGTCGACCGGCGTCCAAGGCGGCTATTACACGCTCGCCACCTGGGTGCCCACCTACCTGAAGGACGACCGGGGCCTGACCGTGGTCGGCACCGGCGGCTATCTGTCGTTCCTCATCTCGGGCGCGTTCCTCGGCTACCTGACGGGCGGCTACCTCACCGACCGGCTCGGCAGGAAGCGCAACATCGTCCTCTTCGCCGTGCTCTCCGCGGTGTGCATCGTGGCGTACACGAACATTCCGGACAGCGCGAACACGCTGCTCCTGGTGCTCGGTTTCCCGCTCGGCTTCTGCATGTCGGCCATCTTCAGCGGCTTCGGCTCGTTCCTGAGCGAGCTGTACCCGACCGCCGTACGCGGCACGGGCCAAGGTTTCACGTACAACACCGGCCGCGCGATCGGCGCGGTCTTCCCCACCCTCGTCGGCTTCCTGGCCGACAGCTGGGGGGTGGGCGGCGCCCTGGTCTTCGGGGCGATCGGCTACGGCCTGGCGGTCGTGGCGCTGCTCGGACTGCCCGAGACGCGCGGAAGGGAACTCCTGTGAACACTCTCGAACCGGTCACGCGTACGGACGACCGCCCTGCCTCCTGGTCGCCCCGCCGGGCCCGCGCCCACTTCCGCGCGGGGGCGAGCGCCCCCACCGCCGGCTGGGCACGCGGCCATACGCAGGCCAACCTCATCTCCGTACCGGCCGACTGGGCCTACGACATGCTGCTGTTCTGCCAGCGCAACCCGAAGCCCTGCCCCGTCCTGGACGTCACGGACGCCGGCTCGTGGACGACGCCGCTCGCACCCGGCGCCGACCTGCGCACCGACCTGCCGCGCTACCGGGTGTGGCGGGACGGCGAGTTGACGGCCGAGCCGACGGATGTGGTCGACGTCTGGCGCGCGGACCTGGTGTCGTTCCTGATCGGCTGCAGCTTCACCTTCGAGTGGGGGCTGGCCGAGGCGGGCGTGCCGCTGCGCCACGTCGAGCAGGGCAGGAACGTGCCCATGTACGTCACCACGCGCGCGTGCCGCCCCGCCGGGCGGCTGCACGGGCCGATGGTGGTGTCGATGCGTCCGGTGCCGCAGCACGCCCTGGAGGCCGCCGTACGGGAGAGCTCGCTCATGCCCGCGGTCCACGGCAGCCCGGTCCATCTCGGGCCGCCGGACGGCCTGGGCATCGTGGACCTGGACGCGCCCGACTTCGGGGACCCGGTGGACCGCGAGCCCGGGGACATCCCCGTCTTCTGGGCGTGCGGGGTGACGCCGCAGGCGGCGGTGATGGCGTCGCGTCCCCCGTTCGCGATCACGCACGCGCCGGGCCACATGTTCCTCACGGACACCCGGGACGCGCAGCACCGGATCCTGTAGGGCGGCGGCACCGGATCTCGTGGCCGCAGGCCGTCAGGCCGCCGCTTCCGGGCCGATCCTGGCGCGGACGGCGGTCTGCACCTCGGCCTCCTCGGCCGGGTCCGCGGCGAGGCGGCGGAGCTGGTCGACCACGCGCGCGTCGCCGGTCTCGGCGTGGCGGGCGGCGACCTCGCGGGTGGACTCCTCGCAGTCCCACAGGCACTCGACGGCGAACCCGGCGGCGAAGGAGGGGTCGGTGGCGGCGAGGGCGCGGGCGGCGTGCCCGCGCAGATGGGACGAGGCGGTCTCGCGGTAGATATGGCGCAGTACGGGGGCGGCGCAGGCGATGCCGAGCCGTCCCGCCCCGTCGACGAGGGGCCACAGGGCGGGGGTGTCGGCTCCGTCGCCGCGCACCGCCTCCCGCAGGGCCCACAGCACGAGGTCGCTGTCCTGGGCGCCGCCCCGGCAGGCGAGCATGCGGCCCGCGGCGGCGCCGAGCGCGTCGGGCCTGCGCCCCCAGCGGCGGGCGCGCTCCACGGCGGCGAGGCTGCGCATCCGTTCGAAGGAGTCGAGGGCGGCGTCCACCACCACGCGCGCGGGTGACTCGACGGCGGCCTCGATGAGATCGAGGACGTCGGGATCGTGCGCGTCGGCGAGGTAGCGCAGGGCGGTGCAGCGTGCCCCGTCGTCGCCCTCCCGCGCGGCCCGCACGATCTGCGCGCGGTCCTCGGGTCCGGCGACGGCGGTCAGGCAGCGGGCGGCTGGCACGTAGAGGACGGCCCCGCGCTCGAAGCCTTCCTGCGCCCAGTCGAAGACGGCCTGCACGCTCCACCCGGGGCGCGGCCCCGAGGGCGTCATCTGACGCTGCCAGCGGTCGAACGAGCCGGCTTCCTGGGCGGCACGCACGCGTGCGCCCACATGCGGGCGCGGATCCTCGGCCCACAGGCGCCAGGGCCGCGGCTCGTAGGCGTCGCGGACGGCGGCGACGAGGGCGGCCTCGTCCTGCGCGGGGAACCTGGCGAGGACCGGCTCGGCGAGGGCGCGCAGGCCCGCGTCGTCGTCGCGCAGGGCCAGCTCGTCCAGGGCCCAGGCCCAGTTCGAGCCGAAGGCCGCGTACCTGCGCAGCAGCTCCAGGGCGTCCCGCCTGCCGTAGGAGGCGAGGTGGCCGAGGACCGCGAGCGCGAGCCCGGTACGGGTCTCGTCCGTGTCGAGGATGTCGTCGGGGCCGAAGAGATGCCGGTCGATCTCCCCGAGCTCGCCGTGGAGGTCGAGGTAGAGGCGGGCGTAGTAGAGGGAGCGGTTCTCCACCTGCCAGTCGTGGCGGGGGTCGCTCAGCACACAGTGATCGAGGGCGGCGAGGGCCTCGGCCCTCGGGGCCGTCAGCGCGTGCAGCGTGCCGTCGCCGCGGCCTCGCTGCAACAGGCCGAGCAGCGTACCGCTGGGCGCTATGACCGGTTCGAACATGGGAAACAGCCTCACATCAAGCGTCGACGCAACCGGGGACCTGGAACTACCTGGCCACGCGACAACACGTCGGAGCGCCCGCCGTCTCTTGCTTGCTGTAGACCATTTCTCTGCCTCTCGTCCTGGGTCCGGCCGGGCCGTTCACAGCCCGCGCGGTTCGTGGGCGTCACCTGCCCTGTCGCCGCGTCCGGAAATCACGTCGTCATCATGACCCAGCGGTTCTGCCCGCCGCGACCACATTTCCCGCACCCCCGTTTTGCCTGGTCAGACGCTGTGCGTCAGGAAGCTCCGAAGAGCTCCACGAGCTCCGCCTTGCCGAACATCCGGGCCGTGTCGACGGCCGAGGGAGTGCCCGCGGCCGGATCCGCGCCACCGTCGAGAAGGGCGCGGATCACACCCTCCTCGCCCTTGAAGACGGCGCCGGCGAGCGGGGTCTGGCCCTTGTCGTTGGCGCGGTTGGCGTCGGCGCCGCGCGCGAGGAGGGCGCGGACCGCGTCCGCGTGCCCGTGGTAGGCGGCCAGCATGACGAGCGTGTCGCCGCGGTCGTTGGTGAGGTTGGCCGGAACGCCCGCGTCCACATACTCCGCGAGCGCCTCGCTCTCGCCCCGCCGGGCGAGGTCGAAGATCTTGGTGGCCAGCTCCACGACCTCCGGGTCGGGGGCTTCGCTCATCGGCCGGACCGCCTTTCACATCTGTGCCGTCACGGCCGTGCGGCCGTACGAGTGAATCGACAGAGTACTGCCCGGCGGCGGCACATGAGCCGACCCCGCCGAGGCAAAGATCACCCCCAGTGCGGACGGGAGTCCGACGGCGCGACGGGATGAGGGACCCCTCCGACCACTCGCCGAATGGGTGAATTCCAGCTTATTCCACCCATTTGCACCTTTTGTCGTATAGATACATGCTGTGAGCCTGGAAGAACTCATGGTGACTGTCCCCATCAACCAGGAGAACCCTCATGATCCTCTCCATTTCGGGCGTCGTGCTGCTCGGCATCATCGTCTTCTTGTTCTTCCGCAAGGACGGCCTCAAGGCCTCGCACGCACTGGTCTGCGCCCTCCTCGGCTTCTACCTGGCGGGCACGGCCATCGCCCCGAGCATCAAGGCGGGCGGCGCGAGCCTCGCCAGCCTGCTCGGCGGGATCAAGTTCTGACGCCGTCCCCACCCGCACACACCCCCAGGAGACCGACGTGGCCAGGCGCCCTCTCCCCCGCATTCTGAGCACCGGCAGCGCCTCGATCGCCCGGAGCCGGGACATGGCACGGACGGCCGCCGACGGCGCCACCGACGTCCTCCACCCCCTCATCACGATCACCCGTGGCCTGCGCCGGCTGGCTGCCGCCGGACGGCGCAAGTGGGTGGAGACCCCGAAGGAACGGCGCAGCCCGCTGCTGTTCCTCGCGGGGGCGGTGGTCCTGGTCCTGGTGTTCCTCCCCTACGCGCCCCTGCTCGCCCTCATCTGCCTCATGGCGGTGGCCGCCTGGAAGGGCCGCGATCCCAAGCAGCCCGAGCCGACCGGCCCCGACGAGTCGCAGGTCCAGCGGCTCTCCTCGCTCTACGAGGCGCTCGTCCCGTACTTCTCCGTCGCCGAGGACCCCAGTCCCCTGTACGCCCACGGCGGCGAGTGGGAGAACGCGTTCGAGTCCTACGAGTTCGACGGTGACGGCCGCTTCGAGTCCCTCGCCCTGCGCTATCCGGCCTACTTCACCGACGGCGAGCCCGAGTCCCGGGCCCGCATCGAAGCGCTGCTCAACGCCAAGCTGGGGCGGGGCCGGGAGTATTACTTCGGGTGGGACGAGGAGGGCAACCGGCTCACCGTCACCGTCCTCGGCCCGCTGCCCACCGACATCGCCGCCCAGCGCTTCGTGACCTCCCCCGGCGAGACCGTGCTCGGCTTCACCGACGAGACCGGCGTGCAGCGCACGCTCCCCGTCATGGACGGCGAGGAGCAGCGCGACGTGCCGCCCGTCATCTGGCGCACCGGCATCCGCTCCACCGAACCCCACCTGCTCATCGTCGGCCAGCCCGGCACCGGCACGACCTCCCTGGTGCGCTCGGTCGCGCTCCAGGCCCTCAAGGACGGGGACGTCCTCGTCATCGAGGGCAGCGGGACCGGCGACTACGCGAGCCTCATCGGGCGGGCCGGCGTGCTCGCCGTGGAGTCGGGGCTCGCCGGCGCCCGCGCCATCCTCGAATGGGCCGCGCACGAGACCGAGCGGCGGCTCCTCTCCGCGAACCGGGCCCGGCAGACCGGGCACCCCGCGCCGGACGACACCAAGCGGCCCCTGTGGATCCTCCTCGACCGGCCCAGCGCCCTCGGCCACCTCGCGGCGGCGGACGGGCGTGAGGACCCGCAGTCCTTGTTGCGGGTCCCTCTGCGGCACGGGCGCGCGGCGGGCGTGACGGTCGTCGTCGCCGAGCAGTTCGACAGCCTCGGCGGCCTCGACGAGCACGTCGGCGCGCACACCCGCGCGCGCGTGGTGCTCGGCCCCGCCACTCCGGCGGAGCTCCAGGACGTCCTCGGCGCCCTCCCCCTCACCACCCCGACCACCGAGGCCCCTCCCGGCCGCGGCTACGCCCGCCTGGGCACCGGCCCGGTCCTCCGCCTCCAGGTGCCGGCCACCCCCGACCCGAACGACGACGCCACCAGCGAGGCCCACCGCCAGGCGGTCATCGCCCTCCTCCCGGACCCCATCACCCCACCGGACGCGGCCCCCGCGCCCCAGGCCGACAGCGCGGCGGCGGAGTCGATCCCGGCCGAGGCGATCTCCCACGCCCCGGCCTCGCAGACCCCGGTCAAGACGGAGCCGCCCCAGCACCCGCCGATCCCGACCGACCCGCCCAAGCCGCCGCCGACCCCGGCGAAGCCGCCCCGGCACACACGAACCCCGGCGGAGCCGCCCCAGCACACGCCGATCCAGGCGGAGGCGCCCGGGGGCGAGATCGTCCAGAGCGAACCGCTGGAGGAAACGTCCAGCGCGGCGGAGTCTGCGCCGACGAAGCCCCATTCGACGGAGCCGATCCCCACCGAGCCCGCGACGACCGGGCCTACGGCGACGAGGCCCGTTCCGACAGAGTCGATCCCCACGGAGCCTGCGCCGACCGAGCCCCCGGAGTCGATCCCGACGGAGCCTGCGCCGACCGAGCCCGCGCCGACGAAGCCCGCCACGACGCAGCCCGCGCCGACGAATCGCGCCCCGACGATGCCCACCCCCACGGAGCCGATCCCGACGGGCCCCGCGCCGGCGGAACCCATCCCGGCCGAGCCCATCCGGACGGAGACGGCCCCGACGGAGTCCGTCCCGCAGGAGGCCGAGGCGCTCGCCGAGCGATAGGCGCCGCCGAGGCGGGCGGACCCGTCACGCCACCGTCTGCCGCCCGCCCGGCGCCCGCACCCCGCCGCCCTGCGTGGCACCCGCACCCACACCCCGCCGCCCAGCCCGGCGCCCGCACCCACACCCCGTCGCCCAGCCCAGCGCCCGCACCCGAACCCGCCACCCCGCCCAACCACAACTCCGCACTCCGAGCAGCCGCACCGCACCCTCACGCGATCAACGTCCGGGGAACCTCCCCGCCCACCCCCTGCCCCTCCCGCACCAGCCTCGCCGCCGTCGCCAGGCGGAGGGCCGCTTCCTCCGCCACCGCGCCGCTCACCGTGAAGGGCAGGCGTACGTAGCCCTCGAAGGCGCCGTCGACGCCGAAGCGGGGGCCGGAGGGGACGCGGACGCCGACGCGTTCGCCGACCTCGGCGAGGCGGGAGCCCGAGAGGCCGCCCGCCTTGACCCAGAGGGTCAGACCGCCGTCGGGGACGTCGAACTCCCAGGAAGGCAGCGCGCGGCGGACCGCCGTGACGAGCGCGTCCCGGTTCTCCCGTGCCTGGTCGCGGCGCAGCTGCACGGCCGCCTCCCACCCCCCGGTGCTGAGCAGCCAGTTCACGGCCAGCTGTTCGAGCACGGGCGTGCCCAGATCCGCGTACGCGCGCGCGGCGACAAGGCTGCGGATGACGTCCGGCGCGGCCCGGACCCAGCCGATCCGCATACCGGCCCAGAACGCCTTGCTCGCGGAGCCGACGGTGATCACGGTCGATCCGGCCGGGTCGAACGCGCAGACCCGGCGCGGCATCTCCCGGCCCTCGTCGAGCCGCAGCTCCGTCATCGTCTCGTCGACGACGAGCACCGTGCCCGCCGAGCGCGCGGCGTCGACGAGGGAGCGGCGCTGCTCCTCGTCGGCGAGGGCGCCGGTCGGGTTGTGGAAGTCGGCGACGACGTACGCGAGCCGGGGCGCGGCGTCGCGCAGCACCTGCCGCCACCGGTCGAGGTCCCAGCCGCTGAGCCCGTCCGCCATGGCGACGGGGACGAGCCGCAGGCCAGCCTCGCGCATGAGCTGGAGGATGTTGGCGTAGCTGGGCGATTCGACGGCGACCCGTTCGCCGCGGCCCGCGAAGAGGTGGCAGATCGCGTCGATGGCGCCCATCGCCCCGGTCGTGACCATGATCTGCTCGGGCATGGTCGGGATCCCGTGCGCCGTGTACCGCTCGGCGATCATCGTGCGCAGCGCGGGCAGCCCGGCCGGGTAGTCGCCGTGCGTATGGGCGTACGGCGGCAGCTCCTCCAGGGCGCCCTGCACGGCCCGGGTCAGCCAGGGTTCGGGCGCGGGCAGCGCCGCCGTGCCGAGGTCGATCATCGAGCCGAGCGCTTCGGGCGGCAGGGGTTCGAGCCCGCGCGCGGGGAGCGGATTGCCCGCCGGGACGGCCGTCCAACTGCCCGCACCTCTGCGCGACTCCAGGAACCCTTCGCCGCGCAGCGCCTCGTAGGCGGCCGCGACGGTCGTCCGGCTGACCGAGAGCGCCTGCGCCAGTTCGCGTTCGGCGGGCAGCCGCGCGGCGACCGGGACGCGGCCCTCCAGGACGAGCAGCCGGACACCGTCGGCGAGGGCGCGGTAGGCGGGCGGGCGGCGGGTGCCGGGCCCCGCCGGACGCGGTTGCTGCGAGGTGAGCAGCCGGGCGAGCTGGGCCGATCCGATCGCCGAAGTCCACTGAGCCATACGAATCAGTCCACCTTTCCGGAATTGGCCATGGTTCACATCCGCCTGGAAGCCACACAGTGGCATGCACCAGGCCACAACCACCACCCGGGGGACCCCTTGCCCGCACCGTCCACCTCACCCGCCCCGCACCGCCGCCTCCCCCGCCGCCTGATCCAGCTCTACGCCGGACTCGCCCTCTTCGGCTTCAGCTCGGCGCTCCTCGTCGAGGCGCGGCTCGGCCTGGAGCCCTGGGGCGTCCTGCACCAGGGGCTCGCGGAGCGCACAGGCATCTCCATCGGCGTCGTGTCGATCATCATCGGCGCGATCGTGCTGCTCCTCTGGATCCCGCTGCGCCAGCGTCCCGGCCTGGGTACGGTCTCGAACGTCTTCGTCGTCGGCCTCGCCATGGACGCGACCCTGGCCGTCGTACCGGATGTGCACGCCTACGCGGTGCGCGTCCCGCTGATGGTGGTGGCGATCCTGCTGAACGGGGTCGCGACCGGCCTCTACATCGCGGCCAGGTTCGGCCCGGGCCCGCGCGACGGCCTGATGACCGGCCTGCACCACCGCACGGGCCGCTCCATCCGCCTGATGCGCACCGCCGTCGAGGTCACCGTCGTGATCACCGGCTTCCTGCTCGGCGGCACGATCGGTGTCGGCACCGTCCTGTACGCGCTCGCGATCGGCCCGCTCGCCCAGTTCTTCCTGCGGGTCCTCGCCGTGCCGGCCCCGCCCGCCGACTCGACGGCGGTCGCCCCCGCCCCCGTACGCAAGGCGATACTGCGACGGTGACCAAGCCCGTACGCCGCCCCGTGCCGCACCCCTACCTCGACCACCCGGGCCCGCTCCCGTTCGCGCACCGCGGCGGGGCGGCGGACGGCCTGGAGAACACGGTCGCCGCGTTCCGCCGCGCGGTCGGCCTCGGCTACCGCTACATCGAGACGGACGTGCACGCCACGGCCGACGGCCGCCTGGTGGCGTTCCACGACGACACGCTCGATCGGGTCACGGACGGCAGCGGCCTGATCGCCGGCCTCCCCTGGGACGAGGTCCGGCACGCGCGCGTGGCGGGCAGCGAACCGGTCCCGCTGTTCGAGGAGTTGCTGGAGACCTTCCCCGACGTGCGCTGGAACGTCGACGTCAAGGCGGAGCCCGCGCTGCTCCCCCTCCTCGACCTGATCGAGCGCACGCGCGCGTGGGACCGCGTCTGCGTCGGCTCGTTCTCGGAGCCGCGGGTCGCCAGGGCCCAGGCGCTCGCCGGGCCGCGCCTCGCCACGTCGCTCGGCACCAGGGGCGTCCTGGGTCTGCGCCTGCGGTCGTACGGGCTGCCCTTCCCGTTGCGCGGCACGGCCGTGTGCGCGCAGGTGCCCGTGGGGCAGTACGGGGTCCGGGTCGTCGACCGTCGCTTCGTGCGGGCCGCCCACGCGCGCGGGATGCAGGTCCACGTCTGGACAGTCAACGACGAGGCCGAGATGCGGCGGCTTCTCGACCTCGGGGTCGATGGCATAGTTTCCGATCACATCGAGACGCTGCGCGACGTCCTCAAGGACCGGGGCACCTGGGCCTGAGCGCCGCCGCGCGGCGCCGGACCACGGGGAACGCAAGGGGACACGGGTGGGCACCGACACCGTGCGGGAGACGGCGAACGGGGCCAGTGCCCTCGCCGACCGCAGGCGCGAGCAGCGCGGCTGGTACGTCTACGACTGGGCCTGCTCGGTCTACTCGACGAGCGTCCTGACCGTGTTCCTCGGCCCGTACCTCACCTCGGTCGCGAAGGCGGCGGCCGACGCGGACGGCTTCGTGCACCCGCTGGGCGTCCCGGTCCGCGCCGGGTCCTTCTTCGCGTACACGGTCTCCCTGTCGGTGGTCCTCGCGCTGTTCGTGATGCCGCTCGCGGGCGCGGCGGCCGACCGTACGGGCCGCAAGAAGCCGCTGCTGGCCGCCTCGGCCTACGTGGGAGCGGCGGCGACGGCCGGCATGTTCTTCCTGTCCGGCGACCGCTACCTGCTCGGCGGCGCGCTGCTCGTGACCGCGAACGCCTCGCTCGCCGTGTCGATGGTGCTCTACAACAGCTACCTGCCGCAGATCGCGCCGCCGGAGGAGCGCGACGCGGTCTCCTCGCGCGGGTGGGCCCTCGGTTACGCGTCGGGCGCCCTGGTTCTCCTGGCGAACCTGTGGCTGTACACGGCGCACGACACCTTCGGTGTCGCGGAGTCGACGGCGGTGCGGATCTGCCTGGCGTCGGCCGGTGTGTGGTGGGGCGCGTTCACCGTGGTGCCCCTACGCCGCCTGCGCGACCGGCGTACGGCGTCCGGCCCGGCCCGTACGGCGCCGGGCTTCCGCCACTTCGCCGCCACGGTCAGGGACATGCGCCGCTACCCGCTGACGCTCTCCTTCCTGCTCGCCTACCTCGTCTACAACGACGGTGTCCAGACGGTCATCTCGCAGGCGTCCGTGTTCGGCTCCGAGGAGCTCGGCCTCGGCCAGTCGACGCTCATCGTGGCCGTGCTGCTCGTCCAGATCCTCGCGGTGGCGGGTGCCCTGGCGATGGGCCGCCTCGCGCGCGCGTACGGCGCCAAGTACACGATCCTGGGCTCGCTCGTGGCCTGGACGGTGACGATCGCGGCGGGTTACTTCCTGCCGCCGAAGTCGCCGGTGTGGTTCTTCACCCTCGCGGTCGGCATCGGACTCGTGCTCGGGGGTACTCAGGCGCTGTCACGGTCTCTGTTCTCGCATCTCGTGCCGGCCGGGAAGGAGGCGGAGTACTTCTCCGCGTACGAGATGAGCGACCGCGGCATGAGCTGGCTGGGGCCCCTGGTGTTCGGGCTCGCGTACCAGCTGACCGGGAGTTACCGGGACGCGATCGGGTCCCTGGTGCTGTTCTTTCTGGTCGGTTTCGCCCTGCTCGCCCGCGTTCCGGTGCGGCAGGCGGTGCGCGACGCGGGCAATCCCGTACCGACCCGGATTTAGCACCTGAAGGCAAAGGCCGGTAGTGTACGCGGTTGGCCTGCCAGGCGTACCGTTACTGCACGTCAAGAATGTGAGACGCTAGGTGACATCTGGTGTCAGATGTGACAAACCGGGCGTTGGTGGGTACAACAAGGGGCGGCTACGACGGCGACGCATTGCCCGGAACGGGAATCTTTACCGCCGACCGGACGTTGACCGGATGACGACGACAGCGACACCTGTCCTGTGGGCGACAAGCCCGGGAGGCACGATTCATGAGTGAGCGAGCTCTTCGCGGAACGCGCCTCGTAGTGACGAGCTACGAGACGGACCGCGGTATCGACCTGGCTCCGCGCCAGGCCGTGGAGTACGCATGCGAGAAGGGACATCGCTTCGAGATGCCCTTCTCGGTGGAGGCCGAGATTCCGCCGGAGTGGGAGTGCAAGGTCTGCGGGGCCCAGGCACTTCTGGTGGACGGTGACGGCCCTGAGGAGAAGAAGGCCAAGCCGGCCCGTACGCATTGGGACATGCTGATGGAGCGGCGCACCCGCGAGGAGCTCGAAGAGGTCCTCGAGGAGCGTCTGGCCGTCCTGCGTTCGGGCGCGATGAACATCGCGGTCCACCCGAGGGACAGCCGCAAGTCGGCCTGACCCGAGGATCCACGGCATAACGTGAGACGGCCGGGGCCGGACACACACTGTGTGTCCGGCCCCGGCCGTTCTCATTGTCCGAACAGTTACGACGGCATGATCGGCGGGCGCGGCCGGGCTCCGTCCGGGCCGTTCGACGGCTTGTCGTCGTCCCGGACGACCTCTCCCTGGATCACCGTGCCCCCACCGCCCGCCGGGCCGCCGCCGCGGCTCTGCTGGAAGGCGGTGCCGAACGTGCCCCGGGTGGCGGCGCTCATCTTCCGCTCGATGGTCCGCTCCGTGTAGCGGCTCAGCGCTGCCCGGACCGGCGGCACG
Source organism: Streptomyces sp. R818 (assembly GCF_056172735.1). Classification (NCBI taxonomy): domain Bacteria; kingdom Bacillati; phylum Actinomycetota; class Actinomycetes; order Kitasatosporales; family Streptomycetaceae; genus Streptomyces; species Streptomyces sp. R818. The sequence goes on from NZ_JAOCNE010000003.1 coordinate 46,054, forward strand.
AGCAGGAGCAGGCCGAGGGCGTCCGAGATCAGCCCCGGGATCATCAGGAAGAGGCCGGCGAGCATCAGCAGCCCGTTCCCCTGCGAGCGCTGCTCGCCCGCCTCCACGGTGCCCGGGCGCTGCTGGCGCTGGAGCGTCTCGCTGAGGTTCTGGAAGGCGCGGCGTCCGGCCGCCTTGATCACGGCGGCGCCGAGGACGAAGCCGCCCACGAGGAGCAGGAACAGCGTGAAGCCGCCGACGGCGCCCGCCACCACCGTCAGCAGCCAGATCTCCAGGACCACCCACGCGGCGACGGCGAGCGGCAGGAACGTACGGACCCGGGAGCGCCGGGCGCCGGTGGACTGGTTGCTGGGCGGTGTGCCTGTGGTCATGCTCCCAGTGTGCCTGGGGGCCCGTCCGAGTGGCGTAAACAGGGACTGAGCGGAGACGACGGCCCGGTCAGGCGCGGTCGGAGGATCTCGAGGCCCCTGAGGGGCCGGAGGAGCCGTCGGAGGGGCGGCCGAGCATCTTGCCCACCCGGGCGCCCACGCCCCACGTGGTGACCCGCCACAGGGCCTCCACGACGATGTCCTTGCTCATCTTGGAGTCGCCCAGCTCGCGCTCGACGAAAGTGATGGGGACCTCGACCACGTGGTAGCCGGCCTTCACGGCCCGCCGCGCGAGGTCGACCTGGAAGCAGTAGCCCTGTGAGGCCACGTCGCCGAGCCCGAGCCCTTCGAGGGTCTCGCGGCGGAACGCGCGGAAGCCGCCGGTGACGTCGCGGATCGGGACGTCGAGCAGCAGCCGGGAGTAGGTGGAGCCGCCGCGGGAGAGGAACTCGCGGGACTTGGGCCAGTTGACGACCCGTCCGCCGGGCACCCAGCGCGAACCGAGCACCAGGTCCGCGCCCTTGAGGGCGGTGAGCAGCCGGGGCAGCTCCTCGGGCTGGTGGGAGCCGTCGGCGTCCATCTCGACGAGGACGCCGTACCCCTGCTCCATGCCCCAGGCGAAACCGGCGAGGTAGGCGGCGCCGAGGCCCTCCTTGCCGGTGCGGTGCAGAACGTGGACATGGTCGTCGTCCGCGGCCAGTTCGTCGGCGAGCTTGCCCGTGCCGTCGGGACTGTTGTCGTCGGCGACCAGTACGTGGGCGTCGGGCACCGCGGCCCTGACCCGCCCGACGATGGCCGTGATGTTCTCCGCCTCGTCATAGGTCGGAATGATCACCAGGGCCGTACCGAGAGGGCCGAACTCGCGCCCACCGCCGTCGCTCACAGATTCCCCTTAAGAACTACACGCAGCACACCAGTGCGCTACCTAGCTGCACAAGGGGACCTACCTTAGCGAGCGCCGCAGGTCGGGCCGACACTGCGGATCGGGGCCGGGCGTCCTTCGGGCCGACCTGGGGCCCGCTGGCTGCGGGTCGACCGAGAGCCGTTGTCTACTGAACGCCCGGGCCCCACCCGGGTCGCACCTCGCCGACCGGCCGGAACGTTCCAGCGCCCCGTGGCACGGGCGCCGGACTGCGTTCTACCACCGCGTAGTCTGCGCGGCCGTGCGAAAGGTGGTGGACTCGGCCGAACCTACCCGCCCCCTGCGGCGGTCTGTCAACAGCCGTCCCACCTGCACCTCTTTGTGAAGACGGCTGGTCAGGGGCGAGGATGCGCAGGTCTGCGGGGACCGCGGGTGCCCTGGGCGGGCCGCACGCCGCCCCGGTATCTCACTCGTCCGGCCCTACGTACACCGGCTGTCCGGAGACCACCGTCCGCAGGCAGACGGGGAGTTGGGCGCCCGGCGAGAGGTCCGGCAGCCCAGGGGTGCCGGAGCGCGGGTCGGTGGACCAGCGGGCCACCCGGTCGTCCGGGGCCTGCACGATCAGCTCGTCGGTGCGCCAGACGGCGTAGTCCGCGGGGGCGCCCGGAACGAGGATCCCGGCGTCGTCGCGGCCGACGGCGCGCCAGCCCCCGCGCGTGTGGGCGGTGAACGCGGCCCGTACGGAGACCCGGTGCCCGGGCGTGCGGTGGAAGGCGGCGGCGCGGACGGTGCCCCACGGGTCGAGCGGGGTGACCGGGCTGTCGGAGCCGAACGCGAGCGGGACCCCTGCGCGCAGGAACGCCGCGAACGGGTTGAGGGTGCGCGCCCGTTCGGCGCCGAGGCGGTCGGCGTACATGCCTTCCTCGCCGCCCCACAGCGCGTCGAAGGCGGGCTGCACGGACGCGGTGAGGCCGAACTCGGCGAAGGCGGCGACGGCTTCGGGCGTCATCATCTCGGCGTGCTCGACGCGGTGCCGGGCGGCGCGCACGCGCGCGAGGCCGACCTTTTCCGCGGCGGCGCGCATTCCGTCGACGACGGCGGTGACGGCGGCGTCGCCGATCGCGTGGAACCCGGCCTGGAGGCCCGCCTCGGTGCAGGCGGCGACGTGCGCGGCGACGTCGGCGGCGTCCAGGTAGCCGGTGCCTGTGTGTCCCGCGTCGGCGTAGGGCGCGTGCAGGCAGGCCGTGTGCGAGCCGAGGGCGCCGTCCACGAAGAGGTCACCGGCCGCGCCGAGGGCACCGAGGGCGCGGGCGCGCTCGATGTCGCGGTCGGCCCAGTACCCGGCGACGCGCGGGCCCGGCTCGGAGCGGGCGAGGTCGAGCAGCCCCGTGAAGTCGTCCTCGGAGGAGATGTCGGGGCCGCCGCACTCGTGGATCGAGCCGATGCCGAGGGACGCGGCGTGCCGCAGGGCGGCGCGCTGGGCCTCGGTGCGCTGCTGGGGTCCCACGGCGCCGAGGGCGGCGGCGCGGACCGCGTGGTGGGCGTCGCGGGTCAGGGGCTCGTCGGCCGCGAACCCGGCCTGGTCGCGGACGCCGGGCACCAGATCGAGCAGGGCGGTGCTCACGGCCGCGGAGTGCACGTCGATGCGGGAGAGGTAGAGGGGGCGGCCGCCGGTGGCCTCGTCCAGCTCCGCGCGCGAGGGCGGCCGGGTGTCGGGCCAGCGGGCCGCGTCCCAGCCGTGGCCGAGCAGCACCCGGTCGGCGGGGCGGGCCGCGGCGTGGTCCCGGACGAGGGTGAGGGCCTCCTCGCGGGTGCGGGCGGCCGTGAGGTCGAGCCCGGTGAGGGCGAGGCCGGTCGAGGTGGTGTGGACGTGGGCGTCGGTGAACGCCGGGGTGACCAGGGCGCCGTCGAGGTCGATCACCTCGTCCACGCCGTCCGCGAACGCGTCCGCCGCGCCTTCCGAACCGACCCAGGCGATGTGTCCGGCCTCCACCACCATCGCGGTGGCGAAGGGGTCGGCGGGGCTGTGGACCTCGCCGCGCCGGAGGAGAACGGTACGGATGCTGGGGGGCGTGCTCATGGGGGACAGTCTCCCGCGCGCGCCGCCACGCGCGCGTGCCGGGGTCCTTTTTGTCGGCCCTCGGCCCACCTGGGCGCTAAATGCGCGGCGGCCGGGCCTCGTAGGGCGTGGAGAGGACGACCGTCGTGCGGGTGGAGACGCCGGCGAGGGAGCGTACGCGCGCGAGGAGGTTCTCCAGTTCGTGCGGGGTCTCGACGCGGACCTTGAGGATGTAGTTCTCGTCCCCGGCCACGCTGTGGCACGCCTCGATCTCGGGGACGCCCGCGAGCCGCTCGGCGATGTCGTCGGGGGCGCTCGGGTCGAACGGCTTCACCGAGATGAACGCGGTCAGCGGCAGGCCCACCGCCTCGGGGTCGACGACCGCGGCGTACCCGCGGATCACGCCGCGCTGCTCCAGGCGGCGCACTCGCTGGTGCACGGCCGACGTGGACAGGCCCGTGGCCTTGCCCAGGTCGGTGTAGCTCATCCGCCCGTCCTTGACGAGCAGCTGCACGATCTGTCGGTCGAGCTCCTCCATGCGGCAGAACCTACCGCCCCGTGATCGCCCGGGATACCTCGGAGCGGCGCGAACGGCCCTGTGCGGCCCCTTCGCCTACCGCGCCCCGGGCACGGGCAATCGGCATGTGACGAAGACCACACACTTCCGACCGTGTCCTCACACGGGAAGCGATTACCGCGTGGGCGGGGAGGGAAGTGCTTGCTGTGGTCGTGGCCGCGGTTCCTGGTCGGCCCACCCGAGGGGGAGATTCCCATGCAGAACGTGAAGCGTCCCGGACGCCCCGCATCCCGTCAGCGCAAGCGCACCGTCGCCGAGCCCCAGCCGGAGGGCGTCGAACGCGACGTCTTCGACGAGGAGTCCGTCGAAGCGGACACCGGCATCGACGCCGACGCCGACTCCTACGACACGTTCGAGATGTACCGGGTGCTCTGCCCGGACTGCGCCCAGCCCATCGCGCTCCTCGCGGACGAGGACGTCCTGCCGGAGCACGCGCTGTGCGCCTCGCCCTGGAACCCGTTCGGACTCACCGTCTGCGCGGGCACGGGCCGGCCGGCCGCCGAGGCGCGGCCCGCCGACGAGCTGATCGGGGCTCAGGAGCAGGACACCGCCCTGCTCCTGACACTGCCTCAGGGGCTCGACTGGCGCATGCAGCCGTTCTCGCACGTGGGCGGGCCCGGTTCGCGGCCGCTGCGCGTGCCGTTCCAGCCGAACCGCCGGGCCGCGGCCTGAACCGCGCCCCTTCCTCTAGCCGAGATTTGTCCAGTACCTGCCCTGCACCATGGCCCGCAGGCTGCCGTGGTGCAGGATCAGCGTGTCCGGATCGGCGGGCACGACGGCCTCCCCGAAGTGGATCTGGCGGTAGGCGACGCGGAGCATCACGATCGCGTGCCGCAGCGCCGCGTAGAGCGTGTGGAAGTCCATGTCGCGCGGGATGTGCCCGGTGAGTTCGGCGTAGCGCGCCTCGACGCGGTCGCGGCGCAGGAAGCCGGGCAGGCCGCGCTGGCCGAAGCCCTCGGTCAGGTCCTGGAAGAAGCGGTGCAGATAGACCGTCCAGCCGAGGTCCACCTCGCGCGGGGCGAGCGCCGCCATCTCCCAGTCGAGGACGGCGACCGGGGTGAAACCGTCGTAGACGACGTTGCCGATGCGGGCGTCGCCCCAGTTGAGGACCGGCTCGCCCTCCTCGCGCGGCCACAGCTCCTCCAGGCGCGCGAAGGCGCTCTCGATGAGCGGTGAACGCGCGAGGCCCTCGACGACCCAGGCGTAGTAGGCGCGTTGGGCCTCGACGTGTCTGCGCAGCGGGCTCCCGTCGCCCGGCAGAGCGAGGAAGTCCGCCTCGGCCGCGGGTACGCCGTCGTGCAGTTGGGCGAGCAGTCGGATGCTGGCGTCCTCCAGACGGGCGCGCTCGTCGTCCGTGGCGGCGTGCAGCCAGTTCCCCTCGTACGTGTAGGGCATCACGTCGGGCGGGACGCGCCCGGCGACCCGCTCCATCACGAAGAACGGCGCGCCGAGCGCCGTCGTGTCCTCCTCCAGCCAGAGCACGCGCGGCACCGGCAGCCGGGCCCGTTCGGCGGCCAGCCGCATCGTGCGGTACTGCCGCCCCATGTCGTACACCGGGAAGACCGTGTACGCCGACGGGTCCGCGGCGAGCCGCAGCGCGCACGCCCTGACGGGAGGCCTGGGGTGCTCGATGTCGAAGAGCAGGGTCTCGCTGGACATGCCGTTGGACGTGGGGACGGTGACGTTCACCGCCTTGGCGCCGGGCAGGCGGTGGCCCAGCCAGGCGGTGAGGCGGCGGGCGATCTCCTCGGGTTCCCGCGTGGAGGTGCGGGGGCGCGGTGCGCCGGCCATGACCGGACTCCCTCCGAAGGCGACGGAACTGGGCTCAAGGTCGTTCGGGCGCCACCGAGTCGAAGCCGGTGAAGCCGCTCGGGTCGTGGCGGCCGAAGCTGCCGTGCTCGAAGATGCCGTGGCCGACGCGCCCGTCGAGGGTGAAGCGGGCGGCGTGGTCGGTCACTCCGTAGGCGGCGCGGGGGTGGGACGCGGGGTCGGAGAGGTCGTAGGTGCGGCGGTCGGTCCAGTCGCGCCCCTGCCAGGTGCCGTGCTGCCAGTCGTCGGCGGGCGGGTAGCCCGCGCCCAGGGCCAGCGGTGAGGAGGTGAGGATCTCCACCCCGACGTCGAGGGGCTTGCGGTCGTCCGGGTCGGTGAGGTGGATGACCGCGTCCCTCGGGTGGCGGGTGCCGGGGCGGTAGCCGATGTCGACGCGGGGCCAGCCGAGCCGGCGGTCGCGCCGGCCCTCGCGGACCAGGGTCGCGTCGTTCAGGGTGCGGTACCCGTCGGCATCCTCCTGCACCACCACCATCAGGAACCGGTCCTCGAAGCGGACCGGCGCCCAGACCCAGTGGAACCCGTCGGTCGGGTGCTCGGCGGCGAGCCGGCCGCCCTCCTCGCCGGGCACGGGCCGCACGCCCCAGCTGCGGTCGCGGGTCCCGGTCCAGCCGCGCACCTCGACCTCGCGGCCGCCGATCCGCAGCCGGCCGTCGCACCGTCCGGCCTGCACGAACCGTTTGCCCTCCAGGATGAGCCGGGCGCCGCGACGCTGCGTGTGATGGGGTTCCCAGAGCGCGGGGAAGTCGGCGTGCCAGGCGATCTCGTACGCGAGCCCGCCCGGGTCGCCGGTGTCGGCGGCGCAGGTCAGGACGAAGTCCTTCAGCGGCCGCTCGACGAGGATGCGCAGCGGGCCGACCTCCATCCGCGTCCGGGTCTCGTCGCTCAGCGCGTCCGAGGCGCGGACGGCGTGCAGCGTGTCGCCGTGCCGCAAGGTGGCGTACGCGTCGGTCACCCCGAGGTTGGGGTACACCCCGAGCCCCAGGATGAGCAGGAACTCGCCATCGGGGTCGAAGAGATGGAAGATGCAGCGATCGTAGGCGTTGCGGTCGCTGGTGGCGACGTGCGCCATCGAGAGCGGTACCTGATGGACCGGGTACTCGTCGAAGGCGACGGGGCGTTCGTCCTGGGCCATGTGTTCCCCTCCACCGGAGATTCGGCGCCGGAACCATGGAGCTGACGGTACGTCAGTTACGGCGGGCCGGGGTAGGTGTGCGGCAACAACGGCGGGCCGGGTAGGTGTGCGGCAACAACGGACCGGGGCAGGTGTGCGGCAACACCCCGGCCCCGGCGCCCCGTTCCCCACACCCCCGGTGATTCCGCGAACGGACGCCCGATTGCCGGTGCCGGTGACCGCCGGCGGGCGCCGCGCGTTGGTCCGGCATGACCCTGACGCAGACCTCCGCCCCTGCGCCCACCGGACGGCGCAGGCGCGGCCTCTCGCCCGTTCCGGCGCCCCTCTTCGCAGAATCGGTTCATCAGGCGCCTCAGATCCCTCAGATCCCTCAGATCCCTCAGGCGCCCCAGATTCCTCAGATGCCCCAGCCGTCACAGGACCCGCCCCTCTACCGCGCCCTCGTCGCCGCCTGGGCCGAGCGCGGGAAGACGCTGCCGGGGCGGCACGACCCCGAGTGGGTGCGGCTCGTGGCGCCCACGGTGCGGACGGGGCAGTTCAGCACCTCGCAGCGCTACTGAGGAGGCCCGGCCCTCTCGGCTGCGGGGTATCGCGTATGCCCAAGCACGGGCGTGCGGTGGCCAGTTGAAGAAGCGACGGAAATTGGTCCGGACCATTGACCGCACTGGTCTAGTCCTCCTACTGTCTGTTCCGTTCGCCGACTCAACGCGTTCATGTCATCCCCACGCCCCCAGGTCCCCCTCCCCCACGAGGAGACACCATGCGCATATCGCGCCTCCCCCGCACTCCCCTCAAGGCGCTCGCCGCAGCCGCTTGCTCCGCCGTTCTCGGCGCGGGCCTGCTCGCCTCCTCGGGCAGCGCGGCCGCCCAGACGGACACCGCCGCACAGCCGCGGGCCGCCGGGTCGAAGGTCGTCGGCTACTTCACCGAGTGGGGTGTCTACGACCGGAACTACCACGTCAAGAACGTGGAGACGTCCGGGTCCGCCAACAAGCTGACGCACATCAACTACTCCTTCGGCAACGTCCAGGGCGGCAAGTGCACGATGGGCGACGCCTATGCGGCGACCGACAAGGCGTACACCGCCGACCAGTCCGTGGACGGCGTCGCCGACACCTGGGACCAGCCGCTGCGCGGCAACTTCAACCAGCTGCTCAAGCTGAAGAAGAAGCACCCGAACCTCAAGATCCTCTGGTCCTTCGGCGGCTGGACCTGGTCCGGCGGGTTCACCGAGGCCGCGAAGAACCCGGCCGCGTTCGCCCAGTCCTGCTACGACCTCGTCGAGAACTCCAAGTGGGCCAACGTCTTCGACGGCATCGACATCGACTGGGAGTACCCCAACGCCTGCGGCCTGACCTGCGACACCAGCGGCCGTGACGCGTACAAGAAGCTGATGGCGGCGCTGCGCGCCAAGTTCGGCGCCAATTATCTGCTGACCTCCGCCATCCCCGCCGACGCCTCCGCGGGCGGCAAGCTGGACGCCACCGACTACGCGGGCGCCGCCCAGTACGTCGACTGGTACAACCCGATGACGTACGACTACTTCGGCGCGTGGGACGCCAAGGGGCCGACCGCCCCGCACTCGCCGCTGAAGGCGTACACGGGCATCCCGAAGGCCGGCTACAACACCGACGCCACCATCACCAAGCTGAAGGCCGCGGGCGTGCCCGCCTCGAAGCTGCTGCTCGGCATCGGCTTCTACGGGCGCGGCTGGACCGGCGTCACCCAGTCCGCCCCGGGCGGCACGGCGACCGGCCCGGCCGCGGGCAAGTACGAGCAGGGCATCGACGACTACAAGGAGCTGAAGACCAAGTGCCCCGCCACGGGCACGGTCGGCGGCACCGCGTACGCGCACTGCGGGACCAACTGGTGGAGCTACGACACCCCGCAGACCATCGCGGGCAAGATGACCTACAAGAACCAGCAGGGCCTCGGCGGCACGTTCCTGTGGGAGCTGTCGGGCGACACCGCCAACGGTGAGCTGATCAAGGCCGTCAGCTAGTCACGCCACGGCGCGGACCTTCCGCGTCACGATGCGAGGGGCGGAACCCGGTGGCCCGGGTTCCGCCCCTCGCGGCTGTTGTCGGCGGCGTCACATCAGGCCGGCCTGTGTGACGAACATCGCGAGCACGACGACCAAGGTCCACCCCATGAGGTGCTCGAGGATCTTCGGGCCGTCCTCCCGCGGGCCACCGGTGCGCGTGCGCGCGGCGGCGGGGGCCTGGCTGGCGGCGGAGGCGGCTACGGAGCTTGCGGTCATGGGGGTCTCACTCACTGGCACTGGGTTCGTGGGCGGTGCGCTTACCACCTTGCCACCGGAATGTCGGTTTGCGACCGAGACCTTGGTCACGCGCACGGCACGGCTGCCCCGCGCACAACCGGTCCGTGCTGTGGCGCGTCCCACACTGCGACGCGTTCCCGTCGGCCTCGACCGGAAGGTTCCCGATGCGCACAGACCGGACACCCCGCACATCCCGTCGCAGAGCCCGTCTCACCGTCGCCGTCGCACTCACGCTCGGCGCGGCGCTCACCGCCCCGGCGACCGTCTCGCAGGCCGCCGAGAACACGCCCACGCCGGGCGCCCCGGGCCTCGGCGACCCGATGTTCCCGCTCGACGGGAACGGCGGCTACCGCGTCCGCCACTACACGCTCGACTTCGACTGGCGGGCGCCGCTGACCCCGTTCGCCGCGTCGACGACGATCACGGCGACGGCGGAGCAGGCGCTGTCCCGCTTCAACCTCGACTTCGCGGGCAACGAGCTGCGCGCGGTCACCGTGAACGGGCGCCCCGCGCAGACCCGGCGGGACGGCGACGAGCTGGTCGTCACCCCCAAGTCGGCGCTGCGCGACGGCAGTTCGTTCACCGTGAAGGTCGACTACATCGCCGACCCGACGCAGACCCGGCACCGCGACGACGCGATCGAGGACTACGGCTGGATACCCACGCCCGACGGCACGGTCCTGTATCCGCAGCCCAACGGCGCCAAGTTGATCTTCCCGTCCGACGACCACCCGAGCCGCCGCGCGCCGGTCACCTTCCGCGTCACCACGCCGGGCGACCTGACGGCCGTCGCGGGCGGCAGGCTCGTCGACCGGTCCGTGCGCCCCGGCGGCCGGGTCCGCTGGACCTACGACTCCGAGCAGCCGGTGGCGGCGCAGCTCGTACAGCTCGCCATCGGGAGGTTCCGGCTCATCGACGGCAAGGGACCGGGCGGCCTCCCGCTGCGCGATGTCGTGCCCGACGCGCTGGTCGCGCCGACCGAGGAGTACCGCGCTCTGACACCCGCCCATCTGCGGTGGCTGAGCGAGCGGTTGGGCCCCTACCCCTTCGACCGGTACGGCGTCCTCGTCGGTGACACGGACCTGGGCGTGGCCCTGGAGACGCAGACCCTGTCGCTGCTGCCGAAGGCGGACCTGCTCGGAACCCGGGTCGACGCCGAGCGCGACCTCATGCACGAGCTGACCCACCAGTGGTTCGGCGACAGCGTCGCCCTCGCAGGCTGGTCGGACCTGTGGCTCAGCGAGGGCCACGCCCGGTTCTACGAGCGCGCGTACTCCGAGGAGCACGGCGGGGACAGCTTCGAGGCCGCCATGAGGACGGCCTACGAGAACCACGACCAGTGGCGCCACGACTACGGGGCGCCCGCCGAGCCGACCGAACCGAATCTGTTCAAGCGCATGCGCTACGACGGTTCGGCGCTCGTCCTCTACGCGCTGCGCGAGGAGGTCGGCGCCGGCACGTTCCAGCGGATCGAACGGGCCTGGCTGACGACCTACCGGGGCAGGGCGGCGTCGACGGCCGACTTCACGGCGCTGGCCACGAAGGTCGCCGGGCGCGACCTGTCCGGGTTCCTGCGCCCGTGGCTGTACGGCCCGAAGACCCCGCCGATGCCGGGCCGCCCGGACTGGGTGGTCGCACCCGTGGTCACCCCGTGACCGTGCGGTCCGGCGCGGGTCAGCGCACCCCCACCGCCGCCAGCGCCTTGCGCTGCTTCGGCGTCGGGTGGGCCGGGAAGTACAGGTAGCAGACGCCGCCGGTGCCGGAGGCCACCTTGCCGGAGGCGTTGTAGCGCTTCGTGCGCAGCCAGATCGTCTCCCACTCGGCCCGCTTGTACACGCGCCGCACCGCCGGGTCGCTCGGCGACGCCGGGTCGTTGGCGATCACGTCGCCCTCGGCGGTGAACCCGATGACCGTCATGAGGTGCCCGGAGGTGCCGTAGCCCGCACCCGTCAGCTCCTCCTTGAGGAACGACTGGGACGTTATGGCCGGGATGCCGGCCGCGATCAGCGTCTCCAGGTCCGTCAGGGAGGAGAGCCGGGTGACGACGCCCTGCATGTCCTCGTACGTCGCCGCGTACGCCGCGTTGAAGGGCCAGTTGCCGCAGCCCGCGTACTGGTAGTCATACGTATGACGGGCGGCGTGGCAGACCTGCGGGTCCGCGTAGGACGGGTCGACCCAGGCGAGCTGGGCGGGGGTCGGCTTGCGGCCCCAGTACTCGATGATCATCTGCGAGGAGGTGGGGCTGCACCAGGCCTCGCCGCCGTTGTCGTACTGCGGGTACTGCCCGGCGTGGATCTCCTGCGAGTAGCGCGGGACGTCCAGCTCCTTGGCGAGCCCGGGGGTGGAGGCCGGGACGGTGAAACGGTCCGGCACGTCCGAGCCCATCGCGCCGAGCCGCCACACGGTCGGGGCCGCCGTCGCGCCGGGGGCGCGCAGCAGGGTCAGGCGCAGGCTGTAGGAGACGAGCCGCAGGCCCGTGGCCGCGTCGTCGATGGAGAACGTGTCCGTCCAGATGCTCGACTTGCCGTCGCTCTGGTCGTCGACGGACGTGCGGCGGATGTCGACGGTCTCGTCGTCCCCGGCGGTCCAGCGGCCCATCACGTACCAGGGCGTCTTCGTCTTGTCGGTGTACGTGCCCTGGAGCTCGACCTGGATCCAGGTGCCGGGCGGGGTGTGGGCGTTCCAGGAGGCGATGACCTCGGTGGCGGGGACGCGCAGACGGTGGACCGGGGAGGTCCAGGTCGCGTACTCCCAGTCGGACGTCCTGTTCAGGTGCGGGTCGGTGTAGGTGAGCGTGCCGGCCGCCTTGGCGAGGGTCACGCCGGGGCGGGCGCCCGAGACGGCGCGGGTGCCCTTGGCGGTGCCCGAGCGCCAGTCGGTGTACGTCGTCCAGGTGTGGTTGTCCACGGTGCCCACGGGGCGTGCGGGAGCCTTCTTCCGGGCGGCGGACGAGCCCGCCGCCGCCTGCGCGGTGGTGCCGGCGGCCGCCGTGGCGGCGAGCGCGATGCCCGCGGCCGCGGCGAGCACGGTTCTGCGGGCCGGACGGGAGTCCTGATCGGGTCGGTTCATCGGGTGGTCCCCCAGTCGACGGGTCTGACGGGTCGGGCGGATCGGGCGGATCGGGCGGGTCTGACGGTGGTGCGGATCGGTCGGGCGTGCGGATCGGTCGGGCGGGTCGTGTGAATTGGGCGGTTGTGCGGGCGGACGGGACGTGCTGACCGGACGGTCGTGCGGATCAGACGGCCGTACGGGATCGGACGGATCTGACGGTCGCGCGGAATCGGATGGGTCGTGCGGGCGGACAGGCTGTCGCTGATCAGCGGGTCGCACGGATCGGACGGATCGTGCGGACGGACGGGCTAGGGGACCAGACGGGTTGTACGGGCAGACGAGTCATGCGGATCGGACGGATCGTGCGGGCGGACGGGTCGTACGGATCGGACAGGTCGTGCGGCGGACAGGTCGTGCGGGCGGGCCAGGTGCGGCCCCCGCGCTGCTTGTCGTGGTTCAGGGGAAACGGTGCGCCAACTATGGCCGCAGTGACGCGATTTCCACCAGCGTTTCGGGGCCTGTCACCCGTACCAATATTGGTCTCCACCACTGGAATGACCTGCGGCGGCGCACATGAAACCCGCCCGGGCCGGCACGTAACCTGGCGGTTGTGAGCTATCAGCCCGTGCCCCTCGCCGCGTACGCCGACCGCCTGCGCCGGCTGCCGCCCTCGTGCGGCCCCGTACGTCTCGTCGGCATCGACGGGCACGCGGGATCCGGGAAGTCGACCTTCGCGACGCGGCTCGCCGCGGCGCTCGGCGGGGCCCCGGTGCTGCGCCTCGACGACCTCGCGAGCCACGACGCCCTCTTCGCCTGGACGGACCGACTGCGCGAACAGGTACTCGCTCCCCTCTCGCGGGGCGACGCGGCGCACTACGCGACCTACGACTGGCACGCCCGGCGCTTCGACGCCGTACGGGTCATCGAGCCCGCCGAGGTGATCCTCGTGGAGGGCGTGGGCGCGGGCCGGCGCGCTCTGCGGCCCTCCCTGGCGCGGCTCGTGTGGATGGATCTGCCGCGGGAGACGGCGTGGGCGCGCGGGCGGGCCAGGGACGGCGCGGCGCAGGAGAGCTTCTGGGACGGCTGGATACCGGCGGAGCGCGAGCATTTCACTCGGGACCCGTCCCGCCCCTTCGCCGGGGAATTGGTACGGGAGTGCCCCGAGGGGTACGAGGTGCGTGTGGGGCCTGGCGGGACCCTGCGAAACCACCCTGTCGTCACACAGGGTGAGGAACCGCCAGCGGTACGCTGACGCCCTCGATACGGCCTTCCGCCACTTTCTCCGAGTGCCTCAACTCTGCTTGACCGGGGGGCCGTACAGGACTTACGTTTCCAATGAGCGGCCTTCGACGGCCGCCGCCAGACGCGAAGCCCCCGGTTGTTCCCCCGTGATCGGGGGCTTCGTTCTGCCCGCAATGTCCATGTCGATCCGCGCCGGGCCGCTCATCGCTCACCCTGGGTCACCATGCGGCAGGGCGCTCACCTGCGCGAAATCCCGCGTCTCCGGCCCGATCCGGGGCTGCCGCGCCCTACGGCCGACCACGCCCCCGCAGGTACGATGCCTTCGGTGCGGTCTACGGACGGCTCGCTGTCCGCATCGTGACAACTCCCGTCCATGACAGAGCGGTTCATCGGGGGCACGGCTTGTGGGGGACGTGATGGACTTCGGCACCGGCGCGCCGACGGGCCCGGCCGACCTCGCCTGGCTGCGGGGCGTCGACGCGTACACGATGGGCGCGTATCCGCAGGCGGAGGAGGAGTTCCGGACCGCCGTGCGGCTCGATCCGGGGATGGCCGACGGCTGGCTCGGACTGCACGCGCTGCGGATCGACACGACGACGGCGCTGCTGCGGATGTTCCGCCACCGCGACCGGTTCGGCGAGCAGCGCACGAGACACCGCCGCACGCTCAACTCCTGGTACTGGCTGGGCTGGTGGGTGCAGCCGGTCCTGGAACGCCCGCGCGACCTGCTGCTCGCGCACGCCTCGCACTGGCTGGACGGGCGCCACGTCCCGGAGCTGGACCGGGCCCTGTCCACGCTGCCGCAGGCGGACGCGGACCCGCAGGTGCGTTTCCTGCACGCCTGCCGGGCCTACCTGGTCAAGGACTGGGACCAGCTGGTCCGGCAGACGGACTCGCTGATCGACGATCCGATGCTCGGCATCGAGGCCGGGCTCTTCGGCGGCATGGCACGAGTCCGCCTGGAGATGTACGGGCAGGCGGAGCCGCTGCTCTCGTCGGCCCTGATGCGCTGTCGCAGCGAGCAGCCGCAGCGCAAGGAGTTGCGGTACTGGCTGGCGCGGGCGCACGAGGGCACGGGCCGTTCGGCCGCCGCGATGCCGCTGTACCGGGCCGTGCACCGGGTGGACCCGGCGTTCATGGACACCTCGGCGCGGCTCGCGGCGATCGCCGAGGGGGACGGGTACGGGGACTTCGGCGACGGCCCCGATCTCGCCCCGCTCCCCCTGACCGGGTATCAGGACACCGCGGACGGCGGGGAGTCGGTCGAGCCGCTGTACGCGGGCGACGGGCGGGATGTGAAGGTCACCGAGCCCGGTCTGCCGACCCCGAGCACGGTCGGCGCGGACGAGCCCGACATGGTGCGGGAGAAGGCCGTCGTACCGGTCTCCGCGCCGCTGCCCGCCGGGCCCGCCGATCCGGTACTCCTTGAGGAGGCGCTCTCCGAGCTGGAGCTGATGGTCGGCCTGGAGCCGGTGAAGCGGCAGGTCAAGGCGCTCTCCGCGCAGCTCAACATGGCGCGCCTGCGCGCCGGGCAGGGCCTGCCGGTCCAGCCGCCGAAGCGTCACTTCGTCTTCTCGGGCCCCTCGGGCACCGGCAAGACGACGGTGGCCCGCATCCTCGGCCGGGTCTTCTACGCGCTCGGCCTGCTCGGCGGCGACCACCTCGTGGAGGCCCAGCGCTCGGACCTGGTCGGCGAATACCTCGGCCAGACCGCCGTGAAGGCCAACGAGCTGATCGACTCCGCGCTCGGCGGCGTCCTCTTCGTCGACGAGGCGTACGCGCTGTCCAACTCCGGCTACGGCAAGGGCGACGCGTACGGCGACGAGGCCCTGCAAGTGCTGCTCAAGCGGGCCGAGGACAACCGGGACCACCTCGTGGTGATCCTCGCCGGGTATCCGGAGGGCATGGACCGGCTGCTCGCCGCCAACCCCGGCCTGTCGTCGCGCTTCACGTCGCGGGTCGACTTCCCCTCGTACCGGCCGCTGGAGCTGACCTCGATCGGCGAGGTCCTGGCGGCGGAGAACGGGGACGCGTGGGACGAGGAGGCCCTGGAGGAGCTGCGCTCCATCGCCGGGCACGTGGTGGAGCAGGGCTGGATCGACGAGCTGGGCAACGGACGGTTCCTGCGCACGCTGTACGAGAAGTCCTGCGCCTACCGCGATCTGCGGCTCACCGGCTATCTGACCGAGCCGTCCCGCGACGACCTGGCCACGCTGCGGCTGCCCGATCTCATGCAGGCGTACGGAGAGGTGCTGTCCGGGCGGGGGCCGCAGGACCCGATGGGGCTGTAGGGTCCCGCGGCCGTCCCGCCCGGCGGCTACGTCAGCGCCTCCTGCTTCGTCCGGGCCACCGGGACCTCGGGCTCCGCGGGCCGCTCCGGCTCGTCCCGGTGCGCCGGGTCGCGGACCTCGCCGACCAGGAGCTCCAGGACGTCCTCCAGGGCTACGAGGCCGAGGACCCGCCCCGAGGCGTCGGCGACCTGCGCCAGGTGCGTCGCCGCGCGGCGCATCACCGTCAGGGCGTCGTCCAGCGGCAGCTCGGCGCGCAGCGTGGTCATCGGGCGCCAGATCTGCTGCGGGACCGCGCGGTCCGTGCCGGGGCCCTCGATCAGGTCCAGGACGTCCTTGATGTGCAGGTAGCCCATGAAGGCGCCGCCCTCCGCGCAGACCGGGAAGCGGGAGTACCCGGTGCGCGCCGTCAGGGCGACGATCTCGGCCGGGGTGACCGAGGGGCCGACCGTGACCAGGTCCGCGCGGGTCAGGAGGACGTCGGTGACCGGGCGCGAGCCCAGCTCCAGGGCGTCCTCCAGGCGCTCCTGCTCCTCCGGGTCGAGCAGCCCGGCCTCGCCGGAGTCCTCCACCAGGCGGTTGAGCTGCTCGCTGGTGAAGACCGCCTCGACCTCGTCCTTCGGCTCGACCCCGAACAGCTTCAGGATGACGCGGGCGCAGGCGCCGAGCGCGATCGTCACCGGCTTGCACAGCCGGGCGAAGGCGACGAGCCCCGGGCTGAACCACAGCGCGGTCTTCTCGGGCGCCGCCATCGCCAGGTTCTTCGGCACCATCTCGCCGATGACCAGGTGCAGGAAGACGACGGCCGCGAGGGCGATGGCGTAGCCCAGCGGGTGGACCATGCCGTGCGGGATGTGGACCGCCTCGAAGACGGGCTCCAGGAGGTGGGCCACCGTCGGCTCCGCCACCGCGCCGAGCGTCAGCGAGCAGACGGTGATGCCGAACTGGGCCGCCGCCATCATCTGCGGCAGGTGTTCGAGCCCGTACAGGACCTGCCGGGCGCGCTTGCCCGGCAGCGGTTCGATCTGGCTGCGGCGGACCGAGACCAGGGCGAACTCCGCGCCGACGAAGAAGCCGTTGGCGAGGACGAGCAGGATCGCGAAGAAGAGTTGCAGGGCGCTCATCGGGCCGCCTCCAGGACGGCGGCCGGGGCGTCCGCGAGCTTGACGATGCGGACGCGCTCGGCGCGGTAGTGGTCGACCTGGCGCACGGAGAGCCGCCAGCCGGGCAGCTCGGCCCGGTCGCCCGGAGCCGGGATGCGGCCCAAGAGGTCGGCGACGAGGCCGGCCACCGTCTCGTACGGGCCCTCGGGGACGTCGAGACCGATGCGGCGCAGGATGTCGACGCGGCAGCTGCCGTCGGCGTCCCAGGCGGGGCGGCCGTCCTCGGCGGGGGCTGCCGCGAGTTCGGGCAGGTCGAGCCGGTCGTGCTCGTCGCGGACCTCGCCGACGAGTTCCTCCACGATGTCCTCCAGGGTGACGACCCCGGCCGTGCCGCCGTACTCGTCGACGACGACGGCGATCGGCTGCTCGCTGCGCAGGCGCGCGAGGAGCGGCTGCACGGGCAGGGTCTCCGGGACCAGGAGCGGGGCCTGGGCGATGCGCACGACGGGCGTGCGCAGGCGCTCGTGCGCGGGCATCGCCAGGGCGTCCTTGAGGTGGACCATGCCGATGACCTCGTCGATCCGCTCCCGGTAGACGGGGAAGCGGGAGAGGCCGGTGGCGCGGGTCAGGTTGACGACGTCCTCGGCGGTCGCGGAGGCCTGCAGCGCGCTGACCTTCACGCGGGGCGTCATGACGTGCTGCGCGGTCAGTTCGCCGAGCGACAGCGTGCGGACGAACAGGTCGGCGGTGTCCTGCTCCAGGGTGCCCGCCTGTGCCGAGTGGCGGGCCAGCGAGACCAGCTCGCCCGGGGTGCGGGCGGAGGCCAGCTCGTCGGCCGGTTCGACGCCGAGGGCGCGGACGAGGCGGTTGGCGACCGTGTTGAGCAGGGCGATCACCGGGCGGAAGAGGCGGGCGAAGGCGTGCTGGGGGCCGGCCACGAAGCGGGCCACCTGGAGCGGCTTCGAGACCGCCCAGTTCTTCGGTACCAGCTCGCCGATCACCATCTGCACGGCGGCCGCGAGGAGCATGCCGACGACGACCGCGATGCCGCGCGCGGCGCCCTCGGGGATGCCGACGGCGGTGAAGGGGCCGCGCAGCAGTTCGGCGAGGGCCGGTTCGGCGAGCATGCCGACGATCAGCGAGGTGATGGTGATGCCGAGCTGGGTGCCGGAGAGCTGGAAGGACAGCTCCTTGAGCGCCTCGACGACGGTACGGGCGCGCTTGTCGCCGGTGTCCGCCGCCTCCTTGGCGTCCTGGCGCTCGACGGTGACGAGCCCGAACTCGGCCGCCACGAAGAACCCGTTGGCGAGGATCAGGAGAAAGGCTGCCGCGAGGAGCAGCAACGGGATGGTCATGCCGCCGCCTCCGGGGACCTGCGCGCGAGGGGCGCGCTATGTCGGGAGGGGGCGGCGCAGGTACTGCCGGACGATCCGTCCATCGCTGGAGGGAGTCACTCCTTGGTTAGCAGGAGCCCCCGCCCACCCGTCCGGGCGCGTCAGGGGCGGGGCGGCACATGGCGCACGCCCCGCCCAACAGATTAATCAAGTCCACGGCAAAGGTGGCAGGGGCCGGGGCCCTGGTTCAGCCCTGAGGTGCGGTCGGCTCAGTTCTGGAGGCCCGTGCGGGCCTCTGCCAGGGCGCGGAGCGTCTTCGCGTCGCGGATGGCGCTCTGCTTGGCCAGGGCCGGCTGGATGCCCATGGCGGCCAGGCTGGTGCCGTCGGTGAGGTTGAGGAAGACCCAGGGGTCGCCGGGGCGCAGGTTGACCTGGACGATCTCCGCCCAGGCGAGGCGGCGGCCACGGGCGATGTTGACGACCGTGACGCCCTCCTCGTCGGCGACGACCTTGGGCCGCGCGAGCAGCCCGAGCACGCCCCAGAAGAGGGCCGCGGTGAAGACGAAGCTGATCTTCTCCCCCGGGCTCATCGTGTCGATCATCAGGGCGATCGCGGTGATCACGACGAAGCAGGCGGCGCCGAGCGCGTGCAGGATCACACGGGTGTGGCCGGGCCGGAAGGTGACCGGAAGAGCGGGAGGGGCTACGGGGTCGGACATGGCTCGGCGTCCTCAGAGGCGGCAGGCGTGGATGGCCGTGGTGAGGATGGCCCGCGCGCCCAGGGCGTACAGGTCGTCCATGATGCGCTGCGCGTCCTTGGCGGGGACCATGGCGCGCACGGCGACCCAGCCCTCGTTGTGCAGCGGGGAGACGGTCGGCGACTCCAGACCCGGGGTGAGGGCGACGGCCTTCTCCAGGTGCTCGGCGCGGCAGTCGTAGTCCATCATCACGTACGTCCGCGCGACGAGGACGCCTTGGAGGCGGCGCAGGAACTGCTGCACCTTCGGGTCCTCGGCGCTGTCGCCCTTGCGGCGGATGACGCACGCCTCGGACTTCATGATCGGCTCGCCGAAGACCTCAAGGCCCGCGTTGCGCAGCGAGGTGCCGGTCTCCACGACATCGGCGATGGCGTCGGCGACGCCCAGCTCGATGGCGGTCTCCACGGCGCCGTCGAGGTGGACGACGGAGGCGTCCACACCGTGCTCGGCGAGGTACTTGCCGACGATGCCCTCGTAGGAGGTGGCGATCGTCTTGCCCGCGAGATCGGCGAGGTCCTTGACCGCGCCGGGCCGGGACGCGAAGCGGAAGGTGGAGCGGGCGAAGCCGAGCGGCAGGATCGTCTCGGCGTTGGCCCCGGAGTCGATCAGGAGGTCCTGGCCGGTGAGGCCGATGTCGAGCTTGCCGGACGCCACGTAGATCGCGATGTCCTTGGGGCGCAGGTAGAAGAACTCGACCTCGTTGTCCGGGTCGACCGTGACGAGTTCCTTGGACTCCTTGCGCTGGCGGTACCCGGCCTCATGGAGCATCGCCGACGCAGGCCCGGACAGTGAACCCTTGTTGGGGACGGCGATGCGCAGCATGAGGACGGATTCCTTCGCGTAAGGGGGAGAGAGGTGAACGGACTCGGGGGCCGGCTCAGAGATGGGCGTACACGTCGTCGAGGGAGATGCCGCGGGCGACCATCATCACCTGCACGTGGTAGAGCAGCTGCGAGATCTCCTCGGCGGCGGCTTCCTTGCCCTCGTGCTCGGCCGCCATCCAGACTTCGGCGGCCTCCTCGACGACCTTCTTGCCGATGGCATGGACGCCCTTGCCGACCAGCTCGGCGGTGCGGGAAGTGGCGGGGTCGCCGGTGGCGGCCTTCTGCTGGAGCTCGGCGAAGAGCTCCTCGAACGTCTTATTGGACATGGTGGCCCCTACTTTACGCGGCTCTCCCCCGCCCCTAACGCCAGGGTTCGGAGACGGTACGCAGCGTGGTGGCGGTGGCCACGGCCGCGGTGACCGCTTCGTGCCCCTTGTCCTCGCGGGAGCCCTCGATGCCGGCCCGGTCCAGCGCCTGCTCCTCGGTGTCGCAGGTGAGGACGCCGAAGCCGATGGGGACGCCGGTGTCGACGGAGACCTGGGTGAGGCCCTGGGTGACGCCCTGGCACACGTACTCGAAGTGCGGGGTGCCGCCGCGGATGACGACGCCGAGCGCGACGATCGCGTCGTAGCCGCGGCCCGCGAGGACCTTGGCGACGACCGGCAGCTCGAAGCTGCCGGGGACGCGCAGGACGGTGGGCTCGCTGATGCCCAGCTCGCCCAGTGCGCGCAGGGCGCCGTCGACGAGCCCGTCCATGACCTTCTCGTGCCACTGGGCGGCGATGACGGCCACGCGCAGGTCGCCGCAGTTCTTCACGCTCAGTTCGGGGGCACCCTTGCCGCTCACGCGCTTCTCCTCGTACGTAGATGGGTTCAGGGAACAGCTGGACTTACTGGTTACTGGTTGGTGCAGGCGGACGTCTTGGGCGTGTCCAGCCAGGGCAGGTCGTGGCCCATCCGGTCCCGCTTGGTGCGCAGGTAGCGGAGGTTGTGCTCGCCCGCGGTGATCGGCATGGGCTCGCGGGCGGTGACGACGAGGCCGTGCCGGGTGAGGGCGTCGGTCTTGTCGGGGTTGTTGGTCATCAGGCGCAGGGTGCGCACGCCGAGGTCGTCGAGGATCTGGGCGCCCGCCGCGTAGTCGCGGGCGTCGGCGGGCAGGCCCAGCTCCAGGTTGGCGTCGAGGGTGTCGCGGCCCTGCTCCTGGAGCTCGTAGGCGCGCAGCTTGGAGAGCAGGCCGATGCCGCGGCCCTCGTGGCCGCGCAGGTAGACGACGACGCCGCGGCCGTTCTCGACGATGCGGCGCATCGATTCCTCCAGCTGGGGACCGCAGTCGCAGCGCAGGGAGTGGAAGACGTCGCCGGTGAGGCACTCGGAGTGGATGCGGACCAGGACGGGCTCGTCGTCGGAGGCGTCGCCCAGGTCGCCGTGGACGAGGGCGACGTGCTCGACTCCGTCGACCGTGGAGCGGTAGCCGTACGCCGTGAACTCGCCGAAGGCGGTGGGCAGATGGACGGTCGCCTCGCGCTTGACCGTGGGCTCGGCGGAGCGGCGGTAGGCGATCAGGTCCTCGATGGAGATGATCGTCAGGCCGTGCTTGCGGGCGAACGGGATCAGCTCGGGCAGGCGCAGCATGACGCCGTCCTCGCCCGCGATCTCCACGATGGCCCCTGCCGGACGCAGGCCCGCGAGGCGGGCGAGGTCGACGGCGGCCTCGGTGTGGCCGTTCCTGGCCAGGACACCGCCGGTGCGGGCGCGCAGCGGGAAGATGTGGCCGGGCCGGACGAAGTCGCCGGGTTCGGCCGTGCCGCTCGCGAGGAGCCGGAGCGTCACGGCGCGGTCGGCGGCGGAGATGCCGGTGGTGACGCCGTGCGCGCCGGAGGCGTCGACGGAGACGGTGAACGCGGTCTTCATCGACTCGGTGTTGTCGCCGACCATCTGCGGCAGGGCGAGCCGGTCCAGCTCCGCGCCCTCCATGGGCGCGCAGATCAGGCCGCGGCACTCGCTCATCATGAACGCGACGATCTCGGGCGTGATCTTCTCGGCGGCGACGACGAGGTCGCCCTCGTTCTCCCGGTCCTCGTCGTCGACGACCACGACGGGGCGGCCCGCGGCGATGTCGCGGATGGCCTGTTCGACCGGGTCGAGGCCGAGGTCGGTGTCGGCGGTGATCTCGTACAGGTGGGCTGCGGTGCTCATGCGTGGGCTCCTTCGAGCGCGGGGGCCTTGGCCGCGGCGGCGCGGGACCGCAGCCACCAGTCGCGCATGCCCCACAGGACGAGCGCGCCGTAGATGACGTAGACGAAGCCGGAGAAGGCGAAGCCGTTGGCGAAGTTCAGCGGGACGCCGACGAGGTCGACGAGGAGCCAGGCGAACCAGAACTCGACCATGCCGCGCGCCTGGGCGTACATGGCGACGACGGTCCCGACGAAGATGTAGGCGTCCGGCCACGGGTCCCACGACAGCGTCGGGAACGCGGTGAACAGGCCGCCGACGGCGAGGGTGCCGAGCGCGGCGGCGCCGACGAGGGCGCCCCGCTCGCGCCAGGTGGCGAACCGCACGGCGATGGAGCCGTCCTGCGCCGTGCCCTGGCCGCGGTTCCACTGCCACCAGCCGAAGAGGGCGACGACGATGACGACGAGCTGCTTGCCCGCGCTGCCCGAGAGGTGGGCGGTGGCGAACGCGGTGAGCAGGATCGCGCCGGAGACCAGCTGGGCGGGCCAGGTCCATATGGAGCGGCGCCAGCCGAGCGCGAGGGCTATCAGACCGATCGTGTTGCCGATCATGTCCGACCAGAGGATGTGCTGGTCGAAGAGGGTGAACGCTTCCGTGTTGAGCCAGTTCACTTGGTGCCCCCCTGAGCGCTGTTCCGGCCGGTGTGCTGATCGCTGCCCTGGTAACCGAGCATCCGCTCGACGTATTTCGCGAGGACGTCGACCTCGAGGTTGACCGGGTCGCCGGGCTGCTTGATGCCGAGCGTGGTCAGGTCGAGGGTGGTGGGGATGAGGCTGAGGGTGAAGTAGTCGGCGCCCGCCTCGACGACGGTCAGGCTCACGCCGTCGACGGTGATGGAGCCCTTCTCGACGACGTACCGGGCCAGCTCGTCGGGGAGCGAGATCTTGACGATCTCCCAGTGCGTGGAGGGAAGACGTTCGATGATCGTGCCGGTGCCGTCGACGTGGCCCTGCACGATGTGGCCGCCGAAGCGGCCGTCCGCGATCATCGGGCGTTCGAGGTTGACGCGGGAGCCGGTCGCGAGCGCGCCGAGGCTGGAGCGCTTGAGGGTCTCGGCCATGACGTCGGCGGTGAAGGAGTCGCCGTCGTGCTCGACGACGGTGAGGCAGACCCCGTTGACCGCGATGGAGTCACCGTGCTTGGCGCCTTCGGTGACGACGGGGCCGCGGACGCGGAAGCGACATGCCTCGACCGGGCTGCCGAACGTCTCGACGGCGGTGATCTCGCCCAGCTCTTCGACGATTCCGGTGAACACTTCCCGGGTCCTCCCTCTGAGGGACTGGACTCCGGGGCACTGTCGCGCGACGACGACAGAACGTACGGACTGCGGCACCGGTTCATTACAGGGACGACGCCGAACGGCGGGACCGGCCACGACACGTGGACGGCACCCGGAACAGACGGCGACGCGCACCCTGGGGTGCCCGCCCGCCGCGCACTGCCTCCCATCCGGACTTTAACCGTCGGTCCAGGAATTTCACCTGGTCAACCGGCCACTGGACGTGACCGGGTCGCGGACTGTAACCGCCGGTTCGGACTTTCACCGACCCCGGAGTGCGCTGCTTCTGGTACACGGCCAGTGTGCCACGTCCGATCGATGTGCATGCATGGGTGTGCTGTGTGCTGGCTCACAGGGGTGCGGGCGCCGGCGGGCCCGTCTGACAGGCTGCGTACGTGACGACCAGCTCAGCCACCCACCCTGCCGACGGCCCCGGGCGCGCCGCCGAGTTCGAGCGGCACCGCCCGCGGATGTTCGGTCTCGCCTACCGGATGCTCGGCTCCGCCGAGGAGGCGCAGGACGTGGTGCAGGACGCCTACCTGCGGTTCGCCGGTACCGAGCCGGGTTCGATCGAGCACCTCGGGGGCTGGCTCGCCAAGGTCGTCACGAACCTCTGCCTGAACCGGCTGACGTCGGCCCGGGCGCGGCGCGAGCAGTACGCGGGGCCGTGGCTGCCCGAGCCGGTCCTCACCTCCGACGGCGCGCTCGGCCCGCTGGAATCGGCGGAGCAGCGCGACTCGGTCTCCGCCGCGCTTCTGGTGCTCCTCGAGCGGCTGACGCCGACCGAGCGCGCCGTGTACGTGCTGCGCGAGGCGTTCGCGTACGGCTACCGGGAGATCGCCGGGGTCCTGGACCTGGGCGAGGCGCACTGCCGTCAGCTGTACCGGCGGGCGACGGCCCGGATCGGGGAGCCGGGGGCGCGGTTCGAGCCGTCGGAGCGGGTGCGGCGGGAGCTGGCGGAGGCGTTCACCGGGGCGGCGCGCGAGGGCGATCTGGCCGCGCTGGAGAACATGCTCGCCGCCGACGTGGTGTGGTGGAGCGACGGTGGCGGCAAGGTCAGCGCGGCGCGCAGGCCGGTCGCGGGCCGCGAGAAGGTGCTGCGGTTCCTGGTGGGCATCGCGGAACGGTATCTGGTGGGTGCGGAGCTGTCGGTCGCCGAGGTCAACGGGGGTCCGGGGCTCGTCGCCACGGTCGGGGGCACGGTGTTCGCGGTCGTCACGTTCGAGGTGCGGGGCGGTCTCGTGGTGGCCGCGCAGACGGTCGTCAGCCCGGACAAGCTGGAGTTCGTGAACCGTCAGCGGGCCTCGTCCGGAGATTTCTGAGCGGAAATCCCCGGAGGCTGTCACATTCGCGCGGGTCCGCCGGTTCTCAGTTCCGTACGGGTGCTCCACGAGGGAGCGCTCCGGATGCGGAGGAGCTGATGCGGCCGTGACCACGATCGTGGTGACCGGGGGTACCGGGACGCTGGGCCGGCTCGTCACCGAGCGGCTGCGCGAGGGCGGGCACGAGGTGCGGGTGCTGAGCAGGAAGTCCGAGCGGTACGCGGTCGACCTGCGCGAGGGCGGACCCGCGCTCGACCGGGCCGTCGAGGGGGCGGATGTCGTCGTGCACTGCGCGTCGTCGCCGCGCGGCGGGGACGAGGAGGCCGCGCGGAACCTGATCGGGGCCGCGCGCCGGGCGAAGGTCCCGCACCTCGTCTACATCTCCATCGTCGGCGTCGACCGGGTGCCGTTCGGCTACTACAAGGCGAAGCACGCAGTGGAGCGGCTGGTCGAGGAGTCCGGGATCGGCTGGACGATCCTGCGCGCGACGCAGTTCCACGGGTTCGTCCACGACATCCTGCGCACCTTCGCGAAGTCACCGGTGATGGTGCTCCCCGCAGGACTCGACGACCAGCCGATCGAGGTGGCGGAGGTCGCCGACCGGCTGGCCGTGCTGGCCCTTGAGCCCCCGGCGGGCCGGGTCCCCGACATGGGCGGCCCCGAGATCCGCACGTTCAAGGACCTGGCCCGCGCCTACCTGCGGACGGAGGGGAAGCACCGGGCGGTGGTGAGCGTGCCGCTGGCGGGGAGGACGTACCGGGCGTTCCGCTCGGGCGGCCATCTGGCACCGGAGCGGGCGGTGGGGAAGGTGACGTTCGAGGAGTATCTGCGGCGCTGATCCTCCGGGGCGGGGCTAGCCACCCGCCCCGAAGACCTCCTCCTGCGCCGCCTCCCGCGCCATCAGGAGCGCCCCGCGCAGCACCGCTTCGCCGCCCAGCGCCCCGGGCCGGACCTCCGTCGCCAGCGGGGACATGCGGCTCAGGCGGGTGGTGACGCGGTGGGCCAGGGTCTCGGCGCCCGCCCGGCCCACCTCGCCGGCGAGGACCAGGCAGCCGGGGTCGAGGACCGCGACGATCGCGGCGGCGCCGAGGACGACGCGGTCGGCGAGGGCGTCGAGGAAGGCGTCCGCGCCGGCGGCGACCGCGTCGCGGACCACCTCGGCGGCGCGCTCCACCGGCTCGCCCGGCGCCACGAGACCGTGCGCGGCGGCCAGTTCGAGGATCGCGGCGGAACCGGCCAGGGAGTGGTAGCCGCCGCCGCAGTCGATGGCGGTGGGCAGTCCGGTCGTGCCGGGCACGGGCAGGAAGCCGACCTCCCCGGTGCCGCCGGAGGCACCGCGGCGCAGCTTGCCGTCGAGGACGACGGCCGCGCCGATGCCGAGCCCGAGCCAGAGCAGCACGAAGGTGTCCTGCGCGCGGGCGGCGCCGTCGACCTGCTCGGCGAGGGCCGCGAGGTTCGTCTCGTTCTCGACCAGGACCCGGGCGGGCAGCCGCTCCTGGAGCACGGCGACCAGACGGCGGTGCCACTCGGGGAGGCCGGAGGAGTCGCGGAGTTCGCCCGACGCCGGGTCGATCAGGCCGGGGGCGCCGATGCCGACGGTGTGCAGCCGGTCGACGCCCGCTTCCTTCGCCGTGTGTTCCAGGAGGGCGACGGCGCGCTCGACGGCGGCGCCGGTCCGCTCCCCCGCCTCGACCGGCAGGGACGCCCGCGCGAGCACCGTGCCGAGGAGGTCGGCGACGACGAGGCGGACGCTCTCGGTGCGCACGTCGAGCGCCGCGAGGTGCGCGCGGTCGGCGACGATCCCGTACAGCCGGGCGTTGGGGCCGCGGCGCTGGGCGCCCGCCTCCCCCACGACCCTGACGAGCCCGGACGCGGTGAGCCGCTCGACGAGGTCGGCGACCGAGGGCCGGGAGAGCCCGGTGCGGTCCTTCAACTGCCCGGCGGTGAGCGGGCCTTCGTCCTGGAGGAAGCGCAGCGCGAGCCGGTCGTTGATGGCGCGGGCGGTCCTCGGAGTCGCGGGCATGGCGGGATCCTACGCCGAAAAGAGGGGTAACTATCAGGCAGGGTTCCTGATAGTTTACGGCGGCCACCTCGAACGCGCGGTCGGGACGCGTACGGGGACCTACGGGAGGGGCCCGCCGGATGAGTGAAGTGACGTACGCGCTGCCGAGCGTGAAACGGGCGCGCTACGCCGTCGCGACCGTGTTCTGCGTGCACGGCGCGGTGACCGGGTCCTTCGCGACCCGCGTGCCGTGGATCCAGGACCACGCGGGCGTCAGCGCGGGCCAGCTCGGCCTCGCGCTCGCCTTCCCCGCGATCGGCGCGTCCGTGGCGATGCCGCTCGCGGGCAGCGTGACCCACCGGTTCGGCGCGCGGACGGCGCTGCGCGGCCTGCTCGCCCTGTGGACGCTGGCCCTGGTCCTGCCCTCGCTCGCCCCCAACCTGCTCACGCTCTGCGCGGTCCTCTTCGTCTACGGCGCGTCGGCCGGCATGTCGGACGTGGCGATGAACGCGCTCGGCGTCGAGATCGAGACCCGCCTCGACAAGTCGATCATGTCGGGGCTGCACGGCATGTGGAGCGTGGGCGCGCTCATCGGCTCGGCGGGCGGCACCCTCGCCGCGCACATGGGCGCCGACGCCCGCCTGCACCACCTGCTGGCCGCCGCGGTGCTGACCGTGGCCGGTTTCACCGCCTGTCAGTGGGTGCTCGACCTGCGCCCGGCGGAGGACGAGGAGGCACCGCCGCGGTTCGCGCTGCCGCCCAAGTCCGCGCTGCTCATCGGCGCGGTCGGGTTCTGCGCCGTCTTCGCCGAGGGCGCGAGCCTGGACTGGTCGGCGGTCTACCTGCGCGACGTCCTCGACACCTCAGCCGGGCTCGCCGCCGCCTGCACCACGGCGTTCACGCTCACCATGGCGGTGGCCCGGATCGCGGGCGACGCGATCGTGGACCGGTTCGGCGCGGTGCGCACCGTACGGGTGAGCGGCGTCATGGCCACGGTCGGCGCGCTGCTCGTGGTGACCGCCCCGAACCCGCCGGTCGCGATGGCCGGGTTCGGACTGCTCGGCCTCGGCATCGCGGTCGTCGTCCCGCTCGCCTTCGCGGCGGCCGGGCGCAGCGGACCCAACCCGAGCCAAGCCATCGCGGGCGTCGCCACGATCACGTACACCTCGGGCCTGATCGCCCCGTCGGCCATCGGCACGGTCGCCGACATGACGAGCCTGGTGGTGTCGTTCGGCCTGGTCACGGCGTTGACCTGCGGGCTGGTGGTGTGCGCCGGGGTGCTGCGCGGGGCGGACCGGACGACGACGGCCCCGAAGGACGCGTCGGTGGCGCGCACCGACTGAGCGCCACCCGAGTGGCTCGGCGCCGGGCAGGGCTCGTACGTACGTGCCCTTACCATGAGGCGATCGTTTCGAGCCACAGAAAGCAGAACTCACATGGACCTCGGCGTGCGCTGGAAACTCCACGGCGGCGACGGGCGAACCCCGGCCCCCGGCGCCGTCGTCCGCCCCGACGAGCGGCTGACGTGGCCGCGCACGATCGGGCTCGGCGCGCAGCACGTGGTCGCCATGTTCGGCGCCAGCTTCGTGGCCCCCGTACTCATGGGGCTCGACCCGAACCTCGCCATCATGATGTCCGGCGTCGCGACGGTGATCTTCCTGCTCGCGACGCGCGGCCGGGTCCCCAGCTACCTGGGCTGTTCGCTCTCCTTCGTCGGGGTCGCGGCCGTGATCCGGGCGCAGGGCGGCACCAGCGCCACCGTGACCGGCGCGGTCCTCGTCGTCGGCGCCGTGCTCTTCCTCGTGGGTCTCGCGGTGCAGCGGTTCGGGGCGCGGATCATCCACGCCGCGATGCCGCCCGTGGTCACCGGCGCGGTCGTCATGCTGATCGGCTTCAACCTGGCGCCGGTCACGGCGTCCACGTACTGGCCGGCCGACCAGTGGACGGCGCTCCTCGTGATGCTGTTCACCGGTCTGGCCGTGGTGTGCCTGCGTGGTTTCTGGTCCCGCATCGCGATCTTCCTCGGCCTGATCTTCGGCTACGTGATCTCGTGGCTGTTCGACCGGATCTTCGGCAAGATCCACTCGGTGAACGGCGGCACCGCTGCGGTCGACCACTGGCGCCTGGACTTCTCGGCGGTCGGCAAGGCGGACTGGATCGGCCTGCCCACCTTCCACGGCCCGTCCTTCCAGTGGTCCGCGATCCTCGTCGCGCTGCCCGTGGTCATCGCCCTGATCGCGGAGAACGCCGGACACGTCAAGGCCGTCGGCGAGATGACCGGCGAGAACCTGGACGACAAGCTCGGCACCGCGATCTCCGCGGACGGCGTCGGCTCGATCCTCTCCACCGCCGTCGGTGGCCCGCCCAACACCACGTACTCCGAGAACATCGGCGTCATGGCCGCGACCCGCGTCTACTCCACGGCCGCCTACTGGGCGGCGGCCGGTTTCGCCCTGCTCTTCGGCCTGTGCCCGAAGTTCGGCGCGATCGTCGCGGCGATCCCGGGCGGCGTCCTCGGCGGCATCACCGTCATCCTCTACGGCATGATCGGCCTGCTCGGCGCGCAGATCTGGATCAACGCCAAGGTCGACCTGCGCAACCCGCTGAACCTGGTCCCCGCCGCCGCGGGCATCATCATCGGCGTCGGCAACGTCTCCCTGAAGTTCTCCGACAACTTCTCCCTCAGCGGCATCGCGCTCGGCACGATCGTCGTGATCACCGGGTACCACGCGCTGCGCGCGATGGCGCCCGCGCATCTGAAGACGCAGGAGCCGCTGCTCGACTCGGGCACGTCGACGTACGACGAGGAGGCGCGGCGGTAGGTCCCTGTTCGCTCGTTCTGGGGAAGCCGCGAGCGAGGCCGCGCCCGCGGCGTGCCACGGCTGCGACTCTTCGCTCATGGCGCAGTCGCAGCAGCAGTACGAGCCGCCCGCAACGGCACAAGGGGGCCACCAGGGCGTCGCCCTGCAGGCCGCTCAAGGGGTCGACGCGGTGATCGCGCGGATGCGCGTGCTCGCCGCGGAACTGCCGCCCCGGGACGGTGTGGCGGTCTTTCAACCGGGGTCTACCTCGCCGTCACCGAGGCCGTGGACCGGGCCATCGACAGCGGCCCGGCGGGCGGCTTCCCCGACCCACCGCCGCCGTCACCCTCGACGTCCGCTTCGCGGAGCGCTACCTCACGGCCGTCGACGCGGCCTCCCCCGGGCTGCTGCTCGGCCCGGCGTGCTGGCGCCCGCTCCGCCGCCACCCCGGCGTCCGCCGCTCCAGTTCGCGCTGGCCGGATCAACGCGCACATCGGCCACGATCTGGCGCTCGCCGTGTGGACGCGTGCCACGTGCTCGGCTGCGAACCGGCGCCTGGAGGACGAGTTGAGCGCGTCGGCGACCTCCTCGTCACCTGGAGGAGCGGATCCGCGAGGAGCTGATGCCGGGCCCCGACCTCCTCCAGGTCGCCGACCCGCTCACCCACCTGCTCGGTTCGTGGAGCCTGGAGCGGGCGCGCGACGCGGCGTGGGGCGCGGCCCGCGCGCTGTGGGCGCTGCGCGGACTGCCGGGCGTCGCGGCCGAGTTCGCGCGCTCCATGGACACGTCCGTCGGTCTGGTGGGCCGCATGCTGCTGACCCCGCTGCCGGAGTAGAAACGTTCGGCATACACGGAACTCCCGTGCGCCGCTCGCGCGTTGATCCTGCGACATCCGATGCGCACGCGACGAAGGAGCACGGTATGGCGACCCGCCTCGGCCTCGGCCTCCCGCAGATGCGACAGTACGACACCGGCCGCGACATCCCGGACGTGGCCCGCGCCGCGGAGGCCACCGGGTACGACAGCCTCTGGGTCTTCGAGCGGATCCTGTTCCCCGAGCCCGCCCGGCAGGGGCTCTACGGCGTCCCGGGCCTCCCCTGGCCCGACCGGTACCGCTCGGTCGCCGACCCGCTGGTCTCGCTCACCCTTGCCGCGGCGGTCACCTCCCGCGCCCGGCTCGGCACGAGCGTCCTGGTGGCCCCGCTGCACGTACCGTTCCAACTGGCCCGCGCCCTCGCCTCGTTGGACGCGGCGAGCGGCGGACGGGTCGTCGCCGGGCTCGGCACCGGCTGGTCGCACGACGAGTACGCGGCGGCGGGTGTGGCGCCCTTCGAGCGGCGCGGCAAGGTCCTGGACGAGCTCCTCGCGGTCTGCCGCGCGGTGTGGGGCCCGGACCCGGTGGCGTACGAGGGCGAGCTGACGACGATCGCGCCGTCCGTGGTGGGCCCGAAGCCCGCGGGACCGCTGCCGATCCTGCTCCCCGCGAACAGCGCGAAGGCCGCGCGCCGCCTGGTCGACCACGCGGACGGCTGGCTGCCCGCCGCGACCGGCGCCGAGGCGCTGAAGCAGCAGTGGGCCGAGCTGCGCGCGCTCGCCGAGGAGCGGGGCCGCACGGCGCCGCTGCGGAGCGTGCTGCGGGCGAACACGCTCTACACGCGCGAGCCGTACACGGCCGACGACCGCCGCCCGTTCCAGGGCAGCGCCGACCAGATCGTCGAGGACCTGGTCGCGCACGACGAGGTGGGCCTGGAGGAGATCCTCGTCGACCTCCAGGGCGACTGCCGCGACGCCCAGGAGCTGAAGGACGTCGCGGCGGAGGTCTACGAAAAGGCCAGGTCGGCCGGTATCTGAGAGCCTGTCCGCAAGGGCTCAGTCCTCGGGGAGTTCGACCGGCGCGATCTCGTCGTACACGTCGCCGGGCCCGGGGTTGGTCGCGTCGGTGGCGCCGCCCAGATGGTGCATGACGCCCCACACGGCGTTGAGCGCGGTCTGCACGGCGCCCTCGGCCCAGCCCGCCGTCCAGGAGATGTCGTCGCCGGCGAGGAAGATGCCGCGCCGGTCCTCGGGGAGGCGGTCCTGCATGAAGTGGGTGAAGAGGCGGCGCTGGTAGCGGTAGTGGCCGGGCAGGTTGGCCTTGAACGCGCCCATGAAGTAGGGCTCGTTCTCCCAGGAGACGGTGACCGGGTTGCCGATGATGTGCTTGCGGATGTCGACGTCCGGATAGATCTCGCCGAGCGACTTGAGCATGACCTCCATGCGCTCGTTGGCCGAGAGCGGCAGCCACTTCAGGCTGTCGTCGCACCAGGTGTAGGAGAGGCAGATGACGGCGGGCTTGTCGGGGCCGTCGTCCAGGAGGTAGGTGCCGCGCGTCATGCGGTCGGTGAGCGTCATCGACATGGTGTCGCGGCCGGTCGCCGGGTTCTTGTCCAGCCAGAACGGCCGGTCGACCGGGACGAACAGCTTGCTGGACTCCATGTAGTGGGTTCGCTCGATCGCCGTCCAGTGGTCGATCGGGAAGAGCGCGTCGTCGCAGGCCACCTTGGAGAGCAGCATCCAGGACTGCGCGGTGAAGATCGCGGCGCGGTAGGTCCGGATGTCGCCGTCCGCGTCGGTGACGGTGATGTGGTTCCCGGCGGTACGGGCGAGCCGCGTCACGGCGGGCCGGGGCGTCCCCGCCTCGTGCAGCGACGCGAGCGAGGTCCCGGGCGCCCAGTGCACGATCTTCTCGGGCTCGCGCTCCCACAGCCGCAGCGGAAGCTGCTGCGAGCCGCCGACGATGCCGCGGTGGTGGTCGTCGGCCTCGGTGTAGACGACGCGCAGGATCTCCAGGATGGAATTGGGGAAGTCGGTGTCCCAGCCGCCGGTGCCGAAGCCGACCTGGCCGAAGATCTCGCGGTGGCGGAAGGACTTGAACGCCTCGGAGTCGCAGAGGAAGCCGTAGAAGGTCTGGTTGTCGAGCTTCTCGACGAGCTGCGACCAGATCTCGCGGATGCGCGGCACGTCGCGCTCGCGCATCGCCTGGTTCATGTCGCTGAAGTCGGCGCCCTCCTCCAGGCAGGCGCCCCACGCGGCGGCGACGTCGCGGTAGACCTGCGGCAGGTCACGAATCGTCTCGGCGTAGTGGCTCTCGCCCTTGAGGTCGACGACGGTGGAGGGGGTCGCCGGGGAGAGCGGGTTCGGGAACGGCCGCGTCCGGAGGCCCACCAGGTCGATGTAGTGCTGGAGCGCGGTCGAGGACGGCGGGAAGCGCATTGCGCCCATCTCGGCGCTGAGTCCGGCCGCGTCCGGCGGCGTCCCGTCGAAGCCGACCGTGCGCAGCCGCCCGCCGATCTTGTCCGCCTCGTAGACGACGGGCTTGAGCCCCATCTTCATCAGCTCGTACGCGGCGACGATGCCCGACAGGCCGCCGCCGATGACGGCGACCTCGGTGCCGTGCTCGGTCGCCGGTATCTGCCCGAGCCCCGCCGGGTGCGCGAGGAAGTCGTCGTACGCGTACGGGAAGTCAGGGCCGAACATGGTGATCGGCGGCTGCGCTTCGGTGTGCTGGACGGCGGTCGGCACCGTGGACGTCATGGGGTACGGACTCCTTGCGGTTACGGGGTTCGCGGCGACGACGGCATGGCTGTGCTCAGGGACGTACGACCGTGTGGGAGGGGCCGCCGGGGCTGCCGGGGGCCGCTATGACGGTACGTTTCGGCGCGGTCGGCGGGGAAGACCGGACCGTTGCGTCTGTACGTGCGATGCGTTGCGCGCGGCGGAGCCGGAACGGCGATTCGTTGCGCGGAGCCGGACGTGTCCTCAGACGGGTGAGCCCGAGGTGAAGCGGCGCATCAATGGGGAGAGCACGAGCACCGACTTGGTCCGCTCGACGAAGGGCTCCCCCGCGATCCGCTCCAGGACGCGTTCGAAGTGGCGCATGTCGGAGGCGAAGACCTGGACGAGCGCGTCCGCCTCCCCGGTGACGGTGGAGGCGGCGGCGACCTCGGGGTAGCGCTCCAGGCCCCGCCGGATCGCGTCCGGCGAGGTGTTGCTGCGGCAGTAGATCTCGATGAACCCCTCGGTCTCCCAGCCGAGCGCGGCCGGGTCGACCCGCACGGTGAAGCCGGTGATCGCCCCGGTGGCCCGCAGCCGGTCCACGCGCCGCTTCACGGCGGGCGCGGACAGGCCGACGATCTGGCCGATGTCGGCGTAGGAGCGGCGGGCGTCCTCGGCGAGGGCGTGCACGATGCGTTCGTCGAGATCGTTCAGCAAGGCAGGAGGTTCACTTCTGGGGGTGTGCGGGAGCGGCGAGACGGGAGCGGCGCATCCCGTAGCAGAAGTAGAACACGAGGCCGACGGCCATCCAGACACCGAAGACGATCCAGGTGATCGTGGACAAGCTGCCCATCATCCAGAGGCAGAGCGCGAAGCCGACGGCCGGGAAGAGCGGCGAGAGCGGCACCCGGAACGTGCGCTCCATGTCGGGCCGGGTCCGGCGCAGCACGATCACGGCGATGTTGACCAGGGCGAAGGCGAAGAGCGTGCCGATGCTGGTGGCGTCGGCGAGCTGGCCGAGCGGCACGGCGGCGGCGAGCACGCCGCAGAACAGGGAGACGAGGACGGTGTTGACGCGCGGCGCCCCGCTCTTGGCGTGGACCTTGGAGAACACCTTCGGCACGAGCCCGTCGCGGCTCATGGCGAACAGGACGCGGGTCTGCCCGTAGAGCACGGTCAGGACGACGGAGGCGATGGCGATGACGGCGCCCGCGGCGAGCAGCGTCGCCCAGAACGACTGGCCGGTGACGTCCTTCATGATCCCGGCGAGCGCGGCCTCGGAGTCGCTGAACTGCTTCCAGGGCCGGGCCCCGACGGCGACCGCGGCGACGAGGACGTACAGCGCCGTGACGATGATCAGGGAGAGCATGATCGCGCGCGGCAGGTCGCGCTGCGGGTTCTTGGCCTCCTCGCCGGCGGTGGAGGCGGCGTCGAAGCCGATGTAGGAGAAGAAGAGGGTGGCTCCGGCGGCGCTGACGCCCGCCATGCCGAGCGGCATGAAGTGCTCGTAGTTGCCGGACTGGAACCCCTTGAGGCCGATGGCGCAGAAGAGCAGCAGCGACACGATCTTCACGACGACCATGATCGTGTTTGCGCGCGCGGACTCCCTGGCGCCGCCGAGCAGGAACACCATGGCGAGCAGTACCACGATCAGGGCGGGCAGGTTGAAGATGCCGCCGTCGCCGGGCGGCGCCGACAGGACGTCGGGGATGGTGACGCCGATCGTGCCGTCGAGCAGCTCGCTGAGGTACTCGCCCCAGCCGACGGCGACGGCGGCGACGGAGACCCCGTACTCCAGGACCAGGCACCAGCCGCAGACCCAGGCGATCAGCTCGCCCATCGTTGCGTATGCGTACGAGTAGGAGGAGCCCGCGACCGGGATGGAGCCGGCCAGTTCGGCGTAGGAGAGGGCCGAGAAGAGGGCCGTGAGGCCCGCGATCACGAACGACAGCGTGACGGCGGGGCCCGCCTTGGGGACGGCCTCGCCGAGGACGACGAAGATGCCGGTGCCGAGCGTGGCACCGATGCTGATCATGGTCAGCTGCCAGAGCCCGAGCGAGCGCCGCAGGTGACCTCCCTCACCCTGGCCACCCTCCTCGACCAGGCGCTCCACCGGCTTGCGGCGCATCAGACGGGCGCCGAGGCCCGCGTGCGCGGACTCGTCGTGGGGGTTGCGCGGGGGTGCGCCGTGGTCGAGCACGGACTGGCTCCTTCATCGCTGCCGGTTGGGGGCCGGGCAGGGCGAGGGGCGTCTGTTCGGTCACACCGCGAAGGGGGAGGCGCCGAGCAGCGCGTTCCCGCCGTGCCGCGTACAGCGGATGACTCTAGAGGACGCGACTTCCCGGCTGTAATGCAGCAACCTTGCGCGCGGCCGGATGATCGTTGCGCGGATCCCGGTTGCACGGGTGTTCGTTGCGGCGTCCGTTTCGTCTGTTGCGTACGCGGTGTGGTCGGGCTCACACGGGCTCACGTGGCGTGAACACGCACTTCCTGGGTACGCGGTGGGGCCGTCCCGTGCGTCGGCCGCAGGCCGGCCGCCACGGGGCGGCGACGCGTCGGCCCCTGGTCGGCACGGTGAAGATTTGGTGTGTGCATCATGTGTGCGGGGTGCGCAGTCCGTACGGCGAAGATCGAAGAGAACGGTGTGAAGAGGGGCTTGTGAGTACCAGCGAAACCGACATCCGCAAAGTGCTGCTCGCGGCGCTGCGCGATCAGGAGGGGCAGATCGCCGACCGCTGGACGGCGCTCCAGCTGGAGCAGGCGGCCCTCGGCGCGGACCTGCCCGAGAGCGAGCTGCGCGAAGAGGCGCACCTGATCGTCGACGCGCTCACCGAGGCCCTCTCCAGTGACGTCCCCGTCGAGCGGCTCGTGACCTCGCACCACGGTCTGCGGGCGACGGTGACACAGCTCTCCCTGCGCCGGGTCCGGTCCGGCGCCACCCCCACCGACACCGCGCTCGCCCTCCTCTCCCTGAAGGAGGCGCTCCTGGCGGCGGTGCGGCACACCACCCTCGACACGAGCGAGCTGTTCGCGGCGGCCGTCCTGGTGAACCGGATGCTCGACGCCGCGGGCGCCCTCTCCTTCGAGACCTTCGTCGAGGGCCGCGAGGAGATCATCCAGCGCCAGAGCCGGCAGCTGATGGAGCTGTCCACTCCTGTCGTCCAGCTGTGGCGGCACGTGCTCGCCGTGCCGCTGATCGGCACGCTCGACACGGCGCGGACCCAGATCGTCATGGAGTCGCTGCTCCAGGCGATCCAGGACGACGAGGCGAAGATCGCCATCATCGACATCACCGGGGTGCCGACCGTCGACACGGCGGTCGCCCAGCACCTCATGCACACGGTCAACGCGGTCCGGCTGATGGGCGCGGACTGCGTCATCAGCGGGATCCGGCCGCCCATCGCCCAGACCATCGCCCAGTTGGGGATCGATCTGTCCACCATCCTGACCCGCGCGACCCTGGCCGACGCGCTCGCCGACGCGATGCGGCTGGCCGAGCAGCCCGCCGTCGCCCCCGTCCTGACCGGGTCGGCCGCCGAGTGACCACACCACCGGCGCCGCACCCGACGGGCGTCCCCATCCTGCGGCTCGCGGACGTCCTGGTGACGGGGCTCCTCAACGAGCTGGACGACCGCTCCGCGATCGCCTTCACCGAGGAGCTGACCGAGCGGATCGTCGCCGACCGCGCCCGCGGCGTGCTCATCGACATCTCGCGGCTCGAACTGATCGACTCCTTCGTGGCCCGCACCCTGATGGAGCTCACGCACATGGCCCGGCTCCTGGGCGCGCGGGTCATCGTCGCGGGCATGCGCCCCGCCGTCGCGATCACCCTGGTCGAGCTGGGCATCCGGCTGACCGGCGTGGAGACGGCGCTCAACGCCGAGCAGGGACTCGCCGCGCTCGGCTGGCAGCGGACCCCGGAGGGCCCAGGCCGTGACCATGTCCGATGAGCTGGCCCCGCACCCGGTGCGGCACGGCGCGGCGGCCCGGGTGACCGTGCGCCGCGACTACGAGGTGCGCTCCGAGGACGACCTCCTCACGGTCCGGCACGCCGTGCGCGCGGCCACGATCGAGTGCGGCTTCGGCCTGGTCGACCAGACCCGCGTGGTGACCGCGGCGAGCGAACTGGCCCGCAACGCCTACATCCACGGCGGTGGCGGCACCCTGACCGTCGAACTCCTCAAGCGGGGCCCGGCGGACGGCATCCGTCTCGTCATCCAGGACGAGGGCCCCGGCATCCCGGACCTCGGCGCCGCCATGACCGACGGCTGGACCTCGGGCAACGGCCTCGGCCACGGGCTGGGCGGGGCGCGGCGGCTGATGGACGAGTTCCACGTGGAGAGCCGCCCCGGTGCGGGCACGACGGTCTCCGTGGTCCGCTGGACGGTGCGGTGACGGCCTTCGCCGACGTCGCCGTGACCGCACACGTCGTCGTCGACCACCCCAGCGCCGTGCACCACGCGGCGACCCTGACCAAGGACGCCGCGCGGGCGGCCGGTCTCGCCGGGACCACCGTCGAGCGGGCCGCCGTGCTCACCACCGAGCTGGCCGAGAACCTCCTGCGGCACGCCGTGGAGGGCGCGATCTACATCCAGCGCCACGGCGAGCAGGGCGGCCTCGACGTGATCGCCGCCGACCGGGGACCCGGCATCGCCAGCCCCGACCGCGCCATGGCCGACGGCTACAGCACCGCCGGCACCCTCGGCTACGGGATGGGCGCGGCCCAGCGCCTCGCGGACGAGCTGACCCTGCGCACCCTGCCGGGCGTCGGCACGCTGATCTGCGCCCGCTT
The DNA here is from genome assembly GCF_056172735.1 of Streptomyces sp. R818. Lineage (NCBI taxonomy): Bacteria > Bacillati > Actinomycetota > Actinomycetes > Kitasatosporales > Streptomycetaceae > Streptomyces > Streptomyces sp. R818. The sequence goes on from NZ_JAOCNE010000003.1 coordinate 83,724, forward strand.
CCACGCTCCCGGCATCGCTCCCGCGGCATCCGACCTCGGCCTGGTCTGCCTGCCGCTGCGCGGCGAGAAGCTGTGCGGGGACAGCGCGGCCGTGGTCGACGACCCCGCCGGCCGGACCGCGGCCGTCGTGGACGGGCTCGGGCACGGCGCGGAGGCCGCCGGGGCGAGCGCCGAGGCCGTGCGGGTGTTCCGGGAGAACCCCGGCGGCCCCCTGCCCGAGCTGCTCACGACGATGAACCGCGCGCTGCGGGGCAGCCGCGGCGCCGCCGTCTCCCTGCTGCGTCTGCGGCCCGGTACGGTCGAGCACTGCGGGGTCGGCAACGTACGCCTGCTGCTCGTCGGACACGCCGGCATCGCCGCCCGCGACACCGGGCAGCCTGGTGTCGTGGGCTGGAACATGCCAAGGCCGCGAAGCCGTACGCTGCCGATGCCCGAGGACAGCGCGGCGGTCCTGCACAGCGACGGCATCGCGCCGCGCTGGGCGGACTCCGCGCCCCCGTTCCTGCTGGGGCTCCCGCCCCGGCTGCTGGCCGCGGCCCTCGGGCACGGCCACCGCTCGGCGCGGGACGACGCGACCGCCCTGGTCTCCGGGGCGGCAAGGAGGAACACATGACCGACCGGGCAGCCGTGCCCGCCCAGCGCTCGACCCACCGCTCGGCGGCCGATCTGCGGGCCGCCGTGCGGGCGCTGGCGGTGACGTTCCGGCTCTCGGCCGAGCTGCGCACCCGGCTCACCCTCTCGGTGGCCCGCGTCGCCGACCCCGAACTGCGCGCGGGCCGGCCGGTCACCCTGGAGTCGGCGTACGAGCACTCCGCGCACCGGCAGTCCCTGACGGTGCGGCTGCACGCCGCCGCGACACCCTGGGCCGCCGCCGTGGAGACGCTGCCGCTGCCCGGCACCCGCGAGGCGGACACCACGGTGTGGCAGGTGCCGCTGCCGGGCCAGCGCCGCCCGCCGGCCGTGGAGAGCGCCGAGCCCTCCCCCACCGCCCTCCTGGAGGAGGAGCTGCGGGCCGCGGTCGCCCGCGCCGAGGCCCTGGAGGCCGACCGGCGCCGCCTCACCCACGAACTGGACGAGACCAACAGCGGCGTCCTCGCCCTCTACGTCCAGCTGGAGGAGCGCGACGAGCAGCTGCGCCGCGCCCACGGCCAGATGCTGCGCGAACTGGAGGACGCGCTGCGCCCCGGCCCGATGAAGGTGGACGGCCTCGAACTGGCCATCCACTACGCGCCCGCCGAGAGCGACGCGCCGACCGGCGGCGACCTCTACGACTGGTTCCAGCTGCCCGACGGCACCGTGCACATCACGGTCGTCGACGCGCTCGGCCACGGCCTCACCAGTACCAGCAGCGCCCTGAACGTGACGCACGCCGTGCGCACGCTCGCCCTGGAGGGCCACCCCCTGGAGACGATCGTCGCGCGCACCGACGAGATCCTGCTGCCCTACGACCGCGAGCTGATGGCGACGGTCCTGCTCGCCCGCATCGACCCGGCCACGGGCCATCTGGAACTGGCCAACGGCAGCCACCCGCCGCCGCTCCTGGTCTCCGACGACGGCACGGCCCGCTTCCTGGAGGTGCGCGGCCGTGGCGTCGGCTACCCGATGGCCGGCAGCGACCGCCTCTGGCACGAGCAGCTCGCCCCCGGCGACCTGCTCGTCCTCTACACGGACGGTCTGACCGAGAGCCGCCGCGACCCCCACGAGGGCGAGCGCAGGCTCGTCGAGGCCGCCGTCCGCCACCGCCACCGGCCCACCGAGGACATCCCCGGCGCCCTCGCCGAGGACATGCACACCGTGATCCTGCACCCCGACGACACACTCGCCCTGACCGTACGGAGGAGCCGATGACGCACGCGGCACCCGAGTCCATACCCGACGGGCCGCGCCCGGCGCGGGCCCGTACCGTGACAGCCGGTCCCGACGGGCCCGTCATCACCCTCTGCGGCGACCTCGACTACGAGACGGCGCCGGACCTGCTCGCGGCGGTGACGGCGCTCGCCGCGGAGCCCGGCACCACCGTCACCCTCGACCTGTCGGCCGTGCAGTTCTTCGACTCCGGCGGCATCAACGTGCTGCTGCGCGCCCGCGGCCACCTCCAGGAGCGCGGCGCCGCGCTCGCGATCAGCCGCGTCTCCCCCGCCGTGGAGCGGATCTTCCGCATCACGGGCCTCGACACCGTCCTGCCGCCCTCAGGGGGCGGGGACCATGAAGATCCGGCGGCGGGGTAGCTGTCGACTATGGAGATCGTGGTGGACGGTCCCGTCACGGGGACACAGGCCCGGGGCGCCGCTGCCCGGTTCCTCGCCGAGCACTGCACGTGGGCCGATGCCGACGCGGTGCTGCTCGTCGTCTCGGAGCTGGTCACCAACGCGTCCCGGCACACCGGCGCCCTCTCCCGCCTGCATCTGCGGGTGGACGACGGCGGGCTCGCGGTGACGGTGGAGGACGGCGACCCGCGGCCGCCGGTGCCGCGCGCCCCCGACATGGGCGGCGGCGGCGGATTCGGCTGGCACATGGTGGAGCGGCTCGCCGAGAGCCTCGCGGTGCTCCCGGCGCCCGGCGGCAAACGCATCGAGGCGGCCTGGTCGATGCCGTCGGCGCCGGCCGTCTGACCGGAACCGCCCCGCGCCGCCTCTCAGCACATGCAGGACATCAGCTCCAGCTGGCGTGCAGCGGCTTGCCCTCGGCGTAACCGGCGGCGGACTGGATCCCGACCACCGCCCGCTCCTCGAACTCGGCGAGCGAGTTGGCGCCCGCGTAGGTGCAGGACGAGCGGACGCCCGCGATGATCGAGTCGATCAGGTCCTCGACGCCCGGACGCTGCGGGTCCAGGAACATCCGGGAGGTGGAGATGCCCTCCTCGAACAGCGCCTTGCGGGCACGGTCGTACGCGGACTCGTCCGAGGTGCGGTTCTTCACGGCGCGGGCGGACGCCATGCCGAAGGACTCCTTGTAGGCGCGGCCCTGCGCGTCGTGCTGGAGGTCGCCCGGGGACTCGTAGGTCCCGGCGAACCAGGAGCCGATCATCACGTTGGAGGCGCCCGCGGCGAGCGCCATGGCGACGTCGCGCGGGTGGCGGACACCGCCGTCGGCCCAGACGTGCTTGCCGTACTTCCTCGCCTCGGCGGCGCACTCCAGGACGGCGGAGAACTGCGGGCGGCCGACGCCGGTCATCATGCGCGTGGTGCACATGGCGCCGGGTCCGACACCGACCTTGATGATGTCGGCGCCGGCCTCGATCAGGTCCTTGACGCCCTCGGCGGCGACGATGTTGCCCGCCACGATCGGCACCTGCGGGTCGAGCGCGCGCACCGTCCTGATGGCGCTGATCATCGACTCCTGGTGGCCGTGGGCGGTGTCGATGACGAGCGTGTCGACGCCCGCGTCGAGGAGCTGCTTGGCCTTGCCCGCCACGTCGCCGTTGATGCCGACGGCGGCGGCGATGCGCAGCTTGCCGTCCGCGTCGGTGGCCGGGGTGTAGAGCGTGGCGCGCAGGGCGCCGGTGCGGGTCAGGATGCCGGCGAGCTTGCCGTCCTTGCCGACCGCGGGGGCGTAGCGGCGGTTGGCGCCGTCCAGCTTGTTGAAGGCGTCGCGCGGGTCGATGTCCGCGTCGAGCAGCAGCAGGTCACGGGACATGACCTCGGAGAGCTGGGTGAAACGGTCGACGCCGGTCAGGTCCTCGTCGGTGACGACGCCGACGGGGCGCAGCTCGTCGTCGACGACGACGCCCGCGTTGTGCGCGCGCTTGGGAAGGAGCGCGAGGGCGTCGGCGACCGTCTGGCCGGGCGAGAGGATGATCGGGGTGTCGAGGACCAGGTGGCGGGTCTTGACCCAGGAGATGACCTCGGTGACGACCTCGATCGGGATGTCCTGCGGAATGACGACGAGGCCGCCGCGGCGGGCGAGGGTCTCGGCCATGCGGCGCCCGGCGATCGCGGTCATGTTGGCGACGACCAGCGGGATCGTGGTGCCCGTGCCGTCCGGCGAGGAGAGGTCCACGGCCTGGCGGGAGCCGACGGCGCTCCGGCTCGGCACCATGAAGACGTCGTCGTACGTCAGGTCGTACGCGGGCTTGATGTCATTGAGGAAACGCACGTGCGGACATCCCAGTCGGTAGAAGGGGTCCCCGGGAGGAACCCTCCGGGGCACAAAGCACGTACTTCATTTTCCCACGGGCGCCGCGAAGCCGTCTCCGGGCCGAACCTCCCAAGGTCGGAGGCCCGGCTCGGACAATCATCCAAGAGCGACGATCATTGCAGGCGCAGCTCGACGGTGTCCGCCTCGCCGAGCACCGCGCGGGCCGTCGCCCACTCCCCGGGGCACCGTTCGGCGAACGCCGCCCAGCCGGTCACGACGAGCACGAGCTCGCGCTCGCGCAGCACGTCGGCCAGCGCGTCCCAGTTCCGCCCGAACCAGTCCGGCAGGGCGAGCGCGGTGGCGCAGCGCTCCATGAACGCGGCCTTGTCCCCGGCCCCGTCGAGGTCGAGGACGACCGTGTCAGTCATCCGGGTCCGTGCGCTGGAGCGCGGGGCGCGGCGTGGATCCGGCGGCGAGCAGGAAGTCGGCCGCGGCGGTGTCGGTGACCAGGCTGGTGACGAGGCCCGAGCGGAGCACGGCGTCGATGGCGGCGGCCTTGCGCTGGCCGCCCGCGATGGCGACGACCTCCGGTATCCGCCGCAGCCGGTCCGCCTCGACCGTGATGCACCGCTCGCCGAGGTCGCGGCCGACGCGGCGGCCCTGGGCGTCGAAGAGGTGCGCGGACATCTCGGCGGCGACGCCGAGGGACGCGTAGTGGGCGCGCTCCTCGTCGCTGAGCATGTCGTGCACGGTCGAGATGCCGGGCTCCCAGGAGCCGATCGACACACAGGCCACGGTGACCTTGTCGAAGTACTCGAAGGCGCGGGCGATCCCGGTCTGGTTGCGCAGCGCGGTCGCGGTGGCGGCGTCGGGGAGCAGCATCGGCGCGTAGATGGGGTGCGCGTCGCCGCCGGAGACCTGGGCCGCGCGGCGCACGGCCTCCACCGAGCCGCGCTCGGCCGTCCCGGCGTCGTACACGCCGGTGAGCTGCACGACGGTGCACGGCGGGAGCCGGTCGAGGGCGGCGGCCATGTGGATGGTCGAGCGGCCCCAGGCGAGCCCGAGGACATCGCCCTCGGTCACCAGTTCGCCCAGCAGATCCGCGGCGACCTCGCCGAGGTTCTCCGGGTCGGGCGACTCCTCGGCCTCAGCGGGCGACTCGACGACGACCGCGTGCCGCAGGCCGTAGCGGGCGCGCAGCGCGTCGGAGCGCTCGGCGTCCAGCTCGGCCGGGACCCGGATCTCGATGCGTACGAGATCCCGCTCCAGGGCCGTCTCCAGGACCCGGGCCACCTTGAAGCGGCTGACGCCGAACTCCTCGGCGATCTGGATCTTGGACTTGCCCTCTAGGTAGAAGCGACGGGCCATGGCCGCCGCCTGCACCAGCTCCGCGGGCCCCATCCGCAGGGCTGACCGACCTGCCGATGATGCGGACACGGCGATCTCCTCACTGCTCTTCTGCTCTTCTGCACGACTCACTGCGTTCACAACCTGGATACGCGGCTCATCCTTGCAGATCCTTCGGGCTTGATCAGCCCTGATGACGGGCGTTCACGTATCCGTGGCTCAGTGGTCGCATGCCCAGGGCGCGGACGCCATGGCGCTCTGCGCCTGGGTGCGCAGTGCACGTACCGCTTCGGCCGGGTCGTCGGCGCCGTACACGGCCGAACCGGCGACGAAGACGTCCGCCCCGGCCTCGGCGCACCGCTCGATCGTCTTGGCGGAGACGCCGCCGTCGACCTGGAGCCACAGTTCGAGGCCGTGCCGGTCGATGAGCTGCCGGGTCCTGCGGATCTTGGGCAGCATGATGTCGAGGAACGCCTGGCCACCGAAGCCCGGCTCGACCGTCATGATCAGCAGCATGTCGAGCTCGGGGAGCAGGTCCTCGTACGGCTCGATCGGCGTCGCGGGCTTCAGCGCCATGGAGGCGCGGGCGCCCTTGGCGCGGATCTCGCGCGCGAGGCGCACCGGGGCCCCGGCCGCCTCCGCGTGGAAGGTGACGGAACCCGCACCCGCTTCGACGTACTGCGGAGCCCACTGATCGGGGTTCTCGATCATCAGATGGCAGTCCAGCGGGGTGTCCGTCGCCCGCGCCAGCGACTCTACGACCGGCACCCCGAGCGTGAGGTTGGGGACGAAGTGGTTGTCCATGACATCGACATGGAGCCAGTCGGCGCCTTCGACGGCCTTTGCCTCGTCGGCGAGGCGCGCGAAGTCCGCGGACAGGATGCTGGGGTTGATCTGAGCCATGCCCCCACCCTGCCATGGACCGGACCCCGTATCCGCCTCGGTCTGGACCAGTGCGCCGAACCGATGCCGAGCCGTGCCCTCCCGTGCCCTCCCGTGCCATGGTTGGTCGACCACGAAGGGCGAACTGGAGCACCGCGCACGACGCAGCGGGGGGCGCGCCATGGCGGACGTACAGACCGATGCCCGGACCACGAAGCCCGTGCCACGGCGCGGAGTCGCCTGGCTGGTGTGCGGGCGGCGCAGCAAATGGGTCGTGGTCGTGCTGTGGCTGGTGGTGCTTGTCGGGGTGGCGCCGCTGGCCCAGAAGCTCACCGACGCGCAGGACAACGACGCCCAGTCCTGGCTGCCCGGCTCGGCCGAGTCGACCCAGGTGCTCGACCTCTCCAAGGACTTCCGCCCGGAGACCATCCCCGCGATCGTCATCTACGCGCGCGAGGGCGGCCTCACCGTGGCGGACCGGGCCCGTATCGCGGCCGACGCCCGGCAGATCCGGCAGCTCGACGACCACGGCCTGCGCGGCGCGCAGACCGTCGGGCCCGTCCTCGACAAACCGCTGCGGCCGTCGGCGGCGCAGATCGCCGTGCCGATCACGATGGACGAGAAGGGCTGGGAGCGGATCGGGCCCGCCGTCGACTCCATCCGTGACCGGACGGGCCGGTCGGCCGACGGCCTCACCGTCCACATCACCGGCCCCGGCGGCACCTCGGCGGACTTCTCGAAGGCCTTCGAGGGCATCGACTCGACGCTGCTGCTCTCCGCGCTCGGCATCGTCATCGTGATCCTGCTCTTCACCTACCGCAGCCCCACGTTGCTGCTCGTGCCGGTGGTGAGCGTGGTGGCGGCCCTGTTCACCGCGCAGGCGCTGATCTATCTGCTCGCCACGCACGCCGGGCTGACCGTGAACGGACAGAGCGCGGGCATCCTCACCGTCCTCGTGTTCGGCGCGGGGACGGACTACGCGCTGCTCCTGGTCGCCCGCTACCGGGAAGAACTGCGCCGCCACGAGGACCGGCACGAGGCGATGGCGCTCGCCCTGCACCGGGCGGGCCCGGCCGTCCTCGCCTCCGGCGCCACCGTCGTGTGCAGCATGCTGGTGCTGCTCACCGCCGACATGAACTCCACGCGCGGCCTCGGCCCGGTCGCCGCGATCGGCGTCGCCATCGGCCTCCTCGCCATGCTGACGCTGTTCCCCGCCCTGCTCGTCGTCTTCGGACGCTGGCTGTTCTGGCCGGTGATCCCGCACCTGGGCTCCGCGGAACCCACCGAGCGCGGCGTCTGGTCGCGGATCGGCCGCCGCATCGCGCACCGCCCGCGCGTGGTGTGGACGGCGACGGCGATCGCCCTGGCCGTCCTCTCCCTCGGCCTGCTGCAACTGCGGGCCGAGGGGATCAGCAACGCCGACTCGTTCACCGGCGAGCCGGACTCGATCAAGGGCCAGAAGGTCTCGGAGAAGTACTTCCCGGCCGGCGCCGGCGATCCGCTCGTCGTCGTCGCGAACAGCGAGCAGAACGCGCGGGTGCGGCTCGCCGTCGCCCGTACGGACGGCGTCGTCGCGCGCAGCATCACCGTGCCGCCGAACACCGCGCGCGAGCACGACGGCCGCGTCCTGTTCGAGGCGACGACCACGGCACCGTCCGACAGCCAGGCGGCCCGGGACACCGTGCAGCGGGTGCGCGACGCGGTCCACGGCGTACCGGACGCCGACGCCAAGGTGGGCGGCGGCTCCGCGACCCTGCTCGACATGGACCGCGCGACCGCCCACGACAACAAGCTCGTGATCCCGCTGGTCCTGGTGGTCGTGCTGCTGATCCTCGGGCTGCTGCTGCGCGCGGTGGTCGCGCCGCTGCTCCTGATCGGGACGGTCGTCCTGTCGTTCGCCGCGGCGCTCGGCGTGAGTGCGCTCGCCTTCCGCCACCTGTTCGACTACGCGGGCGAGTCGACGGACTTCCCGCTGTTCGTCTTCGTGTTCCTGGTGGCGCTCGGCATCGACTACAACATCTTCCTGACCACCCGCATCCGCGAGGAGGCCGCCCGCCAGGGCACCCGGCCCGGCGTCGTCACCGGCCTCTCCGCGACCGGCGCGGTGATCACCTCGGCGGGCCTGGTCCTGGCCGGCACGTTCCTCGCCCTCGGCACGCTGCCGATGGTCGCCTTCGCCGAGATCGGCTTCGCGGTCGCCCTCGGCGTCCTCCTGGACACCTTCATCGTGCGCTCGGTCCTGGTGACGGCGCTGTTCCTGGACGTGGGGCCCCGCGTGTGGTGGCCCGGCGCGCTGGCAAGGACGTCGGCAACCTCAGGGACCTCAGGCGGTGCGGCGGATCAGCGCTAGGTACATCGCGTCGGTGCCGTGCAGGTGCGGCCACAGCTGGACGTCGGGGCCGTCGCCGACGGCCGGTACGCCGTCGAGCAGGGGCCGCGCGTCGATGAGTTCGGTCCCGCCGACGGACTTGAGCACGTCGTCGACGACGGCCCGCGTCTCCGCCATGTGCGGCGAACAGGTCGCGTAGCCGACGACACCGCCGACCCGCACCGACTCCAGCGCCATGCGCAGCAGGGAGCGCTGGAGCGGCGCGAAGCCCTCCAGGTCCTGCGGGCGGCGCCGCCAGCGCGCCTCGGGCCGCCGCCGCAGGGCGCCGAGCCCCGTGCAGGGCACGTCCACCAGGACCCGGTCGAAGGTGCCGGGCCCCCACGGCGGCCTCGTACCGTCCGCGGCGATCACCTGGTACGGGCCCGGGTTCCCGGCCAGCGCCTTCGCGACGAGCCCCGCGCGGTGCGGCTGCTTCTCCGCGGCGAGCAGCGTCGCCCCGCGCTCGGCGGCGAGCCCGGCGAGCATCGCGGCCTTGCCGCCGGGCCCCGCGCAGCCGTCCAGCCACTTCTCGTCCCGGCCCTCCACGGGGGCGTTCGCGAGTGCGAGTGCGACGAGCTGACTGCCCTCGTCCTGCACCCCGGCCCGGCCGGACCGCACGACGTCGAGCGCGCCCGGCTCCCCGCCCTCGGTCAGCCGCACGGCGTACGGGGACCAGCGGCCGGGAAGCCCGGACTCCTCGCCCACCTCGTCGAGGACGGCGTCGGCGGTGATCCGTCCGGGGCGCGCCACGAGCGTCACCTCGGGCCGCTCGTTGTCCGCCTCCAGGAGGTCCTCGATCCCGGCGCGACCGCCGCCGAGCGAGTCCCACAGCGCGGAGACGATCCATCGCGGATGCGAATGCACCACGGAAAGGTGTTCCTCGGGATCCTCGTCGTAGGGCGGCGCGACCTTCTCCAGCCAGGTGTCGAGATCGTGCTGCGAGACCTTGCGCAGCACGGCGTTGACGAACTTGGCGCGGCCGTCGCCGAGCACGACGCGGGCCAGCTCCACGGAGGCGGAGACCGCCGCGTGGGTGGGGATGCGCGTGCCGAGCAACTGGTGCACGCCCATGTTCAGGACGTCGAGCACCGGCGGGTCGACCTCGCGCAGCGGCCGGTCGATGCAGGCCGCCACGATCGCGTCGTACGTGCCCTGGCGGCGCAGCGTCCCGTACACCAGCTCGGTGGCGAGCGCGGCGTCCCGGCCGTCGAACTTCCCGGGCCCCTCCTTCTCGCGGGCCTTGCGCAGCAGCGGCGGCAGCACGAGGTTCGCGTAGGCGTCCCGCTCGTCGACCGCGCGCAGCGCCTCGAACGCGAGAATGCGCACGGGGTCCTTCTGCGGACGGCGGTGCGGCTTGCCGGGCTTACCGGACCTGCCCGGCTTCTGGGGACGGCGGTTCGACGGGGTCGGCTGGTCGCTCAAAAGTGCTCCGCTGGTGGGGTCGTACAAGGAGTACGCAGAGGTCGTACGGGCGTACGTACATGGTGGACGACGCACGCCGGGATGAACCCTCCCAGCGTACGTCCAGGCCGCCGGCCTGCGGGAACCGGCTCAGCCCAGCCGCTCGCCCGACGTGATGCGCACCCCGCGCGCCCAGTCGGCGGCGGCCATCGGCTTCTTGCCCTGGGCCTGCACCCAGAGCAGCTCGACGGCGTGCGAGCCCGTGCCCACGTACAGGTTCTTCTTGCCGACGCCCAGCTCGCCCGGGGCCAGGTCCGTGCGGTCAGGGGCGAGCACGGCCGTGCGCACCTTCAGGCGCTCGCCGCGGAACTCGGTCCACGCGCCGGGCGCGGGCGTGCAGCCGCGCACCACCCGGTCGACGCGGAGCGCGGGCGTGGCCCAGTCGATCCGGGCGTCCTCGACGGTGATCTTCGGGGCGAGGGAGACGCCGTCGGCGGGCTGCGGCACGGCCTTGAGGGAGCCGTCCTCGATGCCGTCCATCGTGGCGACGAGCAGCCCGGAGCCCGCGAAGGCCAGCCGGGTCAGCAGGTCGCCGCTGGTGTCAGTGGAGCGGACCTGCTCGGTCACCGTGCCGTACACGGGCCCGGAGTCGAGGCCCTCCTCGATGAGGAAGGTGGAGGCGCCGGTGATCTCGTCGCCCGCCATGACCGCGTGCTGCACGGGCGCCGCGCCGCGCCAGGCGGGCAACAGCGAGAAGTGCAGGTTCACCCAGCCGCGGGCGGGCACGTCGAGGGCGACCTTCGGCAGCAGCGCGCCGTAGGCGACGACCGGGCAGCAGTCCGGGCCGATCTCGCGCAGCCGGGCGAGGAAGTCCTCGTCGCGCGGCCGGTTCGGCTTGAGCACCTCGATGCCGGCCTCCTCCGCCCGCTCGGCGACCGGGCTCGCGACGAGGCGTCGGCCCCGGCCCGCGGGCGCGTCGGGCCGGGTCACCACGGCGGCGACCTCGTGCCGGTCGGAGGCGATCAGTGCGTCCAGAGCGGGAACGGCGACCTCGGGGGTGCCGGCGAAGACGAGCTTCATCGGTGGCTTACGGCCTCTCGGGGCAGGGTCACGGGCAGCGCACCAGTCTATGGGGCGCACGCCGGAACACGCGCCCCGCACGGGAACGGATACACCGCAACAGCGTGACCCCTCACTGGATGGCGCGTTGGTCAAGAAAGAGTTGACCAGACCAGGGGTCGTGCTCACCCAGCTCACTCAGGCGTCGGCGCAAGCCGATCGCTTGCTGCGTGCGCGGCCCGACCGTTCTCATCGCCGGTTCGAGAGGCTTGTACATGGCCGACCACGCAACCCACGACGCCCAGGCACGGGCCAGCCTGCACCTGCTTGTGCGGGACATCGAGCGGGTCCGCCGGCAGGTGGACGCACTGCGCACCCTCACCGCACAACTCGGCAACGTCTACCGGCCGCGCCGCTCCGGCCCCGCCGCGGGCTTCGTCGTCTACGGGCGGGCGCCCGCGCCGACCGTCCGCCTCGCCCAGGAGCTGCGGGACAGTGTCGAGACCCTGGTGACCGCCGCCGTGGACTTCGACCGTTCGCTGGGTTTCTCGTGGGACGCCGTGGGCTCCGCCCTCGGCGTCACCAAGCAGGCGGTCCACCGCAGGTACGGGGCGCGCAGGGCGGTCGCCCAGGCGGCGGCCGACGCCGAGCGCGCCGGCGACACGCCCACGTCCCCGCGCCCCGCCCTGCCGCTGACCACGGGCCCCCTGCCCTCGGTACCGGCCGCCCGCGCCATGCCGACCCAGCCGACCGCGAGCAGCCAGGGCCTGCGCGACGAGACCCGTCCGAACGCCTTCCCCGGCCCTCGCAACGGTTGAAGCCGTGCGCTCCTTGCTGCCTCCTCGCCCACCGGGCGGGGAGGCAGCGGCGTTTCGACGCCCCGGGCGACGCGGACCCGCTGCCGGCCGACACCGGGCGGATCCACCCACACCGGGTCCATCCCGCCCCGCGCCCACCCGCACCGGGTCCATCCCGCCCAGCGCCATCGGCGCTTCCCGGCACCTACGGCCCGGGCCCACCGTCCACCGATGCCCGGCGGGTCCACCCGTATCCGCACCGGGTCCGTCCCACCTCGCGCCGTCGGCGCTGACCGGCACGTACGGCCCGGGCCCACTGTCAGCCGATACCGACGGGCCCACCCGCACCCGCACCGAATCCGTCCCACATCGCGCCATCCGCGCTGACCGGCACGGACGGCCCGGGCCCACCCTCAGCCGATACCGACGGGCCCACCCGCACCCGCACCGGATCCGCCCCACATCGCGCCATCCGCGCTGACCGGCACGGACGGCCCGGGCCCGCCGTCAGCCGATGCCGGGCGGATCCACCCGCACCCGCACCGGATCCGTCCCGCCCCGTGCCATGCGTGCCGCCTGTGCCTGTTTCAGGGCGCGGGCCAGGGCGGCGCCGCTGCCCGGCGGTACACGGACCAGGTACCGCTCGCCCGGCTCCTCCGGCGGCGCCGTCCCCGTCCGCCGCGCGGGCGGCAGCGGGACCGGGCCGAGGACCTCCGCGTCCGCGGGCAGGTCGACCGCGCCGAGGAAGTCCGTGAGCGCGTCCGGCGCCCCGCTCACCGACGCCATGCGGGAGACCGGCGGGAAGCCCAGCTCGGCGCGGTCCGCTAGCTCGCGCACCGCGTGCCCCGCCGGGTCCCAGCGGACCAGCGCCTGCACGGGCCGCAGCGTCGGCTCGGCCATGATGACGACGGTGCCGCCCGCCTCCTGTGGCCGGACCAGCGCGGCGGCGGCGATCCAGCGGCGCAGCGCGTCCTCCCCCGCCCGCAGGTCGGGCCGCCCGAGCATGGCCCACCCGTCGAGCAGCAGCGCGGCCGCGTAGCCGCCCTCGGCGACGGGCTCGGCCCCCGGCGTGCTCACGACCAGCGCGGGCGCCGCCGACACCGTGTCGAGCACCTGCTCACGCCCCGACGTGCGCACCGGCACCGTCGAGAAGGCCCGGCCCAGCTCCTCCGCCGTGCGCCGCGCCCCGACGACCTGCGCCCGCAGCCGCGTGCCGCCGCACTCCGCGCAGTGCCAGTTCGCCTCCTCCCGGCCGCACCAGCCGCAGGCCAGGACCCCGGTCGCCTCCCGCGCCTCCAACGGGCCCGCGCAGTGCCGGCACCGGGCGGGCTCCCGGCACCGCTGACAGGCGAGGCGCGGCACATATCCGCGCCGGGGCACCTGCACGAGGACAGGGCCGTCCCGCAGCGCGGCCCGCGCCACGTCCCAGGCGAGGCTGGGCAGCCGGGCGGCCCGCGCCGCCTCGTCCCGCGCTACGTCCAGATCCCCGACGGTCCGTACGAGCGGAGCGACCCGCCGCACCGCTTCCCTGGGCGCGGCCACGGCAGCGGCCCACCCGCTGCGCACCAGCTGAGCCGCCTCGACGGTGCAGCTCCAACTCCCCAGCAGGAACGCGCACTTGTCCCGCGTGGCCCGCAGCTCAAGGACTTCGCGCACATGCGGGAACGGCGCCCGGTCGTCACTGTGGTGCGCGTCCCCGTCGTCCCACACCACCACGAGCCCGAGGTTCCGTACGGGGGCGAACATGGCGGCCCGCGTCCCCACCACGGCCCGCACGGCGCCCCGCCGGACGGCGAGCCACTCCGAATAGCGCCGCTGCTGCCCCGCGTCGGCGGTCAGCAGCGCATGCTGCCCCTCCCCCAGCGCCTCGCGCAACGCGGCGTCGACCCGCGCCGCGAGGCGTACGGTCGGCACGACCACGAGCGCCCCGCGCCCCGAGGCGAGCGTCGCCTGCACGGCGCGGGCGATCTCCCCGGCCCACTCGGGCCCGGGCAGCGCGGTCCACACGGCGCGCGGCGCACCCCCGGCGGCCAGGGACGCGACGAGATCGGCCCCGCGCTCGTACCGCTGCCACGACCCGGGTTCGGGCGCGGGCGGCGCGGGCGGCGGCGCCGGGAACTCCCGTGCCTCCGCCTTGCCGTGCCGGGGCGGCACCGCCAGTTGCAGCACGTCGGCGAGGCTGCCCGCGTACCGGTCGGCGACAGCCCGGGTGAGCCCCAACAGCTCCGCGTCGAGGACGGGTTCGGGCGAGAGGACCTGGGCGAGCGCGGCGAGCGGCCCCTGGTACTCCGCCTCGGCGACCCGCTCGATCAGGAACCCGTCGATGAGGCCGCCGCCCTCGCGCCGCCCGTCCCGCACGTTCTTCGACCCGGCCCCGAACCGCACCCGTACGCGCACACCCGGCTGCGCGACCGCGTCCAGCTCCTCCGGTACCGCGTACTCGAAGTACCGGTCGAGGTGGAGCACGCCCTTGTCGACGAGGACCCGGGCCACCGGCAGCTCCTTGGCGAGCGCCGCCCCCCGCCACGTGCGCGGCTTCGCCTTCGGCGCCTTCGCCCTGCGCACGCTCTCCCGAATGAGCGCAAGCTGCTCCGGTTGCTCGGGGGTGTCGTTCTCGCTGCTCACAGCTGTATTCCTACCAGAGGGCACCGACAGCGCCGGGCCCGGGAAAAACGCCGGGGCCCGGCCCTCCCGAAGGAGAGCCGGGCCCCGGAAACCAAGGCACCCAGGATTTACACGCCCGCGGCCTTGCGCAGCGCGTCCACGCGGTCCGTCTTCTCCCACGTGAAGTCGGGCAGCGGGCGCCCGAAGTGGCCGTAGGCGGCCGTCTGGGAGTAGATCGGGCGCAGCAGGTCGAGGTCGCGGATGATCGCGGCCGGACGGAGGTCGAAGACCTCGGAGATCGCCGACTCGATCTTGTCCGTGTCGACCGTGTTGGTGCCGAAGGTCTCCACGAAGAGACCGACCGGCTCGGCCTTGCCGATCGCGTACGCGACCTGGACCTCGCAGCGCGCGGCGAGACCCGCGGCCACCACGTTCTTCGCGACCCAGCGCATCGCGTACGCGGCGGAGCGGTCGACCTTGGACGGGTCCTTGCCGGAGAAGGCGCCGCCGCCGTGGCGGGCGTAGCCCCCGTAGGTGTCGATGATGATCTTGCGGCCGGTGAGGCCCGCGTCGCCCATCGGGCCGCCGATCTCGAAGCGGCCGGTCGGGTTGACCAGGAGGCGGTAGCCCTCGGTCTCCAGCTTGATGCCGTCGTCGACGAGCGCCTTCAGCTCGGGCTCGACGACGAACTCGCGGATGTCGGGGGCGAGCAGCGAGTCCAGGTCGATGTCGCTCGCGTGCTGCGAGGAGACGACGACCGTGTCCAGGCGGACCGCCTTGTCGCCGTCGTACTCGATGGTGACCTGGGTCTTGCCGTCGGGGCGCAGGTACGGGATCGTCCCGTTCTTGCGGACCTCGGACAGGCGGCGCGACAGCCGGTGCGCCAGGTGGATCGGGAGCGGCATGAGGTCCGGCGTCTCGTCGCACGCGTAGCCGAACATCAGGCCCTGGTCGCCGGCGCCCTGCTTGTCGAGCTCGTCCTCATCGCCCTCGACACGCTTCTCGTACGCCGTGTCGACACCCTGCGCGATGTCGGGCGACTGCGAGCCGATGGAGACCGAGACACCACAGGAGGCGCCGTCGAAGCCCTTCTTCGAGGAGTCGTAGCCGATCTCGAGGATCTTGTCGCGCACGAGCTGCGCGATCGGCGCGTACGCCTTGGTCGTGACCTCGCCGGCCACGTGCACCAGGCCGGTGGTGATCAGCGTCTCGACGGCGACGCGGGACGTGGGGTCCTCGCGCAGCAGCGCGTCGAGAATGGTGTCGCTGATCTGGTCAGCGATCTTGTCGGGGTGACCCTCGGTCACGGACTCCGAGGTGAACAGGCGACGGGACACAACGCTCCCTGTGGTTGCAGCGGCTGCTGGCTGATCATTGTTGGACTGCCGGGAGCTGCGCCCGGCGGTGTCCGCGTTCAGTTTATCGGTCGCGCTCGG
This sequence comes from Streptomyces sp. R818, assembly GCF_056172735.1. Taxonomy (NCBI): domain Bacteria; kingdom Bacillati; phylum Actinomycetota; class Actinomycetes; order Kitasatosporales; family Streptomycetaceae; genus Streptomyces; species Streptomyces sp. R818. The sequence goes on from NZ_JAOCNE010000003.1 coordinate 99,695, forward strand.
TCGCCGGACCACGAATCCCACCCCTTGGGAGGGCTGTGACCTGCGACACGGCATTCTGCGACACGATGAACCGTCTCCGGAAGACTACTGGGCGCCCGGAATCGGCGGGTTTTCAGACACGCCGGACGACATGCCCGACGACACGCGGGACGACCTCGTCCCAGATCCGGTCCGCGAGCGCCTCCTTCGGACCGTACGGGATGGGCGTCTCGCTGCCGTCGGCGCCCAGGATGACGGCCTCGTTCTCCTCGGCGCCGAAGGTCTTGCGCTCCCCGACCTCGTTGACGACGAGCAGGTCACAGCCCTTGCGGGCGAGTTTGGCGCGGCCGTTGGCGAGGACGTCGTCGGTCTCGGCGGCGAAGCCGACGACCACTTGGCCCTCGCGGGCGCGGGTCCGGGACACCTCGGCGAGGATGTCCGGATTGCGGACGAGCGCGATCGGGGCGGGCTCCTCGCCGTCCTTCTTCTTGATCTTGCCGGTGGCGTAGGTCTCGGGGCGGAAGTCGGCGACGGCCGCCGCCATGACCACCGCGTCGGCGTCCGCCGCCGCCTTCAGGACCGCCTCCCGCAGCTGCACGGCCGTGCCCACGTGGACGACGTCGACGCCCGCCGGGTCCGGCAGCGTCGCGTTCGCGGAGAGAAGAGTCACGCGGGCGCCGCGCGCGGCGGCGGTGCGGGCGAGCGCGTAGCCCTGCTTGCCCGAGGAGCGGTTGCCGAGGAAGCGGACCGGGTCGAGGGGTTCGCGGGTGCCGCCCGCGCTGACCACGACGTGCTTCCCGGCCAGGTCCGTCGTGGCCGCGTCGGCGCCGCGCGCCAGGACCCGGCGCACGTACTCGAAGATCTCGACCGGGTCGGGGAACCGGCCCTTGCCGGTGTCGACGCCGGTCAGCCTGCCGACGGCGGGCTCGATGACGAGGGCGCCGCGGCGGCGCAGCGTCGCCACGTTCTCCTGCGTCGCCGGGTGCTCCCACATCTCGGTGTGCATGGCGGGCGCGAAGACGACCGGGCAGCGGGCCGTGAGGAGCGTGTTGGTGAGCAGGTCGTCGGCGAGGCCGTGGGCGGCCTTGGCGAGCATGTCGGCGGTGGCCGGGGCGACGATCACCAGGTCCGCGTGCTGCCCGATCCGTACGTGCGGCACCTCGTGGACGGACTCCCAGACCTCGGTGGAGACCGGGTTGCCGGAGAGCGCGGACCAGGTGGCGGCGCCGACGAAGTGGAGCGCGGAGTCGGTGGGGACGACGCGCACGTCGTGGCCGGACTCGGTCAGGCGGCGCAGCAGCTCACACGCCTTGTAGGCGGCGATTCCGCCACTGACCCCGAGCACGACCTTGGGCTTGGACGACACCGGCTCTCCCCTGGCTTCAGAAAAACGTACGACTCCATGACACACCACAGGCCCGACAGACGGGCTGTCGGGCCTGTGGGAAAGCTGACGGAGCTACTGCGCCGGGCCCTCGATGGCCTCGGACGTCAGCAGACCCGCGTTGATCTCGCGAAGGGCGATCGAGAGCGGCTTCTCGTGGACGTGCGTGTCCACCAGCGGGCCGACGTACTCGAGGAGACCCTCACCGAGCTGCGAGTAGTACGCGTTGATCTGACGCGCGCGCTTGGCGGCGTAGATGACCAGGCTGTACTTCGAGTCGGTGGCTTCGAGCAGCTCATCAATCGGCGGGTTGATGATGCCCTCGGGCGCGGTGATGGAAGAGGACACTCTCTGCCTTCCGATGGGGGCCGGGACCGGGGTCCCGACTGGGGTAAAGATCAAAGAACCTTCATCAAGGCTAGCAGCTCACGCGCCACGTCCTCGACGGAGGTGTTGACCAGGGTCGTGTCGAACTCCGCCTCGGCGGCCAGCTCCACCTTCGCGGCCTCGAGCCTGCGCTCGATGACCTCCGGCGCCTCGGTGCCGCGTCCGGTGAGCCGGCGGACCAGCTCCTCCCAGCTCGGCGGGGCGAGGAAGACCAGCTGCGCCTCGGGCATCGACTCCCTGACCAGGCGAGCACCCTGGAGGTCGATCTCGAGCAGCACCGGCTCCCCCGCCTCCAGGCGGTCGAGCACGGCGCCGCGCGGGGTGCCGTAGCGGTTCCCCGCGAACTCGGCCCACTCGAGGAGCTCGCCGTTGGCGATCAGCTTGTCCATCTCCTCGTCGGTGACGAAGAAGTACTGGACTCCGTGCTGCTCGCCGGGGCGCGGCTTGCGGGTCGTCGCCGACACCGAGAGCCAGACCTCGGGGTGTTCCTTGCGCATATGAGCGACGACCGTGCTCTTGCCGACCCCCGAGGGGCCGGAGAGCACGGTCAGCCGCGGACGTTCACTCATGCAGCGATTATTCCAGTTGTTCCGGAGTGCCCCGGACCAGCCCGGGGGCCGGCCCATGGCCTCAGGCTCCGGTGCTGCCGAACTCGCGCTCCAGGGAGGCGATCTGGTTGGAACCGAGACCGCGCACCCGGCGGGATTCGGAGATCCCGAGACGCTCCATGATCTGCTTGGCGCGGACCTTGCCCACGCCCGGCAGGGACTCCAGGAGGGCGGAGACCTTCATCTTGCCGATGACGTCGTTCTCCTGGCCCTGCTTGATGACCTCGTGGAGGGAGGCGCCGGAGTGCTTGAGTCGATTCTTCACCTCGGCCCGCTCCCGGCGAGCCGCGGCGGCCTTTTCGAGCGCGGCTGCGCGCTGTTCAGGGGTAAGGGGCGGAAGAGCCACGCCTACGTCACCTCGGATGTCGAAACTGTCGGATACGGACCGGTGAGGAACGTAGCCGCCCCACACCTCTCGACGGAGACTAGCGGCCTGGGCCGCCTGAGTCAGCGAGAACGAACGAAAAGTCCTGGTCAGCCTCTATGGAGCCGCGCATTTCCGACAAAACAACCCGCAAATCGGTCAGGATTCGGACGCGGGCCGGAAAGTCGGCACGGAGTGCCACCCCGGAGCACCTCTCATCAGGCGCCTTCGACCGCCTCACGCACCTCGTCCGCGAACCGCACGGCCGCGTCCCGCAGCGCCGCGACCGAGGGCCCGGCCTTGAGGACGCCTCGGCTCACGTTCGGTACGACGTTGCGCACGGCGGCGCCGAAGACCGTCGGGAGATCGGCGGCGGTGGCACCCTGCGCCCCGATGCCGGGGGCGAGGAGCGGACCGTTGATCGCAAGGTCGTACGAGGAGAGGTCGCCCAGGGTCGCGCCGACGACCGCGCCGAAGGAGCCGAGCGGGCTCTCCCCCGCGTTCTCCTCGGCGAGGTGGGCGAGCATCGTCGCGCCGACATTGCGGCCGTCGGCGCGCACCGCGTGCTGCACCTCGCCGCCCTCCGGGTTGGAGGTGAGGGCGAGGACGAAGAGGCCCGCGCCCGACTCGCGCGCGAGGTCGACGGCCGGCTTCAGCGACCCGTAGCCCAGGTACGGGGAGACGGTCAGCGCGTCGGAGAACAGCGGGGAGTCCTTGTGCAGGAAGGTCTCCGCGTAGGCGGCCATGGTGGAGCCGATGTCGCCGCGCTTGGCGTCCATGACGACGAGGGTGCCGGCGGCCCGCAGGTCGGCGACGGCGCGCTCCAGGACGGCGATGCCGCGCGAGCCGAACCGCTCGAAGAACGCCGCCTGGGGCTTGACCACGGCGACGGTGTCGGCCAGGGCCTCGACCGACGTCCGCGTGAAGGTCTCCAGGCCCGCGATGTCGTCGCTCAGGCCCCAGGAGGAGAGCAGGGCGGCGTGCGGGTCGATGCCGACGCAGAGCGGGCCGCGCTCGTCCATGACACGGCGCAGCCGGGCGCCGAAGGGTTCGTTCGCACTCATGCGGCCACCTGCTTGTTCCTGGTGTCGGCGCCGACTGCCTCGGCGAGCGTGGCGTACGGGGAGTTGTTCAGGCGCGCGGCAAGGCCCTTGTGGATGGCGCGGGCGTAGAACGGGCCCTCGTAGATGAAGGCCGAGTAGCCCTGGACCAGGGTGGCGCCGGCGAGGATGCGCTGCCAGGCGTCCTCGGCGTTCTCGACGCCGCCGACGCCGATCAGGGTGAGCTGGTCGCCCACGCGCGCGTAGAGGCGCCTCAGGACCTCCAGGGAGCGCTCCTTGAGCGGCGCCCCGGACAGGCCGCCGGCCTCGTCCACGACGGCGCCCTGGGTGCGCAGGCCCTCGCGGGAGATCGTGGTGTTGGTGGCGATGATGCCGTCCAGGCCGAGTTCGACGGCGAGGTCGGCGACCGCGTCGATGTCCTCGTCGGCGAGGTCGGGCGCGATCTTCACCAGGAGCGGGACGCGGCGCGTGCGCACGGTGCGGTCGGCGGCGTCGCGCACGGCGGTGAGCAGCGGCCGCAGCGCCTCCGTGGCCTGGAGGTTGCGCAGGCCCGGCGTGTTCGGCGAGGAGACGTTGACGACGAGGTAGTCCGCGAAGGCGGCGAGGCGCTCGGTCGACTTCACGTAGTCCGAGGCGGCGTCGGCCTCGTCGACCACCTTGGTCTTGCCGATGTTCACGCCGACCGTCGTCTTGAAGACCGGGTTGCGGGAAGCAAGGCGGGCCGCGACGGCCAGCGAGCCCTCGTTGTTGAAGCCCATGCGGTTGATGAGCGCGCGGTCCTGGACGAGCCGGAAGAGGCGCTTCTTGGGGTTGCCGGGCTGCGGCTCGCCCGTGACGGTGCCGATCTCGACGTGGTCGAAGCCGAGCATCGCCATGCCGTCGATCGCGACAGCGTTCTTGTCGAACCCGGCGGCCAGGCCGAAGGGGCCGTGCATACGGAGGCCGAGGGCCTCGGTGCGCAGCTCCTTGTAGCGCGGCGCCAGGGCGGCGGCGATGTAGGTGCGCAGGACGGGGACGCGGGCGGCGCCCCGGATCCAGCGGAAGGCGGCGTAGTGGGCCTTCTCGGGGTCCATGCGCTTGAAGACGAGGTGGAAGAACAGCTTGTACATGGCGGGGTCCTCAGGAGTCCTCGGGAGTCGGGCGGCCTCATGAAGAGGGGGACACCGTTTCCGGTGTCCCCCTCGGGGCTGCTAGTCGCGGGCCGCGGTCAGGTGTTCCGCGTGTTCCTGCAAGGAGCGGACGCCGACGTCGCCATGGGTGAGGGCGTCGATGCCCTGGACGGCGGCGGCGAGCGCCTGGACCGTCGTCAGGCAGGGCACGGAGCGGGCCACGGCCGCCGTGCGGATCTCGTAGCCGTCGAGGCGGCCGCCGGTGCCGTACGGGGTGTTGACGATGAGGTCGACGTCGCCCGAGTGGATCAGCTGGACGATCGTCTTCTCGCCGTTCGGGCCCTCGCCCTCGGACTGCTTGCGCACGACCGTGGCGTTGATGCCGTTGCGCTTGAGGACCTCGGCGGTGCCGGAGGTGGCGAGCAGCTCGAAGCCGTGGGCGACCAGCTCGCGCGCCGGGAAGATCATCGAGCGCTTGTCGCGGTTGGCGACGGAGATGAACGCGCGGCCCTTCGTGGGCAGCGGCCCGTAGGCGCCCGCCTGCGACTTGGCGTACGCCGTGCCGAAGACGGTGTCGATGCCCATGACCTCGCCGGTGGAGCGCATCTCCGGACCGAGGACCGTGTCGACGCCGCGGCCCTGGATGTCGCGGAAGCGCGACCAGGGCATGACGGCCTCCTTGACGGAGATCGGCGCGTCGAGCGGCAGCGTGCCGCCGTCGCCGTGCTTGGGCAGCAGGCCCTCGGCGCGCAGCTCGGCGACGGTGGCGCCGAGCGAGATGCGGGCGGCGGCCTTCGCGAGCGGCACCGCGGTCGCCTTCGAGGTGAAGGGGACGGTGCGCGACGCGCGCGGGTTGGCCTCCAGGACGTAGAGGATGTCCCCGGCGAGCGCGAACTGGATGTTGATCAGGCCGCGGACACCGACGCCCTTGGCGATGCCCTCGGTGGAGGCGCGCAGGCGCTTGATGTCGAAGCCGCCGAGGGTGATCGGGGGCAGGGCGCACGCCGAGTCGCCGGAGTGGATGCCGGCCTCCTCGATGTGCTCCATGACGCCGCCGAGGTAGAGCTCCTCGCCGTCGTAGAGGGCGTCGACGTCGATCTCGATGGCGTCGTCGAGGAAGCGGTCCACGAGCACGGGGCGGCTCGGGCTGATCTCCGTCGACTCCTCGATGTAGGAGGAGAGGCGGGTCTCGTCGTAGACGATCTCCATGCCGCGGCCGCCGAGCACGTAGGACGGGCGGACGAGGACCGGGTAGCCGATCTCGTCGGCGATCGCCTTCGCTTCCGCGAACGTGGTGGCGGTGCCGTGCTTGGGCGCCGGGAGACCGGCCTCGGCGAGGACGCGGCCGAAGGCGCCGCGGTCCTCGGCGGCGTGGATCGCCTCGGGCGGGGTGCCGACGACCGGGACGCCGTTGTCCTTGAGCGCCTGGGCGAGGCCGAGCGGGGTCTGGCCGCCGAGCTGGACGACGACGCCCGCGATGGGCCCGGCCAGGGACTCCGCGTGGACGATTTCGAGCACGTCCTCAAGGGTCAGCGGCTCGAAGTACAGGCGGTCGGAGGTGTCGTAGTCGGTGGAGACGGTCTCCGGGTTGCAGTTGACCATCACGGTCTCGTAGCCCGCGTCGCTGAGCGCGAAGGAGGCGTGGACGCAGGAGTAGTCGAACTCGATGCCCTGGCCGATGCGGTTCGGGCCCGAGCCGAGGATGATCACCGCGGGCTTCTCGCGCGGCGCGACCTCGGACTCCTCGTCGTAGGAGGAGTAGAAGTACGGCGTCTTCGCGGCGAACTCGGCGGCGCAGGTGTCGACCGTCTTGTAGACCGGGCGGACGCCGAGCGCGTGCCGGACCTCGCGGACGACGTCCTCGCGCAGGCCGCGCAGCTCGGCGATCTGCTGGTCGGAGAAGCCGTGGCGCTTGGCCTCGGCGAGCAGCTCCGCGTCCAGGCGCTCGGCGGCGGCCAGCTCGTCGGCGACCTCCTTGATGAGGAAGAGCTGGTCCACGAACCACGGGTCGATCTTCGTGTAGTCGAAGACCTCCTCGGGCGTGGCACCGGCCCGGATCGCCGCCATGACGGTGTTGATCCGGCCGTCGGTCGGGCGCACGGAGGCTTCGAGCAGCTCCTTCTTGTCGCCGACCGGGCCGACGAAGGTGAACTGGCTGCCCTTCTTCTCCAGGGAGCGCAGCGCCTTCTGGAACGCCTCGGTGAAGTTGCGGCCGATCGCCATGGCCTCGCCGACCGACTTCATGGTCGTGGTGAGGGTGGAGTCGGCGCTCGGGAACTTCTCGAAGGCGAAGCGCGGGGCCTTCACGACCACGTAGTCGAGCGTCGGCTCGAAGGAGGCCGGGGTCTTCTCGGTGATGTCGTTCGGGATCTCGTCGAGCGTGTAACCGACGGCCAGCTTGGCGGCGATCTTCGCGATCGGGAAGCCGGTGGCCTTCGACGCGAGCGCCGAGGAGCGGGAGACGCGCGGGTTCATCTCGATGACGATGACGCGGCCGTCGACCGGGTTGATCGCGAACTGGATGTTGCAGCCGCCGGTGTCGACGCCGACCTCGCGGATGATCGCGATGCCGATGTCGCGCAGGCGCTGGTACTCGCGGTCGGTCAGCGTCATGGCGGGCGCGACGGTGATCGAGTCGCCGGTGTGGACGCCCATCGGGTCGAAGTTCTCGATGGAGCAGACGACTACGACGTTGTCGTTCTTGTCGCGCATCAGCTCCAGCTCGTACTCCTTCCAGCCGAGGATGGACTCCTCCAGGAGCACCTCGGTGGTCGGGGAGAGCGTGAGGCCCTGACCGGCGATGCGGCGCAGCTCCTCCTCGTCGTGGGCGAAGCCGGAACCGGCGCCGCCCATCGTGAAGGAGGGGCGGACGACGACGGGGTAGCCGCCGAGGGTGTCGACGCCCTTGATGACGTCGTCCATGGAGTGGCAGATCACCGAGCGGGCGGACTCGCCGTGCCCGATCTTCTTGCGGACCTCCTCGACGACGTCCTTGAAGAGGTCGCGGTCCTCGCCCTTGTTGATCGCCTCGACGTTGGCGCCGATCAGCTCGACGCCGTACTTGTCGAGAACGCCCTGGTCGTGCATGGAGATCGCGGTGTTGAGCGCGGTCTGGCCGCCGAGGGTCGGCAGGAGCGCGTCGGGGCGCTCCTTGGCGATGATCTTCTCGACGAACTCGGGGGTGATCGGCTCGACGTACGTGGCGTCGGCGATCTCCGGGTCGGTCATGATCGTCGCCGGGTTGGAGTTGACGAGGATGACGCGCAGGCCCTCGGCCTTGAGGACGCGGCACGCCTGGGTGCCGGAGTAGTCGAACTCGGCGGCCTGGCCGATGACGATCGGGCCGGAGCCGATGACCAGGACGGACTGGATATCGGAGCGCTTAGGCACGCTGGCCCTCCATCAGGGTGACGAAACGGTCGAACAGGTAGGCGGCGTCGTGCGGTCCGGCCGCCGCCTCCGGGTGGTACTGGACGGAGAACGCCGGCTGGTCGAGCAGCTGGAGGCCCTCGACGACCTGGTCGTTCAGGCAGACGTGGGAAACCTCGGCGCGGCCGAAGGGCGTCTCGCTGACCTTGTCGAGCGGCGCGTCCACGGCGAAGCCGTGGTTGTGCGCGGTGACCTCGACCTTGCCGGTGGTGCGGTCCTGCACCGGCTGGTTGATGCCGCGGTGGCCGTACTTCAGCTTGTACGTGCCGAAGCCGAGGGCGCGGCCGAGGATCTGGTTGCCGAAGCAGATGCCGAAGAGCGGCGTCTTGCGCGCGAGGACGGCGCGCATCAGCGCGACCGGCCCTTCGGCGGTGGCCGGGTCGCCGGGCCCGTTGGAGAAGAAGACGCCGTCGGGGGCGGCCGCGTAGACCTCCTCCTCGGTGGCGGTGGCGGGCAGGACGTGCACCTCGATGCCGCGTTCGGCCATGCGGTGCGGGGTCATGCCCTTGATGCCGAGGTCGATCGCGGCGACGGTGAACTTCTTCTCACCGACGGCCGGGACGACGTAGGCCTCCTTGGTGGCGACCTCCTCGTACAGGCTGCGGCCCTTCATGCCGGGCTGGGCCTGGACGCGCTCGACCAGCTCGGCGTCGGACGGCAGTGTCTCGCCGGAGAAGACGCCGGAGCGCATGGAGCCGCGCTCGCGCAGGTGGCGGGTGAGGGCGCGGGTGTCGATGCCGCTGATGCCGACGACGCCCTGGGCGCTCAGCTCGTCGTCGAGGGTGCGCTTGGAGCGCCAGTTGGACGGCACGCGCGCGGGGTCGCGCACGACGTAGCCGGAGACCCAGATGCGGGCCGACTCGTCGTCCTCGTCGTTCCAGCCCGTGTTGCCGATCTGCGGGGCGGTGGCGACCACGATCTGGTGGGCGTACGACGGGTCGGTGAGGGTCTCCTGGTAGCCGGTCATGCCGGTGGAGAAGACGGCCTCGCCGAAGGTCTCCCCCACGGCCCCGTAGGCGCGGCCGCGGAACACCCGGCCGTCCTCCAGGACGAGAACGGCGGGAACCTTGCTGGTTCCCCTTGTGGAGGTGGTCATCGTGCGGTGCCTTCCGTCGTGATGTGCTTCTTGCTCATGTCATTGATGGCGGTGACCCACTCGGCCTGCTCGGCGGCGTGGTCCGCGCGGAAGCCGGAGTCGATCAGCTTGTCGCCGTGGGCCCAGGTGACGATCAGGAGACCGCCCTCCGTGAGGACCTTGCCGGCGATGCCCTTGTCGAGCCGGGCCTCGCGCAACGCGTCCGCCGGGACGAAGAAGTCGGCCGCTCCGGGGCGTACGACGTCGAGTCCGGCGTCCGTCAGCGTCAGCTCGACGCGGCTGCGGGTGCCCAGGCCGTGCGCCACGATGCGGTCGAGCCACTGCCCGGCGGTGGTGGAGCCGTGGTAGCGACCGCTCATGCTCAGTTTCGGCTCGCCAGGCGTCTCGGGCGACTGCGGCAGGGGCGGTACGTCGCCTTGCAGCGTGCCGCGCCACTTCCAGCCCTGGCGCATCAGCCAGTACACGAGGGCGACGAAGAGGCCGAGGCCGACGATCCAGCCGATCCGGTCGGGCCAGTCGGTCACGTCCGCCGACTTCTGCTCGGCGGCCAGGACCAGGGGGCGGATGGGGTGCAGAGGTGTCACGCGAGCTTCCCGTCGGCGAGGGTGGCCTTGCCCCGCAGCCAGGTGTGGGTGACGCGCCCCGGCAGCTCACGGCCCTCGTAAGGGGTGTTGCGGCTGCGGGAGGCGAAGCCCGCGGGGTCAACGCTTCCACGGTAGTCCGCGTCGACCAGAACGAGGTTGGCGGGCTCACCTGCCGAGACGGGCCGTCCGTGCCCCTTGGCCTGCCCGATCTCGGCGGGCTTGAAGGACATGCGGTCCGCGACACCGGCCCAGTCGAGCAGCCCGGTCTCCACCATGGTCTGCTGCACGACGCTCAGCGCCGTCTCCAGGCCGACCATGCCCATGGCGGCGGCGGCCCACTCGCAGTCCTTGTCCTCGTGCGGGTGCGGGGCGTGGTCGGTGGCGACGATGTCGATCGTGCCGTCGGCCAGCGCCTCGCGCAGCGCCATGACGTCCTTCTCGGTGCGCAGCGGCGGGTTGACCTTGTAGACCGGGTTGTAGGAGCGCACCAGCTCGTCGGTGAGGAGCAGGTGGTGCGGGGTGACCTCGGCGGTCACGTCGATGCCGCGGGACTTGGCCCAGCGGACGATCTCCACGGACCCGGCGGTGGAGAGGTGGCAGATGTGGACGCGGGAGCCGACGTGCTCGGCGAGCAGCACGTCACGGGCGATGATCGATTCCTCGGCGACGGCGGGCCAGCCGCCGAGGCCCAGCTCGGCGGAGACGGTGCCCTCGTTCATCTGGGCGCCCTCGGTGAGGCGGGGCTCCTGCGCGTGCTGGGCGACGACGCCGCCGAACGCCTTCACGTACTCCAGGGCGCGGCGCATGATCACGGCGTCGTGGACGCACTTGCCGTCGTCGGAGAAGACGGTGACGCCGGCGGTGGAGTCGTGCATGGCGCCCAGCTCGGCGAGCTTCTGGCCCTCCAGGCCGACCGTGACGGCGCCGATGGGCTGCACGTCGCAGTAGCCGTGCTCCTGGCCGAGCCGGTGGACCTGCTCGACGACGCCGGCGGTGTCGGCCACGGGGAAGGTGTTGGCCATGGCGAAGACGGCGGTGTAGCCACCGGAGGCGGCGGCCCGGGTGCCGGTGAGGACGGTCTCGGAGTCCTCGCGGCCGGGCTCGCGCAGGTGGGTGTGGAGGTCGACGAGGCCCGGAAGCAGGACCTTGCCGTCGGCCTCGACGACCTCGTCGACACCGTCGGCGCTGAGGCCGCTGCCGACCTCGGCGATGACGGCCCCGTCGATCAGCACGTCCTGCGGCTCGCCGCCAAGGACCTTCGCACCGCGGATCAGGATCTTGCTCATTGGTTACTTCTCCTCGGTACGAGAGTGGGTGACGGCGGGCTCGGCGCCGCCGAGCAGCAGGTAGAGGACGGCCATCCGGGTGTGGACGCCGTTGGCGACCTGTTCGATGGCGGTGCAGCGGTCGGAGTCGGCGACCTCGGCGGTGATCTCCATGCCGCGCACCATCGGGCCGGGGTGCATCACGATCGCGTGCTCCGGCATCTTCGCCATGCGGTCGCCGTCGAGCCCGTAGCGGCGCGAGTACTCGCGCTCGGTCGGGAAGAACGCGGCGTTCATGCGCTCGCGCTGGACGCGCAGCATCATCACGGCGTCGGACTTGGTGAGCGTGGAGTCGAGGTCGTAGCTGACCTCGCAGGGCCAGGTCTCGACGCCGACGGGCAGCAGGGTGGGCGGGGCGACGAGGGTGACCTCGGCGCCGAGCGTGTGCAGCAGGTCGACGTTGGAGCGGGCCACGCGGCTGTGCAGGACGTCGCCGACGAGCGTGACGCGCTTGGCGTCGAGGCCCTGGCCGATCCCGGCGTCGGCGCCGACGAGGCGGCGGCGCATCGTGAAGGCGTCCAGGAGCGCCTGCGTGGGGTGCTGGTGGGTGCCGTCACCGGCGTTGATCACCGGGGCGTCGATCCAGCCGGAGGTGGCGAGCCGGTACGGGGCGCCGGACGCGCCGTGCCGGATGACGACGGCATCGACGCCCATCGCCTCCAGGGTCTGCGCGGTGTCCTTCAGGGACTCGCCCTTGGAGACGCTGGAGCCCTTGGCGGCGAAGTTGATGACGTCGGCGGAGAGGCGCTTCTCGGCGGCCTCGAAGGAGATCCGGGTCCGGGTCGAGTCCTCGAAGAAGAGGTTGCAGACGGTCCGGCCGCGCAGCGCGGGCAGCTTCTTGATGGGCCGGTCGGCGACGCGGGCCATCTCCTCGGTGGTGTCGAGGATGAGGACGGCGTCGTCGCGGCTGAGGTCGGCGGCCGAGATGAGGTGTCGCATCATCGGGGTGCTCCGTAGGGAAGATCAGAACATAAGGGGCATACGGGCGCGCGAGGGCACACCTGCGGAGGCGTACGGCCCGGTACGGGCGCGCACGCGCGCGGGGTGGGCTACTGCTCGGCCGCCTTGGCGTCCGGCTTGGCACCGAGCAGCACGGCGTCGCGGCCATCCTCCTCGGCGAGCTGGACCTTGACCGTCTCCCGCAGCGACGTGGGGAGGTTCTTGCCGACGTAGTCGGCGCGGATCGGGAGTTCGCGGTGGCCCCGGTCGACCAGGACCGCGAGCTGCACCGCGCGCGGGCGCCCGATGTCGTTCAGGGCGTCGAGGGCGGCGCGGATGGTGCGGCCGGAGAAGAGCACGTCGTCGACGAGGACCACCAGGCGGCCGTCGATCCCCTCGGCGGGGATGTCGGTGCGGGCGAGCGCACGCGGCGGGTGCATGCGCAGGTCGTCGCGGTACATCGTGATGTCGAGGGAGCCGACGGGTACGGCGCGGCCGGTGATCTCCTGGAGCTTCTCGGCCAGGCGGCGAGCGAGGAAGACGCCTCGCGTGGGGATGCCCAGGAGGACCACGTCCTCGGCGCCCTTGGCGCGCTCGACGATCTCGTGGGCGATACGGGTCAGCACCCGTGCGATGTCAGGACCTTCGAGGACGGACCGGGCATCGGAATTCTGCGTGTCCATACGAAACGGACCCCCTTCTCCGCCTCACGGGACGGATCTTAAAGGACGTCGGAATTGCGCCATCCACAGTACCAGGACCCGAACGGCGCTGATCACCCCCCTGGCGGAGCGCACGAGGTGCGAGATCGCCCGATTTGGGAGAAGGTCGGTACGGACCATTCGGCTTGACGCGGCCAAGTAACGCTGCGTAACCTCACAGTGAGTTACCAGCCACGCGGCGCAGCCGCACAGTGATGCAGTGTCCGGGGAGCTATATGTCCAGCGAATACGCCAAACAGCTCGGGGCCAAGCTCCGCGCGATCCGTACCCAGCAGGGCCTTTCCCTTCACGGTGTCGAGGAGAAGTCCCAGGGACGCTGGAAGGCGGTCGTGGTCGGGTCGTACGAGCGCGGCGACCGTGCCGTGACCGTGCAGCGCCTTGCCGAGCTGGCGGACTTCTACGGGGTTCCGGTGCAGGAACTGCTGCCGGGGACCACCCGGGCGGCGCTGCCGAGCCGCCGCCGAAGCTCGTCCTGGACCTGGAGCGCCTGGCCCACGTGCCGCCGGAGAAGGCGGGCCCGCTGCAGCGGTACGCCGCCACGATCCAGTCGCAGCGCGGTGACTACAACGGCAAGGTGCTCTCGATCCGCCAGGACGACCTGCGCACCCTCGCGGTCATCTACGACCAGTCGCCCTCGGTCCTGACCGAGCAGCTCATCAGCTGGGGCGTCCTGGACGCGGACGCGCGGCGCGCGGTGGCGCACGAGGAAGCCTGATCCGGGCCTTTTTACCGATGTAACGAAGAAACGTCACACCCCGAGGGGCGGAGCCACCTGGTTCCGCCCCTCGGGCGTTCTCAGACCGCGTAGAGCCGCCCGATGACCTCCGGCAGCAGCCGCTCGCTCAGCCTCGGCGGCAGCGCCTGCAGGACGGCGAGCACCGGCGCCATCCGCCCGGGCAGCCGGCCGTCCGCGCCGACGCCCGCGAGCGTCAGCGCCAGCTCGACCTCCTCCGGGGTGAGCGCCTCCGGGTCGAGCGACGCGGCGGCCTCGACGATCGCCGGGTCCACCCGTACCGGACCGGCCGCGCGCGCCCGCGCCACCGCCTTCTCCAGATCGGCCAGGAGCAGCCGTACGGTCTCCTCGTCCGCGACGGCGGCGGTCACCGTCAGATGCAGAGTGGCCGGGGACGCGCCGAAGGCGGGCTGCGGCTGGAGGTACCAGCCGTTCCCCCGGATCTCGTCGGCGACCACGAACACGTCGACGTCCGGGTCCTCGGCGGCGACCGCGAGCAGTGCCGCGTCGGGCCGCGCGAGCAACCGCAGCCCGTCGATCCGGCCGATGCCGTCGGCGAGGCCGAGGGTCGCCCTGTGCACGCGCGCCGACAACGCGGCGTAACCCTCGGTCCCGACGCGCTCGGTCACGGCCCAGGCCGCGGCGAGCGGTCCGGCCGCCTTGGTGCCCTGGAGCGTCGCGTTGACCACGGGGTAGCCGGGCCAGGAGGCGTGCGCGAACCAGCCATGGCGGCGCAGTTCGGCGTCCCGGAAGAGGAGGAGCGAGGCGCCCTTCGCGGTGTAGGCGTACTTGTGGAGGTCGACGGAGAGGGAGGTGACCCCGGGGACGCACAGGTCGAACGGCTCCACCTCGGGCCCGCCCGGCACCCCGCGCAGATGCCCCAGGTACCAGCCGCCGATGCAGGCGTCCACGTGACAGAGCACCCCGCGACGCGCGGCCTCCGCCGCCACCTCAGAGACCGGGTCGATGACGCCATGCGCGTACGAGGGCGCCGAGACGACGACCAGGGCGGTGCGGTCGGTGATCGCCGCCGCCATGTCCGCCGCGCGCACCCGGAACGTCTCCGGGTCGACCGGCACGCTCACCACCCGCAGCCCGAACACCTCGGCGGCCTTGTGGAACGCGGCGTGCGCCGTCTCGGGCAGGACCAGCTCGGGGTCGCTCACCCCGCGCGCGCGGCGGGCGTGCTGCCGGGCGGTCAGGGCGGCGAGCAGGCAGCTCTCGGTGCCGCCGCTGGTGAAGGTGCCCGCACCGCCGCCGAGGAGGGCCGTGGCACGGCGCACCAGGTCGTTCTCCAGCTGAACGACGCTGGGGAAGGCCGTCATGTCGAGCCCGTTGACCCCGGCGAAGGCGGCGTGCGCGGCGTTCGCGAGCTCCTCCAGGCCGTCGAGCCCGGAGTCGTAGACGTAGGCCATGGTGCGGCCGCCGCGGACGGGGAGGTCGCCCGCGCGCAGCTCGGCGAGGCGTGCGAGGAGCGGATCGGGCGACGGCGGAAGGGGCACACTCGGCTGAGGCATGGCCAGAACCTAGTGAGGGTCCGGAGAACGCACCAGGCCCGAAGCAGAACATTGTTCAGGTTCTGCTTCGGGCCTGCGGTGGTACGTGCGCTTCGCGGCGGTTACGCCTGGTCGCGGCGGAGCGAGGGCTTCAGGTCCTTGAAACGGCCCAGAAGCCCGTTGATGAACGCCGGGGACTCGTCGGTGGAGAACTCCTTGGCCAGCGAGACGGCCTCGTCGAGCACCACGGCGTCCGGGGTCCCGTCGACCCAGACCAGTTCGTAGGCGCCGAGCCGCACGATGTTGCGGTCGACGACCGGCATCCGGTCCAGGGTCCACCCGACCGCGTACTGCGCGATCAGCTCGTCGATCCGGCCCGCGTACTCCGCGTACCCCTCGACCAGCTCCATCGTGTACTCGCTGACGGGCGGCTGGCGCGTGTCGGTGCGGGAGTGCCGGATCCAGTCCGCGAGGACCGTCGTGACGGAGTCACCGCGCTGGTCCGCCTCGAAGAGGATCTGGAAGGCGCGCTTACGGGCCGTGTTACGGGCAGCCACGGTTAGCTGTTCACCCGGCCGAGGTAGCCGCTGTCACGGGTGTCGACCTTGATCTTCTCGCCCGTGGTGATGAAGAGCGGCACCTGGATCTGGTGGCCGGTCTCCAGGACGGCGGGCTTGGTGCCACCGGTGGAGCGGTCGCCCTGGACGCCCGGCTCCGTCTCCTTGATGGTGAGCTCGACGGCGGCCGGCAGCTCGACGAAGAGCACCTCGCCCTCGTGCTGCGCGACCGAGGCGGTGAAGCCCTCGATCAGGAAGTTGGCGGCGTCACCGACGGCCTTGCGGTCGACGTGCAGCTGGTCGTAGGTCTCCATGTCCATGAAGACGAAGTAGTCGCCGTCCATGTACGAGAACTGCATGTCGCGCTTGTCGATCGTGGCCGTCTCGACCTTGACGCCGGCGTTGAACGTCTTGTCGACGACCTTGCCGGAGAGCACGTTCTTGAGCTTGGTGCGCACGAAGGCCGGGCCCTTGCCGGGCTTGACGTGCTGGAACTCGACGACGGACCAGAGCTGGCCGCCTTCGAGCTTGAGCACCAGGCCGTTCTTGAGGTCGTTCGTGGAAGCCACGGTTGCGGAATCTCCTGGACTGACGTGGACGACCCCGGCGCAGGCGCTCCGCGTCAAGCTAGAGCGCGAGCAGCTCCTTGGTCGTGATGGTGAGTAGCTCGGGTCCGCCGTCCGCCTCGGGGCGGACGACGAGCGTGTCATCGATCCGGACAC
Source organism: Streptomyces sp. R818 (assembly GCF_056172735.1). NCBI lineage: Bacteria > Bacillati > Actinomycetota > Actinomycetes > Kitasatosporales > Streptomycetaceae > Streptomyces > Streptomyces sp. R818. The sequence goes on from NZ_JAOCNE010000003.1 coordinate 116,190, forward strand.
CGCCCCGGCCCGGGAGGTGGACCCCCGGTTCGACGGTGACCGGCACACAAGCGTCCAGTTTACCCATGGCGGCGGGGGCCAATTGCGGGTCCTCGTCGATTTCGAGCCCCACCCCGTGTCCGGTGAGCTGTGGAAGGGCCGCGCCGTGCCCGGCCGCGTCCAGTACGTGCCGGGCGGCCCGGTCCACCTCGCGGCACTCCGCGCCGGGCAGCAGCGACTCCCTGCCCTGCCGCTGAGCGGCGAAGACGAGGTCGTACAGCTCGATCTGCCAGTCCGCGGGCGAGGTCCCGATGACGAAGGTCCGGCCGACCTCGCAGCGGTAGCCGCGGTAGGTGGCGCCCAGGCAGACGGAGAGGAAGTCGCCCTCCTCGACGCGGCGGTCGCTCGGGCGGTGGGCGCCGAGACCCGAGTGGGGTCCCGTGCCGACGCTCGTCGGGAAGGCGGGGCCGTCTGCGCCGTGGTCGACAAGTCGACGTTCCAGCTCCAGGGCCAGGTGGCGCTCGGTGCGGCCGACGAGGATCGACTCCAGGAGTTCGCCGAGCGCCTGGTCGGCAATCTCGGCGGCGATCCGCAGACAGGAGATCTCCTCCTCGTCCTTGACCAGGCGCAGCTGTTCGACGGCCTTGTGCAGATCGGTGAGGAGCAGGCCGGGGGCGACGGAGCCGATCTCCCGGTGCCTCGCCATCGTCAGATGATGCTCCTCGACGGCGAGCGAACCGGCGCCCTGCGCGAGCGCCACGTCGGCGGCGGCGACCGCCGGGTCACCCCCGGGCGCATCCAGGATCTGCACCCGCAGCCCCTCGTCGGCCCGGCCCTCGGCGGGCTGCCCGCTCGGCTGCCGCGCGCAGAGCAGGACGTCGCCGCTGCCGCCGGCGTCCGGGCCGACGAGCAGCACGGCGCCGGGCGGGGCCGCCCCGGTGAGATAGCGGACGTTGGCGGGGCGCGACACCAGCGCGGACGCGCTGCCGCCCGCTGTAGCGCGCTGTCTGAGCCGGTCCCGTCGTGCCGCGTACGCCTCTGCCATGAGGCCAACGTACGAGCGGGCGCGCCGGGCGGCCGGTTCAGCGCGTCCGGACGGGCGGCGCCGCTACCCGCAAGCCGCTACCCGCACCGGGTCACCACTGGGGCGGGCTCGCGATCGCGCGGGCGAGCACCTCGTCGAGGACCTGCGCCGTGCCCGCCACGTCGAGCTGGGAGTTGTCGATGATCGGCAGGCCCGAGCCGTACCAGCCCGCCATCCGGCCGTGGATCGCGGCGACCTCCTCGTCGCTGAGGCGGCGGTTGCCGCTGCGCTGCGCGTTGCGCTCCAGGACGATCTCCAGGCCCGGCAGCAGGACGACGGGGAGCAGTCCCGGGCCGACGTGCCGCTTCCAGCCGCCGAGGCCGACGACCGGCCGGTCCGGGAAGACGGCGTCGTCGAGGATGCAGGAGATCCCGTTCGCCAGGAAGTTACGGGCGGCGAAGCCGCAGGTGCGGCGGGCGAGACGGTACTGCGCCTCACTGTTGTCGTTCCACCCGGTCTGCGGGTCGGCGAACCCCGAGCGCACCCATTCCCGTACGTCGTCCAGGCTGATGTGGGCCGTGGGGACGCGGCGGCGGTCCGCCCAGAACTTGGCGACGCTGGTCTTGCCCGCGCCCGCGGGGCCGATGAGCAGCACCGCGAGGGTGGTCGCCGCCGGATCGGCGGGCGCCTGCGCGGGCGGCGGGCTCGGCACGGCGACGGGGGCGCCGGGCGGGAGCTGGACGTGGCCCGTGGTGTCGCGCGGCGGGCCCTGCGGGGGCGGAGCCTGCGGGTGCGGCGGCGGGCCCTGCGGGGGCGGGGCGCCGGTGAACCCGGGCGCGCCGGGGTGCTGCTGCGCCTGCTGCGGCGCGGGCCAGGGGCCGGCCGCTCCGTGCCCCGGCCGGTGGGGCGGTGGCAGCGGAGATCCCACTGCGTGCTGCATCCGGTGCCACTCCGTCTCGTACAAGCGTCGTTGGGGCGCCGGCGATCAGGGCGCTACCGAAAGGTACCGTCCCCGGCCGCCGTTGTGTGAACGGCCGGGGCGGTCGCAACGTGCCCTGCGCGCAACCGGCGCGGTTATTCGGCCACTTCGCCGTAGGCGGCGAGGAGGACGGCCGGGTCCGGGCCCTCCAGGACGGTGGGCTTGCCGAGGCCGTCGAGGACGATGAAGCGCAGCAGGTCGCCGCGGGACTTCTTGTCGACCTTCATGTTCTCCAGGAGCTTGGGCCACTGGTCATGGCGGTAGCTCAGCGGGAGGCCGACGGACTCCAGGACGGCACGGTGCCGGTCGGCGGTCGCGTCGTCCAGGCGCCCCGCGAGGCGGCCGAGTTCGGCGGCGAAGAGCATGCCGACGGAGACGGCCGCGCCGTGGCGCCACTTGTAGCGCTCGTTCTTCTCGATGGCGTGCCCGAGGGTGTGCCCGTAGTTGAGGATCTCGCGCAGGCCCGACTCCTTCAGGTCGCTGGAGACGACCTCGGCCTTGACCTTGATGGAGCGCTCGATCAGCTCGGCGGTGTGCGGGCCCGCCGGGGTGCGCGCCGCCTGCGGGTCCTCCTCGATCAGCTCCAGGATCCGCTCGTCGGCGATGAACCCGGCCTTGATGATCTCGGCGAGCCCGGACACGTAGTCGTGGACCGGGAGGGAGTCGAGGGCGGCGAGGTCGCAGAGCACGCCGACCGGCGGGTGGAAGGCGCCGACGAGGTTCTTGCCCTCGGCGGTGTTGATGCCGGTCTTGCCGCCGACCGCCGCGTCCACCATGGCGAGCACGGTGGTGGGGACGGCGATCCAGCGCACGCCGCGCAGCCAGGTCGCCGCGACGAACCCGGCGAGGTCGGTGGTGGCGCCGCCGCCGACGCCGATGACGACGTCGGAGCGGGTGAAGTGGGACTGCCCGAGCGCCTTCCAGCAGTAGGCGGCGACCTCGGCGGTCTTGGCCTCCTCGGCGTTGGGCACCTGGATGGCGACGGCCTCGTAGCCCTGCTCGGCGAGGTCGGCGCGGAGCGCGTCGCCGGTGCCGGCCAGCGCCTCCGGGTGGATGACGGCGACCCGCTTGGCCCGGTCACCGATCAACGAGCCGAGTTCGCCGAGGAGTTGGCGGCCGATCAGGACCTCGTACGGGTCGGCGCCGGCCGTGCCGCCGACCTGGATCCGGGTCACTTCGTCAGTCATGCCTGCTTCAACTCCAGTGCGTCGAGGACGGCCTCGGCGACCTCCTCGGGGTCACGGCCGTCGGTGGCCACGACGACCGCGGCCACCTCGGTGTACAGATGGCGCCGCGCCTCCATCAGCTCGCGCCACTGCTTGCGCGGGTTGACGGCGAGCAGCGGCCGGGCCACGTTCAGGCCGGTCCGCTTGGCGGCCTCCTCGACGTCCATCGAGAGGTAGACGACGGGGTGCCCGGCGAGCAGCGCGCGCGTGCCGTCGTCGAGGATCGCGCCGCCGCCCAGGGCGAGGACGCCGCTGTGCTCGGCGAGCGCGGCCGCGACGGCGGCCTTCTCCAGGGCGCGGAAGTGCGCCTCGCCCTCGTCGACGAAGATGTCGGCGATGGCGCGGCCCTGCGCGGCCACGATGTCGTCGTCGGTGTCACGGAAGGCGGTGCCGAGCCGCTCGGCGAGCAGTCCGCCCACCGTCGACTTGCCCACGCCCATCGGACCGACGAGGACGACGGTCGGGCCGCTCACCGGATCTGCAGGTTGTCGAGGTAGGACGTCACGTTGCGGCGCGTCTCGGTGACGCTGTCGCCGCCGAACTTCTCGGCCACCGCGTCCGCGAGGACGAGCGCGACCATCGCCTCGGCGACGATCCCGGCCGCGGGCACCGCGGAGACGTCGGAGCGCTGGTGGTGGGCCTGCGTGGCCTCACCGGTCGCCACGTCGACGGTCTTCAGGGCGCGCGGCACGGTCGCGATCGGCTTCATCGCGGCGCGCACCCGAAGGAGTTCGCCGGTGGACAGGCCGCCCTCGGTGCCGCCCGCGCGGCCGGAGACGCGGCGGATGCCCTCGTCGGTCCTCACGATCTCGTCGTGCGCCTTGGAGCCCGGCACGCGCGCGAGGTCGAAGCCGTCACCGATCTCGACGCCCTTGATGGCCTGGATGCCCATGAGCGCACCGGCGAGGCGGGCGTCGAGCTTGCGGTCCCAGTGCACGTGCGAGCCGAGGCCCACCGGCACGCCGTAGGCGAGGACCTCGACGACGCCACCGAGGGTGTCGCCGTCCTTGTGGGCCTGGTCGACCTCGGCCACCATCGCCTTGGAGGCGTCTGCGTCGAGGCAGCGCAGCGGGTCGGCGTCCAGCTTCTCCACATCGGCCGGGGTTGGGTACACGCCCTGCGGCGCCTTCACCGAGCACAGCTCCACGACGTGGGAGACGATCTCGATCCCGGCCGTCTCCTTCAGGTACGACCGGGCGATCGCGCCGAGCGCGACCCGTGCGGCGGTCTCGCGCGCGGAGGCCCGCTCCAGGATCGGCCGCGCCTCGTCGAACCCGTACTTCTGCATGCCCGCGAGGTCCGCGTGGCCGGGCCGGGGCCGGGTCAGCGGCGCGTTGCGCGCGAGGCCCGCGAGGACCTCGGGGTCGACCGGGTCGGCCGCCATGACCTGTTCCCACTTGGGCCACTCGGTGTTGCCGACCATCACCGCGACCGGCGAACCGAGGGACAGGCCGTGCCGGACACCGCCCAGGAACGTGATCTCGTCCTGCTCGAACTTCATCCGCGCGCCGCGCCCATAACCGAGCCGCCGCCTGGCCAGGTGGTCCGCCACCAGCTCCGTGGTGATCGGAACGCCGGCGGGAAGCCCCTCCAGCGTCGCGACAAGTGCGGGTCCGTGCGACTCCCCCGCGGTCAGCCAGCGCAACCTGCTCAACGGTGCTCCTCATGCTCGCGCTCTGCGTTACGGCTCACAGGGCGGGCACCGAGCGCGGCCCGGCCCGACCGTGTGTTCCCGAATCCTCCCATGCCGCGCCGACACGCCGTCGCCCTGTCCGTCCTCCGGACCGGGTACGGCGACGTCAGCCGAGCGCGCGCAGGCCCGCCTCGCGCATGGCGGCGAGCACGGGCCGCGTCTCGCCCGTGAACTGCTCGAACTGGAAGACCGCCTGGTGCACGAGGAGGTCGAGGCCGCTGAGCACGGCGCCGCCGCGCTGCTGCCAGGCCGCCGCGAGCGGGGTCGGCCAGGGGTCGTAGACCACGTCGAACAGCGTGCCCACGCGCGCGGGCAGCTTCTCCGTGAGGTGGTCGGTGCCGCCCTTGGGTGTCGTGGAGATCACGAGCGGGGCCTCGAACGCGTCCGCCGCGCCGGACCAGTCGGCGGTGCGCACCGCGACACCGAGCCGCTCGCCCCAGCCGCGCATCTCCTCGGCCCGCCGCTCACTGCGGACGTAGGCGACGACCTCGCCCGAGCAGATCCGGGAGAGCGCGGCGAGCGCGGAGGACGCGGTGGCGCCCGCGCCCAGGATCGCCGCCGAGGGGACCTTGTCGACGCCCTGCTCGTGCAGCGCGGCGACGAGCCCGGGGATGTCGGTGTTGTCGCCGGTCCTGCGCCCGTCGGCGTGGAGGACGACGGTGTTCACGGCCTCGACGGACGCCGCCGTGTCCGTGATGCCGTCGAGCAGGGGTATGACGGCCCGCTTGAGCGGCATGGTCAGCGAGAGCCCGGCCCACTCGGGCCCGAGCCCGGAGAGGAACTCCGCGAGCCCGGCCTCGTCGACGTCGAAGCGGCCGTAGGTCCATTGCTCCAGGCCGAGCGCCTCGTACGCCGCGGTGTGCAGGTGCGGGGAGAGCGAGTGGGCGATGGGCGAGCCGAGGACGGCCGCCTTGCGCGGGTCAGTTGTTCTGGCTGGCATTGAACTTGTCCAAGAGCCTCTGGAACTCGGCATGGGTCTTCGCGAACTCCGTCTTGTCCATGCCGTCGGTGGCGACGAAGTACATCCAGCCGTCCTTCGTCGGGCTGAGTGTCGCGGCGAACGCCTCGTCGCCCGGGTTGTCGATCGGCCCCGGCGGCAGGCCCTTGTTCGTATAGGTGTTGTACGGGTCCTTGTCCTTGTTGATCTCGGACGTCCCGATATTGATCTTGCTCTGGTTCTTCAGGTAGTTGTACGTCGAGTCGAACTGCAGGAGCTGGTTGGTCTCCGTGTTCGTCGGCTTGAGGCGGTTGTAGACCACCTCGGCCATGCGGCGGAAGTCGTCGTGGGTCTTGCCCTCGGCCTGGACGAGGCTGGCCACGGTGAGGACCTGCCAGGGATCTTCGAGGCCGAGGCTCTTCGCCTTCCCCTCCAGATCCAGCTTCTGGTAGCGGTCACTGGCCTGTTCGACCATCTGCTTCAGCACTTCCTCGGGCTTCATGCCCTTGGCGGCCGCGTAGCGCGACGGGAAGAGGAAGCCCTCCAGCGGGTCCTTCACATCGGCGTGGTTCAGCGCCCAGTCCGGCAGGCCGAGGTTCTTGTACTCGCTCTTCGCGACCTTCGCCGTGGTGCCCTTGGCCAGCTTGAGCTTCTCGTCGATCTTCTCGTAGACGACGATGTTGCGCATGCCCTCGGAGATGATCAGGTTCGCCTGGCCCTTGGGGCTGAGCATCAGGTCGACGGCGCTCGCCGCCGACATCTCCTTCTGCAGCAGATAGGCGCCGGCCTGGATCGACTCGCCCTTGGGGTCGTTCGACTGCGCGGCGACGAACGCGTCGACGCTCTGCACGACCCCCGCTTCCTTGAGCTCCTGGCCGATGGCGTAACCGCCCGCGCCCTTGGGGATCACGACGGTGACCGTCTCGCCATTGCCCTCGCCCGCGTAGTCCGGGGCCGCGCCGAAACGGTCCTGGTAGAACTGGTAGCCGAAATAGCCGACGCCGCCGACACCGGCCGCGAAGATCACGGTCAGGACGAGGCAGGCGCAGCCGCTGCGGCGCTTCTTCGGCTTCTTCTCGCCGCGGCCCCGGCGCTCGCCCCGGCTCGCGGACGCGTCGTCCTCGTCGTACTCGTCGTCGTCACCGCCGCTGAAGAACGCGTGCTCGCCCTGGTCGGGGCCCGCGTCCCACTCCGTCTCCTCCGGCGCGGCCCCGGGCGCGCGGCGGCGCCCCGGCGGCTCGGGCGGCGGATAGGCGCCGGGTGTGTCGTAGTAGTCGGGCTGCTCTCCGCCGAAGGCAGCGCTACGCCCGGTGTTGTAGGGGTCCGTCGGGTCGGCGACGTAGGGTGCCTGGCCCTGCGCGGCGCTGGGGTCCCAGCCCTGCTGCTGCTGTCCGCCGTACGCCTGCTGCCCGTAGCCGGGGTCCTGGCCGTAGCCCTGGTCCTGCGGATAGCCGTATCCGGCGTCCTGTCCGTACCCCTGCTGCCGCGGCGGCTGCGGATATCCGGCGTCCTGGCCGTAACCGGGCTGGTGACCGTGCTGGTGGTGCTGTCCCTGCTGACCCGTCGCCCAGTCGCCGTCGTACGACTGCTGTTGCGGCTGCTGCGGGTCGTAACCGCCCTGGCCGCCGTAGGCAGGCTGGCCGTGTCCGGCCTGCTGCCCCCACCCCTGGTCCCCGTACAGGGGATCCTCGGGGTGCCACGGTTCGGAGCCTTGGCCCCGGCCATACTCAGTCATCGATCCCCTACAAGCCGCGAGGCGGGGGAATCCAGGTCCGATCCCGAGTCCGATCGGTCACGAGGGAAACCGTTCCGCCTCTTGATGCTGTGCGGCAGCTGTTCGAACGCCGCCGCTCGCGCGGAACGTTACCGTATCGCGATCAGACAACCACTTCGACGCCCTCGCCCGGAGCAGTTCCTGACGCCCGTTCGGACTCCAGGGCCTGCTGCAGGATGATGACCGCGGCCGCCTGGTCGATGACAGAGCGGCCTTTCTTGGACTTCACGCCCGAGGCGCGCAGCCCCTGGCTCGCCGTGACTGTGGTCATCCTCTCGTCGACAAGTCGTACGGGGACGGGCGCGATGCCCCGCGCGAGCTCGGCCGTGAAGGCGCGGACCTTGGTGGCCGCCGGGCCCTCGCCCCCTTGAGGGAGCGGGGCAGTCCGACGACGACCTCGATCGGCTCGTACTCCTCGACGAGCGCGCGCAGCCGCCGGTGGGCGGCCGGGACGTCGCGCCCCGGCACCGTCTCGACGGGGGTGGCGAGGATCCCGTCGGGGTCGCAGGACGCGACCCCGATCCGGGCGTCCCCGACGTCGATCGCCAGCCGGCGGCCTCTGCGCATCAGTTGGCCGTCTCGCCGACGAGGCGCTCGACGGCGTCGATGGCGTCGCCGATCGCGGCCGCGTTCTGCCCGCCGCCCTGGGCGACGTCCGGCTTGCCGCCGCCACCGCCGCCGAGCGTCTTGGCGGCGGTGCGGACCAGGTCACCGGCCTTGAGGCCGCGGTCGCGCGCGGCGTCGTTGGTGGCGATGACCGTGAGCGGCTTGCCGTTGACCGTGGTGAACAGAGCGACGACCGCGGCGCGGCCGCCCTGGATGCGGCCCCGCACGTCGAGGACCAGCTTGCGCAGGTCGTCGGCGGTGGTGCCGTCCGGGACCTGGCCGGTGACGAGCGCGACACCGCGGACGTCCTTGGCGGAGTCGGCGAGCCCGCCCGCGGCCTGGAGGACCTTCTCCGCGCGGAACTTCTCGATCTCCTTCTCGGCGTCCTTCAGCTTGCCGAGCATCGCGGAGATCTTCTCCGGCAGCTCCTCGCTGCGGCCCTTGACCAGCTCCTGGAGCTGGGCGACGACCGTGTGCTCCTTGGCGAGGAAGTTGTACGCGTCGACGCCGACGAGCGCCTCGATGCGGCGCACGCCCGAGCCGATGGACGACTCACCGAGCAGCTTGACCAGGCCGAGCTGGGCGGTGTTGTGCACGTGCGTGCCGCCGCACAGCTCCTTGGAGAAGTCGCCGATGGTGACGACGCGGACGCGCTCGCCGTACTTCTCGCCGAACTCGGCGATGGCGCCCTGCTTCTTCGCGTCGTCGATCGACATGACCTCGGCCTGCACGTCGAGCTCGCGCGCCAGGACCTCGTTGATCTTCTGCTCGACGTCCGTCATCACGGCCGTGGGCACGGCGGACGGCGAACCGAAGTCGAAGCGGAAGCGGCCCGGCTGGTTCTCCGAACCGGCCTGGGCGGCCGTCGGGCCGAGCGCGTCGCGCAGCGCCTGGTGGGTCAGGTGCGTCGCGGAGTGGGCGCGGGCGATGGCCCGGCGCCGCGTCACGTCGATGACGGCCTGCGCCGGGGCACCGACCGTGACCTCACCGACCTGGACGACACCCTTGTGGACGTAGACGCCCGGGACCGGCTTCTGGCAGTCGCGGATCTCGATGACGGCGCCGCTGTCCAGCTTGATGCGGCCGGTGTCGCCGATCTGGCCGCCGCCCTCGGCGTAGAACGGGGTGCGGTCGAGGACGACCTCGACCTCGTCGCCCTCGGTGGCGGCGGGCGAGGAGACGCCGTTGACCAGGAGGCCCACGATGGTCGACTCGCCGGTCGTCGAGGAGTAGCCGATGAAGTCCGTGGCACCGGCGGCGTCCGCGATCTCGCGGTAGGCGCCCATGTCGGCATGGCCGGTCTTCTTGGCCTGCGCGTCGGCCTTGGCCCGCTCGCGCTGCTCCTTCATCAGGCGCCGGAAGCCGTCCTCGTCCACGGACAGGCCCTGCTCGGCGGCCATCTCCAGGGTGAGGTCGATCGGGAAGCCCCAGGTGTCGTGGAGCAGGAACGCCTGGTCACCGGCGAGAACCGACTTGCCGGCGGCCTTCGTCTCGGCGACGGCGGTGTCGAGGATGTTCGTGCCGCCCTTGAGCGCCTTGAGGAACGCGGCCTCCTCGGCGAGCGCGACCGTCTCGATGCGCTTGCGGTCGGTGACCAGCTCCGGGTACTGCAGACCCATCGTGTCGATGACGACGCCGATCAGGTCGTTCACGACCGGGCCCGTGGCGCCGAGGAGACGCATGTTGCGGATCGCGCGGCGCATGATGCGGCGCAGGACGTACCCGCGGCCCTCGTTGCCCGGCGTCACACCGTCGCCGATGAGCATGGCGGAGGTGCGGATGTGGTCGGCGACGACGCGCAGGGAGACGTCCGTGTCGTGCTTGGCTCCGTAGCGGACACCGGTCAGCTCGGTGGCCTTGTCCATGACGACGCGCAGGGTGTCGGTCTCGTACATGTTCTGTACGCCCTGGAGGATCATGGCGAGACGCTCAAGACCCAGACCGGTGTCGATGTTCTGCGACGGCAGGTCGCCGAGGATCTCGAAGTCGTCCTTGCCGGTGCCCGCACCGCGCTCGTACTGCATGAAGACCAGGTTCCAGATCTCCACGTAGCGCTCGTCGTTGACCGCAGGGCCGCCCTCTTCGCCGAACTCGGGGCCGCGGTCGTAGTTGATCTCGGAGCAGGGGCCGCAGGGTCCGGGGACGCCCATGGACCAGAAGTTGTCCTTCTTGCCCAGGCGCTGGATGCGCTCCTTCGGCACGCCGACGACCTCGTGCCAGATCCGCTCGGCCTCGTCGTCGTCGAGGTAGACGGTGATCCAGAGCTTCTCCGGCTCCAGGCCGTAGCCACCCTTGTCCTGAGGAGTCGTGAGCAACTCCCAGGCGTACTTGATGGCGCCTTCCTTGAAGTAGTCGCCGAAGGAGAAGTTGCCGCACATCTGGAAGAACGTGCCGTGGCGCGTGGTCTTGCCGACCTCTTCGATGTCCGGCGTACGCACGCACTTCTGCACGCTGGTGGCGCGCGGCGCGGGCGGCTTGACCTCACCCAGGAAGTACGGCTTGAAGGGGACCATGCCCGCCGGGACGAGCAGCAGAGTCGGGTCGTCCGCGATGAGCGACGCCGAGGGCACGACCTTGTGGCCACGCTCCTCGAAGAAGCTCAGCCAGCGGCGACGGATTTCTGCCGACTCCATCAGTGGTCCTCATTCCGGTTGGTGTAGTGCGTGTTCTCTAGGGATTTGGGTGCTGCCCCGGCGCGCTTGTCGAGGATCGTGAAGCGGCGCTCGGGCAGTTCGTCCGCGGCCGGCCCGGTCAGGCCGAGCGCGTCGCCGAGCTCGGCCTCGCGGTCGGCCATGTTGGCGCGGACGTCGAGTGCGAAGTCCTTGAGCCGGTGGCCGGTCTCGACCGCCTTGTTGGCGGCCTGGACGGCGAGGTTCTCCGGCGACAGCTGCTTGAGCTTGCGGTTGACCTTGGTGGTGGCCCACACACCGGCGGCGGCGCCCGTGGTGAACCAGAACGTACGACGGAACATCGCTCGGGTCAGTCCCTCTTATTCCGGTCGGCCCGCCGGGAACGGCGCGCCCCGGGTACCGGGCGCCCCACGATCACGGTGCGGCGGGCCTGCTTGACGGGGGCGTCCTTGGTGCGCCCCCCGATGGCCCGGCGTACCCCGTATCCGAACGCGGCCACCTTCACGAGCGGACCGCCGAACGTCGAGGCCACCGTGGAGGAGAGCGCCGACGCGTTCGACGTGACCTCCTGGACGTCCGAGGCGATGGCGTCCACCCTGTCGATCTGGGTCTGCGCCGAGCGCACCGCGGTGGAGGCGTCGGCAAGGAGCGGGACGGCCTGGTCGGTCACGTCCGCGACCAGCTTGGTGGTCGCCCTGAGCGTCTGGGCCAGCCTCGCGAGGGCCACCGCGAGGAAGGAGACCAGGATCGCCCAGAAGACAGCCACCAGGATCCCGGCCACCTCTCCACCGGACACTCGGCACCGCTCCCTAGTCGTCGTCGGACATCGTCGTCGCCGAACGATCGTCGTCGTCCGTCATCGAAAAGTCGTCCCCCGAGCCTATCGCGCCCCGCGCCGCACTCCGTACCGCATTCCGGCGGCGCACGGGGCCGTTTCGGCACATGCGATTGTACGGAACGCGTACGGATGGGTACGCTCCGTACCTCATGCGACGCCTTCCGCGCCCCGACGACCTGTCCGCCGCGCCTCCGCGCCCCGGCAACCTGCCTCCCGAGATGAACCGATTCGTCGGCCGCGCGGCCGAACTCGGCGCCCTGCGCGAGACCTTGGAGGCCGCGCGCCTGGTGACGGTCACCGGCGCGGGCGGCGTCGGCAAGTCCCGCTTCGCCGCGCACGTCGCGGCCCGCACGCCCGAGCGGCTGCGCGAGGACGGCGTGTGGCGCGTGGAACTGGCCGCGGTCCGCGACCCCGATCTGGTCGAGTACACGCTCGTCGAGGCGCTCGGCCTCACCGACCACACCACCCGGGCGCCGCGCCGCGTCCTCGTCGACCACCTCGCCGAGCGCCGCCTCCTGCTCGTCGTCGACGGCTACGAACACCTCGTGGACGCCTGCGCCTCGCTCGTCCGGGATCTGCTGCGGGCCGCGCCCGGCCTGCGGGTCCTCGCGGTGGGCCGCAGGCCGCTGGCGCTGGAAGGCGAGCACCTGTTCCCGCTGGCGCCGCTGACGCCGCAGGACGCGGTGGAGCTGTTCACGGACCGGGCGCGGGCCCTGCTGCCCGGCTTCACCCTCGACGAAGGGCAGGGCGCCGACGTCCTGGAGGTGTGCCGGCGCCTGGACTGCCTGCCGCTCGCGGTGGAGCTGGCGGCCGGACGCCTTCGGGCGCTCTCCGCCGCGCAGCTCATGGAGCGGCTCGACGACCGGTTCAGGCTGCTCACGGGCGGCTGCCGGGACGCGCTGCCGCGCCACCAGACGCTGCGCACGGCGATCGGCTGGAGCCACGAGCTGTGCACGGCGCAGGAGCGGCTGCTGTGGGCGCGGCTCTCCGTCTTCGCCGGCCAGTTCGACCTGGAGGCGGCCGAGTACATCTGCTCCGGCGAGGGGCTCCCCGCGGAAACGGTCCTGGACGCGCTGCACGAGCTGCTCACCCAGTCCGTGGTGATCCGCGAGGAGTCACGGGCCGGGGTGCGCTACCGGATCCTCGACACGGTGCGCGCGTACGGCGCCGAGTGGCTGGAGCAGATCGGGGACGCGGGCCGGATGCGCCGCCGCCACCGCGACTGGTACCTGGGCCTCGCCACCTGGTGCGAGCTGGACTGGTTCTCGCCCCGGCAGAGCGAGGTGGCGGCCCGCGTCGACGTGGAGCTGCCGAACCTGCGGGCGGCCCTGGAGTTCTGCCTCACCGAGCCCGGCGAGACGCACCTCGGGCAGTACCTGGCGAGCACGCTGTGGTTCTACTGGGCGGGGTGCGGGCGGCTCATGGAGGGGCGGCACTGGCTGGACCGCAGCATCGATCTCGACGACCCGGCCGACGGCGACGACCTCCCGGACTACGGCCCCTCCCGCCTGAAGGCGCTGTGGGTGCTGGGTTACGTGGCGGTCCTCCAGGGCGACACCGTGCCCGCGCTCGCGGCGCTCCAGGAGTGCCACGACGAGGCCGAGCACCGCGGCGACCCGACGGCGCTCGCCTACGCGATGCACCGCACCGGCTGCCTCGCCCTGATCTCCGACGACCTGCCGCGCGCCGAGCGGCTGCTGCGGGCGGCGCTCTCCAGTTACCGCGAGATCGGCGAGCTGAACAGCAATGTCCTGATGGGCCAGGTCGAGCTGGCGATGGCGGTGGCCTTCCAGGGCGATCTGGAGCAGGCGGTGGCGCTGTGCGAGGACGTCCGGCAGGTGTGCACGGACCACGGTGAGCGCTGGACCCTGTCGTACGCGCTCTACGTCCTGGCCTACGAGGCGTGGCACAAGGGCGATCTGCCGCGGGCCCGGCAGCTCCTGGAGGAGTGCCTCGCCATCGACCACGAGTTCCACGACCTGCTCGGCACGGTGCTCTCGATGGAGCTGCTCGCGCTGGTCACCCTCGGGGAGGGGGACGCCGCCGAGGCGGCGGTCCTTCAGGGCGCGGCGGGCGGCATCTGGCCGTCGGTCGGCCTTCCGCTGTTCGGCTCGGACCACTACAACGAGCCGCACCGGCTGTGCGAGACCCGGGCCCGCGCGGCCCTGGGCGATGTCCGCTTCGACGAGCTGGCACGGGCGGGCGAGCGGCTCGGCCACGACGAGGCCGTGGCCCGCGCACTCGGCCAGGGCGAGCGCAAGCGGCTCGCGGCCACAGTGCGGCCCGCGCTCGCCAAGGTCCTGGAAAAGCGAGAACCCGCCGCCTCCCCGTACGTGAACGACGGGGAGGCGACGGGCTGAAACGCAGGGTGAGCTACGTCCGCCGGTCGGTCAGCGGGCGTAGTACTCGACGACGAGCTGCTCGTCGCAGATCACGGGGATCTCCTTGCGGTTCGGGTCACGGTCCAGGCGGAAGGCCAGGGCCTTCAGGTTGACCTGGAGGTAACGCGGGGTCTCGCCGTCGGCGGCGAAGCCACCCTCACGCGCGACCTGGAACAGCGGCTTCTCGCGGCTGCGCTCGCGGACCATCACGACGTCGTCGGGACGGACGCGGAACGACGGCTTGTCGACCTTGCCGCCGTTGACCTCGATGTGGCCGTGGACGACCATCTGACGGGCCTGGTAGATCGTGCGGGCGATGCCCGAACGCAGAACCAGGGCGTCCAGACGACGCTCCAGCTCGATGACCAGGGCCTCGCCGGTCTTGCCCTCGGCCTTCTTGGCGCGGTCGTAGGCGCGGGCCATCTGCTTCTCGCTGATGTCGTACTGCGCGCGCAGACGCTGCTTCTCGAGCAGACGGACCTTGTAGTCCGAGTTCTGCTTGCGGCCGCGGCCGTGCTCGCCCGGCGGGTAGGGGCGGGCCTCGAAGTACTTGACGGCCTTCGGGGTCAGCGCGATGCCGAGGGCACGCGACTTCTTGACCTTGGGGCGGGACTGGTTCGTCATGAACCAAACACCTCATGTTTTTCGATGCGAATACGGCTTCACCAGGGTTCGGGGAGGTCGCATCCGCAGTCCGGGAAACCCTTCCGCGTCACAAGGACGGGCTGGGCAGCCGCTCCCGGGGCTGGGCACGTACGTGCAGCACGCGAGTGGCCCACCGACCTGTTCCCGGAACCGGGGGGTGGTGGGCTGCCCGCGACACCTTCGAGGTGCGCGACGCTCCTGGATCCCCTTGCCTGACGGTGTGGGGGACCCGGCTGGATGCCCCGCTCTGGTGGTGCCGGTCTCCCTTTCGGGACACCGGGCGCGGGACGCAGCACTTCGGACGAGTCTACCGGACGCGGCCGGGGCGGATCACCGGCGGTCGGTCAGGCGCCCGATTCGCCGCGCAGCCGCTCCCTGACCCGCTCCACCACGTCCGCGTACCGGGCCTCCGCGCCGTACCGCGTGGGCTCGTAGTAGCGCCGGCCGGCGATGGCGTCCGGGGCGTACTGCTGGGCCGCGATGCCGCCGGGCACGTCGTGCGGGTACACGTAGCCCTGCGCGTGGCCGAGCTTGGCGGCGCCCTTGTAGTGGCCGTCGCGCAGGTGCGGCGGGACCGGTCCCGCGAGCCCCTTGCGCACGTCCTCCATGGCGGCGCCGATCGCGGTCGTCGCCGCGTTGGACTTCGGGGCCAGGGCGAGGGCGATGGTGGCGTGGCTCAAGGTGAGCGCGGCCTCGGGGAAGCCGATCATGGCGACGGCCTGGGCGGCGGCCACGGCCGTGGGCAGCGCCGTCGGGTCGGCGAGGCCGATGTCCTCGCTGGCGGAGATCATGAGGCGGCGGGCGATGAAGCGCGGGTCCTCGCCCGCCTCGATCATGCGGGCCAGGTAGTGCAGGGCCGCGTCCACGTCCGAGCCGCGGATCGACTTGATCAGGGCGCTCGCCACGTCGTAGTGCTGGTCGCCGTCGCGGTCGTACTTCACCGCCGCGCGGTTGACCGTCTCCTCGACGCTCTCCAGGGTGATCGACGTCTCCCCCTTGTCGAGGGCCGCTCCGGCCGCCGCCTCCAGGGCGGTCAGCGCGCGGCGCGCGTCCCCGCCCGCGACCCGCAGCAGGTGTTCCTCGGCGTCCTCGTCGAGCTCCAGGGCCTCGCCGAGGCCGCGCTCGTCGGCGAGCGCGCGGGCGAGCAGGCCGCGCAGGTCGTCGTCGGTGAGCGGTTCCAGGGTGAGCAGGAGGGAGCGGGACAGGAGCGGGGAGATCACCGAGAAGTACGGGTTCTCCGTCGTCGCCGCGATCAGGGTCACCCAGCGGTTCTCCACGGCGGGGAGCAGGGAGTCCTGCTGGGCCTTGCTGAAGCGGTGGATCTCGTCGAGGAAGAGGACGGTCTCCTTGCCGTGGCCGCCCATCGCGCGCCGGGCGCCCTCGATGACGGCGCGGACCTCCTTGACGCCCGCGGTGATCGCGGACAGCTCCACGAACCGTTTGTTGGTGGCCTTGGAGACCACGTAGGCGAGGGTCGTCTTGCCGGTGCCGGGCGGGCCCCACAGGATCACCGACGACACCCCGGCCGGGCCCGAGCCGCTCTCGCCGACCAGGCGGCGCAGTGGCGAGCCCTGCTTGAGCAGGTGCTGCTGGCCGACGACCTCGTCGAGGGTGCGCGGGCGCATCCGGACGGCCAGGGGGCTCGCGGACGGGTCCTTCTCCTGGCGGTCTTCGGCTGCGGCGGTGAACAGGTCGGGCTCCACGACGAAAACCCTATGTCACCGCACTGACAACGCGGCGAGCAGCCGTCAGGCCCAGAGCTTGTCGCCCCAGCGCGTGAAGATCAGGACGGCGATGATGCCGATGTGCACGACGGGCAGCGCCCAGGTGAAGTCCGTGAAGAACGACTTGAGCCAGCGCGGGGCCGGCAGGAAGTCGTTGCGGATGTTGAACGACGTCACGTACCAGAACATCAGGATCGTGGCGACCCAGGCGAGGGAGCACCACAGGCACAGCGCGTTGATCCGGTACAGGGACTGGAACTGCAGCCAGGTGACGAAGCCGACGCCGAAGAGGCAGCCCGCGTTGAAGGTCAGCCAGTACCAGCGCGGGAAGCGGGCCCCGGCGAGCAGGCTCACGCCGACGCAGATGACGATGCCGTAGGTGACCAGGCCGAGCATCGGGTTCGGGAAGCCGAAGACCGACGCCTGGTCGCTCTTCATGATGGAGCCGCAGGAGATGACCGGGTTGATGGAGCAGCCCGGCGTGAAGTTCGGGTCCTCGAGCAGCTTGAACTTGTCGAGCGTGATGACCCACGCGGCGAGCACGCCCGCCGCCCCGGTGATCACCAGGAGCAGCGCGAGGGCGCGGCTGCCGCCGACCGAGCGCGGGGCGGCCACGGCGCCGCTGTCGTGGGAGACGCTGTCGCTTGCTGTGGCGGTCCTGGTCGTCTTGCTCATCACGCCGATCCGTAGGTGAGGGGTGGGCCTCGGGCAGGGTCATTGTGCCGTACGGGGGCCGCTGTTCACCGTTCGATCGGCATAAGCACCGCTACGGGGGCGGGACCCGAGGCGCGTGCCTCGGACCCCGCTGTCAGGACCCGTCTCAGCCGAGCCTGCCCTTGAGGACGGCCACGATCTCGTCGACCGCGACCGCGCTCTGCTCGCCGGACTCCATGTCCTTGAGCTGGACGACGCCCTCGGTGAGATCCCGCTCACCGGCGACGATCGTGTAGCGGGCGCCCGAGCGGTTGGCGTTCTTCATGGCGCCCTTGAGCCCCTTGCCGCCGAACGAGAAGTCCGCCGAGACGCCTGCCTTGCGCAGCTCGGTCACCTTGGTGAAGAGCACGCGGCGCGCCTCGTCGCCGAGCGGCACCGCGAAGACGCTGGTGGTGGCGGGCAGCTCCAGCTCGATGCCCTCCGCCTCCAGGGCGAGGACGGTGCGGTCGACGCCGAGGGCCCAGCCGACGGACGGCAGCGAGGGGCCGCCGATCATCTCGGAGAGCCCGTCGTAGCGGCCGCCGCCGCCCACCGCGGACTGCGAGCCGAGCCCGTCGTGGACGAACTCGAACGTCGTACGCGTGTAGTAGTCCAGGCCGCGGACGAGCTTCTCGTCGTCCTCGAAGGCGACGCCCTCGGCGAGCAGCAGCTCGCGCACCTGCTCGTGGTAGGCATTGCACGCGTCGCACAGGTAGTCGCGCAGCGAGGGCGCGCCCACGAGCTGCTTCTGCACGTCGGGCCGCTTGTCGTCGAGGACGCGCAGCGGGTTGATCTCGGCGCGGCGCAGCGTCTCCTCGTCGAGGTCGAGGCCGCGCAGGAAGTCCTGCAGTGCGGCCCGGTAGACGGGTCGGCACTCCTTGTCGCCGAGCGAGTTCAGCAGGATGCGGAAGTTCCGCAGGCCGAGCGAGCGGTACGCCTGGTCGGCCAGGATGATCAGCTCGGCGTCGAGCGCCGGGTCCTCCGCGCCGATCGCCTCGGCGCCGACCTGCGAGAAGTGGCGGTAGCGGCCCTTCTGCGGGCGCTCGTAGCGGTAGTACGAGCCCGAGTACCAGAGCTTGACCGGGAGGTTGCCCGCCTTGTGCAGGTTGGCCTCCAGGGCCGCGCGCAGCACGGACGCGGTGCCCTCGGGGCGCAGGGCGAGCTTGTCGCCGCCCTTGGTCTCGAAGGCGTACATCTCCTTGGTGACGATGTCGGTGGACTCGCCGACGCCGCGCGCGAACAGCTCGACGTTCTCGAAGCCGGGCGTCTCGATGTAGCCGTAGCCGGAGTTGCGCAGCGGCCCGGAGATCGCCTCGCGCACCGCGAGGTACTTCGCGGAGTCCGGCGGGATCAGGTCGTACGTGCCCTTGGGGGCCTGAAAGGTGCTCACGGGAGGTCTTCTCGTCACATTCCTCGTCGGGGAGCCTCGGTCGAGGGTCCCTGGCCGGCGGCCACCTGCCGCAGATACGGGTTGGTGGCGCGCTCCTGGCCGATGGTGGTCTGGGAGCCGTGCCCGGAGAGGACCACGGTCGAGTCGTCGAGCGGCAGGCACACGCGGGCCAGCGATTCGAGCATGTCGTCCATGGAGCCACCGGGCAGGTCGGTGCGTCCGACGGAGCCGGCGAAGAGCAGGTCGCCCGAGAAGAACACCGGAGGGATCTCCGGGGACTCGGGCATCCTGAACGCCACCGACCCCTTGGTATGGCCGGGCGCGTGCGCGACGGTGAACTCGAGCCCGGCGAGCTTCAGCGCGGCGCCGTCGGTCAGCTCCCGCACGTCGTCGGGCTCCCCCACGGTCAGCTCGCCCATCAGCGGCATGCCGATGGAGCGGCCGATGCCCGCCTCCGGGTCGCTCATCATGTAGCGGTCGGCGGGGTGGATCCACGCGGGGACGTCGTGCGCCCCGCAGACCGGGACGACCGAGGCGACGTGGTCGATGTGGCCGTGGGTGAGGACCACCGCGACCGGCTTGAGCCGGTGCTTCTTGAGCGCTTCCTCGACGCCCTGGGCCGCCTGGTGGCCCGGGTCGATGATCACGCACTCCTCTCCCGCGGCGGGGGCGACCAGGTAACAGTTGGTGCCCCAGGCCCCGGCGGGGAACCCGGCAATCAGCACGATCGTCCTTCGTATGTCGTCGGAAACCACGGAATGCGGCAGATCAGAGCCTACCGGCGCTGCCGATTCCACAGCGAACCCATATACGGTACGGGGCACCAACCGACGGCCCGGCCCGCACACAACAAGGTCACTAGACGTACGAGGAGACACCCGGTGGTCAGCAAGGATCAGCGGCAGCGCCAGCTCGCCCGGGAGAAGTTCCTGCGCCAGCAGCAGCGGCGCGAGACCGCGCGGCGCAAGGCGCGCACCCGCAACACCGTGATCGCCGCGGTCCTCGCGGTGGTCGTCCTCGGCACGGGTGGCGCGTACGCCGCCGGCGCCTTCAAGAGCGACGACAAGAAGACGACCACGGACGCCGCGCCGAGCGCGAGCCCGTCGGCGTCGAAGGCCCCGGACCCGTGCGAGAAGCCGGCCGAGGGCAAGGCGAAGACGGCGACCTGGAAGAAGGAGCCGGCGATGTCCATCGACAAGTCGGCGACGTACGCGATGAAGCTCGCGACGACCTGCGGCGACATCGGCATCGACCTGAAGGCGTCGGCCGCCCCGCACACGGTGAACTCGTTCAACTACCTGGCGGAGAAGGGCTTCTTCGACCACACCAAGTGCCACCGCCTGACCACCGAGGGCATCTACGTCCTGCAGTGCGGCGACCCGACCGGCACCGGCCAGGGCGGCCCCGGGTACACGATCCCGGACGAGAACCTGAAGGACGCCTCGCTGAAGAAGGCGGAGAAGTCCCAGGGCACGCAGCTCTACACGTTCCCCGCGGGCACCGTCGCGATGGCGAACACCGGGCAGAAGCACACCGGCGGCAGCCAGTTCTTCCTCGTCTACAAGGACAGCAAGCTCCCTGCCACGTACACCCCGTTCGGCACGATCTCCGACTCCGGGATGAAGGTCCTGGACAAGATCGCGAAGGCGGGTGCGCAGCCGGCCGACCAGACGACCGGCAACACCGCGCCGAACGCGACCGTGGTGATCGACAAGGGGACCGTGACCAAGTCCTGACCTGCCAGCTGCCAAACTTCGGTCGCGCGGGATGCGGACAGCCGCCCCGCCGGTCGCCTATGTTGGCGGGGACGAAACTGTGGACGATGCCCGGGGGCCCGAGAGACCTCCGCAGGCATCATGTGGAGGAGGCGCTGTGAGCAGCGACCCGTGGGGCCGCGTCGACGAGACGGGGACCGTGTACGTGCGTTCGGCCGACGGCAGTGAGCGAGTCGTCGGCTCGTGGCAGGCAGGCTCTCCTGACGAGGCGCTGGCCTACTTCAAGCGCAAGTACGACGGCCTGGTCGTCGAGATCGGGCTCCTCGAGCGCCGGGTGCAGACGACCGACCTGTCGGCGAAGGACGCCACGACCGCGATCGAGCACCTGCGCGAGCAGGTCACGGACGCGCACGCGATCGGGGACCTGGAGGCGCTGGGCAAGCGCCTCGACAAGCTGGTCGAGACGGTCGAGTCGCGCCGCGAGGAGCGCAAGGTCCAGAAGGCCAAGCAGTCCGACGAGGCGCGGCACGCCAAGGAGGAACTGGTCGCCGAGGCCGAGCAGTTGGCCCAGTCCGAGCAGTGGCGGGCCGCCGGTGAGCGGCTGCGCGCCCTGGTGGACATCTGGAAGGGCCTGCCGCGCCTCGACCGCAAGTCGGACGACGAACTGTGGCACCGCTTCTCGCACGCGCGCTCGGCGTTCTCCAAGCGCCGCAAGGCGCACTTCGCGTCGCTCGACGCGCAGCGCGAGGAGGCCCGCAAGGCCAAGGAGCAGCTCGTCGCCGAGGCCGAGGCGCTGTCGAACTCGCAGGACTGGGGCGCCACGGCGGCCCGGTACCGCGAGCTGATGACGGACTGGAAGGCGGCGGGCCGGGCCCAGCGCGAGCACGAGGACGACCTGTGGAACCGCTTCCGCGGCGCCCAGGACGTGTTCTTCGCGGCGCGCAGCGCGGTCTTCGCCGAGCGGGACGCCGAGCAGGGCGAGAACCTCAAGCTCAAGGAGGAGCTGGCCGCCGAGGCGGAGAAGCTCCTGCCGGTCGGCGATCTGAAGTCGGCCCGCGCCGCCTTCCGCTCGATCAACGAGCGCTGGGAGGCCATCGGCCACGTACCGCGTGACGCCCGGCCGAAGGTCGAGGGGCGGATGCACGCCGTGGAGCGGGCCCTCCAGGAGTCGGAGGAGGCGGAGTGGCGCCGGACGAACCCGGAGGCGCGGGCGCGTGCCGCGGGCCTCACAGGTCAGCTTCAGGCGGCCGTCGACAAGCTGACGGGCCAGATCGAGCAGGCTCGTGCGCAGGGCAACAACGCCAAGGCGGACAAGTTGCAGCGTGAGCTTGATGGGCGGCAGGCGCTGCTGGACTCGGCGCTGAAGGGGTTGCACGAGTTCGGGGGCTGAGGTTGTAGCCGTACGAGAGCGGGCCGGGGCTTCTGAAAGCCCCGGCCCGCTCTTTTACGCCTTGGCGTCTGCCTTGTTCCGCTCGTCACGCGTCTGACGCTCGTCGTGGCTTCTCGCGCAGTTCCCCGCGCCCCTGGCGGGGCGTTTACGGCCTCCGCGCCGATGTGACTCGGTAGACGTCGTAGACGCCCTCCACTCCCCTGACCGCCTTCAGGACGTGGCCCAGGTGTTTCGGGTCGCCCATCTCGAAGGTGAAGCGGGACGTGGCCACCCGGTCGCGGGACGTCTGGACCGCCGCCGACAGGATGTTGACGTGCTGGTCCGAGAGGACGCGGGTGACGTCCGACAGGAGGCGCGAGCGGTCCAGGGCCTCCACCTGGATGGCGACCAGGAAGACGGAGGACTGGGTGGGTGCCCATTCGACGTCGAGGATGCGCTCGGGCTCACGGGAGAGCGAGTCCACGTTGACGCAGTCGCTGCGGTGGACCGAGACACCGCTGCCGCGCGTGACGAAGCCGATGATCGGGTCGCCCGGAACCGGCGTGCAGCAGCGTGCCAGCTTGACCCAGACGTCGTCGACGCCCTTGACCACGACGCCCGGATCGGCGTTCGAGCGGCGCTTGGAGCGGCCGCGTGACGGCGGTGCGCTCTCGGCGATGTCCTCGTTGGCCGCTTCCTCACCGCCGAGCGCCTGGACGAGCTTCTGCACGACGGACTGGGCCGTGACGTGCCCCTCGCCGATGGCCGCGTAGAGCGACGAGATGTCGGGGTAGCGCATCTCGTGCGCGAGCGTGACCAGGGAGTCACCGGTCAGGATGCGCTGGATCGGCAGGTTCTGCTTGCGCATCGCGCGCGCGATGGCGTCCTTGCCCTGCTCGATCGCCTCGTCGCGGCGCTCCTTGGAGAACCAGGCGCGGATCTTGTTGCGCGCGCGGGGCGACTTGACGAAGCCCAGCCAGTCGCGGGACGGGCCCGCGCCCGCCGCCTTGGAGGTGAAGACCTCCACCAGGTCGCCGTTGTCGAGGGTCGATTCGAGCGGTACGAGGCGGCCGTTGACCCGCGCCCCTATGGTGCGGTGGCCGACCTCGGTGTGGACCGCGTACGAGAAGTCGACCGGGGTCGCGCCCGCCGGGAGCGCTATGACGTCGCCCTTCGGTGTGAACACGAACACCTCGTTGCGCGACAGGTCGAAGCGCAGGGACTCCAGGAACTCTCCCGGGTCCTCGGTCTCCTTCTGCCAGTCGAGCAGCTGGCGCAGCCACGCCATGTCGTTGAGGTGGTCGTCCTTGCCGGTGGTGCGGGGCGCGTCGCTGCGCACCTTGGAGGCGCCGGCGACGGCCTCCTGCTTGTACTTCCAGTGCGCGGCGATGCCGTACTCGGCGCGGCGGTGCATGTCGAACGTACGGATCTGCAGCTCGACGGGCTTGCCGTTCGGGCCGATGACCGTCGTGTGCAGCGACTGGTACATGTTGAACTTGGGCATCGCGATGTAGTCCTTGAACCGCCCCGGAACCGGGTTCCAGCGGGCGTGGACGGTGCCCAGTGCCGCGTAGCAGTCGCGGACCGTGTCGACAAGGACCCGAATTCCCACCAGGTCGTAGATCTCCGCGAAGTCACGGCCGCGGACGATCATCTTCTGGTAGACGCTGTAGTAGTGCTTCGGGCGGCCGGTGACGGTGGCCTTGATGCGGGCCGCGCGCAGGTCGCTCTGCACCTCGTCGGTCACTATGGCCAGGTACTCGTCGCGCTTGGGGGCGCGCTCGGCCACGAGCCGCACGATCTCGTCGTACATCTTGGGGTAGAGGATCGCGAAGGCGAGGTCCTCCAGCTCCCACTTGATGGTGTTCATGCCCAGGCGGTGGGCGAGCGGCGCGTAGATTTCCAGGGTCTCGCGCGCCTTCTTCTCCTGCTTCTCGCGCTTGAGGTAGCGCATGGTGCGCATGTTGTGCAGGCGGTCGGCGAGCTTGATGACCAGGACGCGCGGGTCCTTGGCCATGGCGACGACCATCTTGCGCACGGTCTCGGCCTGCGCGGCCTCGCCGAACTTGACCTTGTCCAGCTTGGTCACGCCGTCGACGAGGAGGGCGACCTGGTCGCCGAAGTCCCGCTTGAGGGTGTCCAGGCCGTACTCGGTGTCCTCGACGGTGTCGTGCAGCAGCCCCGCCATGAGGGTCGCCGGGTCCATGCCCAGCTCGGCCAGGATCGTCGTCACGGCGAGCGGGTGCGTGATGTACGGGTCGCCGCTCTTGCGCTTCTGCCCGCGGTGCCAGCGCTCGGCGACCTGGTAGGCGCGCTCGATCTGGCGCAGCGTCGACGTCTCGATCTTCGGGTCGTTGCCGCGCACAATCCGCAGCAAGGGTTCGAGGACCGGGTTGTACGGGTTCGAGCGCTGCACGCCGAGACGGGCGAGGCGGGCCCGGACGCGGTTGGAGGAGCCGGAGCGGGCGGCCGGCTGGTTCGCGGCGGAGCGGATCGCGGGCGGCGGGGTGGCACGCGTGTGCTCGGCGGAGGGCCTGGAACGTGGCTGCTCGGCCGCCTTGCCGTTCGCGGAGCCCGCGGGCTGCGCGGGGCTCTGCCCGTTCTGGCCGTTCTTCGCGGGCGCGCCGGAGGACGCCGCGGCCGGATCGGCGTGCTGGTCGGGCTTGGCGGCGGTGAGTGGCTTGGCCTCGTCTGGCAACGGCGCTCCTCGTGCGCGACGGGTCCCCGTGCAGGTCCCGGAACGTCCATGGTATCGATCCGGCGGCCTTGACACGTATTCGGCCGAGGGGACGCCTGTGTACTGGGGAAACGCAAGAGGCGGGCGCCGGATTCCGCCGGGCCCGCCCCTTGTGTCCGTGCCTACACGGTGAGCAGGGCGTCCAGCGGGGCGCCGTCGAGCGCGGGCTCCACGCGCGCGCGGCCGGGGAGGAAGCCCAGCTCCATGAGGACCGCGACGCCCGCGACCTGGGCGCCGGCCCGGCGGATCAGGTGCAGGGCGGCCTCGGCGGTGCCGCCGGTGGCCAGCACGTCGTCGATGACCATGACGCGGTCACCGGCGGCCAGGTCCTCGGCGTGCACCTCGATCTCCGCGGACCCGTACTCCAGGTCGTAGGACTGCGCGAGGGTCGCTCCGGGCAGCTTGCCCGCTTTGCGTACGGGGATGAACCCGAGGCCCGCGCGGACGGCGACGGGGGCGCCCAGGATGAAGCCGCGCGCCTCCAGGCCGACGACCTTGGTGGCGCCGTGGCGCACGCACCGCTCGGCCAGCGCGTCGGTGAGGGCGGTGAATGCCTCGGGATCGGCGAGGAGCGGGGTGATGTCCTTGAACATCACGCCCGGCTCCGGGTAGTCGGGAACGTCCCGGATACGGCTGAGGAGCAGGTCCTTGATGTCGGTCATTTCTGCACCTCAGGCACGTGGGATGGACTTTTGGCGGACGAAACCTTAGCAGCCGCCGGTGTCTGCGACGCATCCGGGGAGCCAGGGCTGCGACGGGTCCGAGCACCCCTGCGGGGGCACCGCCGCGCCCCGGGCCACCGGCACATCCTGCGGCCCTGGGCTGAGACCGGGGCGCGGGAGGCAGCACGTGAAGCCCTGGCCCGGGCGAAGGCACACGGGGCGGCACGGCAAGCCCTGGCCCAACGCGAACGCGCCCCGGAGCGAGGCGAAGGCGCATCAGGCGGCACGTCGAGCCCCGGCCCAGGGCGAAGGCACACCGGGCGGCACGGTAAGCCCTGGCCCACATCGAACGCACACCGTGATTACGGCAAGCCCCGGCCCGAAGCGAACGCGCACCGGGCGGCACGGCAAGGCCCGGCCTTAGACGAACGCGCCAGGACAGCACGGCAAGGCCCGGCCCGAGACGAACGCGCCAGGACAGCACGGCGAGCCCCGCGCCTCGTCCGCGTCCGGGCACAAGAGCCGACGGGCACGCCGGGCCCGGCGCGTGCAGGCCGCACGGCCAGGTGGCAGCGCCGGCGCCGACGCCCCCGCGCGCACGTCGCACCGCCCCCGGCAGGCCCCGGCGGCACCGCGCGACACGGCGTTCGTGTGGACGTACGGCCACCGCAAAGGCAGCCGCGCCCCCCGGACGGCCCTCACGGGCCTCTGGGCCGAGGCGGCAGCCGGGCCGGGCCCGGCGAACCCCCTGCCCCGCCGCCCGGCAACGGCAGGGGCGCCCGGAGCCTTCACGGCTCCGGGCGCCCCTGTCACGTACTGCCGCCGCAGGCTCAGCGGCGCTTGCCCGACGGGCGGCCGCGGCCGCGGTTGCGGGCCGGCTGGTTGCGGGGGCCGGCGCCCGCGGGGGCGGCGTCCTCCGGCTCGTGCTCCGGCTCGTCCGCCTGGTGGCCGACGACGGCGGCGGCGGTCTCCGCCTGCGCCGCGGTGGAGGCCCGCTTGGCGAGCACCCGCTTCTTGAGCGCCTTCATCTTCGGCTCGCGCTCCTTGAGGTCGGCGACCAGCGGAGTGGCGATGAAGATCGACGAGTACGCACCGGCGGCCAGACCCACGAAGAGCGACAGGGAGATGTCGTTCAGCATGCCGGCGCCGAGGAAGCCGCCACCGATGAACAGCAGACCGGCGACGGGCAGCAGCGCCACGACCGTGGTGTTGATCGAGCGCACCAGGGTGCTGTTGATCGACCGGTTGGCGATGTCGCTGTAGGTCCAGCGGGTCTGCTTCTCGATGCCCTTCGTCTGCTCCTTGAGGGAGTCGAAGACGACGACCGTGTCGTAGAGCGAGTAACCGAGGATCGTGAGCAGACCGATCACCGTGCCCGGCGTGACCTCGAAGCCCACGAGGGCGTAGATCCCGACGGTGATGGTGATGTCGTGGATCAGGGCGACGAGCGCGGCGAGCGCCATGCGCCACTCGAAGGCGATCGCCAGATAGATCACGACGAGGACCATGAAGATCGCCAGACCTTGCCAGGCCTTGTTGGCGATCGTGTCACCCCAGCTGGGGCCGACCAGATCGGCGTTGATCTTGTCCTGGGCGATGCCGAGGTCCTTGGACAGGTCGGCGGCGATGTCGTCCGACTTGCCCGTGTCGATGCCCGCGATCTGGATGCGCAGGCCGCCCGTGCCGAGCTCCTGCACGATCGCGTCGTGGCCCGAGGCGTTCTCCGCGTACTCCTCCGCCTTCGCGGCCGAGACGCTGGTCTTGGGCGTCGTGAAGACGGCGCCGCCCTCGAAGTCGATGCCCATGTTCAGGCCGCGCACCGCGAGGCCGACGATCGCCGTGATGGTGATCAGGATCGAGACGCCGTACCAGATCTTGCGCTTGGCGATGAAGTCGTAGCCGACCTCACCGCGGTAGAGCCTGGCGCCGAGATTGCCGAGCTTCGACATCTCACGCCTCCTTCGGGTCGCTGGAGCCGGCGGCGGGGGCGGTGCGGCGGGTCGAGCGCCGGCGCAGCGGCGGCTGGGCGCCGAGCCGCTTCGGGTCGAGACCCGACCACTTGTGGCCGCTGGAGAAGAACTTCCTGCGGGCCAGGAGCGTCATCAGCGGCTTCGTGAAGAGGAAGACGACGACCACGTCGAGCAGGGTGGTCAGGCCGAGCGTGAACGCGAAGCCCTGCACCTTGCCGACGGTCACGATGTAGAGCACCGCGGCCGCGAGGAACGACACGAAGTCGGAGACCAGGATGGTGCGCCGGGCACGCGGCCAGGCGCGCTCGACGGCGGGCCGCACGGAGCGGCCCTCGCGGACCTCGTCCCGGATGCGTTCGAAGAACACGATGAACGAGTCCGCGGTGATACCGATGGCCACGATGGCACCGCAGACGGCCGGGAGGTTCAGCGCGAAGCCGATGGCCGGGCCGAGGAGCGTCATCAGCGTGTACGTGAGGATGCCGGAGGCGACCAGCGAGGCGAGGGCGATGACCGACAGGCCCCGGTAGTAGACCACCAGGTAGATGACGACCAGGGCGAGGCCGATGGCGCCCGCGATCAGACCGGCGTGCAGCTGCTCACCGCCGAGCGCGGCGGTCACCGTGGTGACGCTCTGCTCGTGGAAGGTGAGCGGCAGGGCGCCGTACGACAGCACGTTCGCCAGGTCCTGGGCGGACTCCTGGGTGAAGCTGCCGGAGATCTCGGCGTTGGCGCTCAGCGTCGAGCTGACGCTGGGGGCGGAGACCACGTCGCCGTCGAGCACGATGGCGAACTGGTTCATCGGCGACTGCTGGTCCTTGAGCTTGCTGGTCGTCGCCGCGAACTTCTTCGAGCCACCGCCCGTGAAGTCCATGTTGACGACCCACGCGCCGGACTGCTGGTTGATGACGGCCTGGGCCTTCTTGACGTCCTTGCCGTTCACCTCGGACGGGCCGAGGATGTACTTCTCCCACTGCCCGGCCGAGTCCTTGCCGCAGGCGACGATGGTGTCGGCCGGCTTGGCGCCCTCGTTGACCTTCGTCCGGGCGGCCTTGTCGGTGCAGTCGAGGTCCGTGAACTTCTTCTGCAGCGCGGTGGTCGCCGGGTCGGCGGAGGCGGAGGTGCTGGCGGACGGCGTCGGCGAGGCCTTGTCGTCGTCGGCCTTCAGGGCGTCGGTGACGGCGCGGCCCTGCGAGGTGGCGGTCGGGGTCGGCGTGGCGGACGAGGACGCCTTGTCGTCGCCCTTCTCCGTCGCCTTGTCGGTCGCCTTGTCGGTCGCCTTGTCGCCGGACGAGGCGCTCGGGGACGGGCTCGCGGTGGGGTCGCCGGTCTTGGCGCCCGCGGCCACCGTCAGCACGGGGCGGAAGTAGAGCTGAGCGGTCGTACCGACCTGCTCACGCGCCTGCTTCTGGTTCGTGCCCCGGGGGATGTTGACGATGATGTTGTTGTTGCCCTGCGTCTGGACCTCGGCCTCGGAGACACCCATGCCGTTGACGCGGCGGTTGATGATGTCCGCCGCGGTGTCCATGTTGGTCTTGTTGATCGCGTTGGGCTGGCCCGGCTCGTTCTTGGCCTCCAGCGTGATGCTGGTGCCGCCCGCGAGGTCGATACCGAGGCGCGGCGTGAACTCACCGGCGAGGAACATGCCCCCGACGAGCGCCACCATGATGATCACGATCAGGCTCAGAGCACGCCCCGGCCTGCTCTGGGTCCCTGACCCTCGGCTCTTTGTAGGTGTGGCCACCTTCTCGTACTCCCTCTCCATCCGCTCTGCATCGGGGATTCGTGCTCGAGCGGCCATGAAATGGTCGAGAATCCACGCGGGTCACGCACGGGGCGGGACCGCGGCGACGCAAGCGGTCGCCCCGCGGTCCCGGCCGTGACTACTTCGCGTCGGACTCGCCGTCGGTCTTCTTCGGCTCGGCGTCGGCGGCCTTGTCGGCCTCGGCGGCGGGCTCGCCGGCCGTGTCGGCCGCGTCCTTCTTGCCGAGGTCGATGCGCGAGTCGTCAGCGGCGGCGGGCTCGTCGGTCCCGGTGAGGGAGGACGCGTCGTCGGGGACGACGGCGGGGTCGGTCAGCTCGTCGTCCTCGGTGGCTTCCGCACCGTGGACGATGCGGTTGTACTCGTCGTCGGAGAGCACCGCGCCGATCGCGTTCTTCGCGAACATGAGGTGCACGCCGGGGCCGGCGTCCAGGAGGACCGTGTCCTCGTTGACCTCCTTGACCGTGGCGTACATGCCCCCGATCGTGCGGACGCCGGAACCGGGCTGCATGTCATTGCGCATCGTCGCGGCCGCCTGCTGCTTCTTCTTGGCGGAGCGGGTCATCAGGAACATGGCCCCGATGAGCACGATGAACGGGAGGAGGGTCACGAGACTCACGGGTGGGAACTTCCTTCAGCGACCGCAAGGGAAGCGGCCTTGTTGGGTTTGGGGGTGCCGTCGCCGAGAAGGCGACTGTCGGCGGAGTCTAAGCGAGTCCGCACGGTGGGAACAACGCTCAGCATGGCACCGGGGTTCCAGCCCCGGCGAGTACGCGCGCCGTCTCGCCTTCGGTCACGCCCCGAAGAGGTCCTGTTGTCCGGAAGCGCCCGCTCGCTCCTGGGGCGGGGTGAGGCCCAGGTGGGCCCAGGCGGCGGGGGTGGCGACACGGCCCCGCGGCGTACGCGCCAGCAACCCCTCCCGTACGAGGAAGGGCTCGGCCACCTCTTCCACCGTCTCGCGCTCCTCCCCCACCGCGACCGAGAGCGTCGACAGGCCCACGGGTCCGCCGCCGAACAGCTTGAGCAGCGCCTCCAGGACGGCACGGTCGAGGCGGTCGAGCCCGCGGCCGTCCACCTCGTAGACGGCGAGCGCGGCACCGGCGATGTCCCGGGTGATGTGGCCGTCGGCCTTGACCTGCGCGTAGTCGCGGACGCGGCGCAGGAGGCGGTTGGCGATGCGCGGGGTGCCGCGGGAGCGACCGGCGATCTCGGCGGCGCCCTCGGCGTCGATCTCCAGGTCGAGCAGGGTCGCGGAGCGGTGGATCACGCGCTCCAGCTCGGCGGGCTCGTAGAACTCCATGTGCGCGGTGAAGCCGAACCGGTCGCGCAGCGGGGGCGGAAGCAGCCCCGCGCGCGTGGTGGCGCCGACGAGCGTGAAGGGCGGCAGTTCGAGCGGGATGGCGGTGGCGCCGGGCCCTTTCCCCACGATCACATCGACGCGGAAGTCCTCCATCGCCATGTAGAGCATCTCCTCGGCGGGCCGCGACATGCGGTGGATCTCGTCGAGGAAGAGGACCT
Organism: Streptomyces sp. R818; assembly: GCF_056172735.1. NCBI lineage: Bacteria > Bacillati > Actinomycetota > Actinomycetes > Kitasatosporales > Streptomycetaceae > Streptomyces > Streptomyces sp. R818. Next base: position 146,442 of record NZ_JAOCNE010000003.1, read on the forward strand.
CGCCCTCCTGGAGGGAGGAGAGGATCGCGGCGAGGTCGCCCGCGTGCTGGATGGCGGGGCCCGAGGTGATGCGGATCGGGGCGCCCATCTCCGCGGCGATGATCATGGAGAGGGTGGTCTTGCCGAGGCCGGGGGCGCCGGAGAGCAGGACGTGGTCGGCGGTGGCGCCCCGCGCGCGTGCGGCGCGCAGCACCAGGTCGAGCTGGACCCTGACCTTCTCCTGCCCGATGAACTCACCGAGGTCCTTGGGGCGCAGGGCCGCTTCGACGGCCTGGTCCTCGCGGTCGGCGGCGGAGCCCACCAGACGCTCGGGGTCCGGCGCCGCGTCGGTCGGGTCGTCCCAGTTCATTACGTGTGCCTCGCGTTGCGGGTCGGAGTCGGTCGGGCGGTGGGGAGTCGGCGGGTCAGCGGGTGCGGTTCAGGGTCTGCAGGGCCGCCTTGAGGAGCTGTCCCACCTGCGGCGTGGTCTCGGACGCCTCGGCCTGCGGGGTGACAGCGGCAACCGCCTCATCGGCTTCGCGGGTCGCGTATCCGAGCCCGATGAGAGCGGCGTGCAGCTGATCGCGCCAGCCGCTGGTGACGGCGGTGCCGATGGCGGGCCCGCCGGGTCCGACAGGCTCGCCGAGCCGGTCCTTCAGCTCGAGAAGCAGCTTCTGGGCGCCCTTCTTGCCGATGCCGGGGACGGCGGTGAGCGCCTTCTCGTCGCCGGTGGAGACGGCGCGGCGCAGGGCGTCGGGGCTGTGCACGGCGAGCATGGCCTGGGCGAGGCGCGGGCCGACGCCGCTGGCGGTCTGGAGCAGCTCGAACGTCTGCCGCTCGTCGTCGTCCGCGAAGCCGTACAGGGTGAGCGAGTCCTCCCGTACGACGAGGGAGGTGGCGAGCTTGGCCTGCTGGCCGACGCGGAGCGTGGACAGCGTGTTCGGCGTGCACTGGACGGCCATGCCGACACCGCCGACCTCGACCACCGCGGTGTCGGGGGCGAGGGCGGCGACGGGCCCGCTGACGAAGGCGATCATGCGGTACGGCCTTTCAGCTTTGTTACTTCGGATGCGTGAGCAGCGTGCAGGGCGACGGCTTGCTGGAGTCTGTTCTGCGCGGGGGCGCGCCAGATGTGGCAGATGGCGAGGGCGAGCGCGTCGGCGGCGTCGGCGGGCTTGGGCGGCGCGTCCAGTCTCAGCAGCCGGGTCACCATGGCACCGACCTGCGCTTTGTCGGCGCGTCCGCTGCCGGTGACGGCTGCCTTGACCTCGCTGGGCGTGTGCAGGGCGACAGGGATGCCGCGGCGTGCGGCACACAGCATGGCGACGGCGCTGGCCTGGGCGGTGCCCATGACGGTCCGCACATTGTGCTGGCTGAACACCCGCTCCACGGCGAGGAGTTCGGGGTCGTGCTCCTCGATCCACTGCTCGATGCCGCGCTCGATGGCGACGAGACGAAGGCCCAGCTCGGCGTCGGCCGGCGTCCGCACGACGCCGACGCCGCGCATCGTCAGGGGCCGCCCCGCGACCCCTTCGACCACACCGACACCGCACCGGGTCAACCCCGGGTCCACGCCCAGCACGCGCACGCCCAGCCCCCACTCCACTCGCCTGTTCGTGCAGGCTATCGGGTGCCACTGACAAAGCGGCGGGCCGACGGGGTGTGTGTCCCGTCGGCCCGCCGCCACTGCCGTTCAGGCCGCTCGAAGCGACTCAGGCGTCGACCTTCTCCATGACCTCGTCGGAGACGTCGAAGTTGGCGAAGACGTTCTGCACGTCGTCGCTGTCCTCCAGCGCGTCGATCAGCTTGAAGATCTTGCGGGCGCCGTCCTCGTCCAGCTCGACCTGCATGGTCGGGACGAAGTTGGCGTCGGCCGAGTCGTAGTCGATGCCGGCGTCCTGGAGGGCCGTGCGGACCGCGACCAGGTCGGTGGCCTCGGAGAGCACCTCGAAGGACTCGCCCAGGTCGTTGACCTCCTCGGCGCCCGCGTCGAGCACGGCGCCCAGGACGTCGTCCTCGGTCAGCTCGCCCTTGGGGACGACCACGACGCCCTTGCGGTTGAACAGGTACGACACGGAGCCCGGGTCGGCCATGTTGCCGCCGTTGCGCGTCATGGCGACGCGGACGTCGGACGCGGCGCGGTTGCGGTTGTCGGTGAGGCACTCGATGAGCACCGCGACACCGTTGGGACCGTAGCCCTCGTACATGATCGTCTCGTAGTCGGCGCCACCGGCCTCGAGACCGGCTCCGCGCTTGACCGCGGAGTCGATGTTCTTGTTCGGCACCGAGCTCTTCTTGGCCTTCTGGATGGCGTCGAAGAGGGTCGGGTTACCGGACGGGTCGGCGCCGCCCGTGCGGGCCGCGACCTCGATGTTCTTGATCATCTTCGCGAAGAGCTTGCCGCGCTTGGCGTCGATCACGGCCTTCTTGTGCTTCGTCGTAGCCCATTTAGAGTGGCCGGACATCTGCCTGTCTCCTTCGCGTAACCAACCTCAGTACGAACGCAGCGATCCTACAAGGAACCCGAAGCGTCCTTCGCCCGCACCATCTCGACGAAGAGCCCGTGCAGACGATGGTCGCCCGTCAGCTCGGGATGGAAGGACGTCGCGAGCGCGTTGCCCTGCCGCACGGCGACGATGTGCCCCTCGTGTTCGGCAAGCACCTCCACGGCGGCGCCCACGGACTCGACCCAGGGGGCGCGGATGAAGACGCCCTCCACGGGCCCGTCCGCCACACCCCGTACATCGACGGCGGCCTCGAAGGACTCGTTCTGTCGCCCGAAGGCGTTACGCCGCACGATCATGTCGATGCCGCCGATGGTCTCCTGGCCCGAGCGAGGGTCGAGGATCTTGTCGGCAAGCATGATCATTCCCGCGCAGGTGCCGTAGACGGGCATACCGGCACGCACGCGCGCGCGAAGCGGCTCCATGAGGCCGAACAGCTCGGCGAGCTTGGAGATGGTGGTCGACTCACCCCCCGGCACGACGAGACCATCGACCTCGGCCAGTTCCTCGGGCCGCCGCACCGGTCTGGCGACGGCATCGGCGGTGGCCAGAGCGACAAGATGCTCCTGCACATCGCCCTGAAGAGCCAGAACGCCGATTACGGGCATGTCACTCACGAGTCCTACCAGCCCCGGTTCGCGTAACGCTCGGCCTCGGGGAGGGTGTCGCAGTTGATGCCGACCATGGCCTCACCGAGATTCCGGGAAGCATCCGCGATGATCTTGGGGTCGTCGTAGAAGGTGGTGGCCTTCACGATGGCGGCGGCGCGCTTGGCCGGGTCGCCCGACTTGAAGATGCCGGAGCCGACGAAGACACCCTCGGCACCGAGCTGACGCATGAGCGCGGCATCGGCAGGGGTGGCGACACCACCGGCGGAGAACAGCACCACGGGCAGCCTGCCGAGCTCGGAGACCTCCTTGACCAGCTCGTACGGGGCGCGCAGGTCCTTGGCGGCGGCGTACAGCTCGTTGTTGTCGAAGCCGCGCAGACGGGCGATCTCGTTCTTGATCTGCCGCAGGTGACGGACGGCCTCCACGACATTGCCGGTACCGGCCTCGCCCTTGGACCGGATCATGGCGGCACCTTCGGCGATACGCCGCAGAGCCTCACCCAGATTGGTCGCACCACACACAAAAGGCGTCGTGAAGGCGAACTTGTCACTGTGATTGACCTCATCGGCCGGGGTGAGAACCTCGGACTCGTCGATGTAGTCGACACCAAGCGACTGAAGCACCTGGGCCTCGACGAAGTGCCCGATCCGGGACTTGGCCATGACCGGGATGGAGACGGCGCCGATGATCTCCTCGATCATGTTCGGGTCGGACATCCGGGCGACGCCGCCGTCCTTGCGGATGTCGGCGGGGACCCGCTCCAGGGCCATGACCGCGACGGCTCCCGCGTCCTCGGCGATCTTCGCCTGCTCGGCGTTGACCACGTCCATGATGACGCCGCCCTTGAGCTGCTCGGCCATGCCGCGCTTGACGCGGGCGGTGCCGGTGGCAGGGGCGTCGGAGGAGACGGCGGGCTGCGGAATGCTGGTGGACACGGAAGACCTCATTCGATGACGAAGGCGTTGCTGCGCCACCGAGGAAACCAACGCGCACCAGTCCACTACAAGAGCCAATGAACAGCCGGTGGCTCTTTTCGCCTGTGATTTCAAGCGGTGGCGCGATCGGCAAGTGCGGCCGGCGGCTCATCGTCCATCTCGAAGGCGAGCGGAAACGGAGCATGCCCCGCAAGCCGGAACCAGCGGACCTTGCGGTGCCGGCGCAGAGCGCGCGCCGCCCGCACGGCGTCATTGTGAAAACGCCGGGCCATCGGCACCCGCCGCACAGCCTGCGCAAGCTCCTCGGCGGCGGCCTCACCCCCCGGAGCCTCCCGCACGGCCTCGACCTGATCGACTTCCCCGAACACAGCCCGGAGCGCCTGGCTCAACTCGCTCTCGGCGACCTCCCGCTGCTCCTCCTCGGCTTGCCGCGCGGCGTGCGCGGCCTCGTAGAGCACGATGGAGGCGGCTGGATCGAGCACACCGGAGGTGGCCAGCTCCTGAGCGACGGAGGCCCGCCGCAGCAACTGGGCGTCGAGGGCGGCCCGCGCCGCGTCGATCCGGGCATGCAGCCGATCGAGCCGCCCCGCGGTCCAGCTGAGGTAGAGCCCGATCGCGAAAAGGCCGACGGCGATCCAAACAAGGGTGGCGGTCACGGGCGGCAAGATTACCGCCCAGAACGACCACGCCCGCAGAACGGACCACCGGACCGCCACACGCACGACAACGGAAGGGGCCGTGTCGGTGTGCCCCCGCAGGACTCCGCAGGAACGAAGCACAGGATGCCGCGCCTATGGCGGACAGAAGACCAGGACACCAATCCGGCCGAGGAGGTACACCGGCACGGCCCCGCCCCACGACGGACACAAGGCGCAACGCGGAACGGAACACAAGGCGCAGCGCGGAAAGCCGCTCAGTCCCGGGCGAGCCCGAACCGCGCCCGCAACCCGGTCCGCTCATCGGCGGCCACAGCAGCCGCCCCGTGCGTCACCGTCTCGTAGACGGACAGGATGTCCGCTCCCACGGTCGACCAGTCGAAGCGCCGAACATGCTTGCTCCCACGTTCGCGGAGTTCGGCACGGCGCCCGGGATCAGCAAGAAGACGCAGAGCAGCCCCGGCAAGGGCATCGGCGTCCTCGTTGGCAAAAAGCTCCCCGGCCGCCCCCTGATCCAGTACCTGAGCGAAGGCATCAAGATCGGACGCAAGCACAGGAGCCCCGGCGGACATCGCCTCGACGAGAATGATCCCGAAGCTCTCGCCCCCGGTATTGGGAGCGACATAGACATCGACGCTCCGCAGAAGCCGAGCCTTGTCGACATCACTGACCATGCCAAGAAACTCCACACGGCGGCGCATGTCCTCGGGAAGCGAGGCAACGGCCTCTTCTTCATCACCACGCCCGGCAACGAGCAACCGAGCCTCAGGCCGCTCAGCAAGAATCTTGGGCAGCGCCTTCATCAGCACCGGCAGCCCCTTGCGAGGCTCGTCGATCCGCCCGATGAACCCGATGGTCTGGCCCTGCCACTCGGCCTTTGGCTCGGCCCGGGCGAAGAAGTCGACATCGACCCCGTTCGGGATGACCACCGCATCGCCGCCCAGATGTTCGACGAGGGTACGCCGCGCATACTCACTGACAGCGATCCGCGCACTGATCTTCTCGAGCGCGGGCTGCAGAATCGGATAAGCGGCGATCATGGCCCGCGACCGGGGGTTGGACGTATGGAAGGTGGCCACGATGGGCCCCTGCGCCGCCCAGCACGTCAGAAGCCCGAGCGACGGCGACGCCGGCTCGTGGATATGGATGACGTCAAAGGTCCCGTCATGCAGCCAGCGACGTACGCGCGCGGCGCTCAAAAAGCCGAAGTTCAGCCGTGCGACAGAGCCGTTGTAGGGCACAGGAACCGCGCGCCCCGCCGACACGACGTACGGCGGCAGCGGGGTCTCGTCGTCCGCGGGGGCGAGGACGGAGACCTCGTGCCCGAGGGCGATGAGGTGCTCCGCCAGATCGCGGATGTGGAACTGGACGCCGCCCGGCACGTCCCACGAGTACGGGCAGACGATTCCGATCCTCACGCGGACCGCTCCTCGAAGTTTTCCAGGTCAGCGAGCCACAGACGTTGCAGCATGTGCCAGTCCTCCGGATGGTCCGCGATCCCCGTGGCGAAGGCATCGGCCAGCGCCTGTGTCATGACGGACGTCTTCTCGGCCCGCGTACCTGTCTCCGGCACGTCGACGGGCGGATGGACGCGGCCCCTCATGACGGACGACGAGTCGTACCAGAGGGTGACGGGCAGGAGCAACGCGCCCGTCTGCTGGGCGAGCATGGCGGGCCCGGCGGGCATCCGCGTGGTCTCGCCGAAGAACTTGACCTCGACGCCGGACGAGGACAGATCACGGTCGGCGACAAGGCACACGAGGCCCCCCGCGCGCAGCCGCCGCGCGAGGGTGCCGAAGGCGGAGCCCCCGGTATGGGGAAGCACCTCCATGCCGAGCCCTTCGCGATAGGCGACGAACCGGTCGTAGAGGGTCTCGGGCTTCAGCCGCTCGGCGACGGTCGTGAACGGCGTGTCCAGCTTGGTGGTCACCCAGGCACCGGCGAGATCGTAGTTGCCCATATGAGGCAGAGCGAGGACAACACCCTTCCCCACCGCCAGCCCCTCGGTCAGATAGTGCACATCCTGAGGAGTGAACCCGTCCGTGATGCGCTCCCGGCTCCAGGCGGGCAGCCGAAAGGACTCCATCCAGTACCGCAGGTAGGACCGCATACCGGCCTTGGACAGCTCGGCGAGCCGCTGCGGCGTGGCGTCGGGCACCACGCGCGCGAGGTTGGCCTCAAGACGCAGCACGCCCTTGCCGCGCCGTTTCCAGACCTGGTCGGCGATGGCGCGCCCGAGCCGCCGCGCGACCGGCTCGGGCAGCTTCTTCACCCCGGCCCAGCCGAGCCCGTACAGCGCGTCGGTGACCCGCTCCTGGCCGCCGCTCACGAGGCGGTCTCCTCCCGGGCGGCGGCAGCGGCGGCCGCGTCGGCCTCAGCGGACTCACGCCGGACGGTCACCACACGCTGGATCAGCGTCACGAGGCTGCCGACGGCGACGATCCACAGGGCGACGGGCAGCAGGTACTGAATGCCGGGCACGCCGAACTTGTGCAGCCCGGCGAAGCCCGCGGCGACGAGCGAGATGACGAGCCGTTCGGCGCGCTCCACGAGGCCGTTGACGGCGACGGGCAGCCCGATCGCCTCACCGCGCGCCTTGGTGTAGGAGACGACCTGGCCGCTGGCGAGGCAGAAGATGGCGACGGCGCACAGGACGTTGTCGTCGCCCGACCCCGCGTACCAGAGGGCCATGCCGCCGAAGATGGCGCTGTCGGCGACGCGGTCGAGCGTGGAGTCGAGGAAGGCGCCCCAGCGGCTGGAGCGGCCGAGCTGGCGCGCCATGTTGCCGTCGACGAGGTCCGAGAAGACGAACAGCGTGATGACGACCGTGCCCCAGAAGAATTCTCCGCGCGGGTAGAAGACCAGCGCTCCCGCCATGACGCCGGCGGTGCCGACGAGCGTCACCGCGTCGGGGCTGACCCCGCGACGGATGAGAAACGCGGCGAACGGTGTGAGGACACGCGTGAAGAATGCACGCGCGTACTTGTTCAGCATGGCCTTCCCGAGGGTCGGTGCCAGGGTGGCCCCTCTGGCCACCGGCTGGCCCATCGTAGCCACGCGCGCGCGGGAACGACCGCCGGGCCACCACGCGCGCGTGCGATCGCGTACGACGTATGGACGCACAGTGACCGGAGTGGAAAGCTCGATGGCACCGCGGGCGTCGCCGAAGCCGCCTCCGCACGCGGGTTCGCGTGTCCGCTGTGTACGTCCCACAGGTACCACCTCACCGTGCAACCGGGAGGCTGCGCATGGGCGACAAGGCGAACGGACATCCCGGAGCCGCCGGCAGGGCGGCGACGGCCGACCATCCCGCCTCCGTACGGAATGTGGTGCTGGTCGGCCACAGCGGATCGGGCAAGACGACTCTGGTGGAGGCCCTCGCGCTGACTGCGGGGGCGGTGAACAGGGCGGGCCGGGTCGAGGACGGCACGAGCGTCTCCGACTACGACGAGATCGAGCACCGCCAGCAGCGCTCGGTCCAGCTCTCCCTCGTCCCGGTCGAGTGGGGCGGCTACAAGATAAATCTCCTCGACACCCCCGGCTACGCGGACTTCGTCGGGGAGTTGAGGGCCGGTCTGCGCGCCGCGGACGCGGCCCTCTTCGTCGTCTCGGCGGCGGAGAGCCCGGAGACGATGGCGGGCGCGACGCGCATGGTGTGGGAGGAGTGCGCGGCGGTCGGCATGCCCCGGGCCATCGTGGTGACGCACCTGGAGGCGGCGCGCTCGAACTTCGAGGAGATGACGCGCACGTGCGCGCGCGTGTTCGGCGGCGACGACCCCGACGCCGTACTCCCCCTGTATCTGCCGCTGCACGGCGCGCAGGGCGCGGACGGGCACGCGCCCGTGACGGGTCTGGTCGGCCTCCTGTCGCAGCGCGTGCACGACTACGCGTCGGGCGAACGCAAGGAGTCCGAGCCGGGCGAGGACCAGCTGCCCGCGCTGGAGGAGGCGCGCAACCGGCTCATCGAGGGGATCATCGCGGAGAGCGAGGACGAGACCCTCATGGACCGCTATCTCGGCGGCGAGGACATCGACTTCAAGACGCTGGTGGAGGATCTGGAGCGGGCGGTGGCGCGCGGTGTCTTCCACCCGGTCCTCGCGGCGGCCCCGGCGCCCGAGGGCGCGCGGCAGGGCATCGGCACCGTGGAGCTCCTGGAGCTGATCACGGGCGGTTTCCCCTCACCCCTGGAGCGCGAGGCGCCCGCGGTGACGTCGCGCGGCGGCAAGGTCCGCCCGGTCGGCGCCTGCGACCCGGAGGGCCCGCTGGTCGCCGAGGTCGTGAAGACGGCCTCCGATCCGTACGTGGGCCGGGTCTCGCTCGTACGGGTCTTCTCGGGCACCCTGCGCCCGGAGGAGACGGTGCACGTGTCCGGGCACGGCCTCACGGACCGCGCGCACGACGACCGCCCGCTGCACGAGTCCGACGAGCGGATCGGCGCGCTGTCGGCGCCCTTCGGCAAGCAGCAGCGCACGCTCACCCAGTGCATAGCGGGCGACCTCGCGTGCGTGGCGAAGCTGAGCCGGGCCGAGACCGGTGACACCCTCTCGGCGAAGGACGACCCGCTCCTGATGGCGCCGTGGGACATGCCGGACCCCTTGCTGCCGCTCGCGATCCAGGCGCACAGCAAGGCAGATGAGGACAAGCTGTCCCAGGGCCTCGCGCGGCTCGTCGCGGAGGATCCGACGATGCGCCTGGAACAGAACCCGGACACGCACCAGTTGGTGCTGTGGTGCCTGGGCGAGGCGCACGCCGACGTGGCGCTGGAGCGGCTGCGCAGCCGGTACGGGGTGCAGGTCGACGTGGTCGCGCACAAGGTCTCCCTGCGGGAGACGTTCGCGACGAAGTCGGCCGGGCGCGGCCGGCACGTCAAGCAGTCGGGCGGGCACGGCCAGTTCGCGATCTGCGAGATCGAGGTGGAGCCGCTGCCGGGCGGTTCGGGGATCGAGTTCGTCGACAAGGTCGTCGGCGGCGCGGTGCCGCGCCAGTTCATCCCGTCGGTGGAGAAGGGCGTGCGGGCCCAGGCGGCGCGCGGTGTCGCGGCCGGATATCCGCTGATCGACGTGCGGGTGACGCTGCTCGACGGCAAGGCGCACTCGGTGGACTCCTCCGACGCGGCGTTCCAGACGGCGGGCGCGCTCGCGCTGCGCGAGGCCGCGGCGGACGCCAGGATCCATCTCCTGGAGCCGGTGGCCGAGGTGCAGGTGCTGGTCGGCGACGACTACGTGGGCGCCGTGATGAGCGACCTGTCCGGGCGCCGGGGCCGGGTCGTCGGCACCGAACAGGCCCCGGGCGGGCGCACCCTCGTACGGGCCGAGGTGCCCGAGATCGAGATCGGCCGGTACGCGGTGGATCTGCGGTCGTTGTCGCACGGCACGGCCCGGTTCGACCGCGGCTACGCCCGCCACGAGCCGATGCCGCCGCAGTTGAGCGAACGGATCCGCGAACAGGCGCAGGACACCGCGTAGGCGCGGCCCCGCCGCCGGACGCGGCCTTGCCGTCCCCTGCAACCACCGACATCCTTCTGTCCGAGAGGGGATGTCGGTGGTGGCCGTTACGCTGGTCCACGATCGGGTGGATCAGGACGATCAACCGATCAACAGGTGTGCGGGGTGCGGAAGTCGGGAATGGCCGCAGCCAAGACGTGTGGTGATGGGGGCGGCAGTGGCGGACGACGTATTCGATTTCAGGCCGGGGGCACAGGTCCCGCTGCAGGGCTCCGCGGGGCAGACCGCGGCGACGTTCGCCATCGCGTCGGCCGCTTACCGCGACGACAAGGCCTCGAAGATAGAGGACGCCAACAACGAGTGGCACAAGACGGAGGCGAAGGCGGGCACATGGTCGCTGTTCGCGCCGAATCTCGGTGAGGCGTTCTCCCGCGCCGTGCAGGTGCGGATGCTCGGCGGCGGCCGCAAGCCGCTGATCCAGTCGTTCGGCACGGAGCCCCAGGTCGTCGTCGAGCACTGCCTGGCCGCCAACCGGATCCGGCGCCAGCGCGACAGCCTGCTGACCATCATCACCGTCGTCTTCGGCGTCCTGTTCCTGCCCGGGTTCCTGCTGTGGCTGGCCGCTTTCCAGATCCGCCGCTCGAACAACGCGCGGGTGGAGACGGCCGAGAAGGTGGTCAAGGAGACCGCGGACAAGTCCACCGCGGAGCGCAGCGCGGCGAAGAAACTGGAGCGCGCGGCCCACGCCCGGGCCGCCGTGGCCACCACCATCATGACGATCATCGGCATCGGCATCGTGATCCTGCTGATCAAGCTGCCGTCCGACAAGCTGTGGGTCTGGTACCTGCGGGCGTCCTTCGTGGCCCCCGTCATCGGCGGTCTCTGGGCCCGGCAGGTCTGCGAGCGCACCGCGCGGGACCTGCGCGACCGGTGGGACGGGCTGCTCTCGGGCGGCGGCGTCGGCGCGAAGATCCCGGAGGCGGTGCCCGGCAGCCCCGGCGAGACCGCGGCCGAGCAGCTGCGTCAGAGCCTGGCCCGGCTCACCGCCGAGCAGCAGGCGACCACGGTCTTCTACGCGGGCCCCAAGGGCATCCTGGGCATGGGCACCCGCTGGGGCAGCTGGCAGCTCGCCGAAGACCTGATTCCGGCCGAGGAGGGCAAGGAGATCCACCCGTTCCGCAGCTGGGACGTGATACGGGCGATCCAGGACCAGCTCCGCATGTTGCAGCGCGGCCCGCTGCACACGGGCGGCTTCCCGGCCCCGTCGGTGAAGAACTGGGTGGTCACCCCGATCGGGGAGAACGCGAAGGCGGTGTCCCGCCCGACGGGCGAGGACGTCGACGCGTACCAGATGAAGTCGCACGAGATACAGCGGATCTGCAACGAGCAGCAGTTCGGCAGCGGCGACCGGCACTACCTGGGCGTGCAGTTCACGCTCTGGGACGGCCAGTTGGTCATCACCATGCTGATCACGGTGACCGTGCTGCACGAGACGCTGCGCATCGAGGTGACGGGCCACGCCCTCGGCCCGGTGAACTCCCTGTTCACCTCGAAGCCCGAACCGAAGACGAAGACGACCCCGAAGTCGATACGGTTCTGGGAGACGACCACGAAGACGCTGCCGCTCATCGACGCGGACGAGGCGGTCCGGGTCGCGGTCCGCGCCCCCCTCACCTGGTACCCGCCGCTCCTGGACCACCTGGGCGGCAAGATCGTCCTGCCCGAGCCGTTCGGTCTGCGGCACGCCTGGGCGGACCAGCCCTGGCGCCACCGCTTCATGGCGGACGACGCGCTGCGCACGGCGACGCCGGTGCTGCGGGTGGTGCACGCGGCGGCCATCAAGGTCCTCGCCGAGCACGGCGTGAACACCGAGAAGTTCGACAACCGCTCGGGCGTGCTCAGCGGCCTCGTCCAGGACCCGGCACCGCGCAAGGCCGACGTGTACGACGCGTAGACCTCACCCGGTGCCCGCACCACGGGCCGCGGGCCCGGACACCGGCCGGACGCTTCTCAGGCGTCCGGCCAGGCCTTCGCCAGGGCCGTTCGGGTGTCGCCGAGCAGCTGCGGCAGCACCTTCGTGTGGCCGACGACCGGCATGAAGTTCGTGTCCCCGCCCCAGCGCGGCACGATGTGCTGGTGCAGGTGAGCGGCGATACCGGCGCCCGCGACGGCGCCCTGGTTCATGCCGATGTTGAAGCCGTGCGCCCCGGACGCGGCGCGCAGCGCCGTCATGGCCCGCTTGGTGAACACGGCCAGCTCGGCAGTCTCGGCCAGGTCGAGGTCGGTGTAGTCGGCGACGTGCCGGTAGGGCAGCACCATCATGTGCCCACCGTTGTACGGGTACAGGTTGAGGATCGCGAAGACGTGCTCGCCGCGCGCCACGATCAGCGCGTCCTCGTCCGTTTTGCCGGGAGCGGCGCAGAAGGGACAGCCGTCGTCGGCCCCGGGGCCCGTCGGCTTGCCCTCACCTTGGATGTAGGCGATGCGGTGCGGGGTCCACAGACGCCCGAACCCGTCCGGTTCACCCACAGGACCGCTCTGCTGCTCCGGCTCACTCGTCATGAAGTGCAGCATATGGCGTCACCTGGGCGTGGCGTGTCGGCGGGTGTCGCCGCCGCCGGGCAGGGGCGATGCTGTCCGGATGACCGAAAGACCCCTCGAACGCTGGGAGCGGCGCAACGGCGTCGTCCTCGCGGTGGCGTCCCTGCTCTTCCTCGCGGCGTACGCGGTCCGGGTCCTCGGCGACGGCCTGCCGGACGCGGTGCGCAGTCTGTGCGTGGTGCTCCTCCTCGCGTCATGGGCGCTGTTCGCCGTGGACTACGCGGTCCGCTGGCGGCTGAGCGGCCGGCGCCTCCCCCGCTTCGTGCGCACGCACCTCCTGGACACGCTCGTCCTGCTCCTGCCGCTGCTGCGGCCGCTGCGGATCGTGCGGGCCTACGAGCGGGTGCAGGGCCGCAGGGACGCGCCGCGCCTGCCGCTGTACGGCCGCGTGATCGCCTACACGGGCGTGTCGGCGGCGCTGCTCGGCTTCGCCGCCTCCCTCGCCGTCTACCAGCAGGAGCACACGGCGCCGGACGCGTCGATCCGTACGTACGGCGACGCGGTGTGGTGGACGTGCTCGACCTTGTCGACCGTCGGCTACGGGGACATGGTGCCGGTGACGCCGCTCGGCCGGCTCGTCGCGGTGGGCCTGATGGCCTGCGGCCTGGCGCTGATCGGCGCGGTCACGGGATCGTTCTCGTCCTGGCTGATCCAGACCTTCGCCCGGGAGGGCGAGAGGCCCCCGGGGAGCTCCCCGGGGGCCTCCGGCGACAAGCCGAACGACTGAGGTCAGACCTGCGCGCGCTCCTCGACGACCTTGAGGATCTTGGCGATGGCCTCGTCGGCCGGGATGCCGTTCTCCTGCGAGCCGTCGCGGTAGCGGAAGGAGACGGAACCGGCGTTCATGTCCTCGTCGCCCGCGATGACCATGAAGGGCACCTTGGCCTTCTGCTGGTTGCGGATCTTCTTCTGCATCCGGTCCGAGGACGAGTCGACCTCGACGCGCAGACCCTGGGCGCGCGCCTTCTCGGCGAACTCCTCCAGGTACGGCACGTGCGCGTCGCCGATCGGGATGCCGACGGCCTGCACGGGCGCGAGCCACGCCGGGAAGGCACCCGCGTAGTGCTCAAGGAGCACGCCGAAGAACCGCTCGATGGAGCCGAACAGGGCACGGTGCAGCATGACGGGCTGCTGGCGCGAGCCGTCCGCGGCGGTGTACTCCAGGCCGAACCGCTTGGGCTGGTTGAAGTCGACCTGGAGGGTCGACATCTGCCAGGACCGGCCGATGGCGTCCTTGGCCTGCACGGAGATCTTCGGGCCGTAGTAGGCGGCGCCGCCCGGGTCGGGCACGAGCGGCAGGTTCTGCTTCTCGGCGGCCTGGCGCAGCGCCTCGGTCGCCTCGGCCCAGTCCTCGTCCGTGCCGATGAACTTGTCGGAGTCGTCGCGGGTGGACAGCTCCAGCTCGAACTCGGTCAGGCCGTAGTCGCGCAGCAGGTCGAGGACGAAGGTCAGGAGCGTGTCGAGCTCCTGCGGCATCTGCTCCTTGGTGCAGTAGATGTGCGAGTCGTCCTGGGTGAAGCCGCGCGAGCGGGTCAGGCCGTGCACGACGCCGGACTTCTCGTAGCGGTACACGGTGCCGAACTCGAAGAGCCGCAGCGGCAGTTCACGGTAGGACCGGCCGCGGGACTTGAAGATCAGGTTGTGCATCGGGCAGTTCATCGCCTTGAGGCGGTAGTTCTGCTCGTCGAACTGGATGGGCGGGAACATGCCGTCGGAGTAGTGCGGCAGGTGCCCCGAGATCTCGAAGAGGTGCTCCTTCGAGATGTGCGGGGTGTTCACGAACTCGTAGCCGGAGACCTCGTGGCGGCGGCGCGAGTAGTCCTCCATGACCTTGCGGATCACCCCGCCCTTGGGGTGGAAGACCGCGAGGCCCGGGCCCAGCTCGTCCGGGAAGGAGAACAGGTCCAGCTCGGCGCCCAGCTTGCGGTGGTCGCGCTTCTCGGCCTCGGCGAGGAAGTCGAGGTAGCCCTTCAGCTCGTCCTTCGACGGCCACGCGGTCCCGTAGATGCGCTGGAGCTGCGGGTTCTTCTCGCTGCCGCGCCAGTACGCGGCGGCCGAGCGCATCAGCTTGAACGCCGGGATGTTCCGGGTGGTGGGCAGGTGCGGACCGCGGCAGAGGTCCTTCCAGCACAGCTCGCCGGTCTTGGCGTCGAGGTTGTCGTAGATGGTCAGCTCGCCGCCGCCGACCTCGGCGTCGGCGCCGTCGGCGGCCTGCGCCGCGTTGCCCTTGAGGCCGATGAGTTCCAGCTTGTAGGGCTCGTCGGCCAGCTCGACGCGGGCGTCCTCGTCGGTGGTGACGCGGCGCGAGAAGCGCTGCCCCCGCTTCTGGATCTCCTGCATCTTCTTCTCGATGCGCTTGACGTCCTCGGGGGTGAACGGCTCCTTGACGTCGAAGTCGTAGTAGAAGCCGTCCTTGATGGGCGGGCCGATGCCGAGCTTGGCCTCGGGGAACAGCTCCTGGACGGCCTGCGCCATGACGTGCGCGGTGGAGTGCCGCAGGATGGCGAGACCGTCCTCGGAGGAGATCTCGACGGGTTCGACGGTCTCGCCGTCGGCCACGGCGTACGCGAGGTCCTTCAGCTCACCGCCCACACGGGCCGCGACGACGCTGACCTCACCGGCGAAAAGCTCGGCGGCCGTAGTGCCCGTCGTCACCACGCGCTCTTCCCGCTCGGAAACGCGTTGGATGACTACACGGACGTCTGACACCGGTCTCTCCTGCCTGAAGGTGGAACGCCACGCCATTACCTGTGACGTGCGCACCAGGAATCGTACCGAGTCGCGGGGGCCGCCCGCGAAGCGGTTGCGCGGCCGGCCGGTCCCGGCCGGCTACTCCTCCCCCGCGCAGGCCTCCTCGAAGAAGTCCAGATTCTCCTGGAGGGACTGCCGCGACTTCATCAGCCGGTCCCGTTCGGCCTCCTCCACTTGTACGGGGACGACGTCGCAGGCGCCGGTGAGGCGCCGGAAGCCGCCTCTGGACTCCAGGCGGCCGTGCACCCGGATCGGCAGGCCGACGAGGTGGGCGTGGCCCGCGGTCCGGTACGCCTCCTCGTCGAGGGTCAGCCGGATGTGCGGGACGTCGGCGCCCGCGATGACCTGCAGCCGCACCGTCCCCGCCCCGCTCGGCCCGGTCCTGCGCAGGCGGACGACGGTGCCGGTGACGCGGACGGCGACGGACGGCTCGGCGTGCAGGTAGCGGTGGCCGGCCGCGCGCAGCACGTCCAGGTCGCCGGGCGAGAACTCGACCGGCGCGTCCCCGTCGGTGCACTCCTCGGGGACCCCGGCGGCGGGCGCCCAGGCGACGCCGACGCGGGCGCCCTCGGTGCCGCGCACCAGGGCGACGACCGCCTCGGTCAGCTCGTGGCTGACGCCCGCCTCCGTGGCGCCGTCGAAGGCGTCCATGCCGCCGGTGGCCCGCCGGTAGTCGACGGCCTCGCGGACCGCGTAGAGGGCCTGGTGCAGCCGTACGGCGAGGTCGCGCCCGGCGTCGACGGGCACGAACGCGGTCAGGCTGCGGCCGTCGGGCGCGGCCTGCACCAGGACGTTCTCCAGGGCCGCCGCGGCGGCCCCGCGGTGCCGGGCGCCGTAGTACCCGGCGCGCTCCCGTGCGGCGAGCGCCCCCGCGAGCAGCATCCGCCGCGCGGCGGAGCGCAGCTGTTCCTCGACGGTCCAGGCGGACGCCCCCGCAGGGCCCTCGGGCACATCGCGCCACCAGCGGATCTCGTCACTGGGCACGGCGAGCGAGACGAGGACCTCCCGGGCGGAGGGGGCGCCGCTGCGCTCAAGGGCGGTCAGCGCCTCGCTCAGCAGCTCCTCGCTGTCGGGGAAGGCGCGGCTCTCCGGCACGAGGAGGCTGGTCCGGTCGCCGGTGCCGGGCGGCGTCCAGCGGGCGTAGCGCCCGGGGGCGCCGCCGCGCCGCTGCCAGCCGTGCCGGTCGAGGAGGGCGCCGAGGACGGCGGGGTCGACCAGGCCCGGATCGGGTCCGGCGACGTCGACGGGGCGGGCGCGGACCACGCCGAGGGACCGTACGGGCCTGTCGGCCGAGCGGTGCTGCATCACCATTCACTCCCATCCGGGACGGCCGGTCAGGGCCGCCCGCCCGTCCCGACGCGGGTCATGATCTCGCACAGCGCGCGGTCGTCGAAGATCCGTGCGGTCGGCACGCGCACGGTGGTCCGGCGCCGGCCGGTGACCGGGTGGCCGGCGAGGTTGGTCCAGTAGCAGCAGTGGCGCAGGTCGAGCCGGTCGTGGCCGGCGCGCAGCCAGTCGTCCTGGGAGCGCGGTACGAGCATCACGACGAGGATCTTGTGCACCGAGACCGGCGTCCTGGCGAGCTTCTCCAGGTGCGCGTTGTCGAGCACGAAGGAGAAGGCGGGGCCCGGTGGGTCGGGCGGTATCTGGTACGTCGCCTTGAGCTGCACCTTGATGGTGACCTCGTCGTCGACGGTGTGCCCGGGGGCGCTGTGGCTGACGTGCCAGTCGATGCCGTTGTCCGGAAAGGGCTGCGAGAGCGAGCACCCGGCGGCCGCGGCCACGGCGTGGAGATAGCCCACCTGGAGCGTCTCCATACAGGCGGTGGTGGCGAGTGTGCCGCGCGGCGGTGCGTTCCGCTCGGGCAGCAGCCCGCCCTGTTCGGGCTGCGCGAGCGCCATGGTGCGACTGCCCTTTCGACGTGGTGAATCCCCGTGGATGAATTCCGCGGCAATGACGCGGAGTTCAAGAGATCGATCAAGGGCAGGTCAACGGCACCCCGCTGAACTGCCATGACTCGTAACTGTGTTGTCACCGCTCCGCGTACGACGCAAACGGCCCGGGTATCACCGAAGCGGGCAGCGGGCGCAATTCGACGGGACGTCACCTGCCACATTCCGACGAGGAGTTGCATTGTCATGACGTGCTGGTACGAAGGCCCACTCGCCGCCTTCGACACGGAGACGACCGGGGTGGACGTGGAGAGCGACCGCATCGTGTCGGCCGCGCTCGTGGTGCAGGACGCGCCGGGCACGCGGCCCAGGGTGACGCGGTGGCTGGTCAATCCGGGGGTGCCGGTGCCGCCCGGGGCGACGGAGGTGCACGGCCTGACCGATCTCCACCTGCAGCGCAACGGACGCTGGCCGTCGCCGGTGATGGAGGAGATAGGCCACGAACTGGCGGACCAGGCGGCGGCGGGGCGGCCCGTGGTCATCATGAACGCGCCGTTCGATCTGACCCTGCTCGACCGCGAGTTGAAGCGTCACCGCGCCTCGTCGCTGGCCCGCTATCTGGGCGACGCGGCCTTGTGCGTCCTTGATCCGCGCGTCCTGGACAAGCACCTGGACCGCTACCGCAAGGGCCGCCGTACGCTGACGGACCTGTGCGCGCACTACGAGGTCGAGCTCGCGGAGGCGCACGACGCGGCGGCGGACGCGCTGGCGGCGCTCGATGTCGTACGGGCCGTGGGCCGGCGCTTCGCGGCCCGCCTGGAACGCCTCTCCGCCCATGAGCTGCACACGCTGCAGACCTTCTGGCACGCCGCCCAGGCACGCAGCCTCCAGGCGTGGTTCACGCGCAGCGGCACCCCGGAGGTGGTCGACACGGCGTGGCCCCTGCGGCCGGAACTTCCTGCGGCGGCCTGATCGTCTCGCGCCGTGGCCCCGATCATCCCTCGCCGGAACTCCGGGCGCCGGACCGCTCGTTCCCCCGCTGGGGGCCCGACATGCAGAAACGAAAAACCGGCCCGTCAATCGACGGACCGGCCTTCTCCGGGTGGGCGATACTGGGTTCGAACCAGTGACCTCTTCGGTGTGAACGAAGCGCTCTCCCACTGAGCTAATCGCCCGGGAACGGGTTGAACCATACAGGGCGCGGCGGGCTGTGTTCAAACCGGTCGCAGGTGGTCCCGCAGACCGCGCCGGCCGCCGCGCATCATCCACGCGTGATTGGCGAGGAAGACGGGCCTGCCCGGCAGGGCGAAGCGCCGCATCAGGGGCCGGCGCACCTCGACCCGCTGCTCGTAGACGACGCGCGTGCCGTGGCCTCGCGCGGTCAGCGTCCACCGGGCCCAGCCCGCGAGATCCCCGTCCATCGCGACCTCCAGGATCCCGGCATCGGCGTCGCGCCGCCGCTGGCGCGCCGTGACCGTGAGCTCGTAGGGCAGGAAGGACCGGAAGACGGCGACGCCGCTGGTGTCGTCCAGCGGCGTCACCGACCGCACCTGCGGCCACCAGCCCGGATACTCCTCGGCGCGCTCCAGGACCGCGAAGACGGCGGCCGGTGGCGCGGGCACGTCCCAGACGCTGCGGAAGCGGTACCGGCTCAGGGGGCTGAGGTCCATGGACCGAGTCTGCCCCCGGAACCGCGCGTTCGGGCGCCTGTGTCAGGACTTGTCGTCCGGCATCCTGTCCCCCACGAGGGCCAGGTTCTCGATGGCGGCGAGGCCGTACAGGGCGGTGTCGTTGGTGTAGACCCAGTTCGCCTCGGTGCCCGCGACGAGCGTGACCGGGCCGCCGACCTTCTCCGTCCGCCACGGCGAGGACTCGGTGTAGCCGTCGCTCCTGTAGAACTTCTCCCACGCGCGCGTGGCGAGTTTTTCGTCGCCGGTGCGCACGGCGGCGTACGCGTCGAGCCGGGAGTGCCCCTGGAAGAGGATCAGGGAGCCGAAGTTGGTCCCGTAGCGGGCGGCCTGTTCGGTCTTGGTGGCGTTGAAGTAGCGGCAGTAGTCGTAGTACGCCTCCTCGAAGGCGGGCATGTCGACGAGGTCGATCAGCTCGGCGCACAGTTCGTTGAGGCCGAAGACGGCCGACAGGTGCGAGACGCCGACGACCGGTTCCCCGGCGATGGCGAACCTGCCCGTGTCGAGGTCGTAGAGCCCGCTGCCCTGGACGAACCCGTTGGGTTGTGCGGCGATCGTCTCCATCGTCGACAGCACGCGTGACCTGGCCTTCTCCCACTTCGGGCCGCGCCGCTCCCACTCGGTGAGCCAGGCCGAGACGAGGCCGCTCCAGTCGGTGCCGAAGCCGATGGAGAGGGCGTGCGGGTCGGGCTCGTAGTCGGGGTCGGGGCGGACTTTGCGCTGCGGGTCGAGGACGAGGAAGGTCTCGTCGGAGTCGACGTTGGCGTGGCAGAGGTCGCCGACGCGTTCGTCGCCGGTGAGGAAGTAGTAGTAGCGGCGGTACGTGGTGTTGGCTATGCGCTGCTGCTTCGCGGAGTCGGCGTAGTGCTGGACGCCGTGGCGGGTGCCGAGCCCGGCCCATTTGCCCAGGTGGTAGACGTCGACCTCGCCGGTGTGCCGGGTCATGGCCTCGGCGAAGCGGAAGATGTCGGCGCGGCCGCTGCGCAGGTAGGCGAACCAGAGCCACAGGTCGGGCGAGAGCTCGGAGTTGTCCCAGGCGTAACCGCCGACGTCGTAGCGCCACTGGTGGCGGGCGGGGTCGTAGGAGTGCATGACGTCGCCGTAGTCCCAGAAGCCGTACCAGCGCCGCATCTCCACCTGGTCCTTGTAGTAGGTGAAGAGGAAGTCGAGGTGGTCCTCGATCTTGGCCTTGGCCGGGGTGGAGCGGTCGGGTTCGGAGTAGAGCCCGGGGCCGAAGACGCCGGCCTTGATGAGCTGTTTCGGCGGTGCGGCGAGCTGTGGCAGGACGCGGACGGCCTCGACCTGCCGGGCGAGCGCCTCGGGCGCCGGGGTGGCCGCGTTGGCCCAGAACAGCAGTTCGCTGGTGCGGGCGATGCCGTACGGGGTGCCGAAGCCGGGCTCGTAGTCCTCGTAGGTGATGTTGAGGCCTTCGAGCTGTTCGGCGTACGTGTCCTGGCCGAGGCCGTCGTGGTAGAAGCGCAGGTCCATGGGTTGCGCCTCGGGCGACCAGAGCCAGAGGGTGACCTCGGCCTCGTCGGTGTGGGCGCCGCGGATGTCGAGTCCGGCCGGGTGCTTCTCCCAGAAGTCGCGCAGGCCGAAGGAGAGGCCGCCGCTCGGCCCGCCGACGTAGCCGAAGCCGCTGGCCCGTCGGCCACCGCCCGCCGCGATCCAGCCGTGCCCCTTCTTCGTGCGTTTGCGCAGGGTGAAGCCGTCGGCGGAGAGCTGGGAGAGGGTGTAGTCGCCCCAGTGCGGGATGTACTGGAGGCGGGTGGTGACGCGCTGGTCCCAGGTCGCGGGGTCGGGGAGCTTCTCGCCCGCGAACTGGGCCGCCTGGACGGTCGCGCCCGGATCGCGGCGCAGCCCGGTGATGCCCTGGACGGCCTCGCGGAGCAACCCGGTGTCCTCGCCGCCGATGCGGATGTGCCGGTCGTACGCGGCGTCGCGCATCGGGACGGTGAAGCGGACGCCGAGCCCCCGGATGAAGTCGCCGGACGCCTTGCCGGGCTCCTGGGTCCCGTCGAAGGTGATCGTGTGCACCATGCGGAACGACTCGGCACCCGCGTAGAAGTAGAACCGGACAGAGAAGGGCAGCCAACTTCTGTTCCCCTTGCGGTGCTTGCCGTCGATACGGACGACGGCGCGGACCGGACCGTCCTGCTCGACCTTCGTCTCCTCGACGACGCTCTCGAACCGCTCGTACTTCTGGGTCCCCTGGTCGCCGTCCTCGATCTCGCCCTGCCGCAGCAGGACGAGGCGTCCGTCCTTGGCGATCTCGGTGGAGCCTCGGGTCACGGACTGGACGAGGGTGGAACCGCTCTTGCCGAGCTTGGCGACGATCACGCCCGTGTCGACGGTGACGACGCCGCCCTTCGTCGACACGCTGACCTTTTTCTCGGGCGCGGCGGCGTCCCCGGCGGTGAGGGTCAGCTTCCCGGCCGCCACTCCTGGGCCGACGGCGTGCGCGGTCCACTTCAGCGACCCGTCCGGCCACTGCGCCAACGGCCAGGTCTGCACCGGCACTTGCCTGCCGTCGGCGTCCGTGAGCGCGAACTCCTGGCCCTTGTCGTACGCGCCCTTCGGCCACGGCACGCCGACGGTGGAGCCGGGCGCGGCGCCGAGCCCGCCGTCCTCCAGCCAGCCGAGGGTGACGGGCTCGGGCCCGGCCGCCGGGGCGTTCGGCGCGGCCTGCGCCTCTTTGCCGCCGAGGGCCCAGCTGAACTGGGCGGCGGCGCCCGCGACGGCGGCGGCCTTGAGGAGGGATCTGCGGGGAATGGGGGACATCGGCGTTCCTTTCCGTGCATGCCAAAGGTGCTGTACGAGAAGGGGTGGTGCTGCGAAGCGGCTCAGCGGGCCCGTTCCTCAGGTGCTGTACGAGAGGTGCTGTACGAGAAGGGGGCGAGCTGCGAAGCGGGCTCAGCGGGCCCGTTCCTCCACGGCGACGGCCGCCGCCGCGAGGACGCCGAGCGCGGGCACGGCGAGCGGCGGGAGGAATCCGGCGCACAGGATCACGACGGCGAGGCCGCACACGAGGAGGAGCGATCCGCCGGGGCCCCGTACGGTGCGGCGGGCCGCGGCGGCGAGGAGGGCCGCCAGCGCGTTTCGGGGGCCCAGACGGCGGCGGCGCGCAGCACGGTGACAGCAGCGCCGAGCAACGCGAACACGCCGACCGCCGCAGCGAGTTGACCGCCGGGGAGGCCGGACCGCGCGACCCGCAGGTCGATCCAGACGGCCGCCCAGGCCGCGACCCCGGCGAGTCCGACGAGCCATCCACGGCGCGCCGCGAGCCGCCAGTCCGCGAAGAACTCGCGCCGGCCGCCGACCCGCGCGCCGAGGTGGCGGCGCAGATGCCGGGAGCCCGCCGCGAAGGCGGCCGGCGCGGTGACCACGGGCACGGACGCGAGTGCGATCCACACCCCGGTCAGCAGGCACTCGGCGAAGACGCCGAACCCGACGCGGCGCCGGGACTCGGCCGGCGGCGTGGCCCTCATCCCTTGAGCCCGGAGGTCGCCATGCCGTCGATCAGGTAGCGCTGGAAGGCGAGGAAGAAGGCGATGACGGGGATCAGCGCCACCATCGACATGGCGATCATGCCGCCGTAGTTGGAGATGCCCTCCTGGTCGCGGAACATCATCAGGCCGAGCGAGACGGTGTACTTGGACGGGCTGTTGAGGTAGATCAGCGGCCCCATGAAGTCGTTCCAGGCGTTGATGAAGGTGAAGATGGCGCTGGTGATGATCGCGGGGCGGCTCAGCGGCAGCACGATCGACCAGTACGTGCGCAGGTGCCCGCAGCCGTCGAGCTTCGCGGCCTCGTCCAGTTCCTTCGGCAGCCCGCGCATGAACTGCACCATGAGGAAGACGAAGAACGCCTCGGTGGCGAGGAACTTGCCCGCGACGAGCGGCACGAGCGTGTCGATGTAGCCGAGGTTGCGGAACAGTACGTACTGCGGGATGAGCAGCACGTGGTAGGGCAGCAGGAGCGTGCCGATCATCAGCGTGAAGAGCAGGTTCCGCCCGGCGAACCGGATCTTGGCGAACGCGTACGCGGTCAGCGAGCTGGACAGCACGACGCCGACGACGGCGAGGACCGCGTACATCAGCGAGTTGACGAAGAAGCTGCTGATGGAGATCCCGGAGATGCCGTCGGCGAGCCCGGAGAAGTTCGACCAGACCGGCTGCACGGGGAGCAGGTCGAGGCTGCCGACGATGTCCTTGCTGGGTTTGACGGAGGCGCCGACCACCCAGATCACCGGGTAGAGGACGACGGCGAGCACGACGAGCGCGCCCACGTGCCAGACGACGGAGCCGGTGCGCCGCCGCTCGCTCGTGTTACGTATGACTTCGTCCGTTGTACGTATGACGGGGTGCGGGGCGCTGGTCATTTGGCGGCCTCCGTGCTGTGCGTGTCGTCGTCGTAGTGCACCCACTTCTTCTGCGACCAGAACAGGACCGCCGTGACGAGCGCGACCGCGATCACGAGCGTCCAGGCCATCGCGGAGGCGAAGCCCATCTGGGACTCCTTGAAGCCCTTCTGGTAGAGGTAGCAGGTGTAGACGAGGGTGGCGTCGGCCGGTCCGCACCGGGTGTCGGAGACGACGTAGGCGGAGCCGAACACCTGGAAGGCGTGGATCGACTCCAGCAGGACGTTGAAGAAGAGCACCGGGGAGATCATCGGCAGGGTGATGTTCCAGAACCGGCGCAGCGGCCCGGCCCCGTCGACCTCGGCGGCCTCGTACAGCTCCTGCGGGACCTGCTTGAGCCCGGCCAGGAAGATGACCATGGGCGCGCCGAACTGCCAGATGGAGAGGGCGACCAGGGCGTACAGGACGTAGTCGGGGTTGCCGATCCAGCCGCCCACGTCGAGGCCGAAGACCTTCTGCGTGCGGTCCACGACGGCGTCGTCGGAGAACAGCGCTCGCCAGACGAAGCCGACGGAGACGCTGGCGCCGATGAGCGAGGGCAGGTAGAACGCGGCGCGGTACAGGGCCTGGCCGCGCCGCCGCTGCGCGAGCAGCAGGGCGACGCCGAGCGCGAGCAGCAGTTTCAGCGGCGTGGCGACGACGACGTACTTGAGCGTGACCTGCACGGACTTCTGCCAGCGCGGGTCCTGGAACATGGTCGTGAAGTTGTCGAGCCCCACCCACTGCGGCGGGGTGAAGAGGTTGTAGCTGGTGAAGGCGTAGTAGAGCGAGGCGATCATGGGTCCCGCGGTGAGCAGCAGGAACCCGGCGAGCCACGGCGACATGAAGAGATAGCCGGCGAGGTTCTCGCGGCGCCGCCCGCGGCGCCCGGGGGCGGGCGCGGCGGACCGGCCCGTCCCCAGTGCGGCGGGGGCTTCCTTGACGAGCGTCATGTGTTGCGTCCCCTCGCTCAGCCCGCGAACGCGGCCTCGGCCTCGCCGAAGAACTGACGTGCCGCGGCGGCCGGCTTGTTCTTGCCCTGGGCGACCTCGCCGCCGATGCGCAGGAACGCGGCCTCGATGACGTCGGCGCCCGAGGGGTGCGGGGTGATCTTGCCGAGGACTCCGGCGTCGGCGACCTCGTCCTCGTAGGCGGCGACGCCCTTGTTGTTGGCGTCGTCGGGCTGGTAGGCGTCGTACTGCTCGGTGGTGGCGAGGATGCCGCGGTCGTAGCCCATGATCTTGCCGACCTCGGGGTCGTGCACCATGAAGTCGATGAACTGGGCGGCTTCCTTCGGATGCTTGGTGCCGGTGAAGGCGCTGAGCATGAGCGAGCCGAGGTACTGGCCGGTGTCCTTGCCGTCGGTGGTGGGGATCGGGGCGAGCCCGTAGTCGGACGTGCCCTCGCCCTCGTAGCGGATGGAGAAGTTGTCCCAGGTGAATTCGGACGCGGCGAGCCCGGCGGAGAGGCCGGACTTGGGCTTGGCCTGTTCGATCTTCTTCGGGTCGGCGACGAGGCCGGACTTGACGCGCTTGTAGCCGTCCTCCCACCACTGCGTCAGATCGGCCTCGGTGAAGCCGAGTTCCTTGTCGGTGAAGAAGGCCTTGCCGTTCTGCCGGAGGTAGAGGTCGTAGAGGTACATGATGGTGAAGTAGCCGGTGTCGCCGGATATCTTCTGGGTGTCCTGGATCTTCTGGAGCGCGTCGAAGTAGTCGTCCCAGGTCCAGCCCATCTCGGGTGAAATACCCGCCTTCTTGAAGACTTTCAGGTCGACGACGAGCGACATGGTGTTGGCGCCGACGGGTATGGCGATTTGCTTGTCGTCGACCTGACCGACCGTCAAAACGCCGTTCCGGAAGTTCTTCAGGCTCAGATTCCCGGCGTCCGCCTGCGACTTCAGATCCATGAGGACGCCGCGCTTGTCGTACTTGCGCAGAAAAGCCACCGAATTCTGGAACACGTCCGGCGGATTCCCGCCGGAAGCCTGTGTCTGGAACTTCTCCCAGAACGATTCGTAGTCGGTGAATTCGGGCTTGATCTTGATCTTCGGATACTTCTTCTCGAAGAGCGCGATCGTCTTCTTGATCGCGATCGTCCGGGGCTCCCCGCCCCACCACGCGTACCGAAGGGTGACGGGGCCGTCGCCCGAGCCGCTTCCGCCGCCGCAGCCGGCCGCCGTCAGGCCGAGCGCGGCTAGCGACCCTCCCGCGACCTTCAGCAGTCCACGCCGGTCAAGATCCCTGATCGTAGGCATAGTTCGCCCCTTCACCCGCTGGGTCGATTCGCATTGAATCGTTTTAGGTAAGCGCTTGCCGGGCCAAGGTAGAGACGGCGCGGGGGCGCGTCAACGGTTCGGGCAAGAATTCCGTCGAAGCGCTTCGAAGCCGCAGGTCGGCGGGCGCGCCGACGGGCGCGGGAACGCCGAAGGCCCCGGAGACTCGATGTCTCCGGGGCCTTCGGTCCGGGTGGGCGATACTGGGTTCGAACCAGTGACCTCTTCGGTGTGAACGAAGCGCTCTCCCACTGAGCTAATCGCCCGGGCGCAGGAAGAACATTACCCCATGTCAGAGGGTGCCTGGGACCACCCCGCGCCCCGCCGCCGCACCGGCGTCACTGCTTGATGTTCCACGGCATCTCGAGGCCGAACTTCCACACGTAGATCCCGACCAGGACGGCGATGATCACCAGGCCGACCGTGGTCAGGATGATGTTGCGGCGGCGCACCTTCGGATCGAGCGCCCGCTGCGTCGCCTCCGTGACCTTGCGCTTCGTCCAGCGCAGCACCAGCTGCGCCCAGACGAACTCCGTCGCCCAGATCGCCATGCCGCCGAAGATCACCAGCCAGCCCGGCCCCGGCAGCGGCAGCATCACGATGCCCGCGGCCACGACCGCGAGCCCCACGACGAAGACGCCCACCTGCCAGCTCAGGTGCAGCGTCCGGCTGCGCTGGATGAACCCCGGCGCCCGCGAGCCCAGCGGCTTCGCCTCCGGCGTCCCCGACGCGTCCGGCCTGCCCTCATCGACCCCGACGACCTGGCCGGCCGCCTCGTCACTCCCCGTATTCATGGTGCCAAACCTACCGGACCCATTCATGTCACCGGAATGGCCGTTACTCAGCGGATAAGACTCGGCCGTACGAGCTACCTAAAGCAGCCCAAAACACTCAGAGGGGTTTACAACGGCACCGTAGGTGGCATGTCGATTTCGCCGACGTGCGAATCCCCGAGCGCACACTGAGCGAAAGGCCCTGGCGCTTATGAACACCACGGTCAGCTGCGAGCTGCACCTGCGCCTCGTTGTGTCGAGCGAGTCCTCACTGCCTGTACCCGCAGGACTGCGGTATGACACGGCCGATCCGTATGCCGTGCACGCCACTTTCCACACCGGAGCCGAGGAGACGGTCGAGTGGGTTTTCGCCCGCGATCTCCTCGCCGAAGGCCTTCACCGGCCGACCGGCACCGGCGACGTCCGAGTCTGGCCGTCCCGCAGCCACGGTCAGGGCGTTGTCTGCATCGCCCTGAGCTCTCCGGAGGGCGAGGCTCTGCTCGAGGCCCCGGCGCGGGCCCTGGAGTCGTTCCTGAAGCGGACCGACGCCGCTGTGCCTCCGGGCACGGAGCACCGTCATTTCGATCTCGACCAGGAGCTCTCGCACATCCTCGCGGAAAGCTAGCCGCGCGGGAGGTTCGCGTCGGCAGCCGGCCGCCGCGAGCAGAGCGAGGGCGCCTCGCGCCGTCCACTCGGGGAGACGGCGCGGCCGTACACGTGCACGACAACCGCATAGTCCAGACACCGGCGTCGCCGCCGTGGGAGTCTCCACGGGGGCGACGCCGGCGTGTGCCATGGCGGGGGCCGGGGCGGGCGGGGCGGACCGGTGTGCGGCGCGGGCCGGGGTGGGGCACGGCGAGCCGGTGATTGGCGCGGGCCGGGCCGGGGGCCGCGAACCGGTGCGTGGCACGTACCGGGCCGGGCACGGCGAACCGGTGCACGGCGCGGGCCGGGGCAGGGCACGGCGAGCCGGTGACTGGCACAGGCCGGGCCGGGGGCCGCGAGCCGGTGCACGGCACGTACCGCCCCGGCCCGCGCCGCGAACCGGTGTGCGGCGCGGGCCGGGCCGGGCGCCGCGAACCAGAGCGCGTTCCCGCCGGAGGCTCCGTTCGGCCGGGTTCGCGCGGGCACGGAGGCGCTAGGCTCGGCCAGCACCGGCGGGTGTGGGCCCGCCCTCCAGGGCAGGGAGCTAATCGTGCTGATCACCCATGACACCCGGTGTGCGCTCGACACCGTGGTCGATCTGGTGAACACCGCACCGGACAGCCACACGGACGCCGGCGGCCCCGACGGCCTCGCGAGTGTGGCGGCTCTGGCGGACTTCGTGGCGAAGCACGAGATCAGCGACGTGGAGGTGGGGGTGCTAGCGGAGCGTGACCTCGACTCCGTACGCGCCATACGGGCCCAGTTCGCCCAGGTGTTCGCGGCCGCGGATCCGCGCGGCGCGGCGACGGTGATCAACGACCTCGTCGCGGCCGCAGGCACCACGCCCCGCCTCACGGACCACGACGGCTACGACTGGCACGTGCACTACTTCGCGCCCGGCGCGTCCGTCGCCGACCACCTGGCCGCCGACTGCGGCATGGCGCTGGCCTTCTTCGTGGTCGCGGGCGAGCAGGAACGGCTGCGCCGCTGCGAGGCCCCGGACTGCCGGTACGCGTTCGTGGACCTGTCCCGCAACCGCTCCCGCCGCTACTGCGACAGCCGCACCTGCGGGAACCGGCTGCATGTGGCCGCCTACCGGGCACGCCGCAAGGAAGCGGCGGGCTGAGCGCTCCTCAGAGGAGCAGCAGGTCGTGCAGGGCGGCCAGGAGAAGCAGGGAGCCGATGACTCCCAGGAAGATCATCAGTGGTGGCTGGGAGAGGGCGAAGAGACACCCTCGCTGGTTCTGGGTCGGTACGGGCGTGGGCGGCGCGGCCACACTGCGCGGCGGCGTCTGCCCCTGTTCGGCGTCGAGCTGGTCGGCCAGCTGCGGTGAATCCAACATCTCGTCGCGATGATGGCGCAGGTCATGACCGGCACCTCACCAACGAGCGCCCCGCGGGCGGGAGTTCGCCGGATTACGTGACCCCCGACCGGGCACGTGCGCGAAAAGTCCGGGACTTGTCGTACGTACGTCCAGTCGTACGAGCCCCTCGGCTCCGCCGGTACGAGTGGTCCGGCCGTCCTGGGCTCAGATGCCGTGCTTCTTCAGGATCGCCTCGATGTCGCTGAAGTCGTCGGCCCCGCCGGCCGTCTCCTTCTCCTTGCGCTTCGGCTGAGCGGCCTGCGCGGGCGCGGGACGCGCACCGCCGCCGAGGGACGGGGCCGACGCCGCCGGGGCCACGGCCTCGCGCCGGGCCGCCTTCGCCGCCGCCCTGCCCTCCTTGCGGGTGCCGCCGCCGCGCCGCTCGACCGCCCGCGTCCCCATGAACATCAGCCAGGCCGCGCCGAGCACGCCGAACCCGGCCCACGCGGTGGGGCTGAACGCGGTGTCCACGACCCAGCCGACCGCGCCGGTCATCACCAGGCCCAGCGGGACCAGGGAGTAGGCGGCGAGGCGGGCCGCCGTCAGGAACCGCTTGCGGTACGCGGTGACCGCGGCGATACCCAGACCCGCCACGGCGACGGCGGAGCAGACGGTCTCGGCAATCATCCGGTCCTCCTGGGCTCGGGCGTTCGGTACTCGGGCATTCGGTACTCGGGCGTTCTGTACCTGTGCGGGGGCTTGCGTCCCCTTCCATCCTGCACCGCCGGGGCGGTCCGGGGCCACGGTCGGGGCGGACCTCAGGGAGATCTCGGGGTCGCGCCTCCTCCGCAGGTCCAGGTTGGGGCCGCCGGTCCGCGCCTGGAAGACTGGCCTCATGAACGCCCCGAAACCCATCCTTGACGTGTGGTGCGAGCTGCAGTGCCCCGACTGCCGCTCGGCCCTGGACGACGTACGCGCCCTGCGCGAGCGCTACGGCGACCGGCTCGAGCTGCGGCTGCGCCACTTCCCGCTGGAGAAGCACAAGCACGCCTTCGCGGGCGCGCAGGCCGCCGAGGAGGCCTTCGAGCAGGGCAAGGGGTGGCCCTACGTCGAGGCGGTGCTCGGCCGGGTCGAGGAGTTCGACCGCGCGGGCGAGCCGTTCCTCGTCGAGGTGGCGCGCGAACTGGGCCTGGACGCCGAAGAGTTCGACACCGCGCTGGTCGACGGCCGGCACATCCTGATCGTCGACGCCGACCAGGCCGAGGGCAAGGCGATCGGCGTCACGGGCACGCCCACGTACGTCATCGGCGGCGAGCGGCTCGACGGCGGCAAGAGCCAGGACGGGCTGCGCGCCCGCATCGAGGAAATCGCCGACCGCCTCCTCGCCGAGCAGTCCTGAACCGGGCTGACCGCCTCTCGCCGAGCAGGCCCGTACCGGACAGGCAGCCGTCAGAGCAGCTGCTTGTACAGGTGGTGCACCGTCGTCTCGTAGCCCAGCGACGCGTACAGGCGCTGCGCCGGGGTGTTCCCCGCGAACACGTTGAGGCCGATGCGCGTGGCGCCCGCCGCCAGCGAGTCGGCCTCGGCGAGCAGCATCAGGGAGCGGCCATGCCCCCGCCCCCGGTGGGCGGGGTCGACCTGGACGTCGTAGACGTACGCGCCGTCGCCGCGCTGGGCCAGCCACAGGGTGCCGACGCGCTGCCCGTCGTGCTCCAGGACGCTGACCAGGACGTCCGGCGTGGCGACGCCCTCGGGCAGCAGGGCCGCGTGGTCGCGGTCGGCCTTCTGCCTGGCCTCCTCCTCGGTGGCCCCGCGCTCCCGCACCGTGCGCGCGTACTGCTCCTTGCCCCGTGCCAGCCACGGCCCGAACTCGGCCTCCGTCATCCGGCGCCCGGCGCTGCCCGCCGGGAGCGTCGGCGGCCGGCCGGGCAGCGCCTTCGCCATGGTGCGGTTGCGCTCCACGTAGCCGAGCGCGGTGGCGAGGCGGAGCAGCCGCTCCTGGTCCGCGGGGACCGACGCCTCGATGCGGCGGCAGTTCCAGGAGCGGGCCACTTCCTCGGCGGCGAGCGCGGCGACGGTGCCGCGCCCGCGGCCGCGGTCCGGCTCGTCGACGCTCAGGTCGAGGACCTGGGCGACCGACGGGCCGTACGCGGGGTGCGTGGCGAGGTGGAGCGTGCCGACGGGACGGCTGTTCACGCACACCGCGTAGTGGCGCGAGCGCGAGCCGTCGACCGTGCGCTGAAGCGGCTCGGTCGGCCGCAGGGTCGTGGTCATCAGGGCTGTTCTACCCGCCCGTACGCCCGGGACCCCAGCGGTTTACGTCGCCCGCGCACCTGGCACCCAGCGGTTCAGGGCTCCGGCTCACGGGTCCAGGTGGTCCGCGGCCCGCTCGTCCCAGACGCGCATCGCCTTCGCCGTGACGGGTCCCGGGGCGCCCGGCAGGTCGCGGTCGTCGACGCGGTGCACGGCCTGGACGTCGCGCAGCGTCGAGGTCAGGAAGATCTCGTCGGCCTGCGCGAGCACGTCCAGCGGCAGGTCGGTCTCCTTGGCGCCGGTCCACTCGACGGCGAGGGCGCGGGTGATGCCCGCCAGGCAGCCGGAGGCGACCGGCGGGGTGTGGATCTCGCCGTCCAGGACGACGAAGACGTTGGACCCGGTGCCCTCGCACAGCCGGCCGAGCGTGTTGGCGAACAGCGCCTCGGACGCACCGCGTTCACGCGCGCGTGCCAGGGCGACGACGTTCTCCGCGTACGAGGTGGTCTTCAGGCCCGCGAGGGCGCTGCGCTCGTTGCGCGTCCAGTCCACGGTGATCACGGCGGTGGTGTCGGGGCGCCGGGAGGTCTCGCCGAGCGCGACGACGAGCGTGGTGCCCTCCTCGCCGCGGTCGGAGCCGAGCGGGGAGAGACCGCCGGTGTAGGTGATCCGCAGGCGGCCGAGCGCCATCGGGTTGGCGTCGAGGACGGCGGCGCAGGCGCGGCGCACCTCGTCGAGGTCGGGCTCGGGCAGCCCGAGGCCGCGCGCCGAGCGGGTCAGCCGGTCCAGGTGCCGGGTGAGGGCGAACGGCTCGCCGTCGACCGCCTTCACCGTCTCGAAGATGCCGTCGCCCACGGTGAGCCCGTGGTCGAGCACGGAGACCCGCGCCTCCTCGGTCTCCCGCAGCCTGCCGTCGAGCCAGATCTTCACGTGAGGTCCCCTCCGCCTTTCCCGGGTACCGGCCCGGTCGTCCCCCGGGCTGTCAGGCGTCCGCCTGCCCGGCGCACCCCTGCGAGTGCCCCTCCGACGCTACCGCCAGCAGCCGGGACGCCTTCAGCTCGGTCTCCCGCCACTCCCCCTCGGGGTCCGAGCCCCAGGTGATGCCGGCGCCGGTGCCGAAGCGCAGGACCGCGTCCGCGCCCGTACGGTCGATCCAGAACGTGCGGATGCCGACGGCCAGTTGTCCGGTGCCCCGGTCCGCGTCGACCCAGCCGATGCCGCCGCAGTACGGGCCGCGCGGCGCGG
This sequence comes from Streptomyces sp. R818, assembly GCF_056172735.1. Taxonomy (NCBI): domain Bacteria; kingdom Bacillati; phylum Actinomycetota; class Actinomycetes; order Kitasatosporales; family Streptomycetaceae; genus Streptomyces; species Streptomyces sp. R818. The sequence goes on from NZ_JAOCNE010000003.1 coordinate 178,394, forward strand.
TCTCGAGATCGTCGATGACGCGCAGGGCGCTGGACTTCGGGGCGCCGGTCACGGAGCCGGGCGGGAACGTGGCGTCGAACAGCTCGGCCCAGCCGGCGCCCTCGCGCAGTTCGCCGCGGACCAGCGACACCAGGTGGACGAGGCCGGGGTGCTTCTCCACGACGCACAGGTCGGGGACGGTCACGGTGCCGGGCGCGCAGACGCGGCCCAGGTCGTTGCGGACCAGGTCCACGATCATCACGTTCTCCGTGAAGTCCTTCTCCAGGAGGTCCGCCTCGGTCCGCCCGGTCCCCTTGATCGGCCCGGACTCGACGAGCGTGCCGCGCCGCCGCAGGAACAGCTCGGGCGAGGCCGTCGCGATCTCCACGCCGTGGCCGGGCAGCCGGATCGTGCCCGCGTACGGGGCCGGGTTGCCGCGGGCCAGGAGGGCGGTGAGCGCGTCCACGTCCGCGTCGGCGGCGACCGGGGCGGACAGCACGCGGCAGAGGTTGGCCTGGTAGACCTCGCCGGTCGCGATGCGGGCCCGTATCTCGCGCACGCCCTCCGTGTACGCGGCGTGGCCGAGGGACGACGTCCAGTCCGCGGGCGCGGGGCCGCGCCAGGCGCCGGGGCGCGGGGCGGGCACCGGGACCTCCCGCACGTCGTCGAAGCGGGCGCAGACCAGGCGCCCCTCGAAGTCGGCGGCGACCGCCCAGAAGCCGGACGACTCCAGGGCCGCGGGGTCGCTGGTCACGTCGCGCAGACCGGTCGCGAGGAGTTCGCCGAAGCGGGCGAGAGGGGGGAGGTCGATCACGGTGTCGAGTCTAGAAGGGGCCGGTCCGGGTGACGGTGCGGTGACCTGGAGTGGAACCCCGAGCGGAGGACGCGCGCTCGCGCGGGTGTCGCGCCGGTGGCCGCCCGGGTGATCGCTCACGGGGTCGCTCGTGGGGTCGCTCCGGTCGTCGCACCTCAGCACGCTGCGCAAACGCGTTTTTGTACTGGCCCAGGAATCCGCTAGAGTTCAACACGTCGCCGGGACGCGCAAGCGGATCGGAAAGACACGCGAACGTAGCTCAGTTGGTAGAGCGCAACCTTGCCAAGGTTGAGGTCGCCGGTTCGAACCCGGTCGTTCGCTCGATGTGGGGGATCTTCCCGAACCCCTACGCTCCTGGTGGAGTGGCCGAGAGGCGAGGCAACGGCCTGCAAAGCCGTCTACACGGGTTCAAATCCCGTCTCCACCTTTTTGCGCGATTAGCTCAGCGGGAGAGCGCTTCCCTGACACGGAAGAGGTCACTGGTTCAATCCCAGTATCGCGCACTGGATCTTCGGACTCCGGTTCGTCGTCGATCCGTCCCGCGCGATTAGCTCAGCGGGAGAGCGCTTCCCTGACACGGAAGAGGTCACTGGTTCAATCCCAGTATCGCGCACGCAGCACCACGCAGTACCTGGTAGCACCCCCTGCGGAGCCTGATAGAGTCTGGCCCGTTCCCGCGCGATTAGCTCAGCGGGAGAGCGCTTCCCTGACACGGAAGAGGTCACTGGTTCAATCCCAGTATCGCGCACCAGCAAGAAGCCCCCGGTCCTCGGACCGGGGGCTTCTTCGTTATTCAGGAACCGGTGTCAGGAGGAGAAGAGCATCCTGCCGAAGCCGCCCTTGTGGTGGCCGTGGTGCCCGTAGTGGCCGCCGTGCCCGCCGTGCTGCGGCGCGCCCCAGGCCGGGGCCGGGGCGGACGGATACGCCTGCGGTGGGGCCGGCGGGGCCTGCTGCTGCCACTGCGCCTCCAGGCGCGTCAGCGACTCCAGCTCGCCGTAGTCGAGGAATATCCCGCGGCAACCGCTGCACTGCTCGATCTGGACGCCGTTGCGGTTGTACGTGTGCATCGGTGCGTGACACTTGGGACACTGCATGATCGGGTCAACTCCTCGCCGTTCGGCACTGCTTCGCCGGAACACTGCCCGGCTTCCGTCCTCGGCACCCTACTTGGCGGCGACGTGACCCAACTGGGTCGGTACGCCCACCATTCGGTCACAGGCGTCGACGACGGCCACCTCCACCTCGTCCAGGGGGCGGCCCGCCTCGACGGCCTTCGTGATGGCGAGGGCGGCGGTCTGCACGGTCAGGGCGCGCGCGGGGATGTCGAGCGCGGGCCACGGATCCGGGCCGCTCAGCTGGGGCGCGCCGCCCGCGCTCCGGTAGGCGGCGAGGAAGCGGGCCCAGTCCGCGGCGGGCAGCAGACCGCAGGCGAACCAGGCCGCCGGACGTGCCAGGTCCCACGCCGGGTCGCCGACCCCCATGTCGTCCACGTCGATGAGCAGCCAGGGGCCCGAACCGGCCGGGCTGCGGACCAGCTGGCCGAGGTGCAGGTCGCCGTGGCAGAGAGCGCGGGCGTGCGCGTACGGGGCCTCGGCGCGGGCCCATGGTGGGAGCGTGCGCCATGCCCTCCGGACGGGTTCGGCGGCGGGGTGGTCCGGGGCGGTGGCCTGCAGCCTGGCCAGGGCGCGGGCCGCCTTGAGGGGGCCCCGCATCCACGGCAGGGCGTCCGGGAGCCGGTCCACGGGCGTCGCGTGCAGCCGCGCCAGCAGCTCGGCGGCGGCTTCCCAGGGGGCGTCCTCCGGGCGGTCCGGGTCGACGGGTGTGCCGTACGGCCAGAACGAGACGAGCCGCCCGTCCGCGGGCGCTGCCGCCGGGCGCAGGGGTGGCAGGAGGACGCCGTCCAGTTCCGGGTGCGCGGCCACGGCCAGCCGCACCGCCAGCTCCCCCGGGTCCGTACCGCCGGCATGGGCCTTGACCACGACGTCCCCGTGCCGGACGACGGTCCCGTCCACCCGATCGGCAAGCGTCCCCACCCCACACCCACAGGCCTCGACCCCGCGATGCAACACCCACCGAGCCGAGTCATGAAGCGCGGACGCGCTGAACGTGGTCACGGGGTCGAGCGTACGGGGAGGCCGGCGCGGGGTTGCTGGGTGCCGGGCGCTTCGCGTGCGGGTGGGCGGGGCGCGTCGGACACGGCGGCTGGGGGCGGACAGGCTCTGCGCCGGGTACGGGGCCGAGCCTCCCCCGGGTACGGGGCCGAGCCTGCCCCAAGTACCGGCAGGCTGCGCCTCGGGTGAGGGCGCCCACCGCGCCGGTCATGGGCCAGCCCGACCAGCCCAAGGACGGGCGCCCATCGCCCGGTCACGGGCCGACGGAAGGGCAGGCGCCCGGGACGGGCCCCGACCACTACCGCCCGCCCCGGGGCGGGATGACAGTCGGCCTCGTGGTGCAGGCACAGCCTTGGTGCCCCGCGCGGGCTGCCCGCCGGCCCCCGTCGCGGTCGGGGCGGGTGCGCTTCGTCGCGGTGTGGGCGGGCCCCGGTCGGGGCTGAGTGGGGCCGGTCCGGTCCCGTCTCTCTGGTGCCTGACCAAGTCGCCCGGCGCGGCTGCCCGGCGCGGACCCCCGGCGGGAGCTCATCCGGCACCGCGGTCCGCGCACCGCATCGCTCAGCGCGGCGACGGTCGCGCCCGTCGGCGCACTGCAGCCCGCGCCTCCGCGCAGTCGTGCCGTCGGCGAAGCCTGCAGCCCGCACCCCCGGCGCAACCATGCCCGCCAGGCGCCGACGGCCCCGCGCCCCAGCGCATCGCGCCGCGTGCCCAATGACCCGCCGAACCCGCGGAGCGCATGGCAATGCCGCGTGCAGCTCCCCAGCTGCACGCGGCATTTGTGCCGTCCGCCGCACCCCCGTCCCCACGGGGTTTCCTGGTCGGATGTCCCCGCCCGGACCGCTCATCCGGGCCTGGAGGCGCCGCTCAGCGCCCCAGCATCACGCCCACGGACGACGCTTGCGCGACCACCGCGTCCCAGCCGCCGAAGACGACGACCAGGAGGGCGGCGAGGGGGAGGACCATGGCCGTGGCCACCAGCGGGTGGCGGCGGCCGGTCGCGGGGCTGCCGTACGGCGCAGTCCTGCGAGCCCACGTGCTGCGGAACGCTGTCGTCCGCGGTGTCGTGTCCGCCATGGTCCTCTCCCGGTCGCAAATCTCGGGTCCGCCGGTCGGGCCCGGCGGGATGTCGAGTTGTCGAGTTGTCGGCAGCGGCGGGTACCTGACCTCGGGGGACGAGAGCTGCACCCGCCGCTTGACCTCAAATCTATGGGCGGGGGTCATTGGGGTCGTCATGCCCTCGTACCGATTGCCGGGCCTCCCGGAGGATGAGCGGTGCCTCTTCACGTACTCCCCTGGGTGGAGACGGCGCCTCGGCTCTCGGGGTCTTCCCGGAGGGGGCCGGGCGTCTCACCGGGTGACTTCTCTCACTTCATCGCGGCGCCCGCGACCCGGCCGGTTCCGTCTCGGGCGTCCGCGTCCTCTTCCCCGTGTCCCGACACGCCGCCGACCGGCCGTCTTTCACGGCGTCAAAGTCCGGCACGGCCGCGGCGATTGGCCGACTCGGCCACCGCAAGCCCCGTCAGGCGCAACCTTCCTGATCGCGTTTCACGTATAACCTCCCGCACCCACAATCGAATCGAGCGCGAGGGCGCGGCCTGAGCACACAGTCGGCCGCGTAAACGTAAGCTGTCGCTCGTCAGACGAGACCGGGCAGCAGCGGGGATGAACATGGCGATGATGCGCCTGAGGCGCGAGGACCCGCGCGTCGTCGGCTCGTTCCGGCTGCACAGACGTCTCGGGGCCGGCGGGATGGGCGTCGTCTATCTCGGCTCCGACCGGCGCGGGCAGCGGGTCGCGCTGAAGGTGATCAGGCCGGATCTGGCGGAGGACCAGGAGTTCCGCTCGCGGTTCGCGCGCGAGGTGTCCGCCGCGCGCAGGATCCGCGGCGGCTGCACCGCGCGCCTGGTCGCCGCGGACCTGGAGGCGGACCGCCCGTGGTTCGCCACGCAGTACGTGCCCGGGCCCTCGCTGCACGACAAGGTCGCCGAGGAGGGCCCGCTGCCCGCTTCGGACGTGGCCGCCGTCGGTGCCGCGCTGTCGGAGGGGCTCGTCGCCGTGCACGAGGCCGGGGTCGTCCACCGCGACCTCAAGCCGTCCAACATCCTGCTGTCCCCGAAGGGACCGCGGATCATCGACTTCGGCATCGCGTGGGCGACCGGCGCCTCGACGCTGACCCATGTGGGCACGGCTGTGGGCTCCCCCGGCTTCCTCGCCCCCGAGCAGGTGCGCGGCGCGGCCGTCACCCCGGCGACCGACGTGTTCTCCCTCGGGGCGACCCTCGCGTACACGGCGATGGGCGACTCCCCCTTCGGGCACGGCAGCTCCGAGGTCATGCTCTACCGCGTCGTGCACGAGGAGGCCCAGCTGCGCGGCGTGCCGGACGCGCTGGCGCCGCTGCTGCGCGCGTGTCTCGCCAAGGACCCGGAGGAACGGCCCAGCACGCTGCAGCTCTCGCTCCGGCTCAAGGAGATCGCCGCCCGCGAGGCACAGGGGCTGAGCGAGGCACGGCCGCCCGCGCCCCGCACCGAGGCCGACCGGCCGACGGGACGGCTGGCCGAGAGTTACGCGGATCAGCGCACCCAGCGCAGTACGCAGCGCAGCACCCAGCGGCGTACGCAGCCGGGCACGCCCGCGCCGCGCACCGGGAACGGCCGCACCACGGACGGCAGGACCACGGACGGCAGGACCACGGACGGCAGGACCACCGGCCGGAACGGCAGCGGGCGCACGGGCGGCGGCTCCGGGCCGCGCTCCACCGCCTCCCGCTCCGGGAACAGGCCCGCGCCGCGCAGCGGCACCGGGCGCCCTGCTCCCCGTACGAACTCACGGACGAACGGGACGGGCGCGGGCAAGAAGCTGCGGCCCGCGAACCCGAGGCTGCTGCGGCAGCGGCTGTTCGTGTTCGTGGTGGTGACGCTGCTCGTGGCGTTGGTGATCGCGGTGGTCCAGAGCCTGTGAGAGCGGCCGTGGTCAGAGCCTGTGAGAGCGGGCCGCGGCCAGAACCTGTGAGGCCGGGCCGCGGCCAGAGCCTGTGAGGCCGGGCCGTGGTCAGAGCCTGTGAGGCCGGGCCGTGGTCAGAGCTCCGGGCGGCCCGTCGCCACCGCGTAGAAGGCGACCGCGGCCGCCGCGCCCACGTTGAGCGAGTCGACGCCGTGGGCCATCGGGATGCGGACCCATTCGTCGGCGGCCATGAGCGCCTTGGTGGACAGGCCCTCGCCCTCCGCGCCGAGCAGCAGCGCGACGCGGTCCATGCGGTGCGGGGCGACCTCGTCGAGGGACTTGGCCTTCTCCGCCGGGGTGAGCGCGAGGAGGTTGAAGCCCGCCTCGCGGACCGTCTCCAGGGACCTCGGCCAGGAGTCGAGACGCGCGTACGGGACGGAGAAGACCGCGCCCATGGAGACCTTCACCGAGCGGCGGTAGAGCGGGTCGGCGCAGTCGGGTGAGAGGAGCACCGCGTCCATGCCGAGGGCGGCGGCCGAGCGGAAGATGGCGCCGATGTTGGTGTGGTCGTTGACCGACTCCATGATCACGATGCGGCGGGCCGTGGTGAGGAGGTCGTCCGCCGTCGGCAGCGGCTTGCGCTGCATGGAGGCGAGGGCGCCGCGGTGCACGTGGTAGCCGGTGACCTGTTCGGCGAGGTCGGGGGCGACCGCGTAGACCGGCGCGGGGACCTCGTCGATGACGTCGCGCATGACGTCGACCCACTTGGCGGAGAGCAGCATCGAGCGCATCTCGTAGCCGGCCTGCTTGGCGCGGCGGATGACCTTCTCGCCCTCGGCGATGAAGAGGCCCTCGGCCGGCTCGCGCTTGCGGCGCAGCTCGACGTCGGTCAGGCCCGTGTAGTCGCGCAGACGCGGGTCGTCGGGGTCCTCGATGGTGAGGAGACCTTGGGGTTCAGCCACGGGTCGATACTGCCTTGTCCTGGTGTTGGTGCCAACGGTTGAGCGCTGCGCTTGTTACCGCTGGTTACGTGTGGGGCTCTCGTGCACCACGGGGCCGATGACGATGACGGCGGGGGGCCGGACGCCTTCCGTCGTCACTCTCTCGCCGACCGTCGCCAGGGTGGCGTCGACGCGGCGCTGGGCCGTCGTGGTGCCTTCCTGGACGAGGGCGACCGGGGTGTCGGCGGCCTTGCCGTGCGCGATCAGCGCCTCGGCGATCTTCCCGATCTTGTCGACGCCCATGAGGATGACGAGGGTGCCGGTCAGCTGGGCGAGCGCGGCCCAGTCGACGAGGGAGCGCTCGTCGTCCGGCGCCACGTGGCCGCTGACCACGGTGAACTCGTGCGCGACGCCGCGGTGCGTGACCGGGATACCGGCCGCGCCCGGCACCGAGATCGAGCTGGAGATGCCGGGGACGACCGTGACCGGGATGCCCTCGGCGGCCAGCGCCTGCGCCTCCTCCATGCCCCGGCCGAAGACGAACGGGTCGCCGCCCTTGAGCCGGACGACGGCCTTGCCCTGCTTGGCGTGCTCGATCAGCGCGTTGTTGATCGCCTCTTGCGCCATGAAACGGCCGTACGGGATCTTTGCCGCGTCGATGACCTCGACGTGCGGGGGAAGCTCGTCGAGGAGGTCGCGGGGGCCGAGGCGGTCGGCGATGACGACGTCGGCCTCGGCGAGCAGGCGGCGGCCTCGCACGGTGATCAGATCGGGGTCGCCGGGGCCGCCGCCGACCAGGGCGACGCCCGGGGTACGGGTCCGCTCGGCGGTGACGGTGCCGTCGCGCAGGGCCTCCACCAGGGCGTCGCGGACGGCGGCGGTGCGGCGCGGGTCGCGGTCGGCGGCCTCGGCGGACAGGACCGCCACGGTCACGCCCTCGGTGCGGCCCGTGGCCGGGGTCCAGGCGGTGGCCGCCTCCGCGTCGTCGGAGCGGACGCACCAGATGCGGGCCGCTTCCGCCTCGGCGCTGGCCTGCTCGTTCGCCGCGCGGTCGCCGGTGGCGATGAGCACGTACCAGGCGCCTTCGAGGTCGCCCTGCTCGTAGCGGCGCTTGATCCAGGTCAGTTCGCCCGCGTCCGCCATGGCCTCTACGGAGGGGGTCGCCGACGGGGAGATCAGGGTGAGGTCCGCGCCGGCCGCGATCAGTGCGGGGAGGCGGCGCTGGGCCACCTGGCCGCCGCCGATCACTATCGTCCTGCGGTTGGTGAGGCGGAGGCCCACGGGGTAGGCGGGGTGCTGTGCGGCGGGCATGTTGTTCGGCTCCTGGGCGGCTGGGCTCTGGGGGCTGCGTCTTTGGAGCCCTGTGACGTGCGGGTTCGGGTGACGTCAGCTTATTGCCTGGCCCGTCGAGACGGTTGCCCGGCGCTGTAGCGCTGTGCCCACCCGTTCCTCCCCCAGACTCCGTCCGGGGGGACCCCCAGCGGAACGCCTGCGCGCAACCAGGCATGCGGGCGTTCCCCGGGACGGCGGGCTACTTCTCGGTGACGCCCGCTGAGTCGAACGTGGCCACCTCGTGCATGGCTCGGGCCGCGCTCTGGACGATCGGGAGGGCGAGGAGGGCGCCGGTGCCCTCGCCGAGGCGGAGGTCGAGGTCGACCAGGGGGCGCAGGCCCAGCTTGTTCAGGGCCGCGACGTGGCCGGGTTCGGCGCTGCGGTGGCCCGCGATGCAGGCGGCCAGGACCTCGGGGGCGATGGCGCGGGCGACCAGGGCGGCCGCGCCGGCGCTGACGCCGTCGAGGATGACCGGCGTCCGCAGCGAGGCGCCGCCCAGGAGCAGGCCGACCAGGGCCGCGTGCTCCAGGCCGCCGACCGCCGAGAGGACGCCGATCGGGTCGGCCGGGTCCGGCTGGTGCAGATCGAGGGCGCGGCGGACGACCTCGACCTTGCGGGCGTGCGTCTCGTCGTTGATGCCGGTGCCGCGCCCGGTGACCTCGGCCGGGTCGGCCTCGGTGTAGACGGAGATCAGGGCGGCGGACGCGGTGGTGTTCGCGATGCCCATCTCGCCGGTGAGGAGCGCCTTGTTGCCCGCCGCGACGAGGTCGCGGGCCGTCTCGATGCCGACCTCGATGGCCGCCTTGACGTCCTCCCGGGAGAGGGCGGGGCCGGTCGTCATGTCGGCCGTGCCCGCGCGGACCTTGCGCGGCAGCAGGCCTGGCGTGGCCGGGAGTTCGGAGGCGACGCCCACGTCGACGACGCAGACCTCGGCGCCGACCTGGTTCGCGAACGCGTTGCAGACCGCGCCACCGCCCAGGAAGTTCGCGACCATCTGGCCGGTGACCTCCTGCGGCCAGGGGGTGACGCCCTGGGCGTGCACCCCGTGGTCACCGGCGAAGATCGCGACGGCCGCGGGCTCCGGAACCGGCGGCGGGCACATCCGGGACAGTCCGGACAGCTGCGCGGAGATGATCTCCAGCATGCCGAGCGCGCCCGCGGGCTTCGTCATCCGCTTCTGCCGCTCCCACGCCTCGCCGAGCGCCTTCGCGTCGAGCGGGCGGATGTTGGAGACGGTCTCGGCGAGCAGGTCGTGCGGGTCCTCGCCGGGCAGGGCCCGGCGCCCGTACGTCTCCTCGTGCACGACCCACGACAGGGGGCGGCGCTTGGACCAGCCCGCCTGCATCAGCTCGGGCTCCTCCGGGAACTCGTCGACGTAGCCCACGCACAGGTAGGCGACGACCTCGAGGTGCTCGGGCAGGCCCAGGGTGCGGACCATCTCGCGCTCGTCGAAGAAGCTGACCCAGCCGACGCCGAGGCCCTCGGCGCGGGCGGCGAGCCACAGGTTCTCCACGGCGAGCGCGGAGGAGTACGGGGCCATCTGCGGCTGCGTGTGGCGGCCGAGGGTGTGGCGGCCGCCCCGGGTCGGGTCGGCGGTCACCACGATGTTGACCGGGGTGTCGAGGATGGCCTCGATCTTCAGTTCCTTGAACTGCTTCGCGCGGCCCTTGGGCAGCGACTTGGCGTACGCGTCCTTCTGGCGCATCGCCAGTTCGTGCATGGTGCGCCGGGTCTCCGCCGAGCGGATGACGACGAAGTCCCAGGGCTGCGAGTGGCCCACGGACGGCGCCGTGTGGGCCGCCTCCAGGACGCGGAGCAGCACCTCGTGCGGGATCGGGTCGGAACGGAAGCCGTTGCGGATGTCGCGGCGCTCGCGCATGACGCGCAGGACCGCCTCGCGCTCGGCGTCGTCGTAGCCGGACGCGGCGGCGGCCTCCGGCTCGAGGTCCTCGGGGACGGCGTCGGGCAGCGGCTCGGCCTCGGGGGCTGCCTCGAAGGTCTGCGCGGTCTCGGGCTTCGGGGCGACCTCGATCAGGTCGGGCTCGTCGGCCTCGAAGTCGTCGGCCACCGGTTCGGCGGGCGCGGCCGGGTCGCCCTCGCGCGGCGCGGGGACGACGGCCAGGATCTCCGGCTCGGCGAGCTCCTCGACGGGCTCGGCGACGGGCTCCACGACCGGTTCCGCGGCCTGGTCGTCGACGGGGGCCGGGGTCTCGACGGCGGCCGGGGCCTCGGCGGCCGGAGCTTCGGCGGGCGCGGGCTCCTGCGCGGGCTCCTCGACGGGCAGGGCCTCGGGCGCCACGACCTCCACGACCGGCTCGGCGGGCGCCTCGGCGACGGGCTCGGCAACCGGCCCGACGACGGGCTCGGCGACAGGCAGCGGCTCCGCGACCGGCGGCTGCTCCGCCACGACCGGCTGCTCCGCCACGACCGGCTGCTCAGCCACGACCGGCTGCTCCGCCACGACCGGCTGCTCCGCCACGACCGGCTGCTCAGCCACGACCGGCTGCTCAGCGGCGACCGGCATCTCGGCGCCCACCGGCTCCTGCACGGCCACCGGCTCCTGCGCGGGCTCCGGCACCTCCGCGTCCGCCACGCCCTCGGGGAGCACCGGCTCCTCCGGCAGCGGCGGCACCACCATGGCCTGCGGCGGCGTCGGCGCCAGGTGCGGCGTCGTCGGGACCGTGCCCTCGACGGGCACGAACTGGCCGAGCGGCTGCTCGGGCGCGGGCTGCTGCGCAGACTCGTACGCCTGCGGCTCGTGCACCGCGTACTCGCCCGACTGCTCGCCGCCGTGGCCCGCGTACGCGGCGACCGGATCGGCGGCGGGCGCGAACTGCTGGGAGGCGTCGGGGTGCTGCGGGTGCGGGAAGTGCGGGGTCTGCTCGGCGTAGAGACCGGGCTGCGGCTCGGCCGGGGCTTGCTGCTGCCCGGACTCGGCGGGCGCCCACGGGGTGCCGCCCTGCGGCGGGATGTCCAGGTACTCGGGGCCCGTGGTGGGCGGACCCGCCTGCCGTACGGGCGTCGGGTGCGCCGGGGTCTGCTGCGCGGGGCCGCGGTCGGCCAGCGAGCGGACGGGGCCGACACCGGCCGCCGGGGTGGGCGGGCCCATGTGGAGCGGGCGGCGCGGGGCGGCGGGCGCCTGCGGGGCCTGCGGCTGGCCCTGGGCCTGGATCGCGCCCATGTCGTGGTGTCCGCTGTCGCGGCCGGCCATCTCGTGCGGGCCCGGCTCGTGCGCGGCGAACGCCTGCGCGTACTCGGCGTACTCCGGCGCCTGCACGTACTGCTGCGGCGGGGGCGTCGGCGTCTGCGGCTCGCCCCAGGCGCCCTGGGAGCCGGGCATGAGGAGCATCTCGTCCTCCTCGCCGCCGGTGGCGGCGGGATCGAGGTAGGTGTACGCGCCCGGAGCGGGAACGCCCGGCTGTCCCACCGCGCCTGCGTTCTCCGGCAGCCCTTCGCCCGGAACCTGACCGGTGTCGGTCATGCCTACCCCTCGCCCATCGATGAGAACTTCCCTGCCGCTCCCGGCCGTCCGCCGGAGCCGCGCGCCCCTTGCGAGCCGCTGACCGGAGTGACCCGGCGTCCGCCCTCCTTGGAAACATCTCCTTGGAGAACGAGCACGCGAGCCGCACGGCACGAACCGCCCCGGACAACAGGTATTGTCCCGGCCGGATCGCGACTGTGGCAGGTGGTTCGGCCACGGTCTCCTGTGGACTGCGCCACGTTGCGCGTCCTCCGGTCGCCGCCGTACCACAAGCGCGCCAAGAGTGGTGCGTTTCCCGGACATTGGCCGACGAAGCGGCGTACGTCCCGGTGCGGTACAACGATCGGCCAGCCTACCGCGCGCGCCGGTCCTCCAGGGTCACGGGTGGCGGTCGGGAAGACGACCCGAAAGAAGGAACCCCACGGTCCGCTCCTTCTCCGTCCAGGCACGTGTGTCCAGTTCGACGGATTGCAGGAGCGCGCACTCGACGTCGTACCCGTGTTCGGTCAGGTCCCGGCCTACGAGTTCGGCGGCGTCGCGTGTCGCGGCGTGGGTGACGATGCGCGCGGGCCGCCGGTCGACGACGGCGGAGACGACCGCCGCTCCCCCGGCCCCGACGCGTACGACGTCGGGTTCGGGCAGGTTCTCCAGGACGTGCGGGGCGGTGCCGTGGACGATCTGGGCCTGGACGTTGAAGCGGCGGACGGTGGCGAGGGTGCGGGCGCAGGCGTCGGGGTCGCGGTCGACGGCGATCACGGCGGCGCCGAACCGGCCCGCCTCCGCGGTGAAGGCGCCGCTGCCGCAGCCGATGTCCCAGACGAGGTCGCCGGTGCGCGGGCCGAGCCGGGCGAGCTGGGCGGCGCGCAGCTGTTCGCTCTCGCCCTCGCCGAAGGGGCCCGCGTACTCGGCGGCGGGCAGCGCCCAGCCGCGCGGGGTGGTGTCGGGGTCGCCGCCGAAGAGCCAGCCCCCGTTCTCCGGGGTGCCCACGGTGACCGTGCCGCCGACGACGATGACGACGTTGGGGTCGCGCCAGCTGTGGTCGGCGGCCTTGTCGGAGGTGACGACGGTGACCTGTTCGCGGTCGGTGCCGAGCTCCTCGCAGATGACGAAGGTGCGGTGGACGCCTTCGAGGAGGAGGCCGAGTTCGGCGGGGCCCGCGCCGGGCGAGGTGAGGACGGCGACCTTGGTGTGGGCGCGGCAGACGTTGACGGCGCGGCGCAGGGTGCGGCGGTGGGCGACGACGACCTGGGCGTCGTCCCAGGGCATCCCGGCGCGGGCGAAGGCCTGGGCGACGGCGGAGACGGCGGGCACGACCTCCACCTCGAGGCCGTACTGCGGGGCGCGCAGGGTGCGCACGACGCCGAAGAAGCCGGGGTCGCCGTCGGCGAGGACCACGGCGGTGCCGCGGTGGCCGGTGATGCGGCGGGCGGCGAGCGCGACGCTGCCGAGCCGGATGCGCTCGGCGTGGGCGGGGATCTCGGGGAGCGCCAGGTGGTGGGCGGCGCCTGCCACGAGGGTGGCCGCGCTCAGCGCGGAGCGGGCCGCCGCGGTCGGCGGAGAGCCGTCCCAGCCGATCACCGTGACCCGGTCGGCCATCGTCGTCAGTCTCCAGGGTGTGCTCGGGTGCGTACGCGCGAAGGGGCGTACACGGGTCGGGGGGATGCCGCCGGCGGGTGGGGAGCCGGGATGGGCACCGGAGAGCGTACCTGCTGGGCCTGGCGACCGCCTGTGCGGTCCGGGTCGGTTCCGGTCCGGTCCGGGTCGGTTCCAGTTCGGTCCGGGTCAGTTCCAGTCCGAGAAGGCGGTGAAGCCGCCGGCCTCCGCGAGCTGCTCGGTGACGCCCTCGATGTCCTCGGGGAGCAGGCCGTACACGATGAAGTCGGTGCGGACCTCGGCCAAGCCGCCGTCCTCGGTGCGGGTGCGCGCTATGCAGGCGTTGCGCAGGACGCCCTCGCTGATGCTGCCGATCTTCTGCGCGACCTGCTGGGAGGCGGTGTTGTCGGCGGCGGTGCGCATCTCGATGCGCTCCATGCCCTGGTCGCGGAAGAGCCACTGGGCCATCGCGAGCGCGGCTTCGGAGGCGTAGCCCTCGCCGCGGGCCCAGGGGGCGACGATGTAGGAGAGTTCGGTGGCGCGGACATGCCAGTTGGTCTTGGTGAGCTGGACGATGCCGACGAGGCGCTGAGTGAGGAACTCGGTGACGGCGAGGTCGAGTCCGGTGCCCGCGGCGCGTTCCTTCGGCGCGTACTTGGTGATCCAGCGGCGCGCGTCGTCCTCGGTGAAGGGCTGCGGCACGGAGGTCCAGGCGGCGACGAGTTCGTCGTTCATCATCTCGGCGAGCGCCGGGGCGTCGTCGTCTTCGAGCGGACGCAGCACCAGTCGCTCCGTACTGATGGAGATGTCGGGGAAGGTGTTCGTCATACGCCGCTCCGTAACCTTCGTGGCGGCCCGCCGGGCATCGCGCCGGCCGCCGGGTGAAGTGCCCAGCATGCAGCATGAAGGCACGTAACCGCACATGGGGGCCGCCCCCGATGGCCGGGAGCGGCCCGCCGTGCGCGGCAGGTGAGGCGGGGTCAGAACGAGGGCAGGACCGAGCCCTTGTACTTGTCCTCGATGAACTTCTTGACCTCGGGCGACGTCAGGAGCTTGGCGAGCTTCTTGACACGCGGGTCGTCCTCGTTGCCCTCCTTGACCGCCAGCACGTTGTTGTACTGGTTGTTCTCGGTGGACTCCAGGGCGAGGGCGTCCTTGGCGGGGTTCAGGCCCGCGCCGATCGCGTAGTTGCCGTTGATGACGGCGCCGTCGACGTCCTTGAGGGAGCGCGGCGTCTGGGCCGCCTCGACCTCCTTGAACTCCAGGTCCTTGGGGTTCTTGTCGATGTCCTGCGGCGTCGCGGTGGCCTCGGAGCCGGACTTGAGCGTGATGAGGCCGCTCTTGGCGAGGAAGCGCAGGGCGCGGCTCTCGTTGTCGGCGTCGTTCGGGAGGGCGATGGTGCCGCCCTTCTTGATGCCGTCGAGCTTGTCGGCCTTCTCGGAGTAGAGGCCGAGCGGCTCCAGGTGGACGACGGCGACCGAGGCGAGGTGCGTGCCCTGCTTCTTGTTGAAGTCCTTGAGGTACGGCGTGGTCTGGAAGTAGTTGGCGTCCACGGACCCGTCCTCGGTCGCCGTGTTCGGCGTGACGTAGTCGGTGAACTCCTTGACCTCGAGGTTGAGGCCTTCCTTCTTCGCCAGGTTGTCCTTGATGTACTCGAGGATCTCGGCGTGCGGGACGGGCGTCGCGGCGACGACGAGCTTGTCGGACGCCTTGGCCTTGGTGTCGCCCTTGTCGTCGGAGCCGCAGGCGGTCAGACCCAGGGTGAGGGCGCCGGTGGCGAGGACAGCTGCGGTGATCTTGGTGGTGTTACGCACGAAAAGTGCCTTTCTCCATGGGTGGTGCAACCCGCCGGGTGGTGCGGGGAGTCAGGGGGTCTTGACCGGGGCCTTCGATGCGGGCGCGGCCGCGGCCGGGCCGCCGGGCAGGAAGCCGCCGAGGGCGCGGAAGCGGAGCGGTTCGCCGCCCTTGCCCGCGCGGCGGTGCAGGACACGGGCGCCGCTGTCGCCGGCGAACTGGATGACGGCGATGGCGACCGCGAGGAGGGCCACGATGATCCACATCATCTCGGTCTCGAAGCGCTGGTAGCCGTAGCGGATGGCGAGGTCGCCGAGGCCGCCCGCGCCGACCGTGCCGGCCATGGCGGAGTAGCCGATGATGGCGACGATCGTCGTGGTGGTCGCGGAGATCAGCGACGGCAGCGACTCGAGGACGAGCACCTTGCGCACGACGGTCCAGGTGTTGCCGCCCATCGACTGCACGGCCTCGACGAGTCCGCCGTCGACCTCGCGCACGGACGTCTCGACGAGCCGGGCGAAGAACGGGATGGCGCCGACGGCGAGCGGCACGATGGCGGCCTCGCGGCCGATGGTGGTGCCGACGATCCAGCGCGTGAAGGTCATCAGGGCGACCATCAGGATGATGAACGGCATCGAGCGGACGATGTTCACGACCTGCCCGATGACCTTGTTCGCCACGACGTTCTGCAGCAGTCCGCCGCGGTCGGTGAGGACGAGCAGGACGCCGAGCGGGAGTCCGGCGACGACGGCGATCAGCGTGGACCAGCCGACCATGTAGAAGGTGTCCCAACACGCCTGGGACAGCAGGGGCTGCATCTCCGACCAGGTCACTTGGTGACACCTTCCTTCAGCAGTGCGGACGCGCGGTCGTCGCGGCCCTGTACCTCGACCTGGAGCCCTTGTTCGCGCAGGAATCCGATGGGGACGACGTTCTCCTCGTACGGTCCCGGCAGCTCGATGCGCATGCGGCCGACCTGCTTGCCCGCGACGGTGTCCATCGCGGCGCCGAGGATCGAGATGTCGATGTTGTAGGTGCGCGCGAGCTGCGAGATGACGGGCTGGGTCGCCGACTCGCCGTGGAAGGTGACGTCGATGACGGTGCGGTCCGCGCCGGAGGCGTCGCCGCTGACCGGGAAGAGCGCGGCGGCGAGCTCGGAGCCCGGGGTCGCGAGGAGTTCGCTGACCGTGCCGGACTCGACGATCTGCCCGCGCTCCATCAGGGCCGCGGAGTCGCAGACGGTCTTGACGACGTCCATCTCGTGCGTGATGAGCAGGACGGTCAGGCCGAGCTGGCGGTTGAGGTCGCGCAGGAGCTGGAGGATCGAGCGGGTGGTCTCCGGGTCCAGGGCGCTGGTCGCCTCGTCGGAGAGCAGCACCTTCGGGTCGCCGGCGAGGGCGCGGGCGATGCCGACGCGCTGCTTCTGGCCGCCGGAGAGCTGGGCCGGGTAGGACGTGGCCTTGTCGGCGAGGCCGACGAGGTCGAGCAGTTCGAGCGCCTTGGTGGAACGTTCCTTCCCCGACTTGCCGAGAATTTCGAGCGGCAGCTCGATGTTGTCCTGGACGGTGCGCGAGGACAGCAGGTTGAAGTGCTGGAAGACCATGCCGATCCGGCTGCGCGCCTCGCGCAGCTCCCGTCCGGCGCGCGGTCCGCGGCCGGCGAGAGCGGTGAGGTCCTGGCCCGCGACCGTCACGGTCCCGGTGGTGGGGCGTTCGAGGAGGTTCACGCAGCGGATCAGCGAGGACTTTCCGGCGCCCGACTGGCCGATGACGCCGTACACCTCGCCTTCGCGCACGTGCAGATCCACGCCGTCGAGTGCGGTGATCTCGCGGCCGCGCGAGCGGTAGACCTTGGTGAGGCCCTGGGTGGTGATCACGTGGGTTTCCGTCACTGTCGAGTGCGCGGCACGGGTGGCGCCGGGCACGGGGCATTCATTTCGGGAACTTGGCTGGAGTTCCGGGCGCGGCAGGCTCGTGCTCCGAGGTGCGGAGCGGTACTGGCAGCAGTACGGAAGCTGTGCGCGGGCAGACCCGGGGGTCTCGCTTCGGGGCGCGAAACAGGCAAGGTGCGGGGGCCCTCAGAAGGCGCACATTCGACACATACAACGAGCACCGGGCGTCATCGTCGCCTCGGTCGCAAGGGTGCGGCTGCTCGTCGTGGTCATGCGGGCAAGTAAAGCAGACGTGAGGACGGCCGCGGCCTGCGTTGTCCGAATAGCGGACAGCGCTGGACGGCGCACAAGAGGCCGCAGGCTCCCGCGGTGATCTTCACGTCGGCCCCGGTGGCCAGTGCTGACGCGGCGGACGGCTCGTCCACCACCGGGCCCGCGAGAACCCGCGCGCCTCGCGGGTTGTGGTCAACGCCACGGACGCGGCGGACAGCGCAGGGCCGAGCGCATCGGGCCTTTTGGCCCGTAATAGGGTGCGCCCATGCTTGATGCCCTGACCCTGGTGACGGGTCTCGCCGCGCTCGCGCTCGCCGCGTGGTGCGGTTTCGCCGCCTACCGCGACCAGCCGACCAAGGACTGGCACTTCATCGGTATGGCCGTGGTCTCGGCGCTCGCCCTGGTGCAGCTCGTGATCGGGATCGTGCAGCTGGCGCGGGGCGAGAAGCCGGAACAGGGCACGACGATCTTCGTCGCGTATCTGATCGGGGCCTTCGCCTGTGTCCCGGCGGCCGGGTTCATGTCGCTGGCGGAGCGCACGCGCTGGGGCTCGGTCACGGTCGCCGCGGGCGGCGTGGTCCTCGCCGTCCTCGAAGTACGGCTCTATGACATCTGGGGAGGATGAGGTGGCTGTGGCTTCCGAGGACACCGATCACGGGACGAGTGCGGCCGGCGGCTCGCGGCGGCTGACCAGCGGGCCCGGCACCCTCCTCGTCTGGCTGTACGGGGTGATGGTGGTCGGCGCCGTGTCGCGCTCCGTCTTCCAGATCGCGACCGACTTCGGCAGGGCGCCGCTCGCCTACTCGCTCTCCGCCGTCGCGGGCGTCGTCTACGGCTTCATCACGTACTCGCTGGTGCGCGGTGGCGAGACGGCCCGCAAGGCGGCGCGGGTGTGCTGCGCCGCCGAGCTCGTGGGCGTCCTCGCGGTCGGGACGTGGACGCTGGTGGAGCCCTCGGCGTTCGCGGACTCCACCGTCTGGTCCGACTACGGCATGGAGTACCTGTTCATCCCGGTGCTCCTCCCCGTCTCGGCGCTGTTCTGGCTGCGCCGGGCCCGGACGTCCACGGCCGCTACGCGCTAGCCACGAACGCCCCGGCCGCCGGCGCCGCGGCCACCGCCTCGACGTCCTTGGCCAGCGTGATCAGCGTCAGCCGCTCGTCGACCCGCTTGGTCGAGACGGCCGTGTAGCCGTGCTTGCGGTACAGGCGCAGATTGTGCTCGCTGCGGTGGCCCGTGAACAGCTCGATCCGCTTGGCCGTGCCCGGCGAGGTGAGCGCGGACTCGACGGCGGCGAGCAGGCGCCCGCCCAGCCCGTGGCGCTGCATGCGCGGGTGCACGATCAGCTTGTTGATCCGGGCCGTGCCGTCGGCGCCGACCGTGCCGCGCACCGACGCCACCACTTCGTCGCCGAGGCGGGCCACCAGGACGGTGCCGCCCGCCAGTTCCGCCCGGACCGAGTCCAGGGACTGGGTGAGCGGCTCGATGGAGTAGTCGCCGTAGAGCTGTGCCTCGCTCTGGTAGCAGAGGTACTGCAGCTTGAGGATCTGCTCGGTGTCCGCTTCGGTCGCCGCAGAGATGGTCACGCTCATGCCCATGTGTGCATGCCTCCCGCTCACCTGTTCGCCGGTTGTTCCCTCACCCTTTTCCCCTGGGGGCCACGGGCGCAACCTCGCCCGCGAGGATTCTGCGGAGGCATCCCAGACATCTGGCACGTTCCGGTCCAAGACTGCCCTGTGAGATACCCAACTCGCCTGCGATCTCACGGTAGGTGAGGTCTTCGGGGGACAGAAGCGCATGCATGAGGCGCGGACACCGCCCGGGCAGCCGGCGGATCGCGGCGTACAGCGCGCGGGCGCGTTCGCGGTCCAGGGCGCGGCGCTCGGGGTCCGACCTCTCCCGCTGGGCGGCGCCCTCATCGGCGTACGGGAGTTCCCGCAGGTCCGCGCAGCGCTGGCGGCTCGCCTCGGTGCGGACCGTCGCCGTGAGCCAGGCGGCCGGGTCGGGCGGCGGGCCCTGTGCGGCGAGGTGTTCCAGGAGGCGGACCCAGACGGCCTGTTCGAGGTCGCGGGGTTCGGCGGCGCCGGGCAGTTCGGCGCGGACCTCGGCCGCGAGGAGGGGCCGCAGCGCCTCGATCACCTTGTCGTACGTCATGCCCGGCGGGACGCGGCCGCCCCGGCGCCGGGTTGCCGGGGCGGCCGCGTCTCACTCCAACCGGGGCGGAGCGGTCGGCCGTTGACGGGTCCGCGGAGGCCGGTTCAGCCGTTGAGGAAGTCCTCACGGGCGAGGAGGCCGGTGTCGCAGTTGTCGGTGAAGATGCCGTCGATGCCGGTGGCGAAGTACGCCTGGAAGGCGCCGAACGCGTCGCCGTACGCGTTCGGGTCCGTGCCCTTCTTGAAGTCGGCGGGCAGGAAGGTGTTCTCGTTGCGCATCGTGTACGGGTGCAGGATCAGCCCGGCGCGGTGCGCGTCCTTGACGAGGGTGGTCGGCTGAGTGAGCCTGCCCGCCGCGTCCTTGGGGATGATCAGGTCCAGGGTCGGGCCGATGCCCTGCGCGTACGTCGCGATCTCCTTGAGGCCCTTGGGGGTGATGAGGTCGGCGACGGTGCGCGGGTCGCCGATGTCGACGAAGTCCGCCGGGCGGGAGTTCGCCGTGGAGAGCAGGACGACGAGCGGGTTGCCGACCAGCCTGTTCAGGCGCTGGATGCTCGTCGGCTCGAAGGACTGCAGGAAGGCGGGCGAGTCCTTCTTGTCGAGGCGGTGGGCGCGCAGCAGCTTGGCGAGGCGCTCCTCCAGGCCCAGGCCGAGCTTGCGGAAGTAGGTGGGGTGCTTGGTCTCGACGTGGATCCACACCTCGCGGCCGAGCTTCCGGCTCTGCACGGCGCGCCATTCGAGGACCTCTTCGAAGGTCGGTATCTCCCAGCGGCCGTCGTAGAGGGTGTTGTGCTGGCGGGTGCCGGGGATGCGCTCCTTGGCGCGGAGCGTCTTCAGCTCGGCGAGCGTGAAGTCCTCGGTGAACCAGCCCGTCGTGGAGACCCCGTCGATGACCTTCGTGGTTCTGCGCCCGGCGAACTCGGGGTGCGCCGACACGTCGGTGGTGCCGCCGATTTCGGGCTCGTGACGGCATACGAGATGACCGTCCTTGGTGGGGACGATGTCACCCGCCTCGATGACGTGCGCGCCCATGTCGAGCGCCAGCTGGTACGAGCCCAGGGTGTGCTCGGGGCGGTAGCCGCTGGTGCCGCGGTGCGCGACGATCGTGGGCACGGGCAGGCTCTTGTACCCCTTTCCGGAGTGATGTCCACCACTGTCCCGGGCGCTGTCCCGCCCGGCGGCCGTGGCCACGCCGGGCGCGGCGAGCGCGGCGGCGCCCGCGCCGAGCACGGCGGCGCCGAGCAGCGTGCGGCGGCCGAGGGCCCCCTCGGCACGTGACTCCTGTGCGCCCTGCGCCCGCTGCGACTTCTCGTTCCCCATCAAGCACTCCTCCCACCGATGACCGCCTTGCGCCCGTTGAGGCGCGACCGATCGTAGGTGGGCGGAAGTGACCGGGGGGAGACCCCGGACGGAACGTCAGGGCGATGCGAGATGGATCCTGGGTGTCCTTTTCGCCATGTACGGGACGTCTGATTCGCGTCAACTGTGCGTTTCAGGTCCGTGAACCCGATGTGCGTGGGGTACCCGGCCGCGAGTATCGTCCTCACCTGCACAGAACCCATCACCCATTCCTTGACACCGGAGGGCCCGTTGTCCCGCTTCGCGTTCATCAAGGCAGTGCTCGGACCGGTCATGCGCCTGATGTTCCCCACGCGTGTGGAAGGCGCCGAGAACATTCCGGGCACCGGTCCCGTCATCCTGGCGGGCAACCATCTGACGTTCATCGACTCGATGATCCTGCCGCTCGTCTGCGACCGGCAGGTCTGCTTCATCGGCAAGGACGAGTACGTCACCGGCAAGAGTCTCAAGGGCCGCGCGATGGCCTGGTTCTTCACCGGCGTCGGCATGATCCCGGTCGACCGGGACGGCGCCAACGGCGGTGTCGCCGCGCTCATGACGGGTCGCCGCGTCCTGGAGGAGGGCCGCATCTTCGGGATCTACCCGGAGGGCACCCGCTCCCCCGACGGCCGGCTGTACCGCGGCCGGACCGGTATCGCCCGGCTCACCCTCATGACGGGCGCGCCCGTCGTCCCGTTCGCGATGATCGGCACGGACAAGCTGCAGCCGGGCGGCGCGGGCATGCCGCGCCCCGGCCGGGTGACCGTCCGGTTCGGTGAGCCGATGGAGTTCTCCCGCTACGACGGCATGGACCGCGACCGCTACGTGCTGCGGGCCGTGACGGACTCCGTGATGACGGAGGTCATGCGGCTGTCGGGCCAGGAGTACGTGGACATGTACGCCACGAAGGCGAAGGCCGCGTAAGCCCCGCCACGCACACATGCGTGAGCCCCGGTCGGTGACCGGGGCTCACGCATGTGCGGAACGGGGCGTCACTTCTCCAGGTGCTGGCCCCTGAGCAGGAACCAGGCCGCCACCGCCGTCGCGAGGAGGACGGCCGCGCCGATGCCCGCCGCGACCTGGAGCCCGTCCACGAACGCGGTCTGCGCCGAGGTCAGCAGGGTCTGCGCCTGGCCGGCCGGGAGCGCGGCGGACGCCTCGACCGCGCCGCCGAGCGACTCGTGCGCCGCCGACGCCACATCCGGCGGGGTGCCCGCGGGCGCGGTGAAACCGGCGTAGACGCCCGTCACGATGGAGCCGAGCAGGGCGATGCCGAGCGCCGCGCCCAGTTCGTACGCCGTCTCCGAGACCGCCGAGGCCGCGCCCGCCTGCTCCTTGGGGACGCTGGAGAGGATCACGTCCGCGGTGACCGTGAACGAGAAGCCCGCGCCGACGCCGACGACCAGGAGCACCGCGCCGAGCAGCGGATAGCCGGTGTCCTTGCTCAGCGTCGTGAGCGTGGCCAGGGCGAGGCCGACCGCCGCGAGGCCGCCCGCGACGACGAGGCGCACGGAGAAGCGGCGCGCCACCACCCCGGCGACGAGTCCGGCCACCACCGCGCCGACGGCGGCGGGCAGTTCGGCCATCCCTGCCTCGAACGGCCGCCGCCCCTGCACGAGCTGCAGGAACTGGGAGAGGAAGAAGACGAGCCCGGACAGGCCGAGGACGGTGAGCAGGTCGGCGAGGACCGCGCCCGAGAAGCCGCGCCTGCGGAAGAGCCGCATGTCGAGCAGGGGCGCGGGCAGCGTGAGCTGGCGGCGGACGAACCAGGTGAGAGCGGCCGCGCCGAGGACCGCGGACACCGCCACGTCCCAGCGGAAGCCGTGTGCCGCCGCCTCCTTCACCGCGTACACGACACCGATCATGCCGACGAGGGAGAGGACGACGCTGATCAGGTCCCAGGGGCCGGGGACCGGGTTCTTCGACTCGGGGATGAGCTTGACGCCGACCACGACCAGGACCGCCATGACGGGCAGGTTGATGAGGAAGACCGAGCCCCACCAGAAGTGTTCGAGCAGGAACCCGCCGACGACCGGGCCGACCGCCGCGCCCGCCGACGCCATGGCGCCCCAGATGCCGACGGCCAGGGAGCGTTCGCGCGGGTCGTGGAAGATGTTGCGGATCAGCGCGAGGGTCGAGGGCATGAGTGTCGCGCCGGCCACGCCGAGCAGGGCGCGCGCGAGGATCATCAGCTCCGGCGAGGTGGCGTACGCGTTGAGGACGGAGACCGCGCCGAACGCGACCGCGCCCACGAGCAGCAGCTTCTTGCGGCCGATGCGGTCGCCGAGGCTGCCCATGGAGACGAGGAGTCCGGCGATGACGAACGAGTAGACGTCGCCGATCCAGAGCAGCTGGGTGCCGGAGGGCTTCAGGTCCTCGCTGATGTACGGGGTCGCGAGGCCGAGGACCGTCGCGTCGACGGCGACGAGCAGCACCGCGAGCACGAGGACGCTGAGCGCGAGCCACCGTGCGGGGCGCGACACCACCTCCGCCTCGGGGGTGTGCTGCTGCGTGCTTGTCATGGTTCCACTCTCCGTCGTGCGCCGCCGAGCAGCAGCTCGGCGATCATGTAGGTGAAGTCCTTCGCGGCGACCCGGCCGTCCTGCACGGCCCAGGCGCCGCTGCCGATGAGGCCGTAGAGCGCCTCGGTCAGCCATACGGGCGTCAGGTCGATCCGGAACTCGCCCGCTTCCTGGCCGCGCCGGAAGAGTGCCGCTATCCGGGCGTCCAGGCGGGCCCAGCCCTCGTTCATCTCGTCGCCCTCGAAGAGCTGGTTCTCGGTGACGAGGAAGGCGAGCAGCGGGGCCGCGTCCTCCATCGCGCCGATGAGCCGGCGCAGCGCGTCCTCGGCCCGGTCCTCGTCGAGGCGGGCCGCGTCGAGCGCGGTCTCGCACGCGCGGATGCCGAGATCCTCCAGGGCGCGGACGAGGGCGTCGCGGCCCGCGAACTGGCGGTGCAGGGTGGCGCGGCTGATGCCCGCGGCCCGTGCGACCTCGTCCATCGTGGCCGTGGACTTACGGGTGAGCAGGGCGGCGGCGCTGCGCAGCACCTGTTCGCGATCGACTGGCATGAGACGAGAGTAACGCATGTGAGACATCAACGTCTCATTCTGGGCGCCCACTCCGGGCGCGCGAGGTCACTCCAGTAGCCGGTCCGTTCACCCAGTGTTACGACTGTGGGGAGTGTGGTCGGCTGGTTCGGGAGGTTCGGGCATGGGGTGCTGCGTCTTCGCGGTGATGGCGGCGATCGGGCCGCGGGTCGCGCTCGTGCTCGCCTGGCTGTTCACGAATGTGGTGGACCGCGCCTTCACCGGCAGGCTCCTGCCGTTCCTCGGCCTGCTGTTCGTGCCGTGGACGACCCTGGCCTACGTCTTCGCGTACGCCCCCGTCGTCGGGGTGCAGGGCATCGGCTGGTTCGTGGTGCTGATCGGGCTGCTGCTGGACATGTCGAGTTACGGGAGCGGGGCGCGGTCCCGGCGCTGAACCGCTCCCGGCGCTGAACCATGAGAACGCGCGGGGGCCCGGCCCGTCCGCGTACGGACGAGCCGGGCCCTCTGCTGTGCGCTGGTGCGGCTACTGCTTGGCGTCGGCCCACGCCCGCTGCACCGTCAGGTCCCGCTTGACCTCGGCGAGCTGGACGGCGACCGCGCTCGGTGCTGTGCCGCCGCGGCCGGAGCGGGAGGCGAGCGCCCCCGGCACGTTCAGGACCGTACGGACCTCGGGGGTGAGGTGCTCGGAGATCTTCGCGAACTGGTCGTCGGTCAGCTCGTCGAGCTCCTTGTCCTCGGACTCGGCGACCTTGACGCACTCGCCCGCGACCTCGTGCGCGACGCGGAACGGCACGCCCTGCTTGACCAGCCACTCGGCGATGTCGGTGGCGAGCGAGAAACCGGCCGGGGCCAGCTCCTCCATCCGCTCCCGGTTGACCGTGAGCGTGGCCATCATGCCGGTGAACGCGGGGAGCAGGATCTCCAGCTGGTCGCAGGAGTCGAAGACCGGCTCCTTGTCCTCCTGGAGGTCGCGGTTGTACGCGAGCGGGAGGGCCTTGAGGGTCGTCATCAGGCCGGTCAGATTGCCGACGAGGCGGCCGGATTTGCCGCGCGCCAGCTCGGCGATGTCCGGGTTCTTCTTCTGCGGCATGATCGAGGAGCCGGTGGAGAAGGCGTCGTGCAGGGTGACGAAGGAGAACTCCTTCGTGTTCCAGATGATGACCTCCTCGGCGATCCGAGAGAGGTTGACGCCGATCATCGCCGTGATGAACGCGAACTCGGCGACGAAGTCCCGCGAGGCCGTGCCGTCGATGGAGTTGGCGGCGGAGCCGTGCTCGAAGCCGAGGTCCGCCGCGACCGCCTCCGGGTCGAGGCCGAGCGAGGAACCCGCGAGCGCGCCCGAGCCGTAGGGGGAGACCGCCGTCCGCTCGTCCCACTGGCGCAGCCGCTCCGCGTCCCGCGACAGCGACTGGACATGGGCCAGGACGTGGTGGGCGAAGAGCACCGGCTGGGCGTGCTGGAGGTGGGTGCGGCCCGGCATGGCGGTGTCCGGGTGCGCCTCGGCGAGGCCGACCAGCGCCTCCTGGAGGTCGGCGATCAGGCCGCCGATGATCCGGGCGTGGTCGCGCAGGTACATCCGGAAGAGCGTCGCCACCTGGTCGTTGCGCGAGCGGCCCGCGCGCAGCTTGCCGCCGAGGTCCGGGCCGAGGCGCTCCAGGAGGCCGCGCTCCAGGGCGGTGTGCACGTCCTCGTCGGCGATGGTGCCGACGAAGGAGCCGTCCGCGACGGCCGACTCCAGCTCGTCGAGGCCCGCGATCATGCGGGTCAGCTCGTCCTGGGTGAGCAGCCCGGCCTTGTGCAGCACGCGCGCGTGGGCGCGGGAGCCCGCGATGTCGTACGGGGCGAGGCGCCAGTCGAAGTGGACGGAGGCGGAGAGTTTCGCCAGGGCCTCGGCGGGGCCGTCGGCGAACCGGCCGCCCCAGAGGCGGACATCGCCGGTGTTGCTGCTCACGTGCTGCTCCTCAAGCCGGTCCGGTAGCGGTCCAGTGTCGCTGTGCATGATTATGCAGAGTTCCGCATGAATCGTCAATGCGGCGGGCGGCAAGGGCCATAATCCCGGCATGGGTAAAAGCTACGAGCGCATAGACGGTCGCCTGCGCACCTTCATCGAGTCCCAGCCGGTCTTCTTCACCGCCACGGCGCCGCTCGACGGCGACGGCACGGTCAACCTCTCCCCCAAGGGCCTCAAGGGGTCCTTCGCCGTGGTCGACGAACTGACCGTCGCCTACCTGGACTTCGCGGGCTCCAACGCGGAGACCATCGCCCACCTCCGCGAGAACGGCCGGATCACGCTCATGTGGTGCGCCTTCCAGGGCCCGCCCAACATCGTCCGGGTGCACGGGCGCGGCGAGCCCGTCTTCCGCGACGACCCGCGCTTCACGGAGCTGCTCGCCCACTTCCCCGACATCGACCCGACGCAGCACGGCCTGCGGGCGATCATCGTCGTACGGGCCGAACTCGTCCGGGACACCTGCGGGTACGGGGTGCCGTTCATGACGTACGACGAGGACCGCGACCTGCACGGCAAGCGGTTCGCGCGCGAGGACGACGCCTCGCTCGACGCCTACTTTCAGAAGAAGGAGTACATCGGAACCAGCCTGGACGGGCTACCGGGGCTGCCGTTGCCGCTGCCGCCCGCTACGTTCTGACCATGCGTCCCTCACTCGCCGCACGAGCAGGTCTCGCCGGCGCCGTGGCCCTCTGCGCCGCGCTCGGCGCCGTGCCCTCCGCCTCCGCCGCCGTCCGCTGCCCGCCCGTATGGCGGACACGGGCGGCGGCAGCCAGCTGATCACCGCGCAGGCGGCGCGGACGTCCTCCACCAGCGGCACCGTCACGTGGTGGAACCGGCTGCCGGACGGGCGCTGGGTGAAGGCCGGTGCGGCGCGGGCGCGGTTCGGCGCGAAGGGGCTCGTCGAGGGGGTGCGGCGCAAGCAGGGCACGAACACGACGCCGACCGGGCTCTACGACCTGCCGTTCGCGTTCGGCAAGGCGGCGGCCCCGGCCGGCACCTCGGTGTCGTACCGCCGGGTGCGCTCCACCTCCTGGTGGTGCGAGGACAACCGCTCGCGCTCCTACAACCGGTGGACCGATCCGCGCCCGCGCGACTGCCGCGCCGCCGAGTCCGAGCGGCTCGCGTCCTTTCCGACGCAGTACGCGCACGCGCTGGTCATCGGGTTCAACTACCAGCGCCCGGTGCGCGGCCGGGGGGCCGGGATCTTCCTGCACGTCAACGGGCGCGCGGCGACGGCCGGTTGCGTCTCCGTGCCGAAGGCGGACATGCGGCGGATCCTGTCGTGGGTGCGGCCGGGCAAGGCTCCGCACATCGCGATCGGGACGGCGGGCGGGGCGACGGCGCTGACCAGGTACTGAGCCCCGCATCCCGCTGTATCCCGCTGGCACGCGAAGCGCGTGTAGCGACCACATATCGAGACGCGATTGCGTCCGCGCAGGTCCACGGCGTTGCATCGGCCTGTGCACAGCGAAACCGAACACACGACCTCCGCCTCCGCCGAGACCGGGACCAGGACCGGATCTGGGACCGGGACGCCGTCCGGGGCGGGCGGGTCCGCCGACCGGGCTGCCCGGCTCGCGGTCACCGTCTTTCCCGTCCTCGTCCTCGCCGCGGGCGCGCTGGGGCTCGTCACTCCGGACACCTTCGCCGGATGGGGCACCAACGTGCCCTATCTCCTCGGCGTCGTGATGTTCTGCATGGGTCTGACGATGACGCTGGGCGACTTCAAGGGCGTCGCCCAGCGGCCGTGGGCCGTCGCGCTCGGGCTCGTCGCGCACTACGTCATCATGCCGGGGCTCGGCTGGGCCATCGCCCACGCGCTGGGCCTCTCCCCGCAGCTCGCGGCCGGTGTCATCCTCGTCGGCTGCGCGCCGAGCGGCACCGCGTCCAACGTCGTGACCTATCTGGCGCGCGGCGACGTCGCCCTCTCGGTCTCCGTCGCCACGGTCTCCACCGTCCTCGCGCCGCTGATCACGCCGCCGCTGACGCTGCTGCTCGCGGGCGCGTACCTGCCGGTGGACGCCGGGTCGATGATGACGGACATCCTGAAGACCGTGCTGCTCCCCGTGTTTGCGGGGCTCGTCGTGCGGTTGCTGCTCAGCCGGTACGTGGACCGGGTCCTGAAGGTGCTGCCGTGGCTCTCCGCGCTGACCATCGCCGTGATCGTGGCGGTGGTGGTGGCGGGCAGCGCCGAGGCCATCAAGTCGGCGGCGGCGCTCGTCTTCCTTGCCGTGGTGCTGCACAACGGGCTTGGGCTCGCCCTCGGCTACGGTGCCGGGAAGGTCGCCCGGCTCGGGCCGCCCTCGTCGCGGGCGATGGCGTTCGAGGTCGGTATGCAGAACTCCGGGCTCGCCGCGTCCCTGGCCACGGCCCACTTCAGTCCGCTGGCCGCGCTGCCCGCCGCGGTGTTCTCCGTGTGGCACAACGTGTCCGGGGCGCTGGTTGCCGCGTGGATGTCTTATCGGGCCCGGAGTTCTGAGGTTGCCAAGCGGGGCTGATCTTGCACCGGTGCTGGGGCCGAGGTCACGGGGCTCTGCCCCGGACCCTGCTCCTCAATCGCCGGAGGGGCTTGATTTGCCGGACCGGCGCTGAACACTGCCGGAGGGCTCAGTGCTCGTTCTGTGCCAAGCGGAGCAGGTGTTCCGCCAAGGACTGGCCGCCCTCCGGGTCTCTGCTGATCAGCATCAGCGTGTCGTCGCCCGCGATCGTGCCCAGGATGACGTGGAGTTCGGCCTGGTCGATCGCGGAGGCGAGGAACTGGGCCGCGCCCGGGGGCGTGCGGAGCACCACCAGGTTGGCCGAGGCCTCCGCCGAGATGAGCAGCTCACCGGCGAGGCGGCGCATCCGCTCCTCCTTGGCCGACTCGCCGAGCGGTGCCTGCGGGGTGCGGAAGCCGCCCTCGCTGGGCACGGCGTAGATCAGCTCGCCGCCGGTGTTGCGGATCTTGACCGCGCCGAGTTCGTCCAGGTCACGGGAGAGCGTGGCCTGCGTGACGTTGAGCCCGTCGTCCGCGAGGAGCTTCGCCAGCTGGCTCTGGGAGCGCACCGGCTGCCGGTTGAGGATGTCCACGATCCGGCGGTGGCGCGCGGTGCGCGTCTGCGGGACGGCAGGGCCGTGGGGGCTCTGCGCGAGCGCGGCGTTGGTCGCGGCCCGCGCGTCGTTCTCCGCCTTCTCCGCTTTGCTGGTCATCGTCGTCGTCCCATTCCTCAGATCCCTGCTTCCCCGTCGGCCGCGGCCGTGTCCAGGACGGCGGGCAGCGCCGCGAGGAACGC
This sequence comes from Streptomyces sp. R818, assembly GCF_056172735.1. NCBI lineage: Bacteria > Bacillati > Actinomycetota > Actinomycetes > Kitasatosporales > Streptomycetaceae > Streptomyces > Streptomyces sp. R818. The sequence continues at coordinate 207,364 of NZ_JAOCNE010000003.1, forward strand.
GTCCGCTTCGGCGTCGGTCAGGTTCAGCGGCGGCATGAGCCTGACGACGTCGGGTGCGGGCGCGTTCACCAGGAGGCCCGCGTCCTGGGCCGCCTGCTGCACCTGCGGTGCGCGCGGCCCGGTGAGCACGATACCCAGCAGGAGGCCCGCGCCCCTGACATGGCCGACCAGCGGGTGGCCGAGCGATTCGATTCCGGCCGTGAGCTTCTCGCTCACGCGCTTGGTGTTGGCGAGGAGGTCCTCGGCGGCGATGGTGTCGAGGACGGCGAGCCCGGCGGAGCAGGCGACGGGGTTGCCGCCGAACGTCGTGCCGTGCTGGCCGGGCTTGAGCAGCTTCGCCGCCTCGCCGAAGGCGATCGTCGCGCCGAGCGGGAGGCCGCCGCCGAGCCCCTTGGCGAGCGTGACGACGTCCGGGTCGATGCCGTCCTCCGCCTGGTACGCGAACCAGTGGCCGGTACGGCCGACGCCGGTCTGCACCTCGTCGAGGACGAGGAGGGTGCCGGTGGCGCGGGTGATCTCGCGGGCCGCCCTGAGGTAGCCGTCGCCCGACATCACGACGCCGTTCTCGCCCTGGATGGGCTCGATGATGACGAAGGCCGTCTCCTCGGTGACGGCGGCGCGGAGTGCGTCGGCATCCCCGTACGGGACGTGCGTGACGTCGCCCGGGAGCGGGGTGAAGCCGTCTTGCTTGCCGGGCTGGCCGGTGAGGGCGAGGGCGCCCATGGTGCGGCCGTGGAAGCCGCCGGTCGTGGCGACCATGTGCCGGCGGCCGGTGAGCCGGCCGATCTTGAACGCGCCCTCGTTCGCCTCGGCGCCCGAGTTGCAGAAGTAGACGGCGCCGTCGCGGCCGAAGAGCTGGAGCAGCCGCTCGGCGAGTGCGACGGGCGGCTCGGCGATGAAGAGGTTCGAGACGTGGCCGAGGGAGGCGATCTGGGTGGAGACCGCCTCGACGACCGCGGGGTGGGCGTGGCCGAGCGCGTTGACCGCGATGCCGCCGACGAAGTCGAGGTACTCCTTGCCGTCGGCGTCCCACAGCTTTGCGCCGGCGCCCTTGGCCAGGGGCAGGCGCGGGGTGCCGTAGTTGTTCATCAGGGCGCCCTGCCAGCGCGACGTCAGTTCTTCGTTGCCGCTCATACCTCGGTCTCCCCCTCCGCGTCGGGCACGACCATCGTGCCGATGCCTTCGTCCGTGAAGATCTCCAGCAGGATCGAGTGCTGGACCCGGCCGTCGATGACGCGGGCGGTGTGCACGCCGTTGCGCACGGCGTACAGGCAGCCCTCCATCTTCGGCACCATGCCGCTCGCCAGTTCGGGGAGCAGCTTCTCGAGTTCGGTGGCGGTGAGCCGGCTGATGACCTCGTCGGAGTGCGGCCAGTCCTCGTAGAGGCCCTCGACGTCGGTCAGGACCATCAGCGTCTCGGCGTCCAGCGCAGCAGCGAGTGCCGCAGCCGCCGTATCAGCATTGACGTTGTAGACATGGTGATCGTCCTGGGAGCGGGCGATCGAGGAGACGACCGGGATGCGGCCGTCGGCGAGCAGGGCCTCGATGGCGCCGGTGTCGATCTCGGTGATCTCGCCGACGCGACCGATGTCGACCAGCTCGCCCTCGATGCGGGGCTGGTGCTTGGTGGCGGTGATGGTGTGCGCGTCCTCGCCGGTGAGGCCGACGGCGAGGGGGCCGTGCTGGTTGAGCAGGCCGACCAGCTCGCGCTGGACCTGCCCGGCGAGCACCATCCGTACGACGTCCATGGCGTCCTCGGTGGTGACGCGCAGGCCCGCCTTGAACTCGCTGACGATGCCGTGCCGGTCGAGCGCCTTGCTGATCTGCGGTCCGCCGCCGTGCACGACGACGGGCTTGAGCCCGGCGTGGTGCAGGAAGACGACGTCCTGCGCGAAGGCGGCCTTCAGCTCCTCGTCGACCATGGCGTTGCCGCCGAACTTGATGACGACGGTCTTGCCGTGGTGGCGGGTCAGCCAGGGCAGCGCCTCGATGAGGGTGCGGGCCTTGGGCAGCGCGGTGTGCTTCCGCGCGGTGGGCTGACTGCTGCTGTGCGTCTCGGTCATGACGAGTACGCGCTGTTCTCGTGGACGTAGTCGGCGGTCAGGTCGTTCGTCCAGATGGTGGCCGTCTCGGTGCCCGTGGCGAGGTCGGCCGTGATGGTCACCTCGCGGAAGCGCATGTCGACCTTGTCGCGGTCCTCGCCGACGCCGCCGTTCTTGCAGACCCAGACGCCGTTGATCGCGACGTTCAGCCGGTCCGGTTCGAAGGCGGCCTTCGTGGTGCCGATGGCGGACAGGACGCGGCCCCAGTTGGGGTCCTCGCCGTGGATGGCGCACTTGAGGAGGTTGTTGCGGGCGATGGAGCGGCCCACCTCGACGGCGTCCTCCTCGCTCGCCGCGTTGACCACCTCGACCTTGATCTCCTTGCTGGCGCCCTCGGCGTCACCGATGAGCTGGCGGCCGAGGTCGTCGCAGACGGTGCGGACGGCTTCCGCGAACGCGGCGTACTCGGGGGCGATCCGCGAGGCGCCGGAGGCGAGCAGCAGCACCGTGTCGTTGGTGGACATGCAGCCGTCGGAGTCGACCCGGTCGAAGGTGAGGCGGGTGGCGTCGCGCAGCGCCTTGTCCAGCACCTCGCTGTCGAGGTCGGCGTCGGTCGTGAGGACGACGAGCATCGTGGCGAGGCCGGGGGCGAGCATGCCCGCGCCCTTGGCCATGCCGCCGACGGTCCAGCCGTCCCCCTCGTACACGGCGGTCTTGTGCACGGTGTCGGTGGTCTTGATGGCGATGGCGGCCTTCTCGCCGCCGTGCTCGGAGAGCTTGCCCGCGGCGATGTCGACGCCGGGGAGCAGCTTCTCCATGGGCAGCAGGACGCCGATGAGGCCGGTGGAGGCGACGGCCACCTCCCCCGCGTTCAGGCCGAGGACCTCGGCGGCCTTCTCGGCGGTGGCGTGCGTGTCCTGGAAGCCCTGCGGCCCCGTACAGGCGTTGGCGCCGCCGGAGTTGAGGACGACGGCCGAGACGAGGCCGCCCTTGAGGACCTGCTCGGACCAGAGGACGGGGGCGGCCTTGACGCGGTTGGAGGTGAAGACGCCCGCGGCGGCCAGGCGGGGGCCTCGGTTGACCACGAGGGCCAGGTCCGGGTTCCCGCTCTCCTTGATCCCGGCGGCGATGCCCGCGGCCTGGAATCCCTTGGCTGCCGTCACACTCACGGCGCGACTCCGATCGTCGAGAGCCCGGTGGTCTCGTCGAGACCCAGGGCGATGTTCATGGATTGCAGGGCGCCGCCGGCGGTGCCCTTGGTGAGGTTGTCGAGGGCGCTGATGACGAGGACGCGGCCGGCCGCCTCGTCGTACGCGACCTGGATTTGTACGGCGTTCGACCCGTACACGGCGGCCGTGGCGGGCCACTGCCCTTCGGGCAGCAGGTCGACGAAGGGCTCGTCGGCGTACGCCTTCTCGTACGCGGCGCGCACGGTCTCGGCGGTGGTGCCCGGGGCGGCCTTGGCGCTGCACGTGGCGAGGATGCCGCGCGGCATCGGCGCGAGCGTCGGCGTGAAGGAGACGGAGACCCGCTTCCCCGCCGCCGCGCTGAGGTTCTGGATCATCTCGGGGGTGTGCCGGTGGCCGCCGCCCACGCCGTACGGCGTCATGTTCCCCATGACCTCGCTGCCGAGGAGGTGGGGCTTGGCGGCCTTGCCCGCGCCGGAGGTGCCGGACGCGGCGACGATCACGGCCTCGGCCTCGACGAGCCCCGCCGCGTACGCGGGGAACAGGGCGAGGGAGACGGCGGTCGGGTAGCAGCCGGGTACGGCGACGCGCTTGCTGCCCGCGAGGGCGGTGCGGGCGCCCGGCAGCTCGGGGAGCCCGTAGGGCCAGGTCCCTGCGTGCGGGCTGCCGTAGAACTTCTCCCAGTCCGCCGCGTCCTTCAGCCGGAAGTCGGCGCCCATGTCGACGACGAGGACGTCCGGGCCGAGCTGTTCGGCGACGGCGGCGGACTGCCCGTGCGGCAGCGCGAGGAAGACGACGTCGTGCCCGGCGAGCACGTCGGGGGTGGTCTCCTGGAGGACGCGGTCGGCGAGCGGGCGCAGGTGCGGCTGGAGCGCGCCGAGCCGCTGTCCCGCGTTCGAGTTGCCCGTCAGGGCGCCGATCTCCACCTCGGGGTGGGCGAGCAGCAGGCGCAGCACTTCGCCGCCCGCGTACCCACTCGCTCCCGCAACCGCAGCGCGTACCACCATGGAACCCTCCTCCTCGATGGCATGACTATACGTCTCCATGCACGTTTATGCAATCAAGGAAGCCGTCGAGGAGAAGGGGTGGAGCCTACGCGTACCTGCTCAGCGCTGCTTGATGCGCAGGAACGTGACCGAGTTCGCCGGGAACGTATACGTGAAGGTGTCGGCGACGCCCGTGAACGTGGAGGTCACGGGGGCCACCGGGGTCTCGGTCGCGGTGTTCGTGGCGTCGGGCGCCGCGGCGAGCGTGGTCACGGCCGCGGTCCTCGCGACCCTGCCGCCGAGCTCCACCCTCGTACGCGCCTGGGCGTCCTGGGCGTTCACGACCTTGACGATCAGGTCGCCGGTCCTCTTGTCGCGCGTGACGACCTGGCGGAACGGCTCGGCGGGCTTGTCGTCCTTGAAGGAGCCCCATTCCTGGCCGTCGAGGTACAGGGTGACCTGGCGGCCGCGCACCTTGATGTCGATGTCGTAGGCGCGGCCGGTCTCGATCGAGCCCGGCTTGGCGACGAGGGTCGACTTGCCGCCGTTCACCGCCTGCTCGACGGCGCTCTGGGTGTTGTTCCAGCCGCCCAGGTTCCACCAGTAGTAATCGCCGGTGTCCTTGACGCCGAACGCGACGAGGAAGCCCTCCTTGCCGGCCTTCTTCGTGGCCTTCACGTGCAGGTCGTAGTCATGCCAGGCCGGGTCGCCCGCGGTGACCATGGTGTTCTCGGCGGCTTCGTCGCTCTGTACGTACTGCCCGTCCTGGACGCTCCAGCTGCCGCTGCCGGACCCGGTCCACTGCGAGGCGTCGCCGCTGAAGTCGTCGCTCAGCAGGCCCGCGCCGTCGGCGCCCGTGACCCGTACGTCGTCGTAGGCGGCGCTGGTCGCCCACGTCGACAGGCCGACGGCGCCGGTGACGGGCGCGGTCGTGGCGGGCGTGGCCGTGGCGGTGGACGGGACGACCTGGTCACCGACGTTGCGCATGAAGAGCTTCTGCACCTCGTAGGAGGCGGAGCCCCACGCCTTCCGGTCGTCGAACCAGATCATGTCGGGCCGCCACTGCACGGTGTCCTCACGGGCGAGCAGCGGCGCGTAGGAGGCGAGCTTCACCACGTCCGCGTTGCGCTCCAGGCCCGTCATGTACGCGGCCTCCGACAGGGCGTTGCCGAAGGTGTTGCCGCCGGAGGCGTACTCGCCGAGGAAGACCTCGGGGCCGCTCCGGTCGTAGGAGTCGTAGCGGTCGTTGTTCTGGAGGAACCACTGCGGGCTGTTGTAGTAGTGCTCGTCGACCATGTCGACATCGGCGTCCTTGTTGAGCTTCCAGGCGGTGTCGAAGGTGGTGCCGCTGTCGTCGGGCCCGGAGTTGGAGATGACGGTGACGTCGGGGTAGCGCGCCTCTATGGCCGCGCGGAACTGTGTGAAACGCGCGAAGAACTGCTCGGGCAGGTTCTCCTCGTTGCCGACTTCCAGGTGGGTGAGGTGGAAGGGCTCGGGGTGGCCCATCTGTGCGCGCTTCCTGCCCCACTCGCTCGTGACCGGGCCGTTGGCGAACTCGATGAGGTCGAGCGTGTCCTGGATGTGCCGCTTGAGCAGAGCGTCGTCGTCGGTGGCCTTGTTCTGGCCGCAGCCGGTGACGAGGGCGGGCACGACGGGCAGGGGCATCGCGCCGATGTCCTCGCTGAACTGGAAGTACTCGTAGTAGCCGAGGCCGTAGCTCTGGTTGTAGCCCCAGAAGTTGGCGTTGGTGGCGCGCCGCTCGACCGGGCCGATCGTGTCCTTCCACTGGTACGCGCGCTTGCGCTGATAGCTGGAGGCGGCGTCGTAGCCCTCCATGGAGCCGGTGTTGACGAGGCAGCCGCCGGGGAAGCGCACGAAGCCCGGCTTCAGGGCGGCGATCTTCTCGGCGAGGTCCTTGCGCAGGCCGTTCGTGCGGCCGTTATACGTATCACGCGGGAAGAGCGACACCATGTCGAGCGCGGCGGCCCGGTCGGCGGCGACGGTGAGGCGGCCCGTCGTGCTCGCGCGCGTGGCGGTGAAGGTCGCCGTGTACTTGGCCCAGCCGCCCCGCGTCGCCACGCGCCTGGGTGCGGCGAGGGCGCCGTCCGCGTCGGCGAGGGTGACGGTGAGCGCGGCGTCGGCGCGGGCCCAGACCGAGAAGTCGTAGCGGGCGCCCTTGCGGACGGTGAGGCCGGTCCCGTAGCCGGAGTTGGTGACGGAGGATCCGGCGCCGAGGGCGAGGTAGGTGCGGTTGCGGTCGTTCAGGCGGCCGTCGTCGTCGACGGTGCGGGCCGTTCCGCTGGTGGTCCAGGCGGTGAGCGGGGTGTACGCGGCATTGTCGGCGGTCGTGTACTCGAAGGAGCGGTTCTGGACCAGTTCGGCGTAGAGCCCGCCGTCGGCGGCCCGGTTGATGTCCTCGAAGAAGACGCCGTACATGGTGTCGTCGATGGCCGCGCCCGTGCGGGCCGGGTCGACGGTGACGGTGTAGTCGGTCGCCGCCGAGACCCCGGTCGTCCCGGCGGCCGCCGTCGACGGCAGTACGGCGGTCCCGGCGAGCAGGGAGCCCACCGCGGCGCCGAGTCCGATCCTCCAGTGTGTGCGTCGTCGTTCTCGCGTCATGCGTGCACCCTTTGTCCGTAGCCTGATCATGCGCGGTCTGGTTCGAGATTTCGTACGACGTCCTAAACTGCGAACGGCAAGATAGGAAGCGGCGGTACGCGCGTCAACGGTTCGCGCAGAGGTGTACGGGAGTGATGGGTGTGGCGGGCGAACTCTGGCCGGTTTCCGACGCGTTGGCGTTCCTGGCCGGGACCTGGAGCGTGGAGCGGACCGTGCGGGATCTCGCCGAGGACGTGACCGGCACGTTCACGGGCACCACGGAGTTCACCACCGAGGGTGGCGGCGGGCTCCTGCACTTCGAGTCAGGCACGTTCGAGTGGCGCGGCGTCGCGCGCCCCGCCGAGCGGACCCTGCGCTATTTGCCGGGCGAGGAGCCCGGCACCGCGGTCGTCCACTTCGCCGACGGCCGCTTCTTCCACGGCCTCGACCTGCGCGACGGTCACCACATCGCCGATCACCCCTGCTCGGCGGATCTCTACCGGGGTGAGTTCGAGGTGTACGACGCCGACAGCTGGCGGACGGTGTGGCGGGTGCGCGGCCCGGCCAAGGATCTGGTCCTCGTCACGGATTACCGAAGGCCGCCGCAAGACGCCGTACGCCCTCGGTGATCTCGCCCGTCCCCGCCACCGCCACGAAGCTCAGCCGCAGGTACGGGGCCGGGGGCTCCGCCGCGAAGTACGGGCGCCCCGGGGCCACCGCGACGCCCGTCCGCAGCGCGCCCGCGGCGAGCCGGCCCTCGTCCGTGCCGTCGGGCAGGCGCGCCCACAGGTGGTAGCCGCCGACGGGGACGTGGCCCACGGCCAGCTCGGGCAGACGGGCGGCGAGCGCGGCGGCCAGCGTGTCCCTGCGGCCGCGCAACTCCCGTGCCACGGTGCGCAGATGGCGCGGCCAGGCCGGTGAGCCGACGAGTTCGAGCGTGGCCTCCTGCAGGGGGCGCGGCACGAAGAAGTGGTCGACGACCTGGATGGCGCGCAGCCGCTCCAGGACGGGGCCGCGCGCGGCGAGGCAGCCGATGCGCAGGCTCGGCGAGGTCGCCTTGGTGAGCGAGCTGACGTGCACGACGACTCCGTCCGGGTCGTCGCTCGCCAGCGGGGGCAGCAACGGGCCCGCGTCCTCGTGCGCGAGGCGGCGCACGAAGTCGTCCTCGACGACGAAGGCCCCGGCCTCGCGCGCGATGCGCAGCACTTCGGGGCGGCGTTCGGCGCTGAGCACCGCGCCGGTCGGGTTCTGGAACAGCGGCTGGCACACGAACAGGCGGGCGCCGCTGGCCCGGAACGCCTGCGCGAGCAGTTCGGGGCGGACGCCGTCCCGGTCGACGGGGACGGGCACGGGGCGCAGGCCCGCGGCCCGCGCGAGCGCCAACATGCCGGGGTAGGTGGGCGACTCGACCAGGACCGGGGCGCCGGGCGGGGCGAGCGCCCGCAACGCGGTGGCGAGCGCCGACTGGCCGCCGGAGGTGACCAGGACCTCGGCGCCGGTGATCGCGCCGCCGATGCCGCGCGCGAACCAGTCCCGCAGCTCGGGCAGGCCGTCGATGGGCGGCCGGTTCCAGGCGCCGGGGCGGCGCCCCGCGCGGGCGAGGGCGGCGGACATCGCGCCGACGGGTTGCAGCGCTTCGTGCAGGTAGCCGCCGTTGAACTCGATGACGCCGGGCTGCGCCGCGGCCAGCGTGACGAGCACCCCCGAGGCGTCGACCGAGCGCGGCACCGCCTCGGTGGCGGAGTCGGCGCTGAGGGCCACCTCCTGCCAGGAGGTGTCGCCGACGGGGGCGGTCGCGCGCGGCGCCGCCTTGAAGGCTCCCGCTCCCGGGCGGGTCACCACGAGCCCCTCCCCGGCGAGCTGGGCGAGCGCGCGGGAGACGGTGACCGGGCTGACCCGGAACCGGTCGACGAGCGCCCGGCTCGACGGCAGCTTCTCACCCTCGGAGTAGCGGTCCAGCTCGCCCCTCAGCTGTTTCGCCAGTTCACTCACGCTGCTACGCTCTTGCATGAGGACACAGAATAGCGCTACCGCCAGGCCCCGGATAGCAGTCGCCGCCTCCGGAGAACCAGAAGCCGTCACCGCCTCCGGGGAACCGGGAGCCGTCACCGCCTCCGTAAAACCAGAAGCCGTCACCGCCTCCGGGGAAACGGGGGCCGTCTCCATCTCCGGAGTACCGGAGCCCGCCACCGCCCCCGCTCGACAGCGGGCCACCGCACCCGGCACGGTCCTGGCCGCACTCGGCGTCCTCGCCTTCTCGCTCACCTTCCCCGCCACCGCCTGGGGCCTCGAAGGATTCGGCCCCTGGTCGCTCGTGGCCGTCCGCAGCGTGCTCGCGGCGCTCGTCGCGGGCGGCGGCCTCCTCGTCCTGCGCGTTCCCGTACCGGAGCGGCGGCACTGGGCGGGCCTGGCCGTCGTCGGCGCGGGCGTGGTCCTGGGCTTCCCCATGCTGACCACGCTGGCCCTCCAGTCGGCGACGACCGCGCACTCGGCGGTCGTCGTGGGCCTGCTGCCGCTGACCACGGCCGTGTTCTCCTCGCTGCGCACCGGGGCCCGGCCCTCCCGCGCCTTCTGGATCGCGGCGTGCGCGGGCGCGGCGGCGGTGATCGCGTTCACGGTGCAGCAGAGCGGTGGCGCCCTGACCAGGGCCGACCTGTATCTGTTCGGTGCGCTGCTGATCTGCGCGGCCGGGTACACCGAGGGCGGCCGGCTCGCCTCGGCCATGCCGGGCTGGCAGGTCATCGCCTGGGCCCTGGTCCTGTGCCTGCCGCTCGCCGTGGCGGGCGCGGCGGTCGCGCTGGCGGCCGAGCCGGTGCGGCTGACCGGGCACGCGGTCGCGGGCCTGCTGTGGGTGGCGGCGGGCTCGCAGTTCCTCGGCCTGGTCGTCTGGTACAAGGGCATGAGCCTCATCGGCATCCCCAAGGCCAGCCAACTCCAACTCGCGCAGCCCTTGTTGACGCTCGTGTGGTCGGTGCTCCTGCTCGGCGAGTCGCTGACGGCCGCCGCCCCGCTCACCGCGGTCGCGGTTCTGGTGTGCATCGCGGTCACCCAGCGCGCTCGCGGCTGACCGAACGACCGGGGTCCCAACTCCCCTGTCCCGCCGTAGACTTGCCGCAACATACGGGCACGGCGAGGGGGTCACTCCTGATGCACGCAACCGTAGGCGACCGGCTCCTGATGCACGGTCGGATCGTCGGTCAGCACGACCGGGTCGCGCAGATCATCGAAGTCCTCGGCGCCGACGGCGGCCCCCCGTTCCGCGTCCGGTTCGAGGACGGCCACGAGGCCATCATGTCCCCGGGCCCGGACGCGGTGGTCCAGCCGGTCACCGGCCGCAAGGAGTGAGCCGGGCCCCTGGGGGCCCGTCCTGGAACGGGGACCTGTCCTAGAACCGGCCGTAGTGGTCCGCGACGGCCCGTGCCAGGGCGCCGTTCGTGTCCTGGCCGACCTCTTTCGCGGAGAAGTAGACGTGCCCGCGCGCCTCGGGGAACTGCCCCGCGAAAGTGAGGTGCCGGGACAGCTCGGCGGGGTCCTGCCAGGCGGCGGGCTGCGCGGGGTCGCCCGCCTTGTAGAGGGCCTCACCGATGTAGAGGTCGACGCCCGTGCCCCGTACGGTCGCGGCCCACCACGGCACGAGCTTCGCGTAGTCGGCGGCGGGGAAGCCGAGATTCCAGTACACCTGCGGCACCACGTGGTCGATCCAGCCCTCGCGCACCCACTTACGGGTGTCCGCGTGCAGGTCGTCGTAGGTCTGCACGCCCGCCGTGGTGTCCGAGCCCTCCGGGTCGGTGGCCCGGTTGCGCCACACCCCGAAGGGGCTGATCCCGAACCGGGTCCCGCGCCGGGTCCGCTCGATCCGGCCGGACATCTCGCGCACCAGGCGGTCGATGTTGTCGCGCCGCCAGGCCGCCCGGTCCGGGAAGCCGTCGCCGTACCGCGCGTACGCCGCGTCGTCGTCGAAGGTCTGGCCCGCGACCGGATACGGATAGAAGTAGTCGTCGAAGTGGACGGCGTCGATGTCGTACTTCCTCACCGCGTCGAGCATGGCGTCCTGCACGAACCGGCGTACCTCGGGAAGCCCCGGGTTGTAGTACAGCTTCCCGCCGTACGGGACGACCCAGCCGGGGTGGACGCGCGCGGGGTGCGTCGCCACCAGCCGGGACGGGTCGGTGTGGTTGGCGACGCGGTACGGGTTGAACCAGGCGTGCAGCTGGAGCCCGCGGCGATGGGCCTCGCGCACGGCCGTGCCGAGCGGGTCCCAGCCCGGGTCCTTGCCCTGCACCCCGGTGAGCACCTGCGACCACGGCTCGTGCGGGGACGGCCACAGGGCGTCGGCGGTGGGCCGCACCTGGAAGATCACCGCGTTCAGCTTGCGGCGCACGGCCGTGTCCAGGTGCGCGAGCAGCTCGGCGCGCTGCTGGTCGGCGGTGAGGCCGGGGCGCGAGGGCCAGTCCCGGTTCGCGACGGTCGCCAGCCACATGCCGCGCATGTCGTGCCGGGGCCGGTGGCGGCGGTGCCCGCTGCCCGCGACGGCGTCACCGGCGGTCAGCCCGGCCAGGGCGAGCCCGGCGCCGAGAGCGAAGGCGCGGCGTGAGATACGTCCCATGGTTCCCCCCGATGTCGTGTGTCACGGTAGTCCCTGGATGAACAGGCGTTAACCCAGGCTGCACCCGCCCCAGGTGTACGGGGTAACGTGCAGCTCCGAGAAGGCCCGGGAGGATTCTGCCTGCCGGCGGCCCCGGACGAAACAGCGAAAGGCACGAGGTGACGGACGCCTTGACTGACATCACACGCGTGGGCGTGGTGGGCTGTGGCCAGATGGGGGCCGGCATCGCCGAGGTGTGCGCCCGCAGCGGCCTGGACGTGATGGTGGCCGAGACCACCGGCGAGGCCCTGGAGATCGGGCGGACCCGGCTGCTCAACTCACTCGCCAAGGCGGCCGAGCGCGGCAAGATCACCGAGGCGGAGCTGGCGGAGACGCAGGAGCGGCTCACCTTCACCACGGACCTCGGCGAGTTCGCCGACCGGGACCTCGTCATCGAGGCGGTCGTGGAGAACGAGCAGGTCAAGACGGAGATCTTCCAGGTCCTCGACCAGGTCGTGACCCGTCCCGACGCGATCCTCGCCTCGAACACCTCGTCCATCCCGCTGGTGAAGCTGGCCGTGGCGACGTCCCGGCCCGACCACGTCATCGGCATCCACTTCTTCAACCCGGCGCCCGTGCAGAAGCTCGTCGAGCTGATCCCGGCGCTCACCACGTCCGAGGGCACGATCAGCCGCGCCCAGGCCCTGGTGGAGAAGATCCTCGGCAAGCACGCGATCCGCGCCCAGGACCGCTCCGGGTTCGTGGTGAACGCGCTGCTGGTGCCGTACCTGCTCTCCTCGATCCGGATGTTCGAGTCCGGCATCGCCAGCCGCGAGGACATCGACAACGGCATGGAGCTGGGCTGCGCCCACCCGATGGGCCCGCTGAAGCTGTCGGACCTGATCGGCCTCGACACCATCGCCTCGATCGCGGACTCGATGTACGCCGAGTACAAGGAGCCGCTGTACGCCGCTCCGCCGCTGCTGCAGCGGATGGTCGACGCGGGAAGGCTCGGCCGCAAGACCGGCTCGGGGTTCTACACCTACGCCTGACCGACCGATCCGATACGGACCCGAACACACTCCGTGTTCGTCAGTGGGCCCGGTGCTCTTCGGAGCACCGGGCCCACTGCGTTCGCACGGGGAGTGCGACGGTGACCCGCATATGCCTTCCGCACACGCTGTCGCCGCGTCCACCTGGCGAGTTCACTTTTGTTGCGTACATCAGGGATGAGACGACTACAGAAAGGAGCGGATCAGTGACCACCGACCCGGAGTATTCCGTGGTCCCGGAGGAACTCGCTGAGTTACGCCGTGTCTTCGAGGTAGGTCTGACTCGGATCGACGGCCAACTCACCCTTCTCGCTCACCGTGACGACCAGACCGTCAAGGATCAGGACGATCTGTCCTCGCGGATCAGCGCGTTGGAGCACACCCGATGGCCCTTGCCCGCGGTCGCCGCGCTGACGGCGATCGGAGCCCTGGCCATCGCGATCTGGCAGGCGGTCGGGCATTAGCGCGCGGGAGGCGCTAGCCGAGCCGCATATGGTGCAGGAGCAGTAGCGCGGCCGCCATATTGGCGGCCGGGACCTCTCCACGAGCGATCATGTCGGGGACGAGCTTGAGCGGGACCCACTCTCTGCGGTCCGACTCGAAGTCGTCCTGGGGGTGGCCGAGGTATGTTCCCTCGTCGGTCCAGTAGATGTGGTGCCGGGCGTCCGTGAGCCCGTTGGACGGTTCGACACTCATCAGGTGCCGCAGAGGTCCCGGTCGCCAGCCGGTCTCCTCCTCCAGTTCCCTCGCGGCCGCGTCCGCGATGTCCTCGCCGTCCTCGACGACGCCCGCGGCCAGTTCCCACCCCCAGCTGTCGGTGATGAAGCGGTGCCGCCACAGCAGCAGCACCTCGTTGGCCTCGTTCACCACGGTGGCCACCGCCACCGGCCGCAGCCGGATGAGGAAGTGGTCGAGGTGTCGGCCGTCCGGGAGTTCGACGTCCGCCAGATTGACGGTGAACCACCGGTTTTCATACACAGTTTGTTCGTTTTGTTTCGTCCACTGCACGGTTCTGCCACCTTCCGCCGAGTTGCTGGCAATATCGCAGCAGTGGCGGAACCGGGCTCCCCGGTGAGGGCTCAGAGGGGAACGCGCAGCGCCCCGTCGATCAGTTCGGCGGCCTCCGCCGTGCCGGCGCAGCCGCTGCGCATCAGGTGCTCGCGGACCATCCGGAGTCTGTCGCGCAGGCGCTGGGACTCCATCCCCCGCGCGGCCTCGGCCATCTCGACGGCGGTGGCGACGGCCTGTTCGGTGTTGCCCTGTCTGAGCTGGATCTGGCTGAGCACCGCGAGCCGGTGCACCCGGCCGCGGTCGTGCGCCGGGGTGTGCACGGCCTCGGTGGCGTGCTCCCGGGCCCCCGCGTAGTCGCCGAGGCTCAACAACGCCTCCGCGACCTGTACGTTGACGAACCCGGGCTGTACGTAACCCGTCTCGTCCGGTTCGTGCCCCCGCCGGATGCGGTCGGCGGCGGACTCGGCACGCCGGATGCACTCCAGCGCGCTCGTACCGTCGCCGAGGTGGGCGTACGCCTTCGCCTGCATGGCATACAGATCGGAGGCGAGCGCCGGGGTGATGTGCCGCCCGGCGGCCCGCAGCGCGGCCTCGGCGAAGGCGACGGCCTGCCGGTGCTCGCGCATGTGCAGCGACTGGTTCACCAGGAGCGCTATCACGTACGCCCCGAGCCCCCTGTCCCCGCTGGCCTTCGCCAGGCGCAGCGCCTGGTGGAAGTAGCGCTGGGCGAGGCCGTGCGCGTCGGAGTCGTAGGCGCAGATGCCCGCGATGGCGACGAGCCCGCCGGTGGCCCGGTGCAGCTGGCGGCCCGTGGCGTCGGTGTAGCTGCCGCGCAGCAGCGGTGTCGCCTCCGCGTTGAGGAAGCCGACGATCCGGGTGCGCGTCGCGATGCCGCCCGCCTTGCGGTACATCTGCTCGTAGTGGGTGCGGGCGGAGCGCATCATCTCGATGTCGGCGGGGCTGACGACATGGCGCCCGCCGCGTGAGACGTCGGTGTCCTCGGGCGGGTTCTCCCACTCCCATACGGGCATGACCGCGGGGGTGCCGGTGACGGCGGGGGCGTCGAGGATGTGCCGGCGCTGCTGTTCGTCGGAGCGCCAGACCGCGGTGGCCCGCTCCACGAAGCCGGAGAGCGAGGAGGCGTGCGGGGCCACCGGTTCGCCGGGGATGCCGAGGCCGATGTCGTCGAGGGTGACGTGGCGCTGGAGGCGCCCGCTGAGCACCTCGCAGATCAGGTCGGGGACCTGGCCCCGCGGGCGCTGGCCCTTCAGCCAGCGGGCGACGGCGGTGTGCTCGTAGCGCAGCGCCAGACCACGGGTGCGGCCCGCGTGGTTGACGTGGGCCGCGAGGCCCGCGTGGGAGATCCCGGCCTCGTCGAGTATCGCGTCGAGCAGGGTGTTGGGCTGCATGGATGCCCTCCGTAGGCTCACTGCTGCCCAGCGTAGTCCCGGTGCCTTCACACGGGGTGTGAACGGAATGCCCAACTCCGGGCCGTCTGCACTCTGTTCTGGCCGGTTTCCACCCGCTTGACTGAACTGCCTCGCAAGAGGCCGACCGGGCCGCCGGCTCCCCCTCGTTCCAGACGGCGGTCCGATCCCGCGCCGTCCGCCCGCTCGCCTGCCCACAACTCCGCGGCGGGCGGACGGCGCCCGGCGCCGCGATCCACGACAGAGAGATCAGTGCACCCGCTGCGCGGAGCGTGCGGCGGGCTCCGGGTGCTGGACGGGGACGCGCCCCCGGTCGTTGCGCAGGACCAGCAGGGCCGCGTCGTCCCCGGGGTGGCCGCCCGCGTGGCCGAGGAAACGGCCGTACACGGCGCGGACGACGGCCTCCGGCACGATCGTCCTGCGGCGGCGCACCACGGCCCTGAGCTCGTCCTTCAGGGGAAAGAACCGGCCATGAACGTCGCGGGCGTCCTCCATGCCGTCGGTGTGCAGGAGCAGCCCCTCCCCCGGCGCGAACCACCCGATCCGCGCGGGGGCCAGACCGGCGGGCAGCGGGAACATGCCGACCGGCGGCATCGGTTCGCCGCCGGTCAGCGGTTCGGCGCAGCGCGCGGCGCCCGGCCGCAGCAGGTACGGCCAGGGGTGGCCGCAGTTGAGGGCGTACACGGTGCCGTCCCGCCGGATCTCCAGGAGCAGCACGGTCACGAACTCCTCGGAGAGCGGGCAGTCGGACTTCTCGTCCGGGACGGCCGGATGCTCGTCGCGTGCGTGCCTGCGCAGATGACGGTCGTGGGCCCGCTCCAGTCTCCGCAGCACACCGGTGAGTTCGGCCTCGTCGTGGGCGGCCTCGCGGAAGCTGCCGAGGACGGCGCCGACCCCGGCGAGCGCGCCGAGCCCGTGGCCGCGCACGTCGCCCATGACGACCCGGACGCCGTGATCGGTGGCGACGACGTCGTACAGGTCGCCGCCGATGCTGGCGGCGGGGTCGGCGGAGAGCTGGCCCGCGGCGAGCGCGAACCCGTCGAGCCGCGCGGGCAGCGGCCGCAGGAGCACGGACTGGGCGGCGCCCGCGACGGCCTTGACGTCCCGCAGCTCCCGCAGCAGCCCCTGCCGTACGTGGAGGATCAGCCCGCTGCCGACCAGGAAGAACACCGCGCTGCTGACGATCCGCGCGGTCAGGGTGTCCTGCCGGGCGAGCGGGCAGGTCAGCTCCCAGGTGACGGCGGCGCCGCCCCACAGCGTGGGCAGTCCGAGCAGCGCCGCGCGCCGGAAGCGGGCCCGGAAGGTGGTGCGGGTGGGCGCCCTGGTCCTGCTCCGCATCGTCATGCCGACGGCCCCCTCGGCCCTGTGTGCAAGCGCGCACGCCGGAGGACCCGGCGGCGGTTCCACAACGCCTGCCCGCGATCAGGACGCCTCATGGGAGGTCGTCACCCGAACGAGTGAGGGGCGCACCCGGAGTTACCGGATGCGCCCCTCACGGGAGCCGTGCGCTCGCCGCTTACGCGCCGCGCAGCACCGCGCCCGTGGTCTCGGCCGCCCGCGCGACCGCCGTGTCACGGGCCGCGCTGGCCTCGTCGACGGTCAGCGTGCGGTCGGCGGCACGGAAGCGCAGCGCGTAGGCCAGGGACTTCTTGCCCTCGCCGAGCTGCTCCGCGTTCTCGTACACGTCGAACAGGCGCAGCGACTCCAGGAGTTCACCGGCGCCCGCGCGCAGCGCGTCCTCGACGGTCGTGGCCGGGACGTCCTTGTCGACGACGAGCGCGACGTCCTGGGTGGCGACGGGGAACGTGGAGATCCGCGGCGCCCGCACGACACCGGCACTGGCCTCCTCGACGAGGTCGAGGTTCAGCTCCATCGCGCTGGTGCGGGCGGGCAGGCCGAGCGCCTTGACGACGCGCGGGTGCAGCTCACCGGCGTGCCCGACGAGCGTCTTGGCGCCGTCGACCGTGACGTACAGGGCGGCGCACCGGCCCGGGTGCCACGGCCCGTACTGACCCTGCTCGACGACCAGCTCGGTGCCCGCCTCGTGGGCGACGACGCGCGCCGCCTCGACGGCGTCGGCCCAGGTCGCCGGGGTGCCCTTGCCCCACCAGCCGGTCTGCTCACGGGCGCCCGCGAGGACGACCGCGACGTGCCGGGGCTGGTTCGGGAGCGCCGCCGTGAGCGCGGCGACCTCGTCCTCGGTGGGCCGGCGGTCCACGCCCAGGCGGGTGGCGATGCGCAGCTCGTCCTGCGGGTGGAAGACCAGGCCCGTCTCGAAGAGGGCCAGGTCGTGGCTGCCGCGCCCGTCGTTGCGGCGCAGCGCGGACAGCAGGCCCGGCAGCAGCGTCGTACGGAGGGCGGGCTCCTCGTCGGAGAGCGGGTTGACGAGGGTGACGACGCGGCGCTTCGGGTCGTCCTTCTCCAGACCGAGCTGGTCGAAGACGGACTCCCCGATGAACGGGTAGCTCAGCGCCTCCACGTATCCGGCACCGGCCAGGGCGCGACCCACACGCCGGTGCGTGCGCTGGCGCTCGGTCAGGCCGCGGCCCGCCGGGGGCTTCGGCAGCGTGGAGGGCAGGTTCTCGTAGCCCTCAAGACGGATGACCTCTTCGGCCAGGTCGTTCGGGTCGGTCAGGTCCGGGCGCCAGGACGGCACGGTGACCGTCAGGGAGTCCTGCCCGTAGACGTCGCAGCCGACTTCCTGGAGGCGGCGCACCACGGTCTCGCGGCCGTACGCGACGCCCGCGACCTTGTCCGGGTGGTCGGCCGGGATCGTGATGGTGCGCGGGGCGCCCGGCGCGATGACCTCGGTGACGCCCTGCTCGGCGGTGCCGCCCGCGAGCAGCACGAGCAGGTCGACGACGCGCTGCGCGGCGGCGGCCGTGGCCTGCGGGTCGGTGCCGCGCTCGAAGCGCTTGGACGCCTCGGAGGACAGCTTGTGGCGGCGCGAGGCGCGGGCGATGGTCAGCGCGTCGAAGTGCGCGGCCTCGACGACGACGTCGGTGGTCCCGGCGCCCTCCTCGTGATCGGCGATCTCCGTGTTGGCGCCGCCCATGACACCGGCGAGGCCGATCGGGCCCCGGTCGTCGGTGATGACGAGGTCCTCGGCGTCGAGGGTGCGCTCGGCGCCGTCGAGGGTCTTGAGCTTCTCGCCGGGCAGCGCGCGGCGCACGCCGATCGCGCCCTGGACGAGGGAGCGGTCGTAGGCGTGCAGCGGCTGGCCGAGCTCCAGCATCACGTAGTTCGTGACGTCGACGGCGAGCGAGATCGGGCGCATGCCCGCCTTCTGCAGGCGGCGCTGGAGCCAGATCGGCGAGCGGGCCTCGGGGCTGAGCCCGGTGACCGTGCGGGCGGTGAAGCGGTCGCAGGCCATCGGGTCGGCGACCTTGACCGGGTAGCCGTGCGCGTTCGGCGCGGGCACGTCCAGGAGCGCCGGGTCGCGCAGCGGGAGCCCGTACGCGGTGGCGGTCTCGCGGGCGATGCCGCGCATGGACAGGCAGTAGCCGCGGTCCGGGGTGACGGCGATGTCGAGCACCTCGTCGACGAGCTGGAGCAGCTCGATGGCGTCGGTGCCCACCTCGTGCTCCGGCGGCAGCACGATGATGCCGTGCGTGCCGTCGTCGCCCATGCCCAGCTCGTCGCTGGAGCAGATCATGCCGTGCGAGGTCTTGCCGTACGTCTTGCGCGCGGCGATCGCGAAGCCGCCGGGCAGCTCGGCGCCGGGCAGCACGACGACGACCTTGTCGCCGACGGCGAAGTTCCGGGCGCCGCAGACGATCTCCTGCGGCTCACCCGTGCCGTTGGCGGTGCCGACGTCGACGGTGCAGAACCGGATCGGCTTCTTGAAGCCCTCCAGCTCCTCGATGGTAAGGACCTGGCCGACGACGAGGGGGCCCTTGAGGTCGGCGCCGAGCTGCTCGACGGTCTCGACCTCAAGGCCTACGCCGACCAGCTTGGCCTGCACGTCACGGCCGGTCTCGGTGGCGGGGAGGTCGACGTACTCCCGCAGCCAGGAAAGCGGGACCCGCATCAGATCTCCATCCCGAACGGCCGGGTGAACCGGACGTCACCCTCGACCATGTCTCGCATGTCTTCGACGTTGTGGCGGAACATCAGCATCCGTTCGATGCCGAACCCGAAGGCGAATCCGCTGTACTTCTCGGGGTCGACGCCGCACGCGGTGAGCACGCGCGGGTTGACCATGCCGCAGCCGCCCAGCTCGATCCAGCCCTCGCTGCCGCAGGTGCGGCAGGGACGGTCCGGGTTGCCGACGGACTCGCCGCGGCACACGTAGCAGACCATGTCCATCTCGGCGGACGGCTCGGTGAACGGGAAGTAGTTCGGGCGCAGGCGCGTCTTCATGTCGTCACCGAAGAGCGCCTTGACCATGTGGTCGAGGGTGCCCTTCAGATCGGCCATGGTCAGGCCCTCGTCCACCGCGAGCAACTCGATCTGGTGGAAGACGGGGGTGTGGGTGGCGTCCAGCTCGTCGGTGCGGAAGACCCGGCCGGGGCAGACGACGTAGACCGGCGGCTCGCGGTCGAGCAGCGTGCGGGCCTGCACGGGAGAGGTGTGCGTACGCAGAACGACACCCGACTCGTCGCCCTCGGTGCCCTCGGGGCCCTGGACGAAGAAGGTGTCCTGCATCTGCCGCGCCGGGTGGTCCGGCGTGAAGTTCAGGGCGTCGAAGTTGAACCACTCCGCCTCGACCTCGGGGCCCTCCGCGACCTCGTACCCCATGGACACGAAGACGTCGGCGACGCGCTCCATCATGGTCGTCAGCGGGTGGCGGGCACCGGCAGGGGTGCGGTCGTAGGGCAGCGTGACGTCCACGGCCTCCTCGACCAGGACGCGCGCGTCGCGCTCGGCCTCCAGCTCGGCCTGGCGGGCGGCGAGGCCCCGGCCGACGGCGGCGCGGGCCTGGCCCACGAGCTTGCCCGCGGCGGCCTTGGCCTGCGGGGGCAGCGCGCCGATCTCGCGGTTGGCGAGCGACAGCGGCGACGTGCCGCCGGTGTGCGCGACCTTGGCCTCCTGAAGCGCCTCGAGCGAGTCCGCGGCGGCGAAGGCGGCGAGCGCCTCGTCCCGCACGCGCTCGATCTCTTCCGGTTTCAGTGCCTCGACCTCGACAGGGTCGTACGACTTGTTCGGTGCCGACATCTCTTCCCGTACTTCCGATTGGCTGGCGGATGGCCCCGTCTGAGACTCGTCCCTGACGCGTCAAGACGTGGAGACGCAATGTGCCAA